>NZ_JACIAZ010000001.1:0-1469742 GCF_014195045.1 Rhizobium sp. BK591
CCTGAAGGCCGCAGGTTCAAATCCTGCCCCCGCAACCAAATCCCACACAGACCGCCATACACACTGATACAAAAAGCCCGCCTCGTGCGGGCTTTTGGCGTATCTGCAAGTCCTCCTTCGTCGAACCGGTGCGTTGTCGAACTGCCGGAACAGACACCGGGACCGGAAGGCACGTCCTCCGCGGGATCAGAGTGGGCCGAACCCGATGCGGGCCGAATAACGGCCGTTGCCGTCACGATTTGTGCGTGGCATCTTCCCAGCGTGGAGGATGCCACGTCTCGCTTCGAGTCGTTGGATGACGGGTTTTCCATTTTTCGCTGTGTTAAGTCTGTCTTCTCAACGGAGGCTCGAATGAGTGTCGGCCTGATTGCCCTTTTTGATGATATCGCTGCACTGGCCAAGGTGGCTGCGGCCTCGCTTGACGATATTGCCGGCCAGGCAGCCAAGGCCGGCACGAAAGCGGCAGGTGTCGTCATCGATGATGCGGCTGTGACACCCCGTTACGTCACCGGATTTTCCGCAGCACGCGAATTGCCGATCATCGGCAAGATCGCCCTCGGCTCGCTGAAGAACAAGCTTCTGATCCTGCTTCCCGCGGCGCTTATCCTGAGCCTTGTCGCACCGCAGGCGATCACACCGCTGCTCATGATCGGCGGGCTTTTTCTCTGCTATGAGGGCGTGGAAAAGGTTTACGCACTCGTGCTACCGCATGCAGCGCACACCCATGAATCGGCACTCGAGGCTACGAGCCTCGATGCACAATCGCTCGAAGACGAGAAGGTTGCGGGTGCGATCAAGACGGATTTCATCCTGTCGGCCGAAATCATGGCGATTACGCTCGGTGCGTTGCCGTCAGGCAGCATAGTCACGCAGGCCTTCATCCTTGCGGTCGTCGGACTGGGTATAACGGTCATGGTCTATGGTGGCGTGGCGTTGATCGTGAAGGCTGATGATCTGGGGCTGATGCTGGCGCGTGTACAGACGCCGTCTCCGATGGGTTCCTTCTTGCGCGCGATCGGAAAAGGGCTTGTCACCGGCATGCCCTATTTTCTGAAAGTGCTCGGCATTATCGGAACGGCGGCCATGATCTGGGTCGGCGGCGGCATCATCGTTCACGGCCTCGAAACCTATGGTTTCGGCGGCCTTGCGCATCTCATCCATGATGTCGGGGAGGCGACCGCGCATGCCATTCCCGTTCTGGCGTCGGTGCTGCGCTGGGTCGTCGAGGCTACAGGAGCTGGCATCGTCGGTATTGTCGCGGGCCTGATTACAATTCCGGTCGCAGGCTACGCCATCTCGCCACTGTGGCGGTACCTCAAATCGCTCCTGCCGCGCCGCCGGCGGAAAGAGGCACTGGCGGATGGGAAAAAAATGAACATAGCGGCCACCGACAGGCAGCAATGATTGACGATGCACGGCATCACTCGATGCAATTCCAGGCAAAGCGCGAGGCGCTTTTGCCGGGAATTGTGTAAAAACAAAAAGTTAGGGCGGTTCTGCGTTTCCGTGAAAAGCTGAAGCGCTCTAAGGCGTCATATCCAGCGGGGCGGAGACCGAATTTGCCTACTCGCCCTGTCGTAAGTTGCGAAGTCGGTCGAAAAGGACGGCGAGCACGATTGCTCCGCCGATGAAGCTTCCCTGCCAGAAGGCGTTGATGCCGAGCAAGCCGAGACTGTTGCGGATGATCTCGATGAGGGCGGCGCCGACCAAGGCTCCGAAGGCGGTGCCGACACCGCCGGCGAGATTGGCGCCGCCGATAACCGCGGCCGCGATGACTTGAAGTTCCATTCCGGCGCCGATGTTTGTGGTGACGGCGCCGAGCCAGCCGGTTTGAATGATGCCGGCAACGCCTGCCGACAGGGCGGAAATCATATAGACGATAACCTTGATCCTCGGCACTGGAACGCCCGTCAGTGTCGCCGCGTGCTCATTGCCGCCGATGGCAAAGACATAGCGGCCGAACTTGGTCCAGCGCAGCACGAAACCGGTGATGAGGGCCAGCACGACCATGTAAAGCACCGGATTGGCGATGCCGAAAAGCCAAGCGCCGCCACCCAGCGCCAGCAGCTTGTCGTGATCAGGCCCGAACTGGAAAACGACGGTGTTGTTGGATGCGACCATTGCAAGGCTGCGTGCAATAGACAACATGCCGAGCGTGACGACGAAAGGTGGGAAGCCGAGATAGGCAATCAATACGCCGTTGAAAGCTCCGACCAAAAGAGCTGTACCGATCGAGGCGGCGATGCCGACTTCAATGCTGTATCCCGCGTGCATGACGACCGCCAGCACCATGCTGCACAGGCAAAGCACGGAGCCGACGGACAAATCGATGCCGCCGGTGATGATGACCAGCGTCATACCAAGCGCGATAATTGCAACGAAAGTGACGTTGCGGGTGATGTTGTAGATGTTCTTCGCGGTCGCAAAGGAGTCCGTCGCCATCGACAGAAAAATGCAGGCGAGAATGACTGCAATGAGCACCCAGAAGGTCTGGCCGCTGAAGACCGATGCCAGCCAACTCCGTTGCTTCTGTCCGATCGTCTGGTCAAGTGTAATCGCCATCGTCGACCTTCTTTTTTCCTATTGCAGCGGATAGCATCGATCACACCTGTTCGATGGCGCCGGTGATCAATCCCGTCACTTCCTCCGGCGAACTTGCGGCAATCTGCTTGTCGGCCACTTTTCTGCCCCGCCGCATCACGATCACGCGGTCGGCGACCGAAAAGACGTCGGGCATGCGGTGGCTGATCAGGACAACGACAATGCCCCGGTCACGCAATTGGCGGATCAGGTTCAAAACCTCAGCCACCTGGCGCACGGAAATGGCTGCCGTCGGCTCGTCCATCAACACGATTTTCGCTTCCGACAACATCGTTCGGGCGATCGCCACCGCCTGTCGCTGGCCACCCGACATTTGCTTGACGAGATCGCGCGCCCGCGTCTCGGATTTGAGCTCGCGAAATATCTCGCCGGAGCGTTTGTACATGCTCTTGTAGTCGAGGATGCGAAAAGGCCCCATGCCGCGGCGCAATTCTCGTCCGAGAAACACGTTTGCTGCCGCCGTCAGATTGTTGCAGAGCGCCAGATCCTGGTGAACGATCTCGATGCCATGCTGGCGTGCTTCCTTCGGCCGATGAAGCACCAGATCGGCGCCGTCGAGGCGCATGGTTCCGTGGCTCGGGCGAAAGTTGCCGGCGATCATCTTCACCAATGTCGACTTGCCGGCGCCGTTGTCGCCCATCAGGCCGACAACCTGCCCCGCTTCAAGCGAAAACGAAATATCGTTGACAGCCTGGATGGCGCCGAAATGTTTGGAAATATTGGTGAGCTCAAGAACCGCCACCAGCCTTCTGGCCTCCCAAGACTTGCAGGCTATCCGTCGCGTGTCTTCGGCGCGAGGCTCCAGCGACTTCGCTTTTCCAATGTCCTCCCAGAAAAGCGATCAGAAACATTTACGCAAAACCTTGCCGCAGCGTCAACTATTGTCCGGTGTATTGGCCTTATTATCGCAAAAATCTGTTTTGTCAGACAAATATCGTTTGACGAGAGCGGCGCGTGAATATTAGCTATCGGTGGGAGAGAGAGCATGCTGATCCTTGTGACCGGTGCGACGGGCAAGGTCGGGCGGCGCTTCATTGCTGGGCTGCTTGACGATCCGAGATTTTCCAAGGCCCGTATTCGCGCGCTTTGCCATAATCGGCTGTGCGATGAGACCGACCGTGTCGAAGTCATCCGCGGCTCGATCGCCGATCGCGACATCGTGGCAGCGGCGCTCGACGACGTTACCCATGTCGTGCATCTCGCCACCTGCAAGGAAACGCCTGAAGACATCATGGATGTCACGGTCAAAGGTCTGTTTTGGCTGCTCGAAGAGTTCCGCACGAGCGTCACTGCACGCCAGTTCATCCTGATCGGGGGTGATGCGGGCGTGGGACATTTCCACTATCGCCACAATGGCCCGATCACCGAGAATACTCCCCATCGTGCTTATCCGGGAAGCTATGCGCTTTCCAAGGTTCTGGAAGAGGTGATGCTGGAGCAGTTCGGCATTCAGTACGGCCTCAATGGCTGTTGTCTGCGGGCGCCCTGGATCATGGAAAAGGACGATTTCAAATATTCGCTGTCTTTTGGCGACGATGTCTTTGGTGGCCCGGACTGGAAGACGCTGGTTCCGGAAGACGCGGCACGGCGCTACGCTGCTCTGGGGACGGTGCCACTGCTCCTTGATGCTGACGGACGACCGCTGAAACGCAATTTCGTGCATGTCGATGACCTCGTATCGGCCATATTGGCAGCGATCGACAACCCGCGGGCGGAGCGGCAACTCTTCAATATCTGCATGGATCGCCCTGTCGACTATGCGGACGTCGCCGCCTACCTCCAGCGCACGCGCAATCTCGGCTCTGTCGAGATACCAAGCCGCTTCCATTCCAATTGGATGGACAACAGCAAGGCGAAATACCTGCTGGACTGGCGGCCGGACTACGATCTCGAAATGCTTATCGACTCGGCATGGCAATACGAGCGTTCGAAGGAGGAGCCTCGCATCGTCTGGTATCCGGGTTGATTTCGTATGGCGGGCATGTCGTGCCCGTCTGTTTCAAGGGAGGAAACTATGAGGAAGGCATTACTACTGACAGCCGCAGTTCTAGCACTGACCGCCGGGCAGGCCCTGGCGAAGAAGCAACTGGTCATCGTCGTCAAGGGCCTCGACAATCCGTTCTTCGAAGCAATCAACCAGGGTTGCCAGAAATGGAACAAGGAGAACCCGACTGCGGAATACGAGTGCTTCTACACCGGTCCGGCATCGACATCCGATGAGGCCGGCGAAGCGCAGATCGTTCAGGATATGTTGGGCAAGGCAGACACGGCTGCAATCGCAATTTCGCCGTCCAATGCAAAGCTCATCGCCCAGACCCTGAAAACCGCCAATCCAACGGTTCCGGTGATGACGCTCGATGCCGATCTTGCCGCCGAGGATGCAGCGTTGCGCAAGACCTATCTCGGCACGGACAACTATCTGATGGGCGCACGCATCGGCGAGTACATCAAGAAGGCTAAGCCGAAGGGCGGCAAGATCTGCACGATCGAAGGCAATCCGGGAGCAGACAATATTCTACGCCGGGCGCAAGGTATGCGCGACACGCTCACTGGCGAGAAGGGCTTGACCGCGCTGAAGGGCGAGGGCGGGTGGACGGAGGTCGCCGGCTGCCCGGTGTTCACCAATGACAATGGTGCCCAGGGTGTTCAGGCAATGACCGATATCCTCGCGGCCAATCCCGACCTGGACGCATTCGGCATTATGGGTGGCTGGCCATTGTTCGGCGCGCCGCAGCCCTATCGCGACCTGTTCAAACCGATGGCCGACAAGATCGCCAGCAACGATTTCGTCATTGGTGCGGCTGACACGATCGGCGACGAGGTTGCCATTGCGAGGGAAGGCCTGGTGACGGCGCTCGTCGGCCAGCGGCCGTTCGAGATGGGCTACAAGGCGCCTTCGGTGATGATGGATCTGATTGCCGGCAAGCCGGTCGAAGATCCGGTCTTCACCGGGCTCGACGAGTGCACCAAGGATACAGTCGATACCTGCATTCAAAAGTAGGTCCGCGGTTTGGCGGCACTCGGTTCAAGGGTGCCGCCGACTGCCCCACGAGAGACGGATCGAAAGGCCCGCAGGGCTTGACGCGCCCCGGATTCCGCGCTTTTTGGCGGCGTCAATCGCAGGCGACTTCCTCGTTATTACGATTGTTTTGAGAGTACATGCAGACAATCGAAAGATGCTGAGGCAGTAGAAATAAATGCCTGACAAGAAATCGGGAAAGCCGGCGGCTCCGGTCGAAGTGGTGACGGTTGACCGTTCGGCCACAAGGCGCCCAAATGCTCCCCGCATGACGGGGGCGAGCGTTCATGTGTCTTTGGCGGGAGAGATTGGGCTGCGAATCGTACGCGGCGACTATCCGCCGGGCACGATCCTGCCAAATGAGGCAAAATGGTCTGAAGTCTTTGAAGTCAGCCGATCGGCGGTGCGCGAAGCGATCAAGATGTTGATGGCCAAGGGCCTGCTTTCTTCTCGCCCGAAAATCGGCAGCTGGGTCGAACCCAAGGAGCGTTGGAACCTACTGGATCGAGATGTCTTGGGCTGGTATGCCGCGTCTCCCGATCGTGAAGCCTTTCTGAGGGCTGTGCAGGAACTCAGGCATATGATCGAGCCGGAAGCGACGGCACTGGCTGCGGAGCGGCGAACCGAGGAGCAAATGAATGCGATCAGTCAGGCCCTGCATGACATGGATCAGGCGACATCGCTTCAGCAGCGAACGGAATCCGATGCGCGATTTCATATCGCGATCCTACGCGCCTCCGGAAATGATCTGCTGGTGCCGCTCGGCGTACTGATCGAATCGGCGTTGAACCACCTCTTCGCCCACGTCACGCGAGAGGAAGACAATTTGCGCTATGCACTGAAGCTTCATGAAAATATTGAAAAAAACATCCGATTGCAGCGACCGAACATGGCGCGCAACGCCGTTCGCAAGGCGCTGGCAAATACCGACCAGATCATAGCACGTTGGTCGCGATAGAGGTGTGCATCCTGCCCGGCTGACGCCTTGCCGGCAACCTGATGCAGAGCCGTTCAAGCTCCTACGGTGCTTGGTGCCTACCCAAAACCTGCGGCTTGTGCTATTTTCTCAGGCTACCTTCGGGGGCTGAACCATGCGCGGGTTGCTTGCATCGGTGGGGTTGATTTTCACAGCGACAATGGCCGCTGCGGGGAGCCCCTTGTTCGATGCAGTCGCAACCGGAAACACCGCCGCCGTCGAACAGGTTTTGGCTGCGGGTACGGATGTCAACAGCCGGGCACGCGATCTGGCGACGCCTCTCATCAACGCCGCGCTCGGAGACCAGCTCGCCATCGCCGAATTGCTCATCGGCAAAGGTGCTGACGTCATGGCTCGGAATTCGGGCGGCTTTACGCCGCTTCATGCCGCGGCCTTTTCCGGCAGCTTGCCGATCAGCAAGCTGCTGCTTCACCACGGGGCGACGCTCGACGATGCGGCCAACAAAGCGGGTGTAACGCCGCTGGTGGTCGCCGGTGAGGAAAACCACGTCGCTCTCGCCGCGTTTCTTCTCGCTGAGGGGGCTGACGTCGGTCATGCAGAGGTTCACGGCTACACGCCGATCACGCGTGCGGTCTGGAAGGGCAACATGGACATCGTGCGATTGTTCAAACGGCACGGCGCGTCGTGCCCACCGGCCAGCCGCCTCGGCGAAGAAGGTTACGCCAAGTGCATTGAAATCCACGATTGAATAGGAGGCGCAGATGTGTGCAGGGACCAGAAGCGGTGCGCGAGGAATTGGTCGCTCTGTGGCGGTGTTCCTTCTGGCTTTGGCAGCCGCCGGTGGATCGCAGGCTTTTGCCGACGACTCGGTCAATACGGGGTACTTCGGCGGCGTGGCAATCATGGGATACGATCCTGTCGCCTATTTCACCGAAGGCAAAGCCGTGAAAGGCTCCGAGGAATTCTCCCACGAATGGCTGGGGACGCCTTGGCTTTTCGCCAATGCCAAACACCGCGAAATGTTCATCAGCGAGCCGATCAAATATGCGCCTCAGTATGGCGGTTACTGCGCGGGCGAGGTGGCTCTCGGGTCGGTCACGGTAAATGTCGATCCAGAGGCGTTCAAGATCATCGACGGCAAGCTTTACCTGATCTACGACAAGGGATCGGCGGAGGGGTTTGCCGCGCATGTGGCTGAAGCAGTCCCGAAAGCCGACAGCAACTGGCCGAAGGTCGCAGCCGATCTCGAACGGGATCAGTATCACTGACCGCGGGTGGAGTGCGGCTATTTGACGGGCGAAAAATAGAAGACCTTGGTGGAGTTCACGTAAGCATAGCTGGTTTCAGCAGGCGAGTTTGCAGATCTGTAGACCGGGCCGCAATCGGCTCGTCCGAATGCATTTTCGCTCTGCTCGCAGAGCATGTCGCCCTGGACGAAAACCGTCTCGGTGATCATCTGCGTCGCCGAGCGGAATGCAGCCTTTCCATCGCGTTCGATTTGCATGAGTGCAGGGCTTCCTGAGGGCTCGGTCTTGCCCCGCAGGAGTTTGCCCATGACGGCGCTTGTGATTTCGTCGTCGTGCAGCCGGTCCTGCTCGTCGCCCTTGAAAGCGAACGGCCATTCCGGCAGACCGGCCTCGCGCAGAGCATCGAGGATAAAGGCCAAATCCTGCTCGTTGCGGAAGTGGGCGTTGCTGATACGCCAGCCCGCCAGGGAATCGCGCCCTGCCACAAAGCGAAGTCCTTCGGTGACTGTCGCACGGGCGTCATCGAGGCGACCGGCACGGGCATAGGCCATTGCGAGCGGGGTAACGAAATCGCCATTTCCCGGAGAACCGTCTCGCGCGCGTTGGAAATTGTCGATGGCCTTTGCGTAGTCGCGCTGCAAATAAAAGACCAGGCCGGCCGTGTATCGGTTGATGGCGGAGAGGTTCGGATCGTGCCTGAGCGCCGTCTCGACGGCCGCGCCGGCTTCGGCATGATTGCCGGAGAACAATTGAACATATGCCAACGCCATATGCGCCTCGGCATCGGTAGACCCGAGCGACACTGCCTGCTGCGCCGAGGTGACAGCCTGCTCATAGCGGCGGTCCACGACCTGCATGACGGCAAGAACGGCGTAGGGCGATGACAGAACCGGGTCGAGAGCCAGCGCGCGACTTGCTTTCTCGTAGACCCTTTTTCGGGCCAGCGCGCTCTGGAGAACATCGTCGTAGGCGCTTCGCCAGACATAAGCTGTCGCGCGCGCATCGGCCGCGAAGGCCTCTGCAAAACCGGGGTCGAGCGCTTCTGCTTTGTCAAAGAGGGCCAGTGCCTCCAGCAGCCGGGAACGGCGGCCGGTCCGCGTCGCCTGCTCGGCACGAAGGTAGTAGTCGTATGCTTCCAGATTGGCGGTCGGCGGACGGGTAATCCGCTCCGCCTCGGATCGAGTGAGCTTCAGGCCAAGCGCGCCGGCGATCTGCCGACTGAGCTCGTTTTGCACAGCCATCACATCCGCCGCGCCGCGGTTAAACCGGTTGGCCCACAGGTGATCGCCGCTTGCGGTATCGATCAGTTGCGCATTGACACGGATTTGGTCGCCTATCCGCTGCACGCTGCCCTCGACGACAAAGCGCACGCCGAGATCGCGTTCGATGTCGGCCAAGACCAAGGGCTTGCCTTTGTAGGCAAACACCGAATTATGACCGATGACGTCAAGGTCCGAAAGCATGGCCAGATCGGCAATCAGGCTGTCGGTCATGCCATCGGTGAAATAATCCTGGCCGGGATCTTTGCTCAGATTCGCGAAAGGAAGCACCGCGACGGATGGACGTTGCGGCACGAACGGCCATTGCCATACGAAGACAATTGCAGCGGTCGCGATCAGCAGCGCTGCTAGCGTCGCCAGGATAATCGCACGGCGGCGCGGCCGAGGGGAGGCGACAACCTTGCCTGCCTCAGCGGGATCTAACAGGACACGATAGACGCGAACCGGATCGGCTATGTTTTTCAGTTGCTGCTCACCGAGGGCGGAGAAGCCGACATCAGCCTTGTGTACCGTGTGATCGAATGCGGTGCCGGATATGCAAATTCCGCCGGGCTGGGCAAGACTCTCCAGCCGTGCGGCTATGTTGACGCCGTCTCCGTGAATGTCCTCTCCTTCGACGATGACATCGCCGAGATTGACGCCGATGCGGAAAAGCATCCGCTGCTCGGGACGCAGGGCTGCATTGCGTTCTGCCTTTTGTTGCTGGATCTTGACGGCGCAGCGCAAGGCATCCACCACGCTTTGGAACTCAACCAGGATTCCGTCGCCCATGGTCTTGATCAGGCGGCCGTGATGCGTGGCGATCTTCGGTTCGAAGAGTTCGTGGAGATCGGAGTGGAAGCGGATACGCGTTCCCTCTTCGTCGATTTCGCTCAGACGGCTGTAACCGACCACATCTGCAATCAGGACTGCTGCAAGACGGCGCTCCATACCAGCTCTTCCTGGGTGTCAGATCCCCGACCGATATCTTACAGCAGGTGCCGAGCCGTTGCCATGACAGTCGCCCAAAGTGGCATCACGCTCGCCGGCGACATGCCTCGCGAAATCAACTGCGTGAAATGAGTTGCCGGGACGTCGGTCCGAGCCGCAGTTCCTGTCAGCTTTGGCGAGTATCCGGGACCACCAGGCCCGCCTTGCGGAGGCCTTCAACACGGCGGCTAAAGTCCTCGGGGTTTCGGAATGGAAGGACGCGGCGGCGGCGCTCGACGGAGAAATTGGGATTGATCTGGAGCGCTTTTTCCCAGGCCTGTCTGCTCTCTTCCGGCCGCCCGAGGTGGCCGTAACATGACGCGAGCAGGGCATAGGCCGTTTCAGATTGGGCGTTTTGCTGGAGCCGCTGCTCGATCGCGGCAATCGCCTGCTCATATTCGCCGAGAGAAAAGTGCGCATCGGCGAGAAATTGGAAAAGAACTTCCGGATGGTGCGGGTCGAGCCGCATCGATTCATTCAGTGTCTCGAGAGCGCCTGCGGGATCGCCGGAAAATATCTGGATATGGGCCATCAGCATCAGGAGGTCGGCGGAGTTGGGAGAAAGCGTGAGGCCCTGCAACACTTCTGCGCGCGCCCGGTCCAGTTCCCGGTTCCACATGCAAGCCATGCCCAGCGCGAAGTGGCCATTCGGCTGTTCCTCGGCCATCTCCATTGCCTGCTGCGCGAGATCCAGTCCGATCCGCAGCGAAGCCTCCGGATCGTTGCTCCACGCGTTGATGTAGTCGAGCACATGCGTGAAGGAAATCAGGGCCTGGGCTGCCGCATAATCCGGATCGATAGCGAGGGCGTCGGCCGCCAGGCTGCGGGCGGCTAGATTGCCGGTTCGGGTGTGGGCTGACGCCTGCTCGCGGCCGCGCAATAGGAGCTCGTATGCACCGATATCGACTGCGCGCCCTTGGACCAACCGGTCCTGGTCGCCATGCGTGAGATTCAGCTTCAGCGCCGCCACGATCTCCTGGGTGAGCTCATCCTGAACCGCAAAAATATCCGTGAGTTCGCGATCGAAGCGGCTGGCCCAGATATGCCCGCCATTGTTGGCGTCGATCAATTGGGCAGTGACACGCACGCGGTTGCCGGCCTTGCGCACGCTGCCTTCCAGGACATAGCGGACGCCGAGCGCCTTGGCCATCTCAGGCACGGAGGCTGTGACGTTCTTGTAGACGAAGGATGAGTTGCGGGCGATCACGTGCAATTCTGAGAGCTTCGAAAGGTCGGTAATGATGTCCTCGCTGATGCCGTCGGAGAAATATTCCTGCTCGGCGTCGCCGCTCATGTTGTTGAACGCCAATACGGCGATGGAGGGCTTGTCGGAAACGGCCGTAGCCGGAGGCATTTTCATTGCGGGCTGGGCTTGTCGTGCCGTGTTCGACAGCGGTCCGACCTGGAGAGAATAGACCTGCATCGGCTCAGCGATATTCTTCAGCTGGATCCGGCCGAGATCGGTCACGGCAAGATCAAGCCGCGCTTTCACCTGGCGGTAGGCATCCTCGGAAAGACAGATGGCGCCGGGCTTGGCAATGCTCTCCAGCCGCGCGGCGATATTGACGCCGTCGCCCATCAAGTCGCCATCGCTTTCCTCGACCACATCCCCCAGATGGATCCCGACCCTGAACTCGATGCGATGCTCGGGCGACACGCCGATATTGCGCTCGACCATGGCAGTCTGCACTTCGATTGCGCAGCGCACGGCGTCCACGACGCTGCGAAACTCGATGAGGCTTCCATCCCCGGTACGCTTGACCACACGGCCATTGTGCACGGCGATGGTCGGATCGACCAGATCGCTGCGCAGAGTTCTCAACCGCGCCAGGATGCGATCCTCGTCCGCACCGGCGAGACGGCTGTAGCCGACCACATCCGCGACCAGGATCGCCGCCAGTTTTCGCGTCACGCTCGTAGCCTCAGTTCCTTGTCGGACCAAAATAACACAGTGTGAGCGGTAGCGTCGCCAAATCCCGTTTGCCTTTGCTGAGAGGGCCCGGCTAGTCTCCGTTTTTCAGAGAGAAGGCAAGGACGTAGTCGCCGGCGTCTTTCGAATATGGTGCACCGCCGACCGATATCAGGACATATTGTTGGCCTGTTTTCGGCGAAACATAGGTCATGGGCGTCGCACTCGAGCCGACCGGCAGGGGATATTTCCAAAGCTCGGTACCGTTCTCGGCATCATAGGCGCGGATATAGTAGTCCTGGAAGCCGGCGAAGAAAACGACACCGCCGGCGGTCACCGAAGTGCCGGCATAGCTCGGCAAGCCCATCGGCATAGGCAAACGGGTTTTGATCTTGAACGGCCCGAGTTCCTCGGCGGTCCCCGCCGGAACCTGCCAGGCGATCTTGCGGGTACTCAGATCCACCGCCGTGACGGTGCCGAAGGGCGGCTGCGTGCAGGGAACGCGGAGCCTCGATGTCCACATTTCGGTGGCCATGCCATAGGGCGTACCGCGCTGCGGGGCGGAGGGGCCGTGCGCGGTCGTGGTGAGGGCAAAATCGACATACTCCGCGCGCGGGATGAGCGCGAAGAGGCTCGGTACGCGGATATCGTTCATGAAGACGCGGTTGTTGGGCAGATCGACCGATACGCTTCCCCAATTGAGGCCACCCAGATTTCCCGGCTGCTGGATCGCATATTGGGTGCCGATCGGGGTGAAATCGCCGTCGTAGCGCATCTTTCGGAAGGCGATGCGGCATGCCAGCTGATCGAACATCGTCAGGCCCCAAGCCGTCTGCTCGCTCACGCGTTCCGCGCCAATGGTCGGCATGCCGACGGAATAGGGCTGCGTCGGAGACAGTTTCTCTTCCGGTGCGCCGCCTTGCTGCGGCACCGGCTTCTCCTGGACTTCGGCAAGGGGCAGGCCGGTCTGACGGTTGAGCAGGAAAAGCTGCCCACGTTTGGTGGTCTGCAGGAGAGCGGGCACGGTGGCGCCATTGCCGTCAGGCAGATCGATCAGGACCGGTTGAGCCGGCAGGTCATAGTCCCAGATGTCGTGATGCACGGTCTGAAACTTCCATTTCTCCCGCCCGGTCGTCACATCGAGCGCCACCAATGTCGCGTTGTATTGGTCGGCGAAGGCCGGACGATTGACGCCGTAATAATCCGGGGTGGTATTGCCGAGCGGCGCATAGATGAGACCGAGCTTGTCGTCGAATGCGGCCGTCGTCCACATATTGGGTGTGGCCCGCGTATAGGTCTGGCCCTCCGGTGGGAGTTTGGTGACCTCAGGATTGCCGAGATCCCATGCCCATTCGAGCTCGCCGGTGACCACGTTGAATGCGCGGATGACGCCCGAGGGTTCGCCGACCTCCTGATTGTCGGTGACCCAGCCCCCGACGACGATCAGATTGCGGGCAATCAGCGGCGCCGATGTCTGGAAGTAATAGCCTGTCTTGACTTCGCCCATGCCCTGGGAGAGCTGCACGGTGCCATTGTCTCCGAAGCCCCTGCAGGGGGCGCCGGTCTTGCTGTCGATCTCCAGCAGACGGGCATCAATCGTTGTCTGCACCAGGCGCTCGTTGCAAAGACCGTCGGCGGATTGCGCGTCCTGCGGCATCTTATAGTAACCGAGACCACGGCAGCGCTGCCAGTAAGGCGCCGTCGCCTTGGGATCGAAGATCCAGCGCGGCTTGCCGGTATCGGAATCGAGCGCTGCGATCACATCCGTCGGCGTGCAGGTGTAGACCGTGTCGCCGATCTGCAGAGGCGTGTTCTGATCGGCGCCATCGCTCTTTCCGGTGCGGTATGTCCAGGCAAGATCGAGTTTGGAGACATTGCCGCGGTTGATCTGATCGAAGGGCGAGTAACGATCTCCCGCCGTGGTGCGGCCATAGGAGGTCCAATCGGAGGGAGAATTGTCGCCCTTGGTCGCCTTGTAGGCGGTGATGTCGGCGGAAGGGCGGATGACGCCATGCGGCGTGAAAGCAAGGCTAAAACCGGCAACGAACAGGATCGCCGTGACCAGGGCGCCGCCATGGTAGAGCTTCCGGTTGGCGGTCGGCGAGAGCGATGGCGCAAAGAGAAGCGCAAAACCCGCCAGCGCGATCGGAGACATCAAGCGCGCAAAAAGTGCCCAAAAATTGAGACCCGATTCCCATAGCGCCCAGGGAAAACTGAAGATGGCGACAAGCAGGACGATGAGGCCGCCTGAGGTCTTGCGGCGCCAGAGCAGAAACGCGGCAACCAGATAGGCAAGCCCGACGATCGCATAATAGGGCGAGCCGCCGAGGCTGAGCAGCCAGGCGCCGCCTCCTATCAGCCCCAATCCGATCAGGGCGAGAACAATACAGAACAGGGTGGCTAGAAATTTCATAGTCTCCTCATCCAATCTGCTGCCCGATCGCCTGGATCCCAACTCCGACCGTCGCATGGCGCCCCGGGAAGCGCGGGGCCATTGGATTGGCGGTCGGATACGTATCTTCGGGAGAGCGGTGCTCTCTCGTTCAATTTTTACTTGATGTAGCTGTGGTCACTGACACGCCGCCCCGATCCGGCAATGATGCCGCCGCCGCTCCTGCGGCAACGGCTTGCCATTCCAAATCGAGTCAATACTTCTGAAAGGGGCACAGATGTTTCTCGGCGAAAAGCTTGATCTAGCGAACGGGCGACCGACAGGATTCGATTATATGCGATTACTGTTAGCCTTTTCAGTGCTTTGGATACATACGGCCCGCGTCACGTACGGCGATGACCTCTTTCTTTGGGAGTCACCCTTCCGTCCTGTCATCAAGTCAGTGCTGCCCATGTTCTTTGTCCTGAGCGGGTTCCTCGTGGCTGGCAGTCTTGAACGATCGAAGACATTGATCTCCTTTCTCGGGAATCGGTTTATCCGGATCTACCCTGCTCTTGCGGTAGAGGTGTTGCTGGCTGCCTTTATACTCGGAGCGATCTATACGGAGTATGACCTGCGTGACTATTTCACCGATCCTCAGTTCTTTACTTATCTGCTGAATGTCACCGGGCACATTCACTTCAATCTTCCCGGCGTATTCCTGGACAATCCTGATGCTGCGATGGTGAACGGGCAACTCTGGACGGTGCCCTTCGAGCTTGAATGTTATGCTGCGATCGCCGCCCTGTTTCTGCTCGGCGTGGTCAGGCGGCGCGTGATCGCCCTGATCGCAACGCCGGCCTTGATCATAGCCTTTGGGATCGCAAGATATTGGAAGCATGAAAGCGACTGGGCCACCATGCCCACGACCGCATCGGGCAATCTGCTTATTTGTGCATTTCTGGTGGGGGTGACCTTCTATCTCTACAAGGACAGGGTTCGCTGGGATATCCGGATTTTCCTCGCCTCAGTGGCAGTCATCCTCTGGGCCTACTGGTTCACCTCTTTCGGAGACTTCATTGCCATCCCGGCAATCGGATATGTCACGGTTTTCCTCGGTCTGACCTCGCCCCGAAAGCTTGGTGTTCTGCGCGGGGCCGACTATTCGTATGGCGTCTTCCTCTACGGCTACCCGATCCAGCAGGCCTTCGTCGCGCTCGGGCCTTGGGCACATAACTGGTGGCTGAACGGCATCGTCTGCAGCATTATTGCCACCTGCTTTGCCGCTTTCTCGTGGAGATTCATCGAAAAGCCGGCGTTGAAATTGAGGAAACAAGTCACCTGGCTTGAAAATCTCAGGCTCCAGCGCGGCACGAAACGACAATTGGCCGGGGCGGTCTCGAAATAGAGTTCTGGATGCCGGCTTGGAGGCGGGCAATTCCGGAACAGGCTCAATCCAGAAAACAACTCAACAGGGCTCGCCATCACCGCGAGCCCTGTTTCTTTGATGCTGGCTGAGCGCCACAGACGAAAATCCGGGCCGTTTGCAAGGGCCTGGTTTGCAGCAGGCTTGCTGCACGATCACTGCCATATCGACGTACCTACACCGATAAGCGCGGCCCGGATTTGGCGCGCATATCCGCTCATGCGTAAGCCTATGTTCAGACTGATCTTTTCGGTTGGACAAGGTAACGTCGTGGCTAGATCTATGACTGTATTAATCCTCCAAATGCCCAACTTTTCCAGCTGTCGTATCCGATGGTTTCTTGGTTTTTTGGGGAGTGATCGGCCCTTCTGGATGAATAGTTGAATATTCTCCAGCGTTGTTCAATCGATCTGTTGGGCGGCTATTAGCAATATTTTAACGGTAATAGATAAAATACTTTGATCGAACTTCGTTTCGACTTTGGGTTTTGTCATGTCATTGAGGGGCTGACGGTGGCTTGAAGAAGGTGAAGAGAGGAGCAGAATAATGCTGAAGAGCACGCTCATCGTGATTGCCGTCTCCTTCGCCGCCGGAGCGACCATTCGCGCCTGGGCCTTCGCATTCTTTGCATTTCTGCTGGTCGCGGCTTTGAGCGTTGTGATCCTGCTGAAAGGTTCTTCCTTGACGGAGGCAATCGCTTCCGGCCTCCAAGTGCTTGTATTGATGGAGATATGCTATCTGGCGGGTCTCTTCGCTTTCTCGTTGGGGGGGCATATTCAGAAGCGCCGGAAAAAGACCTCCATCGCTGACCGCTCCCATGCGACCGGCAAGCGTCCTCATGGATGGTGACATGACCGATGCGGCAGGAAGCTCGGCTGTGCTATGGACGCAAACCCGCTGAGCACTTTTGCTGGAATTGCTTAGGAGTCCACCCTGGGCAGTAAGGCGTGCCGGGAAAGCAGGGCCGAGAGTGTTTTTGCGATGATCACGAAATCCAGCGCGAGCGTCCATTTGGACAAATACTCGACGTCGAGGGAAACTCTGTTCTGATGGCTGGCGTCGTTGCGTCCGTTGATCTGCCAGTGGCCGATCAAGCCGGGACGGACGGCCATATAGGCAGAGGCATGTTCGCCGTAACGCGGCAGCTCTTCCTTGGTAATGGCGTGGGGCCCGACGAGGCTCATTTGACCCAGCAACACGTTGATCAATTGCGGGAGCTTGTCGAGGCTCGATCGTCTGACGATAGCGCCGACGACAGTGACATGTGCCTTGGCCGTTGCGTCGGCGCGTGTCGTGCGAAACTTGAGGCAGCCAAACTCTTTTCCCTTATAACCGATCCGCGGATGGGAATTGAAAATGGGTCCCCAATCACTTAGCGTTATGATGGCTGCTACGGACAGAAGAAACGGTGACAAAAGGAATAAGAGACCTGTCGCAATGATGATGTCGAATGCGCGTTTCAGAAGTCTGCTGATCGTATGGGATTGTGACGAATTGAATGGACGCCTTTCCTGCCGCGCCCTGGCGAAATCCCGCCAAGGTTCGGTTGGGTTGCGCCCATGATTTTTTCCCGCCATCCGCGTCTCCGTTAGGCGAATCCCAGAAATCACAGTCAAAAGCTTGTTTGAGTGCAAGTTTGGTGTCTGTGACCGAAGTCATAACCGTGGATAAATTCTTTATCATGTGAAGAATTTCTTGTGAATAGTTGAAGAAGTATTTTTTTAGAAAAATATACATCTGTGATGTTGGAAATATTTATTCCAGGTAAAAATATTATTATTATATTGTTGGCCTATTCTAACGGCGCACAATTGTTTCGAATTGTATAAAAATTATCCAACAGCTTCAGAAGTGTGCCTTTAACAGAATTAAATATGGATTTTATGATATATAAATGTGAGGATTCGTCAGAATTATGTATAGTTTTAGAATGTAAATTTTATATTATTATTATTTGACTTTCTAACTTAACGCATTACGAATGTCGGTGACGACAATAAATCAATTAGTCTGCTTGGAGTTGCGCGTATGGACGGTGCGATTAGCATCAAAGACAGCAGGATTGAAGGAGGCGCGGCGCGAATAAGCGAAACGGTTACTTGCGGTCCTGTAGGTATTGTTTACGGCGGCCGGCCGGATTTGGATCACGAGTTTCCGTTTTGCCGCTCGAGTGTTCGAAAATTTCGTCGCGGTGAGGTTATTGCCGGCGCCGGTGTCGTCATCGACATGTTTGCCCGCGTGCAGCGCGGAATGGTGAGTGCAAGCACCCCGCTTGCCGATGGACGCGAGTTCATCGTGGAAATCATTCCGAAAGGCGGCTTGATCGGCGAATTGGAGGTGTTGCGCAAACAGTCTCTCAGCCTGGAATATCGGGCCACGGCGGACTGCGAACTGCATTACTTCGACGGCCGTTTGCTGCGGGACTGGTGTGCGAATGATCCGCAATTTCAGGTGAAGATCCTGTCGAAGGCACTGGCGCGTGTTTCAGAACTCGAACTGCGGATTATTTCCAACGCCGGGTCGAGTTTAAGGCAGAGGCTGGCCCGGACGCTGCTGCGTCTTTGTGCCTTGTACAACGTCGATACGCAGAATAGCGGCAACGAGCTCATTATCTCCCAACACCACCTGGCCGCGACGCTGCCGGCGTCGCGTGAGAAGGTCAACCAATGTCTGCGCCGTTTGCGCGAGAGCAAGGTGGTTGACGGGACACAGGGCAAAATCCGCATTCTCAATCGGAAGGCGCTTGAGGCTTATGCCGAGGGGGCAGTGTCTCTCGCTTGAGGCACCGCCGCGATAAACAAAAAACGGAGCAGCAGAAAGCCTCGACAGAACCCGCCACCGGCGGGTTCTGTGTTTGATGCGGTGGGCGTTGATAAATCGGAGCAAGCAGGGCCGAAAGATCAGCTTGGCGGTTTGCCTTCATGCACATCGTCGCAAACCGCTGCGGATTTTGCGTGGCCTGCTTTAGAGCATTTCCGTTTTTCTCCGAATCATGGAAATGCTCTATCTCTTTGTTTTCACGCAATTCCGGACGGAAAACCGCTACGCACTTTTGCTGGAATTGCTCTAGACTTCGCTCTCGCAAGCATGTCTCCAGTATTGCCAGCCTTCACCCTGGATCAGCCCGTGATCGGACAGGTCCTTCCAGCTTCTGTAGGTGCCCGTATCCTCACAGACGAAGTCATCCATGTCCTTGCTCGAAGAGTATACGGTATATTCTTCCGTATGTTGGGACAGGTGCGCCGCATCGGCAACCTTGTGCACGAAGGTCGACAGGAACTTGAAATGCAGAAGAGCGCCGGATACGCCGAGCGCTCCGCGCATGTCGCCCAGATTTAGGGAGAGCGGCCAGACCTGGTGCGATGATTTCAGAAACAGACGTTCACCCTTGATATAGACGAGTGGTATCTTATTGAGCGCGGGGCCGTCCCAGAGCCGGTCGTGGAAATAGACGCGCCCGCGGACGCCGCCCTTGATCCATATCGTCCCGTTGCGTTTGTCGAAATGTGCGACATAGCCGGATCGGTCGAAGAGATTGCAGACCTCGAGCGGGTTGCGACCGGGTTCGCATATGTTTTCGAGAACGGGATGCGGGCTGTACATGTCGATCATGACCGAGCGGAGCGAGTGGCCGCCCATGGATTCGATATAGGTGGTCAATTGATCGATCGGTCGTGTGTCGCAATGCGGATAGACCAGAAACTCGTCCGCATCGACATAGAGGACCCATTTCTCCCGGCAGTGGCGGTTGATTACTTCGTTGATCCAGTCGTTTCCGAATCTCGCCGCCTTGTAGGAGCCATGAGCCGAAAGAAGGGACACATCGTCGAAGCTGGACAGCAACTCGGCCGTACCGTCGGACGAGCCGTTGTCGATGCAGATGAAGTGCTCGAAGCCGAGATCGCGATAATACTGCAGGAAGAATGCCAGCCGATGTCCCTCGTCGCGGATGACGCAGATGACGACATGACGCGCCTGCTTGAGCCCGTCGCGCAGCAGGTCGTAGCGAACCTGCCGAGCCTTGAGCGTCCGGCGCAGGCGAGCTTTTAGGTAATGCGAGATACTGGCGGCGGAAGCCCTATAACTCATATTCTGTCCTGAACACTATCCATTCTGGGTGAATGGATGAATACTTGCGCATCCGCCTGCAATCCACGGCTCGACCGGCAATCCCGACATCCGTCACGCGGACAATCCTCAGGTCTGACCAACAACACATCATCATACGGCGTAGTCGCCGCCGACCAGCAGGCTCTGGACGCGCGGATGGGGTCCGTTTTTCTCGATTGCGTGTTCGATGCGCGCTCGTATCGATCGGTATTTATACAGCATCTTACGGTCGAAGCTTATTCCGCGATACAGCGCGTTGTAAATCGGATGTGCTTTGCGCAGGTCGACGTAGACTTGGCTTTCCTTGTCGGTCCATGGAAAGAAGGTGCCATGCCACGGCTTCGGATGCGCCATGTAATGGACGATCGACAGGGAGGACATGTTTACCAGATGAAGGAACTGTTTGGGGAAGTTCCAGCGGTTCGATACGAGTATAAGCGATGAACCGCAGACATAATTCAATGCGCCTTGATCATGTTTGCCCTCGCAGGCCTCGGGGTTTTTAGCAAAAAGCTCAAGCGCCTCCTGCCCGATCCAACCGTTGCGGTGGAATTTCAGCACCCCTGCGTTGAAATAGTAGTTGCTCTTTCCAGTGTCGAGGAAGTCATGGATCGCGGTGTAATCGCGCGCCGCGAAAAACCTGCCCTCGGGCACAGTGGCATTTTCGAGCCGACTGAGATCGCTGACGATCTGGGTATCTCCATCGAGATAGATGATCTGGGTATAGTTGGCAGGCAGGATCTCGCAAAGGACCAGCTTGGCCATGGTGCTGACGCTGATGCGTCCCTGGAAATGCGAACTGTCGAGCTTGCCGAGCGAATCCCGCAGCGCGTCGGTCGCATCGATCAAGTCGACCCGGCTGGTTGCCAGCAGGGCTTTCAGCTCGTCGAAATTATCGAGATGTTCCGACATGAGGACGCAGACATCTGTCGCGGGGCTTGCAAATTTGCGAGCCTGAAGTGCGGAGAGAATGGTCGGAAATGAATACTCGACATCCGTGACGTAGACGACGCACTGATTGTTCATGTCATCACCCTTCCGATTGTGCGCAATACGAATGAATCGGCATTGACTTGCCCGTCGAGGGAACGGTTGAGAATTGAGCCGACGGGTCTGTCATATGAAGGCCCTGTTCGGTATATATAGCCGGTGCTCAGCGCCGCAGAGCTGAACGGGTGTCTGGCCGCCGGCGGTTTTTATGTGTTTCATTGTTGAGATATTCGCCATGAAGAGTGCCTTGCCTGTAAAAAGGCTGTGTTTCGACATCGTGTTTCGCGGTACGACGGTCGGTACCGGGACCCTTGTCGGAAAGCAGAGGGAAGGGGAATTGTCATGTTGATCACCGCAGTCGTGGCAGCGGTGATATCGATAGCTGCCGGAGCTTCCATCCGTGCCTGGGCTTTCGCAATTTTCGCCTTCCTCGTGGCAATCGGCTTCGGCAGCGTGGTTTTCAGCGACGGCTCCTCCATGATCGCGGCCATCCTCTCTGCCATTGCCATCCTCGCACTCATGGAAGTTGGCTACTTGGCAGGCGTGTTCGTTTCGGGGTTTGTGCGGCGTAGTGCCAGGCAGCGGCAAAACAATTCCGTCGCAGATAACGTCGCGCCCACCAGAGAGCGCCAGCAGAGCTGATTTTGACATAGAATCCGCAGAATAGCCTTCTGGGGACGGTTTTGCGCGATCGCGTTCGGCCGACGAATTGCTATTACCGGCAATGTTTGAAAGATGCGGCGCGGCCGGCCGATTCCGAACCGGCGCGGGCATGCCGATGGCTCGACGAGACCATCTCGCGCCATGGCGAAACTGCAAGGCGGGCGTCATCGCGTTGAAAACATCGGCGCTCTCATCTGAGATGTCGATGTCTCCAGTGGGGTCCGGTTGGCAAGCGATCGGGTCGCCTGTCGTGGCGAGATATTGGTTGTCGCCAGGCAACCGGCCGCCAGGCCCGCCGTGGTGCTGAACAGCAAGCCGAGATCGGTACCGCTTCCTGATATCGATGCCGAGGCGACCTGAGCTATCGATGCCATAATTGCGGCGTTTCCGATCGCGTGCGTTTTCCGATCGCCTGATATGTGGCGGCCGGACGCCCTCACAAGGCTGTACAGGAAGGTGGCGAAGAGCAGAGTGCCGGTCAAACCGACATTAGAGAGCAGGGCTGCGATAAAACTCGAAGCTCGAACCGTGCCGAGCCCGGCGCCGAAGGTAGCGGTGTCGACGAATGCGATCAATGCCAGCGTATTCCAGGCGGTCCGCTCTTCGCCGGATTGCGATTGGAGCTTGTCCGATAGGGTGGTGTTCACAAGGCCGGCGATGGAATCCCACGCGTCGGGGACAAGGCTGAGTGCGACGATGGCGCAGGGGATCAAGAACAGCGTGATCACCAGGAGTGTGACATGCGGCGTCGTAGCCGGGCCCCCGATCAGCCGTTTCAGGCAGAACAGCACGAACATGCAGACGACGAAGATGCCCGCGATATAGGCGGTCGTCGACGTGCAGAGGACGATCGTCGGGCCGATGAAAAGCGTTGCAAGTCCCGCCATTCGGCTTTGAACACGCTCCAGCCAGAGCATGAGCGTGAAGGAAAAATAGGCCAGTGCGACCGCGCCATACATGCTTGCTTCGGGAAAGGGGCCGACAATGCGCTTGAAGCCGCTGATCGTCTCGGCCGTATGCATCGTATAATTTGCGTTCCTGATGACATCGAGCAGGTAGGACTGGCCGGTCAGGAAGGTTCCGATATCAATCAACGCCAGGGCAAAACAGACGATTGACGCCACGATCAACTGCTGTGCGATGAAACGGGCATATCCAAGTCTTGCAAGCCCTGAAACGACGGCAAAGCAGGCGAGGTCGCCGAGCAGATAGACAGACTGGCTGAGATTGGACGAACCCGGCGCCAGCGGCGCGGCTACCGTCGACATCATGCCCGATGCGTCTCGTGCCGAGGAATAGACGAGGGTTGCGCCGGCAAAAATGCGGGGCAAGAAGAAAGACGATGCCACGGAAAACAGGATGTAGGTGGCAAACCAGAAGCCGGGGCCCGGATAGGCGAGGCTGGTCAGTATGGCCTGCGTTTGAGCCGGGCGCAGCAGGGCGGCCGCAACGAGAAAGAGCACCAGAAGATGGCTCGGCTGGATGCTGCTGCTGCCGAGCGCCGGCAATTGGAGCGCCGCTGCGGCGCCCAAGAGCGTCGACAGGCAGAGGGTCGCTATAGAAAAACGCGCGCCGTTGACCATGGTGAGCAGGCCAAGCAGCAGAATGAGGAAGCCGATCGGTTCTATCGACATGCTTCAGATCCCGATCCGGAGGACGAACGGCCAAGGCATCGGGTTTGCCGAAAACCGGTATCCGGCTTTCGGCGCGATGCTTGAGGCGAAAGCCGCCTGTTGTCATCGATGATCACAGCCGCCCCCTAATTCGCTCCCGTCTGGGATATCCAGCCGGGAGCCGCCTGATTGTCTCCGGCGACATTAGACAGCGGGACTGCCGAGCTTTGCTGCTGCGGCGCGGACTGCAGTTGCAGTGGAGGCGGTGGCGTCTGAAGGTCGGTGTCGGTGTCGATGCCGATTTCGACGACATCATGTGGCCGCAAGGTGGTCGTCTCGTCCGCCTCGATGTTGCGATAAGTCCCATCGTCGTTGCGACGCACGATCCGGTAGTTTTTCTGTGCTCTGCCAAGACCCGGCATGTCGGTGTTCATCTGCGCGAGTTGAGCGCTGTATCCGGCCTGTTCGCCGAGGAGTTGGGCCACCTGGATGTCGATTGCCGCCCTGCCGATCGCGAGATTGACCTGATTCAGCAGTTCCTGGTTTTCGCTGTTCTGCCTGTTGGCGATGTTGATCTTCGAGCGATCGGCTTCGCTGAGCCCCTGGCGAGCCGTGGTCAGGGCGACCTCGAGATCGATCAGCGTACCTTGTGCATCCGCCGCCCAGCGGTCGACCGAGACCTGACGGGAATTGCTGACCAGGCCCTTGCTCACCAGACTGTTGACATTATCCAGTTCCTTCTGCGCAAGATCGATCTGCCGCTTCTGCGAATTGATCTTGGCTTCGAGCGACTCGACCTGCTGGCCGTAGAGACGCGCGAGGTCGCTCGCCGCGTCGATCTGGCTCTGGATATCGACGCGGCGCAGCCGCATCAGGTTCAATTCCTGCGCCTTCAGCTTGTCCACATCGGGCGTTCCGACGAGCTCGGCAGGGATCTCGAAACTCTGTTCGCCGGCAATTTCGGCACGCAGCCGCGCCTGGCGCATCAGAAGATCGCGCCTGTTGAGAATGGCCGTTCGATAGGCGCCTGCAGCCTGGATCCGGTCGCGCTCGAAGACGGTATTTTCCTCGCGATCCCGAAGGAAGCCGCCGGCAATGCTGACGGCCTTCATGACCGTCATATCTGCCTCAAAAGCATAGCGCCCGGGGGTCTGCACGGTTCCGGTTACGAAGATCGGCGCATGCTGGGCGATCTCCAGGGCGATGAACGGTTTTCCCGGCAGTTCGGCCTTTTCGGACAGTGCGCCGGCGATCGCATCGGCGACCTGCTGCGTTGTTTTCCCGATCGCCTGCACCTGGCCGGCGATCGGGATCGACAGATTGCCGGCATCGTCGACGGCATAGGTCCCGTCGAGCGCCTCCCAGCTGGCATATCGGGAATCCGACGATCGCCATTCAACGACACGCAGTCTCACCTGGTCTTCCGGCACAAGAGTGTAGTTTTCCGCATGGGCGACGCTCCAGCCGGTCATGCAGGAGAATACCAGCAATGCAAGGGCGACGGAGACGAGGCGATCGGACAAGGATGTGTGCTGCATTGTCTGCTATCTCCGTTTCGTTGCGATCGATGGCGACGGCATCTCGCGCGGCGAAGGATTGCCGAACTCGAGAATGCGGGACGGAGAGGTACGGCCGACAACAAGATCGGACAGCGCCAGAAAATTTCCGTTCAGACGTCCCCAGCGGTCGATCAAGCGGTCATTGAACAAGAGGCCCCGCGTATTCGCCAGGATGTTGCGGCCGATCTGGACGACGGCACGACCCCTCGACATCGTGCCCTTCCGGATCAGATAGACGGGATTGGCAACCTGCGAATAGCCGAGCCTTCGCCCGGGCTGGCGCCCGGATCTGACACCGAGATGCACCCCGCGGGCGCCTTCGACATGCACGGACCTGCCATAGCGGGCGATGGACCGGCTGAAATCGACATCCTCGAGCCAGCCATAGAGCGGCAGCTGTTCGTCAAAGGCCAGCGCGTGCTCGAGAACGGGTGAAAGGCGAACCGCCATGTTGCATCCGTAAGCGTTGTAGACCTCCGTCACCCGCTCGGTTGCTTCGCCCGCAGTATCAAGGATCTGCAGGGCCTTTGACATGCTGAGGCCACCATCCAGGACACCGTCGGCCAGGACTTCGCCGGTGGCGATCGCCACGTTGGGGTTAGCCGCAAAGACGGCCGCCATCCGGGGCAGGAAGGTCGCGGCGGGAATGAAGTCATCGTCCAGGAAGATCAGAACATCGATATCGAAAGCGGCAGCCTGGATGATCCGGTTGCGCTGGGAGGTCAGGCCGCGGCTGCCGACGATGACTTCCACATCGCAGCGGTCGGCGAGCCCGGCGGCATCGTCGATCGCGGGCACGCAGACGATCAGCCGCTCCGCCTGGTTCGGCAGAGCGGTGAGATAGTCGACCGTCTCCCGCAGTATCGAGGGGCGGCCCGCCGAGGCGATCCCCACGGCCATTCGCAGTGGATGGCTTGCGCGCTCCGCCATGGCTTCAGGTCCGCAAGGGACAGGCGCCGGCCCGATCGACCCGTCCTGCCTGGTTGCTTCTGCCGAGGGGGAGGTCATGACTGCATTCTCTTCGGCGCATGGTTGATGATCGCCCCGAGGATCTCCGCGCCGACATTCCGCAGCGTGTCGATGACGCGCATGGTATCGTCGATCGAAGTGTGCCCGTGCGAGGTCACCACGAGGACACCGTCCAGCTCCGACGCGATCGCATTGGCATCCGGCGACGCGGAGAATGAGGAGATATCGACGAATATGGCGTCGAATTCCTTTTTCAGGTCGGCAAAGCTCAACTGCGTGCGGCGGGAACTCAGGCGAATGGCCGGCGTCACCGCTTCGACCTTGCCGAGGGGAAGGAATTTCAGCGTCGGGGTGAGCGGCAATGCCGCCGTCTGAATCAGCTCACCATTGTCGAGAACATCGACGAGGCCTGTGGAACTATCGGGCGCGATCGATTTGCTGAGCGAGGATTTCTGCGCGGCCGCATCGATCAGCAGCGTGTGCGCCCCTGATATCGACGACAGCACCGCAAGTTCGCATGCTATGGTCGATGCGCCACTGCCGGGATTGACGGCGACTATACCGATGACGACCCGGCGTTTGCGCCGAAGACCGACGACCGTCGCGCTCAATTCCGCCATGCCCGGAATAACAGGATAGGCGGCTGTGTCGCTACTGCCGGTGTCGGCGGCGAGGAAACGCGCGGGGTCTCCATTCCGGCTCTTCCTCGATGTCGACAGCAAAGTGACGAAGGGCAGCCCACCGGCTTCCGCGATCTGATGGGGGCGGACGATCCGGCGATCGCCGGCATGCCTGATCATGGCAAGTGCCAGGCCGGCGCCAAGACCAACCGCCGCCGCAAAGGCGATGATGAGCGTGCTGCGTGGTCTCTCCTTCGAAAGAGGCAGCGTGGCTCGTGAGACGATCGTCGCATCGGACACCGGGTAGGTGATGCGCTGCTTGGCTTCGGTCAGCTGGTTCAAGGTATTTTCATAGAGGGTGCGGCGAGCGTCCGTCGCGCTCTGCAGTTCCGCAAGCTTGAATTGATCGCGCGGATTGCTGGTGAAGCTGGCCAGGGCGCTGGCAGCTTCGGCCAGTCCCCGCTGCTGCTCGATTACGAATTTTGCCAGCCAGTCGCTATATTGCCGGGAAGCATTGGCCTTCATCGCGATATTCTTCTGGATATACTGCCTGGCGAGCGTGTCGGCGATGTCGACTGCCTTCTGAGGGGTGGACGCTGCCGCCGATATCTCGATGATCGTCGAACTGCCGATCCGGCGTACTCCCATCATACTCTGCAGCGTGGCGATCGCCCGATCGTGGGTCCGCTCCTCTTCCGTCTGCGGTCGTCTCTCACTCGTGGCTGCGTCTGCCGTTTCCTGAGATGCGTCCGGTTCTGAAGAGATTCCCATCAACCAGTTCTTTGCCCTGTCCTGCAGCGAAGGCGTCTGATCGACAAAGTCAGGATCGGTGTCGAGACCAAGGACTCTTACCGTTCCGCTGACGACATCGCTGGATTTGGCAATCTCCAGTTGACCCTCTATAAATGCGTCTTCCGCGAAAGCCCTCTGGGCTTCGGAGCCGCTCACCTGGGGGAAGATCACAAGCTGCGTGTTGGCAACGAAAGTCGGCTCGACGGTCAGCAGGTAGCTCCCTGCGATTGCGAGGAAGGCGATCGTCGTCGTCACAATCCACAGCCAGCGCATTCTGAGAAAGAACAGCATATCCCGCAAGGTCAGCGGCGAATTCCCGCCAGTGGCTGCGGGAGGCAGAGATATCGGAGAAACACCGCTGAAGATCGTGCTCGAGGTCATGTCGTCCTATTCCAAAATGGCGATATCACGGAGTCACCAGGCACCGGGTGACCGGGTGCTGGCAGCTTGGAGGGGACGGGGGGAGTAGCGTGTCTTCCGATTTCAGGCATGATCGGCAGCCCTCCCCCTGAAGGCTCAGTACGAGCCACGCTGCGAAAACAGGGCGGGAATTGTCTTGGCAATGATGACGAAGTCCCGGCCGAGCGACCAGTTGTTGAGATACTGGACGTCGAGGGAAACCCGGTACTCGTAGCTGACATCATTGCGCCCGCTGGTCTGCCAGTGACCGGTCAGGCCCGGGCGGACGGCCATGTAGGCCCATATATGCTCGCCGTAGCGCGGCAGTTCCTCGGCGGTGATCGGCCGGGGGCCGACAAGGCTCATTTCGCCGCGCATGATATTGATCAGTTGCGGAAGCTCGTCGATGCTCGACCGCCTCAGAATCTCGCCGACGGCCGTGATTCTCGGATCGTCCTTCAGCTTGCGCGTCGCTTCCCATTCGCTTCGCGCAGCCGGGTTGTTTTCCAGCAATTCGGCAAGCTGAGCACTCGCGTCGGTCTTCATCGTCCGAAATTTGAGGCATCCGAATGGCGCTCCGCCGACCCCGATGCGCGTATGGGAATAGAAGACCGGGCCGCGGTCGCTCATCTTCACGATCAGTGCGACGAGCAACAGAAGCGGGGAAAGCAGGATCAAGGCGATAACGGCGATGAAAAGGTCTATCGCGCGCTTCGACGATCTGCCCGCTGCACGGGGCCGGGACGAATGGAGATCGCCGCCTTTCGCGGGCGGCCGCCCAACACGCGACCAAGCCTCGAAACTATGTGCTTCCCATGTCATCGGTGCTCTCCAAACATTCCGATTAAGAACCGTTGAAAGTTTGCTGCGCCGCACCCTGGTTGTCTGTTACCAAGGTCATAATCCTTAACAAATTCTTTATGCTACTAACCGGCATTAGTGAATTCCAACTACACCCAATAGCCTTATTTTCATATCTAATGACAATCTAACCTACTTCATGGTGATTAATAGGCGCAGATTCATTTACAGTTTTGATATGATCATTTCGGTTGTTGCTGATTTTTAATTCACCAAGACTGTTTAATAAGCATGTGTCATTGATTGAACGATGGTTTTGTGGTTTCGCCGAAATTTTGATTGCAATTGATAATGTATCTTTTGCTTCTCAACCAAATGTAGACTTTATCTTTGCGTTATCTCTTGCCGATGTTATTTGACTCTCATATTAAGACAATATAAATGATGCAGTGCAGCATTGCCTATGGTTATTCGAGTACTGGGAGTTGTGCGCATGGACGGGTTGACACACGCATCAGATCGCAGAGCCGGCATCGGCAAGGCGGCGGTACCGGCTAACGGCGGCATTCATCTCAACAGTCGCATCGTCATTGACGACGAATTTCTTTCCTGCCGATCGAGCGTCCGACGTTTCCGGCGCGGCGAGGTCATCGCCGGGGCCGGCGTTCTCGTCGATACGTTTGCGCGCGTACAGTCGGGGGTGGTCAGCGCAAGCACGATGCTACCCGACGGCAGGGAATTCATCGTCGAGATCATTCCGAAATCGGGCCTTATCGGCGAGCTCGAGGTTCTGCGCAGGCAGGCCTTGAGCCTCGAATACCGAGCCGGTTCCAACTGCGAACTGCATTTCTTCGAAGGCCGGCTGCTGCGCGACATGTACGCCAGCGACCCCAGCTTTCGCGAAAAGGTCTTCTCCAGGGCGCTGGCGCGTATTTCAGAGCTTGAACTCCGCATCATTGCAAATGCGGCGTCGAGCCTGCAGTCGAGGCTGGCCAGTACGCTGCTGCGGCTCTCCGCCGTATATGGAAAAGATGCGGCAAACAGCGGGGACGAGCTGGTCATCTCGCAAAATGACCTGGCGGCGACGCTGCCGGCGTCCCGCGAGAAGGTCAATCAATGCCTGAGGCGCCTGCGGGAAAGCAAGATCATCGACGGCGGGCAGGGCAAGATCCGCATTCTCAACCGCAAGGCGCTGGAGGCCTGTGCCAACGCGGTTTCGGTGAAGTGATGGGCTCATCGCTCCCCGAGGCCCCTCGATCCGCTGCTAGCTTCGGCCGCTTTCCCCGCCCCGGCACCACAAAAATCGATCGCGTCGTCATCATCGACGACTACTCGGTGGCCAGAGGCGGTGCAACAGCGCTTGCGGTGTTGTCTGCCAAGCTTTTTCGGGGACTCAGCATCCCTGTAACCTATATTTGCGGGGATGACGCCGCCAATGCGGAGCTTGCCGCACTTGGGGTCTCGATGGTCGGGCTGAACAGCCGCGACCTGCTCAGCGCCGAACGTGCCAAGGCTTTCGTGACCGGCATTCACAATGGCGCCGCCGTCCGTATGGTCGCCAACTGGATTGCCGCACAGGACACCGCCAACACCGTCTATCATGTGCATGGCTGGCACCAGATCCTGTCTCCGGCAATTTTCAGGGCGCTGATGCCGGTCGCCAGGCGATGCGTGGTTCACGCACACGATTTCTTCACGGCCTGCCCCAACGGCGCGTTCTTCGACTATCAGGCGCAGGAAATCTGCCTTCGACGTCCGCTCGGGGGAAGCTGCATTGCAACGGCCTGCGACAAGAGAAGTTATTCGCATAAATTGTGGCGGGTCGCCCGCGGCTCCAATATCCTCCGGCGCCTGAAGGATCAGGCCGATTTCGGCCGGATAATTCTGCTGCACGAGAAGATGGCGAGCTTTCTCGTCGGCGCCGGCTATCGACCGGAGCGGCTGACGACGATCCGCAATCCCGTCGCTCCTCTCTCCATCAAACGCATCGAGGCGGAGGCCAACGACGAGTTCGTCTTCATCGGGCGGCTGGACGAGGAGAAGGGCATAGAAGACGCTGTGGCCGCCACGCGCAGAGCCGGCGTCAGGCTCTGCGTGATCGGGGACGGGCCGCTGATGCCGTTGGTCGCAGCGTCAGGAAATCACGTCAGGGCCTTGGGCTGGCAGTCGCATGCGGAGATTGGCCCGACCATCCGCAAGGCGCGTGCCCTGTTGATGCCTTCGCGCTATCCCGAGCCGTTCGGCCTCGTCGCTATCGAAGCAGCCAGGAGCGGTCTGCCGGTCATCATGTCGCGCAGCGCCTTTCTCGCCGAGGAAATGGAAAGAGCCGGCATGGCGCTTGCCTGTGATACGGCTGACGAAAGCGCCTTTGCCGAGACTTTGGCGCGATTTAGCCAGATGCCGAGGCATGAGGTCCGCGCCATGAGCGAGCGGGCTTTCCGGCTGTCGCCGGATCTCGCCTCGACACACGAAGAATGGCGCGACGCGCTTCTTGCCGAATATCACAGCCTGATTTCAACGAATGTGGTTCCCGAACTGACAGACGGTGTGGCGATACAAGGAGTATTCAGTTGACCCTTAAAGCAACAACCTCTCTTCCTGACGCGAGAGCATTTCTTGGTGATGCGCCTGTGATGGCGAAAAGACGCGTCGCGGAGGCCGGAAGCGCAAGCGAAACCAAGCAGCTGCGGGTTGCCATCGTGCATTACTGGCTCGTTTCGATGCGCGGCGGCGAGAAGGTCGTCGAAGAACTGTGCCGCATGTTTCCGCAGGCCGACATCTTCACCCTCGTCTGCAACCGGGATCGCATCAGCGATTTTCTGAAGACGCGGAACATCCGCACGTCCTTCCTGCAGAAGATCCCCGGCGCGCAGCGTCATTATACCAAGATGCTGCCGCTGATGCCCTTCGCGCTCGAGCAGTTCGACCTGCAGGATTACGATCTCGTGCTGTCGAGCGAATCCGGACCCGCCAAGGGCATCATCACACGCGCCGACGCCCTCCACGTCTGCTACTGCCATTCGCCGATGCGCTATATCTGGGATCAGTTCCATGTCTATCGCCATGGCCTTCCCTGGGTGGGCCGCGCGTTGATGTCGATCACCGCGCCCATGCTGCGCGCCTGGGATGTGACGACGTCCTCGCGGGTCGATCTGTTCGTCGCCAACTCCGATTATGTCGCAAGCCGCATCCGCCGCTTCTACGACCGGGAATCCATCGTCATCCATCCTCCCGTTGCGACCGATGATTTTGCGGTGGGGAAGGGGAAAGGCGAGTTCTATCTCTATGCGGGACAGCTGACCACCTACAAGCGGCCGGATATCGCCGTTCGCGCCTGCACCGAGGCCGGCCGAAAACTGGTGGTGATCGGCGAGGGCGAACAATTGGCTTATCTGAAGTCGATTGCCGGACCGACCGTCGAGTTTCTCGGCCATCAGCCCTTCAACGTTCTGCGCGATCACCTGTCGCGATGCCGCGCCCTGTTGTTTCCGGGTACCGAAGATTTCGGCATCCTGCCGGTGGAAGCCATGGCATCGGGGCGGCCGGTCCTGGCGTTCGACGCCGGCGGCGCCAGGGAAACCGTTTCCTCGCCGCAGGTCGGCTTTCGCTTCGCGGAGCAGACCACAGAAGCTCTGCTGGAAACGATGGCGGCGTTCGAAGAGGTGGAGGACGATATCGATCCGCATGCGATCCGCGCGCACTCGTTGAAATTCTCTTCCGCCGTGTTCCGCGACCGTCTGTCCGGCCTGATCGAGCAACAACTATCCACCCATGGCGACCGACCCGCCGACGTCTTCAGAAGACGGCCGGGCTGACGGGAAGAAGCGGAGCCGCCTGCGTTGCCGCCGCGACCGAAACCGTCTCTCAAACCCTCGACGAGGAATAAATAAACAGACCATGTCAAGCGTATCTCAGAGGACGGCGACGGCGAGCATCTGGACCATCAGCGGAAAATTCCTGGCGCGGATGCTCGATTTCGTCAGCCTCCTTGTCCTGGCAAGGCTTTTGAGCCCCGCGGATTTCGGCCTGGTCGCCATCGCGACCTCGGTGCTGGTCATCGTCGAGACAATTTTGGACCTGCCGCTGACGCAGGCCCTGATGCGTCAGCCGTCGCCTTCGGACGATATGTTTGCCACGGCCCTTACCCTCAGCCTGCTTCGAGGCGTGGCCATCAGCACGCTGATGATGATCATCTCCTGGCCGATGGCGCTGATCTATGACGATTCCCGGATTTTCTCTCTTGTCGCCGTGCTCTCCATCGCGCCTGCCATGCGCAGTGTGATCAGCCCGCGCATGGTGTTGTTCATGCAGCGGTTCGATTTCAAACGCGAGTTCGCACTCGATCTCATCACCAAGGGGTCGACACTGCTATTCGGTGTCGGGGTGGCGGTCGCGACCGGCAGCTATTGGGGACTGGCGATCGGCGCGGTTGCAGGCCCGACCGCCGCGGCGATCACCTCCTATGTCTTTGCGCCGATGCGGCCGAGGTTCAGCCTTTCTGAGTGGAAGCACTTTCAGGACATGATCAGCTGGAACACCGTCTCGCAGGTACTGAGTTCGATCAACTGGCAACTGGACCGGCTGCTTTTGCCGCGCTTTACCGGCTTGTCGACGTTCGGCGCCTTCAGCGTCGCCGACAACATCGCCGGTATTCCATACCAGACCTTCGTTGGGCCATTACTGCGTCCGCTGATGGCGGCATTCTCGACCGTCGATGACAGTCGCAATCTGATCGCGGCCTATCTGAAGGCGACGAACGCGATCACCTTCGTTGCTGCGCCCATCCTCCTCGCGCTCGCTTTTCTTGCCGAGCCGTCCGTACGCATTATCGTCGGCGAGAAATGGGCATCCGCGGCGCCGATTCTACAATGGCTGTGCATCGTCAGTCTGCTCGGTCTTCCCACGAACATGATGCCGCCATTGGCTATGGTCCTGAACAAAACCCGCTATCTCGCTCTCCGGATGTTTGCCGAGTTCGCCGTCAGGGTTCCGGTCACCATCCTGGGCGTTGTCTATTTTCAGGTAGCAGGAGCATTGGGTGCGCGGATCGTGGCGGTGCTTGTCGCCTATGCCGCATCGCTCATCATCACGCGTCGGCTGATCGGCGCGACGTTTGCCGCTCAGTTGTATGCCTTTTTACGGCCTCTGGCCGCGAGCTTGCCGATGATCGCTTTCCTGCTGTGGATCGAGCCGATGCTCTCCGCCATGCCTGTCGGCCTCAACCTTGTCGTCAGCCTGGCGCTTTACGGCGGGGCGGCAGTAGCGATCTTCTGGGCCTTCGCGCTGCTCGTGTGGCAGGTTGTCGGTAGACCCGACGGCATCGAGACCATCGTCGTCCAAAGGCTCATGCCGCGACGAAGCGGGGTTCTCACTTCATGATCGAAACAAGTGCAGTCCAACGATTGGTTTGGCGTTTTCGGAGGAGCAGAATGCGTTACAAGGTATCTTCTAAGGCTTTTGGTTTGCTCATCATCCTCGGACTGGGGGCGTTACCCGGCCAACCGAGCGTCGCCCAGGAGCCGCTCAATATCAATGCCTACCAACTGACGTTCGAGGAGAGTTTCGACAGCCTCGACGTTTCGGCCTGGGGAGAGAAAAGCTCTCGCTGGATCGCCCATACGCCCTGGAACGGCGATTTCGGTGACGCCCGTTTCACCGATCCGGCCCCCGGCTTTCCGTTTACCACCGATCAGGGAATTCTGAAGATCGAAGCGCGCAAGGAGGCCGATGGAACCTGGCGTTCGGGCCTGTTGTCGTCGGTGAACCCGAAAGGCCAAGGATTCTCGCAGCAGTTCGGCTATTTCGAAGCACGGATGAAGCTGCCGCCGGGCAAGGGCGTCTGGCCGGCCTTCTGGCTCATCGGGCTCGACCGGTCGAAATACACCGCAGAGATCGACGTCTTGGAATATTATGGACGCGCGCCCTACGAATTCAGCATGGGCTTTCATATCTGGCGTCAGAGCCAGGGTGGCCAGAACACCACCGGTGGCCATTGGCAAACCGTCCAGGATGGAATTTTGAACAGCGAATATCACACTTACGGCGTCGATATCCAAGCTGACAAGACGAGCTTCTACCTCGACCGCCAGTTCATCTGGAGCTTCGATACGCCGAAGGAGTTCCATATGCCGTTCTATCCGCTGGTGAACCTGGCACTCGGCTCAGGTTGGCCGATCGATGAAACGCCGAATCCTTCCATCCTGCTCGTCGACTATATCCACGTCTACCAGCGGAAGCCCACCGACGCGGCGAATTGAGCAGGGGACGGGGATAGTCGTTCCGTCGCTAACGGCCGCAGCTGAGGCCGGTTTCCGGATCGAAGAGATGCATTGCCTCTTCGTCGAAAAAGAGGGTGAGCTTTTCGTTGTCGCGGATCGGCGTGCGCGGCGGCAGGCAGGCCATCAGGCGCTGATTTCCGGCAAGGACGGTAACGACGAGTTCCGGGCCGGTCAGCTCTGCGACCTCCAGGTTTGCCTCGATCGACGGGCCGGTGCCGCCTGTGCGAAGCGCCTCGGGACGGATGCCGAGGATGAGGTCGCGGCCATTGCCGGCCGTCTCGCGGAAACGGGCGGGCAGGGGCAGGCTGGCATCGGAGCCTGAAAGCGCCAGGCGATCGTCACGCACTGTTGCCTTCAGCAGGTTCATCGGCGGCGCGCCGACGAAGGTGGCGACATAGAGCGTTGCCGGATGGTTGTAGATCTCCTCGGGTGTGCCGAGCTGCTCGATGCGGCCGTCGCGCATGACGGCAATGCGGCTGGCCAGCGTCATCGCCTCGATCTGGTCATGGGTGACATAGACGACCGTCGTCTTCAGCATCTGATGCAGCCGCTTGATCTCGGTGCGCATCTCCATGCGCAGCTTGGCGTCGAGGTTGGAGAGCGGTTCGTCGAAGAGGAATACTTCAGGCTTGCGCACCAGCGCGCGGCCGATCGCGACGCGCTGGCGCTGGCCGCCGGAAAGTTGGCTCGGCTTGCGGTCGAGCAGGTTTTCGATCTGCAGCAGCTTTGCAGCATCACGCACGGCCTTGTCGCGTTCCGGCGCCGGCACCTTGCGCATTTCCAGGCCGAAACCGATGTTCCGGTGCACCGTCAGGTTGGGATAGAGCGCGTAGGATTGAAAGACCATGGCGATGTCGCGGTCCTTCGGATGCACGCCGAGCACCGAGCGGCCGCCGATCCTGACATCGCCGCTCGTCGCCTCGGCAAGGCCGGCAATGATGTTCAGCAGGGTGGATTTGCCGCAGCCGGAGGAACCGAGCAGCACCAGGAATTCGCCGCTTTCGAGTGAGATGTCGATGCCTTTCAGCGTTTCGACGTCGCCATAGGTCTTGCGGATGTTCTGAATTTCGAGTGCGCTCATCGCACTGGCTCCTGCAGGTGTATCGGGCCGCCATAGTTGCGGGGAAGGGTGGAAATGGCGCGCGAGGCAACCTCGGTTCCCGCCATGAGGCAGGAAACCAGCGGTGCATCGCTTGCGAGCGCGGCGAGGAAAGCGGCGTTGAAGACATCGCCGGCGCCGATCGTATCGACGACCTCAACGACGGGTGCGGCCACCGAAACCAAGAGGCCGTCCGGCCCGATCGCGATGGCGCCGTCCGGCCCACGTTTGACGACGACGATCGCACCCTCCGGCATATGCGACCTGATGTGACGGGCGGCCTCGATCGGATCGGCGATGCCGGCAAGCGTGGTCGATTCAACCTCATTCAGCAGCGCGATGCCGCTGCGGGAGAGCCAGGCGCGTGTCGCCGCGCAATTCTCGTCTGTCCAGCCGTCGAGCGGCCAGCCGGTATCGAGGGCGATGGTGATGCCATGGCTGTCGGCCCAGTCGAACAAGGCGTCATATTCTCTCGTCAGATCGTCGGTCAGGAACGAGCCGCAGAGAAGGGCATAACCGCCCTGAAGCCTCTCGCCCTCGATGACCGCGAAGACATCTGCCAGGCTGAAGCGCGGCAGATGACCCCTTGTGGTGAAGAAGGTGCGTTCGCCGTCCGGATGGGTGATGCCGACGGAGAGTGTCGTTTTCTCAGGACGCACCGGCCATTTCTCTGAACGGCGGCCGAAGGCTTCTCGCAGCCAGCGGCCGAACTGGTCACTGCCGATGTTGGCGGCGATCTCGAATTCGACGCCAAGCGCTTGCCAGGCGAGCGCGCTGTTGCCGGCTGCTCCGCCGACCCGCAATTCGTCATGGTCGACGATGATTTCCGTCCCGGCCTTCGGCCAGGGGGCGGCCGGTCCAAGGATCAGGTCGACATTGACGTTGCCGATGACTGCAAGTGGCCGCATTCATTCGCTCCGGGTGATTTTGGTGGATCGAACAGGCGTTCCGGCATTCTCCACGCGGGTATCGGCAAAGGCGATCATCAGTCGCTGGGCAACCGGCAGCATGGCGAAGATCGCGGCAAGGCCGGTTGCAGGGGCAAAGCGGATCGTCACTGCGCCGGCGACCGGCGCTTGCCCGGATGCGTCGAACAGGATGACGGGGGCGCCGGTCTCGACGGCGGATACCGCCATTGCGGTGACCAGGCCGGCCGTCTCGTCCGAGCCGCGGAAGAGCACGACGCCGATCTCCGGCCCCAGCATCTCCATCGGTCCGTGACGCAACTGGCCACCCTCCAGCGAGAAGCAGGGACGACGCGACAGTTCCGTCAATCCGAGCGCCAGCGCCTCGGCGACACCCTGCAGCCGCCGGCCTGAGGTGACGACGGTCGCGACGTTTTCGAGGGCGGCGAGGGCGTCGGCGATGTCCTGGTCTTCAGGCGCCCTGAGGACGGCAAGCGCGGCGCCCGGATCTTCGCCGAGGGCGGCAAGGATTGCCAGATGCAGGGCGAAGGTTACCGTCAGGCTGCGGGTGGCGGCGAAGGCAAGCTCGGTGCCGCCGCTACCCACCAGCGACGGGGTCGTTCTTGCAAGGAAGGAACTGCCTTCGAGCGTCAGGCCGAAGGTCTCCGCCGTGCCGCCGGTCTCGTCGAACCAGCGCACGACCTCGGCGCTTTCGCCGGATTGCGAGGTGACGAAGATCGTCCTGCCGGTGATCGGCAGCGGCTGGCCGAGCTGCTCGGACAGCGGCAAGGCGAGGGCATCGATGCCGAGCGCGCGGTAGAGCGGCTCGACGGCACGGTTGACGGCGTGCGAGCCGCCCATGCCGATCAGCAGCAGCCGGCCGGTTTTCTTCAGCGAGGCGGCGGCCCTCGCCGCCATCGGCCGGGCAGCTTCGTAGGAGGCGATCGCATCGGCATGCTGGCGCGCCATTTCGCGATCGATCGCGGCAAGTCCGGCCGGCCGGATTGTTTCTTCTGTCATGTTCATCCCTTGACGCCGCCGCTGGTTAGCCCGGAAATCAGGGCGCGTTGCATGACGAGGCCGATCAGCACGGGAGGCAGGGCGGCGAGCACGCCTGCCGTCGCGATCAGTCCGTAATCGGAAACGCGGCCGCCGGCGAGATCGGCGATGGCGACGGTCAGCGTCTTGGCGCGCTGGTCCGAGGTGAAGAGCAGCGCATAGAAGAATTCATCCCAGGCAAGCAGGAATGCAAAGAGGCTTGACGTCGCGACCACGGGGGCGGCGAGCGGCAGCGTGATGATCCGCAATGTCTGGATCAGGCCGGCGCCGTCGATCATCGCGGCGGATTCGATTTCGCGCGGGATGGAATCGAAGCCCGATTTCATCAGCCAGGTGGTGAACGGCGCGAGAATTGTCAGATAGACGAGGGCGAGGCCGAAGACGTTGTTCAGCATGCCGAGATGGGAGAGGCTCATATAGAGCGGCACGGCGAGCGCCACCGGCGGCAACATGTAGGTGGCGATCACCATCGACAGCGACCAGCCGACGGAAGGCGTGCGCGACACCGCCCAGCCGGCCGGAATCGCAAGCGCGATGGCGGCGATCGTCGCCATGCCCGCCACCTCGATGCTGTTGCGCAGCGATGAGGTGAAGGCGGCGCCGGCGCTGTTTTCGAGCGTCGAGAGCAGCACGGCGTAGCGCGAGAAATCCGCCGTCTGCGGCCACCAGCGCAGGGGTTTTGCTGCAAGATCGGCGGCCGGCGAGATGCTCATGATGAACAGCCACAGGATCGGCGCCAGGATGACGGCGGCGAGCAGCAGCGCGCAGAGATGGATGAAGGCGGAAAAGAGCGGGCTCTGGCGTTCCATCAAGCGGCACTCCCGGCGGTCTTGCGCACCAGGGCGGCGTAGCCGGCGGCAAGCAGCGTCACCAGCAGCGTGACGATCAATGCCAGCGAGGCGCCGGAGCCTGCCCGCTGGAAGGAGAAGGCTTCCTGATAGACGAGGATCGACAGTGTACGCGTGCTGTTGGCCGGGCCGCCGCGGGTCATGACCCAGATGATGTCGAAGACCTTGAAGGCTTCGATCGTGCGCAGCACCAAGGCGACCATCAGCGGGCCGGCGAGATAGGGGAGGATGACGAAGCGGAAGCGGGCGAAAGCACCGGCGCCGTCGACCAGCGAGGCGGCGGTGATGTCGCGCGGCACGGCCTGAAGTGCGGCCAGTGCGATCAGCGCCACCAGCGGGAAATTCTTCCAGCAGTCGGCGACGATGAGGGCTGCCAGCGCCGTGCCCGGCTCGCCGAGCCAGGAGCGGTAGGCCTCCAGCAGACCGAGTTGGGTCAGTGCGGCATTCAGCGCGCCGTATTCCGGATTGTAGATCAGCCGCCAGAGCGTGGCGTTGACGACGGTCGGCAGTGCCCAGGGCAGGATCATCAGGGCGCGAAGCACGGTGCGGCCGCGAAACTGCTGGTTCAGCAACAGCGCCGCCAGAACGCCGATCACCATTTCGGCGGCGACCGAGATGATCGCGAACCATGCGGTGGTGATCAGCGTGCGCTGGAAATTCGAGCCGGAGATCATCTTGGCATAATTGTCGATGCCGACGAAGTTTCCTTGCGTGCCGACGAGCTTGGCATCGGTGAAGGAGAGGCCGATAGTATCGATCAGAGGCCAGCCGATGACTGATATCATCACCACGAGAAGCGGCAGCATCAAAAGCCACGCGCGGGTTGTCAGCCAAGTGCCCGACATCGAGGCGACCCTTCTTCATTCATAGGTTATCGAAAGCGAACCGGGCGACGGCGGGCGCCGCCCGGGTTTCATGCTTTGCTCAGAGGCCGCTGTTGTCGGCCGCCGACTTCAGCGCGTCTTCGGGCGAGGTCTGGCCGAGCAGCGATTCCTGGATCGCTTGCTGCAGCGCGGTCGAAAGCTCCTGATATTTCGGTGTCGTCGGACGTGGATACATGGCGGCAAGGCCGATCTTGGCGGCGGAGATCAGCTCCTCCTGGCCCTTGGTGACAGCAGGGTCTTCGTAGGAGGATGCCCAGATCGGCAGGCTGAGCTTGGCATAGGCATTCTGCGTTGCCTGTGATGTCATGAAGGTGATGTACTTCCAGGCCTCATCAGGATGCTGGCTGGCCGAGGTGATGCCGAGGCCCATCGAGCCGTTGACGGCCGAAGCCTCGCTCTTGCCGGCAACACCCGGCGCCGGCACGACGCCGACCTTGCCCGCGACCTTGCTGTCCTTCGGATTGTTGGCCATGTTGTACATGTAGGTCCAGTTCAAAGCGAAGGCGGCATCGCCGTTTTCGAAGACCTTGCGGACGTCCTCTTCCAGGAATTCCTTGGAGTTCGGATTGGTCAGGCCCGAGGAATAGCTGGAGACCATGTATTTCAACGCATCGAGGCCGCCGCCGGTCTGGAAGGCCGGCTTGCCGTCCTTGAGGAAATCGCCGCCATAGGCGCTGACGAGTGTGGTGTAGTCGCAGATCGCGGCCTCGGCCTGCGACCAGCTCCAGGCGATCGGCGTGGCGAGCAGGCCCTTGTCCTTGATGGTCTTTGCCTGCTCGGTCAACTCGTCCCAGGTTTTCGGCGGGGCCTTGATGCCGGCCTTTTCAAGGATTTCTTTGTTGTAGAACAGGTATTTGGTGTCGAGGATCCACGGCATGCCGTAATATTTGTCGTCGTACTGCACGGTGGTCCAGGCGCCCGGCAGCACGCCCTTCTTCATCTCGTCGGTGACACGAGAGGAGACGTCGACCAGAACCTTGTTGGTGGCGTATTCGGCCGGCCAGATGACGTCGAAGAGGACGACGTCGTAACCGCCGCCGGACCCTTGCGCCAGCACCGTCTTGTCGTGCAGGCCTTCATAGGGAACGAATTCGAGATTGACCTTGATGTCGGGGTTCGCCTTGGCGAAGGCGTCGGTCATGGCGCGCACATCGGCCTCGCTATAGGCGGCCTGTGCCATGAAGAGCGCGTTCAGCGTCGTTTCGGCGAAAGCGTGCGGCGCAAAGGATGCGCCGATCAAGGCCGCACCGAGAAGCGTCTTGTTAAGGGATTTCAGCATTGCAGCCTCCAGTTTTTGACATTTACGCATTGCCGAGGGCGGACTTCGCCGCCCTCGGCGTTCGAGAAGGCGCGTGTTGAAAACGTGCCAGTCCATCATCTCGGAGCGTCGTCGGAGGCCTCGCTGGGCTTCCTGCGTTCCCTGGGACTCTCCGGTCCCTCATTAAGTCAAATGTATTGACTTAATACTTCTTCAACATTCTAATGGAGTCAAGAGGCAATTGCAGATGAATGACAGTCGACCGATCCGGGCCAAGAGCGGCACCAATCACGAAGGCACCAGCGCCCATAACCGGCGCGTGATGATCGATGCCCTAAGGATCAACGGTGCGCTTTCACGCGCCGATCTGGCGCGGGCGACGCGGCTGACCAAGCAGACGGTGTCCAATATCATCGAGGAACTCGAACGCGACGGTCTCGTCAGTTCGCAGGAGGCGGTGCGGAAGGGCAGGGGCCAGCCCTCGACGCCCTACGGCCTGGTGCCCGAGGGCGCCTTTGCGATCGGCCTGCAGATCGACCGGCATGTGACGCGGGCGGTCGCCGTCGATCTGGTCGGCAGCGTTCTCGTGCGTGACGAGGCCGGCCTGCCGCCAGGCGGTCCGTTTAACGGGACGAAGGTCATCCTTGATCTCGTCGCCGGCGTGCGGTCGAAGCTCGCCGGGATCGTCCAGCAATCGGAAAAGCGGCTGGTCGGCCTCGGCGCCGCCATGCCCGGACCCTTCGGGGTCGCCGGCAGCGGCGACGATCCGTGGATGATGGAGGCTTGGCAGAAGTTTCCATTGCTGGAAACGCTGGCCGCCGGCACCGGGCTCGATGTCGGCCTGCAGAACGATGCGGCCGCGGCGGCGACCGCCGAGCGTATGGTGGGAGCCGCCCATGGCCTCGACCATGCCGTCTGCCTCTTCGTCGGCTATGGCATCGGTGCCGGCCTCATTCTGAACGGCGAGCTTTACCGCGGCGCCAACGGCAATGCCGGCGAGATCGGCATGGCATTGCTGTTTGCCGACGGCAAATCGACGCCGCTCGAACATCGCGCCTCGCTCGCCTCGCTCTACCAGCATCTGTCGATCGATCCCGCCGATCCTGACCTTTATGCGCGGATCAACGAGCTTGCCTTAAGGGGCGATCACGGCATCCGCGCCTGGGTCGAGGCGGCCGCAGCGGACCTGCGCTGGAGCATCCATCTCCTCGAGACGCTGTTCGATCCGCAGACGGTGATCCTCTGCGGCAGCGCGCCGGAAGCGCTGGTAAGCAGGCTGTTTGCGGCGATCGGCCCGCTGCTGCCGTCGATCGCCGAGCGCCGCGGCCGGACACTGCCGCGCCTGCAGCCGGGCATAGCCGATCCCTGGTCGGTGGCGCTGGGTGCCGCCGCCGGGCCGATCAGTCGTGCATTCGATCCACGTTTTGCCGCGATCCTGAAGGATTCCCGTCAGTCCTGAGGCTGAAACCAGTGTTGCACACCAGTGCAACGGCAAAAAATGCGGGCTGTTGGCAAGTTTCGTTAGGATGGTTCGGGCGAATAAATCCGTCCGGTCGAAATATAAATAAATATTGCATTCCCCCTAAAATTCCATTGTTTTGAATGTAATAGAAATTTACTCGCAATATGCTAAAGAACTCCTCGAAATTTCTCCAAATATATCTCCGATATCGGCGAATAACAACTATGTGAATTTTTTATGACAACTGGATTTCGATCATTTCATGTCATGGAATATTCATTGGCCGCGGCAATTTGAACCCGCTAATAGGGCGTGCGCTGAAAGTGCGCGTCCCTTTTACGTTCGAGGTTCTCATGCAAGCCAAGCTTCTCGGCGCCGTTGGCGCCCTTCTCGCTACAGCGTTTCTTGCTGGTCCCGCCGCCGCCGCCGATAAGACCAAGATCGACTTCTGGTTCGGCAACTCCGGTGACATTGCCAAGCGTGTCCAGGAACAGTGCGATCGCTTCAACCAGTCGCAGGCCGATTACGAAGTCGTCTGCACCAGCCAGGGTAGCTACGATGCGTCCTTGCAGAACACCATCGCTGCCTTCCGCGCCGGCAAGCAGCCGACCATCGCCCAGGTCTCCGATGCCGGCACGCTCGATATCATGCTCTCCGGCGCCTATTATCCGGCCAACAAGCTGATGGCCGACATGGGTTATACCGTCGACTGGAACGATTATTTCTCAGGTATATCGGGCTATTACGCGACCTCGAAGGGTGAGATGTACTCCTTCCCCTTCAATTCCTCGACCGCTCTGCTCTACTGGAACAAGGACGCCTTCGCCAAGATCGGCAAGGATCATGCTCCGGCAACCTGGAAGGAAGCAGGCGAAGACCTCAAGGCTCTGAAGGATGCAGGCTATGCTTGTCCGCTCGGCTTCGACATCTCCAACAACGAAGTCTGGCAGTACATCGAGCAGTTCGAAGCCGTCAACGGCGAAGCCATCGCCACGAAGAAGAACGGCTTTGAAGGTCTCGACGCCGAGCTGGTGTTCAACAAGAACCCGCTTCTGGTCAGCTATATCAAGGACCTCAAGTCCTGGTATGACAACAAGCTTGCCGTGATCAAAAACAAGGCCGTCGGCCAGACCTTCGTCGAAGCCTTTGCCGCCGGCGATTGCCAGGTCATCCTGACCTCGGTCGGCGACCATGGCAATGTTGGCCGCACCGCCAAGCAAGGCATGAACTGGGGCGTTTCCATGCTCCCGACCTACGGCGACGCAACCCGTCACAGCTCTTACGTCGGCGGCGCTTCGCTTTGGGTTCTGAAGGGCCATTCGGACGCTGAATACAAGGCTGCCGCTGCCTTCTTCAACTTCATCGCAAAGCCGGAAGAGGCTCTGACCTGGTCGACCGTTACCGGCTACATCCCGGTTCGTAACTCCGGCTTCGAATATCTCAAGAAGCAGGGCTTCTACGACAAGGCGCCTTATGCCGGCCGCGAACTCGCCATTCAGAGCCTGACCGCATCGCCTGCCGGTGACGCGGCTCCGCACGGCATCCGCCTCGGTGGCCTGCTGCAGGTCCGCACCGAAATCGCCAATGGTCTGCAGGCCATCTTCGTCAACAATGCCGATGTCCAGGCTTCGCTCGACGGCGCTGCCGAACGCGGCAATACGCTCCTGCGCCGCTTCCAGCAGACCTATAAGAACGTTCAGCTCCCCTGATCGCCCGATATATGCCGCACCCGGCCCGCGTCGCGCGCCGGGTGCGTCCTTGTAAGTTCCCTTATCGGCCGCGGATGCGTACTCGCCGCCCGCGTCTAAAGCGCGCCGCTCGCGCTTTAGATCTTTATGTCGGCGCATGTCGTTACCGCAAAACCGCTGCACACTTTTGCGCGACATGCTTTAAACCAAACCAGGACGAAAACGACCACTCATGGAAAAGCGCGTCACTTTCTCCTCGACGACGATCGGACTGCTCTTCGCATTTCCGATGCTGCTGCTGATCTTCGTCTTCTTCTATTGGCCAAGCGCGCAGGCGCTCTATTGGGCGTTCACGCTTGAGCAGCCATGGGGCGGCGGCAATGCCTGGGTCGGTTTCGACAATTTCAAACAGTTGCTCACCGATCCGATCTATTGGGACTCGATCACCCGTAGCATGATCTTCGGCTTCAGCTCGACGGCGATTGCCATGGGACTGGCGCTCATCCTGGCGCTTTTGACCGATCGTGAACTGCGCGGCCACAAGGTCTACCGGTCGGTGTTCATCTGGCCTTACGCAATTGCCGCTCCCGCTCTCGGGCTCGCCTTCCGCTTCATCCTGGCGCCGGAGGCCGGCCTGCTGTCGGTCATCAATCACGTCTGGCCCGGTCTCTGGAACCCGGCGCTCGACGGCAAGGATGCGATGATCGCCGTCATCGTCGCCTTCTCGTGGAAATATATCGGCTACAACTTCATCTTCTTCCTCTCGGCGCTGCAAGGCATTCCGCGCTCGCTGATCGAGGCGGCGGCCATGGACGGTTCGGGGCCGATGCGCCGGATCTGGGATATCCAGCTGCCCTTGCTGACGCCGACGCTGTTTTTCCTGCTCGTCATCAACATCACAGAGAGCTTCCAGGATTCCTTCGGTATCGTCGACGTCATGACCCAAGGCGGGCCGGCGCGCGCCACCGAACTCATGGTCTACAAGATCTATTTCGACGGCTTCAGAGGTCTCGATTATTCCGGCGCTGCGGCGCAGTCGATCATCCTGATGGTGCTCGTCGTCCTTCTCACCATCTTCCAGTTCCGCTTCATCGAGCGGCGCGTGCACTACAAGTGAGGTCGCGGACATGATCGAACGCACGCCGATATTCAACTTCATCTGCTATACGCTTCTTGCGCTCGGCATGGTGATCGCGCTCCTGCCTTTCGCCATCGTCATCATCGCGTCGACGCTGGATCTGGAAACGGTCAATCGCGTGCCGCTGCCGCTCACGCCGGGCTCGCATTTCTGGGAAAACGCCGAGGCCGCCTGGGTTCGCGCCGACCTCGGCAACAAGCTGTTCCACAGCATCATCTTCGCCACGACGGTCGGTGCCGGCAAAGTCATGCTTTCTTCCATGGCGGCTTTCTCGATCGTCTATTTCCGCTTCCGTGGCCGCTATGTGATTTTCTGGATCATCTTCATCACGCTGATGCTGCCGCTGGAAGTCCGCATCGTGCCGACCTATTCGATTGCGGCCAACGCGCTGCAGCCTTTCCAGACGATCCTCGACGTCACCGGGATAAGCTGGCTCGTCTCGCAGATCACCGGCATTCAGATCAAGCTCGAATGGGGTCTGCTGAATTCCTATCCCGGTCTCGTTCTGCCGCTGGTCGCCACGGCGACCGGCACCTTCCTTTACCGGCAGTTCTACCTGACGGTTCCGGACGAGCTGGCCGAAGCCTCGAAGATGGACGGTTCGGGCCCGGTCCGGTTCTTCTGGGATATTCTGCTGCCGCTTTCGCGGCCGAATATGATCGCGCTGTTCACCATCATGTTCGTCTGGGCCTGGAACCAGTATCTCTGGCCGTTGCTGATCACCACCGATCCGAATTTCGGCATTGCGGTGACGCAGTTGAAGACCCTGATCCCGTCCGAATTCGGCCTGCCCGACTGGAACGTCGCCATGGCTGGAACCCTGATCATCATGTCGCCGCCGCTGGTGCTCGTCATCCTGATGCAGCGCTGGTTCGTGCGCGGCCTTATCTCCACCGAGAAGTGAAGGAGTACTCCCTTGGCACCGATCTCCATTCGTGGCGTGAAGAAGAACTACGGCAAGACCCCCGTCGTCCACGGCGTCGATCTCGACATCCAGTCGGGTGAGTTCATCGTCATCCTCGGCCCGTCCGGCTGCGGCAAGTCCACGCTGCTGCGTATGATCGCCGGCCTCGAGGAAATCAGCGGCGGCGAAATCGCCATCGATGGCCGTGTCGTCAACCAGATGGAGCCGCGCGAACGCGGCTGCGCCATGGTGTTCCAGAACTACGCGCTTTACCCGCATATGAGCGTCGCCGAGAATATCGGCTATGCCTTGAAGGTGGCCGGCGTTTCGACGGCGGAGCGTACGCGGCGCATCGGCGAAGTCGCCAAGGCGCTCAGCCTCGAACCCTTCCTCGACCGTCGGCCGGCCGCCCTTTCCGGCGGCCAGCGGCAGCGCGTCGCCATGGGCCGCGCGATGATCCGCGAGCCGAAGGTGTTTCTCTTCGACGAGCCGCTATCGAACCTCGACGCCAAGCTGCGCATCGCCATGCGCGCCGAAATCCGACGCCTGCACCGCCGCCTCGGGGCCACCTCGATCTTCGTCACGCATGACCAGACGGAGGCGATGACGCTGGCCGACCGGCTGGTGGTGATGAACGGCGGCAGGGTGGAGCAGGTCGGCACGCCGGAAGAAGTCTATCATCATCCGGTCTCGCGCTTCGTCGCCGGTTTCGTCGGAACGCCGGCGATGAACCTGCTCGAGGGTACGATCAATGACGAGGGCGTCTTCGTCTACGACCAGAGCCGCAAGGTCGTGCTGCCGCGCGAGCGCGCCGCACCGCTGAAAGGCAAACGCGTCGTGCTCGGCATGCGCGCCGAAGCCGCCCGGCTGGTGGCCCCGGATGCGCCGGGTGCCCTCACCGCAACGGCCGATTTCATCGAAGAGCTTGGCGCAAGCCGTGTCGTCCACGCCGATTTCGACGGGCTGCCCTTTGCCGTGGCGCTGACCGAGGCGGTGAAGGTGAAGTCGGGAGATCCGATCGGCATCGCGATCGATTACGACCAGATCCACCTCTATGCCGCCGATACCGGCCGAATCATCGAGAACACTGCCATGAGCGGCGCCGGCGTCGTTCACGCCTGAGCGCGCCGCAGGCGTTTCCGGTCCCGTGTGAGCGCCCGATATCAGCGATGGATCGGGTCGAGCCACGGGACGTCTTCCGGCTTTTCGACCGGCTCGATGTCGAGATTGACGACGACCGGTTCCTGGCCCGAGCGGACGAGCACGCATTCCAGCGTCTCGTCGCGGCTGGCGTTGATCTCCTGGTGCGGCACATAGGGCGGAACATAGATGAAATCGCCGGGGCCGGCCTCGGCGGTATATTCCAGATGTTCGCCCCAGCGCATGCGGGCCTTGCCCTTGACCACGTAGATGATGCTTTCGAGATCGCCGTGGTGATGGGCGCCGGTCTTGGCGTTGGCATGGATCGTTACCGTGCCGGCCCAGATCTTTTCGGCGCCGGCACGCGCATTGTTGATCGCAGTCGCGCGGTTCATGCCCGGCGTCTGCGCGGTATTCGGATCGAGCGAATTGCCGGGAATGACCTTGACGCCATGTTCGCGCCAGTCGACATGATGGTGCTCGTGGTCGTCGCTCATGCCTTGCCTCCTGCTTCGATTTGGTCAGTCTAGGCCGGCGCCGGGCGGCAGCCAAGCGGATTTGCCCGCACAATATCTTGGCGCCCCGATAGCTTCTGTGCACATAGGAAAGAACGGACCCGATGAGCCACCTCCCGCAGATCGACTACGACACGGCTTCGGAAGAGATTCGTGCGGCGCATGACGAAGAAATCAGGCTGCGCGGACGGATGACCAATATGAAGCGGACACTGCTGCATTCGCCCGCCGCCCATCGCATCTACGCCGAATGGTTCACGCTGCGGGCCGAACTCGATCCTGCTGTCAATGACCGGGCGATCTGGATCTTCTCGCATGCAATCTCTAAGGCGGCGCAATCGAAAATCGCCATCACCTTCTTTCGTCGGGCGCTGATCAACAATGGTTTCAATCCGGACGCACTGGAGCTTTCCGAGGAGGAAGCGCTGCTCGACGCTTTCGGCAAGGCGATCGTTGCCGATTCCAACGCCGTACCCGCCGAACTCTGGGCGAAGCTGAAACAGCGCTACGAGATCAAGGTGCTTGTCGATCTCGTCGCCTTCGCCGGCATCATGCTGGCGACCGCCGTCTTCAACAATGTCGTCGACGTCGATTTCGACCCCGAGCTTGAAGCTTTCGCCGAAGGCGCCAATTCCGCCTAACCGAGTGCGGCGATCGCGCCCCTGACGGCGTCCGCGCCGGGTCTGGTCGGCCGGTATTCCAGACCGACGGCGCCGTGGTAGCCGTTGGCGAAGATCCAGTCGAGGCGATGGGCAAGGTCGATTTCGCCAGAGCCCGGTTCGTTGCGGCCGGGGTGATCGGCGACATGGACGTGGATGATGCGATCGAGGCGGCCATCGAGCACGTCCTCGGTGCGCTCGTCCATCACGGCGGAGTGGTAGATGTCGTAGACGATGCCAATCTCGGGGCGGGCGACGTCATCGATGATGTCGAGGCCTTCGCGGGTCGAATCGAGGAAATAGCCGACATGGTCGATGCGGATGTTGAGCGGCTCGACGCCGAGGCGCACACCGCTGTCTGCAAGAATATCGGCGCCGGCCTTCAGTGTTTCAGTCAGCGCCCGGCGCTGTTCTTGCCGGCTCAGGGCCGGGAGATCGTCGCCCGCCTGGGCAATCAGCACCGGCGCGCCGAGACGCCTGGCGACAGTGACGGATTCGGCAAGGCCTTTCAGCCAAGCCTGCCGGTTGGCGGCGTCGGTCAACGCGATCATCGGTTCGGCGACGAGGCTGGTGACGGCAAGGCCGGTTTCCTTCAGTGTCGCCTCGATCGCGTCCAGATCCCTGTCGCTCCAGCGCCAGAATTCGATTGCCGTCAGGCCGGCAGCATGGGCGCGGCGGATGCGGTCGGGAAAGCGGTCGCCCTCTTCGGCAAACAGCCACTCTATGCAGGCTGAATAACGTGGCATGAAAACTCCTCCCATCCTGTTGATGTAGGCATGCGACAGATCGCAGCCTCTCGCAAGAGGCGTTCGGGCGCTTGACGCCCGGGTTCATTGGCGGAACACTCAGCATATCAGGCCGGGATCTCCGGCCGTTGCGGAGGAAGACATGGATCTCGGATTGAAGGGAAAGACTGCCGTCATAACAGGCGCGTCGGTCGGTATCGGACTGGCGATCGCCGAGGGGCTGGCGGCTGAGGGCGCCAATCTCGTGCTGGCGGCCCGCGGCGGCGATCGGCTCAAGGCGGAAGCCGCCCGTATCGCCGAGAAGTACGGTGTCGACGCCATCGCTGTTGCCGCCGACGTGGCGACGGCTGGGGGAACCGAGGCGATCATTGCGGCGGCGGCCGAAAAAGGCGGGGCCGATATCCTCATCAACAATGCCGGCACCGGATCGAATGAGACGGTGATGGAGGCGCCGGACGAGAAGTGGCAAGCCTATTGGGACCTGCATGTGATGGCCGCCGTGCGGCTGGCGCGCGGCATCGCGCCGCAGATGAAGGAACGCGGCGGTGGTGTGATCCTGCACAACGCCTCGATCTGTGCCGTTCAGCCGCTGTGGTACGAACCGATCTACAATGTCAGCAAGTCGGCGCTGATGATGTTTTCGAAGACACTGTCGACCGAGCTCATCAAGGACAATATCCGTGTCAACTGCGTCAATGCCGGCCTTATCCTGACGCCCGACTGGATCAAGACCGCCAAGCAGTTGACGGCCGAAACCGGCGGCAACTGGGAAGGCTACCTGCAGAGCGTCGCCAACGAACACGCCGCCTCCAAACGCTTCGGCACGCCGGAGGAACTGGCGAATGTCTTCGTCTTCCTGAGTTCGGAGCGCGCGAGCTATTGCATCGGCTCGACCTATTTCGTCGATGGCGGCATGCTGAAGACGATTTGACGGCGGCCGCCGGCAGGGCTCGGCAAGTCGATCTTTCGCAAGACTGCCGGGCCGGCCTGTGGACGTTGCCGATACAAGCTATAAATAATAGCTATTTTGTTGTATGTTCACGCTTTTGACGCTATTTGCCTGCTATTGGCAGGATAAATACTGCGATTCTACAAGGCGACGACGATGCTGACGAAAAAGGGAAAATACGGGCTGAAGGCGCTGGTCGATCTGGCGCGGCTGGCGCCGGGCGAGACTGCCTTCATCAACGATATCGCGGCCCGCAACAATATCCCGAAGAAGTTCCTCGATACGATCCTGCTGGAACTGCGCAATGTCGGCATCCTGCGCTCGAAGAAGGGGCCGGGCGGCGGCTATTCGCTGTCGCGGCCGGCCTCGGAAATCCGCATCGGCCATGTCATCCGCACGCTCGACGGGCCCCTAGCACCGATTCGCTGCGCCAGCCGGACGGCGTACGAGGCCTGCGACGACTGCGCCGATCCTGAGACCTGTCAGGTGCGGCGCTCGATGACCGATGTTCGGGACGCGATCGCCGCCATTCTCGACAATATGACCCTCGAGCAATTCGTCGCCGACGGCGGCCGCATCGAAGGCGCTAAGGAACAGTTCCCGATCTCCGCCGCCAGCTGATTAGGCGCCACCGACCTTCGACATGTATTCGCCTGCGGTATGCACCAATCTATCCCGCGGCAGCGAAAGCGCGTGAATGCGGGCATTCCGCCAATGGCGGTCGAGATTGAGCCCGATGCCTGCTGATGTTCCCCCTGCAAGTTCGAACAGCGCGTTTGCGGTGTCGAGCGCCGTTTCCTCGGCAAGGATCGCGGCCGCCGAGGCGGAGAAATGCGCGTCCGCCATCGCTGCCTCGACAGGATTGACCTGGGCGATGTCGAGCTTGCGGCCAGCCCGTTCCAAGGCCGCCGCTGTCGCTTCGATGCGGATGGCGCGTTCGCCGATCCGGGGAAGAACCGTCGTGCTGCGATCGCCGATCGCGGTCATCAGGTCGCTCCATGCGGCTCGCGCGATGCCGAGGCCGACGCCGGCCTTGAGCAGCAGGCCGAGCGAGATGCCGGTCGAATGTCCGGACGAGGGGGCAGGCGCAACCGCATCGGCATTGACATGAAGCGTGCCGACGATCGCCGTCGCCGATCCATTGGTGCGTTGGCCGAAGCCGTCCCAATCGTCGACCACCTGCACGCCTTCGTCATCGCGTGCGAGGTAGAGCGTCACCGGGCGGCTGGGCGGAGCGGTGGCGGCTGCGGCGATCCAGTCGGCGAACAGAATACCGGGCACTTGGCGCGTGCGCCCGCTGAGGCGATAGCCCGGGCCTTCGGCCGTAAGCTCGGCCTCGTCAGTAAAGGCGGCGCCGGCGAAGCGGTCGCCGAGCAGCACACGGGCAAACAGCGATGCCTTCAAATCCTCGCCGGCCTGGGTACGGAGCGTTTCCAGTGCGCAAAAATGATTTTCCAACGCCTCGCCGATCGAGGCGTCGCCCTCGGCGATGATCGCAACGATTTCGGCGAGCAGGGCGTTCGACACGTCGAGTCCTTCATGGTCAGGCGGTACGGCGATTGCCGTCAGCCCCGATACCGACAGCGCATCGAGCTCGGCAAAGGGCAGGATGCGGTTGATATCGCGTTCGCTCGCCTGGTGCCGGAATGCGGCAGCGTGGTCGCGGGCCGCGGATATCGCCTCCTCTTCGCTTTCGATGCGATGCGCGGGAGGCCTCAAGCTCTCATGAAACTGCGATACCGTTCCCATCGGTCACTCTTTCCTCGACGGATACAGGAGTGAGGGATTAGCCCTCGAATGATAAGACCGGTTTTTCTACAAAACCCGAATGGTTTGAATTTTCTTACCAGCTTGATTGCCCTGTTCTCCACGCTACTTACGGTGAAGTGGGGCTTCCTTGATTGAGAAACATGATGAGCGACTCTCGTGCTCGCAACAGCGAGGTTTCGAAAATGGCGCGCCAGCCGAGACCGCGTCTGACGCTGGATATTGCCGCTATCCCAACCTATGCGATCGGCGACATTCACGGCCGGTACGATCTGCTTGTGAAAGCCGAGGAAGCGATCCTGCGTGATGGCGCGCGGCTGCCCGGGCGCAAGCTGATCGTCACGCTCGGCGACTATATCGACCGCGGCCCGGAATCGGCACAGGTTATCGGCCATCTCATGGAGCCACCACCTGATGGATTCGACCGCATCTGCCTTGCCGGCAATCACGAAATCGCCATGCTCGACTATATCGACGGCTGGATCTCCTATGACGATTGGATGCAGATGGGGTCGGCGGAGCTGCTCAAATCCTATGGGCTCGATCCGGACCACCTGCCCCTGGTCTTCCCCACCGGCGCAAAACTCGATGCCTTCATCCGCCAGTCGTTGCCGCGTACGCATATCGATTTCATGCGGGCGATGCCTGTCCTGCTGGAAACCCCAAGCGTGATTTTCGTGCACGCCGGCATCAATCCGAAACTGCCGCTCGACAGGCAGACGGACGAGGATCTGGTCCTCATCCGCCAGCGATTTCTCGAAAGCCGGGTGCCGTTACCGAAACTCATCGTTCACGGCCATACGCCGAACGACAAACCCGATATACAGCCGAGGCGGCTCAATATCGATACGCGCGCCTATCGCAGTGGCAAGCTCACCGTCGCGCGCCTGTGGCAGGGCCAGGTGCATCTGTTTTCGACCTGACTTGCGCGCGTGTTTCTTCAGAGCCGGGTGGGTCGTCTCAGACGACCCCTTCATCGACCGGCTCCGTCTTTGCCGGTTCTACCGTAGCCGGCCGGTTGCGGCGCCAGCCGCGCAGCACGACGTAGAAGACCGGCGTCAGGAACAGACCGAAGATCGTCACACCGAGCATGCCCGAGAAGACGGCGGTGCCGAGCGACTGGCGCATTTCGGCGCCGGGGCCGGTGGCGATGGCAAGCGGCAGAACTCCGAAGATGAAGGCGAATGCCGTCATCAGGATCGGGCGCAGGCGAAGATGGCTGGCCTCGATGGCCGCTTCCACCGGCGACTTGCCTTCCTCTTCCGCCTGCCTGGCGAACTCGACGATCAGAATGGCGTTTTTGGCCGCAAGACCGATCAGGACGATCAGGCCGATCTGCGTCAGGACATTGTTGTCCATGCCCCGCAGGGAGACCCCGATCAGCGCCGCGAGCACCGCAAGCGGGACGATGAGAATGATCGCGAGCGGCAGAACCCAGCTTTCATATTGGGCCGCCAGCGCCAGGAAGACGAAGACGACGGAGAGGGCGAAGATGTAGATGGCCGTGTTGCCGGTGTGGGTCTCCTGATAGGCGAGTTCCGTCCATTCGAAGGTCGTGCCCTGCGGCAGGATCTTCGCAGCCAGCGCTTCCATCTTGGCGATGGCATCGCCGGTCGACGTGCCCGGCGTCGGATTGCCCTGAAGCGGCACCGAGACGTACATGTTGTAGCGCTGGACAAGCGCCGGGCCGCTGGCATCCTGAATGTCCATCAAGGTTCCAAGCGGAACCAGCGCGCCGGTTGCCGATCGAACCTTCAGGGCGAGAATGTCTTCCCTGTCCATGCGATATTGCCGGTCGGCCTGGGCGCGGACCTGGTAGACGCGGCCGAACGCATTGAAATCGTTGACGTAGGCGACGCCGAGATTGATGGAAAGCGCGTTGAAGATATTGGGGATCGGCACGTTCAGGAAGCGTGCCTTGTCGCGGTCGAGCGCCAGGAAGTATTGCGGGCTTGCATCGGAGAATGTCGTAAAGACGCCCGTCAGCCCTTCGGTCGTCGCCGCCGCACCCATCATCTGGCGGGCGAGGCCGAGCACGCGCGTCATGTCGGCGTTTTCGAGATCTGATATCTGCATCTTGAAGCCGCCGGAATTGCCGACGCCACGCACGGATGGCGGCGGGATGGCAATGATGAAGGCTTCCTGGATGCTTTGCAGCTTGCCGTAAAGCTCGCCGATGATCTTGTTGGCGTTCTCTCCGCCTTCTTCACGTTCGGCAAAGGATTTGAACGGAACGAAGACGACGCCGGCATTCGAAGCATTGGTGAATGTCGCCCCGCTGAAGCCGGCAAATTGCACGGCGTTGCCGACGCCGGGCACGGTGCGGGCGATATCGCCCACCTGTCTGACGACGGCATCGGTACGCGCAAGCGAGGCGCCGTCCGGAAGCTGGATGACGATGATCGCGTAACCCTGGTCCATGGTCGGGATGAAGCCGGCGGGAACTTTCGTTCCCATGTACCAGGTGGCCCCGAGCAGGCAGACGAAGGCGGCCATCGCGGCTGTCAATCCCACCCAACTGCTGACCAGATGCCGAACGGTCCATGAATAGCCCGAGCTCAGCCGATCGAATCCACGATTGAAGCCGTTTGCAAGTCCTCTTCCCAGGCGCGTGGCGACGTTCGTGCGCCTGGTTTCGTGGTCATGGGTTTTCAGCAATATGCCTGCAAGGGCGGGCGACAGCGTCAGCGAATTCAATGCGGAAATTGCCGTGGTGACAGCGATCGTCACCGCGAACTGCCGGTAGAACTGGCCTGAGATGCCGGGAATGAAGGCGGTCGGCACGAATACGGCAATCAGCACCAGCGAGATGGCGACGACGGCAGTTCCGACTTCGTCCATCGTGACGTGGGATGCCTGTTTTGGCGTCATGCCGCGGGCGAGATTGCGCTCGACATTTTCCACCACCACGATCGCGTCGTCGACGACGATCCCGATCGCCAGCACGAGGCCGAACAGGGTGAGCATGTTGAGCGAGAAGCCGAAGGCCAGCAGGACGGCGAAGGTGCCGATCAGCGATACAGGGATGGCAATGATCGGAATGATCGCCGTTCGCCAGGATTGCAGGAAGACGAGAACGACAATCGCCACCAGGATGGCCGCCTCGGCGATGGTTCTATAGACCTCGGTGATCGAATCCGAGATGAATTCGGTCGTGTCGTAGACGATGCGATATTCCAGGCCCTGCGGGAAATTCTGCGAGAGGTCCTTCATGATCGACTGGACCTGATGGGCGGTGTCCAGGGCATTGGTTCCCGGCCGGGCGAAGATGCCAAGAGCAACGGCCGGGTCATTGTTGAGATAGCTGTTGGTGACGTAATCCTGCGCGCCGAGTTCGATACGGGCGACATCCTGCAACTGCACGAGCCGGCCCGATGTCGTCGATTTCACGATGACATATCGGAACTCGCGCACATCGGAGAAGCGTCCATCCGTTCGCACCGTATATTCGAACGCATTCTTGCCGGTCACCGGCGGGGCACCGATCTTGCCTCCGGACACCTGGACGTTCTGGTCTCTCAGCGCGGCGACGACGTCATCGGATGTCATCCCGTAGGCGGAGAGTTTTTCCGGATCCAGCCAGATTCGCATCGAATACTGGCGTTCGCCGAAGAGCTGCACGTCGCCGACGCCGTCAAGGCGAACGAGAACGTCACGGATTCGGTTGCGGGCGTAGTTCGAGACATAAAGCTGGTCATAGCGGTGCGACGGCGACAGCAGATGCACCACCATCATCAGATCGGGCGAGCTTTTGTCAGTGGTCACCCCAAGCCGCTGGACTTCCTCGGGAAGACGGGGCAGGGCGATGGAAACGCGGTTCTGAACGAGCACCTGCACCTTGTCGAGATCGGTGCCGAGCTTGAAGGTGATCGTCAGCGACATGGCGCCGTCGGCGCTGGAATAGGACGACATGTAAAGCATGTCTTCGACGCCATTGATCTGCTGTTCGAGCGGGGTCGACACGGTATCGGCGATCGTCTGCGGATCGGCACCCGGATATGACGTGCGCACGACGATGGTTGGCGGCGCTATCTCCGGATACTGGGATACCGGCAATTGCGTATAGGCAATGCCGCCGACGACCAGAAGAACGATCGAGATGACGGCCGCAAAGATCGGCCGGTCCACGAAAAAATGAGCAAATCTCATTGTCCGTTCTCCGCGCCGGCGGTTTCGGGCGCAGTGTCCTGCCGCTCCTTGGGCAGTTCGGTCATCTGAGGTGTGATCTTGGTACCCGGCCGGGCGCGGATCAGGCCGTTGACGATGATCGTCTCGGTCCCGTCAAGGCCTTCGCGTATGACGCGGTAGCCATAGAGCCGGGGTCCGGGTCTCACCGGCTTGGTCGAAACCGTGCCGTCCTCGGCGACGACATAGACGACGCGCTCATTCTGGTCGGAGCCGATTGCCTCGTCGGGAACGAGAATGGCCTGGTAGGTGTTGGAGGCTTCGACCTGTATGCGGCCGAAGAGGCCGGGCTGAAGGACGAGATCGGGGTTGGGGAAGCGGGCCCGCAGACGAATGGTGCCACTCTCATTGTCGACCCGGTTTTCGGCGAAATCGAGCTTTCCCTTGAATGGTTTTGCATTGGGATCCGAGATCGTGACGGAGACATCCAGACCGCCGCCGCCCTGTTGGAGATCCTTGCCGAGCTTGCGCGCCGTGTCGGCGAAATTCAACAGGCGGCGCTCGTCGACGTCGAAATAGAAATCGATCGGATCGAGCGAAACGATTGTTGTCAGCACGGTCTGGTCGGTCTGCACGAGGTTGCCGGCCGAAATCAGCCGGCGATCGATGCGGCCGCTGAGCGGCGCCTTGATCTCGGTATATTCCATGTCGAGAGAAGCGCGATCGGCTGCGGCCTGCGCGCCGCGGACATTGGCCTCGGCCGAATCGAATTCGCGGCGGCGATCATCCAGCGTCTGCGCCGACTGGCTGCCGCTCGAAGCAAGCGATTGCGTGCGCTTATATTGCGCATCGGCAAAGACCAAGGCGGATTGCGCCGATTCGAGTGCGGCCTTTGCCTGATTGAGCGCGGTGACGAACGGCCTCTGGTCGATGACGAAGAGCAGGTCGCCCTGCTTGACCAAGGCGCCGTCCTGGAAATGGATTTCCTGCAGGTACCCACCGACGCGCGAGCGAACGGAGACTTCGTCGACCGGCTCGAAGCGGCCGATGAATTCGTCGCTGTCGACGACATCGCGCACAACAGGCTTGGCGACGGTGACGGGCGGGGGCGGCGGGGCGCTCTGAGCCAGCGCGGCCAAAGGCATGAATGCGGCGATAGAGCCAAACACCAGCATCTGTCGAAGCGCGTAGGTCATACCAGTCCTCCAATCTTGGCAGCCGATTAACTAGCCGCCAACCTCAAGATGAAGTGATGCTGTTCAGGTCTTGCTGCTTTGAACGAAGGCCTCTGCCCCCGGGGATTTCTCCGGCGTCCGATCCCTTGGAAAGGAAGGCCGGCAGGCAATGTCGATCAGAAAAATCGTAACCCTATGGAATTGGACTATAAACGGCAGCGGCGAAAAATTGCAAATGCCAATTGGTTACGATTTTCGAATCCATCAAAACTTCACAGAGCGCGTCAGCTCTCCACAATCTCGTCTCTGCCCGGCGGCAGGGCGCCGAGTTCGGCCCAGTCGAGTTCCTGTTCCAGCATGTGAAAGACATCGTCGTCGATCTCGCCGGCGCGGCGCATTGCCGCCAGTCTGCGGCGCTTCGCAACGATGACATTGCGGCGCTGCTTGTCGAGCCGGCTGACCTCGCGCGGATGTTTCCCGTCCACGGCGATCTCGCGCTCGGAGGTGTACACGTCGCGCAGGATGCGGGTGGATTTGTCTTCGCCGCCGGCGAGTTCGGCAAGTGCTGCATCGATCAACGTGACACGGGCTCTGGCGAGGTCGCGGTCCACGGAGGTGTCCGGTTCGAATTTCAGGAAACGGATCAGCGGCCCGAGCGTCAGGCCCTGGACGATGAGCGTGCCGAGAACGACGGCGAGCGCGCTGAGCAGGATGATGTCGCGATCGGGGAAGTCGATCGGCAGGGCGAGCGCGGTGGCCAGCGTGACGAGGCCGCGCATGCCGCACCAACCGGCAAGCAGGCTCGTCGCGAAGGTGGGAACGGCCTGTTTCGTGCGCCCGCGCGCGGCAAGAAAGTTGATGACGCGGTTATAAAACAGCACCCAGGCCAGCCGGACGAGAATGACCGTGACGAAAACCATGGTGGCGAAGGTGATTGCGAAATCCAGGCGGCCGGGATCGAGGTCGAGGACGATCTGACGGGCCTGCAGGCCCATCAGCAGGAAGGCCAGCACGTTGAGCAGAAAGACCGCGGCCTCCCAGACCGAATAGGAATGGATGCGGTGGCGGGCCGTCTGCCGCTCGGGCATGTAGCGGGCGATGACCATCGCGTAGACGACGATCGCCAGTATTGCCGAAAAGTGTAGCCGCTCGGCGATGATCCACGTGCCGAAAGTGGCGACGAATTCAAGCAGGGTGCCGCCGAGCGTGCCGGCGAGCCTCAGGCCGACGACCATGTAGAGACGGCCCATGAGGTAACCGAGGATGAGGCCGCCCGGCACGGCGAGCGCCAATTCCGCCAGGGCACCGGCGAAGAAGGCGGGGCTCGCGGCGGCTGCCACCGCGGCGCTGAAGATCAGGAGCGCGACGGCGTCGTTCAGGAGGCTTTCGCCCTTCAGGATCACATAGGTCTGGCGCGGCAGGGTGAAGCGGTCGAGCATGGCGGTCGCCGCCGCCGCATCCGGCGGCGCGACGATGGCGCCGAGTGCGACGGCCGCGGCAAGCGGCAGGCCGGCGATCGTCACGCTGACGGTGGCGACGGCGGCGGCCGTCAATATCACGGCGATGGCGGCGAGCGAGAGGAGTGGCAGCCAGTTGTGCCTCAACGTCCTCGGCGGCAGATCATAGGCGGCGTCGAAGAGCACGGGCGCGATCAGCAACGCCAGCGCAAGCTCGGGATCGATTGCGACCTCAGGCGCCCAAGGCACGGCGGCGACGATGACGCCAGCGATCGCCAGCATTGTCGGATAAGGGATCCGGAACTTCCTGGAGAATTGCAGAAAGACGATCGCCACCAGCAGCAGCGTCAGCATGCTTTCGAAGAACGCCATCGAGCTCCCCAATGCGGCGCCTCCGGCGGAGGCGACGACTACAGGCAGAATTAGGGCGGAGCTAGGCCGCGGCTACCGTCTGGCGTCTGCAACCGGCGAAAGGAAGAACTGCAGGACAAGCCTGAGCCGGCCTGCGGCATTTTCGCCGCTGCTTCCGAATCTGGCATCCCAGCTCTTGTGTGGCGTACATGCTCAATATATGTACCGATATCATAAGTATGCTTATAAATAATGATCGCAGGTTTTCATGAGCGCCACTCCGACCCTTGGCTTCCTTCTCCACGACGTCGCACGGCTGCTGCGCAAGCGGTTCGAGCAGCGCGCGAAGTGTCTCGGGCTGACCCGGTCGCAATGGCAGACGCTTGCCTATCTCTCGAACAATGAAGGCATCCATCAAGGCGGCCTTGCCGAAATCCTCGAAGTCGAGCCGATCACACTGGTGCGCATTCTCGACAAGCTCGCCGAACGCGGGCTGATCGAGCGCCGCCAGCACCCGACCGACCGGCGCATCTGGCTGCTCTACATGCGCGACGAGGCGCACCCGCTGCTCGCCGAAATGCGCGAGCTCGGCGACACCACCCGCGCAGAAGCGTTGGACGGCGTCTCCGTCGAGCAGCGCGAGCAGCTTTTCCACATTCTATCCGTAATGAAGACGAACCTGGTTCAGGCATGCCGGAGCCCGGTTGACGAGAACGAGACGAACGATGGCTGATCAATCCCCCCTCCGCGTCGTTGCCGACGCCCATGCCAAGACTCCTGTCGAAGAAACGGAAGCGAAACAGCAGGAAACGGTAGCCGAAGCGCCTTCATCCAATTCAGCGCCGGCTGCCGCCGTGGCTGCGCCTGGCGGCAACAAGGTCCGCCGCCGGCGCAGTCTCACGCGGCCGATCCTGTTCGCCCTGCTGCCGGTGGCGCTCGTCGTCGGCGGTTATTATTACGTCAATGGCGGCCAGGTGATGTCGACCGACAACGCCTATATTCAGGCCGACATGGTCGGGCTCACCACCGATGTCTCGGGCATCGTCGAGCAGATCGACGTGCATGAGAACGAGGCGGTCAAGGCAGGGCAGGTGCTCTTCAGCCTGCGGCCGGATGCTTTCAAGATTGCGCTCGATGGCGCCAAGGCGCAGCTCGGCGCGCAGCGCAACCAGATCATGAATCTCAAGGCCAGCTATCAGCAGTCGCTTGCCGAGATCACGCAGGCGCAAGCCGATCTGCCCTATTATCGGGATCAGTTCGATCGGCAGCAAAACCTCGTCAACAACGGCAGCGCGACGCAGTCGGCCTATGACGAAGCCAAGCATAATCTGGAAGCCGCTGAGCAGAAGGTTACCGTCGCCAAGGCGGAAGCCGCAACGACGCTCGCCCAGCTCGGCGGCTCCGCCGATCAGCCGATCGAGGAGAATCCGCTCTACCTGCAAGCCAAGTCGAATGTCGACAACGCCCAGCGCGAACTCGACCACAGCGTCGTCAAGGCGCCGTTCGACGGCATCGTCACCAATGTCAACGCGCTGCAGGTCGGCTCCTATCTGCAGGCGTCGCAGCAGGCCTTCTCGCTTGTTGCCACCGATCACCTTTGGATCGCCGCCAGCCCGAAGGAAACCGAGCTCACTTACGTCAAGCCCGGCCAGACGGCCGAGATCTATGTCGACACCTATCCCGGCGTGAGATGGAAGGGCAAGGTCGAGAGCATCAGCCCGGCCTCCGGCTCCAGCTTTTCGCTGCTGCCGGCGCAGAATACCACGGGCAACTGGGTGAAGGTCGTGCAGCGCATTCCGATGCGCGTCAGCATCCAGGAAACCGAAGGCAAGCCGCCGCTCCGCGTCGGCATGAGCACGGTGGTCGATGTCGAGACCGGCCATGTCCGCGGCCTGCCTGATTTCGTCAACAAGCTTCTGGGCCGGCCTCAGGGCGGGGATCATGAGTAGCGCTTCTGCATCTGCGGCGACGCCGGTTGCCAATCGCGGTGCGATCACGGCCTGCGTCATTCTCGCCGTCATCATGCAGGCGCTGGACACGACGATCGCCAACGTGGCGCTGCCCTATATCCAGGGCAGCGTGTCGGCCTCCGCCGACCAGATCAACTGGGTCTTGACCTCCTATATCGTCGCGGCGGCGATCATGACGCCGCCATCGGGCTTTCTCGCCGCCAAGTTCGGCCGCAAGCGCGTGCTGCTCGTCGCCATCGCCGGCTTCGTGGTTGCTTCGGTGCTCTGCGGCCTGGCGCAATCGCTGAACCAGATCGTTGCCTTCCGCCTGCTGCAGGGCCTGTTCGGCGCATCGCTGGTGCCGCTTTCCCAGGGCATCCTTCTCGATATCTATACCGTGGAGGAGCGCGGCTCGGCCATGGCGCTTTTCGGCGTCTCGGTCATGGTCGGACCGGTCCTCGGCCCAGTCATCGGCGGCTGGCTGACCGACAATATCAGCTGGCGCTGGGTGTTCTACATCAACGTGCCGATCGGCGCGCTTGCTTTCGCCGGTATCGTCATCTTCGTTTCGGAAACGAAGAGGGATGCGCTCGCCAAACTCGATTGGTTCGGCTTCGGGATGATGAGCCTGTTCATCGCCGCGCTGCAGCTCTTCCTCGACCGCGGCGAGCAGCTCGACTGGTTCTCCTCGGGCGAGATCATGCTCGAAGCGATCGTCTGCGCCGCCGCATTCTATCTGCTTCTGGTGCACACGCTGACCGCAGAAAAATCCTTCGTCAATCCGAAGCTGTTTCTCGACCAGAACTTCACGGTCAGCATGATCTTCATCTTCGTGGTTGGCGTCACCTACCTCGCATCGCTGGCGCTGATGACCCCCTATCTGCAGACGCTGATGGGTTATCCCGTCATCACCGCCGGCATCGTCATGGGGCCGCGCGGGCTCGGCACCATGCTGTGCATGTTCATTGTCGGGCGGCTGATCGGCAAGGTCGATACGCGCTTGCTGCTGGTGCTCGGTCTCGGCCTAACCGCCTGGGCGATGTACGACATGACCGGCTGGACGCCCGATGTTTCGCAATGGACGATCGTCTCGGTCGGCTTCATCCAGGGCGCCGGCCTGGGCTTTCTCTTCGTGCCGCTGACGACCATCGCTTTCGCGACGCTGCCGGCCCATATGCGCGGCGACGGCACCGGCCTCTACAACCTGTCGCGCAACATTGGTTCGGCGGTCGGCATCTCGATCGTCTCGGCCCTGATCGTCGAGAACACGCAGAGCAACCATGAATCGATCGCGGCCTATGTGACGCCGTTCAACCATGCCTTCAACGCTGTGGCGGCGCAGGGCCTCAGCCCGGTAACGGCGGCGGGGCGTGCTTCGCTCAACGAGATCATCACGCTGCAGTCGACGATCATCGCCTATATGGACGATTTCAAGCTACTGATGCTGATGTCGCTTGCGGTCATCCCGCTGGTGCTCTTGCTACGCAAGCCGAAGGCGGCGCCCGCCGTCGACCACAGCGCAGTCATGGAATAGTCAGCGAAACGGCTTGCTGAGATAACGCGATCCCTGAATGCCGAAGCGCCACGGAACTTCGGCATTCTTCGTAATGCCGATGCGTTTTCCCGAGACTATGGGCACCGGCGCGGAGGGCGTGAGTGTGTAGGGCGGGCGGTCGAGCAGTCTGTCATTGATCTCGATATCGATGCCGAGCGCCTGACAGAGCTTGCCGGGGCCGCTGCAGAGCGACGTCAGCGCATCGGTGCCGCGTCGCTCCATCATCACGGGGATTCCGGTTTCCGGCTCCAGGGCGCGGATGAGGGCTGCCGAGCCCGGATGGCAGACGAAGTTCAGGCACCAGTACATGCCGTAGATGCGGTAGATATAGACATTGCCCGACTTGCCGTACATGGCGCCGTTGCGCTTGGTCGGGCCGCGGAAGCTGTGCGAGGCCTCGTCATCGGGGAAATAGGCTTCGGTCTCGGTGATGCGTCCGCCGACGCCATTCACGGTCAGATGGCAGCCGAGCAGGTCGCGGGAGACGGCGATCGCATCGCGCTCGAAAAATGCCCTGAGGCTTTCGCCGGCGAGCGTGCCGGCGCCGATCGCGCCTGATATCGTTCCACCATCGGTCATATCAGACGCAGATAACATCCAGTGTGGCTGCCGTCATCCCAAAAGGCATCAGTGGCCGGCATTCGGATCGCGCATCGGGATCGACGACGATGTGACCGAGACCGGGTCACTCGCCGGGAAGGAATCTTCCAGACCCTCCTCCAGCTCTTCTTCGAGCAAGGCGGGATCCTTGCTGCGCGCGCCGTCGCTATGGGCCGGTTCGATGGCTGCTGCGAGCAGGGTCTTGGCGCGCATGGCGGCGTTTTCCGAGGTCAGCTCAGGCGTGCTCCGCAGCGTCACGGCAATGCTGTCTTCGCCTTCGCCGCCGAATTCGACGACGAAACCGTCTTCCGTCTGGTAGACGGTGATATCGTAGAGTGCCATGGCCGTTCTCCGAGGGCGCGCATATTAGCAGGGCGCATTTTAGTGAAGCGCGTTTTCGGAATTTTGTCGAGCGAAGACCTTCACCAGCCAGTCGATGAAGACGCGCACGCGCGGTGAAAGCTGGCGGTTGCGAGGGTAGAGCAGGGAAACCGGCGTCGGGGTCAGTGGAAAATCCTTGAGCACGTGGATCAGCGCTCCCTCGGCAAGGTCCTTTTCGGCGTGATAGCGCGGGATCTGGATCATGCCGAGGCCCATCCTCGCCGCTGAAATATAGCTTTCAGCGGCGTTGACGGCGACGGTGGCGGGAATGGTGATCTCACGCACCGTGCCGTCGACGATGAATTCGAGCGGCAACAGGCTGCCGGTGCTGCTGGACCGGAAGCCGACCATGCGGTGGCCGGCAAGCCGATCCGGGTGCTGCGGCAGGCCATGGGTGGCGATATAATGGGGAGAGGCGAGCGTGATCTCATCCAGCATGGCGACGCGCCGGGCGACCATGTCGCTATCGCCCAACGTGCCGACGCGCAGCACGCAATCGATGCCTTCGCGCACCAGATCGACCAGCCGGTCGCCCTCGCTCATGTAGAATTCGATCTCTGGATAAGTCTCGAGAAAGGACGGCAGGCTCGGCAGCAGGAAATGGCGGGCAAGCGTGCCGTGCACATCGACGCGCAGCAGGCCCTTCGGTTTGGCGCCGGCAAAAGCGCCTTCGGCATCCTCGATATCGGCAAGAATCGACAGGCAGCGCTGGTAATAGGCTTCGCCATCGAGCGTCGCACTGACATGACGTGTCGTGCGCTGGAGCAGGCGCACGCCGAGGCGGGCTTCGAGCTGCTTTACCGCATCGGTAACGGTCGAGCGCGGCAGGCCGGTGTCTTCGGCGGCAAGCGTGAAGCTGCGACGTTCCACGACACGGCAAAACACGCGCATGGCATCGAATCTGTCCATCTATTTGTTCGTTATTCCCGGATAGTTATGGCGAAGAATGCACGATTATCCGCTTTTGGGAAAGGCGCATCTTGTCCTCATCGAAAACGCGCTGCGGCGCAGGATGAAGGAGAAGGACAATGGCTTCCAACGAAAACGGCAAGGTTGCACTCATCACCGGTGCTTCCCGCGGCATCGGCGCAGCAGTCGCTCGACGCCTCGCCAGGGACGGTTTCACCGTCGTCATCAATTATTCCGGCAATGCGGCTCCGGCCGAGGAACTGGCCCGGGAGATCGAGCAGGCCGGCGGCAAAGCGCTGACGGCGAAAGCCGATGTCAGCGAGGCGCAGGCCGTCCGCCGCATGTTCGATGCTGCGGAAACCGCCTTCGGCGGGGTCGACGTGCTCGTCAACAATGCCGGCATCATGATGCTCGCGTCGCTTGCCGAGGCTGACGATGCCAATTTCGACCGCCAGATCGCCGTCAATCTCAAGGGTACCTTCAATACGCTCAGGGAAGCGGCCAAGCGCCTGCGCAACGGCGGCCGGGTCATCAACTTCTCGACCTCGGTCGTCGGTCTGAAGCTCGAAACCTACGGTGTCTACGCCGCCACCAAGGCCGCCGTCGAAACACTGACGGCGATCATGGCCAAGGAGATGCGCGGCCGCAACATCACCGTCAACGCCATCGCGCCCGGCCCTGTGGCCACGGATCTTTTCCTCAGCGGCAAGTCGGACGAACTCATCGCCCGCATGGCGAAGATGAACCCGCTGGAACGTCTCGGCACACCCGAAGACATTGCATCTGCGGTTGCCTTTCTCGCCGGCCCGGACGGCGGCTGGATCAACGGCCAGACGCTGCGCGCCAATGGCGGGATGATCTGACGACAGACCGGCGGCGGCTTCCAGACCGCCGTCATCGCAATTATGTGAACGTGATTGCGGAATTTTTCCTTACAATCCTGCGGAGAGTGCGTATATCTGTTTTATCGCGAGAGAGTGGAATTCCCTGCCGCTCTCTTCCGAACCTCCGGAGCCTGCCGCGCCCATCTGCGGTGCGACAGGCTTGATGTTCAAAGTTGTAAATTGCGGCCCGTCGAAGGTTTTCCCCTGCCTTCCGGGCCGTATTTGTATTGGCGCTTAGACGTCGTTCAGTCTCGCCTCTCCCAGAAGCTTCACCAGCCAGTCGACGAAGACGCGCACCTTGTTACTGAGATGGCGGTTCGGGGGATAGACGACGTAGAGCGGCAGCGCATCGCGGCGCCAATCCGGCAGCACGCGCACGAGCTCGCCCTTCGCAATCGGCTCGCGCGCCATGAAGATCGGCACCTGCGCGATGCCGAGACCCGTCAATGCAGCTGTCAGATAGGTGCGGCTATCGTTGACCGAGGCGATGTAACGCGGACTGGTCTCGATCACCTCCTCGCGCCGGCGAAATTCGAAGGGCAGCGTTCGGTTGTTTTGGGCGCGGAAATAGTTGACGGAGTAGTGGTCAGACTCCAGATCCTCCGGCCGCTCGGGCATGCCGAATTTCTGGATATAGCTCGGCGAAGCACAGGTGATCATCTCGACTTCGGAGACGCGTCGCGCAATCAATGACTGGTCGGCCGGCGTGCCGGCGCGCAGCGCGCAGTCGACATTTTCCGCAAGATAGTCGACCGTGCGGTCGCCGACACCGAGGTCGATGCGGATATCGGGATAACGCTGATAAAAATCGCAGAGTGCGGGAACGACGATCCAATCGGCGAAAGCACCAGCCATCTCGACGCGCAGCCGCCCGCTCGGCAGGCTTTGTGAATTGGAGAGGCTGCCGTCGAGTTCTTCCAACTCCGAAATAATCTGGGCGGCGCGTTCGTAATAAAGCGCGCCGTCCGTGGTTACCATGACCCGGCGCGTCGTACGATTCAAAAGCTTGGTGCGCAGATGCGCCTCAAGGCCCTGGATGAGATTGGTCACTGTTGCCTTGGGCATGGCGAGCATGTCGGCGGCGCGGGTGAAATTGCCCGTCTCCACGACGCGAATGAAGACGCGCATTGCCGAGAGTTGATCCATCGGTTTCAAATCCGCAGTTTGCGTTGCACCATTGTTCGAGATCTGGAACAGTGTTATCGCGATATAGCTTCTTATTCCTTGGTTGGAATAACAATATCTTTTTTATGGAAAATGCAAGCGGCAGCTGTTGTCTGCCTGCGGCCGACGCAAAGAGACCGGAAGCATGACGGTGGAATGGAAAGATATGTTGCTGGATAAGGTGGCCATCGGCCCCGTTTCCGCACGCATCTACCAGGGCGCCGATTACGGCAAGGGGCCGCCGATCGTGCTTTACCTGCATGGCGGCGCCTTTCTCGACAGCGAGAAGAACGTCGACCGGCCGGTGGCGATGAGTCTGGCCAAGGCCGGCGCCATCGTCGTCGCCGCCGACTACAGCAGCCTGTCCGGCAATCTGTTTCCGCAGGCGCTGGAAGTCTCTTTCTCGGTTTTCACTTATCTCGCCAACAAACGCGCCGGTCTTGGCGACCGCAAGTCGCTGCTCTTCGTTGCCGGCGAAGAGGCAGGCGGCAATGTCGCTGCCGGTGTGGCGCTGAAGGCGCGCGACCAGATGCCGGATGCGCTCGACGGCCAGGTGCTGATTTCGCCGCTGCTCGATCCCTTTATGGGTACGTCGTCGATCCGCAAGGCCGAGGCCATCGGCATGCGCCAGCGCTGGACGGAAGGCTGGAGCCATTATCTGAGCGGCGGCGGTTGCCATCCTTATGCGGCGCCGTGCCTCTGTTCGCGTATTTCCGGCGTCGCGCCGGCGCTGATATTCACCGCGGAGGATGATCCTCTGCACGACGAAACAATTGGTTACGGTGCCCGCCTGAAACAGGCCGGCGTCGGTGTGCGCCAGCATGTTCTTCCCGCCGGGACGGGCTGGCCCTCGATTTATGGTGGGAAATCCGACGGAGCGCCCGACTGGCAGGAAAACGTCAGCCGCCATTTCGGAAGCTTCCTTCGGGACGTAAGCGTCCAACCGCAATTGCATTGAAGAAGACCTGATATTTCGGCGGCCTGGGGCCGCAAGGAGAGTACTCATGACGTCCAGAAGTAAGCGCTGGGCCCTGTTGGGCGCCGGCATAGGCCTTGTTGCGTCCGTTTCCGGGGCCGCATTGTTTTTCGAACTGCCGATGAGCACGACCGCCACGGCCGCTTCCGCCCCCGCGCAGGCTCCCGCTGTGCCGGTGACGGTTGCCGTCGTTGCGGCGCGCGACGTGACGGCCTGGGAGAATTTCTCCGGCCGTCTCGAAGCGGTCGACCGGGTGCAGGTGCGTTCCCGTGTTGCCGGCGCCATCCTGTCGGTGGCTTTCCGTGAAGGGGCGCTGGTCAAGCAGGGCGACCTGCTCTTCACCATCGACCCGGCCCCCTACCAGGCGAGCGTGGCGCAGGCGCAAGGTCAGGTCGCTTCGGCCGAAGCCAAGGTCAGTCTGGCTCAGACCGAACTCGACCGCGGCCGCAGGCTTTCCGACAATCGCACCATCTCCCAGAGCGATCTCGATCAGCGCCAGAGTTCACTGGCCGAGGCTCAGGCGGGGCTGCGTTCGGCGCAGGCCGCCCTGCAGTCGGCCCAGCTCGATCTCGATTACACCGAGGTGCGGGCTCCGGTTTCCGGCCGCATCGGCAAGATCGAGGTGACCGCCGGTAACCTCGTCGCGGCCGGTTCGACCTCGCCGGCGCTGACGACGCTCGTTTCCGTCGATCCGATCTATGCGAGCTTCAATGCCAGCGAAGAGATGGTGACGCGCGCGCTCGCCCAGCTTCCGCAGACGGACAGCGCCCTGCCTGCCGTCGAAGAGATCCCGGTCGAGGTCGGCACGCTGACCGACAGCGGTACCCCGATCAAGGGCAAGCTGCAGCTGATCGACAACGAGGTGGATGCATCAAGCGGCACGATCGGCGTGCGGGCCGTCTTCGACAATCCGGGCGGACGCCTCATCCCCGGCCAGTTCGTGCGGGTGCGCATGGGCCAGCCGAAGGCCGAGAACAAGATCGTCATCAGCGACCGTGCCGTCGGCACGGACCAGGACAAGAAGTTCGTCTTCGTCGTCGATGGCGAGAACAAGGTCGCCTATCGGCAGGTCCAGCTCGGCACGCTGGCTGACGGCCAGCGGGTCGTCGAAAGCGGCCTGAACGTCGGCGAAAAGATCGTCGTCAACGGTCTGCAGCGCATCCGTCCAGGCGCCGTCGTCGCACCTCAGATGGAAGAGAAGGTCGCGACCGCGCAGTAAAGACTTTGCCTTCCCCTCCGGGGGAAGGCCAACACCCGAAATGATATGACCCGCCGGCGGCTCCCAAACCGCCGGAGAGGGACGTTGTATCCATGTTCACCCCGGAGAGGGCTTTGATATGAACATCTCCAGATTCTTTGTCGACCGCCCGGTCTTTGCCGGCGTTCTTTCGGTCCTCATCCTGGTTGCCGGCTTGATCGGCCTGCGCGCGCTGCCGATTTCCGAATATCCGGAGGTCGTGCCGCCGTCGATCGTCGTGCGCGCCACCTACCCCGGCGCCAATCCGTCCGTCATCGCGGAAACGGTGGCAACGCCGCTCGAAGAGCAGATCAACGGCGTCGAGGGCATGCTCTACATGTCCAGCCAGGCGACATCGGACGGTGTGCTCAACGTGACCGTCACCTTCAAGCTCGGCACCGACGCGGACAAGGCGCAGCAGCTCGTGCAGAACCGCGTCAGCCAAGCCGAACCGCGGCTGCCGTCGGAAGTCCGGGCCCTCGGTATCACCACGGTCAAGAGCTCGCCCGACTTCATCATGGTCGTCAACCTCGTCTCTGACGGCGACAATCACGACATTACCTATCTTCGCAATTACGCGACGCTGAATATCAAGGATCGGCTCGCCCGTATCGCAGGCGTCGGTCAGGTGCAGGTCTTCGGCGCCGGCGACTATTCCATGCGGGTCTGGATCGATCCGCAGAAGGCGGCCGAGCATGATCTCGCCGCCAGCGACATCAGCAACGCCATCAGCTCCCAGAACGTTCAGGCCGCCGCTGGCATCATCGGCGCTTCGCCGAGCCAGCCGGGTGTGGACCTGCAGCTGAATGTGAATGCCCAGGGCCGTCTGCGCACGCCCGAGGAGTTCGGCAGCATCATCGTCAAGACGGGCGCCAATGGCGAGATCACCCGCCTTCGCGATGTCGCCCGCATCGAGCTCGGTGCTGCGGACTATACGTTGCGTTCGCTGCTTGACGGCAAGCCGGCCGTTGCCGTTGCCGTCCTTCAGGCGCCTGGTTCGAACGCGATCGAGATCGCGGACAATGTGCGCGCCACCATGGACCAGCTGCAGCTCGCCATGCCCCAGGGCGTCAAATACGAGATCGTCTACGATACGACGAAGTTCGTACGCGCCTCGATCGAGAAGGTCATCGACACGCTGCTCGAAGCCATTGCGCTCGTCGTCCTCGTCGTCATCCTGTTCCTGCAGACGTGGCGCGCCTCGATCATTCCGCTGATCGCGGTTCCGGTATCGATCATCGGTACCTTCGCGGTCATGTATGTCTTCGGCTTCTCGATCAACGCGCTCAGTCTGTTCGGGCTGGTGCTTGCGATCGGTATCGTTGTCGACGACGCGATCGTGGTGGTGGAAAACGTCGAGCGCAATATCGAACATGGCCTGTCGCCACGGGCTGCGACCTACAAGGCGATGAAGGAAGTCTCCGGTCCGATCGTTGCGATCGCGCTGGTCCTCGTCGCCGTCTTCGTCCCGCTCGCCTTCATCTCCGGCCTGTCGGGACAGTTCTATCGCCAGTTCGCGCTGACGATCGCAATCTCGACCGTCATCTCGGCCTTCAACTCGCTGACGCTCTCTCCGGCGCTGGCTGCTCTTCTCCTGAAGGGCCATGATCAGCCGAAGGACTGGCTGACGCGATTCATGGACGCCATCTTCGGCTGGTTCTTCCGCGGCTTCAACCGTGTCTTCGGCGCGGGTTCGAATGCCTACGGCAAGGGCGTGGGTGGGCTCTTGTCGCGCAAAAGCATCGTCATGGTGATCTATCTGGCGCTGGTTGGTGCGACCTACAGCATGTTCAGCACGGTCCCCGGCGGCTTCGTGCCGTCTCAGGACAAGCAGTATCTGATCGGCTTCGCCCAGTTGCCGGATGCTGCAAGCCTCGACCGCACGGAAGACGTCATCAAGCGCATGACCGATATCGCGCTGGCGCAGCCGGGCGTTGCCAATGCGATCGCCTTCCCGGGGCTGTCGATCAACGGCTTCACCAACTCCTCGAATGCCGGCATCGTCTTCGTGACGCTGAAGGACTTCGAAGAGCGCAAGACGCCGGATCTCTCGGGCGGCGCAATCGCTATGGCGCTGAACCAGAAATTCGGCGCCATCCAGGATGCCTTCATCGCCATGTTCCCGCCGCCGCCGGTCAATGGTCTCGGCACGACAGGCGGCTTCAAGCTGCAGATCGAGGATCGTGCCGGCCTCGGCAACCAGGCGCTCGACGAGGCCACGAAGGCAGTGCTTGCAAAGGCCTACCAGACGCCTGAGCTTGCGGGGCTGTTCTCCAGCTTCCAGATCAACGTGCCGCAGCTCTATGCCGATCTCGACCGCGCCAAGGCCGAGCAGCTCGGGGTTTCCGTCACCGACGTCTTCCAGACGCTGCAGATTTATCTCGGTTCGCTTTATGTGAACGATTTCAACGCCTTCGGCCGCACTTACAGCGTCCGTGTGCAGGCCGATGCGAAATTCCGCGCCCAGCCGGAAGACATCGGGCAGTTGAAGGTCCGTTCGGCATCGGGCGAGATGATCCCGCTTTCGGCGCTGCTGAAGGTGGAGCCAAGCACTGGTCCGGAGCGTGCGAACCGCTACAACGGCTTCCTCGCTGCCGATATCAACGGCGGTCCGGCACCGGGCTTCTCGTCCGGCCAGGCGCAGGCGGCAATCGAGAAGATCCTTCACGAGACCCTGCCGGCGGGCATCGACTTCGAATGGACGGATCTGACCTATCAGCAGATCCTTGCCGGCAATTCGAGCATTGTCGTCTTCCCCCTGGCTCTGCTGCTCGTTTTCCTCGTGCTGGCCGCCCAGTATGAAAGCCTGACGCTGCCGCTTGCGATCATCATGATCGTGCCGATGGGCGTTCTGGCCGCACTGACGGGCGTCTGGCTCACGGGTGGAGACAACAACATCTTCACTCAGATCGGTCTTGTCGTCCTTGTCGGCCTATCGGCGAAGAACGCGATCCTCATCGTGGAATTCGCCCGCGAACTGGAGTTCGAGGGAAGGACACCGCGGGAGGCCGCGATCGAGGCCAGCCGCCTTCGCCTTCGCCCGATCCTGATGACCTCGCTCGCCTTCATCATGGGCGTCGTGCCGCTCGTCGTCTCCACAGGCGCCGGCTCGGAAATGCGCGCCGCCATGGGGGTCGCGGTCTTCTCGGGTATGATCGGCGTGACCTTCTTCGGCATCTTCATGACGCCGGTTTTCTACGTGCTGCTGCGGCGGCTGACGGGCAACCGTCCGCTCGTCCAGCACAAGCCGGACGAACACAAGGAAGAAGAGGCGGAGGTTATCCGGCTCGCGGCGGAATAAACGGAATTCAACCTTCCTTTGTCGAGTAAATCGGGCGGGAACTTCGGTTCTCGCCCGTATCGTTTGGGGCGTTCGATAAAAATGCGCTACGTCCGTCAAAACGGTTTGCATCGCGGAACGAGGGGACTATCAAAGGTGGACAACGGTTTGGGAGGACTGAATGACGAGTTCGAGAAAAGGTCATGACGGCAGGCGGATCGCCTTTCTCGGCACCGGCCTGATGGGGGCGCCCATGGCTCGCCGGCTGCTTGCCGGAGGCTTTGCCGTCATCGTCTGGAATCGCGATTCCAGCAAGGCCGAGGCGCTTGCGGAAGACGGCGCGGTTTGCGTGAAAACACCTGCGGATGCCGTTTCCGGCGCCGACGTCGTCATCACCATGCTGACCAATGCCGGGGCGGTGGAGGACGTGTTGTTCGACCGGGGCGCGGCCGATGCGATGGCGCCGGGCACCGCCGTCATCGACATGAGTTCGATTGCCCCGCATTTCGCCCGCGATCATTCGGCGAGGCTTGCCGAACTCGGCATCCAGCATGTCGATGCGCCGGTATCCGGCGGTGTCGTCGGGGCGGAAGCCGGTACGCTCGCGATCATGGCGGGCGGCGACAAGGACGTGATCGACGGACTTGCGGATGTCTTTGCGCCGATGGGGCGGGTAACCCGCGTCGGTCCGAGCGGGGCGGGCCAGCTCGCCAAGCTCGCCAACCAGCAGATCGTTGCCGTGACGATCGGCGCCGTCGCCGAAGCGATGTTGCTGATCGAGGCGGGCGGCGGCTCGCCGGCGGCCTTCCGAGACGCCATTCGCGGCGGCTTTGCCGAGAGCCGCATCCTGGAACTCCACGGCAAGCGCATGGTCGAGCGGCAGTTTACTCCAGGCGGTTCGTCCAGCAACCAGCTGAAGGATCTGAACGCCGCCATGGCGACGGCCAAGACCCTGTCGCTGACGCTGCCGCTGACGGCGGCGGTGCATGCCGAATTCAGCGAATTCGTCGCCAACGGCAATGGCGAAAAGGATCACAGCGGCCTGCTTCTCCATCTCGAAGAGAAGAACGGCCGGCCGGGAGGAAAGCAGTGACGGACAGCCATTCGCCGCAGCGGCGCCTGCGCTCGCAAGATTGGTTCGACAATCCCGATCATATCGACATGGCGGCGCTCTATCTCGAGCGTTTCATGAATTACGGCATCACGCCGGAAGAGCTGCGCTCCGGCAAGCCGATCATCGGGATTGCCCAGAGCGGCAGCGATCTCACGCCTTGCAACAGGGTGCATGTCGAACTTGCCAAACGCGTGCGCGACGGCATCCGCGACGCCGGTGGCATTCCAATCGAGTTTCCGACGCATCCGATCTTCGAGAATTGCAAGCGCCCGACGGCCGCACTCGACCGCAACCTCGCCTATCTCGGTCTCGTCGAGATCCTCTACGGCTATCCGCTCGACGGCGTTGTGCTGACCACCGGCTGCGACAAGACCACACCTTCGGCGATCATGGCGGCTTCGACGGTCGATATTCCGGCGATCGTGCTCTCCGGCGGCCCGATGCTCGACGGCTGGCATGAAGGGGAACTGGCCGGCTCCGGCACGGTGATCTGGCGGATGCGGCGAAAATATGCGGCAGGTGAGATCGACCGGGAAGAATTCCTGCAGGCCGCACTCGATTCGGCTCCCTCCGTCGGCCATTGCAATACGATGGGCACCGCTTCGACGATGAATGCATTGGCCGAAGCGCTCGGTCTTTCGCTGACAGGCTGCGGCGCCATTCCGGCCGCCTACCGTGAGCGCGGCCAGATGGCCTACCGCACCGGGCGGCGCGCCGTCGAGATCGTGTTCGAGGATCTGAAGCCGTCGGACATCCTGACGCGCGAGGCTTTCCTCAATGCGATCCGCACCAATTCGGCGATCGGCGGCTCGACCAACGCGCAGCCGCATCTGGCTGCGATGGCCAAGCACGCCGGCGTCGAACTCCATCCGGACGACTGGCAGGTGCACGGCTTCGATATCCCGCTGCTGGCCAATGTCCAGCCGGCCGGCGTCTATCTTGGCGAGCGCTATCATCGCGCCGGCGGCACGCCGGCGATCATGTGGGAACTGCTGCAAGTGGGGAAACTCGATGGTAACTGTCGCACGGTGACCGGCAGGACGATGGCCGAGAACCTGGAGGGCAGGCAAGCGCGCGACCGCGAAGTCATCAAGCCATTCGCCGAGCCGCTGAAGGAGCGGGCGGGCTTCCTCGTTCTCAAGGGCAATCTCTTCGATTTCGCCATCATGAAGATGAGCGTCGTCTCAGAGGATTTCCGCCGGCGCTATCTTCAGGAACCCGGGCACGAAGGCGTCTTTGAGGGCAGGGCGGTGGTCTTCGACGGTTCCGAGGACTATCACAAGCGCATCAATGAACCCGAACTCGGCATCGACGAGAATACCATCCTCGTCATCCGCGGCGCCGGGCCGATCGGCTGGCCGGGTTCGGCTGAGGTCGTCAACATGCAGCCACCGGATCACCTCCTAAAGCGTGGTATCCGCAGCCTGCCGACGATCGGCGACGGTCGCCAATCGGGCACGGCGGACAGTCCCTCTATCCTCAACGCCTCGCCGGAAAGTGCGGCCGGCGGCGGCCTCGCCTGGCTTCGTAGCGGCGACATCATCCGCATCGACTTCAACGAGGGGCGCTGCGACATGCTGGTCGATGACGCCGAGATCGAACGGCGCAAGGGTGAGGGTATTCCGCCGGTACCGGCGGATGCGACGCCGTGGCAGCAGATCTACCGTCGAACGGTCACGCAATTGTCGGACGGCGCGGTGCTGGAGGGGGCGACGGAATTCCGCCGGATCGCGAAAAACCCGCCGCGGCACAACCATTGATCTCGAGATACGGTAGACTGCAAGTTCCTTGATCCAAAAGGGGAAAGTCGTAACGAACAGTTCACCTAGTCACGAGTTCGATCATCAAGACAAGGCTTCATTAATGCCGGCCTGAGACCATATTGCAGTTATGCAAGCTTCTAAGGCTAGACCGCGTTGCCAGAAAATAAACCCACACGATCCGAACAAGAGTTTCAGGATCTTCTGCGCCGGCTCGAACTCGCTCTCGATGCATCGCGGATCGGTGTCTGGGAGCACAGTATCGCGAAGAACGGGATCTTATGGGACGCGCAGATGCACCGGCTCTACGAGACCGGCGAGTCGTTCCGGGAGGTGCCGGCATGGCTCTGGTCGAATGCCATCCATCCCGACGATCGCGAGCAGGCCGAACGCGACTTCGACCACGCGATTGCGACACGGGGCGCCTATAATTCGCAATTCCGGATCGTGCTGCCGAGCGGCGAAATCCGCCATCTGCGCTCGCGCGCGCATTTCTACGTGGATGCGGAGGGGTCGCCTTCCTTCATCGGCGCCGAATGGGATGTGACTGCCGACGTACAGCTCAACGCGGAGCTGGCGCGGCAGAAGCTGGTGGCCGAGGCGAGAGCGCTGGCGCTCGAGGAAAGCAATGCGCGCATCGAGCATGTCGCCGATCACGATTATCTCACCGGCTTGTCGAACCGGCGCCTTCTCGACAAGCGGCTCGCGGAGCTGCCGGCCGACAAGAGCATCACGACGCTCGCGGTCCTGCATCTCGACCTCGACCAATTCAAGCAGATCAACGACAGCCACGGTCATGCGGCCGGAGACGCCGTGCTCAGGGCGGCAGCTCTTCGCATTACCGCTGCCATTCCCGCGAATGGCATGGTCGCCCGCGTCGGCGGCGATGAATTCGTCATCGTGCTGGTGAATTTCACCGATCTCACGGAACTGAAGCTGATCACCGAGGACCTCCAGCGCCGATTGCGCAAGAAGATCCGCTTCGGTCAGGAGATGCTGCAATCCGGCGCCTCGATCGGCGTATCCTGGAGCGGCGATCGGCGAGCGCGCAACCTGCTGGCCGAATCCGACCTGGCGCTCTACCAGGCCAAGAAGCTCGGGCGCAATCGCGTCGAATTCTTCACGCGGCAACTGCAGGAGGATCTGCGGGCCAAGCGCCGGCTAGCCGAAGAGCTGAAGCTCGGGCTGGAGCGCGGAGAGATCGTTCCCTATTATCAGGTGCAGCTCGACGCTAGGACACGGGAGGTCATCGGCTTCGAGGCGCTGGCGCGGTGGAAACATCCGGAAAAGGGTGTGCTCGCCCCGGGGATATTCCTGAAGATTGCCGATGAGCACGGACTTGCGGCGGAGATCGACGCGGCGATCCTCAAAAACGTTCTCCAAGACCGGCTGTTCTGGCTGTTGCGCGGCTTTGCGGTTCCGCGCATCGCCGTCAATATCTCGGCGTCGCGCCTTGCCGATCCGGCATTGCTCAACAAGCTGAGGAAACTCGACATCCCGCCCGGTGTGATCGTTTTCGAACTGGTCGAAACGATTTTTCTCGACGACAGCGACGAAAAACTGCTCGAGCATATCGGCGATATCAAACAGATGGGCATCGACATCGAGATCGATGATTTCGGATCGGGCCATGCCTCGCTCATCGGTCTCGTCAAGCTGCGGCCGAAGCGGCTGAAGATCGACCGGCAGCTCGTCACCGAGGTCGTCAGCTCCGCCGAGCAGCGGCGGGTGGTGGGGTCGATCGTGGAAATCGCCAAGGCGCTCGATGTCGAGGTGATCGCCGAGGGCATCGAGACCGAGGCGCATGCCGTCGTGCTGGCGCAGCTCGGCTGCGACGGCCTGCAGGGTTATGCCTTCGGTTATCCCGCCCCGGCCGCAGAGACCGACCGTCTTTTCGCATCGACGGCGAGCGGCATCGAAAAGCAGAAGACCGCGACGGGCGGTTGAACGGCCGGTGATCCTTTTTGCCGGCTGGCGAAAATGATTTCGGCCGGAATGCTCTCCTCGCCTTTCGGATCAGGCAGGCGATATCCTGTCGGCGCGGCACTTTATTTGCCGCGGCAGGAAGATAAATGGGACACAAGTAATTTGCTTGAGCTTGCAACCGCATTGTTTCATGGTAAGGCGGAAACGAAGCTTTCTGCATTGCATCGAAAAATGATTATACGCGTCGTCAACACCATGAGCGCGGTTCTCCATCATTGACAGATGCAATCGGGGCGCTTGGGGCCTGACAATTGCTTTGCCGTTGCTGGGATGGACTTGCGGGACATTCAATCTGGGAAGGTCGCATGAATTCGGAATTTGCCGTTCGTTCGATGCGGCCCGGCGAACTGGAACTCGTACTCGAATGGGCGCGTCAGGAGGGCTGGAACCCGGGCCTCGATGATTCGCTTGCATTTCTCGAGGCCGATCCGTCGGGATTTTTCGTCGGCTCCATCGGTGAAGTCCCCGTCGGATCGATCTCGGTCGTCAAGTATGGCGAGAGTTTTGCCTTCCTGGGCCTCTACATCGTCCATCCCGATTTCCGCGGCAAGGGTTACGGCAAGGCGATCTGGGAGGCCGGCATCGCCAGCGCGGGAGACCGGACGATCGGTCTCGACGGCGTTGCCGCACAACAGGACAATTACCGCAAGGCGGGCTTCGAGCCTGCCTCTTCCACCATTCGCTACGGCGGTGTCGCCACCTCCTTGCCGGTTTCGACGCTGGTCGCGCAGCCGGTGCTCGATTCGCGTCTCGAAGGCCTGCAGCGGTATGATTCGGCGATCTTTCCGCAGCCGCGCGATGCCTTTCTTGCCGCCTGGTGCACCGGCCGCAAGGGCCGTCGCTCGGCGGTGGTGCGTAAGAGCGGCAAGATCCGCGGTTACGGCACGATCCGCCGCTGCTACGAGGGCTACAAGATCGGCCCGCTCTTTGCCAACGATGCCGACAGCGCCGCGGCGCTGCTTGCCGAATTGATCCCCGAGGCGAAGGGGGCTGCGATCTTCATCGACATTCCGGCGGAGAACCACGAGGCGGTCGCGCTTGCCGAAGGCCTCGGCCTTCAACCGGTGTTCGAGACGACGCGCATGTATCGCGGGCCGGCGCCGGCCATCCCGCTGAAACACGTCTTCGGTGTGACGACGCTGGAGCTTGGTTAGGGCCTAATCCAGAGGTGAGGCGGTTACGGTCGGAGCCGAGGCTTTCGGCCGGCCCTTTTCGGCGATTGCGATGCCGCCCAAAGTCAGTACCAGCGCGATGACATGGAAGGACTGCAGCGTCTCGCCGATCAGAGCTACGGAGAGCAGCGTCCCGAATACCGGCACGAGATTGATGAACAGCCCGGCCCGGTTGGCGCCGATGGCTACGACACCCTTGATATAGAGGATCTGCGCCACCAGCGAGGGGAAGATCGCCGTATAGAGCGTGATGACCCAACCGGCCTGGTCCGGCCACTGTGCGGCGCCGCGTTCGGCCTCCCAGATGAGCAGCGGCAGCGAGGTCAGCATGGCGCCAAGCGCCGGGACCGCCATCAGCGTTCGCCAGTCGAGTGGCGGCTTCCAGCGCAGGAAGATCGTGTAGACCGAATAGGCGGCAATGGCGATCAGCATCAGTCCGTCGCCGCGGTTAAGGCTCAATTGCAGCAGCGTTGTGAGGTCGCCATGGGCGGCGGTCAGAGCAACGCCGATCAGCGTCATGCCGAAGCCGAGACATTGCGCCAGCGAGATGCCGGTGCGGAAGAACATGAAATTCAGCAGGAAGATCAGCATCGGGATGCCGGCCTGCTCGATGGCGACGTTGATCGCCGTCGTATATTGCACGGCCGAATAAAGCATCGCGTTGAAAAGCGTGTAGCCGATGACGCCGTAGAACAGCAGCAGCGGTAGGTTCTTCCTGACCACCGGCCAGTCCTTGCGCAGTTGCGGCACCGAAATGGCGACGATCACCGCCACGGCGAGGAACCAGCGCAGGAAGGTCAGCATCATCGGGCTGACATGCCCGAGCGCGAGTTTGCCGGCGACGGAATTGCCGCCCCAGCAGAGGGTGGCGATAACGAGGCAGATATAGGCCGTGGCTTGCAAGAGCGTTCTTCCCGTCTTTCTGCGGTCGTCGTCCGGCGTTTTGTGACGGGCAATAGCCTGCCGGCTGCTGATTTGTCACGTAAAAAGCCCAATCTACTGTGACAACAGGGTCGCTTTCCAAAAAACAAAGCTTTATAGATGCGCGGGTTTGAGCAGGTGCGCGGTTCAGCGCCGGTAACAGGAAGAGTTGGATGACGAACGTAGTCGTGGTCGGTTCGCAATGGGGTGACGAAGGCAAGGGCAAGATTGTCGACTGGCTTTCGGAGCGTGCGGATATCGTTGTGCGCTATCAGGGCGGACACAATGCCGGCCATACGCTCGTCATCGACGGCACGAGCTATAAGCTTTCGCTCTTGCCGTCCGGCGTCGTGCGCCCGGGCAAGATGGCGGTAATCGGCAACGGCGTCGTCGTCGATCCGCATGCGCTGATCGCCGAGATCGGCCGGCTGGAGGCGCAGGGCGTGACGGTTACGCCTGACAACCTGCGCATCGCAGACAATGCGACACTCATTCTTTCCCTGCACCGCGAGCTCGACGCGATGCGCGAGGATGCTGCGTCGAACAGCGGCACCAAGATCGGCACGACACGCCGCGGCATCGGTCCGGCCTATGAAGACAAGGTCGGCCGCCGCGCCATCCGCGTCATGGATCTTGCAGATCTCGAAAGCCTTTCCGGCAAGGTCGACCGTATTCTGACGCACCACAATGCGCTTCGCCGCGGCCTCGGCGTCGCCGAAGTCAGCCATGAAGCGATCATGGAAGAGCTGACTTCGATCGCCGATCGGGTGCTGCCGTTCCGTGACACCGTCTGGCTCTTCCTCGACAAGGAGCGCCGCAAGGGCTCCCGCATCCTCTTCGAAGGTGCACAGGGCAGCCTGCTCGATATCGACCACGGCACCTATCCCTTCGTGACGTCGTCGAACACCGTGGCCGGTCAGGCCGCGGCCGGTTCCGGCATGGGTCCCGGCTCGCTCGGCTATATCCTCGGCATCACCAAGGCCTATACGACACGCGTCGGCGAAGGCCCGTTCCCGACCGAGCTGAAGGACGCGATCGGCGAGTTCCTGGGCGAAAAAGGTCATGAGTTCGGCGTGGTGACCGGACGCAAGCGGCGCTGTGGCTGGTTCGACGCCGCGCTGGTGCGCCAATCGATCGCCACCAACGGCATCACCGGCATCGCGCTCACCAAGCTCGACGTGCTCGATGGCCTCGAGGAATTGAAGATCTGCGTCGGCTATATGCTCGACGGCGAACAGATTGATCATCTTCCCGCAAGCCAGGGAGCGCAAGCTAGGGTCGAACCGATCTACATCACGCTGGAAGGGTGGAAGGAATCGACCGTCGGCGCCCGCAGTTGGGCGGACCTGCCGGCACAGGCGATCAAGTATGTTCGCCAGGTCGAAGAGCTGATCGGGGCGCCTGTCGCGCTCCTTTCCACCAGCCCGGAGCGGGATGACACGATACTTGTGACCGATCCGTTTGAGGATTAAGCTCACGGGTCACTGTGGAGGATGGTTCGGTAGGGTACCGGACTTCTTGAGAAAGTACTGATGGCGGATTTTATTGCAGTTATTCGGCGGGCCGTCGACGGCTTGGCTGAAAATACCCCCGAAATGCGGGTGAAGGTCTACGAACGTGCCCGCGGCGCAGTGCAGCGGCAGCTCGAGAACATGAAGCCGCGTCCGCCGGAAGCCATGCTGCAACGCCAGCTCGAAAAGCTCGAGGCCGCCATCCGCGAAGTGGAAGGTGAACACTCCGAGGCGCTGTCGCTCGACGAGCCTGTTGCCGCCGCCACCGCGCTGGATTCCGCAGAAGAACAAGCGCTTCACGACGAAAGCGAACCGGCGCCTGTGCCGGAGACTGATGTCGAGGAGCCGGTTGACGAAGCCTATGCCGAGCCGCAAGCGGCCGAGGCCGCCGACGAGCCCGGTCACGTGGAAGCTGCCTCGCCCGAGGAAGCTGAGGAAGAGGTCGCTGCCGAGGAACCCCTTTCCGCGGAAGCATCCGTTCCCGCGGAAACTCCTGTTCCCGCGGAAGCTCCTGCTTCCGCCGAGACATACTGGCATCCCTCGCATGAGGAGGAAGCGCCGGCCGAGGAATGGCATGCCAGCGAGGCGCGCGACGTCGCTGCCGAGGATGTGCCGGCCGAACATGACGGCTGGGAGCCGCCCGTCGGGGATCACGACGAACAGGCCGGCGACTATCATGCGGACGAGCAGCATCCTGCGGAAGCCGAAGAGGTTGCGGCGGAACCGGTGGCGGTGGAGGCTGACGAGCCGGAAGTCGAGGAGGCTTACGAGCCCGCCGAGCCGCTTCAGCCGGTCACGCGTGGCATAGATCACGCGTCGAACCGGCTGGTTGAGCCGGTCGCCGATTTCGATCGCCCGCAGGAGTTCGTCGAGCACAGCCGCGAGGAGCCGCTGCAGGCCGACGCCGTGGCGCATTTCGATCCCGTCTGGGCCGAGCCCGCCGCCGAGACGCCGGCTCCGGCGCCCAAAGATGCGGAGACCGAATGGGCGGAAGAGGAACTCAGGCAATATTCGCAGACGGCGCCGATCACCGCGGATGCTTCGGCGCGCGCCTTCGAGGAGGTGATATCGAGCCTCGAAAATGCGGCCCCCGCCGCCGTCATGCCGGCTGCCAAGGAAAGTTTCTCCTGGGAGACGGCCGCTTTCGACGATCTGCCGCCGATCGAGGCCGGCAGCAATAAGAAGACGCCGGTCGCTTCGCATTTCGACGATGTCGATATCTTCGCAGAAGTGCACAACGGCAAGCCGGCGCCTGCCAGCGCCGCGCCGAGCGAGGACTGGCGCGAGGCGAAGGCGCTGCGCGGCTACGACCGTCGCGGTTCGGTCGCCGCTGACGACGATGACTCCAATCCGGCGATGGATATCGATCAGATTGTTGCGTCCAAGCTGCAGGGCAAGAATTTCCGGATGGAGCCGAAGCGCCGTCGCTTCGGCCTCGGCACCGTGATCACGCTCCTCTTCGCCCTCATCCTGATCGGTGGCGGCGCCTATGCCGGCTGGATGAACAGAGAGGCGCTGGTGGCGATGGTCGACGGGCTTGTCAGTTCGGCACCGTCGCAGGCGACCCGGAACGAGGCGGCAACACCGCCGGCTGGCTCCGCGACGCCTGCCCAGCCTGAGCCAGCGACGCCTGCTCAGCCGACCACGCCAGGAGCGCAGAATACGCCAGTGGCACCGCCGCAGCCGAACCCGAACCCGCAGGTGGCGTCAATGAACAATGACGGCGCCCCGGCCAATTCGAAATTCACTCAGCGGCTGCTGACCGATGGGACAGAGGTCGACAGCGGACCGGCCACGGTGCCGGGAACGCCGACGGCAGAAGGAAAATCGGTCGCCGAGCAGAACGTCGCGGCAGCCGATACGCCGGCTGCCAGCGCACAGGGCGATGCGGCACCCGCCGAAACGCTGACGCCGAACGGTCCGGCGGCATCGCCGCAGCAGACCGCGCCCGTTGGTTCGTCGCAAAAGATGTTCCTCTATGAGGAGCGCATCGGCCAGAGCTCGCCGACGGCAATCGAGGGATCGGTCGTCTGGAGTGTGCAGCACGAGGCCGGTCAGGGCGGACGGCAGGAGGCGACGGTGCAGGGCAATGTCAGCGTGCCCGAGCGCAATCTCTCGGCTCTCATCACCTTCAAGCGCAATTCCGATCCGTCGCTGCCGGCAAGCCATCTCGTCGAGGTGGTCTTCTCGGTGCCGCCGAATTTCGAAGGCGGCAGCATCGACAGCGTCCAGCGCATCTCGATGAAGCGCACGGAGCAGGACCGTGGTGACGCGCTGATTGCGGTTCCGGCCAAAATCACCGACGATTTCCACATGATCGCGCTCAACGACTATCCCGATGCGCGCAAGGCCAATCTCGACCTGATGGCGACCCGTAGTTGGATCGATATGCCGATCACCTATCGCAACGGCCGCCGCGCGCTGCTGACGATGGAAAAGGGCGACACCGGAACGAACGCCTTCAACACCGCGATCAAGGAATGGACCGCCCTCGGGGATGTGTCGACGAGCCAGTGATGGTTTTTTCCGCAATGCCAACTTTATCGGACTTTGGCGGCTGACGAGGCTGCGAAAAGCGAATGAAACAGAAAAGGCGGGCCGCAAGGACCCGCCTTCTTCAATTCTATCACGCGGCAGGTTTATGCCGTGGCTTCGACGACGCGGACGGCCTTGGCGCGTTCCAGCGCTTCCTTGCGGACCGCATCCTGCACCTTTTCGAAGGCGCGGACCTCGATCTGGCGGACGCGTTCGCGGCTGATGTCGAATTCGGTCGAAAGGTCTTCCAGGGTCACCGGATCCTCGGCGAGGCGGCGAGCCTCGAAGATGCGGCGTTCGCGCTCGTTCAGCACGCTCATCGCTTTTGCCAGCATGCGCCGCCGGGTGTCGAGCTCATCCTGTTCGATCAGCACGTCTTCCTGGCTGTCATGGTCGTCCACCAGCCAATCCTGCCATTGGCCGCTATCACCTTCGGCAGCCTTGATCGGCGCGTTCAGCGAAGCGTCGCCGGAAAGGCGGCGGTTCATCGAAATGACCTCCTCCTCCGAGACGTTCAGCTTGGTGGCGATTTCCGAGACGTGCTCCGGCTTCAGGTCGCCGTCGTCGATCGCCTGGATGCGGCCTTTCAGCCGACGCAGGTTGAAAAACAGGCGTTTCTGGTTGGCGGTCGTGCCCATCTTTACCAGCGACCACGAGCGCAGGATATATTCCTGGATCGAGGCCTTGATCCACCACATGGCGTAGGTGGCGAGGCGGAAGCCGCGCTCGGCATCGAACTTCTTGACGGCCTGCATCAGGCCGACATTGCCCTCGGAGACGACTTCGCCGATCGGCAGGCCGTAGCCGCGATAACCCATCGCGATCTTCGCGACGAGGCGAAGATGGCTGGTGACCAGCTTGTGGGCGGCGTCGCGATCGCCATGCTCGGCATAACGCTTGGCGAGCATGTATTCCTGCTGCGGCTCGAGCATCGGGAATTTGCGGATTTCGTCGAGGTAACGATTGAGACCGGCTTCGCCGGCGGTAATGGACGGCAAGGTATTTCGGGCCATAGTGCACCCTCCTAAAGTGAATTCCGGCTCCCGATGGAAACGCGTTCTCGCGTTAAAAAAGGCAAACCGGGACGTGCGGCTCTACTGTGAGCCCGCACTAAATCCATATACAGATAAGTGTGGCGAAACGGCGGTTCAAGGGTGCCGCTCACGCAGGTGTGAGTTGGAAGAGGGGTCTCTATCGCCGCAGTGCCTCGACCAATTCCACCATATCATCCGGCAGCGGCACTTCGAAATGCATGATTTCGCCGGTGCGGGGATGCTCGAACTGCAGCATGAAGGCATGCAGCGCCTGGCGGTCGAAACCGTTGACGACCTTACGGATCTCTTCGGGCAGAAGATTGACCTTGGTCTTGAAGCCGGCGCCGTAAACCGTGTCGCCGAGCAGCGGATGGCCGATATGGGCCATGTGGACACGGATCTGGTGGGTGCGCCCGGTTTCGAGGTGGCACTCGACCAGCGAGGCGAACGCGGTGGCGTCCGGCTTTTCGTGGAAGCGTTCGACCACCGTGTAGTGCGTGATCGCCTCGTCGGCGTCATGACTGTCGGGGCGCTTGACGGCGCGGCGCGTGCGATCGCCGGTGGCGCGGCCGAGCGGCGCGTCGACGGTGCCCGTCAGCGAGCGCGGCCGGCCCCAGACGACTGCCTGGTAGGCCCGCTCCAGCGGCATGGTGCGGCCGTGGTCGGCAAATTGAAGCGAGAGGTGGCGATGGGCGATGTCGTTCTTGGCGACGACCATGACCCCTGTCGTGTCCTTGTCGAGACGGTGGACGATGCCGGGGCGGCGCACGCCGCCGATGCCGGAGAGCGTATCGCCGCAATGGTGGATCAGTGCGTTGACCAGCGTTCCTGTCCAATTGCCGGGACCGGGATGGACGACGAGACCGGAAGGCTTGGAGATGACGATGACGTCGTCGTCCTCATGGAGGATAACGAGCGGGATGTCCTCGCCCTGCGGCGTCGGGTCTTCCGGCTCGGGCAGCGTGATCTCGAAACTATCGCCGGTGCGCACCTTGCGCTGCGGGTCGGTGACGGGTTCTCCGCGCAGAAAAACCTGGCCGTCCTTGATCAGCGCCTTGATGCGGCTGCGTGAAAATTCCTCGCCAACCTGCGCCGTCAGCCAGGCGTCGAGCCGGCCTTCGGCGGTTTCATCGGCAGTCAGGACTTTTCTATTGCCGGCTGCTTGTTTAAAGGGGTCGCTCAAGACGCTTCTTCTCCGACGTATTTTTTTAGAACGGGACGCACAGATGACAGCAATCGAGCCAGACGACCAGGAAGAGAAGCCCCTTGATCCGGCGATGGAAAGTGTCCGGCGCAAGATGGTCCGCCTGCAGATCGTTTCCGGCGCCATCATGTTCGTGAGCCTTATGGCGGTCTTCGGTGCCGTTGTCTACAAGACGATGCGCGACGATCCGAAGGAGACGGCAGCAACCGTTGCCGCCTCCGGCGTGCCCTCGGATGCGCCGCTTGCCGCGACCGTTTCTCTGCCGCTCGGCTTCAAGGTGCAGTCGACCTCGTTGTCTGCCGGGCAGATCCTGTTTTACGGCGAAACCGTCGAGGGCAAGAACAAGGCCCTGGTCTTCGACCTCAGGACCGGCCGTACCGTCGCCGACGTCACCGTCGCGGGCAATTGAGGTCGGCATGGCCGCCGTCCCGATCGCCATCGACAGCGCCGACGATCCGCGCCTCGCCGAATTCCGCGACATAAGAGAGCGCGACCTGACGGGTCGCGAGAACCGCTTCATCGCCGAGGGCACCGTCGTGCTGCGCATGCTTGCCGAGGCGCATGCGGGAGACCGCGGCTTTTTCGCCGAAAAGATTCTGCTGCTGCGCAATCGCGTCGAGGGCGTGCTGCCCATCCTGGAGCGGTTTCCGGCCGATGTGCCAGTCTATGTCGCCGAGGCCGATGTGCTTAACGGCGTCGTTGGCTTCCATCTGCATCGCGGCGTTCTCGCGCTCGGCCGGCGGGAGGATGGCGGAGAGGGTGCCCTTCTCGCGGCGCTGCCGGAACGGGCGCTGGTGCTGGTCGGCTGCGGCATTTCCAATCACGACAATGCCGGCTCGATGTTCCGCAATGCGGCCGCCTTCCGGGCGGATGCGGTGCTGCTCGACGAAACTTCCTGTGATCCGCTTTACCGCAAGGCGTTGCGTGTTTCGGTCGGTTCGGTGCTGAGCGTTCCACATCGGCGCGGCGGCAAGGCGCTGGATGTGCTCCTGGCGCTTGCCGAACGGGGCTTTGCCATCTGGACGCTTTCGCCGCACGGCAAGACCGATATACGCGCCATTCCGGCTTCAGCGCGCATGGCGCTGGTCGTCGGCACGGAAGGGGAGGGCTTGCCCGAGGCGCTGCTTGCGCGTTTCCAGAGCGCCCGCATTCCACAGTCGGAGGACCTCGATAGCCTCAACGCTGCGACGGCGACGGGGATCGCGCTGTTTTCCATGGCTTCCGCGATGGCGCGGATCTAACCGGGGTTATCTGGCAGATCGGCATGATGGCGCGCCGCCGCGCGTCCTATCGGACGCGCTCGGGATCGGCGATGATTGCGGCCGCCCTGTCGGCAAGGCTGATGCGATCGTTTGGGTTCTTTTCCGCGGTATCCGCCAGCAAGGTACGGATCGGCGAGGAGGGACCTTCGTTGAGGGCGGTCAGCGCCACCATGTTGGCGGCGATCGAGGCGATCTCCTCGCGGATCGCGCCATCGCGCCCGGATACCGCCTTTGCCTTCTGCAGGCGCTCGGCAAGGGCGGCGCTGCGTGTGCGGACATCCTCGCCGATCTCGGCGATGACGTCGGCGGTGTCGAGCGCGGATACTGTCGTGTCTTCGGCCGTCACTTCCGCCGGCAGCTCGGCGGCCATCCCGGCAAGGCCGGCGTCGCGCAGCACCCGGTTGACCTTGCGGATCTCGGCATTGGCGGCCTTCAACTGTTCCTTCAACTTGGCAATCTCCTGCAAGCGGCGGGCGACCAGGGTTTCCTTTTCGGCGGCGGAAGCGCTCTCGCGCGCGGCCTTGTCTTCCAGGCGGATCACCATATGCTGCTGCTGCGTCAGTTTCTGTTCGGCGTCCCTGGCGCGCTTCTGCAAGAGAGTCACGTCCTGGCGTAAGGTATCGCGTTCGTCACGCAGCGCGTTGGCGCGGAATTTCAGGCTCTCCGCCTCGGTGTCGCGCGCGGCCAGGTCGATCCTCAGCCCATCGGCCTGTTCACCGAGCTTGCTCAGTCGCGTCCTCATCGTCGCCAGTTCGCTTTCCTTATTGGCAGCGGACTGCTCGGCAATATGCAAATTGGTCTTCAACTGGCTGATATAGTTCTCGTCCTTGCGCAGATGCGAGCGTTGCTCGGCCGCTTCGACATGCATCTCGCCGATCTGGGCCTGCAATTCGCCGATCTCGGCGGCAAGCCTGCCGGCGTCGACGGCGAGTGCATCATGGCGAAGCTGGAGCGACAGGGATTTCTCGCGCTCACGCAGAAGGTCCTGGGTGGTGCGGGCGTTCTCGGCGGCATAGAGCGCGCGGACCATATCCTTCTGGGCGCGAACTTCCTGCGGGCTCAGCGGCATGGTCGCCTTCAGCCGGTTCTCGGTATACCAGACGATGCGGCGATGAACGGCGGGCGAGACCAGAAAGACGAGGAACGCCGCGGTCAGGAAGCCCAATCCGAACAAGAGAGCATATTCGATCACGGCGCGGCCATCGGTAAGAAGGTTGATACGGGGTCAGCCGCGATGATTAAGCGCGCATGATGCGCATGGCAAGGCCGCCGGTGCGGGCGGCCGCGGATTCCAGCGGCTTGGCGGCCTCAGAAGGGGTTCCAGGTTGGCGCCTGGGTGATCTTGAGATAGCCGACATTGACACCCAGGCGGGCGCCGACACCGGTGCGGATCGGCACGACCAGCACGTCGTTGTTCTTGAGCAGCGTCATGCCGAAGCCGGCGATCACATAGGCCGAGCCGCTGACGCCGCCGAAGCGGGCATAGATGCCGTTGATGGAGGGCAGGTCGTAGACCAGCATCATCACCCGCGAGCCTTGGCCGCCGTAATCGAGGCCGAGCGAGGGGCCTTGCCAGTAGAGATTATGTTCGCCGGCATTCTTGGTATTCAGCTGGCCTTCGCCGTAGGTCAGACCGGCGATGAAGGCGCCGCCGCCTTCCTGTCCGAGGATATAGCCGTTCGGCAGGCCGTATTTCTGGAAGGCGCTCTCGACCACTTTGGCAAGCCCGCCGCTGGCGGAGCCGAAGAAGGAGTGGCCGGCATCGACGATTTCCTGCATCGTGTACTGGCCGTTGTCCTGGGCGGCGGCCGGCCCGGCAACCATCAGCGAGGAGAAGACGAGGGCCGAAAGCAACCTGCAGAAGCCGATGAATCGGTGCGGAATTTGAGGGCGCATGGTGTCATCCGTTCGTCGTTTGGCTGAGAGCGGGCAACCGCTCGCGGCGATTGGTGCATTTTGCGCCGATGATCTTAACAATCGGTTTACCAAATATGGTGTCATTATGGCATCGAGTACGATCGCAAACTTCGCGCAATTTTGATGAAGCATATTCCGGGCGCGATGAAATTGCCGCCCCTCAGGAGACGATGATGTCCAAGAACCCCAATCTCACCCTGTCCGGCCCGGATCTGGCCGCGCTTCTCTGCAGCCGCGTTTGCCACGATGTCATCTCGCCCGTCGGCGCGATCAATAACGGGCTGGAACTCCTGGATGAGGGTGGCGCCGATTCCGATGCGATGGACCTGATCCGCACCAGTGCGCTCAACGCTTCCGTCCGCCTGAAATTCGCACGCCTCGCCTTCGGCGCGTCGGGCTCTGTCGGCGCCTCGATCGACACTGGCGAGGCCGAGCGCGCCGCCAAGGATTTCGCCATCGCCGAGAAGAAGACCGAGGTGATCTGGAACGGACCGCGCGCCATCGTCGCCAAGAATCGCGTCAAGCTGCTGCTCAACCTCTTCCTCGTTGCCTATTCGGCCATTCCGCGCGGCGGCGTGCTTGAGGTAACGCTCGAAAATCCCGAATTCGATGCCAGGTTCACGCTCACGGCCAAAGGCAAGCTGATGCGCTTGCCGCCGAAATTCGTCGAGATATCGACCGGCACGATCGAGGAGGCGATCGACGCCCATTCGATCCAGCCCTATTATACCGTTCTTCTGGCGCAGGAGTGCGGAATGATGCTCGATCACAGCGCCAGCGCCGAAGAACTGGTGTTCACCGCGGTGGCTGCGGCCGCCTGATTTTTGCGCGTAAAACGAGTATCGGTGTTCGCGCGGTAACGATTCCTTAGCCTGATCGACCTATGCTTGGCTGCTGTTTAGAGGCCTTTGCAAGGACAGATGCAGGGGTAAAGGAGTCGCCATGCAGAGATTCATGATCACCGATAATTCGGACATCGTCCGCAAGGTCGGCAAGCGCATTCTCTCCGAACTCGACTTTCTCGTCAGCGAGGCCTCCAATGCCGGCGAGGCGCTGCAGCGCTGCCAAGCGGAGCTGCCGGAATATCTGATCGTCGATTCCGGCATGGAAGGCGCTCTCGACCTCATCGCCGCCATCCGCGCCATGGACGGCGGCAAAGAGGTCAAGATCTATTACTGCGTCGTCGAGGCGGATCTGAAGAAGCTGATGGCTGGCAAACGGGCTGGCGCCACCGACTTCCTGCTGAAGCCGTTCGATCGCAAGATCCTGACCGCCGTCTTCGGAAACCGCGCGATCGCCGCCTGACGGCAGATCTCATCCCGCCCAATCGGCGACCTTGGAGCATAATGCCGAAAGTGCAAGCGCGTTCGGCCGCCGCAACGCTCTATTTTTTTGACCGAAAGACAGGGAATTTCAGGCCGATCCAGCCTGAAATCCTCTCCGTCACGGCGGCTTGTTGTTGCCGGCAGAAACGAAAAATCCCGCCGGAAAGGCGGGATCTTCGTTTATCCGATAAGGGGGATCGGAAAATCAGGCGGTTTCGGCGTATTCGGCCCCATCCGGCTCGCGAAGAACGTAACCACGGCCCCAGACGGTCTCGATGTAGTTGGCGCCGCCGGCAGCGTTGGCGAGCTTCTTGCGCAGCTTGCAGATGAAGACGTCGATGATCTTCAGTTCCGGTTCGTCCATGCCGCCGTAAAGGTGGTTCAGGAACATTTCCTTGGTGAGGGTGGTGCCCTTGCGGAGCGAAAGCAGCTCCAGCATCTGGTATTCCTTGCCGGTCAGGTGGACGCGCTGGCCACCGACTTCGACAGTTTTGGCGTCGAGGTTGACGATCAACTCGCCGGTCATGATGACCGACTGGGCGTGACCCTTGGAGCGGCGGACGATAGCGTGGATGCGGGCGACGAGCTCGTCCTTGTGGAACGGCTTAGTCATGTAGTCGTCGGCGCCGAAGCCGAGGCCGCGAACCTTGTCTTCGATGCCGGCCATGCCCGACAGAATGAGGATCGGTGTCTTGACCTTGGACAGCCGGAGCGTGCGGAGCACTTCATATCCGGACATGTCGGGCAGGTTCAGATCGAGAAGGATGATGTCATAATCATACAGCTTGCCCAGATCGACGCCTTCTTCACCGAGATCGGTGGTATAAACATTAAAACTTTCTGATTTCAGCATCAACTCGATGCTCTGCGCCGTAGCGCTGTCATCCTCGATGAGAAGTACCCGCATAATTATCCCCTTTACCGCCGCCGAAAGGTGGTCTGGCCCCCTACACGATACCGAACACGCTACGTGATTTGGAAGCTGCCACGAAATGGTTAACAAATTCTAATTCACTCTGGCAAGGAGTATCGAATTTATTAAATAATTTTTCCATTTCTCTGTTTTCCAATAGGAATCTCAAAAAGGCTCTCCTCAACTTTTACATTAGGAAAAGGCGCTAAGTGATTCATCCGACTCGCCAATGAAAAGGTTCGAACTTCATGCCTCGGCATTTACCGACCCTTAAATCATCGGGCCTATCATTAACGATGCCCGTAAACGAAAGGTTACCAGCGGTAGGTATTTGTTAATATCGCAGGAAATTTTTTAGCAAACCGTGTCAAAGCGGCGCGCAGGGCGGTTTCAAGTTGAGCCGGGGTCTCGCATCACGGGAGTAATGCGTATGAAGTCGCGAGAGAGTCTCGTTCGCCTGAAGGAATTTCAGGTGAACGAAAAACGACGTCAATTGCAGCAGTTGCAGATGATGATGTCCGAATTCGAACGGATGACGAAGGATCTGGAGAGCCAGATCGTCGTCGAGGAAAAGAAGTCCGGTATTTCCGACCCGAATCACTTTGCTTATCCGACCTTCGCCAAGGCCGCGCGTCAGCGGGCCGATAACCTGCAGGTTTCGATCAAGGAACTGAAGATGCAGGAAGAGACGCTGGAAATGGCGCTCGAGGAGATGCAGGCGGAATATGCAAGGGCGACGGCGCTGGAAGAGCGTGACGGCGGCGCCCGCGCAAGGGCGTAAGAAAACGGCGGGCGCCGGCTTCGGCGCCCTGGGATCGCCACTGAGAAGCCATGTATGATGGGCACGCTGTCCGTCATACATGGCTTTTGGTGTTTGCCTGACGGTGTCACTCCCACCGGCGACGAGATTCGTCACCGACGGCGAGGATTTGCCTTATGGACGTCGTGCTCCCAAAACCGTTGCACGGTTTTGGGAGCACGCTTCAATTCACGACATCCTTCCATTCCGGATGGCGTTGCGCCTGCGCCTTGAAGAAGGGGCAAAGCGGAATGATCTTCCAGCCGCCGGTACGGGCTGCTTCCACAGCATGGAGCGCCAAGGCCTGGCCGACACCCTTGCCGCGCAGCGCATCGGGAACGGCGGTGTGATCGATGATGACGAGCGTCGGCGATGTGCGTGAATAGGTCATCTCAGCCTCATGCCCTTCGACCTCGGCCGCATAACGGCCGCCGGAGGCGCCTTCCTCATTTCGAATGTCCATTGTCTTTCCTCGCAGCGAATATTGTCGTAGCGGACCGTGACACGGCGGCGCGGTCGTGCCAAGCCGTGGAAGGAATAGGGACAGGAGACGGAGTGTTCATGCAAAATATCGGATCGATACGAGGCTCAGGGCAATGAGTGCACTTTCGATGATCCGTCCGGTCCTTCTCGTGGCGGCGCCGTTCTTCCTGGCACTCGGCCTGGTTTTGCCGCTGGTCCGTTTCGAGACGCTGTATTTTTTCGACAGGACGCCGTCGCTCATCGAAGTCGTCGTGTCGTTGTGGCAAGGCGGGGATGGGCTGCTGGCGGCGATCGTCGCACTGGTTTCGATTCTGCTGCCGCTTCTGAAGATGATCGGGATCGCTGCAGAGGCAACGGCCGCCGGCGGCGGGGCCGGCAGTCTGTTCTATCGTCGAGTCGTACCGCATCTGTCCAAGTGGTCGATGATGGACGTGCTGCTGGTTGCGATCGTCATTGCGGCGGCGAAGACGACGGGGCTGGCGGATGCTTTCACGCAGCCCGGTCTCTGGTGCTACGCGGCCTCGTCAATGATTTCGGGCCTTCTTCATTCCCTCATGGGAGATGCGTCCGGCCCGAAATAAATGTCGTCGATGCTGGGGATTGATCAGTGACGATATTGCTGGATGCGCGTGGTGCGCAGGCCGGCGAGACCGTGACTGTTGATCGACGATTGCCAGGAGAGGAATTCTTCGACTGTGAGCGTGTAACGCTCGCAGGCCTCTTCCAAGCTCAACAAGCCACCGCGGACAGCCGCGACAACCTCTGCCTTACGGCGAATCACCCAGCGCCGCGTATTGGGCGGCGGGAGATCCGCGATCGTCAGGGGGCTGCCATCGGGGCCGATGACATATTTTACTCGGGGACGTATCATTTCGGTCATTGGACTCTCTACACAACGCAAGACCACGAAGCCCACTCTAGCCTGCCACATTTAAAAATTGCCTAAACCCATCGTAAGACTTTGATAACAAATTTAGACGCCCCGCCCTGGTCGGTGATTGGCGGCGGCCGCCTGCCGTTACGTCAATTTGCAGCGCCTGCATGGGAGGCATGCCGGATAAATATCACCCCAATTTCCCTGGATGATCTTATCAGCGCGGCAACATAGGAATGAGGGCGAGACCCCTCGTCTCCCTTCTTTCCGCTGTATCGGTACTGTTCGTGCTTTTTGAACTTCGATCCTTTGGATGCGGGGGCAGAAGCCGTCTTTGCCGATCCTCAGGCGTGAGCTTCCTGCTGCCGGGCAGCGGGGCCGATCCGAAGCCGGCCATACGAGGATATGAAGATGACAAGACGTGAGCGCGCAGCCGACGACTGCGCTGTGGATGCGGCATTTTCGCCTTCTGAGGCCGATGGCGGCGGGTTTCGCTGAGCGACGGCAAGGAACGGCTTGGCGGGGTGGCGAAGCTTGCGGGCTTCGACTTCCATCTGTTCTCGGCTTTCCGGCGGAGAGACCCTACCGCCTTCACCGGAAACCGGTTGATCAGCACCTTGCCGCAAAGCCTTGTCGGTTTTTACGGGGTTGCCGATCTCTTCCATTGCAGCAAACTGGTGAACGAGATGAAACGACGATAATGCCGATCTTCTGCGAGGAGGGGGCGTTTGCGGGCAGTGCCGCCAATCGGGAAAACCGCCGTCTCAACACGCTCTTTCCGATGCTTGAGGTGAAGAACACCGTCGCCTTTCCGCCACCCGTCATTGACCTGAAACGATACATCTTCACCTTTTCAGGTGGCTGTCCCACTCCTCACACAGGAATGGGCGATGGTGCTGCTGTATGGGCGCATGGAGCTTCTAGGCTCGCGGCGCTGTCATACGCAGCCGCCCGAGCAACGACGAGATCGCGGTCGTTCTCGATCTCTCGTCGTATACGGTGGCGGGGTTATCTGAAGAGCGCGATCCGCAAGCTCGATTCGGTCAGCTGCAGACAGGCGGTTGCCACGGCATTCCAGTACCGGGTGCTCATAAAGCGCGTTGCACCGCGCTTTGGGTCTTTGTCCTATGCAGATCGCCCAAAACCGCTACGCAGTTTTGGGCGATCTGTGTAAGGCAGCAGATGTCTGGGCTGAAAAGCTTAAAAGCGGGGAAGCTTAGAAGCCCTTTCCGCCGGTCAGCTCCGACACGACGGTTCCAGCAATGATGCGCATATCCATCCAGATCGAAAAATTTCCGACGTAATAGAGATCGCTGACGATGCGGGCGCGTGCTTTGGCCGGACGGTCGGTCGGGCCGCGCAGGCCGCGCATCTGGGCAAGGCCGGTCATCCCAGGACGCATCGCGTGGCGCTGATGGTATTCCGGTACGAGCTCTTCGTAGAGCATGCCGCCGGCGCGCATCCCGATTGCATGGCAACGCGGACCGACGACCGACATATCGCCCAGCAGCACGTTCAGCAGCTGCGGCAACTCATCGATATTCGTGCGGCGCAGAATGGCGCCGATACGGGTGATGCGTGGATCGTTCTTCACCGTCTGGGCAATGCCGGAGACATCGCAGAGATCGGTGCGCATGGAGCGGAACTTGTAGACCTTGATGGCCTTGCAGTTCTTGCCCCAGCGGGTCTGCTTGAAGAGCACCGGCCCCGGGCTGTCGAGCTTGATCAGCAGGGCGACGAACAGGAGGAAAGGCGCGAGGACGAGGAGGGCGCTCAACGACGAAACAATGTCGAACGCCCGCTTCAGGACCAGATCCACCAGCGGCGCTTGGGGCGCATCGCTATGGATAACAGGGGTCTGGATCTTCAGGCTCGGCTGCTGGTGGCGGCTCGGCCGGAAGGACTCTGTCGAAATGCTGTTGTTTAGTTCCGTGATGCTCAAGGATCGTACTCTGTTGTCTTCGAGGGGCGCGGCGGCAATAGGCGATCAATGGTTAACCCTGTCACCAGGGCTGCACTCAGGTCTTGGTAACCCTACTAAAACGGAAAAATGCGACAATTGTGTAATGGTGTCCAGAGAAATATCGCATCGCAGCAAATCTTTCGCAATTGCGTTAAGTTGAGGCAAGCTCATGATATTTCGTTAATAATTGGAATTTTGTCAAAGTTTCTAGGCCCTTGGCAGGGGTTCGCAGGGGGCCGGCGGCGCGTCGTTTCGACACGTGACCCAGGTCTCTTAAGCGTATTTGTTAACGGAACACGAGGCGAAATTTTTGTGATGAGGATATCGATCACTGCCGAAGCCGTGTCGAAATGTGACAAAATCAAGGCGGGATTGATGGCGGGCAGCGTCTTGAAACGATGCAAAGCAACGAATTCGTCCCCAGACTCGCTTGATAAGGCCCGATAACGCGAATCACTTCACGGTTGGAAACGGGATCGCGGCCACGCTTCCAGGAGGGACGGCTTGCTCAGTTGGCGCGCGCCAGAGGCCGGCCGCGGATTGTCGCGACAGGTCTGAACTCATGGTTACGATGCAGAAGAATCGCGCCGCCTGCCGGTATTCAGCGATTTCTAAGGATGGTCACGCCGGTTCGAGGACGCGTTTCCTGCCGCCCCAGGAGATGAAGTTCGGGTTGGCGAAGTCGAAATCGGCGGCCTTTCCCGTCTTGCCGTAGGTCAGCAATGTTCCGTCCAGTGTCACCGTCGAGCCGCCGGCAGCACGCAGCACCGCATCGCCGGCCGCGGTGTCCCACTCCATCGTGCGGGTGAAGCGCGGATAGACGTCGGCCTTCCCTTCGGCCAGCAGGCAGAACTTCAGCGAGGAGCCGATATTGGTACATTTAAAGATCGCGTGGTCGGCGAGGAAGCTTCCGGTCTCCGGGCTGTTGTGGCGAAGGCTTGCAAGCGCCAGCCTGTCGTCCGGCTGTTCGCGCACCGTGATTGCACTGCGTGCGCTAACGGTGAAATCGTCGGCGACGACGAGCCTCTCGGCGTGGCCGCACTCTCCGGAGAAGGCAAGCCCGAGCGCCGGCGCATAGACGATGCCGGCCACCGGGGCGCCGTTCTCGATATAGGCGATGTTGACGGTGAATTCCTGCCGTCCTTCGACGAATTCACGCGTGCCGTCGAGAGGGTCGACCAGGAAGAAGCCTCGGCCGCTGATGTCGGGCACCTTGCCGGCAGCGACCGATTCTTCCGCCACCACGGGTATCTCGGGATAATCTCTGGCGAGATGAGTAAGGATGATGCGTTCGGCCTCCTCGTCGGCGACCGTGACCGGACTTGCATCCGCCTTCATGGCGACGGGGAAACCTTCGCGCAGGACCGTCATGATGGCCCTGCCGGCTTCGAGCGCCGCCTTTTCAAATGTCCTCAGCATTGTCCTTTTGCCGTTCGCCATGCGAGCCGAGCACCCCACTGTCGCTCGTCCGCAAACCATCCCTGTCACACCATATACCTATCAAAGATTGATATGGTGTTTCCCGTTGCGCTTCGCACCCTTACACGTAAGGCAGTGATGCTACCATAAGTTCCCAGTCCTGTCAGAGGAGATGGTGGTCGGTCGCTCATGAAATGGCATTCGGAAAAGCGCCCGGCCTGAGGTCTGAATTTGCGTCATCTTCCAATTTTGTGGAATAGCTTGCACAGCAGACGGCGCAAGAAATCGGTGGCAACATTGCCGAACTTTTAACCGCGCGGCGATTTCTGGCTAAAAATCCGCCGCTCCATGCCGTTTTTATGTGGATTTTGGTTCAAAACGAACCATTTAGCCCTGTTCTGACAAGAATCTGTCGGAATAAATCCTTTTTGTCTTCACATTTCCAACGAAACCGGTATGCATTCGGCCTATGAGGTTCCCTGAAACGGGGAACCAAAGAACCAAAAAGAGATGCAGTGTCTTCCGCTCGCATCCAGGGGAAAACGACATATGGAGTATTTCGTCCAGCAGCTCTTCAATGGGCTGACGCTCGGATCCATCTATGGCCTTGTGGCTATCGGCTATACGATGGTTTATGGCATTATCGGCATGATCAATTTCGCCCATGGCGACATCTTCATGCTCGGTGGTTTCGCCGCTCTTATCGTCTTTCTCGTCCTCACATCCATCTTCGCAGGTCTCCCGGTGGCAATTCTGCTGCTGGCGATGCTTGTCGTCGCGATGCTGATGACGAGTTTATGGAATTGGACGATCGAGCGCGTCGCATACCGTCCCTTGCGCGGGTCTTTCCGCCTGGCGCCGCTGATCACGGCAATCGGCATGTCGATCACGCTGTCCAACTTCATCCAGGTGACGCAGGGTCCGCGTAACAAGCCGATCCCGCCGATGGTGAGCTCGGTCTACCAGTTCGGCAACATCTCGATATCGCTGAAGCAGATCATCATCATCGCGATCACGGCGGTGTTGCTGACGATCTTCTGGTATATCGTCAATCATACTTCACTCGGCCGTGCCCAGCGCGCCACCGAACAGGATCGCAAGATGGCCGCATTGCTCGGCGTCAATGTCGATCAGACGATCTCGATCACCTTTGTGATGGGGGCGGCGCTGGCTGCTGTCGCCGGCACGATGTATCTGATGTATTATGGCGTCGCTTCGTTCGCCGACGGCTTCACGCCGGGTGTGAAGGCATTTACCGCAGCCGTTCTCGGCGGCATCGGGTCGCTGCCGGGCGCCGTTCTCGGCGGGCTGATGATCGGCCTCATCGAATCGCTGTGGTCGGCCTACTTCACCATCGCGTACAAGGATGTCGCGACCTTCGCCATCCTCGCTTTCGTACTGATCTTCAAGCCGACGGGTATCCTGGGGCGGCCGGAAGTCGAGAAGGTATAACGTCATGGCAAACATTGAGAATTCTGCAGGCAAGCCCGATGCCGGACTTGTCCGCAAAGGCCTTACCGAAGCCCTTTTCGCCGCTGTCCTGTCGTTCGGCATGTTCGTTCTCTATGTCGGCCTCAAGACCGACCAGAATATCAACAACGAGCTGATCATCGTCCAGCGCTGGGGATTGCTTGCAATCTTCGTCGCCGTTGCCGCGATCGGCCGCTTCGCCATGGTCGTTTTCATCAAACCGAATATCGACCGTCGCAAGCTCTCGAAGGCGCGCGAGGGCGAGCTCGACATCTCGACCGAGAAGGGCTTCTTCCGTCGGCATTTCCTGAAGATCTCGCTGATAGCACTGCTGCTCTATCCCGTGGTGATCGTGGCGTTGGTCGGCGCTCAGGGCTCGCTGAAATGGGTCGATAATTTCGGTATCCAGATCCTGATCTACGTGATGCTTGCCTGGGGACTCAACATCGTCGTTGGCCTGGCCGGCCTGCTCGATCTCGGTTATGTCGCCTTCTACGCGGTTGGCGCCTATTCCTATGCATTGCTGTCGAGCTATTTCGGCTTTTCCTTCTGGGTCTTGCTGCCGCTTTCCGGCATCTTCGCAGCCCTCTGGGGCGTCATCCTCGGCTTCCCGGTGCTGCGCCTGCGCGGCGACTACCTCGCCATCGTGACGCTTGCCTTCGGTGAAATCATCCGCCTCGTGCTCATCAACTGGACTGACGTGACCAAGGGCACTTTCGGTATCTCGAGCATTCCGAAGGCGACACTCTTTGGTATTCCCTTCGATGCGACGGCCGGCGGCTTTGCCAAGCTCTTCCACCTGCCGATGTCGTCTGCCTATTACAAGATCTTCCTCTTCTATCTTATCCTGGCGCTCTGCATGCTGACGGCCTACGTCACCATCCGGCTGCGCCGCATGCCAATCGGGCGTGCCTGGGAAGCGTTGCGCGAAGACGAGATCGCCTGCCGTTCGCTCGGCATCAACACGGTGACGACCAAGCTCACCGCCTTTGCGACGGGCGCCATGTTCGGCGGGTTCGCCGGCTCGTTCTTCGCAGCCCGCCAGGGCTTCGTCTCGCCGGAATCCTTCGTCTTTCTGGAATCGGCCGTCATCCTCGCCATCGTCGTTCTTGGCGGCATGGGGTCGTTGACCGGCATCGCGATCGCCGCGATCGTCATGGTCGGCGGCACCGAGGCGCTGCGCGAAATGGACTTCCTGAAAGCGGTCTTCGGGCCCGACTTCACGCCGGAACTTTACCGCATGCTGCTCTTCGGTCTCGCCATGGTCGTCGTCATGCTGTTCAAGCCGCGCGGTTTCGTCGGCTCACGTGAACCGACTGCCTTCCTCAAAGAGCGCAGGGCAATATCCGGAAGCTTCATCAAGGAGGGCCACGGTTGATGAGCCCCGTTATCAATACAATGTCGAGCGATACGCTTCTCAAAGTTGAACACCTGTCGATGAAGTTCGGCGGCCTGATGGCCATCAACGACTTCTCCTTCGAAGCCAAGCGCGGCGATATTACTGCGCTGATCGGGCCGAACGGTGCCGGCAAGACCACGGTCTTCAACTGCATCACCGGCTTCTACAAGCCGACGATGGGCATGATCACGCTCAACCAGAAGAGCGGCAAGCAGTACCTGCTGGAGCGTCTGCCGGACTTTCGCATCACCAAGGAAGCCAGGGTGGCGCGTACTTTCCAGAACATCCGGTTGTTCTCCGGTCTGACTGTTCTAGAAAACCTGCTCGTTGCCCAGCACAACAAGCTGATGAAGGCATCGGGTTATACCATCCTCGGCCTTATCGGCGTCGGTCCCTATAAGCGGGAAGCGGCCGGAGCGATCGAGCTTGCCCGCTTCTGGCTCGAGAAGGCCGACCTGATCGACCGCGCTGACGACCCTGCCGGCGATTTGCCTTATGGCGCCCAGCGGCGTCTGGAAATCGCTCGCGCCATGTGCACCGACCCGGAGCTGCTTTGCCTGGACGAACCGGCTGCAGGCCTGAACCCGCGGGAATCGGCAACGCTCAACGCGTTGCTGCAGAATATCCGTGCTGAAACCGGAACGTCGATCTTGCTGATCGAGCATGACATGTCGGTGGTCATGGAAATTTCCGACCACGTCGTCGTTCTCGAATACGGCCAGAAGATTTCCGATGGCACGCCGGATCACGTGAAGCACGATCCGAAGGTCATCGCGGCCTATCTCGGTGTCGAGGATGAAGAAGTGGAAGAGGTGATCGCGACCGTCGAGCAGCTCGAAGGAGGCGCAAACTGATGGGCGATGAAGTAATGACGGGTCAACCGCTCCTTCAGGTGAATGGCGTCGAAACCTATTATGGCAATATCCGTGCACTGGCCGGCATCGATGTTCACGTCAACAAAGGCGAGATCGTCAGCCTGATCGGCGCCAATGGCGCCGGCAAATCGACGCTGATGATGACGATCTGCGGCAGCCCGCAGGCCCGCACCGGTTCGGTCGTCTTCGAGGGCCGCGAAATCACTCGCATGCCAACTCATGAAATCGCCCGCCTGCGCATCGCGCAGTCACCGGAAGGCCGCCGTATCTTTCCGCGCATGACGGTTCTGGAAAACCTCCAGATGGGCGCCGGCCTCGACAATCTCAAATACTTCGCCGAGGACGTCGAGAAGATCTTCACGCTCTTCCCGCGCCTCAAGGAACGCCATGCCCAGCGCGGCGGAACGCTTTCGGGCGGTGAGCAGCAGATGCTGTCGATCGGCCGCGCCCTGATGGCGCGCCCGAAGCTGCTTCTTCTCGACGAACCCTCGCTCGGTCTTGCGCCGCTGATCGTCAAAGGCATTTTCGAGGCGATCAAGAAGCTCAACGAGGCAGAGGGGTTGACCGTTTTCCTCGTCGAGCAGAACGCCTTCGCCGCCCTCAGGCTGTCGCACCGCGCCTACGTGATGGTGAACGGCAAGGTGACGATGAGCGGCTCCGGCAAGGAGCTTCTCGCCAATCCCGAGGTCCGCGCTGCCTATCTCGAAGGCGGAAGACACTAGGTCGAAAGGAGAGTTTGATATGCAGGGACTTTTCTTCGAAGGCGATGCCGGCTCCCTTGTGGCGATCCGCGTCATCGTCGTGCTCTTGGGCTTCTGGACGGCTTGGCGTGCCGGCAAAGCGGTCGCCGAGAGCTGGAACAACTATCCGCTGGCCGTCGTCTACACCTTCCTGTTGGCCTGGGCGATGCAGTTCCTGCACCACGCCCTGTTCAACGGGCCGATGCTCGACGCTTTCTACTACATCATCGATTTCGTGACGCTGCTGGTCTTCTCGACGGCCGGCTTCCGCTACCGCCGCACCAATCAGATGGTCAACAACTATTACTGGCTGTACGAAAAAACTTCCGCGTTCTCGTGGAAGGACAAACATTGACAGTCCGTTGAAACTAGGCATGAATTGCCTTCCGAGTGGAACAGCTTCCCTGGTGCAGTCAATGGTGGGTAATGCGCCGGGTCTTGGACCGAAACCCGCCCAAAAATTGGGAGTAACAATATGAAGAAGTCTCTTCTGTCGGCAGTGGCTCTGACGGCGATGGTCGCCTTCAGCGGCAACGCTTGGGCCGACGTCCTCATCGCTGTCGCTGGTCCGCTGACTGGTCCGAACGCCGCATTCGGCGCTCAGCTTCAGAAGGGTGCCGAGCAGGCGGCTGCCGATATCAACGCCGCCGGCGGCATCAACGGCGAGCAGATCAAGCTCGAGCTCGGCGACGACGTCTCCGACCCGAAGCAGGGCATTTCGGTCGCCAACAAGTTCGTTGCTGACGGCGTCAAGTTCGTCATCGGCCACTTCAACTCGGGCGTTTCGATCCCGGCTTCGGAAGTTTATGCCGAAAACGGCATCCTCGAAATCACCCCGGCCGCAACGAACCCGAAGTTTACCGAACGGGGCCTCTGGAACACGTTCCGCACCTGCGGCCGTGACGACCAGCAGGGCGCCATCGCCGGCAAGTATCTTGCCGACCACTTCAAGGACGCCAAGATCGCCGTCGTTCACGACAAGACCCCCTATGGTCAGGGCCTTGCCGATGAAACCAAGAAGGCGATGAATGCCGCCGGTCTCACCGAAGTCATCTATGAAGGCATCAATGTCGGTGACAAGGACTTCTCCGCCCTCATCGCCAAGATGAAGGAAGCCGGCGTCTCGATCATCTATTGGGGTGGTCTGCACACGGAAGCCGGTCTCATCATCCGTCAGGCAGCCGACCAGGGCCTGAAGGCGACGCTGGTTTCGGGTGACGGTATCGTGTCGAACGAACTGGCCTCGATCGCTGGCGACGCAGTCGCCGGTACGCTGAACACCTTCGGTCCCGATCCGACGCTGAACCCGGCCAACAAGGAACTCGTCGAAAAGTTCAAGGCCGCCGGTTTCAATCCGGAAGCCTACACGCTCTATTCCTACGCTGCGATGCAGGCGATCGCCGGTGCCGCCAAGGCTGCCGGTTCGACAGACGCAGAAGCCGTTGCAACGGCCATGAAGGAAAAGGGTCCGTTCCCGACCGTTCTCGGCGACATCTCATTCGACGAAAAGGGCGACCCGAAGATCCCCGGCTACATCATGTATGAGTGGAAGAAGGGCCCGGACGGCAAGTACAGCTACTTCCCGCAGTAAGCTTCGCTTCCCCAATATGGGACATGACTATCGAAGCCCGGTTCCGACCGGGCTTCTTTTTTTGAATGTTTACATTCTCTTTCCTGGTTTGCTCGGCGTCACGAGGCCGAACCGATATGCCGGAGGCGTTACGGCGGATGGAGAACTCCGGGCATCGCCACGGAAGAGACGCGGACTGCCACGCTGTGTCAGGTATGTCTGCGAACACCTGTCAGCTATGTATCAGGGCCGTACAACAGGTGGGGAGATGGCCGGTAGGCCAGAGGGGGACTTTTGATGTTTCCTCACATCTCGTGCAGCACATGCGTTGCCTTTACGGCGGCTGATGCCCGGTTCTCGACGCCGAGCTTCACGTAGATCTGTTCGAGGTGCTTGTTGACCGTGCGCGCCGACAGTCCCAATATTTCGCCGATGTCGCGGTTGGCCTTGCCTTTGGCGATCCAGAGCAGCACTTCGGATTCGCGCTGGGTGAGCGAGAAGCGCTGGCGCAGCACCTCGTCGTCGCTGCGCTGATTGGCGGCGGTGAGGCGGAAGAGATATTCGTCGGGACCGATCGCGCCGAGGAAGGCGAGCTGGAGCGCCGCCTGGCCGGCATGGGCGATCGAGATGATGCCGTCACGCACTGCGGCGACGCGGTCGCGCATCCAGCCGGCGATATGGCGGACGACGATGTCCATGCCGTCATCGCTGCCCATGGCGGCATTGACCAGCCGTGTCGCTTGCGGCGTCGACCAGTGGATGGCGCCGTCGCCCTTGACTGCCAGCAGATGGCGGCCGGCTGCATCCAGCGCGATGCGGGCGCTTTGGGCCGAGCGAGCGTTGCGCAGATGCACGCGGATGCGGGCGCGCAGCTCGTCGATGTTGATCGGCTTGCTGAGATAATCGACGCCGCCGGATTCCAGCGCGTGCACGACATGCTCGGTTTCGGTCAGGCCGGTCATGAAGATGACGGGCACCTGCGCCACCGCGGCATTCGCCTTCAGCCGGCGGCAGGTCTCGAAGCCGTCCATGCTGGGCATCACCGCGTCGAGCAGGATGAGATCGGGGGTGATGCGCTCGACGATACCGAGCGCCGCCGCGCCAGATGTGGCGATCAGCACGGAGAAGCCGGACTGTTCGAGCGCGTCGGTCAAGAAGCCGAGCGCTTCGGCTGAGTCGTCGACGAGCAGAACTATGTCGCGGGGCAGGGCCGGCTCAGCCAATGGATTCCACCTTTTCGTCGAAGTCGTGCAGGAAGGTCATGAAGCCGGCGAGATCGAAGGCGGCGACATAGACGCGAAGCTGCTCGGTGAATGGCTGATTTGCCTCCACCTTGGCAAGATCCGAAAGCTTGGCTTCGATGCCTCTGATATAGCCGATTTCGCCAAGCCGCAGCAATTCCTGCACATGGGCGGCACCTGGGCTCAGCATCGGCGCTTCGATCTTGACAGGAATGGCAGGCGCGGCGTCGGCATAGATCCATTTCAGCCCAAGATGCAGGGCGAGCTTGTCGCGCAGTTGGCGGATGTCGACCGGCTTGCCGATCGCGTCGTTGTGGCTGTCGTCACTGTCGATCAGAGCGGCCGCGTCGCCGATATTGGCCGAAAGCATCAGCACTGGCGCCGTCTGACCGGCCTCGCGCAGACGCGAGACGAGCTGCCAGCCATTCATCCCGGGCATCAGGATGTCGACGAGGAAAAGATCCGGTATGATGCCCTCGATCAGCGTCAGGCATTCGCCGCCGCCTGCCGCCGTCAGCACGATGAAATCGAGAGGCGCCAGGATTTCGCGCATCATCTCGCGATGGTCTTCGTTGTCGTCGACGACGACGAGCGTGCGCCGCAGGCCGTCGTAGCCGGCGATCCGCTTTTCCTGCGGTGCCGCGGCCGCAACGCGCATGACGGCAGACAGCATCAGCCGCACGCGGAAGGTCGAGCCTTCGTCCTTCACGCTCGAAACCGAAATCTCGCCGCCGAGCGTGTTGGTCAGAAGCCGGGTGATGGTGAGTCCCAGGCCGAGCCCCGGCATCGGCCGCACGCTTTCGGCCTCGCCGCGCTGGAAGGGTTCGTAAATGCGGGGCAGGTCTTTCTCTGTAATGCCGCGGCCGGTATCGGCGACGGTGAAGGTCGCGACCTGGCTGCGATAGCCGACATCGAAGGTGACGCTGCCTTCGTCGGTGAATTTGATGGCATTGGAGAGCAGGTTGACGAGGATCTGGCGCAGGCGCTTTTCGTCGGTGCGGACGAATTGCGGCAGAGCGGCTGAGCGCTCGTGGATGAAGGCGAGCCCTTTTGCCTGCGCTTGCGGGCGGAACATATCGACGATCTGGTCGAGGAAATCCTGGATGTTGATCTCGTTGGAATAGACCTGCAGGCGGCCGGCCTCGATCTTGGAGATATCGAGCAGGCCGTCGATCAACCCGGAAAGGTGTTCGGCGCTGCGGCGGATGACCTTGATCGAGGATTGGCGCGGCGCCGGGATGGTCTCGTCGCGCTCGAGAATCTGGGCATAGCCGAGCACGGCGTTCAGCGGCGTGCGCAATTCATGGCTGAGCCCGACGACATAGCGGCTCTTGGCGCGGTTGGCGGCCTCGGCCGTCTCCTTGGCATTCTGCAGGGCGGCGTCGGTCTTCTTGTGGGCGGCAATTTCCTTGAGCAGCAGCGTGTTCTGGCGCGAGGATTCCTCCTCGGCGACGACGCGGCTGTCATGGGCGAGCACATAGAACCAGCAGACGACGCCTGAGATCACCGAGAAAACGAAGAAGACGATGAGGATCGTCCGGTTGACGACCTCGGCCGTCTCGGGTGAGGCGGCGGCGACCTGATGGGCGATCATCGCCAGGATCGCGCCGATCGCGGTCAATGCCAGCACGACGGCGATGCCGTAACGGCCGAGGCGCGTCGTCAGCTTTCCGACAATGGTATCCGGCAGCAGCGCCTTGGCGACGGTGCCGACCTGCGCGTTGAAACGGGCGGCCGGCTTGCACATGTCGTGGCAGCGGCTGTCGAGTGAGCAGCAGAGCGAGCAGATCGGTGCGGCATAGGCCGGGCACCAGGCCATGTCCTCCGGCTCGAACGGGTGTTCGCAGACCGAGCAGGTGATGTTCGTCAGGTTCTTCCAGCTCTGGCGCGGCTTGCGGGCGAGATAGAATTTGCCTTTGGTCGCCCAGGCGATGACGGGCGACGCGATCAACGCGATGACCAGGGTGATATAGGGAGCGAGCGAGGCGGCGATCTCGCCGAAGGCGCCGAAATGGGCAATCAGCGATACCGTTGCCGACAGCGTCATGGCGCCGAGACCGACGGGATTGATGTCGTAGAGGTGGGCGCGCTTGAACTCGATGCCGGGGGGAGCCAGCCCCAGCGGCTTGTTGATGAACAGATCGGCGGAGATCGTGCACAGCCAGGCCATGGCGATGATCGAGAAGATGCCGAGCGTCTCCTCCAGCAGCCGGTAGATGCCGAGTTCCATCAAAAGCAGGGCGATGGCGACGTTGAAGACCAGCCAGATGACACGGCCGGGGTGGCTGTGGGTCAGCCGCGAGAAGAAATTCGACCAGGCGAGCGAGCCGGCATAGGCGTTCATCACGTTGATCTTCAGCTGCGAGATGACGACGAAGGCGGCCATCAACAGCAGCGCCGCATTGTGCCAGGGGACCATGTAGCCGAAGGCGGTCAGATACATTTGCGCCGGGTCGGCGGCGCGGTCGAGGGGGACGCCCGAGGTGAAGGTGAGCACGACCAGGAAGGAGCCGGCAAGCAGCTTCGGCGCGCCGATGATGACCCAGCCGGGGCCGGCCAGAAAGACCGCCAGGCGATGGCGCCACTTGCGCTGCGGGTCCGGCGGCAGGAAGCGCAGGAAGTCGGCCTGTTCACCGATCTGCGACATCAGCGCCAGGATGACGGCGGAGGCCGCGCCGAACTCGACCAGATCGAATTCGGCGATGGTGCCCGGCGGGCCTGAGGCGTGGCGAATGCCGGCGAAGGCGCGCCAGAGATCGAATTTTTCCCAGTCCAAAAAGGCGATGAAGATGAAAGGCAGGATATTCAGCACGATCCAGAAGGGCTGGGTCATCAGCTGGAACTTGCTGATCAACCGCACGCCGTGCGTCACGAGCGGGATCACCATGACGGCGCTGATGATGTAGCCGATCCAGAGCGGGATGCCGAGGGTAAGCTCCAGCGCCCCGGACATGATCGATGCCTCGATCGCAAACAGCATGAAGGTGAAGCTCGCATAGATCAGCGAGGTGATGGTCGAGCCGATATAGCCGAAGCCCGCGCCGCGCGTCAGGAGATCGATGTCGACGCCGTGGCGGATGGCGTAGCGGCTGATCGGCAAGCCGATCGCCAACATGGCGATGCTGGCGACGATAATGGCATAAAAGGCGTTGGTGGTGCCGTAGGAGAGGGTGATCGCACCGCCGATCGCCTCAAGCGCCAGAAAGGAAATCGCGCCGATCGCCGTCTGCGAGATGCGCTGCGAGGAGAAATGGCGGGCGCTTTTGGCGGTGAAGCGCAGCGCGTAATCTTCCAGCGTCTGGTTGGCGACCCAGCGATTATATTCGCGTCTTACCGGAATGATGCGTTGGCGCGCTGCCATGTCTTCCTTTCGGCATTCCGGTTGGGGCTCATCGTCTCTCCGGCAGTTTTGGCGGGATGGGCGGGAAAGGCAAGAGGCGGGTGCCGGCTGGTTCACAGAATGGCAATATTTTTGCAATTGATCTGTCACATAAGCGCTCTAACTCTCCCGGCGTTCGTTCAACCATTTCGGGTATCACCATGTCTGTTTTAAGCCTTTGCCGCCTGAGCACCGCCCTTGTCTGCCTTCTTTCCATCGTGCCATCGCTTGCCAGCGCCGAGCAGGCCACGGCGGCGAAAGTTCCTTATGCGGAGGCTGGAAACACCAACAAACGTGGTGACGCCTGCTTCTCGACGGCGGACACCAATGCCGCCGTTCACCTCCTCTCCGGCTTCCTCGAAATCTGGACCCCGCGCACGCCTTTCGTCGATGCGGGTGTCGAAGCCCCGGCCAAGGACAATTGTCCGGCAGTCGCCAAGACGGATTGGGACGGTATTCCCGCCAGCAAGACCGACGGCCATATCGTCAACCAGGCCGTCCATGACGCCAACATCGCCTATGTCGTCAATGCGACGCGGGCGCGGACGGCCGATCAGGCGTTGGCCGCCTATCTCGACGATCGGCGCGGCAAGAATGCCAGCATCGTCGATGGTCTCGGTCCGCTGACGGATGCCTGGAAGGCCGGCTCGAAGCAGACCACCACGATCACCGAGGTGGCGGCTGATGCGACGACGGTCAAATACGACGATAAGGGCAACAATCGCGGCGCCGGCAGCAAGCCGGACGCGGAAAACAAGACCGATGCCAACCCGGACATGGGCCTTGCGATCGACTTCATCAACGCCGCAAGCGGCGACGGTTCGACGGAGCCTGCCAAGCGCTATTTCAAATATGGCCGTCCGTATCGCTGGAGTCGGGACGTGTCGGTCGTCCCGACGCTGGAGCCCGCCAAAAGCGTCAAGCCGGTCGAAGACGGCGGTTTCCCGAGCGGGCATACGGCGGAAGCCTGGCGGGATGCACTGGCCATGGCCTATCTCGTGCCGCAGCGCTTTCAGGAAATGATCACGCGCGCCAGCGAACTGGGTGAAGACCGCATCCTTGCCGGCATGCATTCTCCTCTCGACGTGATGGGCGGCCGCATGCTCGGCACCGCCACGGTCGTCTACAATCTGAACAAGGCCGACATCTCAGCGCTGAAGAGCGATGCGTATGCCCAAGCGCAGGCATGGCTCATCGCCAAATCAGGCGTTGCGGATGCGGGTGCGCTCGAAGTCGCCGCGCATGCAGCGCCGCTCGCGGCAGACCGTTTCGCCGATCATGACGCCAACCGCGCTTACGTACTGAAGCGCCTGACCTACGGCCTGCCGACGATCCATGCGACCGATCAGCCGGCTCGCGTGCCGCAGGGCGCCGAAGCGCTTCTCGAAACGCGTCTGCCCTATCTGGACGGCGCGCAACGCCGTGACGTGCTTGGCACAACGGCGATTGCATCCGGCTATCCGCTCATCGACGACGCGGAAGGCTACGGCCGTCTCAACCTGTTTGCCGCCGCCGATGGCTATGGCGCGTTCGAGCAGGATGTCACCGTGACGATGGACGCGGCAAAGGGCGGTTTCAATGCGATCGATACCTGGCGGAACGGTATCGGCGGCAAGGGCAAGCTGGTGAAGCGCGGCAGCGGCATTCTCGGGCTTTCGGGCACCAACAGCTATGCCGGCGGCACCGTGCTGGAAGATGGCGTGCTGGTGGCCGGCTCATCCTCGGCCTTCGGTACCGGCGGGCTGACGGTCAATGGCGGTTCGCTCGTTCTGGCGGCCGACCGTGAGCGGCGATTATCAGCAGCTCGCCAATGCGACAGCGAAGCCGACGCTCGGCGCTAACGGCGCAGGCGCGCTGGTCGTCGCAGGCAAGGCGGTGCTGGCCGGCGATCTCGACGTGACGCTTGCCGATGGCTATGCCCCGACGCCGGGAACGAAGATCGAGATCTTGAAGGCGAATGCCGTGACCGGCACCTTCGGCAAGCTCACGGTCTCCGGCCACAAGGCGAGCCTCTCCTACAGTCCGACAACGGTTACCTTGACGATCGACGGATAATTTCCGGTATCGAGCGGACAGGGCGTCGCTGCTGTGGGATGCCCTTCCTGCCCCGGCCTGTCTGTTTGACCCCCGCACCTACGTCATTTTGCGTATGTGTTTTTGCGCTGCAGCACCCGATAGTCCCTTAAGCAACAGTTAATCTCCGTTTCCGGCCTGTTGCGGAACAAGAAGAGGGGCTCAACCTGATGAATCTCAAAACCACTATCACCGGTGCTGCGCTCGGCGCCGTCATGGCGGCATCGGCCGCTTTCAGCGGGGCGATTGCCGCCGACGACACGATCAAGGTCGGCGTATTGCATTCGCTCTCCGGCACCATGGCGATTTCCGAAACGACGCTGAAAGATGCCATGCTGATGCTCATCGACGAGCAGAACAAGAAGGGCGGCCTTCTCGGCAAGAAGCTCGAGGCCGTCGTCGTCGATCCGGCTTCCGACTGGCCGCTGTTTGCCGAAAAGGCACGCGAACTGATCGAAAAGGACAAGGTCGCTGCCGTCTTCGGTTGCTGGACTTCGTCTTCGCGCAAATCCGTGCTGCCGGTCTTCGAAGAGCTGAACTCGCTGCTCTTCTACCCGGTGCAGTATGAAGGCGAAGAATCCTCGCGCAACATCTTCTACACCGGTGCGGCTCCGAACCAGCAGGCGATCCCGGCCGTCGACTACCTGATGAACACCGAAGGCGTGAAGCGCTTCGTGCTCGAAGGCACCGACTACGTTTATCCCCGCACGACCAACAAGATCCTCGAAGCCTATCTCGAAGCCAAGGGCATTCCGAAGGAAGACATTCTCGTCAACTACACGCCGTTCGGTTTCTCCGACTGGCAGACTGAAGTCGCCAAGATCAAGGAATTCGGCTCGGCCGGCAAGAAGACTGCCGTCGTCTCCACCATCAACGGCGACGCCAACGTTCCCTTCTACAAGGAACTCGGCAACCAGGGCATCAAGGCAACCGATATTCCCGTCGTCGCCTTCTCGGTCGGTGAAGAAGAGCTTGCCGGTCTCGACACCAAGCCGCTCGTTGGCCATCTCGCCGCCTGGAACTACTTCGAGTCGGTCGAAAGCCCGGCCAACAAGAAGTTCATCAAGGAATGGCATGCGTTCACCAAGAACGACAAGCGCGTGACGAATGACCCGATGGAAGCCGCCTATATCGGCTTCAACGCCTGGGTCAAAGCTGTCCAGGCTGCCGGCACCACCAATACCGATGCCGTTCTCGACAACATCATCGGCGTCACCGTTCCGAACCTCTCCGGCGGCTATGCCACCGTCATGCCGAACCACCACATCACCAAGCCGGTGCTGATCGGTGAAATCCAGGCCGACGGCCAGTTCGAAATCGTCCAACAGACGCCTGCCGTCGTCGGCGACGAATGGTCGGACTACCTGCCCGACTCCAAGGACCTGATCTCCGATTGGCGCAAGCCTATGTCCTGCGGCAACTTCAATGTCGCGACCGGCAAGTGCGGCGGCAAGGGCTCCTGAGCGAGCTGACCTGACACGAGCCTGAAGACTTCCGTCCGGATTGCAAATCCGGGCGGAAGCTCCGTCCCCGGCGGTCGCTGCCGAGAAGGCAACGCTGGAGCAATTCCAACAAAGGTGCACAGCGGTTCTGTGTCCGGAATTGCGTGAGAACACTGAGATAGAGCATTTCACACTATGCTCCGGTTAGGCGGGAAAGCCGATGTATCGCGCCATCAAGATTTTTCTTTTGACCCTTTGCCTGACCCTCTCGGGGCTGACGGCCGGCCTGAAGGCTCAGGACGATATCCATGCCCTCGTCGATGCGCTCGGCACCGGCGGGTTTCCGGAGCGCGAAGCCGCCATCAAGGCGCTCGTCGCCTCGAAGGATGCGCATGTCAGCCAGATATTGCAGCAGTTGAGCGACGGCCTGCTCTATGTCAATTCCGAGGAGGGCGGTCCAGTTCTCGTCCAAGGCGGCACCGAAGACGAGCCGACCTTTTCCGATCCGATCACCGGCGAGGCTGTCGCCGATCTCGATCCCGACATGATGTCCAAAGTCCGGATCAACAATTCCGTTCGTACCCTGATCGGCACCATCATGAGCCAGTTGACGCTGCTGAGCCCCGATCGCGGCGCTCGCCTTGCTGCGGCTCAAGGCCTGCTGAAGGATGCCGATCCCGCCAACCTTGATCTGCTTAATTCCGCGCTGGCGGATGAGAAGGACGCCGAGATCAAGAGCACCATGGAAGCGGCCCGTGCCGTGATGGTGCTGAAGGGCGATGTCAGCGCCGCCGAGAAGAAGGAGGCGATCGATACGGTCGCAGCCCGCGGCGGTCGCGACGCCCTGACCATTCTGACCACGGCGTTGACAACGGCGCCCGAAGATCTGAAGCCCGTCATCCAGGCGCATATCAGCTCGATCAACCGCAGCTTGGTGCTCTGGGATATCGTCCAGAACGTCTGGTACGGTCTGTCGCTCGGCTCGGTGCTGCTGCTAGCGGCAATCGGCCTTGCCATCACTTTCGGGGTCATGGGCGTCATCAACATGGCGCATGGCGAAATGGTGATGATCGGCGCTTACACCACTTATGTCGTGCAGGAATACATCACCTCGACCTTTCCTGAGCTTGCCGATTATTCGCTGGCCTTTGCGGTGCCGGCCGCCTTCATCTTCACCGGCTTCGTCGGCCTGATCATCGAGCGTGTCGTCATCCGCTATCTCTACGGCCGGCCGCTGGAAACCTTGCTTGCCACCTGGGGCGTATCGCTGATCCTGCAGCAGGCGGTGCGCAGCTATTTCGGCCCGACCAACCGCGAGGTTCGCAATCCGAGCTGGATGTCCGGCACCTTCGATTTCGGCGGGCTTGCCATCACTTGGAACCGGCTCTGGATCATCGTCTTTTCGGTCGTGGTATTCCTGACGCTGCTGATGCTGCTGAAGCGTTCCGCCTTCGGCCTGCAGATGCGGGCGGTGACGCAGAACCGGCGCATGGCCTCCTCAATGGGCATCCGGACCGGCTGGGTCGACGCCTTCACCTTCGCGCTCGGCTCCGGCATCGCCGGCATGGCGGGTGTCGCACTCTCGCAGATCGATAACGTCTCGCCGAACCTCGGCCAGAGCTACATCATCGACAGCTTCATGGTCGTCGTCTTCGGCGGTGTCGGCAATCTCTGGGGCACGCTGGTCGGCGCGCTTTCGCTCGGCGTCGTCAACAAGTTCCTCGAGCCTTTCGCCGGCGCCGTGCTCGGCAAGATCCTGGTGCTCGTCCTCATCATTCTCTTCATCCAGAAGCGTCCGCGCGGGCTCTTCGCACTCAAAGGAAGGGCGGTGGAAGCATGATTACGGCCTTCCTTCTCCGGTCTCTCGATCGCAGGATCTCGATTGCCATCGCCCTGTTGCTGGCGGTCGCCATTCTCGTACCGGTGCTCAATCTGGCGACCGGCCCGACCAACCCGCTGCACATCCCGACCTATATCATGGCGCTGTTCGGCAAATATCTGACCTATGCGCTGCTGGCGCTGGCGCTCGATCTCGTCTGGGGCTTCTGCGGCATCCTCTCGCTCGGCCACGGCGCCTTCTTCGCGCTCGGCGGTTATGCGATGGGCATGTATCTGATGCGCCAGATCGGCTCGCGCGGCGTCTACGGCGATCCTGTCCTGCCCGATTTCATGGTGTTCCTGAATTGGAAGGAGCTGCCCTGGTTCTGGTACGGTTTCGACCAGTTCTGGTTTGCGGCGCTGATGGTGCTCGCCGTGCCCGGCCTGCTCGCCTTCGTCTTCGGGTGGTTCGCCTTCCGCTCGCGCGTCAACGGCGTCTATCTTTCGATCATCACCCAGGCGATGACTTATGCGCTGCTGCTGGCCTTCTTCCGCAACGATATGGGCTTCGGCGGCAACAACGGCATGACCGATTTCAAGGACATCCTCGGCTTCAACATCCAGGCGGACGGCACGCGTGCGAGCCTCTTTGCGGCGACCGCGATCTTCCTGGCCCTGTCGCTGATGATCGCCTCGGCGATCGTGCGCTCGAAATTCGGCAAGGTGCTGGTCGGCGTGCGCGATGCCGAAAGCCGCACGCGCTTCCTCGGCTACCGCGTCGAGCATTTCAAGCTCTTCACCTTCGTCGTCTCGGCGATGATGGCAGGCATTGCCGGCGCGCTCTACGTGCCGCAGGTCGGCATCATCAATCCGGGCGAATTCGCTCCTGCCAATTCGATCGAAGTCGTCATCTGGACGGCGGTCGGCGGGCGGGCGACGCTGATCGGGCCCATCATCGGCGCGATCCTCGTCAACGGCGGCAAGACGATCTTCACCGGCCTCTTCCCGGAGATCTGGCTGTTTGCGCTGGGCGGCCTTTTCGTCGCCGTGACGCTGTTCCTGCCGAAGGGCGTCGTCGGCACGATTGCGCAATATCTCGGCAAGCAGAAGCTTGTCTCCAAGGCTGCCCCGCCGGCGGCTGAAGAAGACGACATCGAGCCGAAAATCCAGGCAGCGGAGTGAGCACAGTGATTCCCGACGTCAAACCCACCAGCGTGCTTTATCTCAACGGCGTGTCGGTTTCCTTCGACGGCTTCAAGGCGCTGAATTCGCTGTCGATCGTTATCGAGCCCGGTGAGCTTCGCGCCATCATCGGCCCGAACGGCGCCGGCAAGACGACGATGATGGATATCATCACCGGCAAGACCAGGCCCGATGAGGGCGAGGTGTTCTTCAACGGCACGATCGACCTGACCAAGAAGGATGAAGCCGATATCGCCCAGCTCGGCATCGGCCGGAAATTCCAGAAGCCGACGGTCTTCGAAAGCCATACGGTGTGGGACAATCTGGAGCTTGCGCTGAACCGGCGTCGTGGTGTGTTCCCGACGTTGTTCTACCGGCTTTCGGGCGAGGACAAGGCGCGCATCGAGGAGATCCTGGAAACGGTGCGGCTGACGCACCGCCGTGACGAATTCGCCGCCAACCTCTCGCATGGGCAGAAGCAGTGGCTGGAGATCGGCATGCTGCTGGCGCAGGAGCCGAAACTCCTGCTGGTCGACGAACCGGTGGCCGGCATGACCGATGCGGAAACGGCGGAAACGGCGGTCCTGCTCAAGGATATCGCTAGGACCCGCTCGGTCGTCGTCGTCGAGCACGACATGGGCTTCATCCGCGACCTCGGCGTCAAGGTGACGTGCCTTGCCGAAGGCTCGGTGCTGGCGGAAGGGTCGATCGATTTTGTCAGTTCCGATCCGAAGGTGATCGAGAACTATCTGGGGCGGTGATCAGTGCAACTTGGAGACTTGAACCTGACAAAAGAAGACGCTCTAAAACGGGCGGGTTTTACTGTGGGGTTTCATCATGGCTTTTCTCGGTATTCTGGTTGTGGCGCTCAGCGGCGCGGTCGTCTGGTATTGGCGTTTGAAAATGGCGCGTGAAGCGGGAAACGAGATCATCGATTCGGTCGAGCGGATGCGGGGCGCTTATAAGCGCAAAAAGTTTCGCAAGCAGGCCGAAGTCGCGCCGCTGGCCTCGATCGCCGATCCGGCGATTGCGGCGGTGGCCTTTTTCTTCTGCCTTGCCAAGGAAAAGCCGATCTATGTCGACGCTGCGAAGGATGTCGTTCGCAACCGCATGAAAGGCATCATCCGGCCGGGCGACATGGAAGAGGTGCTGGTTTTCGGCGAGTGGGCGTCCAAGAACGTCACCAGTCCCGAAGATCCGATCCGCCGGTTCCGGCCTCTCTGGATAGAGGCGCTCGACATGCAAGAGCGTCAGCAATTGATCGGTATTGCCGAGGACGTGGCCGCGGTCGGCGGCGAGAGAACGACGGAACAGGAGCACGCCCTGCAGACGCTGAGGCGTGGCCTAATGAACTGATGGGGAATGGGTGAACGGATGCTGACAGTCGAAAACGCAAATCTGCATTATGGCGCCGCCCAGGCGCTGCGCGGCATCTCGATCAAAGCGGAGATGGGAAAGATTACCTGCGTGCTGGGGCGTAACGGCGTGGGGAAGAGTTCTCTTCTGCGCGCCGTTACCGGCCAGCATCCGCTGTCGGCGGGTACCATCACCTTCAATGACACCAGACTCAACGGTCTGCCGCCCTTTGCCCGCGCCAAGCAGGGCGTCGGCTATGTGCCGCAGGGCCGCGAAATCTTCCCGCTGCTTACCGTCAAGGAAAATCTCGAAACCGGCTTCGCTCCGCTTGGTCGCCGCGACCGCAACATCCCCGACGACATCTTCAGCCTCTTCCCGGTGCTGAAGTCGATGTTGTCGCGTCGCGGCGGCGATCTTTCCGGCGGGCAGCAGCAGCAGTTGGCGATCGGGCGCGCCATGGTGACGCGGCCGAAGATCCTCGTGCTCGACGAGCCGACCGAAGGCATCCAGCCCTCGATCATCAAGGATATCGGCCGGGCGATCCGCTATTTGCGTGACTCCACAGGCATGGCGATCCTGCTCGTCGAACAATATCTGGATTTCTGCCGGGAGCTCGCCGATTACGTCTACATCATGGATCGCGGCGAGATCGTGCATGAAGGGCTTGCCGAAACGCTGGATACACCGGAGGCCCGCCGTCATCTGACCGTCTGACCGGCAGATGCCGCATTTTGCAGCAGTGGACCCAGCAATTCGCAGATCTGCCGCATCTGCTGCGGGCATCCTGGACGGCATGGGAATTGCTTGCTTTCTGCTATCTGCGCGCTTGAATGAAAATCAAAGGCGCGACCGAAAGGGACGATATGACGATTGCGGCGGCAGGCACGAGACCGCAAAGAGCGGAGGGGCGCGGGCATCTGGCGGCAAAGCTGTTCGATGGCCGTACGCGCATCCGTGAGCTCTATCAGGAGGGAGCGGCGAAGATCCGCCTGCCTGATACCTTCAATGCCTCCATGGAAGCCGTCATCATCAACACCGCTGGCGGGCTCACCGGCGGCGACCGGATGGATTGGAGCGTCGATGCCGGCGCCGGTACGCGCATCGACGTCACCACCCAGGCCTGCGAGAAGATTTACAAGGCATCGGCCGGCACCGCCGAGGTGACGACCAGCATCAAGGTTGGAGCCCAGGCTCGCGTCGACTGGCTGCCGCAGGAAACGATCCTCTTCGATAGAGCCGCACTTTTCCGCCGGCTGGATGTCGATCTTGACGAGAGTGCCGAATTTCTGGCCGTCGAAGCCGTCCTGCTCGGCCGCAAGGCGATGGGGGAGGCGGTGGAGACCGGGCTGTTCCGCGACCGCTGGCGCATCCGCCGCTCGGGCCAACTGATCCATGCCGAGGAACTCAGGCTTTCCGAAGGCGTGGCGGCGCTGGCCGCGCGGCAGGCCGTGCTCGGCGGGCAGGTGGCCTTTGCGACGCTGCTTTATGCCGGACCGCTTTCCGAAGCCTATCTCGCCAAGGTCCGGCCGCTCGTCGAAGGATCGATGGGCGGTGCAAGCGCCTGGGATGGCAAGCTTGTCGTCCGCCTTGCGGCGGCCGACGGATTCTCACTCAGAAAAATCCTGATCCCGGTCATTTCCGCCTTGCGCAATGGCGCGCCTGTGCCGAAAGTCTGGAATCTATGAACCTGGAGCATGATGCCGAAAAGTGTGAGCGGTTTTCGGACGACATCAGGCTCTAACTCTTTAATGCAGAACAGGATCATCCTGTTCTAGGTATGAAGCAGATGGGCAAGCAATGAACCTCACTCCGAGAGAAAAAGACAAGCTGCTGATATCAATGGCGGCGATGGTGGCGCGGCGGCGGCTGGAGCGCGGCGTCAAGCTGAACTATCCCGAAGCGATCGCGCTGATCAGCGATTTCGTCGTCGAAGGCGCCCGCGACGGCCGCCCGGTTGCCGAGCTGATGGAAGCCGGCGCCCATGTGATCGGCCGCGGCCAGGTGATGGAGGGCGTTGCCGAGATGATCCACGACGTGCAGGTGGAGGCGACGTTCCCGGATGGAACCAAGCTCGTCACCGTGCACGAGCCGATCCGGTGAGGAGATAGGAATGCTGGAGCTCAGGCCCAATTGCGAATGCTGCGATAAGGATTTGCCGGCGGACAGCACCGAGGCACGGATCTGCACCTATGAATGCACCTTCTGCGCCGATTGCGTCGAGGGTGTGCTGAAAGGTGTCTGCCCGAACTGCGGCGGCAATCTCGTCGCGAGGCCTATTCGGCCGGTTGATATGCTTGCCAAAAATCCGGCGTCGACGAAGCCCGTGCTGAAGGCCGAGGGCTGTGCGCCCAAGGCGGCTTAAGGAGGACGAGATGATTCCAGGTGAAATCATTGCCGCAAGCGGCGACATCGAACTGAATGCCGGCGCGCAGACGGTGACGCTGGAGGTTTCCAATACGGGCGACCGGCCAGTGCAGGTCGGCAGCCACTATCATTTCGCCGAGACCAATGCCGGGCTTTCCTTCGATCGCGCTGTTGCACATGGCAAGCGGCTCGATATCCCGGCGGGAACGGCGGTGCGCTTCGAGCCGGGGCAGACGCGCTCGGTGACGCTGATCCCGCTTTCCGGCAAGCGCGAGGTTTACGGCTTCCGCCAGCTGGTGATGGGCAAGCTCTAAGAGCGATGGTCGGGAGGAACGCATGCGTTTGAATATCTGCCTGGTCGGAGCGGCGATGCTGCTCATGGCTGGTAGCGCCTCCGCCGAGGAGATCGATTGCAACAGTCCCAAGACGCAATCGGACATGACGGCCTGCGAGGCGGCGCGCCATGAGGCTGCCGACAAGGCTCTGAATGCGCAATACAAGAAGACCCGCGCCGCCCTGGCGGCGATCGACAAGGACCTGGATGGCGACATGAAGGGCGCGGAGCAGGCGCTGGTCAAAGCGCAGCGCGCCTGGATCGATTATCGCGACGCCGAATGTGACGCCTTCGGCTTTCAGGCCCGCGGCGGCACGATGGAGCCGATGCTGGTCGCCGGATGTCTCGCCAACATCACGGACAAACGCACGAAAGAGCTAAAAGAGCTCGAAGACACGATGAGCAACTGAGGTGATCAGGAAGATCATGATCGTCGGCAATGGTGAGGTCGGAGAAGGGATGGCAGGCATCATCGATGCCGCCGATTTCGTCGTCCGCTTCAACGAATGTCGCTCCTATGGCGACGGCGGCAGCCGCACCGATGCCGTCGCGGTCTGCAATACCGGCCGGCCGGCGAAAGCGATGCTCGGTTCGCGTGAGTGGCGCGCCCATCCCGGCGTCGTTTCGGCGCGCGAGATCTGGAGCGTGCGCGATCCGGAAAAATTCGCCGCGCTGCGCGCGCCGCTTGCCGTCTCGCATCCGGAACTCGACGATTTCTGCGACGACTATACCGATGAGTTCAGTGCCTTCTGTGCCGATGCCGGCAAGAGGCACGTCGTCATCGGCAAGTCGATCCACGAGGCCGTCGACGTGTCGCTTTCGGCTTTTGATCCGCAGCCATATGTCGTGCCGAGCAGCGGCATGATCGTGATCGGCGAGGTGCTGGAGACATATGCCGATGCCGAGGTGACGCTCGCCGGCTTCGGCCATGCCGGCTGGGAATGGCACCCTTTTGCGGCCGAAAGGCAGCTTGTCGATAGTTATATTGCCGCCGGCCGCCTCACCCGGCTCGGCGGAAAAAACCTTATCTCTTCTTCCCACGGAGCCTGATGGATGCCCTACAAGATCTCGCGCGCCGCCTATGCCGGCATGTTCGGACCGACCACCGGAGACAAGGTGCGCCTTGCCGATACGGAGCTTTTCATCGAGATCGAGAAGGATTTCACCACCTATGGCGAGGAGGTGAAGTTCGGCGGCGGCAAGGTGATCCGTGACGGCATGGGCCAGAGCCAGGTGACGCGGGCGGATGGCGCGGTCGATACGGTCATCACCAATGCGGTGATCGTTGATCATTCCGGCATCTACAAGGCCGATATCGGGCTGAAGGACGGGCGCATCGTCGCGATCGGCAAGGCGGGCAATCCTGACATGCAGCCTGGCGTCAATATCATCGTCGGCCCGGGCACGGAGGCGATCGCCGCCGAAGGCAAGATTATCACCGCCGGCGGCATGGACAGCCATATCCACTTCATCGCGCCGCAGCAGATCGAAGAAGCGCTGATGAGCGGCATGACCTGCATGCTCGGCGGCGGCACGGGGCCGGCGCATGGCACGCTTGCCACCACCTGCACGCCCGGTCCCTGGCATCTGGCGCGGATGATCGAAGCGGCCGACGCCTTCCCGATGAACCTCGCTTTCGCCGGCAAGGGCAATGCCTCGCTGCCGGGGGCGCTCACCGAAATGGTGCTAGCCGGCGCCACCTCGCTGAAGCTGCACGAGGATTGGGGCACGACGCCAGGCGCCATCGACTGCTGCCTGTCGGTTGCCGACGAATATGACGTGCAGGTGATGATCCACACCGACACGCTGAACGAAAGCGGCTTCGTCGAGGATACGATCGGCGCGATCAAGGGCCGCACCATCCATGCCTTCCACACGGAAGGGGCGGGCGGCGGGCACGCGCCCGACATTATCAAGATCTGCGGCCAGCCGAACGTCATTCCCTCGTCCACCAATCCGACGCGGCCGTATACGGTCAACACCATCGCCGAGCATCTCGACATGCTGATGGTCTGCCACCACCTGTCGCCATCGATCCCCGAGGATATCGCCTTTGCCGAAAGCCGGATCCGCAAGGAGACGATCGCGGCGGAAGATATCCTGCATGATATCGGCGCCTTCTCGATCATCTCGTCCGACAGCCAGGCCATGGGCCGCGTCGGCGAAGTGGCGATCCGCACCTGGCAGACGGCCGACAAGATGAAGCGTCAGCGCGGCCGGCTGAAGGAAGAAAAGGGTGACAACGACAATTTCCGCGTTCGCCGTTATATCGCCAAATATACGATCAATCCGGCGATCGCCCATGGTCTCAGCCATGAGATCGGCTCGGTCGAGATCGGCAAACGCGCCGACCTCGTGCTCTGGAACCCGGCCTTTTTCGGGGTGAAGCCCGACATGGTGCTGCTCGGCGGCTCGATCGCGGCCGCGCCGATGGGCGATCCGAACGCCTCGATCCCGACGCCGCAGCCGGTCCACTACCGGCCGATGTTTGCTTCCTACGGCAGGAGCCTCACCAATTCCTCCGTCACCTTCGTCAGCCAGGCCTCGCTCGACGCCGGCCTGAAGGGCCGGCTCGGCGTCGCCAAGCAACTGGTTGCGGTGAAGAATACGCGCGGCGGCATCTCCAAGGCATCGATGATCCACAACGACCTGACACCCGAGATCGAGGTCGATCCGGAGACCTACGAAGTGAGGGCGAACGGCGAATTGCTGACATGCGAGCCGGCGACGGTGCTGCCAATGGCGCAACGCTACTTCCTGTTTTAGGTCCACGTCCGATGTGCGACGGACGGCCCTGATGAGAACAGGCATCCGCTGGCTGTTGCGGATCGTCTTCCTGCTTGTGCTTCTGGCGGCCTGCGGAATCTTCATTCCCAGGCCGCTGATTGCGCCGGGCAAGGCGTCGGCGGCGGTGACGCATCGGGTTCTCCTGCTGTCGGGTCCGATCCATACCGATATTGCCATTCCGCTCGACGCGGAAACGCGGGCGGCTTTCTCCTTCCTCGGCGATACCGGTTTTCCGCTTGGCCATCCGAATGCCGAATGGCTCATTATCGGCTGGGGCGGCCGTGCCTTCTATCTGGAAACGCCGACATGGGCGGAGCTGAAGCCGGTGCCGGTGCTGCGCGCGCTGACGATCGACCGTTCGGCGCTGCATGTGGACCTTGCCGGTCATATCACCGAGCCCCAGCCCACCGTTACGGCATTCGATGTCAGTGACGATCAATTGGCGCGGCTGCGCGATTTTATTTCGGAGAGCTTCGTCCGCGACGCAGGCACGGTGGTGCCGATCCCGGATGCAGGATACGGCGAGATCGACCGGTTCTTCGAGGCCAAGGGATACTTCAACGCCCTCTTCGGCTGCAACACCTGGACTGCCGCTGCCCTGCGCTCGGCCGGGCTTCGAACCGGCTTATGGAACCCGCTTCCACAAGCATTGCGATTATCTGTTTCTGTCTACAATTGAAGCAACCGCCGAGCTCGCCCACTCCTAAAGTGAATTGTGAATCGCACTCTCCATTTGGTTGTAAAAATCGCTGGGAAAACCGATGTTTTCCCCAGCTAAACCATTCTGGAACAGCGGCACTGACCAGCGTAGAAAATCGCTTTTATGTCAATTAGTTAAGTGTCTCTCTGAGCTGTTCGATTCAGGGATTGGAAAGCTGCATCCCCTGCTAGAAAAATTCTGTCCACCGAATCGTCTGAAACCGTTCGAATTTTAACGAGTCGATTAAGACACCCGCAGCAATTGGGCTCTTATCAATGCCTTGAAACGCCGGGCAGGAAGGTCGATTCTCATGAGAAACTGGATGTCGCTGCAGGCCGATTTTGGCAATTTTCAACATCGCAGAAACGTCTATGTCTTCGCGCTGAAGATGAGCTTTCTTGCCGTTGTCCTCTCCGGCGTCATCATGGTGCTGACGATACCGCCGCTTGGCTTTTTCGGCCTGTTGCCGGTGACACTCTCGCATGCGATCAGCTTCGGCGCCATTTTTTCCTGGCTCGTCGGCGGGACGGTTTCCGGCATGCTGTCGCTGGCTGCCGGTTTTGCCCTGCATGAGCTGACGCTGTCGCGGGCGGAGTTCGAAAAGCTCAGCCGCACGGACACGCTCTCCGGCCTGCTGAACCGGCGCGCCTTTACGGAGGCACTGGAAAAAACCGAGGGCAACGCTTCGCTTGTGATTTTCGATGTCGACCGCTTCAAGGCGATCAACGATCGCTTCGGCCATGCTTGCGGCGATGCCGTCATTACCGCAGTATCAGGCATGCTCACATCTACCTTCGATGAAATTTCCATTGTCGCACGGCTGGGTGGGGAGGAGTTCGGCGTCATCGTCTCCGGCGAGCCGCTGGAGGCACGGATGGAGCGCATCGAAGGTGTCCGAGCCCGGATCGCAAGCGGCGCCATCAAGGCGGACGGGCACGACATCCGCATTACCGTTTCCGGCGGTGTGGCCGATCTCGTCGCCGAGCGCAACAAGCAGCAGGTCTATGCTTCTGCCGACCGGGCGCTCTATCTGGCCAAGGCGCTTGGGCGCAATCGCGTCGTGCACGAGCGGGAGGGTTTGCATCATGCCTGGCACGGGCTTGCGGAGAACGGCGTCGATGTCGAAGGCAGGGGGCTGGAGAGCGACAACGTGATGCAGGCTTACGGAATATAAAGATGGATCCGAGTGAAAAACCATTGGTGCTTGCATCGGGAAGAGCTATTTTGCATGGTCGTCCTCTCAGAAAACGGACATACCATGCAGCGCGTTACTTCCTATCTTCCTGCCGGAACCCCTTCCTCCCATCCGACCGCCCAGGTCAAGCTGCCGCATGACTTGCGCCATTTGCGCCGCAAGCTGCTGCATCTGGAAAATGGCGAGATGGTCATGCTCGATCTCAAGGATGCGGTGCTTTTCGCCAATGGCGATCTGTTGGTACGTGACGACGGCGAGTTGATCGAGATCCTCGCTGCCGACGAGAAGCTCTTCGAGGTTCGCGGACGCGACCGCACGCATCTCGTGGAACTCGCCTGGCATCTCGGCAACCGGCATCTTGCTGCGCAGATCGAGGAAGACCGCATCGTCATCCTGCGCGATCATGTCATCCGCACCATGCTGCAGGGACTCGGCGCCGTCGTTCTCGAAATCGACGAGCCGTTCCAGCCGGCGCGCGGCGCCTACCATTCTCACGGCGGGCATTCGCATGGGCATGATCACGATCTTGCTCATAATCACGGCCATGACCATGATCACGAACATGGCTACGAGCATGAGCATGAGCACCGCCACGATCGCGGTCATGATCATGACCATAGTCATGACCATGGACGGGATCATGACCATGGACATCACGACCACAAGCACGACTGAGCCTTGATGACGAGTGATCGCGAGCTCCAGGCATTGCTGCGCCTGACGGCATGGCTCTCGCCGGCCTTTCCGATCGGCAGCTTTGCCTATTCGGGAGGGCTGGAGCGGGCAGTGTCCGACGGGCTGGTTACAGATTCGAGCTCGCTTGCGGCCTGGATCGGCACGCTGATCGGCCATGGGTCGGTCTGGAACGATGCCGTGCTTCTGGCCGAAAGTCACAGGTACCAGGCAGAGCCCCTGCGCCTTGCCGAGATTGCCGCACTCGCCGAAGCGCTTGCCGGGTCGCGCGAGCGCCATCAGGAAACGATGTTGCTCGGCGAGGCTTTTCTTGCGGCGGCGCGGGCCTGGCCGGACGAGGTGTTCGAGCGATTGCCTGACAAGGTCGCTTATCCCATTGCGGTCGGGGCGGTGACGGGCGCCCACGACATAAAGCCCGAGAAGGCGCTTGCCATCTTCCTGCATGCCTATGCATCGCAGGCGATATCGGCAGGCATCCGTCTCGGCGTTGCCGGACAGAGGAATGGCGTTGCCATCCTTGCCGGTCTTGAAGAATGTATCGCGGAGGTCGCCCGACGGGCGGCAGCCTCGACGCTCGACGATCTGGGCTCGGCGACCGTGCAGGCCGATATTGCCAGCCTGCGCCACGAGATGCAGACGACGCGGCTGTTCCGCTCGTGACGGTGCGAAATTATCGCTGTGGCTAGAGCAATTCCAGCAAAAGTGCGCAGCGGTTTTGCGCCCGGAATTGCGTGAAAACAACGAGATAGAGCGCTTCCGTGATTCGAAGAAAAACAAGCGCTCTAAGTCATTTGACGGTGGCGCGGGCGGGCGGCTTCGCTATCATCAGCTTGGATTGGAGTAAGGCACATGAAATCAAGAAACGGACCTTTGCGTGTCGGCATCGGCGGGCCGGTCGGTTCGGGCAAGACGGCGCTGACCGAAAAGCTCTGCAAAGCGATGCGCGACGATTATTCCGTCGCCGTCGTCACCAACGACATCTATACGACCGAGGATGCCGAAGCGCTGGTGCGCATGCAGGCACTGCCTTCCGACCGCATCGTCGGCGTCGAGACCGGCGGCTGCCCACATACCGCTATTCGCGAGGATGCGACGATTAATTTGCAGGCGATCGCCGGCCTCAACCAGCGGATCCCCGATCTCGACGTCGTCTTCATCGAATCCGGCGGCGACAATCTGGCGGCGACCTTTTCGCCCGATCTTGCCGATATCACCATCTATGTCATCTCCGTCTGCCAGGGCGAGGAAATCCCGCGCAAGGGCGGGCCTGGCATCACCCGCTCGGACCTGCTTGTCATCAACAAGAAGGACCTGGCGCCCTATGTCGGCGCCGATCTCGAGGTGATGGACCGGGATGCGACGCGGATGCGTGCGAGCCGCCCCTTCGTCTTCTCCGACATGAAGCGCGGCGACGGCATCAGCTCGATCGTCAGCTTCCTCAGGGAGCAGGGCGGGCTCTGACGGTCAGAACGGCGAAAAAGGAATGGCAAAATGAACGGGCCGGGAGTTGACTCCCGGCCCGTTCATTTTGTGGGTTTTTTGACTATTCCGCCGCGAAGGGCGGCAGGCGGAGCACGTTGGTGTCGTTGCTGTTGGCGGTCTTGCGCTTGCTTTCCGGCTTTTCGATCGCGGTCAGGCGCTCCTCCAGCGAGTCGATCTCGCTGCGGTTCTCGCGGGTGACGCGGGTGAGATCCTCGCGCGACAGCGGCAGGTCCTCATTGTCCTTCCGGCCGACCAGGCGGCCGAAAGCCCAGCCGAGCAGGCGGGACAGATCGTCCATGATCAGGAAGAAGGAGGGCACGACGACGAGCGAGAGCACCGTCGAGACGATGATGCCGCCGATCACCGCGATCGCCATCGGCGCCCGGAAGGAGCCGCCTTCGCCGACACCGAGCGCGGAAGGCAGCATGCCTGCCGACATGGCGATCGAGGTCATGATGATCGGCCGGGCGCGCTTGCGGCCGGCTTCGACCATGGCTTCGACCCGGGCTATGCCCTGGTGGCGCATCTCGATGGCGAAATCCACGAGCAGGATGGCGTTCTTGGTGACGACACCCATCAGCATCAGGATACCGATCATGACGGGCATGGACAGCGGATTGCTGGTGAGGATCAGGCCGGCTGCGACGCCGCCAATGGCGAGCGGCAGTGAGAACAGGATGGTGAAGGGCTGGATCACGTCCTTGAAGAGCAGGATCAGCACCGTCAGCACCAGCAGGAGGCCCATCAACATGGCGTTGACGAAGCTCTGCTGCATCTCGGACTGGACTTTGGTGTCGCCGCTTTCGGCAAGGTGCACCGTGGCCGGAATATTGGCCTCCTTGACGATTTCACGGAACCGGGCCGAAGCCGTGTCGAGCGCCACGCCCTGCGGCAGGTCGGAACCGATCGAGACGACGCGGTAACGGTTGTTGCGCTTGATCGAGCTTACGCCCTCCGAATAGTCGATATTGGCGACGCTCGCGAGCGGAACGGTGCCGCCGCTGGCGGTCTGGATCTTCAGTGCCCGCAGCGCCGCAAGGTCGCGACGCATGTCGAGTGCCGCCTGGACACGGATCGGGATCTGGCGATCGTCGAGCGAGATCTTGGCAAGGGCCGCATCGACATCGCCGATGGTGGCGACGCGGATGGTCTCGGAGATCTGCTGCGGCGTGATGCCGAGGCGGGCGGCCTCGTCCTTGCGCGGGTAAACCTGCAGTTCCGGGCGGGGCAGGGCGCCGTCGGCGCTGACATTGGCCAGCAGCGGATCAGCGCGAAGCTTGGATTCCAGAATGCCGACGGCGTCGTTCAGGTCCTTCTCGTTCTTGGAGAGGAAGTTGAAGGAGAGGTCGCGTTCGCCGCGGTCGTTGAGCTTGAGGATATGAACGTCGGGAATGTCGCGCAACTTGGCGAAGACTTCCTTTTCGATATCCCATTGCGGACGTTCGCGGCCGTGGACTTCCACCTTCGGCAGCATCGGCCCGATGACCGGGATATGGCCGAGCCCGTCATTGACCATCTTCTTGATCAGCGATTGGTCGAGCTTGTGAAGCGCCAGCGTGATGGTGGCGCGGCGCAGTTCGAGATCCCCCTTCGGCGATGCGCCGCCGAGGACGAAGACGCTTTCGACGCCGTTGATGTCCTTGACCCGATCGTAGATCGCATCCGTCGTCTTCTCGGTATCGTCAAGCCGTGCATTGGGCGGCAGTTCGACGGAGAGAACGATGCGCGAGGCATCTTCCGGCGGCAAAAAGCTGCCGGGAACCTGCATCAGCAGCAAAACGGAGCCGACCAGGAAAGCGAAGGCGACAATCAGCGTCGCGTAACGCGTATACCAGCGCCCGGTCGTGCCGCGTATGAGACGGGTGTATCCACGCATCAGCAGGCCGTCATTGTCGTGATGGTCTTCCATGCCGTCTTCGGCGCGCATGAGATAGGCAGCCATCATCGGGGTGATGAGGCGCGCGACCATCAGCGAGAAGAAGACGGAGAAGGCGACCGTCAGGCCGAACTGGATGAAGTACTGGCCCGGAATGCCCGGCATGAAGGAAACCGGCACGAAGACGGCAATGATCGTGAAGGTGGTGGCGATGACGGCAAGGCCGATTTCATCAGCCGCCTCGATCGCCGCCCGATAGGGCGTCTTGCCCATCTTGATGTGGCGGGCGATGTTTTCGATTTCGACGATCGCATCGTCGACGAGAATACCGGTCGCGAGCGTCAAAGCAAGGAAGCTGACGAGGTTCAGCGAGAAGCCCATCATGTCCATGATCCAGAAGGTCGGGATCGCAGACAGCGGAAGGGCGATTGCCGAAATCAGCGTCGCGCGCCAGTTCCTGAGGAACAGGAAGACGACGATGACGGCGAGCAGCGCGCCTTCGAGCAGCGTATGGATGGCGGCTTCGTAATTGCCATAGGTGAAATACACCGAATCGTCGATCAGTTCGATCTTCACGTTCGGGTTTTCGGTCCGCACCTTGTCGAGGCTTTGCGCTACGGTTTCGGCGACGCTGACTTCGCTGGCGCCCTTCGAGCGGAAGACGCCGAAGGTGACAACCGGCGTGGCGTTGAAGCGCGAGAAGGATTTCGGCTCTTCATAGGTGTCCTTGATGACACCGAGATCGGACAGTTTGACGAAGCGGCCGTTCGGCAGTGCGATCGTCGTGTCGGCGAGTTCGGCGACGTTGCGGGCATCGCCCAGAACACGGATCGCCTGTTCGCTGCCGGCCACCTGGCCGCGGCCGGAGCCGAGGTCGATGTTGGTGCCACGCAGCTGCTGGTTCACGCTTGCAGCGGTGATGCCATAGGCATCGAGCTTGCCGGGGGTGAGTTCAATGCGCACTTCGCGCTCGGCGCCGCCATAGCGATCGACGCGGCCGATACCGGCCTGGCCCTGCAGCGCACGCTTGACGGTATCGTCGACGAACCAGGAGAGTTCTTCCAGCGACATATCGGGCGAGGAAACGGCGAAGGTCTGGATCGCCTGGCCCTCGACATCGACCTTGGTGACGATCGGCGCTTCGGCAGTCGCCGGCAGGTCGCTGCGGATTCGGTCGATCGCGTCCTTGACGTCCTGTACGGCCTGTTCCGTCGGCACTTCCATCCGGAACATCACATTGGTCTGCGAGCTGCCGTCGGTCACCGTCGACTGGATTTCGTCGATGCCGGTGATCGAGGCGATCGCGTCTTCGATCTCCTTCGTCACCTGCATTTCGAGTTCAGCCGGTGAGGCGCCGCTCTGGGTCACGCTGATCGAAACGAGCGGCACATCGATGTTCGGGAAGCGCGTGATCGGCAGCGAATTGAAGGACTGCATGCCGATGAACACCAGCAGGCAGAAGGCCAGAAGCGGCGCGATGGGATTTCGAATGGACCAGGCTGAAAAATTCATCGGATGGTCTCTTTAGTTGGAAGCCGGGGGCTGTTCACGCACCGGAGTGATGTGGTCGCCGTCACGGACATAAGCGCCCGCCTTGGCCACGACCTCGTCGCCGGTCTTCAATCCATCGACGATCTCGACATAGGCACCGTCCTGGATGCCGGTCTCGATCTTGGCGAATTTCACCACGCCATCCTCGACCTTGCGGGCGGAGGAGCCTTCATTGCCGGTCAGCACGGCGGTCAGGGGAAGCGATACGCCCTCGGTCTCGCGGACGATGATCTCGGCGCTGCCATACATGCCGGAACGCGCCTTGCTGTCATCGTCGATGGAGATATGGACGAGGCCGAGGCGGGTGACCGGATCGACGGTCGGCGACACCAGGCGGATGGCGCCGGAAAGCTTCTCGCGGCTGCCGGAAAGCGAAATTGCCGCCTTCTGGCCGGCCACGACCCTGACGATATCGCTTTCGGCGACCTCGGCGACAAGCTCGACATCACCGTCGCGGATGATGGTGAACAATGGGTCGCCGTTGCCGGCAGCTATCGCACCGACCTTGGCGTTTTTCGCCGAGACCGTGCCGGCGACCGGCGTCTTCACGTCGGTGCGTGCCAGCTTCAGATCGGCATCGGCGATCTGGCTGTCGAAGACCTTGAGATCGGCTTCGGCGACCTCGATCGCCTGTTCGGCGGAGACAACGCGGGCATTGGCGGCGGCGGCAGTCGCATCGGCCTGTTCGACCTGGGCGGTGGAAACCGTGCCCTTCTTGACCATTTCCTGGGCGCGGGCCTGCTGCTGCCTTGCCTGTTCGGCATTGGCCTGTGCCTCGATGAGCTGGGCGCGCAGCTGGGCGAGACTTGCCTGACCCTTGGCTTTCGTCGCCATCATCTGGCTCTTTTCCAGCACCAGCGCGTCGTCATTGAGCGTCGCCAGCGTGCTTTCCGCCTGAACCTTGTCGCCGACATCGGCTTTCAGCGTGCGGATCGACAGACCTTCGACCTGCGGCTGGATATAGACTTCCTCGACGGGCTTGATCGTTCCCGTGCCGATGACACGGTCGACGAGAGTGCGATTGACAGCCTTGGTGACGACGATTGCCGGCAGGTTCTGCTGCGGTTTTGCGACCGGCGTTTCCTGCGAAAATGCGGTTGATGCAGCCAGAGCTGCTGCGAAAAGGGTGGAGGCGCCTAGAATTCCAATCGGCTTACGTGCCATGCGTCTTCGTCCAATCTTATGATAAGGTTGGCCGAACTCGCGCGTCTGCCACTCAGCGCGCGATCAGGCCACTGCCCTTCCTGCATTCTCAGAGGTATCCGCCGATCCTTTGCCGTCTTCATCCCTCGCCGGCAAATTCGGCTTGTAGGTGGTATCGATTTGCTCGATCTACAAGTCCGGCAGAAAACAATTCCCCATGAGGCGATAATAATTACCATTCCGACGTCAATCAATCACCGCAAGGTTATGTCAACATTACGAAGATTGATCGCGCTTCTACCCCATGACGTTTGACGCCCGATAAATGCGACAGTTGCAAGGTGTTTTTTCCGGTCTTGCGCCGAAAAAACAAAACGCGCGGAAATCTTCCGCGCGTTTCGCTTCGCAATATTGCCGAAACTACTTGGCAGCGGCGTCGGTAATGTCGTGCGTCCAGGCGCCCGCAGGCTCCTTGCTGATGATCTTCTGGTCGAGCAACGCCTTTGCCGTGCGGGCATAGAGCGCTTCATCCAGCTTGCCGGAGCCGTCGCCGACCAGCTTGGCGACTTCGCCCATCATGCGCTTCTGGTGGTTTTCGTCCTGACCGCCATTGTCCATGACGATCTCGGCGGCTTCATCGGGATTCTCGGTCGCATATTTCCAGCCCTTCAACGAAGCGCGGACGAACTTGACCATCTTTTCCTTGAAGGCCGGGTCCTTCAGCTTGTCTTCCATCGCATAGAGGCCGTCTTCGAGAAGGTCGTTGCCCATCTCGGTATAGTTGAAGACCGTCAGTTCTTCCGGCTTGAAGCCGGCATCGATCGCCTGCCAGTATTCGTTATAGGTCATGACGGAAATGCAGTCGGCCTGCTTCTGGACGAGCGGCTGTACGTCGAAGCTCTGCTTCAGCACGGTGACGCCGTTCGGGCCGCCTTCCGTGGACAGGCCGAGCTTGTTCATCCAGGCAAAGAAGGGATATTCGTTGCCGAAGAACCAGACGCCGAGCGTGTGGCCCTTGAAGTCGGCTTCGGTCTTGACCGGGCCGTCCTTGCGGCAGACCATTTCCAGGCCGGACTTCTGGTAGGGCTGGGCGATGTTGACGAGCGGAACGCCCTTTTCGCGGGCAACCAGGGCGCCGCCCATCCAGTCGACGATGACATCGGCGCCGCCGCCGGCGATCACCTGCTCGGGGGCGATATCGGGGCCGCCCGGCTTGATGTCGACGTCGAGGCCTTCTTCCTTGTAAAAGCCCTTGTCCTTGGCGACGTAATAACCGCCGAACTGGCTCTGCGTGACCCATTTCAACTGCAGCACCACCTTGTCGGCGGCCATCGCATGGGCTGCTGCAAGCGACATCGCGCTTGCCATCATTGCAACCATCAACTTTCTCATTTTCTTATCCTTACCCTCTGAAGTTATGCCCGGACCTGTTTGCAAAGCCCGCGCGCGTCTAGCCACCACGGATAGACGGATGCCAGAACGTCACCGCCCGTTCGGTCAGGGCGATGACACCATAGAAGATCGAGCCGGCCAGCGCCGCGACGGCGATTTCCGCCCAGACCATGTCGACATTCATGCGGCCGATCTCGGTGGAGATGCGGAAGCCCATGCCGACGATCGGCGTTCCGAAGAATTCCGCAACGATGGCACCAATCAGCGCCAGCGTCGAGTTGATCTTCAGTGCATTGAAAATAAAGGGCATTGCTGCCGGAAGCTTGAGCTTGAGCAGCGTCTGCCAGTCGCTCGAGGCATAGGTGCGCATCAGGTCGCGCTCCATGCTGCCGGAGGCGGCAAGGCCGGCGACGGTGTTCACCAGCATCGGGAAAAAGGTCATGATGATGACGACGGCGGCCTTCGACGGCCAGTCGAAGCCGAACCACATGACCATGACGGGGGCAACGCCAATGATCGGCAGAGCCGACACCATGTTGCCGATCGGCAGCAGGCCGCGGCGCAGGAAGACGATGCGATCGGCCAGCACCGCGACGGCGAAGCCGCTGAGGCAGCCGACGATGTAACCGATCAGCACCGCCTTGAAGATCGTCTGCCTGACATCGTCGCCGAGGATCGGCAGCGAGGCCATGATGCGCGCGCCGATGGCGCTCGGCGGCGGCAGCAGGATGAAGGGGACGCCGGCACCGCGCGTAACCGCCTCCCAGAGGATGAGTATCCAGGCGCCGAAGATCGCCGGGATCAGCAGTTGGAGTGTCGATCTGCCGAAGGCGGTGACGGGCTGCAATTTCGACAGCTCGGTGACGCATCGCCAGGCAAGCAGCCAGCAGGCAAAGAGCAGCAGGAAGAAAGCCCGTGTGGCCGCGCCGTCATTGCCGGAGAGAGCGGAAAGCAGCATCCAGGCGGCGCCATGTGCGCCGATAAACAAGACGGTGGCACGATAGGCCGGCGGCTGCGGCGCGAAGGACAGGAGGGCTGCCGCGATGACGATGGTGAAAGTGAGGCTTGCCGTGCCGTCGGTGAAGGGGCGCGGCGCGCCATCGGCCAGGAGCGGCAGGGCCGTCAGCGCCGCGAGACAGAGAAGGAGGGCAACGACGCCTTGCCAGGAAAAGCTCAGATGTCTCATGCCGGCCTCCCGCCCATGGTGCGGTCGACGATCTTCGCCGCAAGGCCGACGATCGCGACCAGGATACCGGCCAGCAGCGATCCGGCGACGAGGGCGGCCCAGATGTCGATGGTCTGGCTATAATAGGAGCCGGCGAGCAGCTTCGAGCCGATGCCGGCGACAGCCCCCGTCGGCAACTCGCCGACGATGGCGCCGACCAGGCTGGCGGCGATCGCGACCTTCATCGAGGTGAAGAGGAAAGGGATCGAGGCGGGAACGCGGAGCTTCCAGAACGTCTGCATCGGGCTGGCATAATAGGTGCGCATCAGGTCGAGATGCATGATTTCGGGCGAACGCAGCCCCTTCACCATGCCGACGGCGACCGGAAAGAAAGAGAGGTAGGTGGAGATCAGCGCCTTGGAAACGAGGCGGGAAGTGTCGGAATCGAGGTTCAGCAGATGCGCAATTGCATTGTCGCCGGTCAGCACATTGTAGGAGATGATGACGATCATCGGTGCAATCGCAAGGATCGGTATGGTCTGGCTCGCCACCAGCCAGGGCATCAGCGAGCGGTCCATGGCGCGATTGTGCACGATCAGCACGGCAAGAAGGATGCCGAGCAGCATGCCGAAACCGAAGCCGAGCAGGGTCGAGGAGAGCGTCACCCAGCTGTGATAGACGAGGCTGCGATTGCTCGAAAGGCTGCGCAGGAAGGTGTTCTCGTAGACGTTCTGCGCCACCTGATGCGGCGCCGGCAGGATCGGCTTCGGCTGGGCGAGCGTCTTGCCGATGAATTCGATGGTCGTAGGGGTGGCGCCGGCGCGGCCGTCCATGTCGCGCTGGAACGGCGCGTTCATCAGGACCGCAGCGACATACCAGATGACGAGGAGGGCCAACAGAATGGTGGTGACGGGGACGATCTTGTCTTTGAAGGTGTCGGGTTTCACAGCGACTGCCCCCATTTGCTGGCCCCGGACGCCCAACCATCCCTCGAACTCAACCGGCTAAACCTCATGGCTATGCCCCGTTCTCAGCCCCTCGCGGACGCGATGGGCGATTTCCAGGAATTCGGGGGTGTCGCGGATGTCGAGCGGGCGTTCGGCAGGCAGGGTCGAGTCGATCACGTCGGTCACGCGGCCCGGACGCGGCGACATCACCACGATCTTGGTCGAGAGGTAGACCGCCTCGGGGATGGAATGGGTGACGAAGCAGATCGTCTTGTTGGTGCGGGTCCAGAGCTTCAGCAGCTCTTCGTTCAGATGGTCGCGGACGATCTCGTCCAGCGCGCCGAAGGGCTCGTCCATCAGCAGCAGGTCGGCGTCGAAGGCGAGCGCGCGGGCGATCGAGGCGCGCTGCTGCATGCCGCCGGAAAGCTGCCAGGGGAATTTCTTCTCGAAGCCGGAAAGACTGACGAGATCGAGCGCTTCGGCGATGCGCCTCGTCCGGTCGGCGCCAGAATATCCCATGATTTCCAGCGGCAGGGCGATGTTGTTTTCGATGGTGCGCCAGGGATAGAGCGCCGGCGCCTGGAAGACATAGCCGTAGGCACGGGCCTTGCGCGCCTCTTCCGGCGTCATGCCATTGATCGAGATCTCGCCCGAGGTGCTCTTCTCCAGATCGGCGATGACACGCAGGAAGGTCGTCTTGCCGCAGCCCGACGGGCCGATGAAAGAGACGAAATCGCCCTTGCGAACATCGAGATTGACATTGCTCAGGGCACGCACCGGGCCGTCATTCGCCTGGTAGGTGAGACAGAGATCCTTGGCGGATACGACGGAGGGTGCTTGCATCAATGCGACCAGTCTTGTTTTCCCCGCGGGAACGCGGTTTGCGTGTTATCATTATCGCCGGTTTTATCGACGATACATTCCATGGAGGATGAGGATGGACGTGACATCAAAGCCCACCTGCCACATCGTTCGCCCCAATCATGCCTATGACGGCAAGCAGGGTCTCAGCTATTTCGAAGGGGTCGCGGCCGAGACGGTCGGCGCCAAGGGCATCTGCATGCACCTCCTGACGATCCCACCCGGCGTGCGCGCCAAGGCGCATCTGCATGAGGCGCACGAGACGGCGATCTACATGCTCTCCGGCGAGGCGCATACCTGGTACGGGGACCGGCTGGAGCATCACGTCGTCGTCCATGCCGGCGAACTTTTCTATATCCCGGCAGGCGTGCCGCATCTGCCGGCAAACCTCAGCAGCACGCCGTGCACGGCGGTCATCGCGCGCACCGATCCGAACGAGCAGGAGAGCGTCGTGCTGCTGCCGGAGTTGGACGCTTTGGTGCCGGCGTGAGGTCATTGGCATGGAGGCGTCGGTCCCCGGTTGATGGCCGTATCGTTACGCACCATCATCATACGCCGGTTGCCGGAATGCCGCTGCGCTCCACCTTGCGCGGAGAGGTGATCTCCTTCCAGGTGGACAGCGCCTTGCTGACGGCCGTCACCGGCTCGCGCCGGACGAATTCGCCGTGGCCCTCGCGGGTCTTGATGGTGCTTTCCTCGATCGCGACGATGCCGCGCGTCAGCGTGTAGCGCGGCAGGCCGGTCACTTCCTTGCCCTCGAAGACGTTGTAGTCGATCGCCGACTGCTGGGCCTTGGACGAGATGGTCTTGGAACGTTTCGGATCCCAGACGACGATATCGGCATCGGCGCCGACCAGGATCGCGCCCTTCTTCGGATAGATGTTGAGGATCTTGGCGATGTTGGTCGAGGTGACGGCGACGAATTCGTTCATCGTCAACCGGCCTGTGTTGACGCCATGCGTCCAGAGCATCGGCATGCGGTCTTCGAGGCCGCCGGTGCCGTTCGGGATCTTGGTGAAATCGCCGACGCCGAAGCGCTTCTGCGCCGTGGTGAAGGCGCAATGGTCGGTGGCGACCACCTGCAACGAGCCGGAGGCAAGGCCCGCCCAAAGCGAGTCCTGATGCTGTTTGCTGCGGAAGGGCGGCGACATCACTCGGCGGGCGGCGTGATCCCAGTCGGGGTTGGAATATTCGCTCTCGTCGAGCGTCAGGTGCTGGATCAGCGGTTCGCCATAGACACGCATGCCTTTGGCGCGGGCGCGGCGGATCGCCTCGTGCGCCTGTTCGCAGGAGGTGTGGACGATATAGACCGGGCAGCCGGCCATATCGGCGATCATAATGGCGCGGTTGGTGGCTTCGCCCTCGACTTCTGCGGGCCGCGAATAGGCATGCGCCTCGGGGCCGTTATTGCCTTCGGCCAGCAGCTTTGCCGACATCGAGGCGACGACGTCGCCGTTTTCGGCATGCACCAGCGGCAGGGCGCCGAGTTCGGCGCAGCGCTGGAAAGACGCGAACATCTCGTCGTCGTCCACCATCAGCGCGCCCTTATAGGCCATGAAGTGCTTGAAGGTGTTGATGCCCTTGTCGCGGACGATGGTCTCCATCTCCTTGAAGACCTGCTCGCTCCACCAGGTAACCGCCATGTGGAAGGAATAATCGCAATTGGCCCGGGTCGATTTGTTGTCCCACATGGTCAGCGCTTCGAGCAGGGACTGGCCGGGGGCGGGGAGCGCAAAATCGACCACCATCGTCGTGCCGCCGGAAAGGGCCGCGCGCGTGCCGCTCTCGAAATCGTCAGAGGAATAGGTACCCATGAAGGGCATTTCGAGATGGGTGTGCGGGTCGATGCCGCCCGGCATGATATAACAGCCGGAGGCGTCGAGGGTTTCGTCGCCGGAGAGGTTCGGGCCAATCTCGACGATCTTGCCGCCATCGATCTTGACATCCGCCTTGTAGGTCAGGTCGGCGGTGACGATGGTGCCGTTCTTGATGACTGTGGTCATGGCTGCTGTTCCTTTTCCCCGCGATCTTGTTGCTCTTATGGCTCCACTGCCATCGTCAGTGTGCCGTTTCTAAGGAGTTCCGCACCCTTGGCGATAAGGCTGTAGACGTCCGCCTCGCTCAACTCATCGTGCGCGTCATGCTCTTCCTCATAATACCAGTCGGGCCGCTCGACGACATCGGTGCCGCCGATTGACAAGGACCAAAAACCATCGCTTTCGCGAAAGTAGAAATCCTTGCCGTCGATCAGCCCGGTTGACTGTACGGGTTGGCTGCCCTGGGGGCGTTTGATCAGTATGCCGGGCATGGAGGGGCCGAGCTCGATTCGAACGACGCCAGTCCCAGGCCCAGAGATATAATAGGTCTGGTGGGGCGCATCTGGGTCGCGGTCATCTGAATGGGCCAGTTGAACACCAGAAGGTTTATAGCGCCAAAGGCTCGATATTTGCGGAAGCCTGATCCGCTCGCCTGCCGTGTTGATGCCAATGTAGAAAATCTGCATGCCAGGTACATCGCCCCACGGACCTTCGTTCACCGGCGTCTCATTGGCACTAGCCCATGCAAGATCGTCGGGAGTTTGCTGAAAGTAGAACTTAAAAGCATCAGGATAATCGAGATAAGTCGTCGGCAAGTCTGACGTCATCACACCACGATCTCCGCCGTCTCGACCACCGCATGGAACAGCACGTCGGCTCCAGCCGTCGCCCATTCCTTGGAAATCTCCTCGGCCTCGTTGTGAGAGAGACCACCCACGCACGGGCACATGACCATCGTCGCAGGTGCAACCTTGGCGGCCCAGCAGGCGTCGTGGCCGGCGCCGGAGATGATGTTCATGTGGCTGTAGCCGAGCCTCTCGGCGGCATCGCGCACCGAGGTGACCAGTTTCGGATCGAAGGTGATCGGCTCGAAGTGGCCGATTGCCTCGATGGAACAGCCGACGCCGAGCGCATCGGTGATCTCGGGCGCCTTCGCCTCGATCTTGGCCCGCATCCGGTCGAGCTTCTCCTTGTCGGGCGAGCGGATGTCGACGGTGAAGACGACCTTGCCCGGCAACACGTTGCGGGAATTCGGCGAGAAGAACACCTGGCCGACACCGCCGACGGCGCCCGGCTGTTCGCCCATCGCCACACTCTGGACCATTTCCAGAATGCGGGCCATGGCAAGGCCGGCATTGACACGCAGGTTCATCGGCGTCGAGCCGGTATGGGCTTCCTTGCCGATCAGCGTGAATTCCAGCCACCAGAGGCCCTGGCAGTGGGTGACGACGCCGATCTGCTTTTCTTCTGCTTCCAGGATCGGTCCTTGCTCGATGTGATATTCGAAATAGGCATGCATCTTGCGGGCGCCGACCTCTTCGTCGCCGACCCAGCCGATGCGCTTCAGTTCGTCGCCGAACAGATTGCCCTCGGGGTCCTTGCGATTATAGGCAAAATCCAGGCTGTGCACGCCGGCGAAGACGCCCGACGCCAGCATGGCGGGGGCAAAACGCGCGCCTTCCTCATTCGTCCAGTTGGTGACGACAACAGGATGTTTGGTCTTGATGCCGAGGTCGTTCATGGTGCGGACGACTTCGAGGGCGGCAAGCACGCCGAGCACGCCGTCATATTTGCCGCCGGTCGGCTGGGTGTCGAGATGCGAGCCGACATAGACCGGCAAGGCATCGGGATCGGTGCCGGGGCGGGTGGCGAACATCGTGCCCATGCGGTCGATCCCCATGGTCAGACCGGCATCGTCGCACCATGTCTTGAAGAGGCTGCGGCCTTGCGCATCCGCATCCGTCAGCGTCTGGCGATTGTTGCCGCCGGCGATGCCGGGGCCGATCTTCGCCATGTCCATGAGACTGTCCCAGAGACGGTCGCCATTGACGCGCATGTTCTCGCCTGGTGCTGCCACCATTTCCTATGCCCTCACCTGTTTGCGGCAGTCATGCAAAGGGCATGCCTGCCTGTTCCCGTGGTCTATTCCTGCGCTTCTTATTGGTTTTGTCGAGCGCCGGAAAATCGCCAGTTGCCTTTGTTTTTCATCTGGCGGATAATTTGACCGATTGGTAAACATTACAACTTCCACCGCCGGGCTCAAGACGAAAATCACGAAAATCGCCGATAAAAATACGGGCAGTTGCTCAACAAAGCGGCAGGAGGTGTCTCCGGGCAAAACTTGAGCGAAGAAGTTGAATTTCAAGGGGAAATAACAGCCTGTGACCATACCGAGAGCAGCGAAAACCCTAAGGCGGACGCGAATCCAGGAGGAGAAGGAAGAGCAGATCCTGGAGGCGGCGCTCGACGTGTTTTCGGCAAGCGGCTTCCGCGGCTCGACCATCGACCAGATCGCCGAAGTGGCCGGCATGTCGAAACCCAATCTGCTCTATTACTTCCGCACCAAGGAAGCCATGCACCGGGCGCTGATCGACCGGGTGCTCTACACTTGGCTGGAGCCGCTGCGGGCCTTCGACGCCGAGGGCAATCCCGAGGAGGAAATCCGCAGCTACATCAGACGCAAACTGGAGATGGCCCGCGATTTTCCGCGCGAGAGCCGGCTTTTCGCCAATGAGGTGCTGCAGGGCGCGCCGCATATCGAGGACGAGCTGAAGGGGCCGCTAAAGGAACTGGTCGACGAGAAGGCGGAGGTCATCCGCGCCTGGGCGAAAGCCGGCAAGATCGTCAAATGCGACCCCTACCATCTGATCTTCTCCATCTGGTCGACGACGCAGCATTACGCAGATTTCGACGTCCAGGTGCGGGCCGTGCTCGGACAGGAGCATTCCGGCGATGGGCGCTTCGAGGATGCGGCGCGGTTTCTGGAGCAGCTCTTCATCGGCGGGCTGCGACCGGATCCCATCGGGACGTGACCTTTACTCTCTCCTAGGAAGCGGCACCCGGGCAAGAATATCCGTCATGCCTTCCATCGTATAGGGCTTCTGCAGCACAGGTGCGTCCGAATGGCTGTTCGCCTGGGCGATGCCTTCCCCATAACCTGTGGCAAAAATGAAGGGCACGCCGTCAGCTGCGAGCCGGTCGGCGATCCCGAAACTCGTCTCATCGCCGAGATTGACATCGAGAAGCGCCAGATCGAAGGACCGGCCAGCCAGGATTTCCATCGCCTCGGTGACACTTGGCGCCGTTGCCACCTCGGCGCCGAGCCGGCGCAGGATGTCCTCGCCATCCATGGCGATGATCAGGTTGTTTTCCACCAGCAGAACATTCAGGCCGGAGAGTGGCTGAGCGTCGGCAATCGTCTTGCGATCGGCCGCTCCGACCGGAGCCGGCTTTGACGGTTCGCTCGTCGGGCCGACGACATGTCGCGCCGGAATGCAGAAATCCGCCTCGAGCCCGTCCTTGGCGTAGCGGACCTCCGCCTTGCCGCCGAGGTCATAGGGAATCGAGCGGCGGATGATGGTCGAACCGAAGCCGTGGCGTTTGGGTTCGATGACGGGCGGGCCGTCCTTTTCGTGCCAGTCAATGTGCAGATTGCCCTCGTCGTCGCGCCGCCAGCCGAGTTCGACGGTGCCGCTGCCGTTGCCGGAAAGACTGCCGTATTTGGCGCTGTTGGTCATCAGCTCATGGAAAACAAGGGCGGCGGTGGAGAATGCCTGCGGTTCCAGCAGTACGTCCTCGCCGCTCATCCGGATGCGTTGTGCGTTTTTCCCGAGATAGGCGGCAGTTTCCGCCAGCAGCAATTGCCGGAGCGAAGCGGGCGCCCAGTGGTCGCGGGTAATCTGATCATGGGCACGGGCGAGCGACTGGATGCGGCCCTCGAGCTGGCGGATGTAGTCGCCAAGGCTGACGGAGGTTGCCTGTGACTGCCGGACGATACCGGTGATGAGGCTCAATATGTTGCGGACACGGTGGTTCAGTTCGGCGATCAGCAGTTCCTGGCGCTCGTTTGCCGTCTGGCGCGCCATGCTGACCTCGTCGGTGAGGCGCAACACCACCTCGATCAATGTAACGCGGATGGTTTCGGCGACGCGGTGCTCGGCTTCGGTGAAGGGCAGCGAGCGGCCGCGCACCAGTTCAGACCAGGCTTCGAAACTCTTGCGCGGCGTCAGCCGCGGGCCGTTAGGGCCGTACTCCACCGGCTTATACGGGTCGCCGCCCCAGCGGACAGTGCGCACCAATTCCTGACGGAAAAGCACGACATAATCGCGCGGCGAACGCGAGATGGGGATGGCGAGCATGCCCGCCACCGCGTCGTCGACTTCAAGATCCGGATAGGCTTCTGCGAGCCTGTCCACGGCATAGATGCGGCCGGCGGCATTGCGGTTGAGGTGGCGGACGAGGGCTGTGAAGCCTCTCTCGTCCGGCCCGATGCCGGCAAGTGCCAGCCGGCCGTTGATCCAGACGCCGATGCCGTCGGCAGGAATGGCGTCGGCAAGCGCCTCGATCAGCCAGGCGGGATCGTCGAGCAGGCTTGCATTGTCCGCCACGGAGGTGAGGAGCCGGTCGGCGATGCGGCGCGCCTTGGTCTCGTATTCGAGAGCCTGCCGCCGTTCGCGGCTTTCAAGGCGCGAAGCAAACATCTGGCCGAAGAGTTCGGCAGTGGAGCGGCTTTGGGCCGAAGGCAGACGCGGGCCGTAGTGATGGCAGGCAAACAGGCCCCAGAGCCTGCCGTCGACGACGATCGATATGGAGAGCGAGGCGCCAACGCCCATGTTTTTCAAATATTCGATATGGATCGGCGAGACCGAACGCAAGACCGACATGGAAAGATCGAGCGGCTGGCCGTGTTCGTCGAGCGGCGGGAGGATCGGGACCGGGACGGCGTCGACATCGGCAATGATGCGGAACAGGTTGCGCAGATAAAGCGCGCGTGCCTGCACCGGAATGTCGGAAGCCGGGTAGTGCAGCCCGAGAAACGAGCCGATCCCGGCCCGGGCGGCTTCCGCCACGACTTCGCCGGAACCGCTTTCGTCGAAACGGTAGACCATGACCCGATCGAAGCCGGTGAGGGCGCGCGCCTGTCTTGCTCCTTCGCGGAAAAAAGCCTCCATTGTTTCCGTGTGATCGAGGCGGGACATCATGCTGCGCATTGAGAGGGAAGCGGCGTCGCGCCTGTCTTCCTGGCAGCGCTCGCCTTCGATGATGACCTGACCTTTGTTCAGATGCACGGCAACGTCGAACCTGTTTTGATCGGGCGTCAGAGCAATGCCGAAAATGCGCTCGACGACGTCGGAGCTGCGCAACGTGGTCAGCTTGTTGCGGACCGTGTGGAGTGCTTCAGGGGTGATCAGGGAGACAATGGGACGGCCGATCGCGTCGGTCTGCGCAACACCGAGGAACTCCACCAGATTTGTAGAGGCGCGCGTGACAATCCAATCTGAGGATACCGCCAAGAGAAAACCGAAGGGTTGAACCGAGCCGAGCTGGTGTATCGGCTCGCGGTCGCAATTGGTGAGATCGACGGGTTCGTGCGTGCCGCTCATTGGACAGCTTCCGTGGGGACCGCTTCCATCGGGGCCGCTTCCAGCGCGAGTTGCCCGGCTTTGAGGAAGAGGTCGAAGACATCGCGGGCAGCGGTTATGGCAGCGGCGGGATCGTCGACGTTGCTCCCGTCAAGACGATCCATGAAGAGCCGCATGGCGTCCTTTGGGCCTTGCGGGCTCAGGTAGCTGCCGGGCAAGTGATCAGGGATGGCCTTGGCGAGCAGGGCGCCGCCGAGCTTGGAGCCTTCAAGGACGTAGGCAGCCCCCCAGACCGCCGCGTCGCAATGCAATGCCGGTTGCGGAAGGAGCGGGGGCAATCGATCGTCGAGCGCCCTTATGTCGGCAGCGAGCAGGTGTGCACGCCTTCGTCCCGTCCAGTCGGGGAGCAGGCGGGCGATTCCGGCTTGCTCAAGCGCATGTTCGACTGATGGTACGACCTGGGCATGGGCGCGCAGGAAGGCCTTGTAATCCTGGGGGCGTGAGAGGTTGAAACTGCCGAAGAGAGTGTCGACCGCGGCGTGGCAATCTGCTGTTTGTGCGCGGAGGGCGCTGCGAAGTGACATGCTGACCGTGTTCCGAGTGATATGGCGTGCGCTATGAGGGGCGACGAACTAGCGATATACTGCGGCATCGGGTTATTTCCAGAGAAACGGCTAGGAATAACATAGGTTTCTCGCCAGCTGGTGGCTGCAATCCACCATTGGCGATCAGCACCCAACGTTCAGCCCATCATTGCGGGCAGTCTGGCGGCGAGCGTGTCGATCGCGAGCCTCACCTTGGGCAGCATGACCGGGGAGCGTAGCCAGATGGCATGGGCATCGAAGACATTGGCCGGTTCGTGCTTCAGCACCTGAATGAGCCGGCCTGCCAGCACCTGCTCGCGTACCAGCCAGCAAGGCAGCCAGGCCAGGCCGCGCCCGGCGACGGCGGCATCGGAAATCGACGCGAGGTCGTCGAGCCGCAGCCGTGCCTTCGGCTGCATCCGCCGTCCGGGATCGGCTGCAGTGGGGAATATCCACCCTTTGTCGTTATCGCCCCGCCTGTAAACGATGCCTTCATGCAGCGGAATATCGGAGATCGTCTGCGGCGCGCCATATCTTTCCAGATAGGCGGGCGATGCACAGACGGTCATGCGCTGGCGGGCGATCGCCCGGGCCATCAGATCCGGATTGTCCTTCAGCGGTCCGTTGCGGATGGCAAGGTCGAAGCCGTCCTCGAGCAGGTCGACGATCCGGTCGCTGAAGGAAAGGTCGAGTTCGAGATCCGGATGTTCATCGAGCAGGCTTGCGAGGATCGGCGCGATGCAATGGCGGCCGAAAAGCACGGGCATGGAGATGCGCAACCGGCCGCGCACATCACGCCGGCCGGATTCCAGCATGGCTTCCCCGAGGCGGATTTCCTCGACCGCTCGCAGGCAGCGCTCGTAGAAGAAACGGCCTTCCTCGGTCAGGCTCTGCATGCGCGTCGTGCGGTTGAAAAGCCGAACGCCGAGACGCTGTTCCAGACGTGCGATCGTCTTGCCGACGGCCGAGCGCGTGAGGTGGAGCCGCTCGGCGGCAGCCGAAAAGCCGCCTGCCTCGACGGCTTCGACAAAAATCGAGATCCCCTTCAGCTGTTCCATTTGTTTCCTCTTTGGAACCATTCTGGCGAATTAATATCGCAACTGGCGCAAAATATTCAACGATATGTTTTCGCTCCCTGCAATGGACAAGGAGCAAGACAATGCAGACAACACGGCAATGGCAGATCGATGCGGTTGGATCGGAGCACAATCTCACGGTCGGCGAGCGGAGGCTCGAACCGGTTTCGGGAAACAGGATCCTGGTCCGGACGGAAGCCGTCTCGCTCAATTTCCGCGACCGGCTGGTGATGGAGAGCGGTATGGGATTGCCGCTGCAATTTCCCTTCGTGCCGGCCTCCGATATGGCGGGGGTCGTGGAGACGGTCGGGCCTGAGGTCACCCGTTTCAAGCCGGGCGACCGGGTCATTTCGACCTTTTCGCCCGACTGGATCGACGGACGCGGGTTGGGCGATGCCCGCACGCCGCCTTACAAGACACGCGGCGGCGTCTATCCCGGCGTCCTTTCCCAATACACCGTTCTGTCGGAGGAATGGTATTCGCGCGCACCCGATACGCTCGATGCAGCACAGGCGAGCACCTTGCCCTGCGCCGGGCTGACTGCCTGGTTCGCCTTGATCGAACGCGGCGGTCTGAAGGCCGGTGACAAGGTGCTGGTGCAAGGCACCGGCGGCGTGGCGCTTTTCGGCCTGCAGATCGCCAAGGCGCACGGCGCCGAGGTCTTCATCACCTCAGGCAGCGCGGAGAAGCTCGAGCGCGCCGTTGCTCTCTGCGCCGATCACGCGATCAACCGCCGCGAGGGCGACTGGGTTGAGCAACTCTACCAACTGACCGGCGGCTATGGCGCCGACCACGTGCTTGAGATCGTCGGCGGCCCGCATCTCGACCTGGCACTGAAAGCGGTGGCGATCAATGGCCGCATTTCCGTGATCGGCGTGCTCGAAGGCTTCGAAGTCTCCGGCCAGGCCGCTCCGCTGCTGCTCAAGGCGCCTGTCGTGCAGGGCATTTCCGTCGGCCATCGCCGCGCGCTGGAAGACCTGGTGCGGGCAGTCGACCAGAACGGGCTGAAGCCCGTGATCGACAAGCGCTATGCCTTCGACGAATTCCCGCAGGCGCTCGATCATCTCTATCGCGGGCCCTTTGGCAAGGTGGTCGTCGAGTTCTGACGGTCGCGATCTTCCGTTCGATTAAGTTATGCGGCCATTCAAAGGGCGACAGCGCCGGGCATCTGAAAAGACGCGCGGCGCTGCCGGCGGAGAAGGGAGGCCGCTCAGGCCGCGGCTGGAACGCCTTGTTCGAAGGTGAAGCGTTCATCGGCCCAGCCGGTCATGCCGCCGATCATCAGTTTCACGGACAGGCCGAGGCGGGAGAGGCGAAGTGCGGCCTTGTCAGCGCCGTTGCAATGCGGGCCGGCGCAATAGACGACGAAGAGCGTGTCGGAGGGCCAGGCCGACATGCGGTGCGCCGTCATCTTTCCATGCGGCAGGTTGATGGCGCCGGGAATGTGGGACTGTGCAAAGAGCGTCGGCGAGCGTACGTCGAGAAGAACGAAATCGACCTTGCCAGATGCAAAGGCTGCGTGGACGTCGGAGCAATCGGTCTCGAAGGCAAGCTTGGCGGCAAAATGGGCAGCGGCGATATCAGCAGCGGCGGCGGGGATGTCTGCGACGGGGCTTGGCATTTGCGATTTCCTTTTTGGTTCGAATTGCAGCCTGGTATCGCCGATGCTAAAGCTCTGCGAAATTGGCCATCATGACTGACAGCGTAAAGATCATGCCAAACTCCTCGCCGCAGCAGACGAAAGGACCGCTGGTCGCAGCGCTTGCCTATGACGGGCTCTGCACTTTCGAATTCGGCATCGTCTATGAGGTCTTCGGCCTGCCACGCCCGGAGATGGGGGAGGATTGGTATCGCTTCTCGGTCTGCGGCATCGAACCGGGGCCGCTTCGCGCCGCCGGAGGGCTGACGGTCGCCGTCGACAAGGGCCTGGAGGTGCTCGATGAGGCGGATCTGATCGTCGTGCCCGGCTGGCGGGCGATTGATGCGCCGGTGCCGGCACCCCTCGCGAGAGCACTGACGGCAGCGCATCAGCGCGGCGCGCGCATCATGTCGCTCTGCTCGGGCGTTGCAGTTCTTGCCGGATCGGGACTGCTTGCCAACCGCAGGGCGACGACACATTGGCGCTATGTCGCCACGATTGCCGCGCGTTATCCCGACATCACGCTCGATGCCGACGTTCTCTACATGGACGAAGGCAGCCTGCTGACGGCGGCAGGCAGTGCTGCCGGCATCGATCTCTGCCTGCATGTGGTGCGCGGCGATTTCGGTTCGGAGGCGGCAAACAGCGTCGCCCGCCGGCTGGTCGTGCCACCGCATCGCGAAGGCGGACAGGCGCAATTCATTCGCGCGCCGGTTCCCGAGGAGCGCGAGGGCATCCGCTTGGGGCCGCTGATCGAATGGATGCGCGAAAGCCTTTCCGAGGACCAGCCGATCAGCCTGCTTGCCAAAAGAGCCGGTATGAGCATGCGCACCTTTCAGCGGCGCTTCGAAGCGACGACGGGTCTCAGCGTCGGCGAATGGCTGCTGACGGAGCGGCTGCGCCATGCCCGCGATCTGCTGGAGAGGGAACTTGCCGTTTCGCTCGACGATATCGCCGTCGCCAGCGGCTTTGGAACACTGGCGACGATGCGGCATCATTTCCGCAGGCGGCTCGGGACGAGCCCCAATGCCTATCGGAAGTCGTTCGGCGGTTAAATTGGCCCGAGGCTTCGAACGTTACTGGCAAGACTGCAACGCCGCGGATTTCCGCGGCGTTGCAAATCCCTATTCCGCCGCCTGGCGTGCCATCGGGTTGTTCGGGTGCGTCGTCCAGTTGGCATAGTTCGGGTCGACGACGCGGCCGGTGCGCTTGTCGAGGGTGCCGGCGGGAAGCTGCTCCATGGTGATGCAGTTCTCGACCGGGCAGACGCTGACGCAGAGATTGCAGCCGACGCATTCCTCGTCCATCACCTCGAAATGACGAGCGCCGTTGACGAAGTTGGTGATTGCCTGGTGCGAGGTATCCTCGCATGCGATGTAGCAGCGGCCGCACTTGATGCAGGCGTCCTGGTCGATCTTGGCCTTGGCGATGTAGTTGAGGTTCAGATACTGCCAGTCGGTGACGTTGGGCACGGCGCGGCCGGTAATGTCGTCGAGGTTGCGGTGGCCTTTTTCGTCCATCCAGTCGGAGAGGCCCGTGATCATCTCCTGGACGATCTTGAAGCCGTAGGTCATCGCCGCTGTGCAGACCTGGACGTTGCCGGCGCCGAGAACGAGGAATTCGGCCGCGTCCCGCCAGGTGGTGATGCCGCCGATGCCTGAGATCGGCAGGCCGTAGGTTTCGGGATCACGGGCGATCTCGGCCACCATGTTGAGCGCGATCGGCTTGACCGCCGGGCCGCAATAACCGCCGTGGCTGCCCTTGCCGCCAACCGTCGGGTTGGGGGCGAAGTTGTCGAGATCGACGGAGACGATCGAATTGATCGTGTTGATCAGCGAGACGGCATCGGTGCCGCCCGCCTTGGCGGCGCGGGCGGGGCGGCGGACATCGGTGATGTTGGGCGTCAGCTTGGTGATGACGGGCATTCGGGTGTACTGCTTGCACCAGCGCACGACCATTTCGATATATTCCGGCACCTGGCCGACCGCGGAACCCATGCCGCGCTCGGACATGCCGTGCGGACAGCCGAAATTGAGCTCGATGCCGTCGGCGCCGGTCTCTTCGACCAGCGGCAGGATCGCCTTCCAGGCCTGCTCCTCGCAGGGTACCATGATCGAGGCGATCAGCGCCCGGTCCGGCCAGTTCATCTTCACCTGCTTCATTTCCCGCAGGTTGGTATAGAGGTCGCGGTCGGTGATGAGCTCGATATTGTTCAGCCCCAGCAGGCGGCGGTCGGCGCCCCAGATCGCGCCGTAGCGCGGGCCGTTGACGTTAACGACAGGCGGGCCTTCCTCGCCCAGCGTCTTCCAGACCACGCCGCCCCAACCGGCCTTGAAGGCACGCTCGACGTTGTAGGCCTTGTCGGTCGGCGGCGCCGACGCCAGCCAGAACGGGTTCGGGGACTTGATGCCGACGAAATTATTGCGGAGATCAGCCATTGTTCATTCTCCCCTTCATGCAACCGCGACAGCCGGAGCGGCGGCCGCGGTGAGGGTGCGGTGGATGGATTCAGCCGCGTCGCGACCGTGGGCGACGGCGGAAACCGTGAGGTCGTCGCCGCCGAAGACGCAGTCACCACCGGCCCAGACGCCGTCGAGCGAGGTATGGCCTTCGCCATCGACGGCGATGCGGCCGCTTTCCATGCGCAGCGAACCGAGACCGGAGGCGTCAAACGTCTGGCCGATCGCCTTGAAGATCTGGTCGGCGGCAATGACGCCGGTTTCGCCGGTGCCGACCAGGCGGCCTTCGAGAAGCTTGGTATATTCCACTTCGATGGCGGCGACTTTGCCGTCCTGCGACAGGATCGATTTCGGCGCCAGCCAGTGGCGGATGATGACGCCCTTGGAGCTTGCCAGATCCTGCTCGAATTCCGAAGCGTTCATGTGTTCCTTGCCACGGCGGTAACAGATCGTCACCTCCTCGGCGCCAAGCAGCTTCGCCTGCACGGCAGCGTCGATCGCCGTCATGCCGCCGCCAAGGACGACGACGCGGCGGCCGACGGCGATTTCGCTCTTGTTTTCAGCCTGACGCAGTGCCGCGATGAAATCGACGGCGTCGTCGACGCCTGCGAGGTTCTCGCCCTCGATGCGCAGCGCGTTGACGCCGGCAAGGCCGATACCGAGGAAGACGCCGTCATATTGGGCCTGCAGATCGGCAAGCGAGAAATTGCGGCCGAGAAGCTGCCCATGCCGGACCTCGATGCCGCCGATCGAGAGGATGTAGTCGACTTCCTTCTGGGCGAAATCGTCGACCGTCTTATAGGTGGCGATGCCGTATTCGTTGAGGCCGCCGGATTTTTCCCTGGCATCATAGATGACGACGGAATGGCCTTTCACGGCCAGGCGATGGGCGGCGGCAAGGCCGGCTGGGCCTGCGCCGACGACGGCGATCGTCTTTCCGGTCGGTTCGGCCCTGGCATAGAACTGCTTGCCGGCCTGCATGGCGGCATCTGTCGCATAACGCTGCAGGCGGCCGATCTCGACGGGCCGCTCTTCGGCCGTGTTGCGCACACAGGCCTGTTCGCAGAGTTCTTCGGTGGGACAGACGCGGGCGCACATGCCGCCAAGGATGTTCTGATCGAAGATCGTCTTTGCCGAGCCGATCGGATTGCCCGTCGAAATCTGGCGGATGAACAGCGGAATGTCGATCGAGGTGGGACAGGCCGTCATGCACGGCGCGTCATAACAGAAATAACAGCGGTCGGCGGCGACCAGCGCCTCGTGATTGTCGAGGCGCGGATGCAGATCGGAAAAATTAGCCTCATACTCGGCGGGCGAAAGCCGGCCAGCATGAATCCCAGTTTCCAGTCGTTCCATTGAAGTTCCCTCATTATTGGTAAACGGCCTGTGAGGGAAAGCGTAACTCAGGTTTAAAAATTTATCAAACGGTAAAATTTTGACGGTTTTCTCTTGCTGGATGCCAAGTAATCAATTGTTTTTATTGGAAGAATTTATCTGGTCCGCATTCGTGAAATGGCTGGACGCGCCCCGCGCCAAGGGCATCGGAAAAAAGATTCAAAAAAGTCGAATTTTTTTCCGATCGGAGGGAACCAAAGTTTGATGTCGCCGTTATTGCGATATCCGGATGGTGATCGCATCGACCCAACATGCGCGCCCCCAACCCACTATCCGGACGTACTCACGGTCCCCTCCCGGTGAGTGAAGACAGCCGGTGCGCCGCCCTCGCACCGGCTGTTTTTCCGTTTGGGGCCTATTTCCAGGCTTTCACACGCGTTTGAAGATCTCGAATTCGGTTTCCGGAATGGTCAGGCGATACTCGATGCGGCCGGGAACGAGTTTCAGCTCCGCCTTGCCATTGACCGACGAAGGCACGACCCGCTCCAGCACGGTGCGGCCGAAGCTGTTGTCGCTGAATTCGTGGACTTCCGACTGATCATGAAGCACCTCCGCCCAAGCGACTTCGATCGCCTTCCTGTCGCCGATTGCGGCTTCGCGGCAATTCAGCGTGATCGAGGCGGCGCCGCCTGATATCGCGCCGTAGGAGGCGGAGTTGACGATGAGTTCGTGGAGGGCGAGCCCGAGATGCACGGCGGCATTCGGCGTCAGATGCGCATTGATGCCATAGATCGGCATGGAGCCTGATGTTTCCGGCCAATAGGGGGCGAACTGCTTTTCGGCGAGTTCGAAGAGATAGGCGCCGCGCCAGCTCGAATCGGTAATCAGATCCTGCGAGTTGGAAAGCGATTGCAGCCGTCCGCGGAATTTGAGGAGGAAGGTGTCGAGAGACAGCGTGTTGCGCGCGGTCTGCGTGGCAATCCCCTGGATGATGGCGAGAAGGTTCTTCGAGCGGTGTGAGAGTTCGCGCAGCAGCGATTTCAGCACTTTTTCGCGGTGCCGGCTTTCGGTCACTTCGGCCATGACGGAGAGAAGTCCGTGCGCGCCGCGTTCACCGGTGCGCTGGATCTTCAGTTCATAGGTACGCCTTTCGCCGTCGACGTCGATCTCGACCTCGGCATTGTTGGGGATCCCGGTTTCCAGCACCTTGTGTTTCAGCGCTGTCAGATATCGCCCATGGGCGTCGCCGAAAAGGGCAGCGTCGCTGTTGCCGGGCATAAAGAGCGCTGCAAAATGCGGCGGCAGATTTTCGGCGTAGAAGATCGACAGCCGGGCGTCTTGGCAGAGGATTGAAATCCCGGCGCTGCCGAGCGCGCGTTCCATCATTGCGGCTTTGCCTTCGAAGGTGAAAGGCACGCCGGACAATGGTTCAGTCGTATTCACTCGACCGCCTTTCCTTGTGACATCTTGAACGTCGCTGAAGGGAGCGCCCTTCCAGACACCGCCTGTCAACTCTAGAACAAAGCGCTGCAAAAACCGTTAAAGCCACCGGAGTCCCGGTAGCACCGGAACGCATGCTTTGGCGATTTGGTTCCGAAGTCCGGAAAATTGCGTCTCAGGCGGCCACTCTGGTCGATTCGTTGAAGAAAAGAGCTTGGCTGATCAGTGCCTTGACCATGTCCGGATTGAAGGGCTTGGTGACAAGGAAAGTCGGCTCAGGGCGCTCGCCGGTCAGAAGCCGTTCAGGGAAAGCGGTGATGAAGATCACCGGCACGCTCGACGTCTTCAGGATGTCGTTGACTGCGTCGATACCGGAACTGCCGTCGGCAAGCTGGATGTCGGCCAGCACCATGCTCGGCTTGGTCTTATTGTAGAGCGCGACGGCTTCGGCATGCGTGCGGGCGATGCCGGTGACGCGATGGCCGAGGCTTTCGACCATCTGCTCAATATCCATGGCGATCAGCGGCTCGTCCTCGATGATCATGATATCGGTGGCGACCTGACGGGAAATTTCCTGCGAGGCCACGTCGAGCAGATGCATGACGTCCTGTTCCTCGGTTTCCAGGATATCGGCGATTTCGGCGACGCGAAAATTTTCCACGGAGGCGAGCAAAAAGGCCTGACGGGCACGAGGCGAAACCTTGGAAAGGTTCAGTGTGGCGCGTTGCTCCCAGGCATAGGGCGAAGTCGGCTCTGGAATCTGGACTGCGGTGGAACCAAACAGTTGCGTAAACAGTTTGTAGAGTGCGACCCGGTCGTTCGCCGTATCCGGGAAAATCGACAGATCGGCGATGATGGCTTCGAGGACGGCGGCGACATAGGCGTCGCCCGAAGTCTGGGTGCCGGTGAGGGCGCGGGAATAGCGGCGCAGATAAGGAAGGTGCGGCGCAATTCGAGTAGAAAGTGTCATTAATGGCTCCTGCATACAGGCCGGCATTGGCTTCAATGAGCGGTTAACGTCGCCTTGCTAAAAAAGTTCCGGAACGGGAGGAACTTTTTTTGTCGCGCCGCATTATTCCAGCCGACAATGAAAGGGCGTAGCGTTTTGACCCATGCAACGGCAAATACTGGCGACATCGACACTGGAACGTTCGGAGTCGATGGTTGAAATCATGATTGATCCCCTGCACGCCCCTCTAACAGACAACCGGCGAGAAGACGAATTGATGACTACACGCAAGAAAGAGGCAGCCGATCAGCGAAAGCTGGAGCTGCGGGCAAGCGACATCCTGGACCCGAACAATCAGATCGGCGTCAGGTTGCGGTCGCTTTATGCGGCCGCACAGGATGAAGCGATTCCCGATCGTTTTCTCGACCTTCTCGAAAAGCTCGACCATGCTGAAATGATGGCTTCCGCCAAAATGGCCGAATAGGATCGCCGCATGGAAGATAAAGCGCAACCCAGCTTCAAGCGGGAACTGCTGGCGGCACTCCCCAGTCTTCGCGCCTTCGCGATCTCGCTCATCGGACGGCACGACCGTGCCGACGATCTCGTCCAGGACACCATCATGAAAGCCTGGGCCAAACAGGATCATTTCGAGATGGGCACCAATATGAAGGCCTGGCTCTTCACGATCCTGCGCAACGAACTCTACAGCCAGATGCGCAAGAGCGGCCGCGAGGTTCAGGACAGCGACGGGCTGTTTACGGAATCGATGGCGATGCATCCCTCGCAATATGGCGCGCTCGATCTGCAGGACTTCAAAAAGGCGCTCGACCAGCTGCCGCCGGACCAACGCGAAGCGATCATCCTCGTCGGCGCCTCGGGTTTCTCCTATGAGGAGGCCGCCGAAATCTGCGGCTGCGCCGTCGGCACCATCAAGAGCCGCGTCAACCGGGCCCGCCAGCGACTGCAGGAATTGCTGCAGATATCAGGCGAGGCGGATTTCGGCCCCGACGCCACGTCGGCGCCGCTGACGTCGAAGGCCTTTGCCTTCTGACAAGAGTTATACTTGGGAGGAAGGCCGGCTGCCCCTTCGGGCGCCGGCTTTTTTGCGTTCGTGGGAGTGTTAGAAGGGCGTGTATCCAAAAGTGGTGGATAGTTGTCTAACGCGCACTACTGTTCGTCCCTCATTCCTGTGCTCGTCACAGGAATCCAGTGCGCCCAAGTCCTTGGGCGCGAAAGGTTTTTCCCACCTGCCGTGTCGGTTCATTCACCGCGCGGAACGCGCCGTAGCTGGATTCCTGTGACAAGCACAGGAATGAGGGAGAGCGAGGTGGGAGTCATGCCTAATCTTCCGCTGGTAATGTGAAGAGGAAATACTTTCCCCTCTCCATTCTCGTGACAGTTGCGGGATAGGAGCAGGTGGGTTGCCACCTCAATCAATCCTCGCGCTTCGAGCCCACCAGATTGGCCGCGACGATTGCCGCCAGGACGCCGGCGGTCAGGAGCGGCTGGGCGCGGACGAGGCCGAGCCCGACCGTTGCCAGCGATTCCAGTGCCGCGCGGCGTTCACGGGCGCGGCGCGCTTCCCGGGCGTTGATGATCGCCATCACCACCAGCGCGATGATGGCGATCAGCAGCGCGCAGGCGGCCAGGAAGAGGGCCGCGCCGACCGGGCCGTAGATGCCGGCGAGCCAGATGGCGCCGGCGGTGACGGCCAGCGCGTAGGCGGTGAGGAGGAAGAGCACGGCAAGCGCAATGAAGATGCCATTGCGCTTGGCGCGTGCAACGGTGCGGTGCACGCTTGCGCCCGTCAGCAGGCTGAGGATCGATAACAGCATCGCGCTTCCTCAGCGCCGGGCGAGGAAGGCGATGGCAAGGCCGAAAGCGGCTGCGGCGCCGATCGTTGCCAATGGATGCTTGCGCACGGTCTCGCGCATTTCGGTTGCGCCGCGCTCATAGCCCTGCTGCAATTCGCGCAGCAGATCCTCGCTCCGGCCGAGCAGTTCCTCATAGCCGGCGCTGGCCTGGCCGCGGATTTTGTCGCCCTGGTGGCGTGAGCTCTTGCCAACGAGGCGGGTCAGTTCCGCGAGTTCGTCGCGCAACGCTTCGATCTGCTCCTCGATGCCGGATTCCAAATTGTGGAAGGTGCCGTTGCGGCGGCTGCGGCCGGACTGGAAGATAGAATAGCTCATGGCTGTCTCCATTGGCTGGGGCGCGCGCAAGCTCGCCTGTTTCGCACGTGGGTCACCACCGTCCGTTGCATGAATCATATCGCCCGGCATTGACCCAGATCACTGCCGACAACGTGTCGCACGGTCAAAAGTTCCGTGCAGACAGGCTCAGGGGCGGGAAACGGCGCTGTGGGCGAGCACGAAGGGGGTGCCGTCGGCCGGCACCTGATTGATCCGCAGCGCGCAGCCGAACACCGACAGCATCGTTTCGTCGGTCAGCACGTTACCGATGCTGCCGGCGGCGGCGAGGCGGCCGGATTTCATCAGCACGATGCGGTCGGCAAAGAGCGCCGTCAGGTTGAGATCGTGCATGACGGCGATGACACCGCCGCCGCGTTGGCAGAAGTTGCGGGCGAGCGTCATGATGGTCAGCTGGTGGCTGATGTCGAGGCTCGAGACCGGCTCGTCGAGCAGCAGCCAACAGGGCTTGCCATCGACGACGGGCTCGGCGATCTGGCAGAGCACGCGGGCAAGCTGCACGCGCTGCTGCTCGCCGCCGGAGAGTTCCTGATAGAAACGGCCTTCGAAGCCGGTCAGGTCGACGGAGGCGAGCGCGGCCGCCGCCGTCTGCTCGGCCTTGTCGGGATGCAGGTTGAGGCCTGATGTCAGGCCCATGCGGACGATCTCGCGCACGGTGAAGGGAAAGGAGATGGTGCTTGCCTGCGGCAGCACGCCGCGGATGGCGGCAAGCTGCCAGGGTTTCAGCCCCTTGACCTCGTCGCCGCCGATGCGCACCGAGCCGCCATAGGCAAGTTCGCCGGAGATGGCTTTCATCGTCGTCGTCTTGCCGGAGCCGTTCGGTCCGGCAATCGCCGTCAGTTCGCCGCCCTTTGCGGTGAAGGCAACGTCGCTGATGATGGCCTTGCCGGAAAGGCGCACGGAGACGCCGGAAACTTCGATCATCTGAACGTCACTCACAACATCCGCTCACAGCGCAAGACGCGAACGCTGCCTCAGCAGGATCCACAGGAAGAACGGCCCGCCGACCGCCGCGGTGATGATGCCGATCGGCAGTTCGGCCGGCGCAACCAGGGTGCGCGCCAGGACATCCGCGAAGATCAGCAGCGAGCCGCCGAGAAGCGCTGCGGCCGGCAACAGGAAACGATGGTCCGGGCCGATCGCCATGCGCAGGATATGCGGCACGACGATCCCGACGAAACCGATGCCGCCGCTGACGGCGACGGACGCGCCGGTCGCCGCGGCGACCCCGACGATCGCGACATTTTTCAGCCGTTGCACCGGCACGCCCATATGAAAGGCGGCCGCCTCGCCGAGCGTGATGGCATTGAGGCCGCGCGCCATGAAGGGCAGGGCGGTGAAGGACAACAGGATGATTGGGCCGGCCGCGGCGATCTTCGTCCATGTGGCGCCGGCAAGCGAGCCCATGCTCCAGAAGGTCAGGTCGCGCAACTGCTGGTCGTTGGCCATGTAGATCAGCAGTCCTGTCATGGCGAGGGCAAGCGCGCCGAGTGCAATGCCGGCAAGCAACATCGTTGCCACGGAGGTCTGGCCGTGACGGGTGGCGATCCGGTAGAGCAACAGCGTCGTGACGAGACCGCCGCCGAAGGCGGCCGCCGGCAGAGCGTATATGCCGAGAAGGGCTGAGAGCGGGGCTGCGATGCCGCCGCCGAGCACGATGATGGTGACTGCGCCGAGGCTTGCGCCGGAGGAGACGCCGACGAGGCCTGGATCGGCCAGCGGATTGCGGAACAGGCCCTGCATCACCGCACCGGAAACCGCGAGCGAGGCGCCGATCAGGAAGCCGAGGATCGCCCTGGGCAGGCGGATATCGAAGATGATGATCCGGTCACGCATGCTGAGCGCCGTCTCGGAGCCGGCCATCTTGCTGATAACGTCGAGGATCGAGGCATCTGAAGCGCCTGTCGTCACCGAAAACAGCATCGAGAAGACCGAGCCGGCGGCAAGCAGAACGATTGCCAGCAAGGCAAGCCGCGTCCGGTCGCCCGCCGGCCTGATTTCGCGCATGTCTGCCATCGACACGTGTCGCCCTCGTTCCATGGCTTGCGGCAGGGCCATGATCAGCCCCCGTAGATCGCCGTGTTGAGATCCCGCGCCGCGGCTGCCGTGCGCGGACCGAAGCCGAGCAGGTAGACGCCGTCCATCCGGATGATCGCTTTTTTCTCGCCTGCTGGCGTCAGCGCGATCGCCGGCTGCGCCAGCAGGTCCTCGTTCTTGGTGCCGGCGCCATCGCCGCGGTTCATCATCAGGATGAAGTCAGGCTTGGCTTCGATGATCGCCTCGTCCGTCAGCGGCTTGTAGCCTGGGAATGCGCCGACGGCGTTGACTGCGCCGGCGAGCTTGACGATGCCGTCGGCTGCGGTGCCGGTGCCCGATGCCATGATCCGGCCGTTCTGGGCGCTGAGGATGAAGAGGACGCGCTTGCGTTCGGCCTCCGGGCGCTTTTCGGCATCGGCGATCGCCGCGTCGAGATCGGCCGCGACCTTTTCTTCAAGTGCCTTCGCCTTGTCCTGCACGCCAAGCAGCGTGCCGACGCGGTCGATCTTGGCGATGATGCCGTCGCGGGTAAAGGCGCTCGGCACGGTCTCGAAGGGTACGCTGGCATTCTTCAGCACAGCCAGCGCCTCCTGCGGGCCTGAACCTTCGACGGCGATGATCGCCGTCGGGTTCATGGCGAGGATGCCTTCCGGCGAGAGTGCACGCATGTAGCCGACGTTCGGCAGCTTCAACGCCGCCTCCGGATAGATGCTCGTCGTGTCGCGGGCGATCAGCCGGCTTTCCTCGCCGAGCGCATAGACGATCTCGGTGATGTCGCCGCCGACCGAAACCAGGCGTGACGTGTCGAGCTTCTTTTCCTCGCCATGGGCGGCGCGCACGAAGGCGAAGCCTTCGATCGGCCGCGCCGTCGGGATCAACGGCAGCGCCATGACGGCTGCCGTCAGGGCCAGTTCCCAGGCACGGATCCGGCGCAGATTGTTACGCATCGTCATCGCTATGATCCTTATGCGGCCACGCTTGCTGCCCGCGGCAGGTTTTCCATGATCTCGCGCCACTCGACGCGTTCGTCGGAACCTTCCTGCCGCTTGCCGAAGAACTGGATGATCATTTCGCCGTTTGCATCGTAAGCCTCCAGCGAGGTGACGTGCCCGTCCTTGGTCGGCTTGCGCACGGCCCAGGTCTCGGCGATGTGATCCTGGCGCAGATGCAGATGGAAGGTCGGGTCCATGATATTGATCCACGGACCCATCGGCTGCACGTTGAAGATCGGGCCGGAATGGATCTGGACGATGCCGTTATTGGCGACGAAGCACATGATCGGCAGGCCTGATTTGACCGAGGCATGCATCATCTCTGCCGTCGCTGTGTTGTCGAGTTTCCAGGCATAGTCGTCGCCGACGCTGCGTACGGCCGCCTGGCGGCCGATCTTCAGGCGCTTCAGCATGCCGAAGAACTCGTGTGTATCGGTGAGTTTGCTCCAATTGTCGCGCAGCTCGTCGCGGCTGACTTCGGCGGTTTCATCGACGGCATTCGAGGTCTCGGCCTCGATAAATTCCTGCGACTGGTCTTCCAGCTTCAACTCGGCGACGATGGCGTGATAGGCCTCGACATTCGAGCTTGGGCGCAGATGCACCTTGTGCACGGCGTTGCCTGATTTGTCGAAATATTGCAGGCTGAGGCGTTCCTGGTCGCCATCCTTCTTGGAGACGGCGAAGCCATGCTCCCAGCGGCTCGGGAAGATGCGCAGGTCGATATTCTCGCCGAGAACGATGGCGGCCTGCGCGCCGCTCTTGATGTTTTCGAAGACGCCGATCTTCTCGTGCACGGCGCTTTCGTTGCGCGACAGCGCCATCACTTCGCCGAGACCGGCGACGCGTTCGAGAAGCTTCAGTGCGCTGCCGTCGATGCGGGTGACGCTGATGCCGGTTTCGGCGGCGACGAGGGCTGCCTCTGATATCTTCAGCTGGGCGGCGATATCGCGCTCGCGCATCTTCGGATTTTCAGCGCGAAACGCACGGATTTCGGCTGGCGCCGGTCTTGTCTGCTCGGTCATGTCCTACCCTACTTATTGAGAATGAGCTTGCCCTGACGGGTGATCTTCAGGCGGTAGACCACGCCGTCATGTCGAATCATGATCTCGTTCGTGCCGCGGAAAAGATCCGGGCTTTCGACGATCCGGTGCTGCGCCGCAGGCTCGCTCTGCAGCGGCACATGCTTAAAGTTATCTGGCTTTTCAACCATCATTTCGGTTGGCAATTCCGTGAAGCCGGTGATCGGGATCGCCGGTTTTGATGACAATTAACTTGACTTTCTTACTCATAGTTTTTTAAAGACGCAATAGGAGACTAATGCAGTCAAGTTTTTGAGATTGCTGATATCGGGACAATGGCGGAGAAGATTATGGCGGTGAGGTTTGCGGCTGTTACGGCTGGCATGGCGATGGCGGTTTCAAGCATATGCCAGGCGCAGGATGCGGCAACCGCCAAGCTGGATATCGAACTCAACGCTCTGGCGCCATCGCAGAAGGGCTGCATGATGACCTTCGTCGCCGAGAACAATCTTCAGGCGCCGATCAACAAGATCTCCTTCGAGCTCGCCTTCTTCAATGACAAGAATGCCGTCGACCGCATCACCGTGCTCGACTTTCGCGATCTGCCGCAGGGCAAGAAGCGCGTGCGCCAGTTCGATATGCCGAACGTGAAGTGCGAGACGGTCACGCGCATCATCATCAACGACACGCCGGTCTGCGACGGACCTGTTGCCGGCGAATGCATGAAGGGTCTGGTCACCCGCTCGCAGATTTCAGTTCCCTTCGAGGGCTAAAAATACGCCGGGGATGAACTCCGGCGGACATGTTTCAGGCTGTCCGAGGCATACACAATGGCAATTTCAGCGAAGTCCAGATCGAGACAGGTGCTCATCGCGGAGCCGGACGCTGGCGGCAGCCTGAACGACAATATCCCCGGCATGCATCCCGGCCACGAGCTTTCCGATCTGCGCAATGCGCAACGGCAGCCGGCCGGCGAGGCGATGGTCCACTATGCGCGTTTCGCGCAGATACCGTCTTTTCCCGACCATCCGGAAGCCGCGCCGGCGGCTCCCGTTGCTGCGCCTCCGATGGATGCGATGGTAGAAAAGCAGGAGGATGAAAAGGCGCCCGTGCGGCGGCGGGTGGCGCTGACTTGTATCGGTTCGTTTTTCTTTCACGCCGGTCTGGTGGCGGCTCTTGCTCTGTTCATGCCGAAACCACCGAACAAAGTGATTGAAGATGCCGGCGAAGCCGTTAGCGTCATCGTGTATGGCGATTCCGATGTTGACCAGACCTCCGCAGGTGATCCGGAGCTGGAAGTGAAGCCGGAAGAAATTGCCGCAGAGGAGGTTAAGCCGGATGCGGTTCAGTCGACTAGCGAGACTACCGAATTTCAGCCGACAGAGATACAGCCAGAGCCGACTCAACCAGTCGAGGCCGAACCTGTAGAAGCCGTGCCGCCTGCCCAGGAGGTGACGCGTGTTTCGCCCGAGACAGTTGTGGCAGCGGAACCGGAGGTGCTTGTTTCTCAGAACCCCGCCGACACTTTCGTCGCTCAGCCGATGGCAACGGCGGTGCCGGAACTGCCCGTGCCCGATATCGTATCGACCACGGTACCAGAACAGGTGACGACGGCTGCAGTGCAGCCGACCGAAGTTCAGCCGGAAGAAGTGAAGCCTGTCGAGGTCGCTGAAGTCCCGCCGGAACCCGAAGAAAAGCCAGAGGCGAAACCGAAGCCGAAGGTTGAGAAGCCGAAACCGGATGAAAAAAAGCAGCCTCGGAAGAAGGTGCAGCCGGCAGGCGGAAAGAAGGGCTCGGATAGCCGGGACTCGACGAGGGGCGTTGCTACTGGTGCACAGGAGGCGCCACAGTTTGACGGCATGTCGACAACAGCTGGCAGAGGCGACGGCACAGGAAGCGCGGCGGTGGCCAATTATCCCGGCAAAGTGCAGAAGCGTATTCGCCGTGCAATTCGGGTGCCCGACGAATACAAGAGGATGGGCGGCGCCATGTCTGTGCGTCTCAAATTGACGATTGATGGAACGGGCAGGTTGGCGGCTGTCTCCGTCGCCGGCAGTTCAGGAATTGCAGACTTGGATAAGGCTGCTGTCGATGGCGTACGCCGTGCGGCGCCGTTTCCACCCTTACCCCCTGAGTGGGGTAAGCCGAGTTGGACCTTTACCCAAGAGGTTCAAGTCACGGCTCGATAAATATGATAAAAATAATCAACTTTATACTTTACTCTAAAAATCAAGTTTAATAAGGTCCACCCGCACACGCAGGAATCGTGTGACGATCAACGAGTGAACGGGTGGTATATGGCTCGCAAGGGCAAGAAGGGTTCGAACCGGGAGGTCCGCGACAGCGCGGGCGAGGACGCTGCTCAGGCATCCACCGGGCGATCCAAACTGGATGGCCGCAGTTTCCTCTATGTCGGCGGCCGCGACTGCCAGGTGGCGCATCTTCGCCAGATCTGCAGCAATTTCGGCGCCGAGCTCATTCATCACGACGGCGGCTTGCGCGAAGCGGTTTCCCGCATCGATACCGTTCTTCCCTCGGTCGACTGCGTGTTCTGCCCGATCGACTGTATCAGCCACGATGCCTGCCTGCGGGTGAAGACCGGCTGCAAGAAGTTCGGCAAGGCCTTCATCCCGCTTCGCAACGGCAGCAAATCCAGCCTGGAGCGTGCGCTGCAGACGATGAACGAACGAGACAATGCAAGATGAACGACCAGCGCCCCGACGGCTTCACCATGATCGGCCTGCACAAGCTCGCCGCGCAGACCGGCGAGGGCCTCGTGCCCGAGCTCTACGCACTTTTCCGGCAGCATGCCGAACGCCAGAATATCCACCAGAATGTGACGCTGTTCCCGACCTGGGAAGCGCGTATGCCCGGAGAAGCCGCAACAAGACCGCTTGGCCAAGCGGCGGCAAACGGTAATAATATCCTCGCTTTTCCCTCGCGTTCCGCAAGGGCGGGCAAGAGGCAGGCGTAGGGAGATTCCATGTATATCGCAATGAACCGCTTCAAGGTCGCAACCGGAAGCGAAGGTGATTTGGAGACGGTCTGGCGCAACCGCGATTCCAGCCTGCCGGAGGTGCCCGGTTTCGTCGAATTCCGGCTGCTGCGCGGCAAGGTCAACGAAGAGGAGGGCTATACGCTCTATTCCTCGCACACGGTCTGGAAAAGCGAAGCGGATTTTCAGAACTGGACGAAGTCCGAAAGTTTTCGCGCGGCGCACCGCAATGCCGGCGATCACAAGGCGATCTACAAGGGGCCGCCGGTTTTCGAAGGCTTCAATGTGGTTGATGGCGTTTGATTGCAGTTGGTGCGGCGTGATTTAGCTCTTAGCGAAATCTTGATTCTGTCTTCAGCATGGCCCCACGCACACCCTCATTCCTGTGACAGGCACAGGAATGAAGGAGGAGAAGACGTGAGCAGTCAGCAAAAACTCTCTCAAGCCTTAACCCGGAAGACAGCGCCCGCGGCAACGGCCAGCCAGCCAAGCATCATCGCCCAGCCGCCGGTCGGTGCGGCATAGGGGAAGAGGCTGGAGCCGGTAAAGCGCAAGGTGACGAGATCGCCGGCAAAAAGCAGCGTTCCGACAATCATCAGAAAACCGGCCAGCCAGGCGGTTCTGAGCCTGGCGTTGCCGAGAGCCAATGCCAGCAGGGCCGGGGCGTGGGCAAGGCACATGGCGGATGCAGATGCCGCAAGATTGGCTTCGCCGCCGCCATGGGCGGCAAGGGCGGCGAGCCCCACGCCGGCGACGCCGAACAGGCCGGCAAAGAGATAGAGCACCGGCTCCAGACGCGCGTTCAAGCTCATGGTCAATCCTTATCGCCAGATGGCCTTATAGTCAGAGGGCCTTATAGTCAGAGGGCCTTATCGTCAGGGGCCTTGTTCTGCATGTGATAGGCGAGCCGTTCGACCGGCGCCCAGATGAGATCGCGCAGCGCCTGGCTGGCAATGGTTTCATCCATGGCACGGCGGAAGCAGAGCAGCCACTCATCGCGCTCGACAGGGCCGATCTCGGCGACGAAATGGCGGCTGCGCAGGCGCGGATGGCCGCGCTTGTCGGTATAAAGCGGCGGACCGCCGAGATATCCGGTCATATATTCGTAGAATTTCTCTTCGCTGCCCTGAAGGCTCGGCGGATGCACGGCGCGCACGTTCCTCGCCTCCGGCAGCCTGTCCATCAGTTCGTAGAAGCGGTGCGTCAGCGCCCGCACGATGGGATCGCCGCCGATCGCCTCGTAAAGTGTGGTGACTTTCTCCGTCACGAAACCATCCCTGAATACATCTGTCCCCGCCTCTACATGCACCTCTGGGAAAACGATCGCAACCGTCATCAAGGTGCCGCGGCATTTCGCGCATAATCCCGGTATCGCAGGGGTTCCAATCGATTCCTCTTGACAAAACCGTCCGGACGGTATCTTTTAATCTGCATGTCGAACGCTCATCATCGCAAGAAACAGCCCGCTCTCGTGCGCCAGCAATTGCTGGAGGTCGCGGCGCGCCTTGCTGCCAGCGAAGGCATGGCTGCCGTCACGCTCGATGCGGTGTCGGCCGCCTCCAGCGTCAGCAAGGGCGGGCTGCTGCATCATTTTCCGACGAAGAATGCGCTGCTCGATGCCCTGTTCGAGAGCCTGCTCGAAAAGTTCGACGCCGATATAGAGGAACTGATGCGCGGCGATCCGCAGCCGCAGGGCCGCTTCACCCGCGCCTATCTCAGGGCGGTAGCCGGCCTAAAGGATCGTCCCGACGATTCCAGGGGGTGGACGCAGGTAACGATCGCGCTTCTGGCCGAACCCCGGCTGCGTCTTCGCTGGCGCCAATGGGTGCAGGCACGGGCGGAGGAGTACATCGGCACCGACTCCTCCCTCGATGCGCAGGTCGTGCGTTTCGCCGCCGACGGACTTTGGTTCGCAGATACGTTGGAAAGCCATGATATCGACGGCGTTCTGAGGCGGGATCTCATCGATCGCCTTGTCGAACTGACCGGCAAGTAATCCGAAAAGGAATTCGCCATGAGCCAGGCTGCCGTCTACGGGCTGCTGTTTGCAGCCATCGTGCTCGAGGTCGTCGGCACGACCGCGCTGCAACTGTCGCAGCAGTTCACCCGCATCGGGCCGACGGCACTCGTCGTCGCCTGTTATGCGGCCGCCTTCTATTGCCTGTCGCTGACGCTGAAGAGCATCCCGGTCGGCATCGCCTATGCGATTTGGAGCGCTTTGGGAATCGTGCTGATTTCCTCGGTCGGTCTGGTCTTCTTCAAGCAGCGCCTCGACCTGCCGGCCATCGTCGGGCTCGGGCTGATCGTCACAGGCGTTATGGTCGTCAATCTCTTCTCGAAATCCGTTTCACATTGATATTGCTGTGGTATTTCCAGGCGGATTTTCCGCCTTCGTCCGACAAATTTTCCCCTTTGTCAAAATACTGACAAAGGTCTATGTGTTCCTTGGACGTGGAGGAGACGAGGCGCAGCCAGCGCCGTTTTCCAAAGCGCTTTGAATCCTGCCTTCCCGCCTATCGATACTTCCAGGTTTCTACAGGAGCACATCATGGCCATTCGCACCGTCGTCTGGGGAGAGAATATCCACGAGAATACCAATGCCATCGTCCGGGGCATCTATCCCGAAGGCATGCACACGACGATCGCCAACGCTTTGAATGCCGACCCCAGCATCTCGGCGACGACGGCGACGCTGCAGGAGCCGGAACACGGCCTCAGCGAAGCCCGCCTTGCCGAAACCGATGTCTTGACCTGGTGGGGCCACAAGGATCACGGCGCGGTCTCCGACGTCGTCGTCGAGCGTGTCGCCAAGCGCGTCTGGGAAGGCATGGGGCTACTCGTGCTGCATTCCGGCCATTTCTCCAAGATCTTCAAACGGCTGATGGGCACGCCCTGCGCGCTGAAATGGCGCGAGGCGGGTGAGCGCGAGCGTCTGTGGACGATCAATCAGCGCCATCCGATCGCCGCCGGCATCGGCGAACATTTCGAACTCGAGAACGAAGAAATGTACGGCGAGCAGTTTTCGGTGCCGGAACCGCTCGAAACGGTGTTCATCTCCTGGTTCCAGGGCGGCGAAGTGTTCCGCTCGGGCCTGACCTGGCGCCGTGGCGCCGGCAACATCTTCTATTTCCGCCCCGGCCACGAGACCTATCCGACCTATCACGACGTCAATGTCCAGAAGGTGCTGATCAACGGCGTGAAGTGGGCCTATAACCCTGAGGGCTCGTTGACGGGTATCACCGACGCTCCAAATGTGCCGGTAGAAAAAGCACTGGAGCCGATCGTCGAACGCGGCCCGAAACTACACCAAGCCGGCGAAGCCGGTTACCGCTGAGGAGCATCCATGCGATTACTCGTTCTTGGCACGGGCGTGATGGCGAAAAACCAGCTCGCCCGCTTCCCCCTCATCGATGGCGTGACAGTGGTTGGCGCCGTCGACACCGATCCCGATCGGCTTTCGGCCTTCGCCGACAAATTCAACATCGAAAAGCGGTTTCTTTCCCTGGAGGAGGCGATCGCCTGGGGTGAGTTCGATGCGGCGACGAACGTCACGCCCGACCGCATCCATCACCCGACGACGATGGCGCTGATTGCTGCGGGCAAGCACGTCTTCTGCGAAAAGCCGCTGGCGGAGAATTATGCGAAGGCGCTGGAGATGACGGAGGCGGCCGAAAAGGCCGGCGTCATCAACATGGTGAACCTTACCTATCGCAACGTCGCGCCGCTGCAGCGCGCCCGTGAGATGGTGCTCGCCGGCGAGCTCGGCACGATCAGACACGTGGAAGCATCCTATCTCCAGAGCTGGTTGGTGTCGCGCGCCTGGGGCGACTGGCGCACCGAGTCCACCTGGTTGTGGCGGCTTTCCACCGGCCACGGCTCGAATGGCGTGCTCGGCGATGTCGGAATCCATATTCTGGATTTCGCCGCCTATGGCGCGGCGACCGACATCGACCACGTCTTTGCGCGGCTGAAGACCTTCAACAAGGCGCCGGGCGGTCAGATCGGCGAATATCTGCTCGACGCCAATGACAGCTTCACCATGTCCGTCGATTTCGCCAATGGCGCACTCGGCGTCATTCATGCCAGCCGCTGGGCGACAGGGCATCTGAACGAGTTGAAGCTGCGCATTTATGGCGAGAGGGGCAGCCTCGAGGTCATCCATCGTCCCAACGGTTCCGAGCTGCATGGCTGCCTCGGCGAGGATGTCGAAACCGCCACCTGGACGAAGATCGAGGTTGAACCGGTGGCGACCAACTATGAGCGTTTTGCCGAGGCCGTGGCAAGCGGCATCCAGCCGGACCCGAACTTCCGCCACGCCGCCAACCTGCAGAAGGTGCTCGACCTCGCCATGGTGACCGAGCGCGAACGGCGCGAGCTGAAGGTCTGATCCTGTCCGCTGGATAAGCCGCCGTTCATCCGACGGCGGCTTACGCAGCGCATCGGCGCGTCATCGGCTTTTCGTTTGCGAGGTTTTGACGCTATGCTTCTGCATGGGCAGCTCGAGGCTCTCCTTTGGTCCGTTCCTTTACGATCCCGTGACAGGAAGCCTGTGGCGGGACGGGAAATCCGTTGCGGCGGGACCGCGACCGGTCGCGCTGCTCGGCTTGCTGCTGGAAGCTGAGGGCCGGGTCGTCACCAAGGCGGATTTGATGGACCGGGCCTGGACGGGGCTTGCCGTGGAGGAAGGCAACCTTACGGTTCAGATTGCCGCGCTCAGGAAGCTTCTCGGCGCACGGCCGGATGGCACGGAGTGGATCGTCACCGTTCCCAGGGTCGGCTACCGCCTGCCGCGCCAGGAGGATGGCAGGATGGCGCCCGTGGCGTCGCAGCCGCCTTCCGTCGCGGTTCTTCCTTTCGTCAATCTCGGCGGCGATGCCGACCAGGATTATTTTGCCGACGGTGTGGTGGCGGAGATCATCACCGCCCTTGCGCGCTTCCGCTCCTTTTCCGTTGTCTCGCGTCATTCCGCCTTCGTCTACAAAGGACGCAGTGTCGATGTGCGAGAGGTGGCTCGAGAACTGGGCGTGCGCTATGTGCTCGAAGGCAGCATCCGGCGGGAAGGGGCGCAGGTGCGTATCAATGTACAACTGGTCGACGGCGTGACCGCGACCAATCTCTGGGCCGATCATTTTGAAGACGGCATCAGCCACGTCTTCGCTTTCCAGGACCATATCACCGAACGCGTCGCCTCGATCGTCGAGCCGGCGATCGAGATCGCCGAAATCCAGAGGTCACGACGTGACCGGCCGAACAGTCCGGCAGTTTACGATCTCTATCTGCGCGCCCTTGCCGCGATCATCGACGAGTCGATCGAAAGCAATGCCGCCGCCTATGCCTTGCTGCAGGAGGCGCTCGCCATGGAGCCGGAAAATGCGATGCTGCTTTCGCATGCCGCCTGGGTACTCGAACATCGCATTACCATGGGCTGGCCGCGGCTCGGGACGGACGACAAGGCGGAATGCGTCAGTCTTGCCCGGCGCGGGCTTCAGCATTCGGCCGGCGATCCCCGCGTGATGGCCCATTGCGGTATGGCGTTGCTGCAGACAGGCAAGGATTATGAAGGCGGCATGGCTGTGCTGGAGGCGGCCGCTGCCGCCAATCCCAACGATCTTCTGGTCGCGGCTTGCTCCGGCATTGCGGCTTTGCACTGCGGCGATATCGAGCATGCGCTCGAGCGCCTGCATCGCGCCCTGAAATTGGGACCCCGCGATCCGGATGCGCGTTTTTCTCTGACGGGCATCGCCATGGCCGAAATCTTTCGCGGCAATTACGAGGAAGCACTTTCGTTTGCGTCACGCTCGCTGGCGCTGAACGCCCATTTCGATCCGACTTACTGGATGCTGATCGCCGCACACGCGCATCTCGGCAATATGGAGCAGGCGCGGCAGTTCCTGCGCGCGCTCGAGAAAATGGCACCTGATGTGACGCTGGAAGGCATTCTGGCGGGGCAGCCGGCCAAGAATCCCCAGCGTTTTGCGCCGGTTCTGGAAGGGCTGGCGCGCGCCGGGATGCGGCCGCGGCCATAGGCTTTTGCAAGTTTTTGCAGTTTTTAGTCGGACTTTGAGGACCTAGCCCCGTTGCGTCAGCCACGCTGATCCGATCAATCGGGATGGAGGGTCGGCTGATGCTTTCCAGCATGCATATTCTGTCGCTCAAACAGGGCAAGCTTTATGGCGAGCGAATTCCGATAGAGACGCTGCCGCAGGAGTTCAAGTTGCCACAGCGCCTTATCCTTCTGTTCTCGCTGATCGGTAGCTGGCGCGAGCGTACGAAAAAAGGCCCCACCGAAGCGGGGCCGGAAGTTGCCGAGCCGCAGCAGGCGGCTTCGGTTGCCTGATTATTCGATGACCTGCACCACACGGTGGGTGCGGGGTTCGACGATCACGCGTTGATTGTTGATGACCGTATAAGCATATTTCGGGTTGTCAGGGACCGGCGTTACGACGACGTCTGCCGGAAGCGGTTTGCCGACGACGATCGGTTCCTGGACGACCACGGAAACAGTCGGGGCCGGCTGCTGCTGGACATAGGTCACGACCTCGCGCGGCGGCGGGTCGACAACGGCACCGGCGACACCGCCGGCCACGCCGCCAATGGCAGCACCCACGGGGCCGCCGACGATCGCGCCGGTGATGGCGCCACCGGCTGCACCGGTCACGGCGCCATCAGCGAGCGCATTGGTTGCAAGAGACGACAGCGCAATAGCGCTGGAGACAAGTAGGACCTTGTACATTTTGCTTCTCCTTACTGGGGTTGCGTTTGGGTAACGACCGCGCCAATTCGAGGTTCCAGCAGGAGAGGGTCACGCTTTGGAAGGCTGATTCACATTGTGTGAGGTGGCCCAGGCATGGGTCGGGATGCCTTATTCCAGCCGCCGGCGGAAGAGCCAGGCGGCGGCGCTGAGTGTGACGGCGGCGATCAGCGCCAGCGGGATCGTCTGGTTCACTACCTCGCTCAAGGGGATATCCTTGAGGAAAACGCCTTTGACGATCACCAGGAAATAGCGCAGCGGATTGATGAGGGTTATCGGCTGCAGCCAGCTCGGCATGTTCTCGATCGGCGTGGCGAAGCCTGAGAGCAGCATGGCCGGAACCATGAACAGGAAGGCGCCGAGGATCGCCTGCTGCTGCGTCATCGACAGCGCCGAGATGAACAGGCCGAGGCCGGCCACCGAACCGAGATAGAAGATCGCGCTGCCGTAAAGCAGGAAGAGCGAGCCGCGCAGCGGCACCTCAAAGAGGAAGGCGGCAGCCAGGATATAGACGGTGATGTGGAAGAGGCCGATCATCATCGGCGGGATCAGCTTGCCGATCAGGATTTCGTGCATGCGCAGCGGCGAGACCATCAGCTGGTCGAAGGTGCCGAGCTCGCGTTCGCGAGCAATCGACAGCGCCGTGACGATAAGCCCGATCAGGAGCGCGATACTGGCGATCAGGTTCGGCACCATGAACCATTGGTAGGTGAGGTTCGGATTGAACCAGTTGCGCGGCACTGTCGAGACGATGTCGGCGCCGGCCCGTTTGCCGGCCGGCGTCTCGGCAGCAAGGCCGGCGCCTATCTGTGAGAGGTAGCCGGCGACGATCTGCGAGGCGTTGGAGCGGCGGCCGTCGAGCACCACCTGCAGGTCGGCCGGCGCTCCCGCCTCGATATTGCGCGAAAAATCCGGGCCGATCTCTATCGCCGCAATGGCTGTCTGGGTATCGATCGCCACCTGGATATCCGCCTGGCTTCCCGCCATCTCGATCCGGCGAAAGGTCGGCGAGCCATCGATACGCTCGATCAGTTCCTGGCCCCAGTGACCACTGTCGCGGTTGAGGATCATGATATCGACATTACGGACTTCGAGAGTTGCGGCGTAGGAAAAGACGAGAAGCTGGACGATCGGCGGGCCGATCAGGATGGCGCGACCCTTGGGATCGCGCAGCACGGCCAGCAGTTCCTTGACGATGAGGGCGTAAAGCCTTGTCCATCCCATCTCAGCCGATCCTCTTTCTGGTGCTGCGGGCGGCAAGCATGAACATGATGGCGCCGATCGTCAGCATGACCGATATCGCCTTCACGAACATCGGCCAGATGTCGCCGGCGAGGAAGACCGTCTGCAGGCTGGGGATCAGGTAACGCGCCGGCACGATGAAGGTGATCCACTGGATCACGGTCGGCATGGAATTGATCTCGAAGAGGAAGCCCGACAGCAGGAAGGCCGGCAGAAATGCTGTAATCAGCGCCAACTGCGAGGCGAGGAACTGGTTCTTCGTTACCGTCGAGATCAACAGGCCCTGGCCGAGCGCCGGGATCAGGAAGGCGGCCGAGAGTGTATAAAGGGCGGCGACGGAACCGCGGAACGGCACGCCGAAGAGGAAGACCGCAAGCAGCACGCAGAGCGTCATCGAGGTGAGGCCGAGCAGGAAATAGGGCAGGATCTTACCGGCGAGCAGTTCGACCGCCGTCACCGGCGTCGCCATCATCGCCTCCATGGTGCCGCGCTCCCATTCGCGGGCGACGACGAGCGAGGTCAGAAGCGTGCCGACCAGCGTCATGACGATGGCGATCGAGCCCGGCACGAGGAAATTGCGGCTGGTCAGTTCAGGATTGAACCAGAAGCGCTGCTCGACCGCGATGGCGGGACTATGCGAGGCGACGTCCGCCTGTCTCTGCCGCTCCCAGTTGGCGACGGCGCCCTGGGCATAATTTTGCACGAAATTCGCCGTGTTCGGATCGGAGCCGTCGACGATCACCTGGATATCGGGACGGTTGCCGGCGGTGTAGCGGGTGGTGAAATCGGCGGGGATAACGACGACGCCGCGCACCTTGCCGACCACGAGGTCTTCTTCGAAAAGACGCCGGTCACGGCCCATCGCCACATCGAAATAGCGTGAGGCCTGGAAACTGGCCGACAGATCCTGCGTCAGCGGCGTCATCTCCTCGGTCACGAGGCCGATGCGGGTGCGGGTGGTATCGAGCGAGACGCCGTAGCCGAACAGAAAAAGCAGGATCAGCGGCAGCACGAAGGCAATGAGGATGCTGCTCGGATCGCGGATCGCCTGCAAGCTTTCCTTGCGCACCAGGGCTGAAAGACGCCGAAGCCGACCGGAGGAGACACTCATGCGGCATCCTCCACTTCCGATTGCTGTACGAGGGCGATGAAGGCATCCTCCATCGTCGGGTCCGGCTGCTCCTTGGTCGCGACCCGCGCCTTCAATTCATCGGGCGAGCCGAGCGCAATCGAGCGGCCGCGATAGATCAGTGAGATTCGGTCGCAATATTCGGCCTCGTCCATGAAATGGGTGGTGACGAGCACGGTGACGCCCTTCTCGACCAGCGCATTGATATGCGTCCAGAATTCACGCCGGTTGATCGGATCGACGCCGGAGGTCGGTTCGTCGAGGAAGAGGGCGCGCGGCTCGTGCATAACGGCGCAGGCAAGCGCCAGGCGCTGCTTCAGGCCGAGCGGCAGATCTTTGGCGGGTTCGCCGGCATGGCGACCGAAATCGAAAATGCCCGCCATCAGGTCGATGCGCTCGCGCCGGTGTTTTCCGCGAAGGCCATAGACGCCAGAGAAGAATTCGAGGTTCTGCATGACGGTGAGATCGCCGTAGAGCGAGAATTTCTGCGCCATGTAGCCGAGCTGGTTGCGGGCTTCGGCGGCATCACGGCGAAGATCGAAACCGGCAACGCGGCCTTCGCCGCCGGTCGGCTTCAGCAGGCCGCAGAGCATCTTGAAGGTGGTGGACTTGCCGGCGCCGTTCGGACCGAGCAGGCCGAAGATCTCGCCGCGGCGGATATCGAAGCTGATATCGTCGGCAGCGGTGAAATCACCGAAGCGCTTGGTCAGGCCCTTGGCCTCGATTACCGGCCGGTCGTTCTCAGCCTTCAGCGACTGCTGAGCTTCTGCGAGCCTGGAGCGGCCACCCGGACCGCCGCCCAACATATCGATGAAGGCATCCTCGAAGCGCGGCGGTGCAGGGGCGAGTGTTGCGCCATCGCCGGCCTTGCTGATATCGGGCTTCTTGTCCTTCGCCGCGACCAGGCGGATCGCCTCGCCCTGGATCACGCCGTCGATGACGCCATCGGCCTGTAGGAGTTCGGCGAGCACCTGCCGGCGGCGGCCGGTGACATTGGATACCCTGAAGACCCGGTCCTTGACGCGCTCGGTCATCTCCATCGGTTTTCCCGAAAAGAGCAGCTTGCCCTGGTTCAAAAGCAGCACGTGATCACAGGCTTCCGCTTCGTCCAGATAGGCGGTCGACCAGAGCACGCCGATGCCTTCCTTCGTCAGGTTCTCGACCATCTTCCAGAGGTCGCGGCGCGAGATCGGATCGACGCCGACGCCCGGCTCGTCGAGCAGCAGCAGGCGCGGCTTCTTCAGAAGCGCACAGGCAAGGCCGAGCTTCTGCTTCATGCCGCCGGAGAGTTTCCCGGCCAGCCGGCCGGTGAACCGCTTGAGATCGGTGAAGGTGAGTAGTTCGTCGAAGGCGCTCGCGCGTTCGCTCTTCGGCAAGCCACGCAGATCGGCATAAAGATCGAGATTTTCCCGCACCGAGAGATCCTCATAGAGGCCGAAGCGCTGCGGCATGTAGCCGATCGCCGCCTGGATGCCGGCTGCATTCTTCCTGGTGTCGAAGCCGAGAACCTCCATCGTTCCCGTGTCGGGCAGCATCAGACCGGTCATCAGGCGGATCAGCGTCGTCTTGCCGGCGCCGTCAGGGCCGACGAGGCCGGTGATCGCGCCGCCGCCGATCGTGCCGGAGACGGTGTCGAGGGCGGCGGGTGCGTCGCCGAAGCGCTTGGTGACGCCGTCGATCCGGACGAGCGGCTTGTCGTCCGAACCTGTCAGCGAGCCGGTCTCGGCGGCAATCATTGTCCGCCTGCCGTCGGCATGGGAAGGCGCACGGTGACCGGCATGCCCTGGCGCAGATCCGGGCCGGGCTTGTCGATGACGATCCGCAGGCGATAAACGAGGTCGGTGCGGAGTTCCGGCGTCTCCACCGATTTCGGAGTGAATTCGGCGACCGGCGAGATGAAGCCGATCGTGCCTTCGTAGGGCTTGTCGGGCGCCGTATCGGAGGCGACCGAAACCTTCATGCCGGGGTGGATGCGGCCGAGATCGGGCTCCGCAACATAGGTGCGCACCCAGACGGGCTCGGTCAAGGACAGCACGAAAACGGTATCCGCCGGCGAGACGATGGCGCCATTTTCCCGCACGCGGGAAAGGATGACGCCGTCGTTCGGGGCGCGCAGTTCGGCATCTTCCAGCGAGGTGCGGGCTGAGGCCAGGGTTGCCTCGGCAGCCTTCACCTGCGCGTCGGCGGCGGCGATATCTTCGACGCGTGACCCCTCCTGCAGCAGTTTCAGCGCCTCGTTGGCGGATTGGGAGCGGGCGGCGGCCATCGCCCGTGCAGCGGTCGCCTGGTCGAGGCTCGCCTCGGAAATCGTGCCCTGCGGGCGCAACTGGCGGGCGCGGTCATAGGCAAGGTTGGCATTCTGGAGATCGGCGAGGCTTTCGTCATAGGCGGCGCGCGCCTGGGCGATTTCGGTCGGCCGTGGGCCGGCCTTCAGCTTGTCGAGCGTCGCTCGAAGGGCTGCTGCATTGGCCTCTCCGGAGCGGACAGCGAATTGATAGGGGGCGGCGTCGAGTTTCGCCAGAACCGTTCCGCTCTTGACCACATCGCCCTCGTCCACGCGCAGTTCGGAGAGGCGTCCGCTGACGCGGAAGCCGAGCGAGACCTGGCGGATATCGACATTGCCGTAAAGGACGAATTCTCGGCGGGCCTCGGCTTGCCAGCCGAGCTTTTCGGGCAGGCCGTACCACCAGGCGGCGGCACTCGCCGCAAGGAGGAGGATGGCGAGAGGAAGGATGCGTTTCATGCTGCGCCTCCCTTCGGCGAGCCGAGGACATCAACCAGTTCGGCGGCGAGGCCCCGCAAGGTTTCCACCTGTTCCGGGCCGATGGTGTCCCATTCCATCTGGGCAAGCACTGCCGCGTGGGTGACGCGAAAGACCAGGATGCTGCCGAGAAGATTGAAGGTGCGCAGGCGCACATGTTCCGAGGCGGGGTCTTCGCGAAGGATCGCGCCGATCAGCCGCCGGCCCATCTCGATCATCGGCCGCATAATACCTTGGTAGACCTTCGCAAAAGCCTCGGTCGGCTCCATCTGCTCGCGGATCAGGAAGCGCGCCCACGATTCGGATTCCTTGCCGACGAAAAGCGTCACCATGGTCTGTAGAATTTCGGTGAGGAAGAGGCGGGCCTGAGCTTCGGCGAGGCGTTCGCCCGCGGCGTCGAGCGCCAGCAGATGCGTGCCGATGCGCGCCCTCATGTCGCCGACATGCGTGTCGATGCGGGCCATCAGATACTCGGCGGTGGCGATGTAGAGACCTTCCTTGCTGCCGAAATAATAGGGAATTGCCTGCAGGTTCACGCCGGCGGCCTCTGTCAGCTGGCGTGTCGAAGCACCGTCGAAGCCGTACCGGCCGAAGACGTCGAGAGCGGCGGAGAGCATCTTCTGCCGCGCGATATCGGCGCGGGCGGAGGCCGGTGGCTGTGCGTCATGTTCTTGGGTCATGACAGATTTATAACGCCGTTAGGTAATTAAGTCAATCGATTGATATATTCTTGGCCGAATTGGCGGTTTATGCCTTCACTGGGTGCAAAGGTAGCAAGACAGGAACGTGGCATCGCTCGTGGCGGCTGCATGATCGGATTGGGATCGAAATGTGCCGTTCAGCGGTTCAACGTCGATCGGAACAGGTGATATCGGCTGTTCTGGAAAACGATTCGAAAGAAAGCAAAGAGGCCCGTGGGGAACGGACCTCTCAGGGTTCTCGGAGTGGGAAGAGGAACCAAGCCTCGGGGTCGGCTGCTAACAGGGTAGTGCTGCAATATCGCTAATTTTCACGACACTAATGTGTCTGGTATCAGCCGGCTGCGACCCAAAAGCCTGCCACTTTTTCGTGAAGCCTATGGCCATGTTTTGACACAAAACTGCCTTGCTCTTTCCGTATCGCCGGTTCGATGCGTATTCAGATTTATATCATTGCGCTCCTGCTCAGCGCCATCATGTGGTCGATCTCATTCGATGCGGCCCGGGAATCCTATCATGCCGCGCAAAGCGCGGGATTGATGCCGAACCTGCATATCAACAAGAAGCTGGATCGCATTCTGTAGACTGCGATGTAGCTCCCAGGTCCTTGCCGATTGCGTTCTCGGCCCGCGGCCGGGACCCTGTTTCTTTCTGCGTATCGAGCCCTTCCGGACAGAAAATCAAATTTCTTAAAATTTGACCGATCCGCTTAAAAGCGCTGAAAATACTGATGTGTAGAGTGATCTCATGAAAGCGACCGAAGCGTGGACAGACGCATCGATCGTTTGAAGCCGGGCTGAAAGCCCGCCGATCCGCAAACGGGGACCTCGACATGCGCAGAACTCTTACCGCCATCGCCTTGACCGTGACCATCAGTGCCACTGCCGGGCCGGCCTTCGCTATGGGCCCCGCCAGCCTTGCCCGCGACCTGATGTACACATCCGCCATCGGCCATTCGCCTGAGGTTCCCTTGACCACACGCGCCGGTTTCGTGCGCCCCGGCATTCCCCTCGTCCTGCGCAGCCCCGTGACGGTCGAGGGTGAGGGTTATCGGCTCAAGACCTATTCGCGGAGCCTGACCGTTGTCGTCGACTATATGTTTTCGAAGGCGGTCGATGTCGTGAGCGCGGTGACATTTCTCCGCTGACGGGATCGACTGGAAACAGTTCAGCAATAATTAGGCGCCAAGTTCGCCGCGTACGTCGAGATACCAGTCGACGAAGGCCTTGACGCCGACATCCAGGGTCGTATCCGGCTTGTATCCCGTCAACGCGACGAGCAGATCGGGGGCGGCGAATGTGCGCGGCACATCACCCTTCTGCATCGCCAGCATCTTGCGGATAGCGGGACGGCCGAGCGCCTTTTCCACCGTTTCGACAAAATTCATTAGGCTGACCGGCTGGCCTCCGCCAATATTGACGACACGAAAGGGTGCCTGGCGCGAAAGCGTTTCGATGCCCGCGTCGTCGAGGCGGTTTTCTTCGCTCGGGGTGATTGCCGACAATCTGACGATCGCTTCAATGAGATCGTCGATATAGGTGAAGTCACGGCTCATATTGCCTTCGCCGTAGATCTCGATCGGCTGGTCTTCCAGCATGTTCTTGGCGAATTTGAACAGCGCCATGTCGGGCCGGCCCCATGGGCCATAAACGGTGAAGAAGCGAAAGGCCGTGGTCGGAATCTTGTGAAGATGGGCATAGCTGTGCGCCATCAACTCCATCGATTTCTTCGTCGCGGCATAGATGGTCAGCGGCTCGTCGGCCCGATCGGTCTCGCGAAAGGGGACGGTCTCATTGGCGCCGTAGATCGATGACGTGGAAGCCAGCATCAGGTGACGGACGTCGACGCGCCGCGCGATTTCCATGATGTTCCACGAGCCTTCGACGTTCGAACGGAGATAGGCCTCGGGATTTTCCAGGCTGTAACGCACGCCGGCCTGCGCGGCGAGGTGGATCAGGATGTCGGGCTTGGCTGCCAGAACAGCCGATTCCAGCGCCGGCCGGTCCTCGAGCATTGATATGACGGGTTTGAACGCCGGAAACTGGGAGAGTGCCGCATGGCGCATCTCCTTGAGCTTGATGTTGTAATAGGGAGTGAGGCCATCGAAGCCGGTGACGTCATGCCCTTCCTGCAGCAGGCGCCTGGCCAGATGAAAACCGATAAAGCCGGCCGTACCGGTAATGAAGTAGCGCATTCCCACCTTTTCTCGGCTCCCTGCCGACGGCAAAGAGCCGATTCCGCATCAAAGTGCCCCCACTTACAAGATAAAAAGAGGCCGAGTCGATAGGTCTTTGAAAGAGACGGCAAGAGCTTCGTCTCGGCTGCCGTCGGCCCGCCCGCCGCTGTCTTGCCGGATGACGGCCGGCCGCCGATCTTTGCCGTGCCGGCCAGCCGTCCCTCCCGGGCATTATGCTGCATTGCAACATTGAGGCTTGCATGTTATGGCCGGCTGGTCGTCTGCAAGCAGGTCAGGATCGATGAGAAACATAATCTATTGGATTCTCTGCGCGTTTCTGACCGTTGCCATCTCGATCGTGTCGCTGCGCTATGTGACGAACTTCTGGCTGCTGTCCTTCGTCTACAGCTTTCAACTCCACCTCGGTGTCGTCTTCGTTGCCGCCAGCCTCGTCATTCTGGCCGTCAAAAGGCAGATCTACGGCTTTATCCTTCTGCTTGTCTCGCTTCTTCTCATCGCACACGGCGTCGTCATGCTGCGCGAGTTCTCGCAGGATGGCAGAGCAGCGGACACGCCGCCGCTTTTTCGTCTGATGTCGTTCAACATTGCGATCGATAACTGGAAAAACTCGACCGAAATTACCGATATGGTGATTGCGTCGAATGCCGATGTCGTCAATCTGCTCGAAGCCAAGCCGCTGACATTCCATCTGCAGCAATTGTTCAAGGCCTATCCCTATCATATCGGCTGCGACAGTGGGAAAGATACGTGCGATACGCTGGTGCTGTCCAAGCGCCCGTTCGTCAGCCGGCAGGTCGCAAGCATGGGCAGCCTCCGAAAAAACAGGCTGGTGATATCGAGCGTCGACTTCGGCGGCGAGACCATCAATCTGGTGTCGGCGCACCTGACCAAACCATATTTCGACGATTTCCAGATGGCCGAATTGGAAGATCTCGGCAAAGTGCTGGGTTCGATCGACGGTCCGCTGGTGTTGTCAGGCGACTTCAACTCCTCGGTGATCGCTCCAAGCATCCAAGGTTTTCTGCGTGAACAGAAGCTGAAAACGATCGTGCCGGAACCGGCAACATGGCCGGTTGCCGCCGGCGCGCTCGGGATCGCCATCGACCATATATTTGCCCGCGCGCCGCTTCATCTGCGATCACTGAAACGTCTCGATGACAATCTCGGCTCGAACCATTCAGGCCTTATCGCCGAATTCGTTCTCGACAAGGGTGGCGAAACTTCACCGGCAAAGTGAGCTAGCCGGGGGCAAGATGACCTTGCCCGGGGCAAGAGAGCTTGCCGGGGGCAAAGTCAAAATCTCGTTCTGCCGCCTTTTTTGTCGATCATCTGAAATTTCTCGCCGTCGGTCTTCACGCTGACGCAGTCGGTCGACTTGTTGGGAAACCGGACACACACCTGGCCGTTGGTGATCTTATAGCCATTGGCGTTGCCCTTGCGATATTCGTAACCGTTGCTGCTTTCTTTCAGCTCCGACGTGCCCGGCAGGTGCTGGCGAATTTCAGCCTCGCTTGCGGTTCGCATCTTTCCCGTTTCGGCTAACGCAATTCCCGGCAACATGACTGAAAGAAATCCGGCGAGGGCGGTCATGATACGCATCAGGGGGATATCTCCAGTCATGTCTTTCGGTGCGCCCATTCTACGAGAACTCCGAGAGCGAATTCAACAGCGAAGGTGGTCGCGCCGCAGGCCGACCAGCGGCTGCGGCTGCGATTTTACGTTCTTCCGAACTCATCGACGATACGGATGATGTCGTCTTCGCCGAGATAGGAGCCGGTCTGCACCTCGATGAGTTCGAGGACGATCTTGCCGGGATTGGCGAGACGATGAACTTCGCCGAGCGGAATATAGACGCTCTCGTTCTCGCGCAGCATCCGAACGGTCTCGCCGACTGTCACCTCGGCCGTTCCCTTGACGACGACCCAGTGTTCGGAGCGATGGTGGTGTTTTTGCAGCGAGAGCTTCTTGCCCGGCGTGACGAAGATGCGCTTCACCTGGAAACGATCGCCGTTGAAGATGGAGGTATAGCCGCCCCAGGGACGGTAGGACGTCGGATGGGTTTCGGCGAATTTCGCCGTGGCGGACTTAGAGGCCAGCATCTTGACCAATTGCCCGACATTCTGGCTGTCTTTGAGCGGCCCGACATAGACGGCGTCTTCGCTGGCGATGACGGCGACATCATCCATGCCCTGGACGGCAAGATGCACGCCATGGGTCATGACGAGCGAGTTGCGGGTATTGACGACGGTGGTGTTGGCGGCGGCGACGTTGCCGTTGTCGTCGCGTGCGCCTGATTTCCAGACGGCATCCCAGCTACCCATGTCCGACCATTTGAACGGTGAGGGGACGACAGCCGCCTTGGACGTTTTTTCCATGATCGCATAGTCTATGGAGATATCGGGGCTCTTGGCGAAATGGTCGGCGTCGAGGCGGGTGAAATCGAGGTCGCGGCTTGCTTTCGAAACGGCCTTGCTGGCCGCCTTCAGCACATCGGGCGCATATTCCTGCAGTTCGGCGATGAGCTCCGCCACCGGGAACATGAAGATGCCTGAATTCCAGTAGAAGCCGCCGTCGGCGAGCATCCGTTCGGCCGTTTCCAATGCCGGCTTCTCCACGAAGCGGACGACCTTGTGCGCACCGTTTTCGAGGGCATCGCCGATCTCGATATAGCCGTAACCCGTCGCTGGCTCCGTCGGCGTGATGCCGAAGGTTACGAGCTTGCCGTCGGCAGCGGCGTCGCGGGCGATGCGGATGCAATCGAAATAGCTCTTGTCGGCGAGGATCTCGTGATCCGAGGCGAGCATCTGGATGATGGTGTGCTTGCCAAAGAGGTCAGCTGCAAGCGTTGCGGCCGCGGCCACCGCTGCGGCTGTGTTGCGGGCGACCGGTTCGAGCAGGATCGCTGCGAGCGGGATGGCGCGCTCGCGAGCCTGTTCGGCGACCAGGAAGCGGAATTCTTCATTGGTGACGACGATCGGGGCTTCATAGAGTTCGGGATCGGAAACGCGTTCGAGAGTTTCCTGAAACAACGTCTTGTCGCCGACGAACTGGATGAATTGTTTCGGTGCGGTGGCACGGGAAAGCGGCCAGAGCCGCGTGCCTTTGCCGCCGGCCATGATCACGGGAACGATTTTCTGCGTCATAGGCGGGTTCCTTGAGATAAACGGCTTGTTCGTCACATGTTACCGGGCGCCTGCCCAGTCTCTTATTCGATTGAGCCCTGTCTTCAGCAAGTCCAGGGCTGCAGCTTCGCTGCCGGCCTCCACGTAGCAGCGCATCTCAGGCGCATTGCCGGATGGGCGGAAGTGAATGATCCCGCCATCTCCTAGCGTCACCCGAAGTCCGTCGATATCGGATTTCGCGGCCACCTCGCCGATCGGCTGCAGGAAAGCCCGGAGATTTTCTTCCGAGGCGCGCAGATGCTCCATCAGTGCCGCGCTCGTCTCCACCGGAAAATTCTCCAGCCGATCGGCTGCGGCAAAGGGCAGGTGATAGGAGGCGGCAATGGCTGAGAGCGGCTGCCGGCGGATAGCGGCGAGCGACAGGATTGCGAGCATCGGGACAAAACAATCACGCGTCGGCAAGGCGCGCACGGCTCTGCCGTTGATATCGAAAGGGGTTGCTGTCAGCAGCCCGCCATTGGCTTCAAAGCCCATGACATGATCTTCGCCGGCGGCTACGGCCTCTTCCATACCGGATATGACGAAGGGCGAGCCGACGCGGGTGCGCCTGACGGCGAAAGAGCCTGCGGCCTCGATGCCGGAATTTGACGTAACCGGTGTCACCACCGTCCCGGCGCGCAAGAAATTGGCTGCCACAAGGCCGAGAAGGTCGCCGCGCAAGGGGGCGCCGGTTTCGTCAGCGACCAGCGGACGATCGCCGTCGCCATCGGTCGAGACGATTGCATCGAACTTGTGCTCGGACACCCAGCGCTTCATCAGCGTGATCGTCTCGTCGGAAACAGCCTCGGTATCGACGGGGATGAAACTCTCCGAACGTCCGAGAGCGGTAATCTCAGCGCCGTAATGAGCGAGAACGTCAACCAGCAGATCGCGGGCGACGGTGCTGTGCTGGTAGACGCCGATCTTCAGGCCGGACAGCGCGCCTTGCGGAAGCAGGGCGGCATTGCGTTCAAAAAAGAGCTGCCGGCAGATCGCTTCATGATCCTCCGTCTCGGCCGGCGCCTGCGTCACCGCTTCACCGCTTCGCTCGATCTCGGCCGCCGATGCGGTAATTGCCGTCTCGTCCGATTTGTCGATCTCGCCATCGGGACGATAGAACTTGATGCCATTGCGGTCCGCCGGAATATGCGAGCCCGTAACCATCAGGCATGCGGCGTTGCTCTCGAGGCCATAGAGAGCAAGAGCGGGTGTGGGGACATTGCCGCAGTCGAATATCCGGAAGCCGAGCGCGGCGAGCGCACCTGCACAATTTCCTGAAATTTCGGGGCTTGAATCGCGAAAATCACGGCCGATCAGAATGACGTCGCCGGCCTGCGCCTTGCCGGTCTGCAACAGATATTTGCCGAACGCGGTGGCGTAGAGAGCAGAGGCGCGTCCCTTGAGATCGACTGAAAGTCCGCGAAGGCCGCTCGTGCCGAATTTCATAGGAAGACATGGCTCCGATTGCACGATCAAGTTTCTACTCAGGCCGCCTGCCGGCGTAAACACCAAAGCTCACATATAGTTAAACACGGAGGATGATGTTTCACGCAGGCTTTTGCAATCTTCTCTTGCTGAATTCTGAGGGCGTAGACCCATTGCTGATCCAGCAGGCATTGCAGCGTAGGTCGATTTTGTTAGAACCGTGTGTCTGTTGTTTCGTCCTATGCGAAGGATTTTCCTAGATGAGCGATACATCCGTCAGTCTCGAGGAGAGTTGGAAGGCTGCGCTGGAGGGGGAGTTTTCAAGCCCCTACATGCAACAGCTCAAATCTTTCCTCGTCGCGCAGAAGCAAGTCGGAAAGCGGATTTTCCCCAAGGGCAGCGAATATTTCCGCGCCCTCGATCTGACGCCGATCTCCAACGTCAAGGCCGTCATCCTCGGCCAGGACCCCTATCACGGGCTCGGGCAAGCCCATGGGCTGTGCTTCAGTGTCCGGCCGGGTGTGCGCATCCCGCCCTCCCTCGTCAATATCTACAAGGAGATGGAAACGGATCTCGGCATAGCGCCGGCACGTCACGGTTTTCTCGAGCATTGGGCAAGACAGGGCGTGCTCCTGCTGAACAGCGTGCTGACCGTCGAGGAAGGACAGGCGGCGGCTCATCAGGGCAAGGGATGGGAGCGCTTCACCGACGCCGTCATCCGCAAGGTCAATGATGAATGCGAATCCGTCGTCTTCATGCTCTGGGGTTCCTATGCCCAGCGCAAGGCCGCCTTCGTCGATACGACGCGGCATCTCGTGCTCCGGGCGCCGCATCCCTCGCCGCTTTCGGCCCATAACGGCTTTTTCGGCTGCGGGCATTTTTCGAAGGCGAACGCCTTCCTGCAGTCGCGCGGACGAGAACCGATCGACTGGCAATTGCCGGCTAATCCCCATGAAGCCTAGATGTGAACGTAAGCGAGCATTCGTTCACTAAAAGAAGACAATGCGTTTTGATCTAAGGGTCTGTTCCGCAGGAGCTGCAGCGCGCATCTTAGCCTCATTGAAAGCCCGCAACGGCGGGCATGAAAGGGGTCTCACATGCTCGATCAGATCAAGGGTCTGCACCACGTCACGTCGATGGCGCAGGACGCCCGCACCAACAACCAGTTTTTCACCAATGCGCTCGGCCTGCGCCGGGTCAAGAAGACTGTCAATTTCGACGCGCCTGACGTTTATCACCTTTACTACGGTGACGAGATCGGCACGCCCGGCAGCGTGATGACCTATTTCCCGTTCCCGAAGATGGCGCAGGGCCGTGCCGGCACCGGGGAGGTCGGCACGACTGTGTTTTCCGTTCCGCAAGGCTCGCTCGGCTTCTGGAGCGATCGCTTGGCCGCGCTTGGTCTCGGCGGACTGAAGGCGGAGGAAAGTTTCGGCGAAAAGAGGCTGAACTTCTCCGGTCCCGATGGCGACGGCTTCGCGCTCGTCGAGGTCAGGGATGATGCGCGTCAGCCCTGGACACAGGGCGGCATCAGCGAGGACCATGCCATTCGCGGCTTCCACTCTGTCGCCATGCGGCTGAGGGACGAGGGCGCCACGGCCGAACTCCTGAAGTTCATGGGCTACGAGGTCTCTGAGGAAAGGGATGGCGTCAAGCGGCTGATCAAACCCTCCGGCAATGGCGCGCATCTCATCGATCTCGAAACCATGCCGAACATTGCCCGCGCGCTTCCCGGCGCCGGCTCCGTTCACCATGTCGCCTTCGCTGTCGAAAACCGCGAGAAGCAGCTCGAAGTGCGCAAGGCACTGATGGACACCGGCTACCAGGTCACACCAGTGATCGACCGCGATTATTTCTGGGCGATCTATTTCCGCACGCCGGGCGGTGTGCTGTTCGAGGTCGCGACCAATGAGCCCGGCTTCGATCGCGACGAAGATACGGCCCATCTCGGCGAAGCCCTGAAGCTGCCGCAGCAGCACGCCCATCTTCGCGCGCTGCTCGAGCAGCATCTGCAGCCGCTCGAAGCGTAAGGAGAGGCGATATGACCGAAACCGGATATGTGCACCGGCTGTATGCCGGTGCACCGGATAAACCCATCCTGTTGGTGCTGCACGGCACCGGCGGTGACGAAAACCAGTTCTTCGACTTCGGCCGGCGCCTGCTGCCCGAGGCGACGATTCTCTCGCCGCGCGGAGATGTTTCCGAACATGGCGCGGCGCGATTCTTTCGCCGCACCGGGGAGGGGGTCTACGATATGCCCGACCTTTTGCGAGCGACGGAAAAGATGGCCGCCTACGTCAAGGCGTTTGCCGACGAGCACCGGGCTTCCAAGATTCTCGGCCTGGGTTTTTCAAACGGCGCAAATATTCTTGCCAACGTGCTGATCGAGAAGGGTATCTTCGATGCTGCGGTTTTGATGCACCCGCTCATTCCGTTTCAACCTGAAACCCAGTCGACGCTTGCGGGAAAAAAGGTGCTGGTGACGGCAGGGCAGCGAGATCCGATCGCTCCCGTTCCCATGACCGAGGCGCTGTCCGACCATCTTAAGAGCCGAGGGGCTGATGTCAGGGTGGTCTGGCATCCCGGTGGCCACGAGATTGCGCCGCTTGAGATCAATGCGGTCCGCGATTTTCTCGGCGCTTATTGAAACGTACACCGCTAAAGCGCGTCGCAATCTTTACAGATTCGCTTCTGGCGCTTTAGGTCCTTGGTTTTACGCATGTCATTGTCGCAAAACCGCTGCACACTTTTGGGCGACAAGCTTTAGCTGGCGGGAGACTGATTTGCGGGACCGACGATTGCCGGTCCCGCATCTTTGCTGGCACGATGATCCCATCGTCCGTTATCGATAAGACTTCAGGGGCGAGGAGGATATTTGCCCCTGATTGCCTTCATGTAAAAATTTCCCGGGGATTCCGCCATCGTCAACCCGACGACGACACCCTTGGGAACGCCTTCATATTCTCGTCTCTGACCGTTGGTCAGATAGACCCGTAGATGCCGGCTGTCTTCGTCGTAGGTGATTGCCTCGATAAGTTTCGAATCAACCGCAGTTTCCACTTTGCACCCCGCAATTTTGGATCTGAGATTCCCAATCAAGAATGTCATTCACGCTCGCAACGCACCATCTTTATGCTGCCCCGCGGGGGCGTCAAGCGCGATCTTCTTTAACGTTCATTTTTTCGTGTAGGCTCTCGTTATAGTTGATTAATACAGCTTTTTCGAAGGTTTCTCCTGTGGAAATCCGACAGCCGCGATTCTTCCACTCGGGAAATATTAACCGCAAAGATGACGTGAAACACCATATGCGCTCCGCTTAACGACGGATTAACCGTCATATATTAAAATATAGCGGAATATTAACCGTAGCGCTCTCCCAGATATGAACAATTACAGATTGCTGTTTCTCGCGACGGTAGTGTTACTATCACTGGCGAGTTGCTTGAGTGGGCGTGGCCACGTGCCTCCGACAACCGATCTGCCTGCAAAATTTCGAGAAAGCGCCATCGAAGAGGTCGAGAATGCATTGTCGTCCGTTCACCGCGACACGCAAACCGGTCAGGCGCTACGCGCTCAGGCGAAGACTACGCAGGATTCCCTTGCGCTTTCAATCGGCAGCTACAAGGATGGACAATCATCCTTCACTGAGCCTCATGCCGTTGCGGCGATGGACAAGAGATGGATTGTTTCCGACAGCCCGTCATCCGGTCGGGTCTCATAAATGGGTTACATGTTTAACTATCTAGGGCCGTGGCGACAACAGATACCGATACTGGCTGGCAACCGTAAAAGACGCGCTCGGCTGACGTTTGCCGAAGGCGAATTCGCTGCGGTCTACGCGATGAGCGATGTTCACGGATGTTACAATGAGCTTGTCGAGGCGCATCGCCGCATCGAGGCGGACGCCGCCCGCATTCCGGGACCGAAACTCATCGTCATGCTCGGCGACTATGTCGATCGCGGGCCTGATTCGAGTGCTGTGCTGGAGTTCCTGAGCAAGAGCCCCCCGCCGGGATTTCAGCGGTTCGTCCTGTGCGGCAATCACGATTCGGAACTGGTGCAGCTCTATCGCAAACCGGCGCGCATTCTCGAATGGCTCGGCTTTGCCGGAACGGAGACGTTGCACTCATACGGTATCGATATCGAGCATCTGCTGCAGTCGGCGGCCGGAAGCGAAACGATTGCCCGCGTCATTCACAACATGATTCCCGAACGGCATATCGAATTCCTGGAATCGCTGCCGATCATGCTGCGGATGGGAAGGCTCCTCTTTGTCCATGCGGGCATCAAGCCGGGCATCGACCTCAAGAAGCAAAAGGACAGCGACCTCATGTGGATCCGTCAGCCCTTCCTGGAGGAAGGGCCGCAGCTTCCTGTCCTCGTGATTCACGGCCATACCCCGGCGCGAACCCCGACATTCGGTCCGCAACGCATCGGCATCGACACCGCGGTTTCGGCGACGGGCCGGCTGACCGTGCTGACGATAAAGGGGACGCGGGTCGGGATCCTCTAGCGCATCATGCTTTCCGAAAATCGGAATCGATTTTCGGAAAGAATGATGCGCAGGTTCAACGTGTTAGAGCGTCCTTTGTGCGTCCGAAAAGGACGCACGGCGCTCTAAATCGACGAGCCCGGTGTCGGCCGAAAACCGCTTACACTGTTTCGACATCACGCTCTAAAAGCAAACGCCGCGGGCTATGCTCCGCGGCGTCAGGACGATCAGATGTTCATCTATTTCAGGAGTGGGTCACGTCCTGGTAGAGATTGGTGCCGATACCGGTATAGGTGAAGCCGTATTTGCGGACCTCGTCACTGCGGTAGATATTGCGCAGATCGACCAGGATCGGAGCGCGCATCGACTGCTTCAGGCGATTGAAATCGAGCGCGCGGAACTGGTTCCATTCGGTGACGATGACAAGCGCATCCGCGCCGGCCGCCGCTTCGTAAGGGCCACTTGCATATTCGATGTTCTCGATCACCTTGCGGGCATTCTCCATGCCCTCGGGATCGTAGCCGACCACCTGGGCCCCGGCATCCTGCAGGGTCTGGATGATTGCGATCGCCGGGCTGTCGCGCATGTCGTCGGTGTTCGGCTTGAAGGTCAGGCCGAGAATCGCGACCTTCTTGCCGCGAATGTCTCCGCCGACGGCCGAGATGACTTTGCGTCCCATCGCCCGCTTGCGGTTGTCGTTGATCGAGATCGTCGTCTCGATCAGCCGGACCGGCGCGTCGTAATCCTGCGCCGTCTTGGCAAGGGCAAGCGTATCCTTGGGGAAGCAGGAGCCACCGTAACCCGGGCCGGCATGCAGGAACTTGGCGCCGATACGGCCATCGAGACCGATGCCGCGCGAGACGTCCTGGACGTTTGCGTCGACCCGTTCGCAGAGATCGGCGATCTCGTTGATGAAGGTGATCTTCATCGCGAGAAATGCATTGGCTGCATATTTGATCAGTTCCGAGGTGCGGCGGGTGGTGAAGACCAGGGGGGCCTGATTGAGATAAAGCGGACGATAGACCTCAGTCATGGTTTCACGCGCCCGATCGTCGTTCAGCCCGACGACAATGCGGTCAGGGCGCTTGAAATCTTCGATCGCCGCGCCTTCGCGCAGGAATTCGGGATTGGAAACCACGGCGACATCCGCCGCAGGGTTGGTTTCGCGCATGATGCGTTCGACTTCGTCTCCCGTGCCGACCGGAACCGTCGACTTGGTGACGATAACGGTGAAGCCTTCCACGTAGGTGGCAATCTCGCGCGCTGCGGCGTACACATAGGAGAGATCCGCGTGGCCATCGCCGCGCCGGGACGGCGTGCCGACTGCGATGAACACGACGTCGGCGCTGCGGACGCTTTCGCCGACATCCGTCGAAAACGACAGCCGGCCGGTGCTGGTATTTTCGGCGACCAGTTGCTCCAGACCCGGTTCGTAGATCGGAATGCGCCCTTCGCGAAGGGCTTCGATCTTGCTCAGATCCTTGTCGACGCAGATGACGTCGTGGCCGAAATCCGCAAAGCAAACGCCTGAAACGAGGCCGACATAGCCTGATCCAATCATCGTGATGCGCATAATTCCCTCAAATCATTAGAGTAGAACGTCATGCTGCGTCGCAGCATGAGTTCGTCTTAGTTAATCTGGACGAAAAGACAATACCGAAGATCGCCTTGGTACCCACATCGGACATCGAACTCCGGGCATCGCAGCTTGCTGCCGGCTACCCCGTCGACAGCCAAAACATAGGTTTATGTGGAAGATATGACAAGTCGAGCCGCTCGTCAGAGCGGCTCGACTTCAATCCGGAAACAGGATCAATCGGTCTGTGTCGTTGCTCGGCTGCTACAGCCGGTACCAGACGTAGGGGTCTGTTCCCGATTGAATCTTGTCCCAGCGCAGGTCGGTCTCGCGCCAGTTCTTGATGGTGCTTTTCCTGTTGTCGAGGACGAGATCGCCCTTGTCGGTTCTGACGACGAGGACCGCATGTCCTTCACCGGAGGGCGTATATGCGGTCGCGATCCGCAACGCGCGCGATGACCAGCCCATCGCTATCAGGCGGCTGCGTTTGGTCAATGCGAAATCTTCGCAGTCGCCGCTGCGCACATTCACTTTCCAGACGTCGCCATTCAGTTCGCTGCGGGAGTCGTTCCGGCCGATCATCGTACGATTGACGGCGGTGTTGACACCCTTCAGTTGCAGCATTTGCTTGTCCGTCAGCGCAATGACTGCCAAGCCATTGTTGTCGCGGCATTCGGCCGGGTTCTGGGCGCAGAACAGCACCTGGGCGAAAGGCGGAATGATCTTGTCTTTTTCCGAGATATAGCTGACCGACGAACTATCGGTCAGACCGCGGGCAAATCCTGCGGGACCGGCGGCAAATGCCGAGCATGCATTGCCGGCTGTAAAGGCCAGTGCCAGAAGTGTAACGACTGTTTTCTTCATCTCTTAAATCCCCGTTACGGGCAACCGATTGAGATCAGGCTTGCCTTTTGTCTCAGTCAATGGCATGGCGATTTAGTGATCTGCCAAGTATTGGCTGCAGAACGTCTGTCCCGTTCCTGCTGCTTGAAGGAGCATAGCCGGGGCTTGTCTCGATTGGTTTAAACCTTTCGCGACAATTTTAAACGATATGGATTTCTGTCAGACCTTAACATTCAAGCGCTTGATCTGCAACTTAAATTAGCATGAATAAATGATCGCAGCGGTTGCCTCACGGCTTTTGATCGCGTTTGCTTTGGTAAATAAACTCTGATGCTGTCCAATCTGATCAACAGGCCGGTCTTGCGAGAGGTTCTTCTCTCCGCCTTTATTAGCCTGGTTATACTGACACTCATTCCGTTCGGCAGCGTCACGCCCTTTCCCTTCGCCTTCGCCGCGATCGCAATCTTTGCGCTTGCCATCATTTCAGCACTGCTGTTCGGAGAGCCGCGACAAAGCCGATGGGTTTTCAGTGTCGCTTTGCTTTTGCTTGTCGTGCTGACGGGGTGGACCTTCGTCCAGACCATCGAGCTGCCTTCCGATTGGCTGGCAAATCCTGCCTGGAATGCTGCCCGGGACCTGGCAGATGTCCAGTATGCGGCGATCTCGGTCGAACCGGCCGATACGCTCGCGTCGACCCTCTGGGTCGCGCTGCCTTTCGTCACGTTCCTGACCGGGCTTCTGTTATGCGATACAGATCAGCGCGCGCGCAAAGTGCTCTCCGGCCTCGGGCTTTCGGCAGGCATCATCGCTGTTTTCGGTCTGTTGCAGTTTTCGCTGTTTCCCAACATCCTGATCGTCGTGGACAAACACGCCTATCTCGACAGCCTGACCGCGGTCTTCGTCAACCGCAATACCGCTGCGACCTTCCTCGGGCTTGGAACGCTGCTCATGCTGACCCTGGTCCGGGACGTTGTCCGTGCCTATTCGAACTATCCGCCCGGCGAACCGGGCCGAAACGCGCTTCTCTTGAGATCGTGGATCTACATCCTGCTCTTATGCGCATGCTTCACCGCGCTGATGCTGAGCCGCTCACGCGCCGGGATATTTGCCACCTTTGTTGCCGCCCTCATCTATTTTCCATGGCTTGTTCTCAATTGGCGCGGATCGAGGCGTCATCTGAAACCGGCGCCAAAATGGCGTTCGATGCTGAAAATCCTTTCGGCGATTGGTTTCGTCGTGGTGCTCTTGGCGATGTTTGCAGGCCAGGCGATTTTGCGTGCGCAAGAGCGGCGGCTCGAGGATGATGATCGGTTCTGTATCCTGCCGGGCATATTGCGTGCCGTTTCGGACCATTGGTTGACGGGGACGGGGCTCGGAACCTTCCGGACCGTGTTTTCCGCCTACCGCGATCCGGCCTGCGGGATTTTCGGCATCTTCGACCGCGCACACAATTTCTATCTGGAAGGATTTCTGGGCCTCGGAATATTGTTCCCGATAGCGGCGATCCTTGCCTTCTCGGTCCTTGCCAAAGTTTTCTGGCGCGGGTTCGCCCAAAGGCGGCGCCTCAGGCATTATGTTCTTCTTGGCCTGGCGGGGACGGTTTTGGTCGCCCTTCATGCAGCGGTCGATTTCTCGCTGCAGATACCGGGTTTCGCCGTGTTTTATTCGGCCTTTCTCAGTGCGGTTGTCGCGATAAGTCTCGGGCGCAACAATGGAGACGCGGACATGGCATATGAGCGGCCGTTAACCACTTAAAGTTTAAATGGATGGATTTTAATAAGATTTTCGGAAAAGATCGATTGTGCAGGTGCGAACGGTTGACTCTGAAACCCAAGAAATTTTATAGCGGGGGCAGCCTTCGGATTGTTGCGACGCCAGAAAAGTCGGACCGAAGTCGTTTTTCGCTTCCTAAGGGGCTCGGCGTTGCCAGCCTGCCACAGTTAGGGGAATGTTAATCGGCTTTCAGTGTTATTGATCGGGGATCGTCTTGTATTTTGTCAGATTGCGGGGCAGTAGCTTCAGGGGCGTCAACACAGGTTATTCTATGGGTTGTTCTCGTATCGGTAGTACACGCGTCGCCATTGTTGTAGCGCTAACGACTATATTGGCAAGCTGCACCTCGTTGCCAAGATCCGGTCCTGATCACAAAGATGTTGATCGGGATGCGGCAGTGAAAGTGACAACGAAGGAGCGTCGCGTCGGTATCGACTACGCCCTGATTGATCTCAGCAAGAACGTTCTCCCGTATTTTACTTCTCCCCAGCCAACTTCCTTCAAGGGCTTTGGCGGCGGTCGAGGCGGGGCGCCCGAAATTCCGCTTGGGTACGGTGACGTCGTTGAGGTCGCCATCTTCGAAGCTCAGTCCGGCGGTCTCTTCATTCCGTCCGATGCCGGCAGCCGACCCGGCAACTACATCTCTCTGCCGAGCCAGACTATCGATAGAAACGGAACGATCACAATTCCCTATGCGGGCAGGGTTCCGGCTGCCGGCCGCCTCAAGGAGACCGTGGAGCAGGATGTCGAGGATCGCCTGGCGAGCCGCGCGATCGAGCCGCAGGTGGTCATTACGACGACGACGAGCCGCTCCAGCCAGGTGGCTGTGCTCGGTGATGTCAACAATCCCCAGCGCATCGAGATCAGCCCGGCCGGTGAGCGCGTTCTCGATGTCATTTCCGCCGCAGGCGGTTTGACGACCAACAATATCGAAACGAATGTGACGCTGCAGCGCCGCGGCAAGATCGCGACCGTCGCCTACAACACGCTCTTGAAGAACCCGGCGGAAAACATCTACGTCGCACCGGATGATACGATCTCGATCGATCATGAGCGTCGCACATTCCTTGCGCTGGGTGCCGCAGGTACCAGCGGGCGCTTCGATTTCGAAGAATCCGACCTGACCCTTGGCGAGGCTATCGCGAAGGCGGGCGGCCTGCGTGACGACCGCGCGGATCCGGCCCAGGTCATGCTTTATCGCCTTGTCCCCAAGAAAACGGTTCAGGCGATGCATGTGGACACGACGAGATTTGCGGGTGAAACGGTTCCGGTGATAGTTCGAGCCAACCTTCGTGATCCGGCCACCTTATTTGCTGCTCAGCAATTCAAGATGGAAGACAAGGATATTATCTATATTTCCAATTCGGCCTCTGTTGAACTGGTCAAGTTCCTTGACATCGTAAACTCGGTATCGTCCACTGTTTCCGGAGTGGCCGACGATGCGAATGATACCCGTAACGCCGTACAAGATCTTGGAAATTGATTGAAATAGGCGGGCCGGCATCGATCACCAATGATCAATGCCGGCGGCCTATATAGCGATTTGATGAAGGACGATGGTTGTGGCAAGGTCAGGTGTTTATCGTAAGCTTGCGTATAGCGGAATTGTCGTCACCACGGTTGTCGGCATGAACTCAAGCGCTTTTGCGGCAGCTTGCGTGCGGCTTTCAAATCTGAGTTCCGTCGATATCAGTGGATTTACAGCCAACCCCGCCGCTCTCCTTGAAATGTCCGATCCGCTGGTTCTGTCGTCGCACGTCCGCGCGCTGGTAGGGAGCAGCAATGACGCGCTGTCGCCGGTGATCGAGCAGGCCAAGAAGGCCGATGCCGCACAGATGGCTGCTATCGGTGCCGGTCTTGGGAGGGCCGCAAACAGCTGCCAGGTAACGGATCCGCAATTCAAGCTGGCCATCGAAAAGGCCGTCGCCGAGGCGGCGAGCGCTGATCCAAATCTTGCGCCGCTCCTTGCCGCTTTTGCGAAGGTTCTCGCCGAAGGTGGAACCGCGGCGCTCGGCCCGGGTGGAAGTGCGGCAGCCGCCGCATCTGGCATCGGCAACAATGGGTCGATCGGCCGGACGGGGCCGGGTGCCGATGATGGCACGCCCTTCGAGGGTGCCGCGACGACTGCCGGTACGCTGCAGGTTTCGAATGCCGGCTCGGACTCGGATTCGAGTTCAACGACAACGACTACGACCGCGACTATAATCGTTAGCACAGGCTCGGGAGGGCAGTCGTCTACCGATACGACGCAGTCGACGAGTCAGAGTGTGCCGGTCATACAATAGCTGGAATTGCCCTTAGATCTTAGCGCTTGACGCCTTTGTTGGAGATCGAAATTGCTATCGCCAGATAAACTTACGCCACGTATCGACCCCTCCCGCGATACCGGAAACGAAGCTGACTTCATCGATTTCGATAAGCTCATCGCAATTGCCCGCCGACAGTGGCGGATGGTTGCGGCGTGTGGTTTCGCCTTCGCCATTCTCGGCATTGTCTATGTGCTGACCTCGGTGCCGGTCTACACTGCCGATACAAGCGTGCTGATCGACCGCAGCGACAACCAGGTGATCAACCAGCTGGCCGCTTTCGGTCAGATGGACGATGACGAAGGGACTGTCCTCAGTCAGGTCGAGTTGTTGAAGTCCGACACGATCGCCTATGCCGTCGTCGACAAACTGAAACTCGTCGACAATCCGGTGTTCATGGCGCCGAAAAGCTCGCTTTTTTCCGTCTCGACGCTGAAATCCTTTGTGAATTTCCGGTCATGGTTTGCCGATGACGCAGTCGTCGCACCCGATCCGGAAATGAAGCGGCGAAGCGCTGCGGAGACCGTCGCAGGCAATATCGATGTCGAACGCGTGGGCAAATCCTATGTGCTCGATGTCAGCTATACCTCGCAGTCGCCGGATCTGGCGCGTGATATCGCGGCTGCCATCGCCGACGTCTATCTGGTTGACAAGCTCAATTCGAAATATGAGGCGACACGCCGGGCCGGCGAGTGGCTGCAGGAGCGTATCGAAGAGCTGCGTCAGCAAGCGCTGGACACCGACCTTGCGGTTCAGAAATTCCGCAGCGAGCATGGGCTTGTCGAGGCCGGCTCCGGTACACTGATCAGCGAGCAGCAGCTTTCCGAGATCAACACTCAATTGATCAATGCACAGGCCGAGACGGCAAAGGCCGAGGCGAAATATGCCCGCGTCAAGTCGATCATCGATGCCAAGCAGACCGATGCGATCGTCACGGATGTGCTCGACAGCTCGATTTCGAACGACCTGCGCAAGAAATATCTGGAGGCTTCCAAGCTCGAGACCGAAATTGAAGCGCGGCTCGGTCCCGATCACGTCCAGGCTGTTCGGCTTCGTGCGGAAATGGAAGAATATAAACGGCTCATGTTCGATGAGTTGAACCGCATCGCCGAGAGCTACCAAAGCGAACTGCAGGTCGCGAAATCGCGCGAAAATTCCTTGCGCGACAGTGTGACACAGGCGACGGGCATTGCCGCAAGCGCCGGCGAAACGCAGGTGCAGCTTCGCGAACTCGAGCGTACGCGCGATACCTACAAGAACCTCTACCAGAGCTTCCTGACGCGTTACCAGGAAGCCATTCAGCAGCAGAGCTTTCCGATCACCGCCGCACGCATCATCACGACGGCGGAGACCCCGACGAAGCCGAGTGCTCCGAAGCGCGCCCTGGTCGTCGCTTTTGCGATGTTCCTGGGATGTGCAGTCGGAAGCGGCATAGGCGCTTTCCGCGAATTCCGGGATCGGTTCTTCCGCACCGGCGATGATGTCCGCGAGGTCCTCGACGTCGAGTCTCTCGGCGTCATGCCGCTGGTTGAAAATAACGTCGAGGATCCGACGCTCGTTGATCCCAGCAATCCACGCAGCATCGCCAGGGGCGGGAAGACCACGACCTATGTCGAGGAGCATCCGCTTTCGGCATTTGCCGAGACGCTTCGAAGCGCCAAGATTGCCATCGACCTCAGTGCAGCCGATCAGCGCTGCAAGGTCATCGGCGTCGTGTCGAGCTTGCCCGGCGAGGGTAAGTCGACGACATCCATCAATTTTGCCAAGCTTCTGGCAATGCAGGGTGCGCGTTGCTTGCTTATCGATGGCGACATGCGCAATCCCGGCGCCACCCGGGCGATCGGCCGCCATGCCGAGGCCGGCTTGCTCGAGGCGATCGTCGATGGTCGTCCGCTCAAGGATCTGATCCTTCTCGATCCGAAAACTAAGCTTGCATTTTTGCCGACGGTGGCACGGTATCGTGTTCCGCACTCGTCGGAACTGCTTGCGTCACGCGGCATGGATCAGCTTCTTGAAACGGCGCGTCAAAGCTTCGACTATATTATCGTTGACCTTCCACCCCTCGCGCCGGTTGTGGATGCGCGCGCAATCAATTCGAAGCTCGATGCGGTGGTTTTCGTTATCGAGTGGGGCAAGACGTCGCGCAAGGTCGTGCAGTCGACCCTGCTGTCCGAGCCGGAACTCTACGCGAAGTGCGTCGGCACCATATTGACCAAGGTCGACCCGTCGCAGATGAAACTTTACCGGACATTCGGTTCGAGCGAATATTATTATAAGCGTTATTCGCGATACTATACCGAAAGCTGATGATCCGCAGTCAGTTCGTTTCGGTCAGCAGGATCGCTTTCATCATCGTCACCGTCGTCTTTGTGATGCTGGCCGGTCGGGAGCTCTACGCTTCGATCAGAACGGCCAGCATCTCGATCGTCGCCGAAAGGATCGAGCACGGCGACACCGTAAGTGACGATGTCGTGACCAGATATGCGTCACGCAGTGCCGAGGTGGTTGACGAGCATTACTGCCGATCCGACATTGTGGCTGCTGGCGTGACCCTTGTTCTGGCGCAACTTGACCGCCAGAACGTTAATGTCAACTACGACGCCTGGGCCGCTGCGGCGTCGAGTGCGGACCGATACCTGCGGTATGCGCTTTCGTGCATGCCGACGAACAGCAATTTTTGGCTTCGTCTTGCGGCCGTGCAGTCGATCATCGCCGAAGAGCCGCTTTCGCTTGCGGGAATGATGAAGCGTTCGGTCGCTCTCGCGCCTCACGACGAGTCGATGATTCTAACCCGGTTCTATTTCTGGAACGATTTTACCGATGCGACGCTTTTGGCGGCAAAGAGTGCCCTCGATAGCGATCTTATGACGATGCTGAAACGGGGCGATCGTTGCCGGGTCAACGCCACCATAAAAGAGATCAGCCCGCAACTCCGCCCTGTCTTCGATCGAACCTGGGCAGCCGTCGGTAATGGAGCGACAGCGCGATTTCGGCAACGCTGCCGCAAGTAATCCGCCGGCAGTTTTTCCGAGAACAGTTCCAGATGCACGTCGGCTTTGGACCAAGTGTTTACGGGCAGCAACGCCCGCCGCTTAGGGGGGCGTTGCTCATTGGATTGCTTTATTGACGATCAGACGCTGACGCCCGAAACAAAATCCGTGCCCGTGATATTCAGCGTCAGAACGCCGACATCGGTGTGGCCTTCGCCGTCGGAGATCTTGTAATACTGGATGGTTTCCGTGACGTGATCGCCGGGGGCGATATCTGCAGCCAGATCATAAGTGAAGCTGCCGTCCGCCTTGACATGGAACGTGCCATAGGTGCCGGCGACGTCAGTCGTTGCGCTCGGGCTGCCGCTAACGTTCGTGCCGGCAAACTGGCGAAGAAAGAGATGACCATTGTCGCCGGCAATGTCGTTGTCCAGAACGTTGCCGCCGATGGCGCTGCCTTCGTTGAAGCTGTAGTGGTCGTCGACGGCGATCGGCTTCACCTGGGTTACGCCCTGAATATTCAGGGTAAACAGGCCGACGTCGGTATGACCTGCTCCGTCGGAAATCTTGTAGGAGACCTTCTCCTGAAGCAGTTCACCATTGGTGAAGTTGACCTTGGCAGCGTCGCTCAGGACATAGGTGTAGCTGCCGTCCGGCTTGACGAAGAAGGTGCCGTAGTCGCCCTGGATTTCGGTGACCTGGCTGTTGCCTTGCTTGGCGCCAACGCTTTGCTGGTCGAAGAAGCGAAGGAACAGGTTGCCGTCGGAGGTATCGTTGGCAAGCAAATTCCCCGAGATGGCGTCAGTTTCCAAGAATGTTGCAGTATCATCGGTTGCATGAATGGCCATTAATGTCTCTCCTTGAATTGTTCTTCACTGGTCAATTCTGACCTTTAGCGAGCGGCTCGATTAAGGATATCTTAATACACAGAGTCAAGGGCGTAATTAACAGGAGATGAACATTTTCGGGTGTATCGTGTAATAATGACACACGTACAATGTGCACAAGACGATGAAACGCCTGGTTATTATTTCATTAATAATAAGTGAAAACGCCGATGTGTAGACATGAATTCATATTTCTTCAGGGTGTAAGAATCTTTATTCAAAAGCAATTTATAAGAATACGAATCCAGGCTGATGCGCAGATGAAATTTCGATATAACCACTTCGGATTATCGATGTGGCGGTTCGATCTTGTTCGACTAGCCTCAGCTTGGCGCTTTCGATCCGCCGAAGTAACTGATGTCATTTCCTTGTCACATATGTTTACCAAGTAACGTTTCTTGCTGATCGAAATTCTGCCGAGTGACCTTGAAGATAGACTTACATCCTCTACAGGTGTGAGGTAACGGATCTCGCAATTGTGCGGTGCACCTTTGTTGCAACGCGATATATTCAATACATAAAGATGTTTATGTGGAAGGCGTAAGAATTATTGCGAGATGTCACGCATTTTAGTGTTTCATTTTAGCAGGCAGAGAGAGATGCGCGATTAAAAGATTTTCCAATACCTTTGGGAGATCGCAGCATGACCGTCTATTACGTGAATTCAGCAACAGGGTCCGACCACAATAGCGGAACCAGCGAGAGTTCAGCTTTTGCGACGTTATCTGCCGTCGAATCCTTGAGGCTGAACCCCGGCGACAGCGTGCTGCTTGCTGCCGGAAGCGTATTCAATGAACAGTTCGACCTGAAATATTCAGGCAGCATTACCGCTCCGATCACGATCGGCAGCTACGGTATCGGCGATGCGCCGGTCATTCACAGCAGCAATGATGGCATCCACGGTTCCAAGGCTTCGAATATCGTCATCGAGAATATCAAGATCGCCGATACCGGCGCCAATGCGATATATGCAGGGAATGTGTCGAACTGGACGGTGCGCAACGTCGAGGTGACCAATACGGGCCTTTCTGGAAAGCCCGGCTCGATCAGCTTCCAAAGCAGCCAAAACATCACGATTGAGAACAGCACCCTGACCGGCGTACATGCCGATGGCATTTGGATGGACAAGGTCAACGGTGTCACCCTGATCAACAATACCGTCACCAACAGCCAGGGTGCAGCAGCAGACGCCATCCAACTCAACAACAGCAGCAATATCCTGGTCAAGGACAATCATCTGGAGCAGACGGAGACCAACAGCGCCAAGGGTGTCCTTGTGCTGGTTCGGGCTGTAAATGCCGTGGTCGAGGGCAACACGCTGGTCGGAGGCGGCTTTGGGTTGAGTGCTCAGGCAGGCACGAACATCGCCATCCATGACAATGATATCTCGGGATACGGCGGTTATAGCTGGTCCTACGGCATCGGCCTTGGCGATCAGGGTGACGCCAAGAACTATGATATCAGCGGAAATTATGTACATGGTGGCGTGTATGGCGTCCTCGTCAGCGCCGCTGGCAATCCCAGCTATATCCGTGAGAACATCGATATCCATGACAATGTCTTTGACGACCTGTCTTCGTCAGCGCTGAAGGTTGACAGGCCTGCATCAGGGTCCTTCTATGACAATATCATCGACAGCTTGGTCTCGACGCTGACGATGCCGGCAGCAATTGCTGCTCAGAACACGTTCTCGATCGGCGAAAACAAAACGCTCGAACAAGCGCAGGCCGAACTCGACAGCGCCGCTGGCAGCACAAGCAGCGATACGTCATCGAACAATGAGCAGACGCCCGCAGTGCCCGTCGTCGAGCAGCATGTGGAAGCGCCGGCGCAGCCGCAGACAAGCACCCCGCCGGCTACGACCGAAACGCCTACCGCCACGGTGGCTGCGGCCGTCGTTCCGAAGATTGTCGCGGTCCATGACAGCCTGAAGATCTCGGCCGACACCGGCAGCGCCTATCACGGCAATCTCCTTGAGAACGACAGTGCCGTCAACGGGACCGTGCTGCTGCGGCGTTTCGGTGACAGCGCGGTGGACAAGCATGGCCTGACGCTGACCGGGAAATACGGCGTCATCCATGTCGACAGCGATGGCGACTATACCTATACGGTCGATGCCGCTAAACTCGCCGGCCTTAGCGGAAAAGTCAGCGAATCCTTCCAGTACAAGATTTCAGATGGTGCGTCGCACATCGATACGGACTCGTTGAGCGTTGGCATCAATGTGGACGCGTTCCATAGCAGCCAGGCTTCGCACCTGCTGGTCTGAGTCCCGCCAATGCCAGAGAGTGTCGGTCGTCTTCGGCCGGCCGACCGTTCCCGGCTTGAAGGCCCGATCATGAATTGATGTCGGGGGTCGGGACCGGGGAGCTAGTCGATGACAAAAGATTTCCGCCGTTCATCAGAAGAATAAACTATAGGTCGAATTTATAGTTAATAGCCTAGTAAACATCCGGTCTATGCGCGCGACACGTTCATCTTTCTGAGCCGTTATTGGGCGGTTTGCGATTTTCACTTGCTTCGGCCGGTGTATTTAGCGTAGCGTTAGGCTAGAATCCCTGAAATCGCTCGCTATAAATTGGAATATTTGGTCACTTTTCGGTTGGATTCATGCAATAAGCTATGGGCTTGCAAGCGGAGTTCGGCGCCGACGCCGGGATCCAAAGGCAGTCGTGTGATTGATCGGGCTTGATGGACCCGTAGCTGCGGTGCGCGCTCGCATATTTGCTTGTGTGCGATGCAGTAAGAGAGGGATTATTTCGTGTTTCAGAGTTCAGCAGCGGATGTCAACGAGCCGTCCAAAGCCTTGCGGAAATGCAAGGGAGGGCTTGTCTTCATTGGTATAGCAAGCGCGCTTGTCAACATCCTTTATCTTACAAGTTCGTTCTTTATGCTTGAGGTATATGACCGCGTCATACCCAGCAAAAGCATACCGACGCTGGCGGCTTTGGCAATACTTGCGCTCTTTCTCTACGCTTTTCAGGGGGCGTTCGAAGTCCTGCGCAGCAGGATGTTGGTGCGCGTTGCCGGCGCGCTCGACGAGATGACCAACGGACGTGTGTTCCGGGCGCTCATCAAGGCACCGTTGAAGGTCAAAATCGGCGGGGACGGGCTTCAGCCATTGCGCGATTTTGACCAGATCAGAACCTTCCTGTCCGGCATGGGCCCGACGGCGATGTTCGATCTGCCCTGGCTTCCGTTCTATATTGTGATCTGTTTCCTGTTCCATCCGGCGATCGGATATATCGCGATCGGCGGATCGCTGGTTCTCGCCATCCTGACGTTCATGACCAACCAGGGAACGCGCACGCTCTCAAAACAGCAATCCGAAGCCGCCAATATGCGCAATGCCTTTGCGCAGAGCTCGATCCGTAACTCGGAGGTCATTCATGCCATGGGCATGGCCGGCACCATGGGTGAAATCTGGGATCGCAAAAACGCGGAATATCGCAGCATCACCCGGCAAGCTTCGGATGTCGGCAACGGCTATGCGACGCTGTCGAAGATTTTCCGTATTGCCCTGCAATCGGGAACGCTGGCGACCGGCGCGATCCTGGTCATCCAGGGGCAGGCGTCCTCGGGCATTATCATTGCGGGTTCGATCCTGACGTCTCGGGCTCTGGCGCCTGTGGAAGCGGCGATCGGAAATTGGCGCGGTTTCGTTTCCGCCCAGCAGAGTTGGGCGCGGCTGTCGAACCTGTTGAAGACAATTCCGGAGATTCCGACTCCGCTTGCGCTTGCGGCTCCGACCAAGCAGGTCACGGTCGAGGGGGTGGCAAGCGGGCCGCCGGCGGGCCAGCGCCTCGTCATTTCCGATGTCAGCTTCGGCCTGAGGGCAGGAAGCGCGCTTGGGATCATCGGTTACAGCGCCTCGGGCAAGTCGTCCCTGGCTCGGGCGATGATGGGGATTTGGCCGACCGTCAGAGGATCCATTCGTCTCGATGGCGCAGCACTCGACCAATGGGATGGCGACGCACTTGGCCGGCATATCGGTTATCTCCCACAGGACGTGGAGCTTTTCTCAGGAACCGTCGCGCAGAATATCTGCCGTTTTGCGAAGGAAATGTCGCCTGAGGCGGTGGTAGCCGCGGCGCGGGCGGCGCGTGTTCACGATCTCATTCTTCGTCTGCCGAACGGTTATGAAACCGAGATCGGCGAAGGCGGTGCTGCGCTTTCCGCCGGCCAGAGGCAGCGTATCGCACTTGCAAGAGCCCTTTACGGTGAACCATTCCTCGTCGTGCTCGACGAACCCAACTCCAATCTCGACGAGGAAGGCGAGCGGGCGCTGAGTGCCGCGATCATGAGCGTGCGTGCACGCGGCGGCATCGTCGTCGTCATCGCGCATCGATCCGGCGTTCTGGCGGTGTGCGACTTCGTGCTGATGATGCAGGACGGCCGGATGATCGCATTCGGTCCCAAAGAGGAAGTTATGGCGCGGGTTAGCCGACCGGAAACGGCGCGCACGCCGATTGCCGAGCGCGTGGCTCAGCTCAAAGTCGTCGTCGACGGCATGAATGCGGCCGAATAGGCCGGAGGGAAGATTGTGACTAAGCTTATCAGTGAATCCAGGCGTTCTCTTAATCGCCATGTCGCGGTTGTCGGCGCATTGTCGATAGCCCTCGTTTGCGGCATTGGCGGTTGGGCGGCGACGACAGAGCTTTCGAGCGCAGTCATCGGCGAGGGCGTGGTTGTCGTCAACGGCGATGTCAAGAAAATCCAGCATCTGACTGGCGGCATCGTGTCGGAACTTCTGGTCTCCGAAAATGACCACGTGTCGGCCGGGCAGGTCCTGATACGGCTCGATGGAACGTCGACGAGAGCGAACCTTTCGATCGTCGAAAGCACGCTCGCCCAGCTCTATGCGCGCCGCGCCCGTCTGAAGGCGGAACGGATCGGTGCCGATTCGTTCGAGGTTCAGGAGAACATCAGCGATCTCACATCATCCGGCACAGCCGCGCAGGATCTTCTCGATGGCGAGCGGAAACTGTTCGACAGCCGCAGGTCGGCGCTTATCGGAATGAAGAGCCAGTTGGCGTCGCGCAAGGATCAGCTGGCCGAGCAGGTCAAAGGGTTGGTCGTTCAGATCAATGCCACCAACGATTCCCTGGGTTTGATCGAAGAGGAGCTCGAAGGAGTCGACACTCTCTACAAGAAGGGGCTCGTAACGCTTCAGCGTTTGAATCAGCTCAAGCGCGCGCGCGCCGATCTCCAGGGCAATAGTGGCCAGGAAATTGCCGCAAAGGCGGAAGCCGAAGGCAAGGCGATCGAGATCGATCGTCAGTCGATTCAGCTGGACGAGGATCGTCGTTCGGAGATCGCAAAGGATCTGACCGACGTCGAGGCGAAGATAGCCGAAAATGAAGAGCGCCGTGGGGCCGCGGTCGACCAACTCCGCCGTCTCGACATTACCGCGCCGCTGAGCGGGCGGGTTCACGAACTTTCGGTCCACACGGTCAATGGCGTCATCGATCCGGGCCAGACGCTGATGCTCGTCGTCCCTGAAAATGACGACCTTACGGTTGAGGCGAAAGTCGCTACTCGCGATATCGATCAGGTTCACGTCGGCCAATTCGTCGATGTGCGATTCAGCGCCTTTGATCAGCGCACGACGCCCGATGTGCGTGGCGAGATCACCTCCATTGCGCCTGATATCGTCAAGGATGAACGGACCGGCATCAGCTACTATCCTCTTCGCGTCAAGCCGGAGGCTGCGAGCATCGCGAAGCTGAAGTCAATAAAGCTCTATCCCGGCATGCCGGCTGAAGTCTTTATCAAGATCGGCGACAGGACGGTTATCTCCTATCTCACGAAGCCGCTGACCGATCAGATGCAGCACGTATTTCGTGAGGAGTGATTGGCGGTCGTATCGGATCGCCAAGAACGCCAACGTTTCAAAGTAGCCGTTGTCATCCGCTAAAGCGCGTCGCGAATCTTTCAGATTCGCGACGCGCTTTATGTTAATGCATGTCGATATCGTAACCGCTGCACAGTTCTGCGGAACATGCTCGAGGCTTGGGTTTGGTTATTTTGCCACGATCGAACAGGCATGAGCGGCCATTTCACGAATTTGTCTCAAGCCAGCTGCAGGGTCTCCCGATGATTGGTTTGCGGCTTTGGCGAACAGTGCGAATTCGGAGACGACGGGCTTCTGGGCTGGTTTTGCTTTTGGCTTGCCTCGGGATGTTTTCAATCACCAGGAACAGTTATGCCGAGGGTCTTGCGCCGTTGAAAATAGTGGCTTTCGGAACATCCTTGACGGCCCGCGGGGGATGGCAGCCCGCCTTGGAGGCCGAGCTTGCAGCCTGTCTGCGCCGGCCCGTGAAGGTCGACAGCGTTGCAAAGAGCGGCGAGACGTCGCTATGGGCTCTTACCCAAGTTGATCGCGTCGTTGCCGAGCAGCCGGATATCATCCTCATCGAGTTTTATGCCAATGATGCGGCATTGCAGCGGTTCGTGTCGCTCGCACAAAGCCGAAAGAATATCGGCGACATTCTCGACCAGCTTCGGCAGCGCCTGCCGCAAGCTCGGATCATCGTCATGGCGATGAATCCGTTTTCAGGATTACGTGGGCTGATCCGCCCCTTTGTGGATAGTTACATTTCGGTTCATCAGGCGGAGGCGCAAAAACGGGGTCTGGAGTTTGTCGACCACCGGCCCAACTGGCAGCGTCTTGCGCCGGATGACTTGGCCGCGGCGATTCCTGATGGCTCGCATCCTCTGCCCGACATCGCGTCCAGGATCATCGCGCCTGAACTTGTCAAACATATCGCTGGCAACAACTGCGGAGAATGAAAATTCCTCACTTGCCCGTCACCGTCGGTGACTGCAGCCGGGTTCAGGCCGTTGCGATATAGTTTTTCAGGTAGCTGACCAGCGAAGCCCGACCGGCTTCCGAGGGGTCTTCGTGAGACGGACTATCCAGGTCTTCGAGGAGATAGTTTCTGAGATCGTCATCGCTATGCGCGACGTAGATTCCCGGCCGGCCCGCAAGCTGGCTCACCGTGGCAAGCTGGTGATCGTTTCGGTGCTCGCCGAGAGCCGCTTTCCGGGGGACGAGAATGATCGGTTTCCCAAAACGCTTGGCCGTCAGAACGGTGCCGATCCCGGCATGAGAAACGATGATGGTTGCATCGCGAAAGACTCTGTCGAAGTCCTGCGGCTCGATATTCTTGATCCACTTCATGTTCTGTGGCGTGTAGCTGCCCCTGCCGATCTGTGCCAGAACCGGTTTGGACAAATCCTTTGCGAAGGTGTCGACAGCCTTGACGAGGCGATCGAATGGCAACTGCGTTCCGACGGTGACAAGGATCAAAGCACAGCTCCTGCGTAGTGGGGGCCATCCGGCCGTGAAAGATGCTGCCATTGCGTGAGCCAGAGTGTCGCAATATGGCCGGCCAATTTACCCGATAGGGAAAGCTTCTCGACATTGGCGACGCTGTCGATCCAGATCGTTCGCTTGCCTGTCAATTTGCCGGCTAGCAGGCAAAAAAGTCCGGGCGCGGCGCCAGTGGAGATGACGACGTCTGGCCTGTGCCGGAGGACGATCGAGAAGGCGCTGAAAAAGCACCGGATCGACATGGGAATCGAGTCGCGGCTGCAATCGGGAAGCACCAGACCGTCACGAATGTCGTATTTGGCAAGCAGCCCTGGGATGGTCGTTGCAAAGATGATATCGCAGCCCTCGAATGCGCTGCGCATCGCCATCAGCTGCTCCCAGTGGCCACCTCCTGACGAGGCTGCGAGAACCTTCAATTTTTTCTCAGTCATAGACAGGCATCTCCTATATTTGACCGATGATAAAAGCGAAAAAACCATTCCGTTCGAACAGCGGTGGTGTCACGATCGTTCAACGGAAGTGTACCATTTTTGGCCCGGTCGGTTGAAGCCTTGAAGTTGATAAACAGCCAATTAGGCATGACGTTTTCGTCTGAAACAGAATAACGGCCAAACTCGTCCGAGCGCGCCCCGCAAACGATATCAGTGAGCGGCATTGGGCCTATATTCCTGATATGCATGTCCGAGAATCCCGTTAACCATGCCCGCGCCGCGCAGAACATGGGTGAGGGCACGCATGCCCCAATAAGGTGAAATCAGGATCGCCGGCAGCATGACCAACCCAAGCACGACTCTCGTGGCGCCATAGGCCGCGCGGTAGATCCGGCGCTTCAGGTTGCCGTGCAGGACTTCGCTGACTGCGAAGGTATTGCCGAGCCGGTATTGTCTTTGCAACACCCATTTCCAGGTCATCCGGTTCGCAGGCACGATGTCGTAGACAAGTGCCTTGTCAGCCCAGAAAACCTGCATGCCCCGGCGGATGGCCTGGTTGAAGAAAAGGTAGTCCGTGCCCCCGGTAAAGCGCATCTTCTCTTCAAAACGCAGGTTCCATGAGCGGATCAGCGGATAGTCGAACATGACGTTGTTCGAGGCCGCATAGGAAATGCGTTGACCGTCGGTGTTCTTCTTGCGCTCGAACACCCTCGCCCTGATGAAATATTCCGGCGGGTTTTCGGGATAGACCGGTTGGACGGGACCGTAGACGCAATCTGCGCGGTTTTTCTCCCGGGTCTCCAGCATCGCGTCCAGCCAGCCGTCGACCGGCCATTCGTCATCATCGAGAAAGCAGAAGAGGTCGGTGCCGGGAGGCGCCGAATCCAGCGCGCGATTGCGCGCAAAGGGTATGCCCTGGTTCGGTTCCACGACATAGATCAGGTCGTAGGCGCCTGTCTGGCCAAAGCCCTCCACTGTCGCCTTTGCGCTGCCGGTCGCATCATTGTCGACGATCACCATGGTGAGATGATAGGGACGATCTGGATGCCTGACCTGGCGCGTCATCACGTCGAGCAGCTTGGCGATCCCGTCCAGGCGCCGATAGGTCAGCACGCCGACGGCGATCTTCAACGGCGAAACACCTGCCTGACCGGCGCCGACGGAAGAATGCGGGAAGGTTTCTTGCTGGTTCATGACCGTCCTCTCCGCAGCATATTTCCCAAGCGCTTGCGCGCGGCCATCAAGGCCACTTGGGTTGCGGCATCCTCGCCGAACGGACCGCCGGCCAGCGTGTTGCGCGCTTCGCTGCGAAGCTTCAGCAGCGAAGTCGTTTCGGCAATGCCGCCGGCGACCAGGCTCTTGCCGAGCGCCTGCAGCCCATCATAGCGACGCGCCAGTTCCAGCCCGGTCGCGATCATGATCTGCGGGCGTAGCGTTTTTGCCCTGCTTGTGCCCGTGTAGCGGTTCGACGCATGAATGCGCTGGAATGTCAGAGGCGTTTCGACGATGGCGCCGCGGCCGAGAAAGGCAGCGGCGAATTTGAGATAGTTGTCGCTGAGCACGACGCCATCTGCCGCGGACATCGGCAGGATCTGGCGCAGCAGGTCGCGGCGGAAGCTCAAGCCCGATGTCGGAACGGGAAGAGAGGGGAAGCCACCTTTGCCAAGCGTTGCCCGCTTGTCGAACAGCGTCACCTGCAGTTCTGCAGGAGGCTGGTCGCCTTCATTGGTCGTCACCCGGTCGAAGCACCAGTCGATCTCGTTGCGATCGTAGATCTCGGTGATCCGCGCGAGCTTGCCGGGCAAAAACGCATCGTCGGCATCGAGGAGAAAGATGATGTCGCCGCTTGCCGCCGCGAAGCCTGCATTGAAGCTCGAGGCCTGGCCGCCGTTTTCCTTCAATACGGTCCGGATCTGTTTCCCGTAGGAAGCAAGGATCTCGCGGGAATCGTCCGTCGACCCGTCGTCGACCACCACCACTTCGAAATCAGGGTAGCTCTGCGACAGAACGCTGTCGATGCATGGGCGCAAAAACTGCCCATAATTGAAATTGTTGATCAGCACCGAGAGTTTCAAATTATCGTCTCCTGGACCAATCGATCACCGCGCCAGCGTCTGGGGCGCGTATCTGCGAATTCCGGCGCGATAACCACGCATGTAGTAATATTTCCAGATGGCCCAGAAACGCTTCTTCGATTGCGGCAGGAGATAAAGCGTGGCTGCCCGACAAGCCCATTGCGCGCTTTCGACCCAGGTTTGCAGCGGAACGCCACTTAGCCTCATCCCTTCGGGAACCTCATCCGGGAAGAGTGCCGGCATGCCGTAGCCGAGCCGTTCGCCCCGTTTCTGTACCCAATCCTCGGTGACACTTGATGCCGGAATCCAGTGATGGACCACGGCTTCGGCGCATCGATAGGATTTGGCGCCATTTGCCGCCAGGCGAATGATGATCTCCGCATCTTCACCCATGGCGAACATCTTTCCGGGAAGAGGACCGATATCTTCCCGGTAGCGCACGCTCGTTCCAAGCAGATCCCGCCGAATGATCGTGTTCGGACCCCAGACTTTCGTCGGATCACACGGTCCGCTTTGCGTTTCGTCGACGATCGCGAAGGTGGATCCCATCGGAATCCAGTCGATAAAGCGGCCCTTCGGTTCTTTTTCCCAATCGGGGACGATACGGCCTCCGAAAACGCCGTAGGCCGGATGAGCGATGGCGCAATCAACGATCGCTTTCAGCCAGTTCGGTTCGGCGCGTATGTCGTCGTCCGTAAAGACAACGAGATCTCCCTTTACCCGATCCAAACCCAAATTCAGCGCGCCGGATTTCCCCGGCTTGCGCTGCTGCAGGATGGTGATTGGAAGCGTCTCGCTATACGATTTCAAAAGATCAAAGGTGCCGTCATTGCTGTTGTTGTCGACAGCAATCAATTCCCATCGGTCATGGGGAAGCTCCTGGCGCACCAAGGAATCCAACATGTGGCGCAGCCGCCGGCTGGCGCCATTGTAGGATGCAAAGAGCACGCTGACGAATAGATCCGACATCAGTTACCAACCCTCTTGGTGAAGTCGAAAGAGAAAAGCGTCATATTTTGACTGCCTGTGCGATGTTCGAACGGGACTGATTCCTTACGCGGGGTTTGACCGCGTCTTGCCGAAAAACTCGCGCCTATGACTTTCACCGAGTACCCTCAGCTTACGAAGATTGCGCAACCACCGCCGCGGTTTGGTCAGCACGCCGCGATTCAGGAAATACTGTCGTAGCAGGCTCGGTGCCTGGCTATGCGATCCGCCATGGGCAACCCGATAGACCGCCCCACGAAAGGGAAGCTTCGTGAGCGGCGCTCCGCGTTGGGCAAGGATGTTCGCAATGCGGACATGGCTGCCGAGCATCGACTTGATCCAGTCGAGCGAAGCATCCTCAAAGCGTTCCGGCAGTTCATAGAGATCGGCACGAATGATCAACGAGGTACCGCAGAGATGGCTGAAGTCGTCGTGGCCAAACAGGAAATTGCCGCCATCGTCCCAGATGTAACCGTGGTCGATCGTCCATCCGTTGGCGTCCCGATGATCGGATACGTGCTGAACGATCCTGGAGCTGACGAAGTCATCGTCATCGACAATCATGAAGAAGCGACTGTCGGTGGCGTTCAACATGCCACTGAGTACGCGACGGCCTTTGTCTGCCCGGAACGCATCAAGGAAGTCTTCCTTGCTGCCCTTTCCGAGCTCATGCAGGTCGTTCGGCGGAAAGGTGACGCGCACCGCGGAAAATTTCTCCGGCAAATCGGGCAAGTCGGCCCCTTCGTTTGCGACGATGATTCCGCGCCAATCTCCATTGGTCTGGTTGGAAATGGAGGTCACGGTCTGGCTGAGGTTCGCCTTCAGCCTGCTCCAATCACGGGCATTGTCCTGATGTCGGACCGGGATAATGAAGGTGACAAGTGGCATCGAATGACCCCCTTAAGCCCGCAAGCTCACAGCTTCTTTTTGATCGGCACGCCCCTTGGACGCCTGACCACGCGCCCACTCGATTCCGTCCTCGAGCGAGGTTGCCTTATATGAAAGGTCGGTTCCGCCGGAGAAAGCATTCATGAAGCGGCGGATCTTTCCATAGCTGTTATCAAGCACGGCATGCGGGCGACCGAGCAGCAGCGAGCAGATATGGACGTGCAGGCGATCGGTCACGATTGCGCGGGCGCGCGAAATCTGACTGATGCCGCGCTCGAAGCGGTTGTGTGCCGCAGCATCCAACCTGCGCAAGGCAACTTCGCTCGGCTTCAATGCGAGATAAGCCGAAGCTACCCCCAACCTCTTGGCGATATCGACCTTCCGTTTCGACTCGGTAATCCAGTCTTCCACAGGAATATCGGAAGGAATCTCGCGATCGGTACCGCCCACCCGTTCCGCATCCTCGCGCAACATGGCGAGGACGGGGATCTGTGTCGCCCTTTCCGGCAGCGGGCCGATGGCAAAAGCCATATCGGGGCACAGTCGTACGGCGCAGTCGAAGTGTTTTTCGGAAAACTCCTTCGATTCCTCGTCGCGCACAAGCAGCACGAAATTCTTGTGGCGCCCGATTGCCCGTTTGGATTGCTCGATGCGTTCAGACGAGCTGTAGTGGATCGATTGCGGGAACTGGATGATCTGCCGATCCGGAAAACGCTCCATGATGGCTTCGCGAAAATCCTGGTGGGCAACCCAGATATCGCCGAAATTGCCGCCGCCGTGAATGAAGATCGGGCCGGTCGGTACCCGCCGTTTCAGTTCGTCGGCAGAGAAGTCGTACAGCCTGGAAACATAGTCCGGGCGCTTGCCGAAGCGATCCCTGAGATAGGCCATCTCACCCAGCCAGATTGCCGAGTCGCCGCAATTGCGGATGTCGGGAAAATCGAGAATCGCAAGCGGTTCGTCGCGCGAGACATAGTCCTTCAGGCAATCATGGATCATGCCATTGAGTTTTGCGATCAGCTCCGATCTGGATTGGCTGGTCATTCTGCCTCTCTTGTTTGTGTTCGTTTAGCTTCAGGCCGACTTGGCTACGGCAATACGTTTGGCTTTTGACAGGAACTTGACAAAGATACGCTGAACTTCGGTTTCCGGCCCGTTTGGCTTGTTCATCGCGAGCCAAAGGACAAAGCTGGAACCGATATAGATGATGCCGCCGGTGATGAGCAGAATGGCCAGATGAAGGGTCAAGCCCAGCTTATCAGTAGGCATGCTGAGGAAATGCGACAATCCTAGGACGCCGGCTGCCATCAAGGCAACGCTGGCAAGCGCGCGGAAGTTGGCGCCGAGCTGTTGGAAGAATGGCAGGTTGATCAAGCGCTTGACGAGAAGCATGTTGACCACGGTGGAAATCAGGCCCGTCAACACGCGCGCATAAACGACGCCGGGAAGCCCGGCCATCATGAGACCAGCGATGATGATGGGAACGCGAACCACCAGCATCTGCGTGTCGCGGATGAACAGCATCTTGGTATGGCCCTTTGCCATGCCCAGCGGCTGCACGAGCGAACCCAGGGTCTGCAGGGCGAAGACCGATGCGAGCGCCTGGACGATGAAGATCGCGGGAACCCACTTCTCTCCCAGGGCAAGCCGCATCATTGGATCGGCCACGACGGCCATGCCGATTCCCGCCGGAAGCGCCACCGCCGCCAAAAGCGCCTGGGCGCGCTGATAGGCCGCGATCAGGCGGACCGGGTCGTTGCGGACCTTCGAAAAGCCAGGGTAAATCGTCTGGTTCAACGGTGCCGTCGCCTCGCGCGTCGGCAGCGTCGACAGGGTGTTGCCGACCGTATAATGGCCAAGCTGCGTGGCGCCCAGCATCTTGCCGATCAGCAGATATTCGATGCGCCAGTTCAGCGTGTTGACGATCTGTCCGGCCGTCAGCCACACCGAGAACGAAAACAATTCGCGTGCATGACGGAAGGTGATGCGAGGCCAGAACGGCAGGACGGTATAGGAAACGATAATATTGGTCACCTGATAGGCGAGGGTGCCGATAACGAGCGCCCAATAGCTGTGATAGATGGCCGCGATTCCTACCGTGACGACAAATCCGACCAGCTTTTGCGAGACGTTGAGGACGAATTCCTGCCAGAAGATCAGGTCACGCTGGAGCATGACACGGCGCGGATTGGCTAGCCCGCTGAGCAGCAGGCTGAAACTCAAGGCAAGCATCACGCTCGTCAGCCGCGGCTCGTTATAGAATTCGGCGATCGGATAGGAGGCGGCGGCAAACAGCAGCGCCAATACCGCGCTTCTCGTCACGCTCAACGTCCACACCGCGCTGAAATGCGTTTCGCTTGGAGATTCGTGGCGGATAAGCGCCTGATTGAGCGAGAGTTCGGTGACCGAACTCAAGATGACCTGGATCGTCGTTGCAATGGCGACGAGACCAAAATCAGCCGGCACGAGATACCATGCGAGCACAAAGGTGCTGAGTGCCGAAAGTCCGTTGACAATGGCGCGGGACAGACTCAGCCACATGCTGCCCTGAATCAGGCGGTCGGTAACACTGCTCATGGGCGAACGGCTCCTGAGGTCAACAACATCGACCGTCCAAGCGGGCTGCACACCCATTCCGAGTGCGTCTCCCTCTTGCAGGAGCAAAGGGTGTTGATGGAGTTGGAAAGCATCATGCTTTGTTGCCTCGTCACGGGGTCTGCGACATTAAAGGGCGCTTGCCGTCTGCGTGGAAAAATCTTGCTTCAGCCGGCCCAGTTCGGCCAGCATTTTCTCGTGCGCTCTTACGATAGCCTCGTCGGAGCTGAGCTGTCCTGGCTTCGCGGCTACCCGCTGCAGCGTCTGGACGGTAGAGCCGAAGACATAGTTACCGGTCAGCTGCCGGATGCGGCGGTGGCGGAACGTGATGTTTTTCAACAGGTAGGTGTTCTTCCGCACCAGCGACGCTCCGGCTTCAACCAGGTTCGACGGGCCGATCGGATCGAAATCGATCTCCAGATCCAGCGCACTCGCCCAATCATACCATTTGGCGCGATTGCCGGGTGCGATCGGCCGGATCGCCCGCCAGGGAACGCGGAGCGCATCGGATATGATGCAGCCATGCATCGCCTCGGAGACGACCTTATGCGATGCGCTGATCTCGGTTAGAACCTTTTCCACCGACCAGCGGGGATCGATATAGTGGATGCCGGCGAGATCGCAGACTTTATCCCAGCTGCCGTACATGGCGCTTTCGTAGTGCGGCATGAAGGAGACGGGATAACGCTTCTCGATGCTTTTGGCATCCCAGCAGCTGCGCGTGAGGATGCCCGAATCGCCGATCGCGTAGCTTGGGTCGATGCCGAGGATTTCCGCGGTCTTCTTTCCGCGCACGAAATAGAACGTCCAGTTGCCGTCGACTTTCGGCGGGTTGGTATATCCGCCATAGCCTGAGCCGAAGACGATCTTCTGCATCTTCGGATCGAAATTGTCGTAGAGGATCGAGCCGATGCCGAGAAAGAGCTGGCTTTCGTCTTCGTCGAAGAAGCCGGGCAGCAGACGCTCCCAAAGCCAATGGTTCAGTTCGTCGCCAAAATTCTCGTGTTTCCCCCGGTAGGCAAACATCTTCATCGTGCTTCTCCAGTCGGCAAGTGCGTCACGATCTGCGAGACCGTGTCGTCTTCGCGGGCCATGCGTCCGTAACGCGAAATGATCTTGATGTCGCTGCGGATTATCTTGGCCGGGTTGCCCGCCACGAGCGAGCGCGGCGGAACGCTCTTGGTCACCACCGAGCCGGAGCCGATGACGCATTCGTCGCCGATCTCGACGCCGGGCAGAATGATGCTGCGGGCGCCGATGAAGCAGCGTTTGCCGATTCTCGTGTGAAGATAGAGCCCGCGTGTGAGATCGTGGGTCAGGATAGCCGCCTCAAAGGCGACATAGGTTTCCGCGCCGATATGCAATCCCTTCGGATTGGTCTTGTCGAACCGCACGCTCAACGAAAAGCTGGCCGTCGGATCGATGTCCATTCCCCAGAACTTCGTATAATAGAGCCATTTGGCCTTCACAAATCCGTTCCGCAGCGGGCGAAATACGTTCAGTCCCCACTTCGGCTTTTTTCCTGTCTGCACCATCAAGTCCGACCCCGGCTGGCAAATTCGTCTAGCACGGAACTGTAATAGTCCTCGAGCATCCCCGTCTGACGACGTAAGTCGAAGCGCTCGGCCACCAGAAGCGGTGCCCGCACGCTAAAGGCTGTCCACAAGGCCTGGTCGTTGAGCAGCCTTCCGACCGCCTCCGCCATTCCCGCGACATCCCGCTCCTCCACGAGATAACCAGTTTTCCCCTCTTCGATCGCTTCGCCCACGCCTCCCGAGCGAAATGCGACGACCGGAGTCCCGACGGCTTCCGCCTCGAGATTGGCGAGGCCGAAAGCTTCGGCGTGACCATTATCGAGGGTCACGCTTCCATGGAGATAAAGCTCCGCACTGGCGAGCAGATCCCTTATCTCAGTCTGCGACAGATTTTCATGGATCGTGACGCTTGGCAAGGAACGACGTGCCAGTGCTTCGATTTCCTCCTTCAACGGACCCTGGCCGACCATGACGAATTCGACCGGGGTACCGGCGGCAGCCACGCGCGAAAGCGCATCGATCATGAAACGATGGCCCTTGTAGTCGACGAAACGGGCAATGGAAACCACGAGCCCTTTTTTTCGCGGACGAGGCTCCATTTTGAAGAGGTCGAGGTCGATGCCGATATGATGGCGATAGACGCGCTCGGCGCGAAAGCCGAGCGCTAGCAGCCGGTCGCGGATGAAATCGGAAACGGCGATGTTCCAGCTGTTCCAGCCGGCCATCTCGCTTCGGCCTTTGGCGAAGAAGCGCACCTGATTGAAGCCGCCCGGCTTTTTCGGATCGCCGCCATAGGTGGCGTCGAAGCCGTGGAACGTCGTGACCAGCGGCTTGCCGGCGGCGCGCGCCAAGGGACCGATGACATAACCGTTCTTGCCGAAATGGGCGTGAACGAGATCGGCTTTGCCGATCGCAGGAAAGAGGAAGGGAAGGCCGATCTGCGGGATTTTCAGAAGCAGTTCACCGACTCGCGCAACGGGGGATCGACGGATGTCATGAACCGGAACAGTGGATTTTTTTGTATGGGCCGAAGAAATGCGCGAGCCGGCAAGAATTTCAGCTTCGAAAGAACGAAACGCTACTGCCTGGTTGAGAACAAATGCCTGGCTGGCAGGCAAAAATTTTTCCACATAAATAACGGCCTTTTTCATGAATCTGTTCGCGTCTCCGTTGTCTTGCGCATCACATTGCCTCTATTGCCCGCCGGATACCATCAATCGCACTTCTCGGCGCATTATTGTCGTCGTAAAGATTAACGCGCTTAGTGCAAGCCGCATTGGGATCGGCCCCCTTCTCATCGCGATCGGCATATTTTTCCGACATGCCCCATACTGTCACGCCTTTCAAGTCGCCATGCTCAGCCGCCACGGTGATTACGTCGCTGAAAATATCGGCGTAGGACGCCGGCGTGAAGCCTTTGTCGCGGTTCAGGAAGTGGCAGGAGGCATCGAGCTCGGTAATGAAAACGCCGATTCCCATCTCCTTCAGCGCCGCACAGAAGCGCCCCATTCCCTCCGGATCGATCCGGTCGAGGCCGGGGCGGAAATGCGCCTGCAGCCCGACCGCATTGATCGGCGTTTTCTTCGCGACGAGATCCTCGACGATTTTCAGGATCCGCGCGCGCTTCTGTTCGAACACGTCGGATTTTTTCTCCAGATGCGTTTCGTTGAGCACCAGCGTCGCGTCGGGATTGGCCTGGTGCGCCATGTCGAAACTCATGCGGATATATTCATCGCCAAGAAGGCGTCGGAAAACACAATCCCGCAGGTCCGGTGCATCATACTCCAACGGCTCGTTGACCACATCCCAAGCATCGATCGAGTTCTTATAGCGAGTGACAACCTGTTTTATGTGACGGTTCATGGTCGCCTGAATGGTCTTTGCATCCGTGATATCAGACACCCACTCCGGGACGCGATACCAGATCAGCGTATGTCCATAAACCCTCATGTTGTTTTTGCGTGCAAATGCAACCATACGGTCGGCGCTGCCGAAGCTGAAAACGCCGGGTCTCTTTTCCGTGGCATTCCACTTCAGCTCGTTTCGCGGCGTTATTGAATTGACGTTGTCGATGTAGATCTCGGAAGCGATTGGATCGTTGATGTTTTGCAGATCGATTGCCGATCCGAATCGGAACGACTTCCTGTCGGCAAGGGCGCGTAGCCCTGCAGCCGGAGGCACCTGTGCAAAGGCGTGGCCCGCCCTGGCATATAACAGAGCGAGCGGAACCGAGGCGAGGAAACGTCTTCTATTCATTCTATCTCTCACTGTTGGCTTTTTTCATGTCCGCGGTGGAAATTGAAGGGCCGGGCTCGTCGGCAATGATCCATCGCGGGGTTCGCGTTCAATTGAGTAGAGTAATGCAACCTCAAATATACTTTCGCCGCAGGGGATATTGTCAGTATCTGATAGACTTTTCAGGATGCTCCAAGATATGAATCTTTGCGGAGGGGCGCTCGTGATGGAAGATTGGTTTAGCTATCTGATGAGCTGTTTTCCTATGGCATTTCATAATGCCGTTTTTTTTATGGCGACTGCACGAAACGCTCTATCCCTTCTCGATGACTGGCAGTTCATAGCCCTTGCTCTCGGCGTCATCGGCATCATTTTCCTCCTCTCTGCAGCGCTCGTCAGAATGTCGTGGCGGCTGCGTCGGTCGGAGATCGTCATCCGCTCGCTGAACGAAGATCTTGCGCAAGTCACGCAGGATCTCAATGTCGAGCGTGTCTGGCGTCTGGCGGGTGGGGACAGCACCGAACGGCCGAGTGCGGACAGTTTGAAAGAGCTTTACAGGCTTCTGGCCAGACATCACGACGATGCAAGTTACATGGCGTGATCAGCGCTAATGCGGATGCTCACGGCTCTCTGCCGGCGCCTCGCGATCGGGTGGCGTGGAGACCGATTCCGGTTGCTCGCTGCCGATCTCGGCTGCGGGGTCTGGCGATGGAAGCCATATTTTGCTCGAAAAGTAATTTCTCGTTCTTTTCTGAGGTCCTGAAGTGGCATCCAACGACAGTGTAAAATTATAATTCCCGGGATTGAGCACCTCGCGGGTGAAGCTGATGCTCGCTCCGAAGCCGTCTTCCTTGATGTCCTTCAGATTCTTGATCGCGTCGAGCGTCTCGTGAAAATCGAGCCATTGTGGCTGCCGCAGCATGATTTGGAAGATTTGCAGAATGCCGGGATCGAGCTGGCCATTTTGATCCGTCTCGGGATTGATGATTTTCACGCGCATATTGTTGATCGTGCCAGCGGCGTCACCCCGAACGATCACAAAGATAGAGTTCGGGAGCTGGTCCTTCTGTCGCTTGCCGCTGTGCTCAAAAAAGCATTCGAACGTATCGGCGTTGAAGCTCGCCGCCGCCCAATCGCTGGTTTCTATACCGGCATCGCGCAGCGCCGCGCACATTGCGGCGCCGGATATCCGCCATGTCCGTAGAAAAGTCGACGCGGTCTGCGCCGCCGGTGGTTCGATGAGATGCACGGGAAGCGTGAAGGTGACAGGTGGTTTCGGGCGGGGAAGGGCTTTGGGCGGAGGCCTAACCTCAGGAGGAAAGAGATCGTAGCCAAAATAATGGCCGACCGTCTTCAAGTGTTTCATGTCGTTGGAAAGAAGCACCGTTCCCATGATTAGCGAGAGGGAAATCGTCAGCAGCAACCAGAAGACCACGGGAACCCGCGATTTCCCCAACGGCTGTTTCGCATATGCGGACGACGAATTATCGGGCAAGCTTGTCTTCTCCGGCACGCGAGAAGGGTTTCGATCGGCTGTCTAAATCAAGCAGTATACATTCATCCGTTAAATATCTTTGGCTTCGTGTCGGCAATTGGGCACTTTAAGGGCCGGCATCAGGGGAGGGCTGCAGATTTCGGCAGGGACGCTTCAACACCGTCACACGCGACAATCTCCAATGCAGCCCTGCAATTGCAGGGATGGATACCAGGATGACCTCGAAGCGATTGTATCGTTTTGTTTTCTTGGCAACCCCACGGATTTTTAGCGTTATTTCGGATGTTGGGCGTTTATTTATGTATAACCTAGTTTAAGTAAATAATACTTACAATTGTTTTTGCCTATTCTGCGTTGTAAATTCCTTTATCGCGTATAGGTTTTGTTTTTTATTATAAAACTTTAGATTATAATTTGACTATTATTATTGTCTGTCGGTTGCTGGTCAGGTTTAATCAAATTTTCGACGTATTCCTGGATAGGGTCTGCCGCGCAATCGCCGAGGGGGAGGGGCATGTCCGTCGAGCTAGACGCAACCACCTATATTCACGCCAAGCCGACAACCGCGCATTCCTACATCTTGCCTTCCGTGCTCGACGTGCTCGAGAGCCATTTCGAAGGTTCTGCAGAAAACGACGTCTTTGATTTGGGATGTGGCACCGGCGGCGCAGCAGCGGCTCTTGCGCGACATGGGTATTATGTCGTCGGCGTCGATCCTTCCAGCGACGGCATCGCCAAGGCCAATGTCAATTATCCCGACCTGCCGTTGAATGTCGGCTCGGCCTATGGCGACCTTTCCAGGGAATATGGCACATTCAATGCCCTGATCAGCCTTGAGGTGGTGGAGCATGTCTACGATCCGAAGGCATTCATCTCGACGGTGTACGATCTCGTGAAGCCGGGCGGTATCGCAGTCATGTCGACGCCCTATCATGGTTACCTGAAGAATCTTGCCCTGGCTGCGCTGGGGAAAATGGACGACCATTTCATGCCGTTGAAGGAACATGGTCATATCAAGTTCTGGTCGAAAAGCACATTGAGCACGCTGCTGCTGGATGCCGGCTTCGACAATATTCGTTTTGAATATGTCGGAAGGATTCCTGTTTTCGCCAAGTCGATGATCGCCGTCGCTCAAAAACCTCTTTGGCGGCGGCGTCGCAGTGGCGCATCTCCCAGAGAGCATTCGTTCCCGCGAAATGGGCGATAGAGCGCAGCGCATATCCGCGCCAAGCGGCGCCCGCTGTAATAATCCACAGGTTGTTTTTTACTGTGTGTGATGCTGAAAAAAATCCTTACGAAATATTTACTTTTAGTTGCATTCTTGCTTAAACTCTCCATTATACAGCTGGCGTGCTGATAAAGCGGGAGACTTATTCACATGAAGGCTAAATCGCCGAATTCTATCGACGTCTATGTTGGCAATCGCGTGAGAGTTCGGCGAAAGACGCTCGGGATGACCCAGCACGGTTTGGCCGAACTTCTGGGCATTACCTTCCAGCAGATCCAGAAATACGAAAAGGGAACGAATAGAATCGGCGCCAGCCGTCTTCAGCGCATATCCGAGATTCTTCGCGTGCCCGTCGGCTTTTTCTTCGAGAACGGCGGCGCTGGACCGATCGAGGGCGAGACGAGCGAGTTGAACAAGTTTTTGTCCTCGAAGGAGGGGCTGGCGCTCAACAAGGCGTTCATCGCCATCGAGGACCCGAATATCCGGCAAAAGCTGGTAGCATTGGCCAAAAGCCTGGCGGTCGCGGGATTGACTGACATCGACGGTGAGTTGCAGGATCCGGTTGTGAACGGCTGAAGGTGCACCTTGCTTCATTTGCAGACGTTCGGCGATCTACGGTTGATCGACGCGAATGGCGAACCGGTTCGCTATCCGATCAAGGGCCTGTTGATGATGGCCCATCTCTACGCGGGTGCGAGCCATGAGCTCAGCCGGTATGAATTGGCGCAGTTTCTATGGAGCGATGTCGAAGCCGAACTGGCGCGGCTCAATCTGCGCAAACTGATTTCCCGCATCCGCGAGACGGACGGCGGGCGGGCCGAAATACCCTTCGATTTCACCGCCACCACGGTTCGTCTCAACACGCAGGCGGTTTCCAGCGATCTGGATGTCTTTCGCACCGCCGGTCCGCCGCTGGAGCGGCTGAATGCGATCGCCGAACTGACCCAGCGCGGCTTCATCGGAAATATCAAACCAGCGACAAAGCTAATAGATACCTGGATGAGGGCGCAACGGGACGCTCAGGCGCTGCAACTGCGGCAAGCATTGCTGGATGCGCTGCCTGATGTAGAGAAGTCGGGGGCTGCGCGCATCATTTCGAGCGCCGCTCTGCAGATCCTCGAACGGGATCCGAACGACGAGCAGGTCCGAGCCTTGCTGCAACAGCTATCGGGCGGTTCATCGTTCGGCGAGAGATTGCCAAGCGGCAATGGTCCTGCAAGGGTGGAGGTGAAGCGCGCTGAGACCGGTGGCGCGACCTCTGCCGATATCGAACGCGCATCGCTGCCGCTGATCCTGCCTCGGCTGGTGTTGCTTCCCCCGACTTCGATACACGCAGATGCCGGGCTGGCGCTTGCGAGCGCCCTGATCGAAGACGTCACGATCGAACTCTGCGCGCTTCGAAATATTTCCATCGTTGCACCGCATACGGCCGGACAAATCCGCCGGGATTCCGAGAAGGCGACCGTCGTCGCCCGCCATTCGATCGCCTATCTCCTGGATACGCGGTTCTCCGACGAAGGATTGTTCGCGCAGCTGATTTACTTCCCCACGGACGAGATCATCTGGGCCCATCGCTTTGTGATGACGCCTGATACGCTGCCCCGGCAGAGACGGCTGATCGCGCAGCAGTTGACCTTGTCGGTGGCCCGCGAACTGGCTGAAAAGGAGGAAGAGCGCTTACGCTTCGAAGCCAACCCTGAGGCCTATCACGCTTATCTCGTCGGCTCGAGCCTGATGAGCAAGCTAACATTGCCGCATATCCGCCGGGCACGGAAGGCTTTCAAGCAGTCGCTGTCGCATAAGGCGGATTTCTCTCCATCGTTTACCGGGCTGGCGAGAACCTTCACCAGCGAATGGCTTGTGACGGCGCAGGGGAATAATGAGCTGCTGCATCTGGCAGAGCAGAATGCGCTTCGGGCGATCGAGCGGGATCCGGCATCGGCGGCGGGCCATCGCGAGCTTGGCGTCACCAAACTCTATCTCGGCGATGTCGATGCCAGCGTCGCCGCACTTCATCTGGCGGAGGAGCTCAGCCCGCATTTTGCCGACGTCATCTACAGCCATGCCGACACGCTCGTGCATGCATCCCGTCCGGGCGATGCGCTCGCCAAGATCCAGAGAGCGATTTCGCTCAATCCGATCGCGCCTGATGCCTATCTCTGGTGTGCTGCGGGAGCGAGCTTCTTTCTGGAACAGTACGAGGAGGCCATTGCCTATGTCGAGGCGATGAAAGACAAAGCGCCGGCCCATCGCATCGCTGCGGCCAGTTGCGCAATGATCGGCGATCGAAAACGGGCGCTCTTCCATCGGCAGCGCGCCGAGAGCATCAACCCGGTGTTCGACGTCGAGAAGTGGCTCGCCATCGTTCCCTTCAAGGAGCAATGGCAAAAGGAGCTTTATCGGGAGGGCCTGTTGAGGGCTGGTTTTTAACAATCACTTAGGGGCATTACATGGCAAAGGCAGTCATTATTGGAATACCCGGCGAAGCAGGTCTCTGGCTCGCCGACCTCGATGCGGGCACGGTCAAGCCTCTCAATCCGACGGGGGATTTGGCAACCGCAAACGGCCTGCGCAAAGCCGGCGGTACATTCGTAAAGAACGTCGACCTCGGCGTCGCCGTTTCGTCGGCGCAGGTCGCCCTTTCCGGTCACGTCGACGGCTGAGCCGGCATTCTGACGCACCGGTCGATATATTCCGATAGAAGCATGTCGCCGCGGGAAACTCTTTCCCGCGTCGAACCTCTTTTGGCCAGGTTCGGCATTACCAGGGTCGCGCGACACACCGGGCTGGATGACACCGGAATCCCCGTCTGGTGCGCATACGCCCCGAATTCGCGGTCGATCGTGATTGCCCAGGGAAAGGGCCTGACCGATCTCGACGCCAAAGTATCCACCGTCATGGAAGCGCTCGAGCGGGCGGTTGCGGGCGAACCCTCCGTCGATCTCGTCCGCGGCACTGCTTCCCGTCTGCAGGCGATGGGGCACAAGGCCGAAACGCTGAACTGCCTGACCGCTCTTCATAAATCCGATCTCGGATCGGACGAGGAGACTGAATGGGTTGCCGGCGTTAATATCCTCACCGGCGATGAGGTTTATATCCCTTTTGAAGCGGTGGTGCTCGACCGGACACGCGACGCGCGATACTGGATGTCTTCGGACGGTCTGGCATCGGGAAACAATATCGAGGAGGCGATCCTTCACGGCGTCCTGGAGCGCATCGAGCGTGATGCCCATGTGCTGTGGCAGGTGAGCGGGGAAGCGGATCGTTATGCCGGCTGCGTCGATCCCCGCGGCTTTGAGGATGGCGCCCTGGACGGGCTGATCGACAAGATCGAAGCATCGGGATTGGCACTGAAGCTCTTCGATATCACCAGCGATATCGGCATCCCCTGTTTCACCGCCATGCTGGGCCCGCGGGATATTGGCGGCGGCAGGGACATTCGCCTTGTCGAGGTGACCGGCGGCGCCGGCGCGCATCCGTCCCCCGTGCGCGGGGCCATTCGGGCGGTGACGGAGGCCGTGCAATCCCGGCTGACCTATATCAGCGGAGCCAGGGACGATATTACCCCTGCAACTTTCTCAAGATCGTTGCCGCCGCTGATGCGGCGGGCCTTCGATGCTGTTGCCGCACCGCCTGTTGCCGCCATTGGTAGCGGTGGGGAGGCCGGATCTCGGCAATGGGATCTGGCGCAGATGCTGCAGCACGTGCTCGATGCGCTGCGACAGAGGCAGATCGCTTCGGTGATTGCCGTGCGCCTCAGCGATGAGGCGCTTCCCTTCAGTGTCGTCAAGGTTGTCATCCCCGAACTCGAAAATCCGGAGGGCGCGCGCGCCCGGCGGTTCGGAACGCGGGCGCTTGCCAGGGCGATAGGCTTTTGAAGATCATTTTCGCCGGACCCAGTCTTCCCGATGCGGCGTCGCTGGCCGGCGACGGGATCCGCGTCCTGCCGCCTGCCACGCAAGGCGATGTCCTGGCTCAGGTGGAGCAGGGCGCCAATGTCATCGGCCTGATCGACGGCGGCTTCGAATATGCCGCGCCGGTCTGGCACAAGGAAATTCTCCATGCTCTTTCGCTGGGCGTCGCGGTTCTCGGGGCGGCAAGCATGGGCGCGTTGCGGGCTGCCGAATGCCATTCGTTCGGCATGGTCGGGATCGGTCGCATTTTCGACGATTATCGCAGCGGCCGGTTGGTTGACGATGCCGCCGTCGCACTTACGCACGCGCCAAGCGCGCTTGGCAGCAAGCCGCTGACGGTGCCCCTCGTCAATGTCAGCGCAACGCTCGATGCGATGGAGGATGGCGGACTGCTGGCAAGCGGGTTGCGCCGGGAGCTCGACGATGCCGCAGGCGCGATCTTTTTCAAGAAACGGACATGGCGGGCGATCGTCGAGCAATGCGCAGGGTTGACCGAACCGGATCGTCCGCGACTGTTGGCGGCCCTTCTGTCGAATGCCGTCGATCAAAAGCGCATCGATGCCTTGGCATTGCTGAAAGCCGTGCAGGAGGCCGGCGACAGTCGTTCGAATGCCGACCTGCCCTGGACACTGCACGAAACCCCGTTCCGGACACGCCCAGCATTGTGAATCGAAGATGATGATGGTCACCGGGGGTTGTGTCACGCTTTTTTCACGGGCTCGATCACGTTTGCGCGCGTACCATGCCTTCAATTCGTTGGAGAAATGGGCATGGGCGTGACATCGGTTGTCAAGATAGACGCAGACCAAGGGGCGGAAGACGGTCTGGAGGAGCTTGTCGCATTGGCGCGAATGATTGCCTATGCGCGACAGGTCGCTCAGGATGTCAAACTGCAATTCGCAACGAATTGCCTCGACCTGGCGCTCGAGGCCGTCAAGCAGGAGGTGGGGGAGGGTTTGACCAGGGAACTGGCTGAATTAAGTTCTCCGGTTCCGCAAGTGAGTGTGAGAAGTCATTAGTACGGCGCGTCCGATCGGACGGGCTGAAGAAACTCCACCGCTTTCAAACCCGCGCATAACCCCGAAAATCGGCTTCGATTTTCGGGGTTATTTTGTGCGCTTGCGCAATCGGGCAACCGTCAATCGAACGGATCCGCTTGTTTCAACCGCCGTGAGGCAACGCGCTGAAGCCGACGCCCGGTACGGGCCCATGCTTCGGCGCTTAATGTCGATTTTAGGTTGGGGAAGGCCGGCTCGTTTCCGGCCGCTGGCGTTTGGTTTAGAAGCTGTTCGATATCCATCTCACGGATGGCTTCGAAGCGAGGGGTAAGCGCCTTCGCTGACGTTGCCTCCCGGCAGGGAAGCGGCGGCGATTTCGGGTTTCATTTGTGCTCTGGACATCGGCCGCTTGCCGGCCGATCCCTGCTTTCAGTGGGTCAAATTGCGCTTCTGAGCCAGCAGCAAAATGTAATCGTCGGCAATGTCTGCGATGGCCATTGCCACTTCCGCCGGATCGCATCCGTCGACCTTGGTATTTGCAATGAACTGATAGACCGCCTTCTCGATCTGCTTCCGGCAGATCATCACGCGCTCATCGTAACCAAATTCCGGAATCTGCGATGCTATATCACTCATCAGGTCGGCTCCCTCACTACTTACAGTGACCATGACACAAATTATAAGTTGAGCAAGCAAATGCTTTATGAACGGTTAATTCGCTGCCGAGGTGAGACCATTTCGACACAGGTTAAGCATGTCATCGAGGATCCGGCGTATTGAAACAGGGGTTTTCGACTACGCTCGGGCATATCTATTGTTTCGTTTCGGGACACTCGCCAAAGACGGCCGATGCTTCCTACGTCGCGGATTTTGCGTCGGTATTTCAAGCGGCGAGGGCGAGCCCATATGCCGACGTTCGAAATGATAGAGCGAATGTTGCTGGCCGGGTTTGTCGGTTCAACCCGCGGAAATCTATTAAAAATCTATATTTATCAATATGTTACTTTCTGCTTGGCCGTGTGGCTTTGTATCGGCAAGTTTCCGAGGCGCGGCCATCCCCGAATTTTGGACCATCGGCTGTCGTAACCTCACCAGTAATACCGGCAGGTTGCGGGGGATGTTGAGAATTCGGAGCGGACATCGCTTTCGGCAGATTTTCCGGTTCCAAAGAAAAGCTAAAGCCGACATCGTGAACATTAAATGTACGGAATAGACTGAGATGGTCAATTTACCAAAACAAATCAAATTTTATCAAAAGGTAAAATTATGATTTCAAATAATGGTTGTATTTAAGTATCAATTGCAAAACGATATATAGCTTCTATTGCAATAGTCTCAGGATGCATTGTTCTTGATGGGTTTGCGATACTTATAAAATTCTATCTGGTGATGATATCAGATTGATGAAGACTGTTTCGCCTCCGAAAATATCCTGAGATCGATTGGGGCCTTAGCTAAAATATCGACCAAGGAGAGCCGGCGCTTCGGCATTTGCCGCTGCGGGAGTTTCGCGTCGGGCCGATCTCAATGGGGCAATATCGTCACCCCCCACTCCGATCCACGGGCTTTGATGCAGCGATAACAGTGATCGTATTTGCGGCAACCTGCCATCAGGCAAAGTTGAGGACCCGTCGGGGTGGATGACGGGTCCTCCGGTAGGAATGTTTGCACAGTGCGCTGCTATGATTACAGTTAAATTTGATATTGTCACAGATCATTATTGGGATGATTGTTATTTTTGTAGATTAATTGTCTTTTTCTGGCGGTTATTCTGTTTTGATATCGATTTTTTGGATGTGTAATGACGAGATATTCAGAGGATGGTAGAAGTGTTATTTGTCAAAGCTTTAGACATTTGACAACGCTCGATCCTTTGGCGCGATATGGGCGCAGAGCCAAAGGCGCCAGAGCTAATAGCCGACAGGCTCAGGCGTCCTGCGGCGAGGTCGCCGGCGAGGATTCACCAGACCGGTCGATCTCCGACAAGCGGCTGAGCAATGCCTTGGTTCTAAAGCGCGACCAGCCGCCAACCAGTGGGATAAGCGGGTCTATCTCTTCGAATTTTCCGAAATTCTTTTGCTTTGGTTGCCTGGCCGGCCAGGCTTTGGACAAGACCCTGTGTGCGGCCCTGTTGGCTTTTGACAGAATCAATTTGGCTATGATGCCAGAAGCAAGCAGTGGGCTATGATGATAAATCTGTTTGAGCGAGGCAGCGGCGCTCGGCCAATCTTTCAACGCGGCAAATTTTGAAAATGCATAAAGATGCGCCGATGCGCGGGCGCAGCTGACGACAAAGGCCGGAAGTGTCGGATTTCGGGCAATACACTGTTCGCTCACAGCGAGAAGGGATCGCGCCATGCGCGATCTATCGGCGGACATGGCTTCGGAGTGAACACGATATCCCACCAGCCCCAACGGCACCGTCTCGATCTTGAAATGCTCGGCGGTGCGAAGTTCGAAATCGAAATCCTCGCACCCTCCGATCCCCTGTCTTGCATAACTTGGATCGTAGCCTCCGATCGTGTCGACGACGGCCCGGCGAACCATGAAGCCGCTGCCATTGCCGACGAAGCGGAATACGAGATGACGGCTCAGAATGGAATCCCGGGCGCTCAGCGACGAGCCGGATTTCGTGCAATATCCCTCAGGATCAATGAAGCGGTGCAGAGAATAGACCGCGCCCCAGCTGTCCGGCAGGCGATGGAGCGCCGAAAGCATTCTTTCGATATAGGTCGGATGCCAGATGTCATCGGCATCGAGGAAAGCGATATAGGGGGAGTTCGATGCCTGGATCCCGGTGTTGCGGGCGGCAGCGACGCCGTGGTTTTCCGTCGACAGAATCCGGATCCTTGCATCTCCATCGGCGAAGCGGCGGCAGATGGAAGCGGTGTCATCCGTCGAACCGTCGTCGATGATGACGATCTCCAGCGCCTTGTGGGTCTGGTCGACGACCGACCGCAGCGTCTCGGCAAGGTAGGAGCTGGCGTTATAGGCAGGAACGATCACCGCCACTGGAATGTTGGATGTGGTTGGCATCTCCATCACCGTCACCCGAGCTTGGATGTGAGTGCGGGCGGACGCAGATCGATCCGGTTCTTCATCAGCCTGGCCACAGCCGGCCGATGGCTGACGACGATCAGCGTTCTGCCCGCGTCTTCTTTCATCGCCGAAAATACCCGCATCTCGGTGTCTTCGTCGAGCGCGCTCGTGGCCTCGTCCAAAAGCAGGATCTGGGGCCGGCCGGCGAGCGCGCGCGCCAGGCCGATGCGCTGCCTCTGTCCGCCCGAAAGCCGGATCGCCTCGTCGCCCAGCCATTCGTCGAAGCCATAGGGCAGATCTTCGATGAACTCCGTGGCGCACGCCACATCGGCGGCCCAGCGGATATCCTCCTCCGGGATATCGCGACGAAACCGGATGTTGTCGAGGACTGTACCCTCCATCAGCTCGACGTCCTGGCCGGATACGGAGAGCAGTTGCAGCCAGCTGGAGCGGTCGATGCTTGTCAGATCCCGGCCGTCGACCGTGATCACGCCTTGGGTCGGCCGGTTGAGATCGAGGATCATGTTGAGGATGGTCGTCTTGCCGGAGCCGCTTGGCCCGGTCAGAGCCGTCGTCTCGCCTGCCCTGATCGCAAAGCTCAGATCGTGAACCGCTGGCGCGTTCGAGCGCTCGTAGGCGAAGGACACATTGTGAAAGACGATCGCCTCGGCCAGGCGGGTGACCTTCTCCCCTTGCGCGGTCTGCTTGATGTCATCCTTTTCGGCAAGCAGCGCCAGGACGTTCTGCAGCGACGCTTCCATCTCGTAAAGGCTGAGGATCTGCGAGTCGAATCCCTTGATATGCGGCTGAAGCCGATAAAGCAGGATGGTGGCCGAGAGCGCTGCCTTGAAATCGACCGGCAGGAATTCCGAGGACAGGATGATCGTCAGAATGACCCCGAAGGTCAGGATTTCGCTCAGAAGCGAGGTCGTCGCTCCCATCCAGTCCGACCGGCGCCAGGTCTGGCCGACGTCTCTCGAAAGCGTCTCGAAGAGCTGCTGGTGGCGCTTCTCCAGGCCGAAGCTCTTGACTGCCTTCAATGTCTGCAGGGTTGTCCAGCTCAACTGCGTCAAGGCTTCGACTGCGGCCAGGGCGGAGGTGCCGAGACGGCGGTAGGCGCCGGCGAAGAACCCCAGTACGAAATTATGGATGAAGCCGAAGGCCAGCCCGAGCAAGGCGATCGGCCAAGCCATGACCAGCATGCCGACGCCGAAGATCACGATTGTGCCGAAATTGACCCCCAGTCGGACGAGGCTGGCATGGGCAGACGACACCGCGTAGGATTCGGTGGCGATGACATTGATCAGGTCGCTGCGCTCATAGTCCTGAAAGCGCTGGAACGGCATGGTCAGGACCTTGGCGTAGAGGCGGTCCCGCATGCTGTCGCTGATCCGATGGTTGACCGCGCTTGCAATCAGCGAATTGGCGCATCCGAGAAGAATCCGGAACAGGATCGAGCTGATGAGGATGCCGATCAGCACAGGCTTGGAAAGACTGAGGTCGATGCCGCCGAAAAACGCCGGAAGCCATGCGACGGCGCTGCCGGCAACCGGGCCTTCCTGCCCGAGAAGAAAGACGAGGCTAACCAGAAAGGTGATCCCGACCATTTCCGAGAAGCCCGTGAGGATGCCCAGGACGATCATCACCGTCATCTTCAGCCGCAACGAGGGAACGAGTTGGCGAAGCTCACGGAACCGGGCCGCGACCACCAGATAGGCGCCTGTCGGTTTAGCGGAAGCTGGTTTTCGAAACCTATTCATGGCCGGCCGTCCGCGAAGAGGTCGGGCTGATCGCCTGCTCGGCAGGCATGGCCGAGAAACGATCGCTGAATGCCGTTCCGATTTGCGGAATCTCCGCGGCGAAGTGCTTCTTTTGCCGGGCTGGCTTTCCGAGAACATGCCTTGCCATCCGCATGCCCTGGCGTTTCGTCTGGCGCCAGCCCTGCTTGATGCCATGAAGGATCAGCTGCGGGATGTATTTTTTTGCCATCATCGGCGCCAGCCTGCTGAGCTGCGCGTAATCGGCTTGGAAAAACGCCTTGTTGAAATACCAGTGCGCCGTGTGGAATTGGGCTGCCCGGACATCCCGCGCAAGCTGCGGATAACGCGCGATGATCGGGGCCATGACCAGGTTATGGGACTTCAGCATCCGATAGGCGTTGCTGGACATGTTGCCCCTGGTGAAGCGATAGCCTGTGAGGAAATCGGGAACCAAGGCGAAGGGCAGGATCTCGGCGAGCGCCAGATAAAGCTTCAGATCCTCACAGCCTTCGGCGCCATTGTCGCGCAGGCCGGCGTCATAGCCGCCGCAGCGAAGGATCTCCGCCCGCGGCATCAAGGGGGTGCTGCCATTGCCGATGAAGTTTTCCCGCAGCAGCGGCTCGAAGATATTTCCTTGATGCATGACCGGTCGTGAATGGCCGAAGATGATGCCGTTCTCGTCGATCGCCGCATACCAATTGTAGGCGACCCCGTGTCCGCCGGGCAATGTCCTCAGCGCCTGAAGCTGGCGCTCGATCTTCTCAGGGTGCCACACATCATCGGCGTCGACGGGAGCGATATAGGGGCCGCGTGCCTCTCTTATGCCGTGGTTGCGCGCGCGTGCAACCCCGCCATTGTCCTGGCGCAGAACCCGGATACGGCGGTCGCTCAGGCCATAATCGCTCGCAAGTTCGAAGGTCCCATCCCGCGATCCGTCGTCGACCACCAGGATTTCGAGCTTGTCGTAGGACTGGGCAGAGACGCTTCGCAATGTTTCGGCAAGCGTCCTCTCGGCATTGTAAGCCGGTATGACGACGGTGATGAGAGGGGCGGCTGCGCCTGATATTGTCATCCGATAAAGGCTCCCGGCAGGCCAATAAGCTCAGGGAAGGCTTCGAGCGGATGATCGCCGCGCACTTCGAGGCGCGGCAGACCGAAGATATTGTCGGAAAAGCCGGCCTTATCCGGCCGTGTTGTGAAGCCGACCCCGTAGCCGGAAAGCGCCAGAATGCCCGGGACCCTGAAGTCCGTCGCGCCGTAGGGCAGCGCGATGGAGTCGACCGGGGCGCCCAGCCGGTTCCGCAGCACATTGCGCGACAGCATGGCTTCGGCGAGCAGGGCTTCATTGTCCAGCGCAGTGGCCGGTGTGTGGGATGCGAGATGGGAACCGAAGCTGATGCCCTTTTGGTGCAACTCCTGAATCTGCGACCACGACATCAGGGCCGCGGGCTCTCCATAGGCGGAATCCCAGTCCGACCGGCCGCCGACTTTATCGGTCACGACGAACACCTCGGCGCTGAAGCCATTCTCGGCCAGGATCGGGAAGGCGTCCGTCAGGAAATCCAGATAGGCGTCGTCGAAGGTCAGCATGACCGGCCGGCCCTGGATCGGCTTGCCGCTGCGCAAAAGCTCCGCCAGGGTCTGCGCCGTCACGGTGTAATAACCCTGGCGCCGAAGGAACTGCATCTGCTTGCGGAAGATATCAGGCGAGGTGCGGAAGCGCCGGAGTGCGGCGGGGCCATCCCGTGCGATCCGGTGATACATCAGGATGGGAACCGAGGTCGTGACCTCCGTCATCCATGCCGCTTCGCGGTCGACGCCGTCAGGCCCCCAGATGATGTGTTTTGCCACATCCGCATCCAATGGGGTTCCATGCCCCTCGCTGCGTAGGACAGCCGCGGCAACAGGGCCTTTTCGGAACCTGTGGATGGCATAGAGTTCGGTCTCGATCGTCTCTTCCAGGGCCATCCCGGGTTGCGCGGCCAACACCTGCCGGATCGTCCCGACACCGAAAGGATTGCCCCAGTCGAAACCCGTCCGGTTGGGTTCGTCGCGGCGGATATGCGCATGGGCGGTGATGAGGTAGCCGTTCGCCTTCAGCGCGGCCGCCATCTTCCGGCAGGCAGCCGCGAGCATCTCCTCATCCTTCATGTAATACAGCACTTCGGAGCAGACGATGAGATCCTGTTCGGGCGGAAGATCCTGTCTGACGAAATCGAGAACGCGAAGCTCGATATTGCGATGGTCGCGACACCGCTCCACCGCCCTGTCGATCGCCCGCTGGGAAATATCGGTGGCCGTCAGCCGGCCGACCTTTTGCGCCAGCTTTTCGGTGAAAATCCCCTCGGCGCAGGCCAGCTCCAGCACCTTCTCGATCCCTTCTGGGATCAGGCTCAGCGTCTGCGCATATTTCACCTGCTCGTAGACCGAGACGTAGTTCCACGGATCCGGTCGTTCGAAGATATGCTCCCAGTATTCCTCCTCCGAGTGAACGGCAGGAGCTGCCTTTTCTTCCTCTGGGCGCGGCCCGGAGGGGTTTAGGGGGCGTGGCGCCGGGTCGCGCTGGAGGGTCCGCAGGCTGTCGGAGAGCCGTGCATCATTGTCATCGCTGTCGCTTGACGCAGAGGCAAGGAGAGCTTTGCGCCCAAGGCCCACCATCAGTCTTTCCAGGCGGCCGCGCCGCCGGCCGTGCCGGATTATGATCCCGCCGAAGGCTCGGTATCCGCGCAGCGCCTCCCTCGTCCAGGAACCGATATAGGCGAGCGTCGGCGGCGTCTGCAGATGCTCGCCTGCCTGCATCTCCTGCATGATCAGCCGGATTTGCGCCCGGATCGAAAGATCGCCCCAGAGCGGCCCGACAAAGGTGCCGACATGCTGTCCGCGTGAGAAAGCGTGCATGACGAGCGTATCGGCCTGCTCGGCCTTGGGGATCCTGGAAAGCGCGCCCAGCTCGACGCTGACGACTTGGACATTGCCGAGCGTGAAAGATCGCAGGAGATTCGCGGCAGATAGCTGCCAAGCGACGTTCTCCACGATCTTCCGCCCGGTGCCGGGGAAGGAATGCCGCTGGATCAGCTCGATGAGCGAAAGAAAAGTCGGTCGCCATGTGTCGAGTGCATCGATGAGATCGTCGGCCCGATCGGAAAACACTCCCGTCTGCAATCCGTGCATGATCACGTCGACAAGAAAGCCCTCATAGCCCGTGGCATCAGGCATGTCAGGCAGCAGTGCGCCAAGGGCCGCGACATCCAAGGTCGGATCGAGCTTGGCTGCGACGACCCAGGCGAGCATGCGCAGCTGGCTGACGGCGGGCGGGATCCAGCCTGTCTGCGGCCCCTCGGTCGACAAGCCCTGCTGCCTCAGCAGCGCTTGCGCCTTCCTCGTCACGCGAACGGCGTCACGCACCATTTTGACCGGATCGCCGGAGAGCGAGCCGGCCTTCATGCGATAGAAAGCCAGGCACGTGTCGACCCGGCGAAATTCTGCGCCTGCAAAGGCCATGCGCATCCAGAGATCCCAGTCCTCGCCGGTCTGTAGGGTCTCATCCATGCCTCCCAGCCGCTCGAAAAGGCTTTTGGGAAAGACAACCGTATGGATGGCGAGCGCGCAGAAGGAGGAGAACTCGCGCTTGGCGACATCGCCCGCCAGAATGGGGGCTGCTTCCACCCGCAGCAGCCGGCCGTCCGGGGCGACCCGGCGGTAGGCGCAATAGGCGATGACAGGCGGGGAGGCATCCTCTGCCACAGGCAGCATGCTTTCGATGAAGGTCGGATCCAGCCAGTCGTCGGCATCCAGCATGCAGAGCAGGGGCGCCGCCGCCAGGCGTGCGGCATGATTTCGCGCCGCGGCCGCACCGGCATTCGGCTGGCGGGCGGGTAGAATGCGGCTGTCTTTTCCGGCGATGGCCTCGAGAACCTCCCAAGTCCGGTCGCTCGAACCGTCATCGACGACGACGGCCTGCCAGTTCGAGCGTGTCTGTTGCTGCAGGCTGGCAAGACATTCGGCAAGCGTATCGTCTGCATTATAGGCAGGAATGAGGAATGAGATCTCAGGTGTCGCAGCACTCACCATGCAGGCATCTTCCATCGTCGCAGAACATAGAAAGCGCCATTCACGCTGCCGAGCATCTCCTGCTTCAGGAAAAAGTCGTTCGATGTCGCGCCTTTGCGAAATCGTTTCCGTAGCCTTCCGGCATAATATTTCGGAAAGGAGATGAGGATGCGCCTGAGATTGCCGTTATGTCCGGTGTTCTGATACTGCACCAGCAGGGCTGCGACATGGCCGCTCATATATTGGTGGATCTGCTTGGCCAGTCCCTTCATGTCCTTGCGGTGAAAGTGCCAGGCCACAGCCGTCGGCTCGTAGCGGCAGACGTGGCCATGATGGAGCAGCCGGTTCCAGTATTCGGAATCGCCCGAGCAGCCGGCAGCGCCCATGTCGAGACGGACATCGAACAGGCCGATCTCGTCGAAGACCTTGCGGCGGAAGGCCTGGCTTGCGCCGGCGCCGATCGTCCAGACCGGAGCGCCGTAACGCGTGTCCCTGGTATAGAAATCCTGATTGAAGTCCTGCCTGAGATAGCCCCGGCCGAAGCTCCAATGCTTTTCGAAGATGAACTGTGCCGGCGTTGCCAGTTCTCCGGGAAGGACCAATCCCGTCACGCAGGCGATCTCAGGCAGATCGAATCCCTTCATCAGGTTCTCCAGCCATCGCTGGTGGAGAACGACGTCGTCGTCGGTAAAGGCGACGAATTCGGTTCTCGCCGCCCGAACCGCCGCATTGCGGGCATAATCCAGCCCGACCCGGTCTTCACGGACATAGGTGGCGCCCGCTTCCTCCACGACGCGGCGCGTCGCATCGCCTGCTGAGGCATTATCCACCACGATGATCTCGACCGGCTGAAGCGACTGTTCGGGGATCGAGGCCAGGCACCGGCGCAGTTCCTCCGGCCGGTCCTTGGTGCAGATCAGAATGCTGACGTCGCGGTTGCGCACAGGGGTTTGCGCAACGTGACGCGCATGCTCGAGCGTCTCGCGTCGTACGACACGCTCGGCGAGTGCCGCCGCCGTCTCGGGCCTTTCGATATAGGCTTGTCCGACGGGAAGACCATCCGACAGAAAGACCACGAGCCCATCGGAGACCAAAGGCGAAGCCGCATCGAGGTGAGACGTGGCGAGATCAAGATAGTGGATCGGTACGGGAAAACTTATATCCTTCAGATCGGACGGAATGGGTTCTCGCATCGTCACTCTCTCAATCGCCCCGTGAACATACGCCACATGCAGCCGGGGCGCGAGTCTCGAAAGTCATCATGGTTTATTCTGCCGCGTGCGCCTTCATTTGGCTCCTGAACCAATCGAGCGTCTTCGCCACGCCCTGTTCGTAGGTGATTTTGCACGACCACTCGGGCATGACATAATTCGCGTTGGTCAAGTCCGGCCGTCTGTTCGTGGGGTCCTGCGGCGGTGACGGCTCGAAGACGATCGGCACGCCGCCGACGAGTCTGGAGACATATTGCGCGACCTCCAGAACCGAAATCTCGCGATCGTTGCCGACGTTCAGGGGACCCTTGTAGTCGGTTTGATTGATCCAGAAATAGCGCGCGAAACCGTCGACAATGTCGTCGACATAACCCCAGCTGCGCGACTGCAGGCCGTCGCCGAACACGGTAATCGGGCGGCCCGAAAGCGCCTGGGTGATGAAGTTGGAGACGGCGCGCCCATCGTCGGTGCGTGTCCGCGGACCATAGATATTGAAGGGGCGGACGACTTTGACATCGAGCCCTTGCGTGCGCTGCATCTCGAACAGCAGCGACTCCGTGCACCTTTTGCTCTCGTCATAGGACGAGCGCGGACCGGTGCAGTCGACCTGACCCTTGTAGGATTCCGGCTGCGGCGACACCAGAGGATCGCCATAGACTTCCGAAGACGAGGTGAAACCGAAACGTCCGCCCTTCTTCAGCAAGTCGAGCAACCGGAATGCCCCGAGAAGATTGGCGGAGATCGTCCTCTTCGGCTCCTTCATGTACCACGGCGGCGATGCCGGGGATGCAAGGTGATAGATTTCGTCGAACTTATCCGAGGTCTGCAGCGTCTCGACGTCGGATTTCACGAAGTGGAAACGGGGATCCCGGATGTGCGCGATATTTTCGAAAAGCCCCGTCCAGAGGTTGTCAACAACGACCAACTTCTGAATATCCGTCCTCAGCAAAAGTCGATCACACAAGTGGGATCCGATGAAGCCAGCCCCGCCAGAAATCAATACGCTTTTCATTGCTTCGTGCCTCGTGACTTGAGATTAAGCTGATTGTTTATTAGCATTACCTGTAATGCATGACAATTATTTAGAAGAGTTCTAAGAATTACTCGCCTATTAATGTTAATTGTTAGATGTGCCTACTTTAAAGTGTTTCTGCCGATGCCGCGCTCGATCACGAGCTGCCGGGCCGGACTGGATGCTGCCGATGATCGTCGCGCGATCATCACGACCTGCCCGAACTTGACTATCCGTTCCATGAGACGGCCCCACCATTTGCGGTTCGACGAAGGAGTCGGCATGGTATCGACAACCACTCAGACGCGTTCCGGACCCAGAGAGCTGAGGTTGTCTCAACGAAAAGCATGTCTGTCGGTGCAGACACCGCATGCCTGATGTGCGCTATATTTTCGAAAGATCCGCTGCAATGATTGTCAACAACAGCCAGTCTCTGGGTATCATTTTCCAAGTAGAAGTCGTCACATAAATACGATCCGATGAAGTCGAACCCGTTTCTCACGCCATCTCGCTTCGTTACTTGAGGATATAGTATTGTTATTACAGTGATCGAACGTTTTGTATGGGCACGAAGTCCGGGGTGGGTCGGACTTTGGTCTGAATTTTGCGCGTGGAAACGATCGTCATCGTCATTCGACTATCCGCCGCGCGTCTTTTTCAGGCGGGGAGATAACGCGCTAAGGCATTGAATCAAGCTCATTGTTTCCGAAAATCGGTTTCGATTTTCGGAAAGCACGTGTGGCGGTGCCCGGCTCTCCGCATAGCCCGAAACGAACTTTCATTCATCGGTGCCGGCGCCGCAAAAGACGCCGCCGGCACCGTCTGCTTCGTTTAGACCTCGATAATGTAGACGATCGTCAATGCATTGGGATCGACGATCACGATGCGGCCGTCTGCAAGGATGAAGAAGCGGTAGCCTTCATATTGCGGAACGATCTTCACGATGCGCGTCGGCAACCGCTCGAGCCGGACCTTCTTCGGAATCTTCGTTCCGACGGAGACCGTGAAGTTCACTTCTTTCACCGGCTCGACATGCACCTCTTTCACCGCCGTTCGAATTTCGGTCTGCTGTTCGACCGAGATGTTGACGTTGGTCTTGGTGTTCGTCTGGTTGTTCGTCGTGGTGTTGTTCACGTTGGTTTCGGACGAACTCTTGTTCGTCGTCGCGTTCTGGTCGGCAGGTTGCTTTGACGCATCACCGCTCTTGGTGGCGCTGCCGCTATCCGTGCCTTCCGCCGGCTTGGCATTCTGCATGCTGCTCTTCGAGGTGGCGGTGCCGCTGCCATCCGTGGTGGCGGACTTTCCGGCTGGCTTCTGTTCGGCCGTGGCGCCGCCGCTGGCGTCTTGCGATCCGGATTTGGTTTCGGTCGAAGACTTGCCGGATGCACTTCCGCTCTTCGCGTTATCGTTCGAAGGCTGCTCGGCGTTCTTCTGCATGTCGGAACCCTGGCCGGATTTCTGCTGCGTTGACTGGCCCTTGCCTTGCGGGCAGGCTCCGGAAGCGTCGGGGGTGCAGTCGGTGCCTGTCTTGCCGGCGCCGGATTGCGCACCGGCGTCCATGCCCATCTGAGAACCGGGCTGCGCCTGGCCGCTGCTCTTGGTGTCCTGCTGGGCTGCGGCCGGCAGTGCTGCAAGCGGCGATACGCCAAGCGACAGCGCGGCCAGGATCATGGTGAGATGGTTGCTTTTCATAATCGATCTCCGAAGTTTGAACACGCCATACCGCCCGCATTCCCATGCGTCGCATGCGTGCCCTAATGGTTGGAAAGGGCGGCCGCAGCCGCTCGTCGGTCACTGGATGACCTGGATGACCTTCCGGGAGGAAGGTTCGACGATCACACGCTGTTCGTTGACGATCGCGTATGCATATTTCGGATCGTCGGGAATTGGCGTCACCACGACGGTCTCCGGCAGAGGCTGCCCGACGACGACCTTCTCCTTCACAACGACGCGTTCGGCCGGAGCCGGAGCCTGCTGTACATAGGTCACCACCTTCTGCGGCGGCGGGTCGATGACGCTGCCCGCCACGCCGCCGACGATGCCGCCGACAGCAGCACCGACCGGGCCGCCGACAATCGCGCCCGTTGCAGCACCACCCGCCGCGCCTGTGACCGTCGATGACTGCGCAAAGGCAGATGTCGATGCCAACAGGACGCTGGCGGCAATTCCTACTGCTTTGATATTCATCCGTTTTCCTCCTTCAATGCGGTTGGTTCCGCTGGTGAGCCAAACCTGAAAATGGAGGAAGTGTTCCCGGGCTGGGACTTCATGCCGGGGCTGGCCCGGACTATGGTCCTAGAGCCTCCAGCCCGGCCGGACAGTGTCCGTCATTGCGTCGGGAATCGACTCAACATCCGATCCTGAACGTTCTCCGGGCCGACGATCATCGCTGCCAGCGAGATGGCTTTTTCCCGGGCTTCGGGTTTTGTTATATAGCCTTCGAGCAGCACGACAGGACCGAGCATCCTGATCTCGATGGCGCTGCTGTCGAGATCCGGATCGGCGGAAAGGGCTGCTTCGATTGTTGCGATGGTCGATGCCGAACTATGGCCTTGCGGACAGCGCTCTTCATGGCTGTGGTTTTCGGGGCCGAACTTCATATACTCCTCCTGTTCCGTCCCCTCCACGGACCTTACGTTGCCTCAACCCACTATATGAGCAGCGGGTCCTCAGGCCGCCAGTCCGACTTAGGTCCGGCTTTCCCTCGCTGCCATCCTGCCTAGATTCTCCTCATCCTTGTTGAAAGGACATCAGGGAGGTTCGGTCGTTGTAGCTGAACTCCAGTCAGAACCTCCCTGGTGAAGCATCAGGTGCCGATCGGCGCGAGATAAAAGGCGGTTATCCATGCAAAAGATCGGCATAGTGGATTGGCGCAGGAGCGAAGACTTCGCGCCTGTGATGCTTGTCATCGGCGGCAAGCCCAGGCTGGTTCGCTCTCTCCATGAGGTCGCCGACGCCCTTATTGCCGCCTGGCCGACAGACGACGGCAAGGAATATATCGCAGCCATAAAAACATGCCTGGATGCCATCCAGGGCAATATTCCGGCCACGGTAGCCCGCGCCGCACTCATTCACGCTGCGGAAGAAGCCGGAATTCGCGTCATCGCGGTCGTTCACTGAGATTTTTGCAAGCTCGTGCAGCGCATCAAGCCTTGATGATTGCGGTCAGCCCTCCGGGGGCGACGCAAACCGGCTCGCATCGAACAGGTCTATGGCGGCGACCGGAGTGATGTCCTGACCTGAGGTCGCGGCATCGACCTCACGATGAACCGTGCGGGGGGAAACGCGAGGCGCGTTCAATTCCATCACCTCGCCGGGAGAATGCAGCGCCCATTTCATCAGCGCCGCGTCCGTGGTCGTTTCAAAGAAACTTGCTTCTTCCCAGGAAGCGGTCATCGGCAGGGAGGCGATCATATCCGCGCCCTGCTTGGAGGCCTGGTGTGCAACACGGAGAGGTTCGAAGCGCGCGTAGCCCGGCAATGCGGGCGCAGGTCTGGCCGGAAGCACTTCAATTGGGCCGATCGATGCCGTCTCCAGTTTGTCATCCACATCAGCGTCGTGCTCAAGGGCAGCCGGCCGCATCGCCGGTATCGGAATCGGCAAAGATGCAAGATCCCCAGCGGACCGTTTGTCATCCTGCTCGACCGCGCCGGTCTGCAGCGCCAGCGCATTCAATGCCCGGCTGCGGGGCGTGGGCAGAAGCGCCGTCATGAGCTTATTGTCTGTGGTGTCGCCGCCCGGCCCGGTCGCCGCGCCCACCTCTTCGTCTTCTCCAGCGGTGCTGGCGATCTGGATCGAGGTGGAGCTGCCGCGCTTCCTGTAGTTCGCAACCGCCTGATTGTATCCAGGCAGCGGCCGGCCATCGGCAGGGAGATGCATCGTCTGCCCGTTCGGGAACAGTCGGGCGAGTTCCTGCCGGGACATGCGGGGCCAGGCCCTGACATTGCCGACGTCGAGATGCACGAAGGGCGATCCCGAGGTCGGATAATATCCGACGCCGCCGCCCTGCATCTGCATGGCCAGCGCCCGCAGCGTCGAAAGCTTCACGCCGGGAACGTAGAAATCCATCGCCTTGCCCAGCATATGCTGGCTCTTCTTGGCGACGCCCGTGCTGCGCGAGCGGTTGCGGAGCATGTTGTTGGTGGTGGGCGAACGATAGGCGGAGACGATATGGATATAGTCCTTGCCGCCGCTGCGCTTATACACCTCCCAGACCAGGTCGAGCAGCCGCGGATCCATCCGGGTCGGCTCGTTCCTTCGCCAGTCGCGCAGAAACCGATTGATCTGGGCAAGGCCTTTGGGATCGAACTTTCCGTCGCGCTTATAGGTGATCGTGGCCCGCTCGCCGGTATGGGTAAAGAACAGCTTCAGGGCCCGGTCTTCGGCCGAGGCAACGGATGCCGAGCCGACAAGCGCCGGCAGCGCAAACAGAGCCGGCAGAATGGTCTTCGCGACCAACCGTTCCGCACGCGACAGCAGCGTGGCAATTCCGCCCAAGCCTGCGCCCGATAATCCTCGCACTGGATACTTCAACACGAACAATCCCGCCTACACCAAACACGCGACGATGTGCGGGAACCTCCGCATCCATCACGCCCAGTAAAGCCAGCTTATGGTCAACAAATCGCTAACAAGCGTAACCGGTGCTCCGCTCCTACACTGTCCTCGCCGCCCCAATCCGCCTTTCTATGGACGAGCAACGGGAGTTTTCTCCATAGCAGGCGCGATCTCTCACCCAACCGGATTATTGAAATCACCGGTCCGGTCTATATTTGAGCAGGTTTCGGCGACCCTATGAGAAATAGTCGTCGATTGGGCTCGATCTTCGCGACGAACGCTCTTTTAAAGATCATGCCCGAAGCAAGCGGATGTGGCTGGTGTAAAGGAACCCTCATGGCTGGAGCAGCCTTGATCGGTCTGAGGCTCCATGTCATCGGATGATGTTTGAAGGTAACGGCATGCGCAAAACAATGGCAGTCGGCCTCGCCGCCTTGATCGCCATGTACTTTCTCGGCGGCATGAGCGCGAGACATGAGACATTTCCTTGGCCACAACTTTCCGCGATGAGGAAAATGGTTGGCGGAGAGAAGGCGACTGCTCCAAGCCGTTATACGTTCGACGACAAGGAACGACTCATCGGGGATGAATCAAAAACGCTTGTGACCTGCCCGGCTCAAACTGACCGAACGGCTGTCTTACTCATTCTTGGCCAATCGAACGCGGCCAACGACAGTGGACAACGGTACAAGTCAAATTATGGCGCTCGCGTTATAAACGCCTTTGACAAACGGTGCTTCATCGCCGCGTCGCCACTTCTTGGATCGACCGATACCAAGGGAGAGTATTGGACGCTTCTTGGCAACAATTTGATCGCATCGGGACAAAATGACAGCGTCATCCTCGCACCCCTCGCATATTCCGGATCTGAGGTCGCACGATGGGCGAAAGGCGGTGACCTCAATCCTATGCTGGTCGATACATTGAAACAGCTTCAGGATTCCGGTTATCGGATAACGAACGTCCTCTGGATGCAAGGAGAGGCGGACCTCGTTATCGGCACCACTGCGGAGGCCTACCAGAACCGTTTCATGTCGATGGTTGACACATTGCGTCAGTACGGCGTCGAAGCACCGGTTTACATTTCGATCGCATCGAAATGCCTCGAACCGAGCAACGGCGGCTTCAAGGAGCATATTCCGGACAACGCGATAGTACGGGCGCAACTGGCCCTATCAAGAAGCGGCCCCGGTATCCGAGAGGGCGTCAATTCCGACGCGTTGCTCGATGGAGAAGACCGCTACGACGATTGCCATATCGGGGGCACAGGCGCGGAGAAACTGTCGCGGGCCTGGCTGAACCTTTTGCGCGGCGATGGCCGACTGGAAACCTCGCGATAATCTTCCCAGAACCGGTTTTCGCGCCTTAGCGAGCTTCAGCTTCAGGCTCTGAAAGCTGAACAAACTCTATGTCCTCAGAAGTTTGGACTATTCTCATGGCCCTCCAACTCAGGGCACCCCCTGATGTTGCCGAAACCGATCGTTCGCCGGTCGCCGGATTCATCCAGACCTCTGAGCACGATGATATTCTCATCCTGCTGTATAATCTCGCTACGATAGATACCGGCCCGAATCGCCCGGTTTTTCGCTTGGCTTATATTGCATTGCCCGGGCGGCGGAGTGACATGCCAGTATCTCGTACCTTGCCCATCCGAATGCCATCCGCCGGAAGCAGCGAATCCCGACAGACTGGATAGCAGTATGCCAGATGCCAATATCATGCTGCCTAGAACCAGTTTCATGTCATCTCCGTAAGCTGCGGCAGGGCTCGTCTTCATTCTGCTTGTCCTGTTTTTCAACGGACAACCGGGTTTCCCATGGCGTCACCACCACATTAAGTGGCTCGCGCTAACACTGTGCTAACGCCGGTTTCGGCGGCAATTTGCGGATATTGGCGCGGGTTGCGCCGGCGTTGCTCGCCGAGGATCAAAAGGAGCCCCGCCGAAACGCGCCTATTTGTGGAAAGGACGGACCGCACAGGAAGGAAGGGAAGCGGACAACCCCAGTTATGGGGCGCCTGTGCGATCCTTGTGCTCTAACAGTAGATAGCCGGAAAAGTTCCTTAAGGTTCCTGACCAATGAATGGCTCCGAACCGGCAGGAGAGGGCGGATCGCGAAGATTGCAAGGGGTGTGCTGCTGGAGACAGGAGACTCCTCTGCGCGATCCGCTCCGAGCCAAGTAACACTTTTGTATGACAACAGTTCCGGTGTAATTCTGCGCGGCAATAGTATTGTCGACTTCAAGGGACCTGCTAATGCCAAAAAAAGGACCCCGCTTCTGAGCGGGGCTAAGGTTGAGGTGGGCCGAACAGCTAAATGTCGTGTGGCTGTTGTATAACAAATCTCCGCACGGCCCGAAGGTATTACGATCAACGGAGCAAATTGTTCCGTGCCGACAGATTTTTTTAATCAGTCGCACAATTCGTTCCGCCACTTCGGGCTCCACGTCCTGGCGAAGCCATTCTTTAGCAGTTTCTTGTCGACTTCAGGCCGTGCTCGGCCAGCAGTCTTTCAGCCAAAGGTCGCTTCCCGCAGCGGCATCGGGCGTTCGGCTTCCGGGCGTGGATCACCCGATCCAAACCCGGATATGCTCTCTAACTCCCCGCCCTCAGCAATGCCGCCGTCCGCCTTAGCCAGTCGGCGGGATCGTGGCGGTGATAGACCTGTTCCGACGGCTCGATGTTGTCCAGGAACCGCCGATAGATCACGGCCTGCCTGGCCGCGGCAATGGGCGCGAGGAGGCCGGCCGCACGAGCGGGCTCGCAGCCGGGCAGCCGGGCCAGCCATGCGCGAGCCCAGTGCTCCTTGATCGTCTCCACGTACTCGGATGCGACGCGGTCGAGAAATGCCGGCTGGTCTAGCATCGGATGGCCGATCCCGCTGTCGCCCCAATCAAGTAGAGTAAGGGTTCGTTCTGTTCCGCGAAAGTTGCCGGGATGAAGATCGCCGTGGACCAGCGTATCAGGCAATCCGCAGGACTCGAGCGCGGCAAAGCGGTCGGCGAGACCGCTGACGAAACGCTGGAGCAGCGTAAGCTCGTTCCGAGGCAGCTCCTCGCTTGCACGCTCCGTCACATCGCCGATCGCAGCGATCAAAGCCGGACCGCCCCAGTCCGGCAGTCCCATGGAGCGCAATTGATCAACGCGGCCGGTCCACGATGACTGCAGCTCAACCAGTAGGGTCACCATCTCGAGCAGTCGCGGCAACGGCGCCTCGTACATGTCCTCGCCCGCGATTTCTGCGAGCAGCATGCGTCCGCCGTCGTGGCCAAGCAGTTCCGGAACGGGACGGCCGGCCAATGCTGTGATGACGCGCGGCTCGTGCGCGAAGAATGGCGGCACGACTTTTAGCCATACAGTTTGGCGGGCGACAGGAATGCGCCAGATGCTGGATAGATTCCAGCTTCGGATCTGGACAGGCATCCCGGCGGGCGCCAAGCCATGCCCGGCTAGTATGCGCGTCGCCCAAGCGAGATCGGCGGCAGGCCCGCCGGGTTCAGCGTAGCTTTGGCGCAGCGGGTGGGGCTCGAGTCGCCCTGCCCAGACCTCGGTCGGAACGGACTGTGCGACCTCGGCCAGATACGTGACCTCCCCACCGTGCGGTCGGTCGCGAACTGCCTCCAGCAGCCGCAGGATCGTGACATCGATCCCATAGTATTCGCGGACGGCTAGGACTACCGACTGCGCATCCTGCCACCAAGGAAGATCAACCGGGACCAGTGCCAGTCGGCCGATCACGGCACCCTCTGGCGTAACGAGCACCAGACGGGCGACACGCGGCGGCGGCTCCGATTGCTTTTCGCCGTCCATGGTTCCCCTCGCGACTCCCCAAACACAAAAGCGGGATGACGTTGGCGCAATGTGACCGTAGTGACAACGAATCCTTGCTACGACTCGTTCTGGTGTCTAGCTTTTCGATGCTCGCGCATCCGCGCTCCGCTGCATGACGCAGTTCGCTACCGCAACATTATCTCCGAGCATGCTCTCCCTGAAATGACGAGGATCTGACATGCTTGCTGAACGTCATACGACACCGGAATCCAACCCCGTCGACGCAGCTATGGCCTGGCACGGAGGGGATCCGCGCGCAACCATCGATGCTCTGCTCAAGGATCGGGAACGGCTGTGCGAACAGCTTGCAATGGCCCAGGCATGCATCAGCAAGGGCTATACGCGCGGTTGGCTGCCCGGCGCTGAATTCGAGGGGTGATGACGATAACTGCGGAGACGAGCAGCATCCCGGGGTTCGTCGCAGAACTTGTACGGCAAATGAAGTTGACCGCCGACCGCGGGCGAAATCGAGAGCTTGTTGCCTCGTGCGATGATCACGGTGCGCGATCTGCGCCAGCAAGCTGGCATCCCTCGAAGTGGTACCGAACACGATGCAATCGTCCGGCTGGATATCGTGGCAAAAGGCATCGTCACATTTTCCCAAGCGAATATTTCGGCAACCCGTCGCGAAGCGGCAGATTTGGTCCGGAGTTTCTGGATCATTGTCGACAGCGGGACCATAGTGACCTTGAAGCCGTCGCGGTAAAGCAACAGCGATCGTCCTCCCGTGTGATTTAGGCTAGTAGCCTCCCCGGCGCATGGGGGGCGTCCTTGCGATTGATCGTTATTCGAAGAGAGCACGGCGAAGATGCCGTTGGCGCGAGACCGGACGTCGAGCGCTACCCTATTGGCGGCCCAGTTTCCAACTGTCCCCAGACGGACAGGCTACGCCGTTGAAGCGCGTCATGCCGTCGAGCGATTGCCGACTGGTTACAAAACCGCGACATCCGTCCGGCCCATCGTTACTGGCATCGATCTGTTCGATAACGCCCGCGCTGCCCGTCGATGGGTTGGCCCAAGCAAGCGCAGTCGCACCGACAGCACCGCGACCGACTGTATCTGCGATCACCGCTTGATCGGTCAAAGGCGTCTGGTGCTGGATTGCTGACTGGGCGAGGGGAGTCTCAAGCGGCTCGATATGAGAGCACGCCGCCAAGGCCGCGATGCTCATTGCCGAGATGAAGTGCTTCGGAGTCATCGCTCGGATAAAGCGCTTTGCCTGTTGTGTTTCAAGTTACGAATAGTTCACATTCTGGCGAGGTCTGAAGAAAACGAGGTCGCGTTTCAACCGTTCGCTACGATTACCGTGATGACCAAGTCTCCGTTGCTCGCCCAAGCGACACCCAGTAGTCTCGTCGTCTCATCGACATATCGACAGTGGCACGCATCGATTCCATGGCAATTCTCTTCAAAACAACAATCAGCGAAAACACCGCATTCGAGATGATCGAACGGTCACTGTCAGGTGTTTACCAATATGACGGTTATCTCAATGTCGTTAGCGATGCGGGCGAGACGGCATTGTCTTGGGGTCCGGCAATGCATGCCGAAGAGTTCAAGGCAGAAGTCAGCCAAATCCTGCGGCAGACTTGGGATGCTGCCTGCTTCTGGGTCATTTATGAGCGCCGCGAAGACCGGAAGGATCCAGAAGGGACTGACATCCGTAACGCGGCTTTCCGCCTGACGCGCGGATACAGCGGCGTTATCGTTGTCACGCTCAGCCTCCTCGGGAAGCGTGACAGCGCCAACGACCTGGAACTCGTCTTCGTCTGCTTCGAGCAGGATTTTCACAGGAGGAATTTTCGCGTGCGCTATGAGGGTAAGCCGATACCAAACCCGGACTGATGTTGCGAGGACGTGTGCTCACGCGCGCGACCCGTTCTACGTTCGATTTGCAGACGAGGGCAAGGCACGAGAACTGGCGACCATCGCTTCGCTCATCGAGACCGGCAAACTCAATGCCGTCGATCCGCAGACCTATCTCACCGCCACACTCACTGCCATAGATAAGCTATTGCCGTGGAAGGAAATCACAGACTTCGACTTTGACGACGGCCCGCTTAAGATGTGTTGGAACTGGCAACACCATCGCACGCAGGATGCTCCGACAGAGTACCTATGCCCATGATCAATCGGGAGGTTGGCCGCCCGCGAACCGTCGGTGCCGAGGGTTAAGGGGGATTCCCGAAAACGAGTTTGAAAAGGGTGCTCCGGATCAGGGGCAGACACCCTTTTCGTGCTGAGTTTTGCAGTCTCAGCGGAACGGAAATTAGCAGAGAGATTGCTGTCTACCATCGGACCGAAGTCCGACTCACTCGCAATAATTCGTCGATGTCAGCAGCCGAGGTGACACCATCAATTGAGTTGCATTGTGCCTCTACGTCAGGGTTGTGGCGGACGCTTCGAGGGTCAACGCGCTTACAAAAAAACAGGCGCAGGAAGGATTGCGCAGGGCCTACATCCATGCTCTCGCGTCCGAGGCGCGCGTGCCCGCTTGTTGAAGTGGAGGGCCGAGCTGTCTCCTCGTCGGCCATGGACCCTCGACCAGGTGAAAAGGCTAAGGGGGCGCAGCTTATGGCTATGGGGCAGTCTTCAAAACGGTGGCGCACCCGACAGGATTCGAACCTGTGACCTTTGGAATCGGAATCCAACACTCTATCCAGCTGAGCTACGGGTGCATGCCGAAGGCGGTTTGAATCGCCTGTCCGATGGGTGGTTCTTAGCCTAGCTTGCGGCCGGCTTCAATCGCGAAATTCTCAGAAATACCGATGCTTGCGGTTTGGCGGGTGTTTTTATCCGTCAGCCTGTGAGAACGCATAAAAAACTCCGCCGGCCTTGCGGGCGGCGGAGCGTTGTTGTCGTGGGCTGTCGCCTGGTGGCGGTCAGATCTGCATGGCGCCGGGGCCGGGGATGGCTTTCGGCGGCACCTTGCCGAGGATGATCATGCCCAGCACCTCGTCCTTGGTCACGTCCTCGGTGCGGGCGTGGCCCACCACCTGGCCGTTCTTCATCACCGAGACGCGGTCGGCGAGGTCGAAGACGTCGTGGATGTCGTGGCTGATGAGGAAGATGCCAATGCCTTCCTTCTTCAGCTGCTTGATCAGTTCGCCCACCTGCGCCGTCTCCTGGGGGCCGAGCGCTGCCGTCGGCTCGTCCATGATCAGGATGCGGGCGTTGAAGAGGATGGCGCGGGCGATCGCCACCGATTGCCGCTGGCCGCCCGAGAGCGCCTTCACCGGCTCCTTGAAGCGTTTGAAGTTGGGGTTGAGCCGCCCCATCACTTCGCGGGCCGAGGCCTCCATCGCCACGTCGTCGAGCGTGCCCCAGCGGGTCTTCAGCTCGCGGCCGAGATAGAGGTTGGCGGCGGCGTCGACATTGTCGGCGACGGCGAGCGTCTGGTAGATCGTCTCGATCCCGTATTTCTTGGCATCGCGCGGATTGCGGATGTCGGCCGGCTCGCCGTTGATCAGGATCTCGCCGCCATCGCGCTTGTAGGCGCCGGAGAGGATCTTGATGAGCGTCGACTTGCCGGCGCCGTTATGGCCGAGCAGGGCGACCACTTCGCCGGGGTAGAGATCGACCGAGGCATTGTCCACGGCGTGAATGCCGCCGAAGGCGATCGAGATGTTTTTCAGTTCCACGAGGGGAGTGCGTTGATCAGCCATATCCAGGGCTCCTCTCACTTGGCACGGGCGCGGTAGACGGTGTCGAGCCAGACCGCCACGACAAGGACGGTGCCGACGACGACGCTCTGCAGCGGCGTGTCGACATGTGCGAGCACCATGCCCGACTGCAGCGACTGCATGACGAGCGCGCCGAGCATGGCGCCGGCGATGGTGCCGGTGCCGCCTGCCAGCGACGTTCCGCCGATAACGGCGGCGGCGATGGTGTAGAGCTCGTCGAGCGTGCCCTGCGAGTTCGTCGCGGCGTTGAGGCGGGCGGTTGATATCGCCGCCGCGATGGCTGCGAGTACACCCATCAGCGCGAAGATGCGCACCGTCACCCAGCGGGTCTTGATGCCGGCGAGTTCGGCCGCCTCGGGGTTGCCGCCGATCGCGAAGACATAGCGGCCGAAGCGCAGGCGTGTCGCGATGAAGGTCATGATGATGCCGACCACGATGGCGATCAGCACCGGCACGGCGATGCCGTAGGGAATATCGAGGCCCGTTTCCGGCCAGGGGATATTGTTGGTCTCGGCATATTTCTTGGCGATATTGATCGGCCAGTAATAGCTGTTGGCGATCGAGACGGCGCCGAGGATCAGGAAGCAGCTGAGGATGGCGAGGAAATATTCCGCCCAGATCGGCCGGCGCGGAAAGCCGAAGCGGCGGCGCTGATGGCGCGAGCCGATGATGCTGGCGATGACGAAGAGGCAGGCGGCGATGCCGACGATCCAGCTCCAGGTGGCGCCGATCGAGCCTTCGGCGCCGCCACCCATGATGCGGAAGGTCTGGTCCATCGGCGCAACCGTCTGGCCGCTGGTGACGAGCCAGGTCGCGCCGCGCCAGACGAGCAGGCCGCCGAGGGTGACGATGAAGGAGGGAACGTTCAGGAAGGCGATGATGACGCCCTGGAAGGCGCCGATCAGGAAGCCGGCTGCGATGCCGATCAGCAGCGTGATCGCCCAGGTGAAGGGGCTGTCGAAGCCGATATATTCCGGCAGGATCTTGGCCTGCGTGACACCCATGATCATGCCGCAGAGGCCGAGCACGGAACCGACCGAAAGATCGATGTTGCGGGTGACGATGATCAGCACCATGCCCGTCGTCATGATGGCGATGTCGGTCGTCTGAACCGAGAGGTTCCAGAGATTGCGCGGGGTCAGGAACAGGCCGCCGGTGATGATGTGGAAACCGATCCAGATGATGATGAGCGCGCCGATCATGCCGAGCAGGCGTGTGTCGATCTCGGTGGCGCGGAAGAAGCGGGTCACCGGATTGGCTTCCGCCGTTCGCGGCCCGCTTGATGTTGTGGATTTTACCATTTCGGCCATGGGTTTGCCGTTCCCCCACTGTGTTTGGACGGACGCGCCGGCGTGCCCGAATCTGCCATCGGCGTCATGCGTCTGTTCTTCAACTAACCATCGCGATGCTTGCGGAAACCGGTCGCGTGGCGTCGCGACACCCTTCCGGCAGGGAATGAAAACCCGCGATGGTGCGGCGAGGCGGAGAAAACTTCGTCGTTGGAATTCTCATCCGCGTCCGGCGCCGCAGCGATGTTGCGCTGCGGCGCCGGCAATTTCAATTACAGCCGCGGCTTACTTGCAGGCAGCGACGGTGTCGGCCTTGACGCCCTGGCAGGCTTCCGCCTTGGAGATCCAGCCGGCGTCGATGACGACGTTCAGGTTGTCCTTGGTGATCGCCAGCGGCTTCAGGAAGACCGACTGCATTTCAACACCCTTCGGGCCGCCCTTGAAAGCCTGGGCGCCGTCGATCTTGCTCATGTCCTTGCCGCCGGCGAGGTCTAGAGCGATTTCTGCGGCGCGCTTGCCGAGTTCCCGGCTGTCCTTCCAGACGGAAACCGTCTGCGTGCCGAGAGCGATGCGGTTCAGCGCCGCCTTGTCACCGTCCTGGCCGGAAACCGGAACGGAGCCGGCAAGACCCTGCGCGTCGAGCGCTGCGATCGCGCCGCCGGCCGTGCCGTCGTTCGAAGCGACGACGGCGTCAACCTTGTTGTTGTTGGCGGTCAGGAACTGCTCCATGTTGCGCTGGGCGTTCTCCGGCAGCCAGCCGTCGGTATAGGCTTCGCCGACATTCTTGATCTTGCCGGCGTCGATCGCGGCCTTCAGCACTTCCTGTTGGCCCGAGAACAGGAAGTCGGCGTTCGGGTCCGAAGACGAGCCCTTGATGAAGACGTAGTTGCCTTCCGGCTTGGCCTTGAAGACGCCTTCAGCCTGCAGGCGGCCGACTTCCTTGTTGTCGAAGGTGATGTAGAAGGCAGCCGGGTTTTCGATCAGGCGGTCGTAGCCGACCACCGGAATGCCTTCAGCAGCGGCCTTTTCGATGGCCGGGCCGATTGCGTCGGAGTCCTGAGCGAGGATGATCAGCGCGTTGGCGCCTTGCGAAATCAGCGATTCGACGTCGGTGAGCTGCTTTGCGGCAGAAGACTGCGCGTCAGCGGAAATATACTTGGCGCCCTTGGCTTCGAGAGCCTTCTTGATGGCGGCTTCGTCCGTCTTCCAGCGCTCTTCCTGGAAATTCGACCAGGAAACACCGACGACGAGATCGGCAGCCATGGCAGCGGTATGTACGGAAACGAGGATGGCAGCGCCGGCCATCAATTTGAAAATAGACTTCATAATGTCCTCCCGAGTGAGTTGCGGCCGGCCCAGCCCATGCTTCCTCCGGCCACCGCGAAAAAGCCTGTCGGGAAAGGTTTGGATTTTTTTCTCGACAGTCGAGAAATTTAGTGTCAGAGATTTTTTCAACTGTCAACACTGCACTACCGGCTTAATTCGCTTGCGCAACAGCAGCCGGAGATGCAGTGGAAACCACGGGAAGAGCAAGCAGGAGGAGAGGGCGGCATTCATGCTGACCAAGTCGAGCACGGAGCTGGTCCGGCAGAGAAACAGCGTGCTCGTGCTGTCCGTGCTGCGCCGCCACGGCGCGCTCGCCCATACCGAAATATCCGATTCCACCGGGCTTTCCTCAGCCACCATCTCGGCGATCACCGCCGACTTGGAAAAAGCCCAGATCATCGAGAAATCCGAGCAGCAGCCGGCAAGCGGGCGTGGCCGGCCGCGCGTGCTTTTGCGCCAGCGGCGCGATTGCGGCTATCTCATCGTCGTCATCATCTCCTCGGATGCGGTGCAATATTCGCTTGTGGATTATGCCGGCAAGCTGATCGACCGCTTCAGCGAGGAGCGTTCGCATGATCCGGCGGGTGCCGTGCGCTTCGTCGCAGCAGTACGCGCCGGGCTTTCGCGCATTCTCGATCGTTCGAAGATTACGCAGGAAAAGGTGCTGCTGATCTCGATCAGCAGCAAGGGGCTGGTCAACTCCACCGAGCCGGTTCTAGTCTGGTCGCCCATCTTCGGCAGCGAGCAGATCGATTTCGAATCGGCGCTCCGGCCGGAATGGCAGGCCAAGGTAATCCTGGATAACGAGACGCTTTTAGTCGCCGCAGCGCTCGGCGCGCGTGAAGAAAATATGAAGGGCGCCGATTTCCGCTCGCTCGCCGCCCTTTCGCTCGGCCACAGCATCGGGCTCGGCATCGTCCGGCGCGGCAACCAGACGGGCCAGGAGATCTCGGCCCCCAATTTCGGGCACATGCTGCATATGGCCAATGGCGGCCTCTGCCGCTGCGGCACACGCGGCTGCATCGAGGCCTATGCCGGTTTTTACGCCATCCTGCGCAGCGCCTTCGAAGTGCCGCTCGATACCATCCCGGCCAAATTCGTGCCGGTGGCGGAACTCGACAAGATCGCCGCCAAGGCGCGCCAGGGTCACCGCATCTCCGCCTTCGCCTTCCGCCAGGCAGGGCTGGCGCTCGGCAACGGCCTGTCGCGCATGCTGAGCCTGACCGAGCGCATGCCGATCGCCATCACGGGCCCGGGCACACGTTATTACGACCTTCTCCGCCAGGGGATCGAAGAGGGCCTCGGGCAATCGCATGTCGTGCGCATGGAGGGCATGCCCGAGATCAGGGTGGTCCCCGAAGAACAGATCCTCGTCTTCGAAGGCCATCTGAACCGGGCGCTATCGGTGATCGATCAGGATATCGTACTCTCGGGCGTACAGAGCGCGGAATGAGGGCGCGTTGCTGAAATGCATGGGGAGCAGGTGTCCTTTCTCCGACATAGAGTCAAACGCCACCAAACGCGAAATGGCCGGGCAAATGCCCGGCCATCTCATGCATGGCTTCCGGTCGGGAGAGGGCCGTCAGCCGATCTTGATGAGCTTGCCTTCCTTGACGGACTGAACCGCGGCATCGGCGAGCGCCAGCGCTGCGAGGCCATCTGCGCCAGACGGCGAGATCTTCGAACCCTTCTCGATCGCGGCGATGAAGGCTGCGATCTCGTTGGCATAGGCTTCGGTGTAACGGGTCATGAAGAAATCATGCAGCGGCGGGCGGGTGTAGCCGTCGCCGTTTGCCACCTCGATCGAAACAGGACGCTGGTTTTCGGCCGCAGCCATGCCCTTTGCGCCATGCACTTCGATGCGCTGGTCATAGCCGTAGGTGGCGCGGCGGGAGTTGGAGATCACCGCCTGCTTGCCCGATTTCGTCTGCAGGATCACCGAGACGCTGTCATAGTCGCCGGCTTCGCCGATCGCCTTGTCGACGAGCACGGCAGCGGTCGCCAGAACCGAGACCGGCTCTTCGCCGAGCAGGAAGCGGGCCATGTCGAAGTCATGGATCGTCATGTCGCGGAAGATGCCGCCCGAGCGCTTTATGTAATCGACCGGCGGGGCGCCGGGGTCGCGCGAGGTGATCGTCACCATCTCGACATCGCCGATCTTGCCGTCGTCGATGACCTTGCGCACGGCCATGAAATGCGGGTCGAAGCGGCGGTTGAAGCCGACCATCAGCTTGGCGCCGGTCTCTTCCACCACCTTGATGCAGGACTTGACGCGGGCGACGTCGAGATCGATCGGCTTTTCGCAGAAGATCGCCTTGCCGGCGCGGGCGAAGCGTTCGATCAGGTCGGCATGTGTATCCGTCGGCGTGCAGATGACGACGGCGTCGATATCCTTGGCGGCTTCGATCGCCTCGATGGTGCGGACTTCGCAGCCATAGGCGGAGGCGATCGCTTCGGCAGCCTGCGGAAAGGCGTCGGCGACCGCGACGAGCGTCGCATTGGCGTCGCCACTGACGGCCTTTGCATGGACCTTGCCGATGCGGCCGGCGCCGAGAAGACCAAATCTCACTGTCATTCTAACCTCCCTTGAATTCGGAACAAATAAACCGAATTGCCAAAAATCTGGAATTTTCATTCCATCTTCTGCGGACCACGTCAAGCCCGCGGATCTTTCACATTTGCAAGATTCGAACCAGAGCCTTCCTGGTCGGATTGAAGTCTTCTACCGGGCCGGGTTTTGGTCGAGGCAGAGCCGATAGTCTCTGATCCTGGCGTAAAGATGCCCGGTCTTTCAGCCAAGAGAATACTTTAATCTGATCAGGAAAGGTTCTAGAGACAATCGCAGCACGGGCCGAAGGCGGTGCGACATATGCGACCGCGGGGCAGGAATGCAAATCATCGATCCGAACCATCCGGCATACCGTCATCTTTGGGTGCGTGTTGCCATTATTGCCGTCTGCTTCGGCTGGGCCGTGGTCGAATTCGTCACCGGCGATCCGTTCTGGGGCGTGCTCGCGGGCGGGGCAGGCGCCTATTCCTTCTATATGTTGTTCTGGACCTTCAATCCGCAGCCGCCGGTCATCGAGCCACCCGTGCAGCCCGACGCCGAGGACGAGGACGAACCCGCGGCGACCGCTGAAAAACCTTCGAAGGACGGGCCCGCGGAATAGTCAGCGGCCGATTCGGCGCAGTGCTTCGTCGATCAGCAGGTTGGCCAGCATCATCCGCTTCGTCGCATTGTCGCGGAAGGGCAGCGCGACGCCATCGGGGTGATTGGCCCGGGCGAAGGCGCGGCGCTTCTCGCGCAGTGTCAGCGGCGTATCGGCGGCGGAGATCGCCAGTTCGGCGGCAACCTCCTGCGGTGTCGTGCGGGCGAGATGATCCGGCATGGCGGGCTCGGCTGGAGGCGCAGGCGCCGGCTTTTCCACGACCCCAGCGGCGGCATCGAGATCCAGATTGTCGAAATAGGCCTGGCCGACGCGCTGCGAGGCAGCTGAGACGCCCTCCATGACATCGAAGGCAAGGCCGGTGCCGAGGCCGGAAACGCGATGGGCGGCCGGCGCATCGGCGTCTTCGGCCGTCTCGTCCTCCGCCTTCAGCCGCTCGAGGACTGATTGAAATACCGACTGCCCGAACAGCATCACGCCTCCCTTTCGAAGCAGGTATTAGAAGAGAGCAAGATGGCGCAGGGCTTGCGGGCTTGTCCGCCGGCTTGTCAGCCGGCCTGCTTGCGGCTCTCCTCGAGGATGATGTCGTAGAGCAGCCTTGCGCTCGGCGGCAGCGCCCGTTCTCTCGCGGTGATCATGCTGTAGGGCTTGACGTTGATGTCGAAATCGATCGGCAGCATGCGCACATCGGAGGCATTCGAGCTCTGGCTCGCCAGGAACTGGGCGACGTCGACGGCGACGGGCGCGATCGCATCGGTTTCGCAGATGATGGCGCAGGTCAGAAGCAGCGACGAGGTGTTGACGATATTCTCCGGCAGCGCCACGCCACGCGACAGGAAAACGTCCTCGATCGTGCGGCGCAGCAGCGTGCCCGGCGGCTGGAACACCCAGTCATAATCCCTGACGTCGGAAAGGCTGCTCACCTTCTGTTTCATCAGCGGGTGGCGGTCGCGCACGATCAGGCAAGCCCGCTCGATACCGATCTCCGTCACCTCGAAGAGGCGCGGGTTGAGATCGTCGGGGATGCGGCCGATGATGAAGTCGTGGCGGGCGGCGAGCAGCTCGCGGGCGAGCACGTTGCTCGTCTCCACCTGGATATTGATCTCAATGCCCGGATAGGCCTTGCGCACCTTGTTGATCGCCGGCACGACGAGGCTCATGGCGGGTGCGGTCACCGAGCCGATGAAGACCGAGCCGCCCTTGCCGCTTTTCAGCTCGCCGATCTCGCGGCTCGCCTCGCGCAGCTCCAGAAGGATCTTCCGGGCCCTGCGCGCCAGCGCTGCGCCGAAGGTCGTCAGCACCACGCCGCGGGCCACGCGCTCATAGAGCGAGGTCTTGGTGATTGATTCCATTTCCGACAACATGCGCGACGCGGCCGGCTGCGAGATGTTCAGGACTTCCGCAGCTGCGGAAATCTGTCCACTATCTTCGATTGCGACGATCATCCGCAGGTGATTCAGCTTAAGTCCTGCACGCAAAAGGCTGTCATCGCCGAAATTATCACTGTGGATATCGACGTAGTCCATCGAAAATGGCTCGGAAACGATCGTCATGGTTGCAGCCTCCTCGCTGCGCTCCATCAAAAGTAATACTTTTTAACGATATACCAAAATTGTTATGCACGTTAGCACTTATTCTATTTGACAGTTATAGGAATCCATACCAGTTTGCCGCCGTGTGCTGGTTGGCACTCAACACGTGTGAGATCGTGGAGGAGACCTACTTCGTTTCTCACCATCTGAAGTAACTATCCAATACGGAACCTGCCACAGTTTCGGGGCGGGCGATTTTTCGTCCGCTGCTCTATTAACAAGGGAGAGAGAAATGAAATCCATTATCTCATTGATGGCTGCGGCTGCCTTCGGCGTCGCTTCGTTCGTTGCACCGGCGCTCGCCGCGGACAAAGGCACTGTCGGTATCGCGATGCCGACCAAGGCTTCGGCCCGCTGGATCGACGACGGCAACAACATCGTCAAGCAGCTCCAGGCTGCCGGTTACGGCACTGACCTGCAGTATGGCGACGACGACATTCCGAACCAGCTTTCGCAGATCGAAAACATGGTGACCAAGGGCGTCAAGGTTCTCGTCATCGCTTCGATCGACGGCACGACGCTTTCCGACGTTCTCCAGAAGGCACACGATGCCGGTATCAAGGTCATCGCTTATGACCGTCTGATCCGCGATTCGGGCAACGTCGACTACTACGCAACCTTCGACAACTTCCAGGTCGGCGTTCTGCAGGCTGGCTCCATCGTTGACGGCCTCGGCCTCAAGGATGGCAAGGGCCCGTTCAACATCGAACTCTTCGGCGGTTCGCCGGACGATAACAACGCCTTCTTCTTCTATGATGGCGCAATGTCCGTCCTGCAGCCCTACATCGACAGTGGCAAGCTCGTCGTGAAGTCCGGCCAGACCGGCATGGACAAGGTCGGCACGCTGCGTTGGGATCCGGCAACGGCCCAGGCCCGCATGGACAACCTGCTCTCGGCTAACTACACCGATGCCAAGGTTGATGCCGTCCTGTCTCCCTATGACGGTCTGTCGATCGGTATCATTTCCTCGCTGAAGGGCGTTGGTTACGGTACTGCGGCCCAGCCGCTGCCGATCGTCACCGGTCAGGACGCTGAAATCCCGTCGGTCAAGTCGATCATTGCTGGCGAACAGCATTCGACGATCTTCAAGGACACCCGCGAACTCGCCAAGGTCACCGTTGCCATGGTCGATGCCGTGATGTCCGGCAAGGAGCCTGAAGTCAACGACACGAAGACCTACGATAACGGCGTCAAGGTCGTTCCGTCCTATCTGCTGAAGCCGGTTGCCGTCGACAAGACCAACTACAAGCAGATCCTCGTCGACAGCGGTTACTACACCGAAGACAAGCTGAAGTAAGTTGAGCAGGAGGCCGGAGCCCGCGCTTGCGGGTTCCGGCCTTCGATTTTATGATTACCCGGCCATTAAACGGCTGGGGGCGCTGGAACTTTGACTATGGACAATACCATCCTCGAGATGCGGAGCATCACCAAGACGTTCCCGGGCGTCAAGGCGCTGGAGAACGTGAACCTCAAGGTTCGCCAGGGTGAGATCCACGCATTGGTGGGCGAAAACGGGGCCGGCAAATCGACCCTGATGAAAGTGCTATCAGGCGTCTATCCCACCGGCAGCTATGAAGGCGACATCGTCTATGAAGGCGAGACGCGCAACTTCAAGGCCCTGAGGGACTCCGAAGAAATCGGCATCGTCATCATCCACCAGGAACTGGCGCTCGTGCCGTTGCTGTCGATCGGCGAAAACATCTTCCTCGGCAACGAGAACGCCAAGAACGGCGTCATCAGCTGGGATGAGACGTTCAACCGCACGAAGCAGCTGCTCAAGAAGGTTGGCCTGCAGGAATCTCCGAACACTTTGGTGACCGACATCGGCGTCGGCAAGCAGCAGCTGGTCGAGATCGCCAAGGCGCTGTCGAAGAGCGTGAAGCTGCTCATCCTCGACGAGCCCACGGCCTCGCTCAACGAAAGCGATTCCGACGCTCTGCTCAACCTGCTGATGGAGTTCCGCAAGCAGGGCATCACCTCGATCATCATTTCCCATAAGCTGAACGAGATCCGCAAGGTCGCCGACCAGATCACGGTCCTGCGCGACGGCATGACCGTCAAGACGCTCGACTGTCACGCGGACGAAATCAGCGAAGACATCATCATCCGCAACATGGTCGGCCGCGATCTCGAAGACCGCTATCCGCCGCGTTCGGTGCCGATCGGCGAAACCATTCTCGAAGTGAAGAACTGGAACGCCTATCACCAGCAGCACCGCGACCGCCAGGTTCTGCACAATATCAACATCACAGTCCGGAAGGGCGAGGTCGTCGGCATCGCCGGCCTGATGGGGGCAGGGCGCACCGAATTCGCCATGAGCCTGTTTGGCAAGGCCTATGGCCACAAGATCTCGGGCGAGGCGCTGATGTACGGCAAGCCGGTCGACGTCAGTACCGTGCGCAGGGCGATCGACGCGGGTCTCGCCTACGTTACCGAAGACCGCAAGCAGCTCGGCCTCGTGCTCAACGACACGATCCTGCACAACACGACGCTCGTCAATTTGAAGGCGGTGTCGAATGCGTCCGTCATCGACAGCGTCAAGGAATCGCGGGTTGCGACCGACTATCGCTCGAAGCTGCGCATCCGCTCCTCCAGCATCTTCCAGGAGACGGTCAATCTTTCCGGTGGCAACCAGCAGAAGGTGGTGCTGTCGAAATGGTTGTTCTCCAATCCCGATGTTTTGATCCTCGACGAGCCGACGCGCGGCATCGATGTTGGCGCAAAATACGAAATCTATACTATCATCAACCAGCTTGCCGCCGATGGAAAGGGCGTTCTGATGATCTCGTCGGAAATGCCCGAATTGCTTGGCACTTGTGACCGCATCTACGTGATGAACGAAGGACGCATCGTCGCTGAACTGCCGAAGGGAGAAGCAAGCCAGGAAACCATCATGCGCGCTATCATGCGCTCAGGGGAGAAGAAGCAATGACACCGATCAATCAACCCATCGCTGAGCAGGGGCGTGTCGTCTCCATCGGAGACTATGTTCGCGGCAACATCCGCGAATATGGCATGTTCATCGCGCTCATCGCGATCATGGTGTTCTTCCAGTTCTCGACCGGTGGCGTTCTCTTCAGGCCGCTCAACCTGACCAATATCATTCTGCAGAACTCGTTCATCGTCATCATGGCGCTCGGCATGCTGCTGGTCATCGTCGCCGGCCATATCGATCTGTCGGTCGGATCCGTCGTCGGCTTTATCGGCGCTATCGCCGGCGTGATGACGGTGCAATGGCACACCAATTATGTCCTGGCGGGTATCGTATGTCTTGCCATGGGCGCGCTTGTCGGCGGCATCCAGGGCTATTTCGTCGCTTATCACAAAATCCCGTCCTTCATCGTCACGCTGGCCGGCATGCTGGTCTTCCGCGGCCTGACGCTGTTCGTGATGACGGCATCGGGGACCGGCACCAGCATCGGTCCTTTCCCGCCGGCCTTCCAGCTGATCAGCATCGGCTTCCTGCCAAACGCTTTCGATATGGGCGGCATCAACTCGACCTCGATCATCCTCACCGTCGTCGGCGCCGTCGCCCTCTTCTATCTGGCATGGCGCAAGCGTCTGTCGAACGAGAAGCATGGCAACGACGTTGAGCCGCTCGGCTTCTTCCTTGCCCAGAACGCCCTCGTCACGCTCGCCATTCTGGCGCTCGGCTATCAGCTGTCGATCTATCGCGGCTTCCCGAACGTGCTGATGGTCATGCTGGTCCTGGTTGCTGCCTATGCCTTCATTACCCGCCGCACGACGATCGGTCGCCGCATCTACGCCATGGGCGGCAATGAGAAGGCGACGAAGCTTTCCGGTATCAACACCGAGCGGCTGACCTTCCTGACCTTTGCCAATATGGGTCTGCTCGCCGGACTGGCTGGTCTGATCGTTGCCCTGCGTCTCAACTCGGCGACGGCCAAGGGCGGCTTCGGTCTTGAACTCGACGTGATCGCCGCCTGCTTCATCGGTGGCGCATCCGCCCAGGGCGGCGTCGGCAAGGTGACCGGCGCTGTCATCGGCGCGCTGATCATGGGCATCATGAACAACGGCATGTCGATCCACGGTCTCGGCACCGACTCGCAGCAGATGGTCAAGGGCGCCGTGCTCCTCGCCGCCGTGTTCTTCGACGTCTATAATAAGAACAAGGGCTGACCGCTTCCGAAGCGCCAGCCAGGCATTCGCAGTCATATGAATGATGGATTCCGGCTCCTGATGGAGCCGGACAGGCGGAGCTTTTTCCTGTCTTCGCCGAAACGAGAAGGATCGAAGACGTGCTTATTTCCCAGATCAAAGGTGCCAACGGAGAGATCGTCGTCGCCGTGCGTGAGCCGGGCGGCGCTGCAAAGTCGGTCAACAATGCCGGCAGCGTCTATGCGCTGGCGATGGAAGCCGCAGACGGCGGCAAGTCGCTTGCCTCAGTCATCGAGGCCCATGGCTACGGCGCTGCCGTCGATCTTGAAAAGGCCTATGCGGAGGGCCGCTTCCTTCCGCCGATCACCCATCCCGATGCCGCCCACCTGCATCTGACCGGCACCGGCCTGACGCATCTGGGATCGGCGGCAACGCGCGATTCCATGCACAAGAAAACCACCGAAGCCGCCGAGGAAACCCTGACGGACTCGATGAAGATGTTCAAGATGGGGCTGGAGAACGGCAAGCCGAAGGCCGGCGAGAAGGGCGTGCAGCCCGAATGGTTCTACAAGGGCAACGGCTATGGCACGGCAGCCCCCGGCGCCCCGCTGATCTCGCCGTCCTTCGCGCTCGACGGCGGCGAAGAGCCTGAAATGGCTGGCATTTACGTGATTTCCAAGGACGGCTCGCCGTTCCGCATCGGCTTTGCGCTGTCGAACGAGTTTTCGGACCACGTCACCGAGCGGATCAACTATCTCTATCTGGCCCACTCCAAACTGCGCCCGGCCGCCTATGGTCCGGAAATCCGCATCGGCGCCGCCCCGGACGATATTCGCGGCACCTCGCGCATCAAGCGCGGCGACAAGGTGATCTTCGAAAAGCCGTTCCTCTCCGGTGAGGCGAACATGTCGCACACCTTCGCCAATCTCGAATATCACCATTTCAAATACGGCCTCTTCCGTGTGCCGGGCGATGTTCATGTCCATATGTTCGGCACGGCGACCCTTTCCTTTGCCGATGGCGTCAAGACCGAAGAGGGCGACATCTTCGAGATCGAAGTCGCCGAATTCGGCCTGCCGCTCCGCAATCCGCTTGCAGTGGCCGCCGAGGAAGAGATCGCCGTCCGGCAGCTCTGATTTCAAGACCTGGCCGCATCCGGCGGCCGGATCATGCTCGTAAACGGTAAAGGAGGCTTGTTAAGCCCATGACCATTTATCAAAACCTGATCGCCGGCGAATGGGTCGGCTCGAACGCGACGAAGAATATCAATCCGTCGGACACGAACGAAGTCGTCGGCCTCTATGCCGACGGCAGCGCTGAAGACACCAGAAACGCCATTGCCGCCGCCAAGGCCGCTTTCCCGGCCTGGTCGCGTTCCGGCATCTGGGAACGCCACGTCATCCTGAAGAAGACCGGCGACGAGATCATGGCGCGGAAGGACGAACTCGGCGCGCTGCTCGCCCGCGAGGAAGGCAAAACGCTGCCGGAAGCCACCGGTGAAGTGATCCGCGCCTCGCAGATTTTCGAATTCTTCGCCGGCGAAGCGCTGCGGCTGGCTGGCGAGGTCCTCCCCTCGGTTCGCCCGAACATCGGCGTCGAGATCACCCGCGAGGCGCTTGGCGTCATCGGCATCATCACGCCGTGGAATTTCCCGATCGCCATCCCCGCCTGGAAGATCGCGCCGGCACTCTGCTACGGCAACACCATCGTCTTCAAGCCGGCCGAACTGGTGCCCGCCTGTTCCTGGGCGATTGTCGATATCCTCAACCGCGCCGGCCTGCCGAAGGGCGTCTTGAACCTCGTCATGGGCAAGGGCTCGGTCGTCGGTCAGGCCATGCTCGAAAGCCCCGACGTTCACGGCATCACCTTTACCGGTTCCACCGGCACCGGCCGGCGTGTCGCCGCCGCCTCCATCGAGCATAACCGCAAGTTCCAGCTGGAAATGGGCGGCAAGAACCCGATGGTCGTGCTCGACGATGCCGACCTCAACGTCGCCGTCGAGGCCGCCGCCAATTCCGGCTTCTTCTCCACCGGCCAGCGCTGCACGGCGTCGTCGCGCCTGATCGTCACCGAGGGCATTCACGACAAGTTCGTCGCAGCGCTCACCGACAAGCTGAAGACGCTGGTCGTCGACAACGCGCTGAAGGCCGGCACCCATATCGGTCCGGTCGTCGATGAGCGGCAGCTGAAGACCGATACCGACTATATCGAGATCGGCAAGTCGGAAGGCGCCAAACTCGCCTTCGGCGGCGAGGTCATCTCGCGCGACACGCCCGGCTTCTATCTGCAGCCGACGCTGTTTACCGAAGCGACCAACCAGATGCGGATTTCGCGCGAGGAGATCTTCGGGCCTGTGGTCTCGGTGATCCGGGCGAAGGATTACGACGAGGCGCTTGCCATCGCCAACGACACGCCGTTCGGCCTTTCGGCCGGCATCGCCACGACCAGCCTGAAACATGCGACGCACTTCAAGCGCAATTCCGAGGCCGGCATGGTGATGGTCAACCTGCCGACGGCAGGCGTCGATTTCCACGTTCCCTTCGGCGGCCGCAAAGGTTCGTCCTATGGCCCGCGCGAGCAGGGCAAATACGCCGCCGAATTCTACACAACCGTCAAGACCGCCTACACGCTGGCTTGAAACAAAGGCGATGTCCCGGACCGTACGAGGCGGTCCGGCGACATCCTGAAGGATAGAGACGATGAAGAAGAAAGCGGAATGGCCGCGCAAGCTGAGGTCGCAGGAATGGTACGGCGGCACGAGCCGCGATGTGATTTATCACCGCGGCTGGCTTAAGAACCAGGGTTATCCGCACGACCTGTTCGATGGCCGGCCGGTGATCGGCATCCTCAACACCTGGTCGGATATGACCCCGTGCAACGGTCATCTCAGAGAACTCGCCGAAAAGGTGAAGGCGGGCGTATGGGAGGCCGGCGGCTTCCCGCTTGAGGTGCCGGTATTCTCGGCGTCGGAAAACACCTTCCGCCCGACCGCGATGATGTATCGCAACCTTGCCGCGCTCGCGGTGGAAGAGGCGATCCGCGGCCAGCCGATGGACGGCTGCGTGCTGCTGGTCGGCTGCGACAAGACCACGCCGTCGCTTCTCATGGGAGCGGCTTCCTGCGACCTGCCGTCGATCGTCGTCACCGGCGGACCGATGCTGAACGGCTATTTCCGTGGCGAACGCGTCGGCTCGGGCACGCATCTGTGGAAGTTTTCCGAAATGGTGAAGGCCGGCGAGATGACGCAGGCCGAATTCCTCGAGGCGGAAGCCTCGATGAGCCGTTCGTCGGGCACCTGCAACACCATGGGCACCGCGTCCACCATGGCTTCCATGGCCGAGGCGCTCGGCATGGCACTGTCAGGTAATGCCGCGATCCCGGGCGTTGATTCCCGCCGCAAGGTCATGGCGCAGCTCACCGGCCGGCGGATCGTCCAGATGGTCAAGGACGACCTGAAGCCCTCCGACATCATGACGAAGCAGGCTTTCGAGAACGCCATCCGCACCAACGCGGCCATCGGCGGATCGACCAATGCCGTCATCCACCTGCTCGCCATCGCCGGCCGTGTCGGCATCGATCTTTCGCTTGATGACTGGGACCGCTGCGGCCGCGACGTTCCCACAATCGTCAACCTGATGCCGTCGGGCAAATACCTGATGGAAGAGTTCTTCTATGCGGGCGGCCTGCCGGTGGTGCTGAAGCGCCTCGGCGAGGCAGGTCTTCTGCACAAGGATGCGCTGACGGTCTCCGGCGAAACCGTCTGGGACGAGGTCAAGGAGGTCATCAACTGGAACGAGGACGTCATCCTGCCGGCTGAAAAGGCGCTGACATCTTCGGGCGGCATCGTCGTGCTGCGCGGCAATCTCGCGCCGAAGGGCGCGGTGTTGAAGCCTTCGGCCGCCTCGCCGCATCTCCTGGTGCACCGGGGCAGGGCCGTGGTGTTCGAGGACATCGACGACTACAAGGCCAAGATCAACGACGATAATCTCGACATCGACGAAACTTGCATCATGGTCATGAAGAACTGCGGGCCGAAGGGTTATCCCGGCATGGCCGAGGTCGGCAACATGGGGCTGCCGCCGAAGGTGCTGAAGAAGGGCATCCTCGACATGGTGCGCATTTCCGACGCGCGCATGTCCGGAACGGCTTACGGCACCGTCGTGCTGCACACCTCTCCGGAAGCAGCCGTCGGCGGACCGCTGGCGGTCGTGAAAAATGGCGACATGATCGAGCTGGATGTGCCGAACCGTCGCCTGCATCTCGACATTTCCGAGGAAGAACTGGCGCGGCGGCTCGCCGAATGGCAGCCGAACCACGATCTGCCCAAATCAGGCTATGCCTTCCTGCATCAGCAGCATGTCGAGGGGGCCGATACCGGTGCGGACCTCGACTTCCTCAAGGGATGTCGCGGAAACGCTGTCGGTAAGGACAGCCACTGACAGCGTAGATCCAGGATTGGAAATCGATGAAAGGCGGGGCATCACCCCGCCTTTTTTGCACTTGTTCAATGAGAAGATGGCGGCAATTTTGACGTGCGACGCCTCCCGAAATAAGGTGGATTTCGGGAGTGTCCAGTCAGCTCTGGCTTTGACTTTGCATCTGGCCGCCGTCTTCTACCTTCACGGTGACCGACAACGTTTCGCCCGGCGTACCGATGCGCATGCCTGAAATCGGCGCGGCGTCGCGGTAGCAGAGGCCGGAGGCGATCCTGACGTACCGGGCATCCGGGCAGATCTCGTTGGCGGGATCGAAGCCGACCCAGCCGAGGCCGGGAATATGGGCCTCGGCCCAGGCATGGGTCGCCGCCTGCTCGACCTTCTCTTCCATCATAAGATAGCCCGAGATGTAACGCGCCGGCACCTGCAGGGCGCGGGCGGCGGCAATGAAAATGTGCGCGTGGTCCTGGCAGACGCCGCTCTTCTTCTCCAGCGCCTGTTCGGCCGTCGTCTCGGTGTTGCTGGTGCCGGGCTTGTAGTCGACCGTCTCGTGGATTGCCGCCATCAGCGCATGCATGCGGGCAAGCTCGTTATCGCCTCCGACACCCTTGATCAGTTCCTTGACCAGCTTGCCGCCCTTGGTCAGCGGCGTGTCGCGCAGAAACAGCCAAAGCGGGCAGAAGCCGGTATGCGGGCCGGTGACGCCGTTGTTGTCCTCCGTCTCGACCTCGCCTTCGGCGAGAATGCGCGTCACGTCCTGCTCGCCTTCCAGCGAGACCAGATTGACGTGATTGCCGTACTGGTCGTCATACTCGACCTCGGGTACGGCACCCTCTACGTTCAGCGCCCAGGTGAGGACTTTCTGATGGGGGCTCGTCGGCGGCGTCAACCTCAGCCGTTGCAGCGAGAACTGCGTCGGTCCGTCGTAGCGGTATTCGGTGAGATGGCTGATCTTCATTCTCATGTTCTGATCCGCTTATACATAGAACCGGTAGCCGTCGGAAATTTCCGCACCGAGCTTGTTGTTGCGCGCGACGAAATCCTCCAGGAATTCGTGCAGGCCCTGATCCATGATATCCCGGATCGCTCTCGTCTGCAGTGTGGTGCGGATTGCGTCCGCCGTATCGTGAGCGGCGAGCCGCTCCCCGTAATCCGTGGCGAGATAGCCGAGATTGCTGACGATCTTCTCATAGCAATAGGCAAGCGAGCGCGGCATCTGCACATTCAGCGTCAGAAAGTCGGCGATGTTCATCGCCCGGTATTCGCCGTCATAGGCCCAGCTATAGGCCCGGTGTGCGGAGACCGAGCGCAGGATCGATTCCCACTGCACATTGTCGAGAGAGGAGCCGACTGATGAGACCGAGGGCAGCAGCACGTAATATTTCACGTCGAGGATGCGGCTGGTATTATCGGCCCGCTCGATGAAGGTGCCGATGCGGGCGAAATTATAGAGTTCGTTGCGCAGTGTCGAGCCGTGGAAGGCGCCGCGGATGAGGCCGGCACGGCGCTTGATGACGTCGATCACCTCCGGCATGTCGGCCGCCTTGACGCGCTTTTCGAGCAGAGACTTCAGCTCGATCCAGCATTCGTTGGTGGCTTCCCAGGTCTCGCGCGTCAGAGCCGTGCGCACCATGCGGGCATTGTTTCTGCCGGACTCGATGCAGGACATGACGCTCGACGGATTGGCGCGATCGCGCAGGAGATAGTCGATCGCGTCGGCATTGGTCAGCTTTGCGTGGCCCTCGTCATAGGCCTCGCGCACGCCGGCGCTTTGCAGCACGCCATCCCAGTTGTCATCGCCGGTGCTGCTGCGGGTCAGCGACATGCGCAACCCGGCATCGATCAGGCGGGCGATATTTTCGGCGCGCTCGATGTAACGGAACATCCAGTAGAGGCCGTTTGCGGTTCTTCCGAGCATCAGTCCTCCAATACCCAGGTGTCTTTGGTGCCGCCGCCCTGGCTGGAATTGACCACCAGCGAGCCTTGCTTCAGCGCCACGCGGGTGAGCCCGCCCGGAATGATCTGAACCTTGTCGGATACAAGCACATAGGGGCGAAGGTCGACATGGCGCGGCGCGATGCCCTTGTTGACGAGGATCGGCACGGTGGAGAGCGACAGCGTCGGCTGGGCGATGTAATTGTTCGGCTTGGCCTTCAGCTTCTCGGCGAAATCGGCGCGTTCCTTCTTCGATGCCGTCGGTCCCACAAGCATGCCGTAGCCGCCGGAACCGTGCACTTCCTTGACGACCAGCTCCTCCAGATGTTCCAGCACGTATTTCAGGCTTGATGCTTCCGAACAACGCCAGGTCGGCACGTTTTCGAGCAGGGCCTTGCGGCCGGTATAGAATTCGACGATCTCGGGCATATAGGAATAGATCGCCTTGTCGTCGCAAATGCCGGTGCCCGGCGCATTGGCGATGGTGATGTTGCCGGAACGGTAGACATCCATGATGCCGGGAATGCCGAGCGCGGAATCGGCCCGGAAGGTCAGGGGATCGAGGAAGTCGTCGTCGACGCGGCGGTAGAGCACGTCGATCGCCTCGTAACCGCGGGTCGTCCGCATCTTCACCTTGCCGTCGATGACGCGCAGATCCGAGCCCTCGACCAGTTCGACGCCCATCATGTCGGCGAGGAAGGAATGCTCGTAATAGGCCGAATTGTAGATGCCGGGGGTCAGCACCGCGACGCGCGGCTTGCCGGTGCAGCCGGGAGGAGCAAGCGAGGCGAGGCTCTGGCGCAAGAGATAGGGATAATCCTCGACACGCTGCACCTTGTTCTTGTGGAACAGTTCCGGGAACATCTGCATCATGGTTTCCCGGTTTTCCAGCATGTAGCTGACACCGGAGGGCGTGCGGGCGTTGTCCTCAAGCACGTAAAACTGGTCCTCGCCGGTGCGCACGATGTCGGTGCCGACGATATGGGTGTAGACGCCGCCGGGCGGACGGAAGCCGATCATCTCGGGGATGAAGGTGACGTTGTTCTCGATCAGTTCGCGCGGGATGCGGCCGGCGCGGATGATCTCCTGCTTATGGTAGATATCGTCCAGAAAAGCGTTGAGTGCGATTACCCGCTGCTCGATGCCCTGGGCGAGCTTGCGCCATTCGCGGGCGGAGATGATGCGGGGAATGATGTCGAAGGGGATGAGTTTTTCGGAACTGTCGGCATGGCCGTAGACCGCGAATGTGATGCCGGTCTTCCGGAAGATGTTTTCCGCATCGCGGGACTTGGCAATCAGATGCGCCCGGTCTTGGCTGTTGTACCACTCGAAGTATTTGTCATAAGGCGGGCGAGGGCTTTCGTCCCCGGTAATCATTTCATCAAATGCCAAAAGCGCGGCTCCCCTTTTTTGTTCATTTGAATACAACGCAAATGGCAATGCAAGAACCATGCGCAGTTCGGGGAAAAGATTTCGCGCTGCGAGAAACGGGTGAAAATCTGGGCATTTAACGTGATGCGCTGCGGCATGGCGGATATTCATCCAAGGTGCCTGCGTAAAATCTGAGCATATGACCGTTTTTCGTTCAGCCAAGGCGATCGAATATGGCCATGCGCGCGAGGCTCGCCGACCTCTGCAGAACCGCCATCGGGTCCTTGCATCAGCGAAATTTCAAATAAGCATCAACGCTTCGCCTTTGACTGCGGCTACGGGGTGCCGCTATCAGCACAGCGAAGCTTTTATTGCGAGCCGCCATGTCCCTCGATCGCCTTGCCCCCGCCGTTTTCGTCCTGCTCTGGTCCACGGGCTGGGTGGTGGCGAAATATGCCTCGCTGCATTCCGAGCCCTTCACCTTTCTTTCGATACGTTACGCGCTGTCGGCGGCGGCGTTTCTGGCGCTCTGCCTGGCGGTGCGGGCGCGATGGCCCAAAAGCCGGGCGACAGCGCTGCGCGCCATCTATTCCGGTTTCTTCCTGCATGGTTTCTATCTCGCCGGTCTCTGGTGGGCGATCGCCAACGGGGTGCCGGCCGGCATATCGGGCATCATCGCGGCGCTGCAGCCGCTGTTGACGGCGATGGCGGCTCCTTTCCTCATCGGCGAGCGCTTGCAGCAGGCACAGAAACTTGGCCTTGCTCTCGGCTTCATCGGCATTGCCATTGCGATTTCGCCGAAGCTGCTCGATCCGGCGACCGCCGATCTCACCCATGCCGCCCTGCCGCTGGCGATCAACCTCGTCGCCATGGCGTCCGTCACCTACGGCACGCTCTACCAGAAGAAACACCTGCAATCCGGTGACCTCAGAACGATCGCGACCCTGCAATATATCGGCGCGCTGATCCTCACCCTGCCGCTTTCGCTCATCTTCGAGCATCAGCATTTCGACGGCGCCGCGCAGGCCTATGGCGCGCTCATTTGGTCGGTTTTCGGCCTGTCGATGGGCGGGGTCGGACTGCTGCTTCATCTGATCCGTCGCGGCCAGGTGTCCCGCGCCGCCTCGCTGATCTACCTGATGCCGCCGACCGTCGCGCTCGAGGCCTTCATCGCCTTCGGGGAACCGCTGACCCTGCCGTTGATCCTCGGCACCGTGGTGGTCGTGACAGGCGTTTATCTCACCAACCGCCGGGCGGTCAGCGAGCATAGGCCGGTCGAGGTATAGAGCCTGTGCGTTCTTTCGGACGCAGAAAAGACACCCTAACACTTTCAACCCTCGCATCATGCTTTCTGAAAATCGATTCCGATTCTCGGAAAGCATGATGCGGAGATAACAAAAAGGCCGGAGATATCCCCGGCCTTTCCGCTTTTCAGTCGTTCAACGATCAGGCGCGTTCGCGGCGCTGGCCGCTGCCGTTGCGGGAGCCTGAGCCACCGCGGCGGTTGCCGCCGTTGCCGTCGCGGCGTGGTTCGCCGCCCTGGGCCTGCTGCGGGCCGCGGTCTTCGCCGTGCTTGCGGGCCGGGCGGCCGTGGGCATGGCGATTATTGCCGCGGTGATGACCGCTCGGTTCGCCATTGGCGTGGGCGCCGTGATGCGCCGGACGCTGCGGCTTTGCCGAGGGGCGGAAGTCGGAGGTTGCGACCAGATCGTTATCAGGACCGAGATCCGGGGTCACTTCGCCGCGGCGCTGGCCGCGGAAATCCTCGTTACGGCTGGTCGGGCGCTCGGGGCGCGGGCGGCGCTCCTGGCGGCTGCCGCGATGCTCGGAGCGATTCTGGTCGCCACGGCCTTCGCCGCGACCATTACTTTCGCGACCCTGGCCGCCATTGCGATTGCGGTTGTTGCCGTTGCCGTTGGCACGACGGGGTGTGGCATTCATGTTTGCCGGAGGTTCGCCGCTTGCGACGGTGATATCGATGCCCATCAGGCGTTCGATGTCACGCAGCAGCTTGGCTTCGTCAGGGGCGCAGAAGGCGATGGCGATGCCGTCGCGGCCGGCGCGCGCCGTGCGGCCGATGCGGTGGACATAGGCGTCGGGCACCTCAGGCAGATCGTAGTTGTAGACGTGGCTGACGGCCGGGATATCGATGCCGCGGGCGGCGACGTCGGTGGCGATCAGCGTCTTGATGCTGCCGTCGCGGAAGGCCTTCAGCGCCCGTTCGCGCTGACCCTGGCTCTTGTTGCCATGGATCGAGGCAACGGAATAGCCGATGTTCTCGAGATGCTTCATCAGCTTTTCCGCACCGTGCTTGGTGCGCAGGAAGACGATGGCGCGGCCATCCGGGTTTTCAGTCAGCGACTTGCGGAGCAGTTCCGTCTTGTCGTTCTTGCCGCCGACGAAATGGACGTATTGTTCGACCTTGTCGGCAGCCTTGCCCGGAGGCGTAACTTCGACTTTGACGGGATCGACGAGGTATTCGCCGGCGAGATCGGCGATCGCCTTCGGCATGGTGGCCGAGAAGAGCATGGTCTGTCGCTTCTTCGGCACCATCTTGGCGATCTTGCGCAGATCATGCACGAAGCCGAGGTCGAGCATCTGGTCGGCTTCGTCGAGCACGAGATAGCGGACCGTGGTCAGCGTGATCGCGCGGCGATTGACGAGGTCGAGCAGGCGGCCAGGCGTGGCAACGAGGATATCGGTGCCCTTTTCGAGTTGAAGCTGCTGCTTGTTGATCGAAACGCCGCCGACGACGACATTGATGCGCAGCGGCGACTTGCGGATGAACTTCTTCAGGCTCTCGGCGATCTGGTTCACCAGTTCGCGGGTCGGGGCCAGGATCAGCGTCCGCGTCGTGCGGTTGTCGGGACGCCGTTCGTCGGCGAGCAGCTTTTCGATGAGAGGCAGGCCGAAAGCGGCGGTCTTGCCTGTGCCGGTCTGGGCGAGGCCGATCAGGTCGCGGCCTTCGAGGAGGAGAGGAATGGCATGTTCCTGGATGGGTGTCGGCGTTTCGATGCCGAGCTGGAACAAAGTAGCGACGATCGGCTTGGAGACACCAAGCGATTCAAAATTAGTCAAGGCATAACCTTTCGGGGCGCCACAACGACTATTGCCGGAACGCACCATGCGATCCGGTTTCATTCTGGCGTCAAGAACCCCGCGTGAAGTGGGAACTTGTGAGTTGGAAAAAGCTTTCCAGCGCTTCTGGCCGCTCATGGGAGTGCGGCGCTCTATCGAAATGCGCTTTTGTCCCTTCTTCCTGCGTCCGTATTTTTTAGCAGGGGCACGCTCACGCGGCGGCCGGAAGGGTGAAAGCTGACCCGCATTTGGGCTAGTTCGCGTGGAAAGTCAAGTGCGGTGCACAAGAAAGCCTTAGCCTGGGTCAGCTGAGGGCATGACGAGGACGAAGCTTTCCGATGCGGTCTCCGCGCCGTTGACGAGGATGGCGATGCGGTGTTCGCCGGGATAATAGCGCCGCGTCGTGATTGGCCGCATGGCGTGGCGGCGCTCAATCGTCCGGCTTTGCCCGGGCGCGAGCGTGATCGTCTTGCACTTGAAAACCTTGGGCGAGAGCGAACCGTCGCCCTTCACATGGTGGATGGCGTAGTCGATCATCAGCGATTGCGGGATCTCGCCGGCATTCGTCAACCGGATTTCGAAATCCAACCCTTCGCCGAACATCACCTCACCGTTTACGAGCCGTAGTTCGCATTGGAGCGAAGCGGTGGCGGCGAAGCCGAAATTGGCGAGCGCCTGCGCGTGGCCCTTCTTCAGAAGCGTGCGCGAGGCGTGTTTCAGCAGCCAGCGGCGTTCGGGCGAAGCGGCATCGATATGACAGGCGATGAAGGCGGCGACCATATCGGGGTGATCCTTGGCGACGTCGTTCAGGCTGTTGGCGACGGAACGGCGCACATAATCCTCCGGGTCATCCATCAGCGCGGTCAGGATGGGCAGGATCGGCGCCGGGTCCTTTACGAGCTGCGGCAGGCGCATGGCCCAAGGAAGACGTGGCCGCGTTCCCTCGCTCGCCAGCCGGCGCACATGCCGGTCGGGATCGCCGACCCAGCCGGAAATGATGGCGAGTGCGCGTTGCTGGTCGCGGTGGATGAATTGCCGGATGCCGAATTCGGCAGTGAAATGCGGCGTCAGCGCCTTCAGCAGGTCGAGGCCGAGATCGAAATGATCAAGGCCGCGCGCAGCGATGAACTGATTGACCGGCAACAGCATCCAGCCGGAGAGCCCCTGCCTGCCGGTGGCGGGCAGGCTTGCCATCAGAATGGCTGCGGCCTCGCGGAAATCATCGGGAAGCGTCGCAAACAGGGCGTCGCGGATCAGCGCCGAGCGCTCCATCAGTTCCAGCGCCGTGAGGCCATTGGTCGCCAGCGTCACGAAACGGTCTCTGTCGAAAGCCGACGCGTTGCCACCAATACGATCGGCCATATCGCCGACCAGCGCTTCATGCAGCAGGTTCTTCAGCGGTTCCGGCATGCTGGGGTCCTTCCTCTATGCGGCGGCCGCATGAGGGCGGCTTGGTCTGCGAAACAGCTGGCCTTTGTTGGAGAATAGAGTGATCGCATCCACCCGAGCAATCGGGTGCAGATAGCGGAAGCGCGCGACTTCGCGACCTTTCAACGCAACGGTGCCGTCGATTTCCTTGGAATGAGGGTTGGGGCCGAGATCCGAATGCGCTCCTCGGCAGGACTGTTGTCACCTGCAAGAAGATCAAGGGCGTTTGATGCAATTTGCTCGAACGGCACCCGTAGTGTCGTGAGCGGTGTGGGGAGGTGGCTGACAATCGGAATGTCGTTATAGCCTACGATCGAGATGTCCTGCGGCACGGAAAGGCCAAGTTTCGTCAGTCCCGACAAAGCGCCGATGGCAGTATTGTCGTTGACGGCGAAAACGGCGGTTGGACGTGGACTGAGATGCATCAGTGTCTCGACGGCTACCGCACCGGACTCGATGCCGAATGTCGAGGGAATGATGTATGAGGGATCTGCATTCAATCCAGCCTCTTCCAGGGCGTGGCGGAAACCCTCCACGCGCCCCCGCGAACTGGAGGCATAGGATGGACCGGCAATGACGCCAATTCTGCGGTGGCCGAGATCGAGGAGATGGCGGGCCGCGAGGTAGCCACCGAGCCTGTCATCGCCGACTGACGAGAGGCTGTGGCCATCCGTTCGGAGCGCCAGGACATAGGGAATGCCGCGTTTTGCCAGCTCGTCCGGAAAGTCATCGTCTTCCCGCGCTGTCGAAAGAATCAATCCATCGACACCCCGCTTCAACAGAGACTCGGCCGCAAGCCGGTCTGCTCTTGGCTTGTCGTCGGTCGTTGCGACAATCGCGAAGCGGCCACTACGGCTGCAGGCCTTGGCCAGCGCTTCGTAAAGCATGGCCATGACCGTATCCGTCAGCCTGGGTACAATCACCCCGACCGTCATCGTGTTGCCGCGCCTGAGGCTCGCTGCAGAAACATCGCGAACGTATCCGAGCTCTTCGGCAACCTTGCGCACGCGCCGCGCGGTCTCACTGTCGGAGCGCGGAAGCCTCTCGTCCAGAATGCGGGACACGGTAGACTTGGAGACGCCGGCTGCGGCAGCCACGCCGTGAATAGTGACGCGGGTCTGTCCCAGAACTTCATCCGCTTTTGAATTCATTGAGCCTTTTCCATACGAGTCGGCATTGGGCCGCCGCTCTCAGCATGCACCAAAAAAGATATTGACTCCAGGAAATTCAAGAACGATAGTGGGAACGTTCCCGTAAACGATCCTATAGCGATCGCGAGTGAACCGCGATCGCACGAAGGAGGAGACCAATATGCAACCGATGGATATGCGCGGGCTGAGCCCGGCCCCCGTTACCGCTTTCACCCGTGACGGCGAAGTTGATCACAAAGCCAACGCCAAGCTCGCCAAATGGCTGGTCTCGATGGAAGGCGTCAAAAGCCTCGTCATCCTCGGCCATGCCGGCGAGGGCACCTTCCTCACGGAAGAGGAGCGCCTTGCTCTCATCCGCACATATGTTGAAGCAGTCGACGGTGCCGTTCCGATCATTGCCGGGATTACCGGTGAAGGCACGAAGGTCGCCGCTGAAGAGGCCAGGAAATGCAAAGCCGCGGGTGCCACCGGCGCACTCGTCTATCCCAACCACGGCTGGCTGCGTTTCGGCTTTCAGAAGGGAGCGCCTCAGGATCGCTACAAGGCAATCTGGCAGGAGTCCGGCCTCCAGTGCATCCTGTTCCAATATCCCGACGCCACCAAGGCATCTTACGATCTCGATACACAGCTTGCGATTGCCACACAGGAAGGCGTCGTCGCCACCAAGAACGGCGTGCGCAATATGAAGCGCTGGTATGTCGAAATTCCAGAGCTGAAGAAGGCCAATCCAAAGCTGCAGGTTCTGAGCTGCCACGATGAATGGCTGCTGCCAACCATGTTCGATGTCGATGGCCTGCTCGTCGGCTATGGCAATATCGCGCCGGAGTTGCTCATCGACCTGATCAAAGCCGGCAAGGCGCAGGACTATCCGGAAGCGCGCAAGATCTTCGAGCGCCTTCTTCCGGTGACGCGTGCCGTCTATCATCGCGGCTCTCATATGGAAGGCACCGTGGCCCTGAAACTCGGCCTCGTGCACCGCGGTATCCTGGACCACGCCACGATCCGCGAGCCGCTGAAGAGCCTTGGCGACAAGGCAGAAGCGGAGATTTTTGCTGCCTTCGACGCTGCCGGTATTGGTCGCGTTGACCAACTGCTGGCTGCCGAGTGACCTCTTTGACGCCCCTGCGCAGGTCGCAGGGGCGCATTGCAAAGGGAGGAGGAAGTCATGGAAACCCGCCGAGGCAGGTTTGAACGTCTTTGAAGGCCATTGCTCTGACAGGACAAACTGACGCGCAGTAGCAACCATCAAGCAGGAGCGCCCCTGGCCGGGAGAGTGGTAGGCCACGGGGCGAGAAGGAGGAACCAATGAATGTCATGCAGCCTATACCGGCTGAGACGGCGAATGCCGCTGATCCTCAGGCCGAAATCAGCGCTCGTCTGGAGCGCCTCCCCATCACCCGCGAGGTGTTCTGGGCGCGCAATATCGTCGGCGCCGCAACGTTCTTCGACGGCTACACGGTCATCGCTATCGCTTATGCCATGCCCGTCCTCGTCCGCGAGTGGGGCCTGAGCCCCTCACAGACCGGCATGATCCTATCGATGGGCTATCTGGGACAGTTGATCGGTGCGATCCTGTTTGGCTGGCTTGCCGAGAAGGTCGGCCGGCTGAAAGTTCTTCTCTTCACGATCCTGCTCTTCGTCAGCATGGATGTCGCATGCCTGTTCGCTGCCGGGGCCGGCATGATGATGGCCTTCCGTTTCGTCCAGGGGATCGGCACCGGCGGCGAGGTCCCGGTCGCCAGCGCCTATATCAACGAGTTGATCGGGTCGAAGGGGCGCGGCAAGTTCTTCCTCCTTTATGAGGTCATGTTCTTGTTGGGCCTCGTCGGCGCCGGGCTGATCGGCTACTTCATGGTACCGGTTTACGGTTGGAAGGCGATGTTCGTCGTCGGCCTCGTTCCCGCAATCCTGATGATTCCGCTGCGCTGGTTCCTCAAGGAATCACCGCGTTGGCTGGCTGCCAACGGCCGATACGGCGAAGCAGACGCTATCGTCACCCGCATGGAAGAAAGCGCTCGTGCCGCCGGCAAGGAACTGCCCGAACCGAAGCTCATCCAAGCGCCGGTCCGCCGCACGTCGGACTGGCGCGAGCTCTTCCAGGGCGTTTACCTGAAGCGGACGCTTTCCATCTGGGCAATGTGGTTTACCGCCTATACGGTGGCCAACGGTACGATCACCTGGCTGCCGACCCTTTATCGACAGGTCTTCAACCTGCCGCTTCAAACCAGCATCTTCTATGGTTTCCTGACGTCAGTCGGCGGCGTGATCGCGGCTGTCATCTGCGCGCTGCTCATCGATAAAGTGGGGCGCAAGCGTTGGTACACGGGTGCGCTGCTTCTCGCTCCCGTGCCGCTGCTGGCCCTCGCATGGCTCGGCGCGACCTCTCCCATCCAGGTTTTGGTTCTTGCCGGTCTCGCTTATGCGATCGTCCAGACCGTCACATTTTCCTTGTACCTGTACTCGGCAGAGATCTACCCGACGCGCCTCAGGGCACTGGGAACAGGAACCGGTAGCGCCTGGCTTCGCTTGGGGTCATCGACCGGCCCGATCCTCGTCGGCACGGTGATGTCTTCCATGGGCATCCAGTATGTCTTCGTGAGCTTCGCAGCCATTCTGATCGTCGGTGCAATCATCACCATGCTGTTTGCAATAGAAACCAAGGATCGCGTGCTGGAGGAGCTTTCTCCGTAACGGTTCAAAATGTGGTCTGATTGGCTTTGATCTGGCGGATGAAAATCCGCCAGTTTCATTTGATTGCCGTTGCAGCAATTCAAAGTGTTACAGCGCCGCACGTCTGAAAGCCGCGCGGCGCTGTCATGGACCGGCGTCTGCGAAGGTCAAGCGGCGCCGAATTGAGGCTTCTCTATTCCGGGCAGACTTTGACGCGGTAGGGATCGCCCCAGCGATCATGCCGCCATTCGAGATGGCAATAGGACGGCCGGTAATAGGTCCTATAGACGGGATAGGGGCGATAAACAGGATAGGCGGGATAGACAGGGTAGGCGGGACGGGCGGCCTCGGACAGCAGCGCGCCGCCGACGACGCCGGCGGCAAGGCCGCCCCAGAAGGCATCGCGTGGACGGGCATCGGCGGTGGTAGCGGTGGCGAGCGAGGCGCCGGCAAAGGTCAGCGCGATCAGGCCCGTCGCCATGGTCTTATGAAAAACGGACATGCTATTTTCCTTTCATGGCTGGCTTTCAATAAAGCCATGTCGAGACTCGGCCTGGATCACGGCGCCGCAATGGCCGCGCAAGCCGTTTCGGCATTAAATTTTTGTCATGATTTCAGCGGATCCCCTGCTTTCAAGTCTGGGCGGTCAAGGTGAGTTGTCTTCAACTTGGCGAGCCGGAAATTGGCGAGCCGGCCCGTAAAATTTCGCTATCGAAATTTATGGTTAAAACCTTGTTAAAAGCCTTGGCGTTATAGTTTTTGTAGTCGATATTTCATTCATTGCTGGAGCTATATTTTTGAAATCAGCCGGGGACCTTCTGGAGTTGGCTTGCCGCCGGATCGCTGATCTGGATACCCCGGCCTATGTCAAGAACAGCGAGCTGCGCTATATCGCCGTCAACGAGGCCTATGCCCGTTTTCTGGGCCGCGAAATCTCCGATTTCATCGGCAGACGCAGCCGCGAACTCTTCGACCGTCCCGAGGAAGAGGAGCGCGAGGACAGGGAACGCCGCGCGCTGGTGTTCGGCACCGAGGAAAGCGCCATCTGTTTCGATGCGGCAGGCCTTGGCCATGAGCGCATTCAGATCGAAAGCTTCTCTCCGTCGCCGGAGCGGGCCTATGTGCTCGGCATTTTCGAAGTGCGCGAGGCGCCGCGCCGCGCCGTTGGCGATAGCGGTGTCGCCGCCGATTTCGCTCGCGTGCGCGAGGTGCTGGAAAAGCTTGATCATCCGATCGGCATCTTTGCCGGGGACGGCCGCCCGCTGGTCGTCAACGCCGCCTACAGTAATGGCGCGAAGCCTGCGGCCGCCGGAGATTCGGCCTGGGGCGAGAGCGTCAACGAACTCGACGTTCTCCGCACTGTCCTGGAGGACCTACCGGTTGCAGTCTTCGTGCGCGATGACGGGCACCGCCTGGTCTATGCCAATAAATATTACGACACCTTCAGCGGCCACGACCGCTCCCAGATACTGGGAATGACCGAATATGAAATGTTCGGGCCGGAAGGTGGCGAGGCGATCTACCAGGAAAACCTGCTGGCGTTGAAGTACGGCACGTCGGTGGAGATCGAAAGCGAAATGCCGAGCAAGAGCGGCCACGTCTATTCCGTCATCTCGCGCGTCAACCGCGTCATGACGGCGGACGGCCGCACTTATGTCGTCGGCTCTTTTTCCGACATCTCGCCGCTCAAGGAACGCGAAAAGGCGCTGATTGCGTCGCGTAAGCAGGAAGAAATCCTGCACCGGGATATCGAAAGCATCCTGCGTTCGCTGCCGGTCGGCGTGCTGATCCTCGATAACGACCATCGGATTCTCTACGTCAACGACGAATTCTACAGCATCTGGGATCTGCCGCTCGACGATCGCTTCGACGGTCGCCACTTCATCGACGTCATCCGCCGCAATTACGAGCTCGGTCGCTACGACGGCACGCAGACGCCGGAGGAAATCTACGCCTTCCGCAAGCACCTGTTCGAGACAGATGAGCCGGAGCCGATCGAACTCGGCTGGGCGGGCAGCAAATCCGTCATCTTCGACAGCCGCCGCCTCTCCCACGACCGCATCCTGCTTTCTTATGCCGATATTTCGGCGGTGCGCGAACGGGAAAAGGAAATCCACGAGGCGCGTGCGGCGCTGGAGCAGGTCGGCGAGATGATGCGCGATGCAACGCGCGCCATGTCGCAGGGGATCGCCATCGTCCAGGACGGCATCATCAAGCTATCCAACGAAGCGCTTTCAGAGATCCTGCGCATTCCGGCCCCCTATATCGAGCCAGGCGTGAGCTGGCTCGGGCTCTTCGATTTCTGCGCGGTGCGCGGCGATTTCCATGATGCGGCGGCCGAGATCCTGCAGGGCTGGCGCGCCAATATTGCGGCGCGGCAGCCGATTTCCACCGTCTTCCATGTCGCCGGGGAACGCTGGGTCAACATGGAGGCGACGGTCAGCGAGGGGCAGCATTGGGTGGCGCTCTTCACCGACGTCACCGAGCTGAAGAGCCGTGAGGAGGAACTGCGGCAGCTGCTGTCGCGCGCCGAAGCCGCCGACCGCGCCAAATCCGAATTCCTCGCCAATATGAGCCACGAGATCCGCACGCCGATGAACGGCGTTCTTGGCATGGCGGAGCTGCTTGCCAAGACCAATCTCGACACGCGCCAGAAGACTTTCGTCGACATCATCGTCAAATCGGGCAATGCGCTGCTGACGATTATCAATGACATCCTCGACTTCTCGAAGATCGATGCCGGACAGATGAAACTGCGCAAGGCCGCCTTCGATATTACCGAAGCGGTGGAGGACGTGGCGACACTCTTGTCTTCGCATGCCGCCGAGAAGAACATCGAGCTGCTGGTGCGGGCCGCACCCGACCTGCCTGCCGCCGTGATCGGCGATGCCGGGCGTTTCCGTCAGATCGTCACGAATCTCGTTGGCAACGCCGTCAAGTTCACCGAGCGTGGCCACGTCTTCGTCGATCTCGGCTTTCAGGCCGCCGACGGCGGCGAGATCATGGCGAGCATCCGCATCGAGGATACCGGTATCGGCATCCCGCCGGAGAAACTCGAATCGATCTTCGACAAGTTTTCGCAGGTGGACGCCTCCTCGACCCGCCGGCATGAGGGAACGGGCCTCGGCCTTGCGATCACTGCCGGGCTCGTCGACCTTTTCGGCGGGTATCTCAACGTCGAAAGCGAAGGCAACAAGGGCTCGGTCTTCACCGTCAATCTGCCGTTTGCGGTGGCGGCCGCCCGCATCGAACCGAAGCCGTTGCCGATCAACGTGCAGGGCGCGCGCGTCCTCGTCGTCGACGACAATGACGTGAACCGGCGCATTCTGACCGAGCAGCTTGCTCTCTGGGGTTTCGACGGCGTGGCCGCCGAAGGCGGCGGTACCGGCCTTGCGATCCTCGAGGCGGCGGCCGATCTCGGCATTGCCGTCGATGCCGTGGTGCTCGACTATCACATGCCCGATATGAACGGGGCCGATGTCGCGCGCCGGCTCCGCGCCGATCCCCGCTTTGTCGAATTGCCGATCATCTTCCTGACGTCGATGGATATTTCCGGCACGGAAAAGGAATTCGCGGCGCTCAACGGCCACGCGCATCTGATGAAGCCGGCGCGCGCCAACGTGCTGCGCAACACCGTCGTCGAAGTGGTGCGCGCCAGCCGCGTCAAGCAGGCCTCCGAGGCCGAGATCGCCCGGCTGCAGAGGGAAGCGGCGGCACCGGCAAAGCCGCCGGCACCCGCGCCGCAGAAGCGGGCGGCCGAATTCGTCGACGTGCTCGTTGCCGAGGACAACGAGGTCAACCAGATCGTCTTCACGCAGATCCTGCAGGGAACGGGTCTTTCCTTCCTCGTCGTCGAGAATGGTGAGGCGGCGGTCGCTGCCTGGGAGCGGCATACGCCGCGCATCATCATGATGGATGTCTCCATGCCCGTCATGAACGGCCATCAGGCGACCCAGACGATCCGCGAAAGGGAAAAGGGCCAGGGGCACCGCGTGCCGATCATCGGGGTCACCGCCCATGCGCTCGAAAGCGACCGCGAGCTTTGCCTCGACGCCGGCATGGACGATTACATGTCGAAGCCGATCAGCCCTGAACTATTGGAAGAGAAAATCCGGCAATGGCTCGGAACGAGCGAGCAGCAGCCGGAGCGCAGCAGCTATTAATCCGCGCGCTGACCGGGGGACGCCTTGATACCGCAGAGCATTTCGCGCTTGCCGGCGAAGCCTTGGCGGCGCTCGACGGCAAAACCGGCGGCAATGAGGTTGCGGCGCACGAAGCCGGCCGCCGCATAGGTGGCGAACGTGCCGCCGGCGGCACTTTTCTCGCAGACGAGCCGCATCAGTTCCTCCGACCACATGTCGCCGTTGCGTGACGGGGCGAAGCCGTCGAGATACCAGGCGTCGAAGCCGGGCTTTGCCGCGGCGACACCGTCGAGCGCGCGGCCGCAGACGACGCTGAGTCGCGTCTGAGGATCGAGATCGAGCGAGACGGTTCCAGCAGGCGTCTGCGGCCAGGCCGCCGTCAGCGCCTCGCGCTCGCTATCGATCTCCGGCCAATGCGACAGCGCCCGGCCGATCTCTTCGCCACGCATCGGATGGAGCTCGAAGGAGATGAAATGCAGGTGCTGGCCGCCGGCTCGGTGGAGCTTCCACTGCCGCCAGGTCTCGGCGAAGTTCAGGCCGGTGCCGAAGCCGAGCTCGCCGATCATGAATTCCTGCCGCCCGTTCCAGCGCTCAGGCAGGCCGTTGCCGGCGAGGAAGACGTGGCCGCATTCCAGCCGGCCATCCGTCTGGCAATAAAAATGATCGCCAAAGGCGGTGGAATAGGGCATATCGCCGTCGCGCCATTCGAGCGGCTGCGGCGCGCCTGCGCCAATCTGATCGGGGTTCACGTCTGTCATGGAAAAAGCCGATAATCCTCAGCAGGTCTCAGGTCAATCATCCTCGGAATTGCTGATCGTCGGCGGCGGCATCATGGGTCTCTGGGCGGCCGTCCACGCCGAGCGCCGGGGCATCCGTACCCTTATTGCTGACGCCGGCAGATTGGGCGAAGGCGCAAGCGGCGGCCTGCTCGGCGCGCTGATGCCGCATATGCCGGATCGGTGGTCTGAAAAGAAGCAGTTCCAGTTCGATGCGCTGGTCCTACTCGAAGCCGAAATCGCAGCGCTCGAAGCAATGACCGGGCTTTCCGCCGGTTATACCAGGTCCGGGCGGCTGATCCCGTTGCCGAAGCCGCATCTCAACCGCATAGCGTGCGGCCATTTCGAAGACGCCGAGCGCCATTGGCGGGCGGGCGAGCGCCGCTTCCACTGGCATGTGCTCGACAGTCCGCCGGTCGATGGCTGGATCGAGCCGTCCGCCGGCAAGAGCGGCTTCGTGCACGACACGCTCGCCGCGCGCGTTGCGCCGCGGTTGCTGATCGCGGCGCTTACCGCCTTCCTGCGGCGGGCAAAACACGTGCGGATCATCGAACATGCCAGGGTTGCAGGCCTTGATCCCGATCGCGGCACCGCCGAAATAGGCGGCGAAAGCTTGGCTTTCAGCCGCTGCATCCTTGCCGCCGGCTATCAGTCCTTTCCGCTGTTGCAGGAGCTGACGCCCGGGCTGAAGCAGCCGCTCGGCCAGCCGGTCAAAGGGCAGGCGGCTCTGTTGAAAGCCGATATCGACCCGTCGCTGCCGACGATCTTTCTCGACGGGCTCTATGTCGTCGCACATGAAGGCGGGCACGTGGCGATCGGCAGCACCAGTGAGAACCGCTTTGACGATCCCATGTCGACCGACGCCCAGCTCGACATGCTGATCGAGACGGCGCGGGTGATCGTGCCAAGCCTTCGCGACGCCCCGGTCGTCGAGCGCTGGGCGGGGCTTCGCCCGAAGGCGATCGACCGGGATCCGATGACCGGTCGCCACCCCGATCACCCACGCCTGATCGCGCTGACCGGTGGCTTCAAGGTCAGCTTCGGCCTAGCGCACCGGCTGGCGGAGGCGGCGATAGCAATCGCAGGCGATACAGATTGCGGATTTTTGTTGCCGGAAAGCTTCGCAATTTCAAGCCACATCGCGGCGGCTTCACGTTAAACGTGAATTAGGCGCCGCTGCGTTTCGTTATTCTGTCATGCAAATCACCTATCTGCTTGCGCATCGACAGCGCCTGAAGTCAGCGGCGCTCACTTCCTTGATGGAGGAAATTGCATGCGCTATGCCATTTGCTTCACGCCCCCGGCGAGCGACCCGCTATCGCTCGTGGCCGCCAGTTGGCTTGGCCGCAACGTGTTTTCGGGCGATATGGTGGAGCCTCCGGCCGTTCGTGGTCTCGGCATTCACGAGATCGCCTTCCATACCGCCGTGCCGCGGCGCTATGGTTTTCACGGCGTTTTGAAGACGCCATTTCACTTGTCTCACGAGATGTCGGAAGCGCAACTCTTGCGCGATCTGATGCGTTTTTCCGGGACCTTCGTTCCCTTCCAGATTCCGCGTATCGAAGTCGCCCGGCTCGGCAATTTCTACAGCCTGCTGCCGAGTATTCCCTGCGAGCAGATCCAGTATCTCGCCTCGGCGATCGTGCAGGAATTCGATCGTTTCCGCGCGCCGCTGAGCGAGGCCGAGATCGAACGCAGCGATCCGGACGGGCTGTCGGCGACGCAATTTGCCAATCTGCATCGCTGGGGTAGCCCTTACGTGATGGAGGAGTTCCGCTTTCATATGCCGGTGACAGGCCCTGTCAACGCGATCGACATGCCGCGCATCGAGCCGGCGCTGCAGACGATCTTCGAGCCTGTGTTATGCGAGCCGGTCACGGTTTCCAACGTGGCGCTGATGATCGAGGAGGGCACCGGCGGCCCTTTCCGCGTTCATTCGCTGCATCCGATGGGCAAGGTCAGCGCGCGCAAGATCGCCTGAATATCCAGGCTAAAGATTTGTTCCGTAATGGGAAAATCCCGTTGCGCAGTTTCCGTCTCGACATTCCGGCTGCGGATGCTACCGTTCCCCGTCTTTTCAGAAGGTGATTTGATGGTATCCGAGACCTATCCGCGCAATCTTGTCGGTTATGGGCGTTTGACGCCCGATCCGAAATGGCCGGACGAGGCACGCGTCGCCGTGCAGTTCGTCATCAACTACGAGGAGGGCGGCGAGAGTTCGATCCTTGACGGCGATCCGGCTTCCGAAAACCTGCTGTCGGAAATCGTCGGCGCAGCCGCCTGGCCTGGGCAGCGCAACCTCAACATGGAATCGATCTACGAGTATGGTTCGCGTGCCGGCTTCTGGCGGCTTTGGCGGATGTTCACCGATCTCAAGGTGCAGGCGACCGTCTACGGCGTGACGCTGGCAATGGCCCGCAACCCCGAGGCCGTCGCCGCGATGAAGGAGGCCGGTTGGGAAATTGCCAGCCACGGCTACCGCTGGCTGGAATACAAGGATTTTCCTGAAGATCTGGAGCGCAAGCATATCCTCGAAGCCGTGCGGCTGCACACCGAACTCACCGGTGAGCGGCCTTACGGCATGTATCAGGGCAAGCCTTCCGACAATACGCTTCGGCTGGTGCAGGAGGAGGGCGGTTTTCTCTATTCCTCCGATTCCTATGCCGACGACCTGCCTTATTGGGTGAAGGGCGTCGACGGGAAACCCTTCTTGATCATCCCCTATACGCTCGAAACCAACGACATGCGGTTTGCGACGCCGCAGGGCTTCAACGCCGGCGATCAGTTCTTCACCTATCTGAAGGATGCCTTCGATACGCTTTATGAGGAAGGCAAGGCGAGCAGCCCGAAGATGATGTCAGTCGGCCTGCATTGCCGTCTCGTCGGGCGCCCGGGCCGGGCGGCGGCACTGAAGCGGTTCATCGAATATGTGCTGAAGCACGACAAGGTCTGGATTCCGCGCCGCATTGAGATCGCCGAGCACTGGCACAAGCATCATCAGCCGGATGCGCTCTGATGATGTCGCGCGAGGATTTTGTCTCCCGCTTCGGCGGCGTCTTCGAACATTCGCCTTTTATTGCCGAGCGCGCCTATGACGCCGGCCACCTGCCGGCGCCGCTGACGGCATCAGGCGTGCATGCGGCCCTTGTGGCCGTCTTCCGGGCGGCAAGCCGAGAGGAGCGTCTCGGCGTGCTGCTGGCTCATCCCGATCTTGCCGGGCGCCTCGCCATAGCAGGCGAACTCACCGAAGACAGCCGGAAGGAGCAGGCCGGCGCCGGTCTCGACCGGCTGAGCCCGGCCGAACACGGCCGCTTCACCGAACTCAATTCGGCCTATGTCGAAAAATTCGGCTTTCCCTTCATCATCGCCGTCAAGGGGCTCGGCAAAGACGACATCCTGTCGGCGTTCGAAACTCGCATCGGCAACGATCGGGACGAGGAATTTGCGACCGCGACGGCGCAGGTCGAGCGGATCGCGCTGCTACGGCTGACATCGATGCTGCCGGAGGCTGAATGAAAGAGCGGCGCGCTATCGATTATCTCAACGAGATGTATGAGGCAGCATCCGAAGCGCTGTCTTTCGTCGGGGGAATGGATGAGGCGGCGTTCGCCGGGGACAAGCTCACCTTCAAGGCGGTTGCCTTCTGCCACTTCACCATCGGTGCTGCGGCGTCCCGCCTGCTCGTCACACATCCGGAATTTGCGACCGAGCATCCCGACCTGCCATGGACGAAAATCTGTGGCACGGGCAATCGCATTCTCGAGGACGTCTTCGATCTCAATCCCTCCGAAATCTGGGAGGCGACGTATCGCACGCTGCCGGAACTTCTTTCCGCGATCGACGCTGTCCGTTACTGGCATGCCCAAGGCGAGTGAAGCCATGTCCGAATTTCTCGAGATCCGCCCGCTCACCAAATCCGCCTTCGCACCCTTCGGCGAGGTGATCGAAGCCGATCCGGCCTCGATGCGGCTCATCAATGGCGGCACGACGGAGCGTTTTCACGCGCTGGCCGCCGCTGAAGCGACAGGCGAAGGCGCACGCGTCATCATCAACCTCTTTCGTGGCCAGCCGCGTGCCTTCCCCTATGAAATCACCATGATGGAGCGGCACCCATTCGGCAGCCAGAGTTTCTCGCCGGTCTCTGGCCGTTCCTTTCTCGTCGTCGTTTCCGAGGACGAGAACGGCCGTCCGCACAGGCCGCAGGTGTTTCTGGCGCGTGGCGATCAGGGCGTGAACTACCGCCGCAACGTCTGGCATCATCCGCTGATGGTGCTCGGCCAAGCCTCAGATTTCCTGGTTGTCGACCGCGATGGGACGGGCAATAATCTGGAAGAATTCTTCTTCGAAACCCCTTACATCATCAAAGAGCCAGCCCCATGACCGGACTGACCACGCATGTTCTCGACACCGCCCTCGGCAAGCCTGCCGAGGGTCTGAGGATCGATCTTTTCCAGCTCGACGGCGAGATCCGCAGACATCTGAAGACGGTCGAGACCAATGCCGACGGCCGGGTCGCCGGTGGCCCCATCCTGGTTGGCGAAGGCTTCCGGGCCGGCATTTATGAACTGGTCTTCCATGCTGGCGACTATCTGAGGGCGAGCGGCACGCCGCTGCCGCATCCTGCCTTCCTCGACATCGTGCCGATCCGCTTCGGTATCGCCGATGTCACGGCGCACTACCATGTGCCGCTGCTGATTTCGCCCTATGGCTATTCCACCTATCGAGGGAGTTAGAGCCTTTCCTGGTCAGATTGAAGCATTCTGTTGGCTCAAACGGAGTTGGATGGTCGACCGGCCGGCGCGCGTCGTAGCCCAGCTCTACGGCCAAGCCGGCCGGTCGATCAGCCGGCCCGTTTCAGCCAACCCGAAGGGCTGGGCATCTTTCCGCCAGGATCAAAGGCGATCGGCTCGGACGTACCAAGAGGTATGCCCTTCGCCAATCGCCTCTGCCCTGACGAAAACCTGCTCCGGCAGAATGCTTCAATCTGACCAGGAAAGGCTCTAAAAATGCGGTTTGCGGCAATTGCGGATATCCACGGCAACCATCTGGCGTTGGAGGCGGTGCTTGCGGATATTCGTGCGCAGGGCATCGATGAGATCGTCAATCTCGGCGATTTCTTCAGCGGACCGCTCGAGGCGGGCAAGACGGCAGACCTGCTGATGCCGCTTAGCCTGACCTCGGTTCGCGGCAATCACGACCGCTACCTCATCGAACAGGATCCGGCTTCCATGCATGCCTCGGATGCCGCCGCCTATCGGCAATTGTCGTCGTCGCATCTCGATTGGGTGCGTAGCCTGCCGTTCGATACCGTCTATCGCGGCGAGGTCTATCTCTGCCATGCGACGCCGAAGGACGACAATCTCTACTGGCTGGAATCGGTTTCCCCGGAGGGCTTCGTCTTCCAGAAACCGATCGAAGCGATCGAGGCGCTGGCGGAGGGCGTCGACCTGCCGCTGATCCTCTGCGGTCACAGTCACATTCCCCGAGCTATCATGCTTTCCGACGGCCGCCTCATCGTCAATCCCGGCAGCGTCGGCTGCCCGGCCTATGACGACGAACTGCCCTATTACCACAAGGTGGAGGCCGGTCATCCGCTGGCCAGCTATGCCATTCTGGAAAAGACGGCGACCGGATGGACATGGCAGTTCCGAGCCGTCGCCTATGACCATAAGGCGATGTCGGCACTGGCCGCCGAAAGGGGCCGTGCCGACTGGGCAGGCGCGCTAGCAGCGGGTTGGGTGAGATAGAGCACGATGCCGAAAAGTGTGAACGGCTTTCGGCATCGTGCGCTAACTATTTAATTTAGAACAGGATTCAGATTTTAGGCCGAACCGGCCTGATCTAGTCCAGACCCGTCAGCGCGGCGATCATTTCTCCTTTGGTGCCGGGGGGACGATCGGCTTTGCCGGGGCTGCAGCCGGTGTTGCCGGCTTTACCGGGGCTGCGGCAGGTATTGCCGGTCTTGCCGGTTTTGCGCCATCGAGATTTCCAAGGAGGGACGAGATGGCGTCGTCGCCCTCGAAGCCGGCCTCCTTCAACAATTTGTCGAGGATCGGTTTGTTGGCCTGATAGGAGAGGAGCTGGCCTGCCAGTCCTTCGCCGAGGCCGATGCCGGTTCCTCCGGTCGCGCCGTTTCCGCGGCCGAGCATGCCGCCGGTATCGAAGATCCTGATATCGGAGATCTTCTCGATCGGCTTGACCGCCTCGGCGAGTGCTTCGGGAATGATGCGGATACGCTCGCGGGTGATCTCGAACTCGATGATGGCAGCGCTCAACTTGTTGCGGGCGTCGTTAAGCAATGCCTCGCTCTCGGCAGCGGCCTTGCCGGTTTCGAGAATACCCTTGGCCTTGATGATGGCCGCATCCGCTTCGGCGGTCGCAAGCGTCTTGATGGCCTCGGCCTGGTCGCTTGCCGCCTGTTTTTCGGCCTCGGCGCCGACGGTGACGGCGGTTGCTTCCGTCTCGGCCTTCTTGCGCGCGTCGATGACGGCGATCTGCCTTTCGCGTTCGGCGATCTCGATCGCCTTGGCGGTGCCGACCTTTTCCTCCGCCGCTATCGCCAGCGCGCGGGCCGCTTCCGCAGCTGCCTTCGCTTCGGATTCTTCGCGGCTCTTGTTGGCAACGGCGATGGCGCTCTCCTGCGCCACGATCTGCAGATCACGCTTGGCTTCGGTGTCGCGCTGCTGGACGGCGCGGGCGGAATCGATGTTGGCGCTTTCGCGGGCCTGCTTGGCGGATGCCTCGCGTTCAGCGATCGCCTGTTCGGAGGCGATGCGGGCTTCCTCTTCGGCGCGTTTGGCGGCCTGTTCCTGCTGCGCGGTTTCGGCGCGTGTCGCCGCGGATTTGTTGGCGATGTCGCGTTCCTGGCTGAGCTCGGCTTCCCGCTTCGTCCGCTCGATGGTCAGCGATTGCTGGCGGGCCTCGAGATCCTTCTGGGCGATGGCGACTTCGGTATCGCGAACGATCTCGTTTCGCTCCTTCTTGCGTCCCTCGGTGATGCGGGTCAATGCGGCGAGACCTTGCGCATCGAAGAAGTTGTTGGCGTTGAAATGCTTGATATCGGTCTGGTCGAGGCGGGTCAGCGACACGGATTCGAGCTCGAGGCCGTTCGACTGGAGATCGGCGCCGACGGCTTCCTGCACGGCCTTGACGAAATCCATGCGCTGTTCCTGCAGCGCGTCGAGGTTCATCGTCGCGGCCACCGAGCGAAGGCCGTCGACGAATTTCGCTTCGATCAGGATGCGAAGCGCCTCGGCATCATTGGTCCGGTTGCCGAGCGTCTGGGCGGCAAGCGCAATCGAGGAGGCATCGGGTTTTACGCGCACATAGAACTCGGCGCCGATATCGACGCGCATGCGGTCCTTGGTGATCAGCGCATCACCTTCACCGCGGCGAACTTCGAGCCGCAGCGTCTTCAAATTGACCCTGGCGATCGAGTGGAAGATCGGCAGGACGACCGAACCGCCGTCGAGCACGACCTTCTGGCCACCGAGGCCGGTGCGCACATAGGCCTCATCGCGGCTGGAGCGTGTGTAAAGAGAGGCGAGGACAAAACCGATGCCGAAGATCAGAACAATCCCAATGCCGGCTGGTAGAATAACGTCGTATATCATTGCTGGTCCCTCAAAGATTGATTGTCCGCATCGGTCGGGTCGGCCAGTGCGGGAATGGCGATATATACATCTGCCGTGCGGTCGACGAGGAGAACCTCGGTGCCGACCTTCAGAGGCTCCTGATCTCTGGCGGCCTTGGCTCTCAGCACGTGCCAGTTTCCATGCTGGTCCTTGACGCGGACGCGTCCTGGCAGCCCCTGATCGAGCGGGCCGAGCGATACTTCGGCCGTCCGGCCGATGAGCGCGTCGAGATCGACGGCATAGGTCTCGTCATGCGGCACGAGCCGCGCCACGGTCCTGCTCGACGCCCTGACCATGGGGATGGCAACCAAGATGGCGGGAAGAGCGGCGACGGTGGCGGGAAGCGGTGCCCAGAAAGCATTGGCGACGGCCTGTATGGCAAAGCCCGTCATGGCGAAGAAGCCGAGCGCCAGCATGATGAGGATGAGCAGGGGAACACCGCCGAGATTGAGCCAGGACAGGTAGCCCGCAAACCCGTCATGGCCATGGAAATCCGGTTTTCCTAGAAATTCCATGATCGAAAAACCCATGACGGTCGCGAGCATCTCGATCGCGGTCAGGCCGGCGAGGACCGCGGCGGCGATGGCGAAGGGGGCACATTCGGGGGCGAAGAGAAGTGCCATCGCCGTTACCGGTTATCCGCCTTGAAGCGTGCGAGGCGCGCTTCGATCGCCTGTTCGCGGTGCAAGCGGTCGAGTTCGTCCAGCTCCGAACTATGGGCGTGCTCGCCTGATGGAACACCGGTCAGCCGCGACACCGCCGCCGCAGCCCGGGCAGCATCGGCGCCCGGCGCGGGCCGGCTGTGACCTGCTGCGGCGTCTTCGGGATGCCTGGCGATGCTGCGCTTGAAATCGGCAAGGCGGGCGTCCGCCTCGCGGCGCGTGGCGAGCACGGCCTGAAGGGCTTTCTGGCCCTCGTCCAGCTGCTCCCTGGCATCGGCCAACGCCTTGTCGAGCGCCGCGATCTGGGATTCGAGATCGATCTGCCGGGCGACGCCGGCCTTTGCCAGATCATCGCGCCCGGAAGAGACGGCGAGGCGGATCTTCTGGTCGAGCGCGTTCATGTCTCCGACGATCTCGTCCTTGCGGCTCTGGATGCGATATTCCTCGGCACGCGCCTTGCCGAGATCGGTGCGGGCCTCATCCGCTGCCGCATCGATCTCGCGGATCGCCTGTTCGATGACGGCGATCTTGTTGACGCCTTCCGCCTTGTCGACCGCCGCATTCGCGATGCCCGCGATCAGGCGGCCCATGCGGGAAAGAATGCCTTCATTCGTCATGTTTTCCTCCATCCGAGCGGAATTCGGCGTGACGCCGATGTGAATCTCGTAACGATCCTGGCCGGCCACAAGATAGGCCGGAAAAATACTCTCCCATCCCCTGGAATAGCCCGCGACATCAAAGGGTACGGCAACGCGCCCGTGCACTGTGGCGATCGTTAGATCCGCGGGGCCTTTGATGGCGAAAAGCTTGTCGTCGAGCGGCAGAAGCGGGGGATCGGCACTCGCGCCGCGATTGGCGGCGAAATCGCGAAGACCGAGTGTCACCAGCCGCGCCGGCAGCCCCGTCTGCTCGCGGACGGTTTCATAGGCAAGTTCATGCAGGAGGACGAGATTGGCGCCCGCCCTGTCGTCGATGCGTTCGTTCAGGATGTCGATCATCCTGCGATAGGCGGCAAGAGTATCGTCCAGCGCCTGCCGGGCCTGTTCATCAGGCGCCAGCGTGTAGCGCAGCAGCGATAGGTGCGGTGTCTTGCCTGTGTTCGCCATAGGATAAAACATAAAGCACCGCTTTGGTGCTTTCAAGGGGTTGTGCTAAAAATACAACCTAAGCTTAACATGGCGTTAGAAGGAGAGGCAGCGTCCTATCGGGCGGCGGTATGCGCCTCGCGAATACCGGCGCTGATACGGTTGATGATGGTCCATATGAGAAGGAGAGCCACCACCGCCCAGAGCCACGAAGTCCATGCTGCAAACGTACCGCCAACCGCGACAAAGATGCCGAGCGCGCCGAAAAGCACCGCGCGGTCGCTCTTGCCCAGCGGCCCGTCGTAACGCCGGCTTGCCCCGACCGTTTGACCCAGAACGCCGGCAAATTCCGTCAGCGCCGAGAGGAATATGACTGATAACGCCGGCACCAAGCCGTTCGGATCGATGAGCGCAAACGGCAAATACAGGGCGACATCCGACACGACATCACCGATCTCGTTCAGATAGGCGCCTAAAATGCTCTTCTGCCCATGTTCGCGCGCGAGCATGCCGTCGATGGCGTTGAGGCCCATGCGCAGGAGAAACCATACCGGCACCAGCAGGAACCAGTGCGGAAGCGGGGCGACGCTCAGAAAAAGGCCCAATGCAACCGAGACGGCGGCGGCAACTGAAGTCACCTGATTGGCGGTGACGCCTCGCGCCGCGAGGGAGCGCACCAGAGGGCGAAGAATATTCTGAAATCGGGACTTCAATTGATAAACAGACATGCTACCTCATTGGAATTTCGTGGCATTTGAACAGTCTATCCCGGCTCGGGCAGTGCAGATCGTCGCAGCTGTGAGGAAGGCCGCACTTCATATCGGTTCATGCAAAGGACTTACATTTGCAACTAGACTTTTGCAATGAAAGCAAATCACTGTGCTCGCCAATGGATGCAACCTATCCACCCATCAGAATTGGAGAAGAGCGTGCTGCAAACTGCCGATAGTGGGCAACCGTCCTCGACGGCCAGACCAATGCATGAATCAGAATTCGCATCGCATGATGGCACTCGGCTGTTTTATCGGGCGTGGCCTTCGACGAGCGCTGCACCGAAGGGCGTGATCATTCTTCTCCATCGCGGCCACGAGCATAGTGGCCGCGTCGCTCATCTCGCCACCGAACTCGGTCTCGATGATTTTTCCTTCTACGCCTGGGACGCACGCGGCCATGGGCGTTCACCGGGAGAGCGCGGCTATTCTCCATCCTTTGCTGCCTCGGCGCATGATCTCGATTGCTTCGTCCGCCATGTCAGCGAGACAAGCGGTACTTCAGTCGAAGACATCGCCGTCATTGCGCAGAGTGTCGGCGCGGTCCTCGCCAGCACCTGGGTGCACGACTATGCGCCGCCGATCCGTGCGCTCGTGCTTGCCTCGCCGGCCTTCAGCGTCAAGCTCTACGTGCCTTTTGCCAAAGAAGGCATCGCGTTCTGGGAAAAGCTCAAAGGTACATTCTTCGTCAATTCCTATGTCAAGGCGAGGTTCCTGACGCATGATCCCGAGCGCATCGCCTCCTACGAAACCGACCCATTGATATCTAGGCCGATTGCCTCCAACATCCTGGTGCAGCTCTATGAGGCGGCAGCCCGCGTCGTCGGCGACGCCCGCGCCATCACCGTCCCGACCCAACTGCTGATCTCCGGCAGCGACTGGGTGGTGCGACAGGCGCCGCAGCACCGGTTTTACGAAAACCTCGGCAGCCGGATCAAGGAACGGCATGTGCTTGCCGGCTTCTACCATGATACGCTTGGCGAAAAGGACCGCGCGATTGCGCTCGCCGAGGTCCGCCGTTTTATAGATGCGCGTTTTGCCGAGCCCCGGGCACCTGCCGACCTTCGCAACGCCCATATCCAGGGCTATACAAAGGACGAGGCCGACCGGCTTGCGAGCCCGCTGGACGCGACATCCCCACGTGGCATCTACTGGGCGCTCAGCCGCCTCAACATCAAGATCGGCGCCTTGGTGTCCGAGGGCATCAAGACCGGGGTCAAGACCGGCTTTGATTCCGGCTCGACGCTCGACTACGTCTACGAGAACAAGCCGCGCGGGCTCGGTCCCGGCGGGCGTTTGATCGACAAGGTGTTCCTCGAGGCGATCGGCTGGCGCGGTATCAGGCAGCGAAAGCTGCACTTGCAGGAGCTGATCGACCGCGCGCTGCAGCGCCTGAAAGCAGCCGGCCGCAGCACCCATATGCTCGACATAGCGGCCGGGCACGGCCGTTATGTGCTTGATGCGATCGAGGCGGCTGCCGTGCGTCCCGACAGTGCGCGGCTGCAGGACTATTCCCCCATTAACGTCGATGCCGGCCGCAACAGCATTGCCGCACGTGGACTGGGCGATTTCGTCAACTTCCGCCAGCAGGATGCCTTTGATGGCGAGGGGCTGGCAGCAACCACGCCGGCTCCGGATCTCGCGATCGTCTCCGGCCTTTACGAGCTGTTTTCCGACAATGCGATGATCGCCGCTTCCCTCAACGGGATCGCCCGCGCGATGCGGCCCGGTGGTCTGCTAGTCTACACCAACCAGCCATGGCATCCACAATTGGAGATGATTGCCCGCGCCCTGACCTCCCACCGCGGCGGCGAGGCGTGGGTGATGCGGCGGCGGACGCAAGAGGAAATGGACCAACTGGTCGCCGCAGCCGGTTTCCGCAAGATCGAACAGCGCATCGACCAGTGGGGCATTTTCACTGTCTCGTTGGCCGAGCGAGTTTGAGGGCAAAGCGTGGAGAAGGCACGTTCACCTTTTTCCCGGGCAGCACCGGTCCAGAAGCGGGCGGCGCTCTGGCTCGCCTTCCTGGGACCGTTCTTCTATCTGAGCTATGGCGGCGCCAATTGGCTGGCGTCGCAGCGCGCTCATGTGCCGAACGTCGCCTTCGCATGGGAAAGCGCCATTCCGTTCCTCGGATGGACGATCATTCCCTATTGGTCGATCAATCTGTTCTATGCACTCTGCCTGTTCATCAACACGACGCCGCGCGGTGTGGATATGCTGGCGAGGCGTTATCTAACGATCCAGATAATAGCCGTCGCCTGCTTTGTCGCGTTTCCGCTTGAAGCGACCTTCGTGCGGCCGGCAACGAGCGGCCTGCCCGGTTTCATGTTCGCCGTGCTCGGCGGCTTCGATAAGCCGTTCAACCAGGCGCCGTCGCTGCATATCGCGCTCCTGGTTGTGATCTGGGACCATCTGCGCGGCCGGCTGCCGCGCAAGGCACGGCTTCTGTGGCACTTCTGGTGCCTCCTGATCGGTGCCTCCGTGCTGACCACGTGGCAGCATCACGTCATCGACATACCGACCGGCATGCTGCTCGGCCTGTTTGCCGCCTGGCTTTTTCCGCGCGATGCCGGTTCGCCTCTCGCGAATTTTGCGATGAGCGGCGATCCGAAGTCGCGTCGCCTCGGCATCTATTATCTATGCGGCGCCATCGCATTTCTCGGCCTTGCAACGCTCTGCACACCTCTATCGGCCGCGGCCCTGCTGTTGCTCTGGCCGGCTGTTGCGCTGGCGATCGTCTCGCTCGGATATCTCGGCGCCGGCCCGCAGATATTCCAGAAACGCGTCGATGGCCGGGCCACCCTTGCCAGCCGCTGGCTGCTGGCACCCTACCGGCTCGGCGCTCACATCAATATTTGGCTCTGGACCCGGGGAATGCCGGCGTCGGTGGCGATCGCCGACGGCGTCCATCTCGGTCGTTTTCCGCGTCGCTACGAGGCCGACCGTTTTGCCACGGTGATCGACATTACCGGCGAACTTCAGCGCCCCGGCGCGACACGCGCGCGCTGGTGCAGCTTTCCCACCCTTGATCTTACCGCCCTCGACAAGATCCAGACGCTCGCCGCGGCGAACCTCGTCGAGGCTGCGCGCGAGCAGGGACCGGTTCTCGTCTGCTGTGCGCTAGGTTTCCAGCGGAGCGCTTGCGTCATCGTGCGTTGGCTGCTCATCAGCCGACGTTGCGAAGATCCGGCCGAAGCAGTGCGGCTGATCGAACGGGCGGGGCGGCGTGTTCATCTGCCCGCGGAAAGTATCCATGCCGTGACGGAGGGCGTGCAATGACGCAGTGGAATAGCACGGCCTCGGCGGCGGCGCGAAATCTCGGCCGTAATTCGATCTTCTGCGGGCTGACGGCACTGTTGCCACTGATTGTCGGCCCGATCACTGCCGAATATCGAGGCTTCGTTCCACAGTTCGGCTGGCTCTTGATGCTGGTTTTCTGCGTGATTGTTCTTGCGCTGGCGATCCATCTTCTCTTCGATGCGCTGTTGTTTCGCCTCGCGGCGAGCCACGAGACCGAGACGGCCGGTCTTGCTGCCGTCGACGACCTGTTGTCCCGCATGCGGCTTCGCAAGCCTGACGGGACACCGTCTGGGCTCGAGAGGCGGATTGCCGGATCGCGTCGCATCGTCTGGCGGCAGCGTTTTGCGCTCGCCATCTGTCTCGTGATTTTCGCGATCCTGGTGCTCGATGCGACCGATGGGCAGCCGCTCTGCTGAATATGACGGCAGGCGATTGATGCAAGCGCTCCGGCACGTGTCCGGCAGGTCTTGCGCGCGCCAATCGCGACGGCGATTCCGGGATCCGTGACCCTTCTAGAGCAATTCCAGGAAAAGTGCGAAGCGGTATTCCGTCCGGAATTGCGTCAAAACAAGAGCTTAGAGCGGTTTTGCGTTTCCATGAAAAGTTGAACCGCTCTCAGCTGGCTTCTCCAGCAGCTTCACTGCCGTCCGTCGATGATCGACGAATTCACGTCGTTGATGTCGCGCTTGCCGCAGAGCGCCATGGTGATGTCCATCTCCTTGCGGATGATGCCGAGCGCCAGCGCCACGCCTTCCTTGCCCATGGCGCCGAGGCCGTAGAGGAAGGGGCGGCCGATATAGGTGCCTTTGGCGCCGAGCGCCACGGCCTTCAGCACGTCCTGGCCAGAGCGGATGCCGCCGTCGAGATGGACCTCGATACGGTCGCCGACGGCGTCGACGATCTTCGGCAGCATGCTGATCGAGGAGGAGGCGCCGTCTAGCTGCCGACCGCCATGATTGGAGACGACGATCGCATCGGCACCGGTATCGGCGGCTGCCTTCGCATCCTCCGGATCGAGTATGCCCTTGATGATCAGCGGTCCGCCCCATTGTTCCTTGATCCAGGCGACATCCGCCCAAGACAGCCGCGGATCGAACTGTTCGGCCGTCCAGGAGGAGAGGGACGAGAGGTCGGAAACATTCTTCGCATGGCCGACGATATTGCCGAAGGTGCGGCGCTTGGTCTGCAGCATCTCAAGGCACCAGAAGGGCCGGGTCGCCATCTGCCAGATATGCTTCGGCGTGAATTTCGGCGGCGCCGACAGGCCGTTGCGCAGATCCTTGTGGCGCTGGCCAAGGATCTGCAGATCGGCCGTCAGCACCAGCGCCGAGCATTTGGCCGCCTTGGCGCGGTTGATGAGGTTGAGGACGAAATCCTTGTCCCTCATCACGTAGAGCTGGAACCAGAAGGGGCGGGTCGTCACCGAAGCGACATCCTCGATCGAGCAGATGCTCATCGTCGAGAGCGTGAAGGGAACACCGAATTCTTCGGCGGCGCGCGCCGCCAGCATCTCGCCGTCGGCATGCTGCATGCCGGTCAGGCCCGTCGGCGCCAGAGCCACCGGCATCGACACTTTCTGGCCAACCATCGTCGTTGCCAGCGTGCGGTCGGTCATGTCGACCATCACCCGCTGACGCAGCTTGATCTGACTGAAATCGCTCTCATTCGCCGCGTAGGTCGATTCCGTCCAGGCGCCCGAATCCGCATAGTCGAAGAACATCTTCGGCACGCGGCGCTGTGCGAGTTTTTTCAGGTCGGCGATGGTGAGCGGGGTGGCCATGAATTGAACCTTCACATCTGAATGCGGCCATCGGCCATAACATGAATTTGGCGGCAGTGTTATGGGAAATTGGCCGTGTGAGGCAGCTTTTCACGGACCGATTTCGAGAGCAACGGCGCGCGTTATCGAAGTCCCGCCTTCAGCGCCACACCTGCAACATAGGTCTCGGCAATCGCCCGGTCGTCGCCCATCGTCTGCAGCAGGAATAGCTCCTCGGGCAGCGTCTTCACCACCTCCATCTTCAGCGCCATGGCCGGTGTCGCCGTCGCATCGAGCACGACGAGATCGGCTTCGGTGCCAGGTTCCATGGTGCCGATTCGGTCTGTCAGCGACAGCGCTTCGGCATTGCCGCGCGTCATCAGGTAATAGCTTTCCAGCGGGTTCAGCCGTTCGCCAAGCAACTGCTGGATCTTATAGGCCTCGTCCATCGTCCTGAGCATCGAATAGCTGGAGCCGCCGCCGATATCGGTGGCGACGCCGATACGGACCGGCTTTTGGCGCCGCGCCAGCGCCTTCAGCGGAAACAGGCCCGAGCCGAGGAAGAGGTTCGAGGTCGGGCAGTGGACGGCGACGGCGCCCGCCTCGCTCATGGCATCGGCCTCGCGCTCGGACAGGTGGATGGCATGGCCAAAGAGGCTTTTCGCCCCGAGCAGGCCGTAGCGGGCGTAGATGTCGGTATAATCGAGCGCCTCGGGATAAAGCTCGCAGGTGAATTTGATCTCGTCGTGGTTTTCCGAAAGATGCGTCTGGATGTGCAGGTCGGGAAATTCACGGGCCAGGGCCGATGTCGCTTCCATCTGCGCCGGTGTCGAGGTGATGGCGAAGCGCGGGGTAATGGCGACGTGATTGCGGCCCTTGCCGTGCCAGTCCGATATCACCTGGCGGGTTTCGTCATAGCCCATTTCGGGGGTGTCGAGCAGGCCCTGCGGGGCATTGCGGTCCATCATCACCTTGCCGCCGACCATGCGCATGTTGCGCTTCATCGCCTCGGCGAAGAAGGCGTCGGCCGAGGTCTTGTGCACGGAGCAATAGGCAACCGCCGTCGTCGTGCCGTGGCGGATCAGCTCGTCGTAGAAATGCGTGGCGATCCTTTCAGCATGCCTGCTTTCGACGAAGCGGCATTCCTCGGGAAAAGTATAGGTGTTCAGCCATTCGAGCAGGTTGGCGGCATAGGAGGCGATCACCTGCATCTGCGGAAAATGCAGGTGCATGTCGATGAAGCCGGGCATGATCAGATGCGGGCGGTGGTCGATCTCGGCCACATCAGCGGCTGCCTTTGCCTTGACATCGGCATAGGGGCCGATTGCCGAGATCAGCCCGTCCGTAATCAGCAGGCCGCCATCTTCCTCATAGAGATAGCTTTGGCTGTCGGTCAGGCTCAGCGGCGCGCGATGGAAGGACAGCAGGCGGCCGCGCAGGAGTGTCGTCGTCATTGTTTCTTGCCTTCGACTGCGTTTTCGAACCAGGCGACGAGCAGCTTGCGCTCGTCCGGCGTGATGTCGGTGATGTTGCCGGGCGGCATGGCATGGCTGCGGCCGGCCTGTATATAGATTTCACGGGCATGGGCGGCGATTTCGGCGTCGTTTTCAAGGATTACGCCCTTTGGCGGTCGCACGATGCCCTCATAAACCGGCTCGGCGGCATGGCACATGGAACAGCGCGTCGACACCAGTTGCTTGACGGCGGGAAAATGCGGGTCGCCGGCGAATTGCTGGAAGGCGGGCGCGACTGCTGCCGCATCCGTTTCGCCGGTCAGCAGCTTCGGCGCGGTCGAAAGCCACATGATCAGGATGAAGAGGATGACGGTGACGATCCAGGTCCAGGTCGGCCGGCCTTTCCTGGCATGCGTGGTATTGAACCAGTGGCGGATGGTGACGCCCATCAGGAAGACCAGGGCGGCGATCACCCAGTTGAACTGCGTGCCGAAGGCCAGCGGATAGTGGTTCGACAGCATGAAGAAGATGACGGGCAGCGTCAGGTAGTTGTTGTGCAGCGAGCGCTGCTTGGCGACCTGCCCGTATTTGGGGTCGGGCGTGCGCCCGGCGATGAGATCGGCGACGACGATCTTCTGGTTCGGGATGATGATCATGAAGACGTTGGCCGACATGATCGTCGCGGTGAAGGCGCCGAGATGCAGGAAGGCGGCGCGGCCGGTGAAAAGCTGTGTATAGCCCCAGGCCATGAAGACGAGCACGATATAGAGCACCGCCATCAAACCCCAGGTGTGCCGCCCAAGCGGGGATTTGCAAAGCACATCGTAGACGACCCAGCCGAGCGCCAGCGACGCCAGCGAGATCAGGATCGCGACGGGCGCACTGATATCGAGCACATGCCGGTCGATCAGGAAGAGATCGGCGCCGCCGTAATAGACGATGCACAGCATCAGGAAGCCGGAAAGCCAGGTGAAATAGCTCTCATATTTGAACCAGGTCAGATGCTCGGGCATCTGAGCGGGCGCCACCAGATATTTCTGGATATGGTAGAAGCCGCCGCCATGGACCTGCCACTCCTCGCCATAAGCGCCGGGCGGCAGATGCGGGCGTTTCACCAGTCCGAGATCGAGCGCGATGAAATAAAAGGACGATCCGATCCAGGCGATCGCGGTGATGACATGAAACCAGCGCGCCGCGAAGGCGAACCATTCCCATGCTATGGCATATTCATACATCGAGTTCCCCTATCTTCCTCCGACTCGTGACATTGCGGAAATTTTGGCGGGGAGGGAAGAGGAGATTGAAGGACTGCACACGCGCGACGACCCGGCGCGCCAAAGGAGCAAGGGAATGATCACCGCCCTCTACAGCGATCAGCTCATCGCCGAAAACGCGCCGATGGACCGCAGGATTGCAGCACTCGTCCGCGCTCGCGGAAACCGCATCGGCTATATCGCGTCGGGTCCAGACCCGGAGCGCGCGTTTTTTGATGAGAAACGGCAATATTACGCCAAGTATGGGCTTTCGCTTGATCTCTTTGTCGATCTCGATGCGCTCTCCGGCGATGAGGAGATCAGCCGGCTGTTCTCCTGTGACGCCATTCATCTTTCCGGCGGCCACACCGGCGATTTTCTGAGAAGGCTGCGCCAAAGCGGCATGCTGGACAAGTTGCGCGCATGGGCACTGAATGACGGAATTCTTATCGGAACTAGCGCCGGGGCGATTTTGATGACGCCGACAATCGCTGTCGACGCCCTCTTTTCTGGCGGTTCGCCCAATACGGTGCGGGATGGCGCGGCTCTCAATATGCTGCCCTTCGAATTCTTCCCGCATCTCGATGATGATCCCGGCTATTTCTCCGCGCTGCTGCGCTATAGTGAGACGACGGCGACCCCCATTCTTGCGTGCCGGGATGGTGAAGGAGTCATCATCAGCAATGGGCTCGTCGAGATCTTCGGCGCTCCGCTGATGATTTTCGACGGTTATGCCGAAGCCGCCGATCACGGTCGTATCGCCGATCTGCTGTCGCGTGCCTAAAAGCTGCCGAGAAGACTGTGCATTATCCCTGACTTATACTGCGCCTGCTAAAATAGCAGACCTTGAACTACGACGACTCGATTACAATTATTTTTGCAGGCCGCCGGAATAAAATAAGAACCGTTGGATCATCGGCGGCGCATTCATCGACGGAGAAGATGCCCATGCGCAGCATTCTGACGTGTGTGATGATTGCGTATGCGTCGTTGGCGACGGCCCACGACGCACCTTCGGGGTGGAGTTATGACCCCTATTGTTGCAACGGCGACAGTCATAATGGCGATTGCCAGATGATCCCTTCGAAAAGCGTGGCGGTGACGCCGGGCGGATATCGTGTGACGTTGATGCCTGGCGACCACCGGTTGGTCACGCATGCTCATGTCTTCCTGCTGCCGATGACGAAGGCGATGCAATCCGGCGATAACGACTATCATCTCTGTCTGTTCCCGAACGAGGATACGCCGCGCTGTTTTTATGCGCCGGAAATGGGATATTGAAGGCGGACCACAGCACCGGACCCGGCTCGCGAACCGGGTCCGGCATGGCGTCGTCAGAAAATCACCGCACAATTCAGGCGGCGTGCATCAATTTCCGGCTGCCTTCATCTCCTCGAGGATCCAGTTGCGGAAGGCCTTGATCTTCGGCACGTTGCGACGGTTTTCGGGGTAGGCGAGCCAGTAGGCCTTGCCGTCGCTGCGGGTCAGTTCGAAGGGCTGGTAGAGCCGGCCGAGCGTGATCTCGGCCTCATAGAAGGCCGGATGGAGGATGGCGACGCCATGGCCGGCGATGGCCGCATCGGCTTCCACGGCCTGGGAGCCAAGCTGGTTGCGCGGGCGCCGATCGAGATCCGTCTCCGTGACGCCGGCTGCCTCGAACCATTGTTTCCACCAGATATCGCCGGCGTCGAAGAGATCGAGCTTCAGGAGATCGCGCGGCTCCTTGATGCCGCCGGCCGCTTCCGCCAGCTTCGGGCTCAGCATCGGCGTGAACTCCAGCCCCATCAGCCGGTGCAGTGTCAGCCCCGGCCAGTTGCCGTCGCCCCAGCGGATGCCGACATCGATCTGCTCGCGGGTGAAATCGATGATGTCAGAGCTTGCCTGAAAGCGCACCGCGATCGCCGGATGCTTCAAGTGGAAAGAGCCGAGGCGCGGCGCCAGCCATTTCGAGGCGAAGGTATGGGTCGAGCTGATGGCGAGCGTGCCTTCGACGCTGTCGCGGGCCGTCGCCATCGCGTCGCGCAGCATGGCAAAGGCTTCGGTTACCTTCGGCGCCAGTCGCTCGCCGGTCTCCGTCAGCGCGATCTGGCGGGGACGGCGCAGGAAGAGCGGCTCGCCGACATTCTCCTCCAACAGCTTGATCTGGTAGCTAACGGCCGTCTGCGTCATACCGAGTTCGTCGCCTGCCTTGGTGAAACTTCCGAGCCGGGCAGCGGTCTCGAAGACGCGCAGCGCATTCAGTGGAAATTGCTTGGAAAGTTTCATGGATAAGTTCTCTTGATGCATGCAGACGGTCGTTCGATTGGAATTGCAGCATTTTTAGCTGCAAACTGCAACTCATACCATCAAACTATTGAGGTGATGTCATGGATTGCTATGCTATCGAACAAAGCCCGCCGCAGCCGACCATCGGAATTTTCCGGCGCATCGGCGGCCAGCTGGCGCGGATCTGGCGCATGCCCAGCCTCGATCTCGACACGGCGCCGGATCGCGTCAAGCGTGATCTCGGTTTCCTCGACGGGCGCGATCCCTACTGCGAGGACGAACGCATGCGGTAGACCGCAAGCGCCGTCAGGATTTCGGCGGCGGTCATGGCGGCGATCACCTCAGGGCGCTTGTCCCTGACCGCCGAGCCGCCGATCGGCAGCGTCAGGCGTTCTGTCCAGCCACGTTCTCCGCCGCCCTCGCGGGAAAGCCAGCTTACGAACGTGGCGCGCTTCGTCGCCGAGCCGATCATGCCGATATAGGCGAGGTCGGTCCGTTCCAGCGCCTCGCGGGCGATGAGGAAATCCAGCGCATGGTCGTGCGTCAGGATGACCAGCGCGCCGCCGGCCGCAACATCCTTCACCAGCGCTTCCGGCATCGGCACGAGCCGCGTCTTCGTTTCGGGAGGCAGGCTGGTGATTTCTTCCTGCCGCGTCTCGACGACCGTGATTGACAGCGGCAACGGCGCCAAGGCCGCGGCCAGCGCCCGACCGACATGACCGGCGCCGAAGAGATAGACCTCCGGCAGACGCTCGGTCTCGCCGGCAAGCCTGACTTCGATTTCTTCGGCAACCGCCTGTGTCACCCGGCGAAACCGCAATTGCGTGCGCCCGCCGCAGCATTGGCCGATGTCGGGCCCGAGCGGGATATCCATCTCCGCCATCCCGCCGGTTCCCGCCAGCATGTCTCGCGCATTGCCGATCGCCATGAACTCGAACCGGCCGCCGCCGATCGTGCCCCATAAGGCGGTTTGCGAGACCAGCATGAAAGCGCCCACCTCACGCGGGGTCGAACCTTGTGTGCCGGTGATGTCGATGAGGATGCTGTCCGGGTGGGCGGCGAGGAAGCGGCGGATGGCGGTCATGGGTGAATGACCGGTAGGTTCGTGGGTGTCTCACGGCGGTTCCAGTCTCTCTGCCCGCCCCGATCAGCCGCCGAGGCCAATAAACAAGCGGGACGCATTCGCATCTCCTACACCCGCTTCATCCGCTCGACTGCCATCAGTACCCGCTCGGGCGTCGCCGGCGCATCCAGCCTCGGGCAGACCTTGTAGTTGGCCACACTCGCCACCGCCATCGACAGTGCCTCCAGCACCGAGATCGCCAGCATGAAGGGTGGTTCGCCGACCGCCTTGGAGCGACCGATGGTGGCCTCAGCGTTCTCCGACCATTCGGCGAGGCGCACGTTGAAGATCTTTGGACGGTCGGAGGCGAGCGGAATCTTGTAGGTCGAGGGGGCGTGAGTGCGCAGCCGGCCCTTGTCGTCCCACCAGAGTTCTTCCGTCGTCAGCCAGCCCAGGCCCTGCACGAAGGCGCCTTCGACCTGGCCCATATCGATCGCCGGATTCAGCGAGCGACCGACATCGTGGAGGATGTCGGTACGGTCGATCAGATATTCGCCCGTCAGCGTGTCGATCGACACCTCGGTGCAGGAGGCGCCGTAGGCGAAATAATAGAAGGGCGTGCCGCGGCCGGCCTTGCGGTCCCAGTGGATCTTCGGCGTCTTGTAGAAGCCGGCGGCGGAAAGCTGGACGCGGGCGAAATAGGCCTGCTTGATGAAATCGGGAAAGGGAATCTCGATCTCGCCGGCGCGCACCCGGTTCGGCAGGAAGACGATGTCGGAAGGCGCCACATCCCATTTTTCGGCAGCAAACGCCACCAGCCGTTCCTTGATCTGGCGGGCGGCGTCGAAGGCTGCCATGCCGTTCAAATCCGAGCCGGAGGAGGCCGCCGTCGCCGAGGTGTTCGGCACCTTGGCCGTTGTCGTCGCGGTGATCTTCACCCTGTCGATATCGACCTGGAAGCTGTCGGCCAGCACCTGCGCCACCTTGGTGTAGAGGCCCTGGCCCATTTCGGTGCCGCCATGATTCAGATGGATCGAGCCGTCCTGATAGATGTGGACGAGGGCGCCGGCCTGGTTGAAGGCGGTCATGGTGAAGGAGATGCCGAATTTGACCGGCGTCAGCGCGATGCCCTTTCTGATATAGCGGCTGTCGCGGTTGAAGGCGATGATGGCGTTGCGCCGCGCCTGGTATCCGGCGGTCTCTTCCAGCTCCTCGACGACGCGGGCGATGACATTGTCCTCGACCTCCTGATGGTAAGGGGTGAGCGTGCGCCCGGAGCCCGGCTGGCCGTAAAAATTCCGCTTGCGGACGTCGAGAGGATCCTTGCCGAGGGCATAGGCGATCTCCTCGATGAAGCGCTCGGCGCCGAGCATGCCCTGCGGCCCGCCGAAACCGCGGAAGGCGGTGTTGGAAACGGTGTGCGTTTTCAGCGGTTTCGAGACCAGATGCACATGGGGGTAGAAGTAGCTGGAATCAGCATGGAAGAGGGCGCGGTCGGTCACCGGTCCGGAGAGGTCGGAGGAGAAGCCGCAGCGGGCCGCATAGGTCGCGTCGACCGCGTGGATGCGACCTTCGGCGTCGAAGCCGAGTTCGTAATCGACGAGGAAATCGTGGCGCTTGCCGGTGGCGCTCATGTCCTCGTCGCGGTCCGGGCGGAACTTGACCGCGCGGCCGAGCTTCTTGGCGGCGATGGCGGCGAGTGCTGCGAACTGATTGCCCTGCGTCTCCTTGCCGCCGAAGCCGCCGCCCATGCGGCGCACATTAACGGTCACGGCGTTGGACGGGATATCGAGCACATGGCCGACGATGTGCTGGATCTCACTCGGATGCTGCGTCGAGGACCAGACGGTGACCTCGTCGTCCTCGCCGGGGATCGCTACGGCGATATGGCCTTCGAGGTAAAAATGCTCCTGTCCGCCGATGCGCATCTGACCTTTCAGACGCATGGCGGCATTGGTCATTTCCGTTTCCGGCTCGCCGCGCCTGAGCGTCATCGGGGTGATGACCAGCGGGCTGCCATTGGCGAGCGCACCATCGATATCGCTCCAGTGCTGCAGGTCGCGATAGTCGATCTTTGCCAGCCGCGCGGCGCGGCGGGCAGCGTCGCGCGTTTCGGCGATGACGGCAAAGATCGGCTGGCCGTGGAACTGAACTAAAGTTTCGGCCAGCAGCGGCTCGTCATGGCTGCCGTTCGAGCTGACGTCGTTGACGCCGGGCACGTCCTTGCCGGTGAAGACCCATACGACGCCGGGATAGGCGGCGACGGCGGAAAGGTCGATGCCGGCGATTTCGGCATGCGCCCGGTCGGAGAGGCCGAGGGCGCCGTGCAGCAGGCCTGCGGGTTCCGGAATGTCGTCGATATAATCGGCGGTTCCAGTGACGTGCTTATGCGCGGAATCATGCCGCAGCGCGCCGTGCATCGGGCCTGATATGATAACCTTGCGGTCGTCGAAGGTGGACTTGTCCATTAGCGCCTCCCTGTCGAGAGATTGCCCGCAGCCGATGCTCCGGGCGCTCGCGGCTCAGCGCCGACGGTCAATCTTTCCATCACGCCACCTCCTCGAACCGCTTCAGTTCCGCCGGCGCGCCGACGGTCTCGAGGTAGAACCGCGTCAGCAGGTTCTTTGCCGTCAGCTGGCGGTATTCCGCCGAGGCGCGCCAGTCGGTCAGCGGCTGGTAATCGGCGTCGAAGGCGGGACGGGCCGCCTCGATCGTCGCTTCCGTCCATGGTTTGCCGATCAGTTCGGCCTCCACCGTGCGGGCGCGTTTCGGCGTTGCCGCCATGCCGCCGTAGGCGATGCGGATATCGGTGATCATCTCGGCATCGTCGAGCGTCAGCAGGAAGGCGCCGAGCACGGCGGTGATGTCCTCGTCGCGACGCTTGGTGATCTTGTAGGCGGCAAAGCGGCTGGTTGCTGCCGGATAGGGCACAAAAACGCTTTCCACGAATTCGCCGGGTTTCCGGTCCTGCTTGCCATAGGCGATGAAGAAATCCTCGAGCGGCATTCTGCGCTGGCCTTGCAGGGACCGCAGCGTCAGCGTCGCGCCGAGCGCGATCAGCGGCGGTGGGCTATCGCCGATCGGCGAACCGTTTGCGATATTGCCGCCGATCGTGCCCATATTGCGCACCTGCTCGCCGCCGATGCGGTCGATCAGCCGCCCGAGCGCGGGGATTTTCTTGGAGATCGCCTCGAAAGCCTTGGTGTAACTGACGCCGGCGCCGATGGTGATGCCATCCTCGCCTTCCCCAACCGACTGCAATTCGCTGAGGTGGCTGATGAAAACCACCGGGCTCAGCCTGCGCATCTGCTTCGTCACCCAGAGGCCGACATCCGTCGCGCCGGCGACGATAATCGCATCAGGCTCCTGCGAGAGGACTTCGGCGAGCGCCTGGACCGAAGCCGGCACGATCAGCCGGTCGTCGCCATTGGCAATCCGGATCGTGCCGCTCGCCTGCATCGCCCAGAGCCGGGCGACGATTTCGGATCGCGTCCGTTCCAGCGGATCGAAGAGGGTGCTTGGCCGCATCAGGCTCACCTGCTCGGCAGCCTTGACGATCGGCTCATAGCCGGTGCAACGACAGAGGTTGCCTTGCAGCGCCTTTTCGATCTCGTAGCGGCTGGGGTTTTCCCTGGTCAGCCACAGGCCATAGAGCGACATGACGAAGCCCGGGGTACAGAAGCCGCATTGCGAGCCGTGACAATCGACCAATGCCTGTTGCACCGGATGCAGCGCGCCGTCCCTGCCGGCGAGATGCTCGACCGTCACCACATGGGTGGCGTGCAGTGAACCGATGAAACGGATGCAGGCATTGACGGATTCATAGGCGAGCTTACCGTCGGCAAGCCGCCCGACGAGCACGGTGCAGGCGCCGCAATCGCCTTCCGCACATCCTTCCTTGGTGCCTGTCAGCCGTCGCTTCAACCGCAGAAAATCGAGAAGCGTCTCGGTCGGCCTGACATCGGTGAGCGTGATGTCCTCGCCATTCAGGATGAAGCGGATGCTGTCGTTCATGATATTCCCGGTTATTTTTTCCAAATGGTTAAGCCGCCGTCCAGCCACCGTCAATCGAGATATGCGTTCCGGTCACCTGGCGGGCCGCGTCGCTGGCGAGGTAGAGCGACAGTGCACCGATTTCCTCGGCCTTGACGAATTCACGCGTCGGCTGCGCCTTGAGGATGACTTCGCTCTTCACCTGCTCCTCGGTCATGCCGCGGGCTTTGGCGGTATCCGGGATCTGCTTCTCGACGAGCGGTGTCAGCACATAGCCGGGGCAGATGGCGTTTACGGTCACGCCGAATTCGGCAAGTTCAAGTGCTGCCGTCTTCGTCAGGCCTAATATACCATGTTTTGCCGCGACATAGGCGGATTTGAAGGGGGAGGCGACGAGCCCGTGGGCCGAGGCGATGTTGATGATGCGGCCGTACTTCCTGGCCTTCATCAGCGGGATCGCGGCGCGCATGGTATGAAAGGAGCTCGACAGATTGATCGCGATGATCTGATCCCATTTTTCGACCGGGAAATCCTCGATCTTCTCGACATGCTGGATGCCGGCATTGTTGACCAGGACGTCGACGGTGTCGAAGGTCTTGTCAGCCGTTTCGATCAGGTCGGCGATCTCGGCGGGCTTCGTCATGTCGGCCGGATGATAGATCGCCCGGCCTTTGGACAATGATTCAAGCCGCTCGACGATCGCCTTGATTTCATCGGCCTTTCCGAAGCCGTTGATGACGACGTTGTCGCCCATTTCGGCGAAGGCCGTGGCGATCGCAAGGCCGATGCCGCTGGTGGAGCCGGTGACGACGACTGTTCTGCTCATGCTTTTCACTCCTGAAATCGCGATGCTGCGTTGCAGCGTTATTTGCGAGGTTATGCCCAAAGCCGTCGGGCTGGCAATTCCGCTTTATTCGCTTTTCTCGCCCGCATCCGTGTCCTATTGATTTGCCTCGACAATTGACATGTTGAGGGAGGGTTTTCATGAGCGGATATGTTCTGGCGATCGATCAGGGAACGACATCGACGCGGGCGATCGTCTTTGACGGCGATATGCGTATCGCCGGCAAGGGCCAGAAGGAATTCACCCAGATCTATCCGCGTTCCGGCTGGGTCGAGCATGATCCCGAGGAAATCTGGGATTCGGTCGTCTCCACCGTCCACATGGCGTTGCGCGACGCCGGGATCGAGGCCAAGGATCTCGCAGCACTCGGCATCACCAACCAGCGCGAGACCGTCGTCGTCTGGGAGCGCGAAACAGGGCGACCGATCCAGAATGCCATCGTCTGGCAGGACCGGCGCACGGCAAGCTATTGCGACAATCTGAAAAGGCAGGATCTGGAGCGGCTGTTCACCAAGAAGACCGGCCTGATCCTCGATCCCTATTTTTCCGGCACGAAGCTTTCCTGGATGCTGGCTAACGTAAAGGGCGCGCGGGCACGCGCCGCCAGGGGCGATCTCTGCTTCGGCACGATCGACACTTTCCTGATCTGGCGGCTGACGGGTGGCAAGAGCTTCGTCACCGATGCCACCAATGCCTCGCGCACGCTGATGTACAATATTGCCGAAAATGCGTGGGACGAGGATCTGCTCGACATTCTGAGGGTGCCGGCCGCCATGCTGCCGGAGGTCAAGGATTGCGCCGCCGATTTCGGCACGGTCAATCCCGACATCTTCGGTGCAGCGATCCCGATTCTCGGTGTTGCCGGTGACCAGCAGGCGGCGACCATCGGCCAGGCGTGTTTTGCGCCGGGCATGATGAAATCGACTTACGGCACCGGCTGTTTCGCACTGCTCAACACCGGCGCCGATATGGTGCGTTCCAGAAACCGGCTGCTGACCACCATCGCCTATCGCCTGAACGGCGAGACGACCTATGCGCTGGAGGGTTCGATCTTTATCGCGGGTGCCGCCGTGCAATGGCTGCGGGACGGGCTCGGCATCATCGACAGCGCCGCCGAAACCAACGCGCTGGCCGAAAAGGCCGATCCGACACAGGAAGTCTATCTCGTGCCCGCCTTCACCGGCCTCGGCGCGCCGCACTGGGATGCCAAGGCGCGCGGTGCAATTTTCGGGCTGACGCGCAACAGCGGTCCGGCGGAGCTCTCCCGGGCGGCACTGGAAGCCGTCTGCTACCAGACCCGTGACCTGCTCGACGCCATGCAAAAGGACTGGAAGAACGGCACGGAAGACACGGTGCTGCGCGTCGACGGCGGCATGGTCGCTTCAACCTGGACGATGCAGCGCCTTGCCGACCTGCTCGATGCCCCGGTCGACCGCCCGGTCATTCTCGAGACGACGGCGCTGGGGGCCGCCTGGCTCGCCGGCAGCCGGGCAGGGGTGTGGCCGGACAAGGACGGTTTTTCGGCGAGGTGGAAGCGGGATCGGCGGTTCGAGCCCGATATGGATGAGAAGCTGCGGGCGGCAAAGCTCAAGGGCTGGAAGAACGCGGTCAAGCGGACCTTGAGCGAGGGGTGATCAGCGGGATGTAGTTCCGTTCGTCCCAGGAGATGCACCGCTATTCTTCAGCTACGGCGCCGCCCGTGCTCCGGAGATCACGAATCTCCGCCCATAATTTTTTGATGCGCGCTGTCGGTCAAGGCGGTACTCCTTCGTCATTCGGAAAGAGGAGTGAGCGATGCTTTATGCAATCCTTTGTTACGCCCATGAGGAAACCGTCTTTGCCTGGAGCAAGGAGGAGGAAGCTGCCGTCATGGAGAAACTCTATGCCGTGCAGGAGCCGCTTGCCGCATCCGGCAAACTCGGCCCCGTCGGCCGGTTGATGCCGACGACCGCTGCGACCACCGTGCGCAAGGGCAAGGACGAACCCTTGGTCATCGACGGGCCCTTTGCGGAAACGAAGGAGGCGCTTCTCGGCTTCTATGTGGTCGACTTCGAAACGCTCGACGAGGCGATCGCCTTCTCGAAGCAGCTTTCATCCGTCAATCCAGGTTCCACCTCTTACGAAATTCGGCCTTTCTACGTCTTCAGGCCCGGAGATGCTTCATCATGACAGACATTGCCTGGATCGACCTCGCGCTTGCATCGGCCCGCCCGAAGGCGCTCGGCGCGCTGCTGCGCTATTTCCGCAATCTCGATATCGCGGAAGAGGCGTTTCAGGAGGCGTGCCTGAGGGCGATCCGGACATGGCCGGAGAAAGGGCCGCCACGTGACCCCACAGCCTGGCTGATCTTCGTCGGTCGAAACAGCGGCATCGATGCTGTGCGCAAGCGGGCGAAGACCCAGGCTCTGCCGGATGAGGACGTCATCTCCGATACCGAGGATGCCGAAAGCGATATTGTCGAGCGGCTCGATGATTCCCATTATCGCGACGATATTCTGCGGCTTCTCTTCATCTGCTGCCACCCGGACCTGCCGGCGACCCAACAGATCGCCCTGGCGCTGCGCATCGTCTCCGGCCTTTCGGTGCCGCAGATCGCGCGTGCCTTCCTGGTGTCCGAAAGCGCCATGGAGCAGCGCATCACCCGGGCCAAGGCGCGCGTCGCCAAGGCAGGGGTGCCTTTCGAAACGCCGAGCCCTGAGGAAAGGGCCGAACGGCTCTCGATCGTCAGCACGATGATCTATCTGATCTTCAACGAGGGCTACAGCCAGGCCGATCCCCGGCATGAGGCGGCTGCCTTCAGCGACGAGGCGATCCGGCTGGCTCGGTTGATGCTGCATATCTTCCCGTCGGAACCGGAGCTGATGGGGCTGCTTGCGCTCATGCTCCTGCAGATCTCGCGCCGGCCGGCGCGCTTCAGCGCCGAGGACGAGATCGTGCTGCTCGAGGATCAGGACCGGTCGCTCTGGAACCAGCCCTTCATCAACGAGGCCTTAGCGCTGCTCGACAAGGCGCTGCGCCATCGTCGGCCCGGCCCCTATCAGTTGCAGGCAGCCATCGCCGCCGTTCACTCCCGGGCAAAACGCGCTGGGGATACCGACTGGGTGGAGATCGACCTGCTCTACCGCGCGCTGGAGCGCCTTCAGCCGTCGCCTGTAATAACGCTCAACCGGGCCGTCGTCGTCTCCAAGCTCCAAGGTGCACAGGATGCGCTCGATCTCATCGATCCGCTTGGCGAAAAACTCGGCGGCTATTTTTACTACCACGGCTTACGGGGCGGGCTGCTGAAGCAGCTTGGCCTGACCAGCCAGGCGCGCGAAGCCTTCGAGCGCGCCATTGCCCTGGCCCACTCGGCCGCCGAGGCCGCCCATATCCGCAGGCAGATCGACAAGATGCAGGAAGAGGCCACGCAGCCGATCGCAAAATAAAATCCGAAAAGGCCGGTACGCTGTCGGAACGGCGAACGTCGACACGTCCTTGTAACAACCTGACAGGAGACAGGTTTCATTCAAATGGAGAGATGTCGCAATGACCGCCAGCACGCAACATGAACTCGTCCTCGTGCGCGAATTCGACGCGCCACGCGAGAAGATCTACAAGGCATGGACCAATCCCGATCTGCTGAAGCAGTGGTTTGTGCCGCGTCCCTGGGGTGTGGCGGACGCAACGCTCGACGTCCGCCCCGGCGGTTCCAGTCTCGTCGTCATGCATGATCCCGAGGGCAATCAGTATCCGAACCGCGGCGTCTATCTCGAGATCATCGAGAATGAGAAGATCGTCTTCACAGATGCCTATACCAGCGCCTGGGTACCATCCGAGAAACCTTTCTTTACAGGTGTCATCCTGCTCGAAGATCTGGGCAACGGTCGCACCAGATATACGGCCAAGGCGCTGCACTGGCGCGCCGAGGACAAGGAAGCGCATGAGAAGATGGGCTTCCACGAAGGGTGGGGCAAGGCTGCCGATCAGCTGGCGGAGCTGCTGGCGAAGATGTGAGCGGCGGCTGGACGGCGCGGCGAGGGTGCGCCGTCCAGCCGCTTCAAGTACGATCTAAGGCGGTTCGAAAGATGAATCCGCCGGCGCTTCGAAGTGGTTGAATTCAGATTCGAATTAATCGATCGCTCTGCCTGATCACCAAACACATCATGCCGCCATCGAAATTCTCGAACATTCCGTTCCACAATTTGTATTTGCGCTCCATCCCAGCCATCCTTATCTCAGCCGGGAATTCAATAGGATGCCGATGATGGAACTGGGGCTTTACACATTTGCCGACGTCAATCCGAGCCCTGCCGGCAGCAGAGGTGTCGAAGGGGCGGAGCGGCTGAAGAACCTGATCGAGGAAATCGAGCTCGCCGACCAGGTGGGGCTCGATGTCTTTGGGCTCGGCGAGCATCATCGGCCGGACTATGCGGCATCCGCTCCTGCTGTCGTATTGGCCGCGGCCGCGGTCAAAACCAAGAACATCCGGCTGACCAGTGCGGTCACCGTGCTCTCCTCCGACGATCCGGTGCGCGTCTTCCAGCAGTTTTCGACGCTCGACCTGCTCTCCAACGGCCGGGCAGAGATCATGGCCGGGCGTGGCTCCTTCATCGAGTCCTTCCCGCTATTCGGCTATAATCTCGAAGACTACGACCAGCTTTTCGAGGAGAAGCTCGATCTGCTGCTGGCGCTGCGCGACAGCGAGGTTGTGGAGTGGAAGGGCGAGCTTCGCGCGCCGATCAACGGGCGCGGCGTCTATCCCAGGCCGCTGCAGGATCCGCTGCCGCTCTGGGTCGCCGTCGGCGGCACGCCGCAGTCGGTGGCGCGCGCCGGGGCGCTCGGGCTGCCGGTGGCGCTGGCGATCATCGGTGGTGAGCCACGCCGTTTCGCGCCGCTCTTCGATCTCTACCGCGAGGCTGCGCGCCGGGCAGGGCAGGACCAGGCGAAGCTGAAGACCAGCATCAATGTCCATGGCTTTATCGCCGATACGACGGAGGCCGCCGCCGACCAGTTTTACGGGCCGCAGGCCGAAGTGATGAACCGCATCGGCCGCGAGCGCGGCTGGGGGCCGACGAACCGGGCGCATTTCGATATGTCGCGCGGGCCGAACGGCGCGCTCTTCGTTGGCGATCCCGAGGCGGTCGCCGAAAAGATCATCGCCCATCACGCGCTTTTCAGGAACGACCGCTTCCTGCTGCAGATGGCGATCGGCCTGATGCCGCATGATCAGATCATGCGTGGTATTGAACTGTACGGGACGAAAGTCGCGCCGATCGTCAGAAAGGCATTGACTGAAAAGGGTGAAGGGGCGAAAGCCTCAGCTTGAGGTGGCCGCGGCCGCCCTGCGCACGGCCGGGACAGACGAATGGTTATCGCAAACGACGACGAACTGACAAAGCTCAAGGAGATCGGCCGCATCTGCGCCAACGCCATCCAGGTGATGGCGGCAGCGATGGAGCCCGGCATGACGACGCTGGAGCTCGACGGGATCGGCCGCAAGGTGCTCGAGGATTCAGGTGCGCGCTCGGCGCCGGAGTTCTGCTACCAGTTTCCGGGTGCTACCTGCATCAGCATCAATGAGGAAATCGCCCACGGCATTCCCGGCCCGCGCGTCATCCGCGCCGGCGATCTCATCAATATCGACGTTTCGGCGGAGAAGGACGGTTTCTTCGCCGATACCGGCGCCTCCTTCGCGATGCCGCCGGTCAAGCCGAAGATCGAACGGCTTTGCCGCGACGGCAAGCGAGCGCTTTGGGTCGGGCTCAACCAGGTGAAATCGGGCGAACCGCTGGCCAAGATCGGCACCGCAGTCGGCGCCTTTGCGCAGAAGAACCGCTATACGCTGGTCGCCAATCTGGCGAGCCACGGGGTCGGGCGATCGCTGCACGAGGAGCCGGCCGAGCTATCGACCTGGCCGGACCCTTCGGAAAAGCGGATGATGACGGAAGGCCTCGTCTTCACCGTCGAGCCGTTCCTTTCGCTCGGCGCGACATGGGCCGAGGGCGGCGACGATGCCTGGACACTCTATGCCGATCCCAAGGCGCCGACCGTGCAATATGAGCACACGGTGGTGGCGACTCGCAACGGCCCGGTGGTTTTGACCTTGCCGGATGCGCGGGGGTAGGGGCAGCTCGCCAACGTTCCTCATCCTTGTAGGTTGCCGTTGCTGAGGTGCGCAGCCTGTAGGGCGGAGCCTCGAAGGATCATACTTGCTTGTCGCTTCTTGCATTCATCCGGCGTCAGTACACCCGCCTCGCCCTTCGAGGCCCCTGCGGGGCGCACCAGGATGAGAGGCTCTCTTGGGGGGCGCGGCGTCCTCGAACCCGACGCACGTCGGCGCCAACCCCGTCTTCACCCCCGCGTTTCCGGCCTGCCGCCCTGCAGAATTTCGGTGGCGGCACGTTCCAATATGCCGGCGATGCGGGCGGCTTCGGGTTTCGACCAGGGATAGCGCATGCGCAGGGCTGAGCGCAGCAGCATGCGGGCGGCGCGAATATCGCCGCCATCCTGCATGAAATCGCCGTCATCGCCCTCGTCGGCGCCGTGACGATCGGTTTCGAAGACGCGCTTCACATGGGCCATCTTCTCGCCGATGCGTTCCAGCTTGGCGAAGGTATGCAGGATCATGGCGCGGTTTTCCTCGACGCGGCTGCGGCCGGCCTCGGTGATGCGGTAGAGCTTCTTGGCGCCCTCAGCCTCCACCTCGGCAAGGCCAGTTTCCTCGAGATAGGTGAGTGCGGGATAGATGACGCCTGGGCTCGGCACATAGAAGCCGCCCGAACGTTCTTCCAATATCTTTATCAATTCGTAGCCGTGGCGCGGCTGCTCAGCGAGCAGTGCCAGGATGACGAGCTGCAGATCGCCCGCCGCGAATTTGCGGCCCATGCGGAAATCTCCGCCGAACATGCCGCCTTTAAAACCTCTCATTGCCCTTCCTTTCATCGTTGGATGTATCGTTAGCTATGTCGTAAAACATATATCTTACGATAACTGCTTTCAAGTGCGGCCGAGAATTTTTGACGTTCGGGGAAATTGATCGATCGATCAGAATTACTTGATTGTGGTGCGGATGTTGCGGCGCGATAAGCGCTGCATGCTCGAGCGCACCCGTCACTCCCGGCCGAACCTTGTCTCCACTGCCGCTGCCGGCGCCGTTGCGATGGCGGCCGCCATGGGCTTCGGGCGCTTCTCCTATACTCCCATCCTGCCGGGCATGATCAGCGGCGTGCCGCTTTCGGCCGCGGATGCCGGCTTCATTGCGTCGGCGAATTTCGTCGGTTATCTCGTCGGCGCAGTGCTTGCCGCCTATGGCTGGGCGGCGGGTCGGGAGCGGCTGGTTGCGCTGCTGTCGCTGCTGGCAACGGCGATCCTGCTTGCCGCCATGGCTGCCACCGATTCCGTCGCGATCTTCTCTGTCATCCGCTTCCTGGCCGGCCTCGCCAGCGCTTTTGCGCTGGTCTTCACCTCGTCGATCGTGCTCAGTCACGGAGCTGCTGCCGGCAATGACCACGTGCAGGCGGCGCATTTTGGTGGGCCGGGAGTGGGTATCGCGCTGTCCTCAGTCATGGTGTTTCTGATCGGCCTCGGCTTTCACGATGGGTCGGGCGGCTGGCGGGCCGACTGGATCGGCGGGGCGCTCTATTGCGCGGCAAGCCTCGTCGTCGTTTTCCTGCTGCTGCCGGCGGCGCCGGCGCAATCGGCGCAGGCGGGCAGGGAACCGGCGCTGGTCTGGAACCAGCCGATGGTGCTGCTGACGCTCTCCTACGGCCTGTTCGGTTTCGGCTACGTCATCACCGCGACCTTCCTCGTCACCATCGCGCGCCTTTCTGCAACCGGGCCCTTCGTCGAATTCCTCTGCTGGTTCATCGCCGGCCTGACGGCGGCGGTCGCGCTGTTTGCCTGGAAGCCACTGGTCAGATCGCTGGGGCTTGGCGGCGTCTATGTCGCGGCCCTTCTGGTCGAGGCCGCGGGCGTGGCCGCGACCGTGGCGCTGCCGCCTGCCGTCGCACCGCTGATCGGCGGGGCGCTGTTTGGGGCGACCTTCCTGGCGATCACGGCTTACGGGCTGCAGATCGGCCGCAAGCTTTCGCCTCAGAGCCCGCGGCGGATCCTGGCGATGATGACGGCCGCCTTCGGCGTCGGCCAGATCGTCGGGCCTGTTGTTGCCGGCTGGATTGCCGAGCGCAGCGGCAGTTTCACCGTCCCGACGGTGATTGCCGCCATCGCGCTCGTCGCCTGCGCAGCGCTTGTCATGCCGGTGATCAGGAAAATCGCTTAACCGGTTACATCTCCGTAACAATGGGCCGAACCCATTGCTGCTTCCTTGGAACTGCCTTAGTTTCCGGCACAATCCGTGTTCCACGACACTCCCGAGACTCACAGTTCAGGAAAGCAAAGCCCTCCCGTGTTTCATTCCTTTTTTCCACAGCCAAAGGCGTTCTTTACTTCACTCGTCGTTTGGACCCTGATTTCCATTGCCGGCTGGTATCTCTTCGCTGCCGGTCTCGGCGCATCGCTGGGCTTCGCACCGGTTGCCGAGGAACAGCAGCCGATCGACCTTTCGTTTTTCCTGCTCCCAGAAAACGTCTGGTTTTACAGCTATTTCTTCCTTTCGGCAGTGATCTTCTGCGGCGCATGGCATCTGAAGGCGCTGCGCCACCCCTGGAAACTGTGGTCGATCTGGGGTTCGGCACTGATCATCTTCGTGACCTATTTCGGCGTTCAGATCACCGTGGTGATCAACAACTGGCGCCGGCCGTTCGGCGATCTTCTGCAGAACGCATTGTCGAAGCAGCCGGGCATTTCCGTCGACAATTTCTACAGCCTGATGTGGATCTTTTGTCAGATCGCATTTCTCAGCATGTTCGTGTCGATCATGACCGACTTCTTCACCAGCCACTACATCTTCCGCTGGCGAACAGCGATGAACAATTTCTATATGTCGAAGTGGGAAAAGCTGCGTCACATCGAAGGTGCCTCACAGCGCGTTCAGGAAGACACGATGCGCTTTTCGAGCACGCTCGAAGGTCTTGGTATCAGCCTCATCAACTCGGTGATGACGCTCGTGGTATTCCTGCCGATCCTTCTGGCGCTATCGCATTATGTGACGGAACTGCCATTCGTCGGCCCGGTGGCGAATTCACTCTTCTGGCTGGCGCTCTTCTGGTCGGCGTTCGGCACGGTTCTGCTGGCGGTCGCCGGTGTCAAGCTGCCGGGCCTGAACTTCCGCAACCAGCGCGTCGAAGCAGCCTATCGCAAGGAACTGGTCTATGGCGAGGACCATGCGGAACGGGCTCAGCCGCTGACAGTCAGTGAGCTCTTCGGTAACGTTCGTAGGAACTATTACCGGATGTATTTTCATTACATGTATTTCAATGTCGCCCGCTATTTCTATATCCAGGCCGACGCGCTCTTCGTGGTCTTCATGCTGGTGCCGACGATCGTGGCGGGCGCCATCACCTACGGGATCTTCCAGCAGATCTCGACCGCCTTCGGACAGGTCAGCAACTCGTTCCAGTATCTCGTCAACTCCTGGACAACGATCATCGAGCTGCTCTCCATCCACAAGCGCCTCAAGGCCTTCGAAGCGGCAATCGACGACGAGCCGCTGCCGGATATCGACCAGCGCTACCTGGAGCGTGACGCGGGCGTCGTGCATGCTGACGGTTGATGGACGGGACTTGTCCGTGATCCAAATGTCGGCGCGTGGGGCTCTTCATCTGCCCGCCGGCACCTTCCCTCCGTTGGGGAGAAGAGACTTGCCGCAGGGTCTCGATTCCTCCTTCTCCCCTTGGGGAGAGATGCCCCGTAGGGCGATGAGGGGCGGCATGATACGCCGTCTCGGCGATGGTGCCATCAATCCTGATGTGGTGCCACGCCGTCAGAGACCCGACGCCCGCTCCAGCTTCCCGCGCGCCTCGATCATCGGGATCGCTTCCGAATAGCTGATGCAGGCGACGTCAGCCCGGTGGCAGACGTCGCTGACCAGGCGGTCGAGGGCGCGCCAGTAGGCGCCGCCGTTCATTTCGACGAAGTGGAAGCCGAGCTGGAGCGGGATGCGGGCGCCGGCATACTGCTTGTCGAATGCCTCCCTGAAGGCGGCATAGGCGCGCGCCTCGAATTCAGCGGAATCGGCCGTGTCTTCCTCGCCCTTGGAATGGCGGACGAAGAGATTGTAGTCCATGCCGATGATCGGCTTTTCATTCGGGCCTTCGGGGATCAGCGGCAGGCCGAAGCGGATGATGTCGTCTTCCTCGACGGGCATGGCCGGGCCCTTGGTGACAAGGCTCGCATCATAGCTGAAACCCGCCTTCTTTTCTGCGGCGGTCATGTCGGCGCCCGCTGTCGCCGAGAGATAGGGGGCGCGAAAGCCCTTGATGCCGTGGTCGACCAGATCCTGCCAGCCGGCCGGCTCCTCGAGGCCGACGCTCTTCCAGGCATTCTTCAGCGTCGCGTGAAAGGTCGCGTATTCGGCCGACCAGTCGGCCTCGCTCCATTGGCGGCCGTCGAAGTGGCCGCAGGCATGGCTCGATATGTCGTGGCCTTCAAGATGGGCGTGCCAGATATTGCCAAGGCGTTCGCGGATCTCGTCGTCGCTCTGGGCGAAGCCGACATTGGATTTTCCGCGTTTCTGGTGCGGCGCCTGATAGGCCTTCTTCGCCGCATCGTTCATCAGGAAGGTGCAGGAGAGGAAATAGGTGAAGTGGGCGCCGTTCTTCGCGGCCATCTCGCGGCTCTTCAACCACAGCGCATTGTCGTGGGCGCCGTCGAAGGAAATGATGACGAGCTGTTTCGGCCGGTCGGCCGCCTCGGCGGTTGCCGGGAGCAGGAACGAGGCAGCCAGACAGGCGGAGAGGAAAAAACGGGACATGGACACCGCGACAATTTGTTCGCGGTTTCCCTCTAACAGAAATGCGGCGAAGCTGCGGTCTCGCTGGCATTTATTTACGCCAGCCGTTAGAGCCTTTCCTGGTCAGCTTGAAGCATTCTGCCGGAGCAGGTTTTCGTCAGGGCAGAGGCGATTGGCGAAGGGCATACCCCACGGTACGTCCGAGCCGATCGCCTTTGATCCTGGCGGAAAGATGCCCGGCCCTTCGGGTTGGCTGAAACGGGCCGGCTGATCGACCGGCCGGCTTGGCCGTAGAACTGGGCTACGACGCGCGCCGGCCGGTCGACCATCCGACTCCGTTTGAGCCAACAGAATGCTTCAATCTGACCAGGAAAGGCTCTAAGCCATGACAAACGGCACGGAAGGGACTCGCAATGACATTGCTTATCGTCGGCATCATACTTTTCCTCGGAGTGCATCTGGTGCGGGTGGTGGCCCCCGGTTTCCGGCGTTCGATGATCGCAAGCCTCGGCGAGACGGGCTGGCGGGCGGCCTATTCGATCGCGAGTCTGGCCACGCTGATCCTGTTGATCTACGGTTTCGGGCAGGCGCGCGCGGTGACCGGCATGCTTTACAATCCGCCGGTCTGGACGGCGCATATCGCGATTACGCTAATGTTGATCGCACTGATCTGTCTCGTCGCCTCGCTGCTGCCGGCGGGGCATATCGCGACGAAGACCAAACATCCGATGGTGCTGTCGGTGAAGATCTGGGCGCTGGCGCATCTGCTCGCCAATGGCGAGACGTCCTCGGTGCTGCTGTTTGCAGCCTTTCTCGCCTGGGGCGTCATTCTGCGCATCTCGCTCAAACGGCGGCAGCGGGCGGGCGAGATTGTGGTCCGGCCCTTCGTCTCGGCCAAATACGACCTCTATGCCGTCGTCATCGGCGTCGTCGCCTGGGCGTTGATCATCTGGAAGCTGCACGAATGGTTGATCGGGGTCTCGCCGCTCGTGATGTGACCGGCGCATAACCCCAAAAATCGATTCCGATTTTCGGAAAGGATTATGCGCGGATTCAAAGTGTTAGAGCGTCCTGTCGGACGCGTTAGGGATAGGGCGGTTCAGCTTTTCATGGAAGCGCAGAACCGCTCTAATTTTTTGTTTTAGGCAATTCCCGGCAAAAGCGCTTCGCGCTTTGCCTGGGAAACCGCTTCGCACTTTTCCTGGAATTGCTCTAATCTTTCACATCCCCCTTACAACAGCGGCAAAATGGAGTAGAAGGCCGACAATATGCGTTTTGCATGTGTATGGGTATTTCCGCGGCCGGAGACGAGAATGGCATTCAACGACGACAGCTTCATCCGTGAAGTCAATGAGGAATTGCGGTCTGACCAGATGAAGGGCGTCTGGCGCCGGTTCGGCCGCTATATCATTGCCGTTGCCATCCTGATCGTCGTCGGCACCGCCGGCAAGGTCGTCTACGAATATTGGGACAACAACCGCTCCTCCGGCACCGGCGACCAGTTCCTGGCGGCGATGAAGCTTGCCGACGAGAATAAGAACGACGAGGCGCTGGCCGCGCTCGACAAGCTTGAGAAGGAAGGCCACGGCGCCTATCCGGTGCTGGCGCGCATGCGGGCCGCGACGGTCCAGGCGCAGAAGGGCGACGCTAGCGCGGCGATCGCCGCCTTCAACGAGATCGGCAAGGACAATGGTGTTCCTGCCGCCGTGCGCGATGCCGCCAGAATGCGCGCCGGCTGGCTGCTCATCGAAAATGGCAGCTACGAGCAGGTTTCGGCTGCGATCGAGGAAATGGCCGTGCCGGGCAACGCCTTCCGGCATTCGGCGCGCGAAGCGCTCGGCCTTGCCTCCTATAAGGCCGGCAACATGGCGCAGGCGCGCCAGTGGTTCCAGTCGATCGTCGATGATACCGATAGCCCGCGCAATGTTGCCAATCGCGCCCATATGATGCTTGATCTCATTACCGCATCCGGCAAGGCGCCCGCCGCACAGGGCTGAGTTTTAAGGAAAAAGAATGAGTTTCACGGTCGCCATCGTCGGTCGTCCGAATGTCGGCAAGTCGACGCTTTTCAACCGACTGGTGGGGAAGAAGCTGGCGCTTGTCGATGACACGCCGGGCGTGACCCGCGACCGCCGGCCGGGCGATGCGCGGCTGATGGGCCTGACCTTCACGATCATCGATACCGCCGGTCTGGAAGAGGCCGACGCGGAAAGCCTGCAGGGCCGGATGCGCGCGCAGACAGAAGCGGCGATCGATGAGGCAGATCTTTCGCTTTTCGTCGTAGACGCCAAAAGCGGGCTGACGCCCGTGGACACCGCCCTTGCGGAAATGCTGCGCCGGCGCGGCAAGCCGGTGGTGCTGGTCGCCAACAAATCCGAAGCGCGCGGATCCGACAGCGGCTTTTACGACGCCTATACACTCGGCCTCGGTGAACCGACGCCGATTTCGGCCGAACACGGACAGGGCATGATCGACCTGCGCGACGCGATCGTCGCGGCGATCGGCGAGGACCGGGCCTATGCGAAGGAAGATGTTGCCGTCACCGACGTCGACATTTCCGAGACTGCGGGTGAGGACGAGGACGAAGAGCCCGTCTATGACGACACCAAGCCGCTCAGGGTGGCGATCGTCGGCCGGCCGAACGCCGGCAAATCGACACTAATCAACCGCTTCCTCGGCGAGGACAGGCTTTTGACCGGGCCGGAGGCCGGCATCACCCGCGACTCCATCTCGGTCGAATGGGACTGGCGTGGCCGCACCATCAAGATGTTCGACACCGCAGGCATGCGCCGCAAGGCGCGGGTGATCGAGAAGCTGGAGAAGCTCTCGGTCGCCGATGCGCTGCGCGCCATCCGCTTCGCCGAAACCGTCGTCATCGTCTTCGATGCGACGATCCCCTTCGAGAAGCAGGACCTGCAGATTGTCGACCTGGTGCTGCGCGAGGGGCGCGCGGCCGTGCTCGCCTTCAACAAGTGGGACATGATCGAAGACCGGCAGGCGGTGCTTGCCGACCTGCGCGAAAAGACCGACCGGCTGCTGCCGCAGGCGCGCGGCATCCGCGCCGTGCCGATCTCCGGCCAGACCGGCTGGGGACTCGACAAGCTGATGCAGTCGATCATCGATACCGACAGGGTCTGGAACAAACGCATTTCGACGGCGCGTCTCAATCGCTGGCTGGAGACGCAGCAGATCCAACATCCACCACCGGCGGTTTCCGGCCGACGGATCAAGCTGAAATACATGACGCAGGTCAAAGCCCGCCCGCCGGCTTTCATGATCTCCTGCACCCGCTCCGATGCGCTGCCGGAATCCTATACGCGCTACCTGATCAATGGCTTGCGCGCCGATTTCGACATGCCGAGCGTGCCGATCCGCATCCATTTCCGCTCGCCGGACAATCCGTTCGAAGGCAAGAAGAGGCGGACGTAGAGCTGGGCTTGCAATGATTGCCGGCGTTTTGTGAAGTTAGGGCGTGTGCCGTGTGGCACACGCTTGGCCTGCCTGACATCTCCCCCACAAGGGGAGATCGGCAAGAAGCTATGCCTCGCCTTAAATTTGCGGTTCATGTGATGGCCAGTTGTTTGGGGAAGCCATCACGCCCAGCCGATCTCCCAACCTGTAGGGGGTCCGAAGGACGGGTCAGACCCGTGGTTCGACCCCGAGCCCGGCAGGGCAGAAGGGGCTATCACAAGCTCTGTGATAGCCATCTGCTGTTCAACAGCTAAGCCACGCTTCTATTCAACGCCTCGCGCAGCGCCACGATCTCGCTCTGCAGCCGAGTGAGATCGACGGCATCGCGGCCGCTGGCAGCGGCGATGCAGCCGGGAATGCCGATCGCCTTTTCCTTCAGGCGAAGGCCTTCTTCGCTCAAGCGGATGACGACGACGCGTTCGTCCTCCCGGCTGCGTTCGCGTCTGACATAACCAGCGGTTTCCAGGCGTTTCAGCAGCGGGGTCAGCGTGCTCGATTCCAGGAAGAGCTTTTCGCCGAGGCCCCCGACGGTCTGGCCATCCTGCTCCCATAGAGAAACCATCGCCAGATATTGCGGATAGGTAAGTCCCAGAGCATCGAGCAGCGGCTTGTAGACGCGGTTCAGTGCGTGGCCTGCCGTATAGACGGCGAAGCAGATGAAATTGTCGAGCTTCAGTTGATCCTGCATGGCTTGTCTCCGAAACTGACGAAATTTATATCGCGCAATAAATAATCGGAAGCGATTTTTATGCATGGCAGCCATGACTAAATTTAAATTGTCCGATAAATAATCGTGCGCGATATAAACTCGGTGTTCACAACGAACATCGAAACCGAGAGGACAAGACAATGTCGACCATCAAGACCGCAGTTTCCGCAGTCGCACTGCTCGCAGCTTCCGCCGCTGGCGCGCTTGCTGATCCGGTACTGGAACCGGCAACGCAGAAATTCATCGACGGGCTTGCCGGTGGCGCGCCGATCTACACGCTCTCGCCGGCCGATGCCCGCGATGTCCTGGCCGGGGCGCAGAAGGGCGACGTGAAGATGCTTGCTGCCCAGGAAGAGGGCAGGGTCATCAAGGCAGGCCCGACAGGCAGCATCAAGCTGCGCATCATCCGCCCGGAACATGCCAAGGGCACGCTGCCGGTCATTCTCTATTTCCATGGCGGCGGGTGGGTTTTGGGCGATGCGGATACGCATGACCGGTTGGTGCGCGAGATCGCCAACGGCGCCGATGCCGCTGTCGTCTTCGTCGATTACGAACGCTCGCCGGAAGCCCGCTATCCCGTCGCCATCGAGCAGGCTTATGCTGCGACCAAATATGTCGCCGAACACGCCAAGGAGTTCAAGGTCGACGCCAGCAGGCTCGCGGTCGCCGGCGATAGCGTCGGCGGCAACATGGCGGCGGTGGTGACACTGCTTGCCAAGGAACGCGGCGGTCCTGCCATCGATCAGCAGGTGCTGTTCTACCCAGTCACCGACGCCAATTTCGACAACGGGTCCTACAACCAGTTCGCCGATGGCCCGTGGCTGACCAAGGAAGCGATGAAGTGGTTCTGGAACGCCTATTTGCCTGATGAAGCCAAGCGCAAGGAGCCGACGGCCTCACCGCTGCAGGCCTCGCTGGAGCAGCTGAACGGCCTGCCACCGGCGCTCGTCATCGTTGACGAAAACGACGTGCTGCGCGACGAGGGGGAGGCTTACGCTCGCAAGCTTAGCCAAGCTGGCGTCAAGGTCACGTCGATGCGCTATAACGGCACGATCCATGACTTCGTGCTGCTGAACGCGATTGCCGAAACGCCTGCCGCACGCAGCGCGATTGCGGTCGCCAACGACACGCTTCGCAGCGCGCTTCACAAGTAAACCAATCAGTCTGCGGAGGGGAGAGGCCCGGCGGTTTCGCCGGGCTTTCTGCTTCTTGGAAGCGATTTGGCAAATTGCCAGGCCTTCTTCCATTTCGGCGTGATGATGCCGTTGGCGGCGCGGATATTGTTGATGAACTGCAGGGTCGCTGCTTCCCAGGAATATTGCATGGCGAGCTCACGCGCCTTCTGCCGCGAGGCGGAGAGGGCGGCAAGGCAGGCGATCTGCAGGTTGGCATCGAGTGCCCCGACTTCACTGTCCTCACCGATGATGTCGAGCGGGCCGGTGACCGGATAAGCTGCGACCGGAACGCCCGATGCCAGCGCCTCGAGGATAGTATTGCCGAAGGTGTCGGTGAGCGAGGGAAAGACGAAGACATCGGCCTGGGCATAGATTTTCGCCAGATCCTCACCGAATTTCACGCCGGTGAAGTGTACCTGGGGATAGCGTTGCTCCAGTTCGGCGCGCGCCGGGCCGTCGCCGACGACGACTTTCGAGCCGGGCAGGTCGAGATCGAGAAAGGCCGGCAGGTTCTTTTCCAAGGCGACGCGACCGACCGTCATGAAGATCGGACGGGGGAGGCCGAAAGGCTCGTCTTCAAGCGGCATGGGGTGGAATTGCGAGGCGTCGATGCCACGGGTCCAAGGCATCAGGTTCTTGATGCCGCGCGCCGATAGCTCGCGGGCAAGGCTCGGTGTCGCCACCATGCAACCGGCACCGCCATTGTGGAACCAGCGCACGAAGGCATAGAGCCAGCTCTGCGGGATCGGCAAGCGGGCAGAAACATACTCCGGAAAACGCGTGTGATAGCTTGTCGAGAAGGGCATGCGCTTGCGCAGGCACCAGCGCCGGGCAGTGAGCCCCAGCGGGCCTTCGGTGGCGATATGCACGTAGGAAGGATTGTGCTTTTCGATCTCGCGGGCGACGCGGCGGTAATTGGCGATCGACAGGCGGATCTCGGGATAGGTCGGGCAGGGGATGCTGTGGAAGCGCTCCGGCGTCACCATCGAAACCTCGACGCCCATCTTCGCCAGCTCGCGATTGGTGTTCTCGATCGAGCGCACGACGCCGTTCACCTGCGGATGCCAAGCGTCGGTGACGATTACCAGCCGTTCCGGCAGATTACCGGCGGCTGCGGCACTGGCCCAGCTTTCGCCGCTATAAGTGTTTGCCGGACGTTGCAACATGTCACGATTTCCATCTGCGTTGCAGTGATCTGGCAACGCTCAACCCCAAAGCGGGGTTCCGGAACGGCGATTCCCGCTTCTCTATTTTGAGGCATGACCATGATGGAAATATTACAGCCGCATGCCAGCATCTGCAGGGCCTTAGCGGCTCGATCCCCGCGAATATGTCAGCGGTCGATCGCAGTTCTCTTACGGAAAGAATGACGGCGCCGGTCATGGACCGGCGCCGTTTGGGAGGTTAAGCGGCAGCGGAAGCCGAGCTTGCTGTCGGAACTTCCGAAATCGTCTTCAGAACCTGCGAAGCGATCTGGTAGGGGCAGCCCTGCGAGTTCGGGCGGCGATCTTCCAGATAGCCCTTGTAGTCGTTCTTGACGAAGGAGTGCGGAACGCGGATCGAAGCACCACGGTCGGCAACGCCGTAGGAGAACTTGTTCCACGGAGCCGTTTCGTGCTTGCCGGTCAGGCGCTTGTCGTTGTCAGGACCGTAGACGTTGATGTGGTCCATCAGGTTCTTTTCGAACTGCGCCATCAGCGCTTCGAAATAGGCCTTGCCGCCGACTTCGCGCATGTACTTGGTCGAGAAATTGCAATGCATGCCCGAGCCGTTCCAGTCGGTGTCACCGAGCGGCTTGCAGTGATACTCGATGTCGATGCCGTACTTTTCGGTCAGGCGCTGCAAGAGGTAGCGTGCCATCCAGATTTGGTCGGCGGCCTTCTTGGAGCCCTTGCCGAAAATCTGGAATTCCCACTGGCCCTTGGCCACTTCGGCATTGATGCCTTCGTGATTGATGCCGGCAGCGAGGCAGAGGTCGAGATGTTCTTCGACGATTTCGCGGGCGACGTCGCCTACATTCGAATAGCCGACGCCGGTGTAGTAGGGACCCTGCGGAGCCGGGTAGCCCTGCTCGGGGAAGCCGAGCGGACGGCCGTTCTGGTAGAAGAAATATTCCTGCTCGAAGCCGAACCAGGCATCTTCGTCGTCGAGGATGGTGGCGCGGGCATTCGATGCGTGCGGCGTGACGCCATCCGGCATCATGACTTCGCACATGACGAGAGCGCCGTTGGTGCGGGCCGGGTCGGGATAGATGGCGACCGGCTTCAGCACGCAATCGGAGCTGCGGCCTTCAGCCTGCTGCGTCGAGGAGCCGTCAAAGCCCCAGAGCGGAAGCTGTTCCAGCGTCGGGAATGCGTCGAATTCCTTGATCTGCGTCTTGCCACGCAGGTTCGGTACCGGAGTGTACCCATCGAGCCAAATATACTCGAGCTTATATTTTGTCATCGTGACTCTCTCAATGCTACGAAGGTGAGCAAATCCGGAGACGATCTCGGCGCGCAAGCGCATCCGACCGCCAGGGGATGACGCTTTAAAAGCATGTAGCGTGCCAGTTCAGTTGCCGGGCCAAAGAAAAATCGCGAATCAGCCAGTCGACGCGCATTTTTCTTTTTCCAGAAACAGCCCGATTTGACGGTCGAGGGCCCTATCTTCAAGCAGAACGCGGCTTTTCCGCTTCGGAATCGGATGAAAATTGAGGCGTTAGGGCTGAAATGATGAAGTGTTGAACAAATAGGCGGAAGCTTTCGGCCTGGTCAGCATGTCGAGCGGCTATAATTACAACAATGCATATATATTGTGCAATTTGCATAAACTATGTGCATTGTGCTATGGTAATGGTCCTGAATGTTGATGCGCCGTGCTGAATGGAGGCGATCTCATGCCCACCGGTTTCCATCGTGAATCCGCAACGATCTACCAGTTTCCCGTCAAGCCGATGCGGGCCACCAACCGGTTCGAACGCGCCCGGCTGATGGAGCGTGAGGCGGCCGATGTCTGCGATGCGCTCGACAGCTGCTGGTATCATGACGAGGCGGTTCGCGAGTCCGATCGGCCGAAGAAGTCCTGATTTCGAAATCCTGATTTTCCTGGCACCCGACCCGGTAAAGCGGAGTTTTCGGCTCGTGCGGGGATCTAAGGCAGCGGTGCTTCCCTGGCGCGCGGTGCAGGAGATGCCGACAAGGCGGGGGCAGCGTTCGTAGGGTGTTCTCAGCGCGGGTTCAGCCGCGATCCAATCCAAGCTTTTCCTTTGCGACCAATGCGCCGTGTTCGCTGACGACGCGGGCTGCGACCTTTGCGGCGAAGCGGGCGGCGGCCGGTGCGTCCGAGGTCTCAAGGTAGCGGGCAAGGAAGGCGCCGTTGAAACTGTCGCCGGCGCTGGTGGTGTCCACCACTTTCTTCACCTTTTCGGCTGGAACGAAGGTCTCCTCGCCGGCAAAATTCAACCTTACTCCGTCTGCGCCGTTCTTGACGACGATATCGACAGCGCCCAGCGTGCGATAGCGGTGGATCGTTGCCTCGATGGAATCGTCGCCGAAATGGGCGGCCTCGTCGTCGAAGCTCGGCATGACGATCACGGAGGAGCGGGCGCCCTCGCTGATCGTCGTATGCATGACGTCGTAGCTCGACCAGAGGCGGGGACGGATGTTCGGATCGAACACGACGAGCTTGCCGGCGGCCTTGGCGCGGCGGACCTCGGCGAGCAACGTCTCAGCATCCTCATGCGGCAGGATGGCAAGGGTGATGCCCGAGAAATAGATAACGGCAGCGCTTTCCACCGCCTCGCGCAGACGATCCGGGTCGGCGGCCAGGCTGCGGGCGGCAGAGCTGTCGCGCCAATAGCTGAAGGAGCGTTCGCCGTCTTTCAGGTTGATCATATAGAGGCCGGGCGTCCTGCCCCTGATGCGGCGGATGAGGCTCGTGCCGATGCCTGATTTGTCGATGAAGGCCAGCATCTCCTCCGACATGGCATCGTCGCCGAGAGCGGTGAAATAATCGACCGACCAATCGGCGGCAAGGCAGGCGCGGGCATACCAGGCGGTGTTGAAGGTATCGCCGGCGAAGCCTTTGCGCAGCAGGCCGTCGCCTGCCTGCGAGAGCTCCACCATGCATTCACCGATCGATAGAAACCGTCTGCTCACCTTGTCCTCCCGGCATGAGAGCGCTGCAGATCCAACAGGACACGCTAAGGACGCTCTATCACTTTGAATTGGCGGATTATCCGCTGCTCTTCATTCGCTGATACGCGGAGCCGGGCGGAGTGACAAGCGCCGATATCACGGGAGATGAAAGCCCGCCTTCACCGACGAGGCGAAGGCGGGCTTTCAGAAGGATGCCTATTCGTGGATGGTATAGCTGCCCATCGCGCAAAGATCCTGCGTATCCTCTGTGGTTGCGAGGTTTGAGCCTTCCTCGAATTCGAAGCGCATGTCGTATTTGCAGACGGTGCGGCCATCGGCGATGGTGATATCGATGCTCTCGCCCGGATTGAGAACGTCGTCGCCGAAGACGTCTTCTTCCCATTCGCCGACGCCGGTCGGCGAACTGTAGAAGCGCGTCAGGACGGAGTTCGTTCCGTTGGTGAGCTTGAAGTTCAGATCTTCGGCATGCGACGAACCGGCGGAGGCGGCGATCATCGTGGCGGCGAGTGCGATCAAAGCTGATATTTTCGATTTCATGTAAGCGTTCCCCTGGCTTGCGATTAGGCCGAAATGGGATAGCACGCGCTCATAAAATCTTTCTTATTGGGGACTTTAGATCCAAAAATAATCCGCTTCGTTCTGACAATGGATGGCGCATCAGGCATCCAAGGCGAAGGCCGCTCTCACGCGGCCCTCGTTCCGTTCATGGCCTGTCCATATGATAACAGGCGGCCTTCTGGCCGGGACGGACCTCCTCGGTCGGCGGCATTTCGGTGCGACAGATGTCGGTCGCCTTCCAGCAGCGCGGTGAGAAGACGCAGCCTTTCGGCGGGTTGAGCGGTGAGGGTGGATCACCCTGCAGCCGGATGCGGGTGCGCAGGCGCGCGAGCTTCGGATCCGGGATCGGCGCGGCGGAGAAGAGTGCCTGCGTGTAGGGATGGGCGGGATGGTCAAAGACGGTGGCGCAGTCGCCGGCTTCGACAACCCTTCCGAGATAGAGCACCAGTACATCGTCGGAGATCAGGCGCACGACGGAGAGGTCGTGGCTGATGAAGATCAGCGTCAGGCCGAACTCCTTGCGCAGCTTGCGCAGAAGCGTGATGACCTGACCCTGGATCGAGACGTCGAGGGCCGAAACCGGCTCGTCGCAGATGATGAGTTTCGGTTTGGTGACGACCGCGCGGGCAATGCCGATGCGTTGCGCCTGGCCGCCGGAGAATTCATGCGGATAGCGGTTGATCATTTCCGGCACCAGGCCGACGGCGGTCATGATCTCGCGGACACGTTCGGTGCGCTGGGCTTTGGAGAGTTTCGGCTCGAAGACGGTGAGCGGCTCGGCGATGATGTCTCCGACCGTCATGCGCGGGTCGAGCGAGGCGATCGGATCCTGAAAGATGATCTGCATGTCGCGGCGGGCGGCGCGCATTTCCTCGTCCGTGAGGTCGAGAAGGTTCCGGCCCTGCCAGAGGATGCGGCCTTTCTGCGATTTCAGCAGCCGCAGGATGGAGCGGCCGAGCGTGGACTTGCCGCAGCCGGATTCGCCGACGATGCCGAGCGTGCGGCCTTCGCTGAGGTCGAAGCTGACATTGTTGACGGCAGTCAGGAAGATCGGCGGCTTGAAGAGGCCTTTCGCCGGCAGCTCGAATTGGGTCGTCAGGTTCTCGACCCTCAGAAGCGATCGTTCAGCCATGGTTGAGCAACTCCTCGCGACGCGGGAAAGGGTGGTAACAGGCGGCGCAATGGTGCGGCGCCAGCGTTTCGAGCGGCGGCGGGCGATCGATGCAATCGTCCTGGACCTGCGAGCAGCGCGGAGAGAAATTGCAGCCCTTCGGCAGGTGCTGCAGGTTCGGCGGGCGGCCCGGGATGACGACGAGGTCGTCGACATCCTGGTCAGGGCGCGGGATCGAGGCATGCAGCGCTGCGGTATAGGGATGGGCCGGGTTGTCGAAGAGCTCGTCGACCGGCGCCTCCTCGACGATGCGGCCGGCATACATGACGGCGACGCGGTCGGCGAGGCCGGCAACCACGCCGAGATCGTGGGTGATCATGACGAGCGCCGTGTTCATCTCCGCCGTCAGATCGTTGAAGAGATCGAGGATCTGCGCCTGGATGGTGACGTCGAGTGCCGTCGTCGGTTCGTCGGCGATCAGAAGTTTCGGCCGGGTGAGCAGCGCCATGGCGATGACGATCCGCTGGCGCATGCCGCCGGAGAGCTCATGCGGATAGAGGTGGAAGCGCCGCGTCGGGTCGGGGATGCCGACGCGTTTCAGCATGTCGAGTGCGGCGGCGGATGCGGCGCGCGCCGTGAGCCCACCGTGAACCTCGAGCTGCTCCGTCAGTTGCCGGGAAATTTTCAGCGATGGATTGAGGGCGGTCATCGGGTCCTGGAAGACCATTGCCATATCCTTGCCGCGGATCTGGTCGAGTTCGCGCGGTTTCAGCGCCAGCACATCCTTGCCTTCCAGCAGCGCCTGTCCCGTCGTTTTGCCGTTCTTGGCAAGCAGGCCCATGATGCCGAGGAAGGTCTGGCTCTTGCCGGAGCCGGATTCGCCGACGATGGCGATGCGCTCGCCGCGCTTGACCGTCAGGTTCATGTTCGAGACCGCCTTCACCTCCCCATCGGGTGTTTTGAAGGTGATCGAGTAGTCTTTGAGTTCGAGGAGGGTGTCCGTCATTTAACGATCCTTCGGGTCGAACGCGTCGCGCAGGCCGTCGCCGATGAACAGCAGGCTGAGCAGCAGGGCCACGAGGAAGCTGGCCGGGAAGATCAGCAGCCAGGGCATGCTTTCCATGGCATCGGTTCCCTCGGCGATCAGCGTGCCGAGTGAGGTCAGCGGCTCCTGCACGCCGAAGCCGAGATAGGAAAGGAAGCTTTCGGTGGCGATGATCTCGGGAACGGTCAGCGCCGCGAAGATCACCACCGGGCCGACGAGGTTCGGGATGATGTGCTTGATGATGATCTTGAACGGCCGCTGCCCGGATGCGCGGGCCGCCTCGATGAATTCGCGATGCTTGATCGACAGCGTCTGGCCGCGCACGATGCGGGCCATGGTCAGCCATTCCAGCGCGCCGATCGCCGCGAAGAGCAGATAGACGTTGCGGCCGAAGATCACCATCAGCAGGATGACGAAGAGGATATAGGGAAGCGCATACATGATGTCGACGAAGCGCATCATGATCGCATCCAGCCTGCCGCCGATATAGCCCGATACCGCGCCGTAGAGCACGCCGATGAAGACGGAGACGACGGTCGCCGTCAGCGCCACGGCAAGCGAGACCCGGGTGCCGTAAAGGACGCGGGCGAGAAGGTCGCGGCCGTTCGGGTCGGTACCGAAATAGTGGCCGGTTTCGATCGAGGGCGGTATGCGGAAGGCCGCCCAATCCGGATCCTCATAGTTGAAGGGAATGAACCAGGGGCCGAGGAAGGCCGCAAGGATCAGCAGCGCCAGGACGAAAATCGACAGGACGGCTGCCTTGTTGCGCCCGAGGCGGCGTAGCGCATCCCTGGTGAGCGAACGGCTTTCGGGCGCAAGGCCCTCCGCCTCCAGCAGTTCCTGGGCGAGCAACTCGCGTTTTGCGGGATTGAGGATCATCGGTTTCTCACTTTCGGATCGAGCCACGCATAGGCGATATCGACGAGAAGGTTCAGGAACACGATTAGCACCATGTAGAAGATGACCGTGCCGAGAACCATGCCGTAGTCACGGTTCAGCGCTGCGTTGACGAAATAGCGGCCGATGCCGGGCAATCCGAAGATGCTCTCGACAACCAGCGAGCCGGTGAGAAGGTAACTTGCCGCTGGACCCAGATAGGAGACGACAGGCATCATGGCGGGCTTCAGCGCATGGCGCATGACTGTCAGGCGGGGACCGATGCCTTTGGCCTTGGCAGTGCGAATGAAGTTCTGATTCATCACCTCGATCATCGAGCCGCGGGTGATGCGCGAGATACGGCCGGCATGCGGCAGCGCCAGAACGACGATCGGCAGGATAAGGTATTTGATCGAGCCGTCACCCCAGCCGCCGACCGGAAACCAAGCGAGACGGATGCCGAAGACGAGCTGCAGGATGGGCGCAATCAGGAAGTTCGGCAGCACGACGCCCACCAGAATGAGCGCGCCCAGAATATAATCCGGTGCCTTGTTCTGATAGAGCGCCCCAAGACAGCCGACGGCCACGCCGACAATGATGGCAATCAGGAAGGCAGCCGTACCGATGGTGAAGGTGTAGGGCAGACCGATCATGATCTGCTGGGCGACGGTGAAATCCTCGCTGGCGAAGGAGGGGCCGAGATCGCCCCGGAGCAGGTCACCGACATAGATCAGGTACTGCTGGATGAGCGGCTTGTCGAGATTGTAGTGGATCGCAAGGTTCTTCAGGATCACCGGCGGCAATGGCCTTTCGCCATCGAAAGGGCCGCCGGGGGCAAGGCGCAAAACAAAAAAGCAGGCTGTGACGGCGATCCACAGAACGGGGATCGTCGATAGCAGGCGACGGAGGGCGTATTTGATCATGATCGTGGGCCGGTCCTTTCCGCAATGCGCGGAAAGGACCGTTTTCCCTTACTCTTTCATCGACAGCCAGCGGGTGCGGTGGATGTCCTGAATATTGTCGACGAAGCCTTCGATCTTCGGCGAAACGACGTTCTTCGAGACATAGTAGTAGATCGGCAGGGCGGCGGATTCATCCAGCGCCAGCTGTTCGGCCTTCTTGAAGATCGCCGCACGCTTGGTGAGATCGGTCTCGGCGTTGCCTTCCTTGATCAGCTTGTCGTATTCGGGATTGGACCAGCGGCCATAGTTCATCTGGACGCCTGTCACCAGGAGGTTCAGGAAGTTGTCCGGGTCGTTATAGTCGGCGAGCCAGCCGGCGCGGCCGATTTCGACCTGGCCACGCTGCATCTGGTCGTAATGCACCTTGGTTTCGGCATTGACGAGCTCGACATCGACGCCGAGCGGCTTCCACATGGAGGCAATGGCGACGGCGATGCGCTTGTGGTTGTCGTTGGTGTTGTAGCTGAGCACGGCGTGCAGCGGCTTGTCCGGGCCGAAACCGGCTTCGGTCAGAAGCTTCTTGGCTTCGGCGACCTTCTCGCTATAGGGCAGGTCCTTCCAGCTGACATAGGCCGGCTCGCCGTAATTCGCTGTGCCCGGCGGAACCCAGGAATAGGCCGGCAATTCGCCGGTGCCGAGGATCTGCGGGCCGATCACTTCACGGTTGATCGCCATGGACAGAGCCTGGCGGACGCGCTTGTCGCTGAAGGGCGGCTTCTGCGAGTTGACGACGTAATAGTAGAGGCCGGAGAAGGGGGCGACGTGCGCCTGGCCGGGCAGGTTCTTCTTCATCCATTCATACTGGTCGGTCGGGAAGTCGGTGAGGATGTCGAATTCGCCGGCGCGATAGCGTTTCAGCGCGGCTTCCTGGTCTTCGAGCACGAAGAACTTCGCGCCGTCGATCTTCAGGTCCTTGGTGTCGTACCACTGGTCGTTCTTGACCGTCGTGACATGCGAGCCCGGAACCCATTCGACCGGCTTGTAAGGGCCGTTAGTGACGATGTTGCCGATCTTGACCCAATCCTGACCCTTCGCCTCGACGACATGCTTCGGCAGCGGATAGGCGGTGTAATGCATCAGGGCATTGAGGAAATAGGGCGTGGCATTTTCGAGCGTGATTTCGAGCGTCTTGTCGTTGATCGCCTTGACGCCGAGCTGGTTGAGATCGGTGATCTCGCCCTTGTTGATCTTTTCGGCATTCTTGATGGTGAATTGCAGATAGGCATAGTCAGCGGCGTTCTTCGGGTCGACGAGGCGCTGGAAGGCGAAGACGAAGTCTCCTGCCGTTACCGGCTGGCCATCGGACCACTTGATGCCGTCGCGAAGCTTGAAGGTGTAGACCTTGCCATCAGGCGAAATCGTCCAGCTTTCGGCCTGGCCTGGGATCGGATTGTCCTTGGCGTCCTCGGTGACGAGGCCCTCGAAGATGTCACCGGCGATACGGTTCTCCCAGTCGCCTGACAGTTTCTGCGGATCGAGCGACTGCGGGTCGCCACCATTGTGAATGTTCAGCGTGGCCGCATGCGCCGAAAACGCCAGCAATGTGCCAAGCATTGCAGAGGCGAGAAATTTTTTCGTGAATTGGTTCATGGTGGGTCCACCTTTCTAGGCTTTGCGCCTTTATTAGACATTTGTTCCCGGTGTTTGACCTCTTACGTGCAGGTCAGTGCGCACATTATCGCAAAGGCTTTGCGTTGCAACCCCAAATCCGGTGGGTGGAAAGGGGTTGTGGACAAGCCTATATACGTCTCCCCCTTGTCGGATCGCGACGATGCCTCCCGGCCTTCGCAGCGCCTTCATAACGGCTTCACATGGTTGTCTTTTGTTTCTTCCGCTTTAGTGTGGCGGGCGCAAACGAGGCAGGAGATGTAGCCGATGGCATTGCAGGCAGGCGGGAGTGCGGACTGGTGGCGCGGCGCGGTGATCTATCAGGTCTATCCGCGATCGTTTCAGGATACCAACAGCGACGGGCTCGGCGATCTCAGGGGAATCACCCGCCGGCTGCCGCATATTGCCAGCCTCGGCGTCGACGCGATCTGGCTCTCGCCCTTCTTCAAGTCGCCGATGGCCGATATGGGCTACGACGTTTCCGATTATTGCGATGTCGATCCGATCTTCGGGACGCTCGCCGATTTCGACGAGATGATGGCCGAGGCACACAGGCTCGGCATCAAGGTCGTCATCGACCAGGTGATCTCGCACACATCAGACCGGCATCCCTGGTTCGTCGAGAGCCGGTCGAGCCGGACCAATTCCAAGGCGGATTGGTATGTCTGGGCCGATCCGAAGCCTGACGGTACGGCGCCGAACAACTGGCTGTCGATCTTCGGCGGACCGGGCTGGGAATGGGATGGCGTGCGTCGCCAATATTACCAGCATAATTTCCTGACCTCACAGCCGGACCTCAACTTCCACAGCAAGGCAGTGCAGGATGCGGTACTGGAGACAGTGAGGTTCTGGCTCGACCGCGGCGTCGACGGCTTCCGGCTGGACACAGTGAACTATTATTTCTGCGACAAGCAGCTCAGGAGCAATCCGCCGCACGAGCCGGACGAGGACGACGCAGGCCTCGATGCGCCCGACACCAACCCCTACGGCATGCAGAACCATCTCTACGACAAGACGCAGCCGGAAAATGTCGATTTCCTCAAGCGCTTCCGGGCGCTGCTCGACCAATACGAAGATCGCACGACCGTCGGCGAAGTCGGCGACGGCGCGCGTTCGCTGAAGACGGTCGGCGCCTATACGAGCGGCGGCGACAAGCTGCACATGTGCTACACATTCGATCTGCTCGGACCGGATTTCACCGCCGTGCATATTCGCGGCTGCGTCGAGGCTTTTCAGAAAGCGGTGACCGACGGCTGGGTCTGCTGGGCTTTTTCCAACCACGACGTCATGCGCCATGTCAGCCGCTTTGCGCGGACGGAGGAAGAGCGGCCCGTCATCGCCATGCTGGCGATCTCGGTGCTTGCGGCGCTGCGCGGCTCGATCTGCCTCTATCAAGGCGAGGAACTCGGGCTTCCGGAGGCCGAACTCGCCTTCGAGGATCTGCGTGACCCCTATGGCATCCGCTTCTGGCCGGCCTTCAAGGGCCGCGACGGATGCCGCACGCCAATGCCCTGGGAGGCGGGCAAAGCGCATGCGGGCTTCACCTCGGCGGAAAAGAGCTGGCTGCCGGTGCCTTACGAGCAGGCAGCACTTTCGGTGGATATGCAGGAGGCAAGCGACGGCTCGGTGCTGCATCACTACCGCAGGACGCTTGCTTTCCGGAGGAGCCATCCGGCACTGATCGACGGCGATATGACCTTCATCGGCACCAACCAGGATCTGCTCGCCTTCACCCGCGAAAAGGACGGAGAAAAACTACTCTTCGTCTTCAACCTGACGCGCGAACCGGCGGAATTCCACCTGCCTGATGGCGTGGTGCTTGAGGAACCGCTCGAGATGCCGGGCTTCGGGGCGATGGCTGGCGTGGGATCGGTGAAGCTTGCGGCGCTCGACGGGTTTTGCGCGCGGGTTTGATGTTCTTTCTGCCGTAACCATGAAGGCAACATTCAAAGGTCGCCCACTGCGAAATCAGCCCTAGAATTGCATCACCCGATCAACGCGAACTTATCCACGTCAACCATGCCGCGGTCGGATATCTTCAGGTGCGGGATGACCGGCAGCGGCAGGAAGGCGAGTTGGAGGAAGGGTTCCTCGAGCGTGGCGCCGAGCGCGAAGGCGGCTTTGCGCAGGTGGTGCAGTGTATCGCGGACCGTCTCATAGGGCTCAAGGCTCATCAGGCCGGCGATGGGCAGGGCGATTTCGCCGGTGACCTTGCCGTCTTCGACGACGACGAAGCCGCCGTTGATTTCGCCGAGACGGTTTGCCGCGCGCGCCATATCGTCCTCGCTGACGCCGACGACGCAGATGTTGTGGCTATCATGGCCGACGGTGGAGGCGATCGCGCCCTTCTTCAGGCCGAAGCCCTGGACGAAGCCGTTGGCATGGTTGCCGTTCTTGCCATGGCGCTCGATGACGGCGACCTTGATGATATCGTTGGCAAGATCGACCGTCGTCTCGTTGCCGCTGACCGGCAGGCGGTAGCGGCGATGTTCGGTGATGATCTTGCCCGGCATGACGCCGATGACAGGCGTTTCACCCTCGGCGACCGGCACGCCGAAATGGGCGGCGTTGACGGGCCGGGCCTTGACGCTGTCGAGGCCGATCGGAGCAACCGGTTTGCGCGAGGAAAAGAGTGCATCGGTGACCCGGCGGCCGGCGGAGAAGACCATGTCGGCGCGACAATTTTCCAGGCTGTCGAGAACCACAAGATCGGCGCGCCAGCCCGGCGCGATCAGACCGCGATCCCTGAGGCCGAAGGCGCGGGCCGCCGAGATCGAGGCGGCGCGGTAGATCGCCAGGGGCTCGACGCCGCTTGCGATCGCCGTGCGGATCATGTGATCGAGATGGCCCTGTTCGGCGATATCGAGCGGATTGCGGTCGTCGGTGCAGAGCGCCAGATAGGGCGACAGCCGCTCGGTGATAATGGGTATCAGCGCGGCGAGATCCTTGGATACCGAACCTTCACGCACGAGGATATGCATGCCCTTGCGGATCTTTTCCAGTGCTTCGCGGGCCGTCGTGCATTCGTGCTCGGTGCGGATGCCGGCCGAGAGGTAACCGTTGAGGTCGTTGCCGGACAGCAGCGGCGCGTGACCGTCGATATGGCCGCCCTGGAAGGCCTCGAGCTTGGCCATGCAGACAGGATCCTTGTGGATCACGCCGGGGAAATTCATGAATTCGGCAAGGCCGATGACTTTCGGATGGTGGCGGTAGGGCAGGAGGCGCTCGATCGGCAGATCGGCGCCGGAGGTTTCGAGATGGGTCGCTGGAACGCAAGAGGAGAGCTGGACGCGGATGTCCATGATCGTCTCCAGCGCCGATTCGAGAAAGAATTCGATGCCGGCGCTTCCGAGCACATTGGCGATCTCGTGCGGATCGCAGATCGCGGTGGTGACGCCATAGGGCAGGACGCAGCGATCGAATTCATGCGGCGTCACCAGCGAGGATTCGATGTGCAGATGCGTGTCGATGAAGCCGGGAACGACGATCCTGCCCGAAATATCGACCTCGGTCTCGCCATCATAATTGCCTGAGGTGCCGACGATGCGATCGGCGCCGATGGCAATGTCGGAGAGGACGAGTTCGCCGGTGACGAGATCGAAGAAGCGGCCACCCTTCAGCACGATATCGGCCGGCACGCGGCCGACGCCCTGGTCGATGAGACGTTCGAGCTTGGTGGTCATGGCATTGCTCACATTGCAACCGATTCCGAAACTTATAACCGATCTGCCGCCACAAGCGAGTGCCGCAAAACGAAACCGGGCGCCGTAAGGGCGCCCGGTCGTCGACGGTCAGCGATGGTTTATTCGGCAGCAACGATCTTGCCGGCTTCCCATTTGTAGAGCGAGAAACTCTGCGAGGTCAGGTCGCCGGTTTCGCCGTAGGTGATTTTGCCGATGGCGGTCGGGATCTCCTGGCCGCCCTTCAGCGCGGTCGCGACGGCTTCCGCATCCTCGGCGCTGCCGGCCTTCTCGATGCCAGCCTTCAGCACTTCGACGGCGGCATAGGCGTTCAGGGTGAAGGCTTCGGCCGGGATGTTCTTGGCGGCGAGCGCCTCGGCTGCGGCCTTGGAGTCCGGGTTCTTGGTGGCGTCCGAGGCATTGGTGAAGATGGTGCCGGCGGCGGCATCCGTGCCGATTGCCCAGAATTCGGTGTTGGAGAGGCCGTCGCCGCCGATGATCGTCGCGTTGGCGGCGAGGTCATGCAGTTGGCGGGCGAGCAGACCGCCTTCCGGGTGATAACCGCCGAAATAGACGAGGTCGACCTTCTCGGACTTGATGCGGGTGGTGAGCGCGCTGAAATCCTTGTCGCCTGGGGTGATCGCGTCATTGACGACTTCGGTGATGCCGCCGGCGTTCAGCGTCGCCTTGAAGGCGTCGGCAAGGCCCTTGCCGTAGGCGCCCTTGTCGTTGACGATGGCGACGCGCTTGTCCTTGAAATTCTTCAGCACATATTGGGCGGCGACTTCGGCCTGCTGGTCGTCGCGGCCGCAGGTGCGCAGCACGTTGGTGAGACTGCGCTTGGTCAGGTCAGGGGCCGTCGCAGTCGGAGTGACCATCAGCACGCCGTTTTCAGCAAGCACGTCCGAAACCGGGATGGCGACGCCCGAGGTCACCGGGCCGACAACGAAACGGATACCGTCGCCGACGACCTTGTTGGCGGCGGAAACGCCCTGTTTCGGTTCGCCGGCATCGTCGGCCAGTTCGAGGACGACCTTCTCGCCGAGAATCCCGCCCTTCTTGTTGATCTCGTCGACGGCGGTCTGAGCGCCGTTCTTCACCTGATCGCCATAGGCCGCGACGGGGCCGGTCAGCGGCGCGATCAGGCCGATGGTGATATCGGCATGGGCGAGCGGCGCAAAGGCGAGTGACGCGACGAGGGTCGCCGTCAATGTCTTGAGGGTCATTGTCTGTCTCCTTGGATGGGGTCATTCGACCCACGATGAGGTGCCGCGCCGGTTTTTCCGGATCGTTCAACGACCCTCAGGCCGTGCCAAGGACGATCGATATCGGCGCGATCAATGCGCCCTCCGGCCATGTTTGGCTCGAACGGGCGCAACGCCAAGATTTCTAGGAATTTTGGTGAGATTCCGCAAGATGATAACAAAATGAAACGAAAATCGAGCCGATTCGGCGCGAATCGTCGAAAAATCATCGATCTCGGCGCCGTTTTCCATTTTTTCTTGGTGCCGGTACCCCGCGTCAGCGGCGCGCCGATGAACCCTCCCGAATTTCGCGGAAGCTCTCTATCTGTCTGACTATTCGAATTCCGCTTTGAGATTAACACTTGATTCTACCAGTTAGTGTAGAACCATTGTGCGCGCATATATTGCTGCGATGCAAAAGAGCGGTCGAAATAAACAGAGAGATATTTTCAGGAATAGAGAGCTGGATGCTCAAGCGGGTCGAAGCCAGACAGGTGCGCACCGGAATGTTTGTAGAGGCGATCGAGGGTGCCTGGCAGGATCCTCTTCTGTCTAAACGAAGATTTCTCCTGCGCCGTGAAATCGATGCCCAGAAGCTTCGCAAGAGCGGCATGACAGGTGTTATCATCAACACCAGCAGAGGCCTCGACATTGATGGCCTGCCGGGCGGCAATATCGAGATCGATACCAAGGCGGCACGCGAGACCATCCAGAAATCCGTGCAGGTGCTGGAAAGTGTTTTTGGTCGACTCCAGCACGGCGACGGGATCAGCATAGATCAGGTGGCTCCGGTGATTTCCTCGGTCTCCAAGTCGATAGATCAGAATCCCACTGTCTTTTTGAGCGTTACGCGTCTGAAATCCAGGGACGAAGCGACATTCCTGCATTCCATTTCGGTGAGTGCGCTGATGATCCTTTTCAGCCGTCATCTCGGGCTTGACGAGGCTACCGTGCAGGCGCTCGGCACGGCGGGATTGCTGCACGATGTCGGTAAACTCGAAATTCCGCTCGAGATACTGAACAAGGAAGGTCCCTTGGACGAGGACGAGATCAAGATGATCCGCGATCATCCGGAAAAGGGACACGCAATCCTGTCACGCCAGGAAGGCATATCGGAGATCGTTCTAGACGTCTGCCTCAACCATCATGAGCGTATCGACGGCAAGGGTTATCCCCGCAAGCTTTCCGAAGAGCAGGTCAGCTTCCATTCGCGCCTTGCCGCGATTTGCGACGTCTATGACGCCATCACCTCCGTGCGGCCGTACAGAGCGCCATGGAGCGCGAGCCAGGCATTGAAGTGGATGCTTGGCAATGAAGGGCATTTTGATCGCCGGCTCCTGAAGAAATTCGCCCTCTGCCTTTCCGTCGCCGCCGTGAACTGAAATCCATCCATCTTCGCAACAAAAGGGCCTGCACGGGCTTACAGCGCCGCGCCTCTTTTCTGACGCGCGACGCAGGCGCTGTTGCCGGAAGCTTGCGAGCTTTTTCAGATGTTGTTTTGCAGGATCGTCCGCAGCTTGCCGAAGAGCTCGTCGATGTGTTGCTTCTCGATGATCAGTGGCGGAGAGAGCGCGATGATATCGCCGGTGGTGCGGATCAGCAGGCCGCTTTCATAGGCTTTCAGGAAAGCGGTGAAGGCGCGCTTGGTCGGTTCGCCGGCGATCGGGTCGAGTTCGATCGCGCCGATCAGCCCGGTGTTGCGGATGTCGATGACATTGGGGCAGTCCTTCAGCGAGTGCAGAGCATCGGCCCAGTAGTCGGAGAGCTCGGCGGCGCGTGTCAGCAGACCCTCTTCCTTGTAGGTGTCGAGCGTGGCGAGTGCTGCGGCAGACGCGATCGGGTTGCCGGAATAGGTATAGCCGTGGAAGAACTCGATCATGTGCTCCGGGCCGTTCATGAAGGCATCATGGATCTCGGAGGTGACGAAGACGGCGCCCATCGGAATGACGCCATTGGTCAACCCCTTGGCGGCGGTGATCATGTCAGGCTTGACGTCGTAATATTGCGCGGCGAAGGGGGCGCCGAGGCGTCCGAAGCCGGTGATGACCTCGTCGAAGATCAGAAGGATGCCATGCTTGGTGCAGATCTCGCGCAGCTTCTGCAGGTAGCCCTTCGGCGGGATCAAGACGCCGGTGGAGCCGGCCACCGGCTCGACGATGACGGCCGCGACGGTAGAGGCGTCATGCAGAGTGACGATACGCTCGAGTTCGGTGGCGATGTCGCCGCCATGCTCGGGCTCGCCGCGGGTGAAGCTGTTCTTGCCGGGCTGGTGGGTGTGCGGCATGTGATCGACGCCGGTCAAAAGCGTGCCGAACATCTTGCGGTTGGTGACGATGCCGCCGACCGAGATGCCGCCGAAATTGACGCCGTGATAGCCGCGCTCGCGGCCGATCAGGCGGAAGCGTGAACCATTGCCCTTCACCCGGTGATAGGCGAGCGCCACCTTGAGCGCCGTCTCGACGGATTCAGAACCGGAATTGGTGTAGAGAACGTGGTTCAGGCCTTCCGGGGCGATATCGACCAGCCGGTTTGCCAGTTCGAAGGCCTTGGGGTGGCCGAGTTGGAAGGCCGGCGCGTAATCGAGTTCGCCGGCCTGCTCGCGGATCGCCTCGGTGATCTTCGGGCGGCAGTGGCCGGCATTGACGCACCAGAGGCCAGCCGTGCCGTCCAGCACCTGACGGCCGGCATGGGTCGTATAATACATGTCCTTGGCGCCGACGAACAAACGCGGCTCCTTCTTGAACTGGCGGTTTGCCGTAAACGGCATCCAGAAGGCGCGAAGATCGTTCGGTGCGTTGAGGCGGTTGGACATGCTGTTCTCCTGGCCGCTGACGGCCCTTTCCCGGGGGCTTCTCGCCCATATTTTTACTGCCCGGTCAAATTATCAGGGCTTCCCAAGGCGTCAACGGGAAAAGTCCCGGAGCCCCTCCTGACGGCAGGCTCAAGCTGCTTCGCTCGATCACGGGCGAGCGCCTCGGCGCGGTCATGCTGCAAGTCTTTCCGGTGAGGGGAGCAGGAAGAATATGGCTTTCAAGAAAAAAGCACGACCGGCAAATCGCAAATTTGCCGGTCGTGCCATTAATGTTCAGGTGCTGAAATATCGCTGCCACGCCTCCGGAAACATCCCCTTGCGGCAGGGCATCGGCCGACATTCATGTCAGCGCTATCATCAAGCGGCGGATCTATTCCTGTTTTGCACGAGGTAGATATCTTCGAGCGTTGCCAGAATTTTCATGACCGGCTCGGAGGTGCTCGAATAGTAGATGGTTTGTGCGTCCCGTCGGGTCTTGACCAGCTTTTGAGCGCGCAGTTTCGACAGGTGCTGAGAGAGAGCCGACTGGCTGAGGCCGACCTGCGTCGCCAGCACACCGACGGCGACTTCGCCCTTCACGAGGCTGCACAGGATCAGCAATCTCTTCGGGTTGGCCATGGCCGACAATAAAGCTGCCGCCACGTTCGTGTGATCGGCCAAATCAGAGGTTTCCATATGTTATCTTCCTAATGCGAAACGTACATCATGCGTGCTGGCACTGGCCCCTCAGCCGAGATTTTGACTGATGCCAAAAACTAGCAACTGGGGTCGAAGATTGTATATACCTAAATTTAAGGTATCGAGTATGCTATTTTAGATATGTTTGAACAAATGTGATCGGCATCCACAGCGAGGGTTTCGAACTCGTGTCGCAGCAGAAAATCGCCGGAAATCATGTCGAAACCTGAGGAATCGATACCACAAATACGCCAAGAACCCGATTCCGGCGCCTTTAGGCGGTCAGCGAGCCTTTCGGCCACATCGGGGTGACGTTCTACTAAATCTCGCACTGCTGCCGTCGCTGCGGCGGCGATCTCTTCATTCGCGGCCGACTGGATTATCAGATCGTTGCCATCGAGCTGGTAGGCGCGGCCGAAGCCGCCATTGAGGCTGGCCTGCTCCGGCTTGAGACGGAAGAAGAGGAAATCAGGGAAGTCGATATAAAGCTTCGCCTTGGTGTGGCGATCGAGAAAACGCGTGCGGATACGTTCGTAAAACGGGTGCCCGCGCTCGACGGCTTCCGCCAGGCATTGGGTCGTCAGACGCCCGTGGGCGAGGGGATCGCCCCTGCCGGGCTCGCCGGTCAGGAGCGAGGCGCGCGGGTCGCTGCCGAGCGCCCTGGTATGGGCCGACAGCCTCGAAACCAGGATGACGGGCGTGCCGTCGATGTCGATCGCGACCAGCACGCGGCTGGCGAAGGGAAAGCCGGTCTCGGGGTCGAGAACGGCAATCGCCGCGTGCCGCGCGGAGCGCAGAAGCACGCGGGCGAGCTTGCGGGCCTCGTCGTCGGTTTCGCGTAAGGGCGAGGGCTGATCTTTCATATCCGCTTTGTGGCAAAGCGGACGGAAAACATCAAGCGTCCTGCTTGCGGCGATGGCGGGTGAGGCCGGCGACGATATCCTGGGCCGAGATGGTGCCGACGATCGCGCCGTTCTCGACGATGCCGATACTGCCCGGCTGGCGGGCAAGGGCATCGAGGACATCGACGAGTGGCGTCGCGGCACGGGCCGTGGCGCTGACGCTCATGCCGGCGGCAGTCTGGCCGAGGCCGGGCTGCATCACGTCGGCCGCCGTCAACATATTGATCGGATTGAGGTTCTGCACGAAATCCGCGACATACTGGTCGGCCGGGTTCTTGACGATGTCATGCGGCGTTCCGCACTGGATGATGCGGCCGCCCTCCATGATGGCGATGCGGTTGCCGATGCGGAAGGCCTCGTCGAGATCATGGCTGACGAAGAGGATGGTCTTCTTCAGCCGCCGCTGGAACTCCAGGAGTTCGTCCTGCAAGCGGGTGCGGATCAATGGGTCGAGTGCCGAGAAGGGCTCGTCCATCAGCAGGATCGGGGCGCCGGTGGCAAAGGCGCGGGCAAGGCCGACACGCTGCTGCATGCCGCCTGACAGTTCGTTGACCTTGCGGTCCGCCCATTTCGTCAGGTTCACGAGTTCGAGCTGCTCACCGACGCGGACCTTGCGTTCGGCCTCCGGCATGCCCGCGAGCTCGAGACCGAAGCCGACATTGTCGGCGACGGTGCGCCAAGGCAGGAGGGCGAACTGCTGGAACACCATGGAGACGGTGTGGGTGCGCAGGTCGCGCAGGGCTTTGGCATTGCATTTGTAGGGGTTGACGGAGCCGGTGGCGGCCGAGACTGCGACATCGCCGCGTACCACGGGCGCGAGCCCGTTGACGGCGCGCAGCAACGTCGATTTGCCGGAGCCGGAAAGGCCCATCAGCACCAGGATCTCGCCCTCCTCGATCGTCAGCGAGGCATTGGCGACACCTAGCACCAGGCCGGTCGTGGCGCCGATTTCGTCGCGCGTTTTGCCCTGGTCGACCATGGCAAGCGCGGTTTCCGGCCGGTCGCCGAAGATGATGCTGACATTGTTAAAGCTTACCGCGGTCATGCGCCGCCTCCTTCACCCGCCGTGCGGAACATCCGGTCGAGAATGATCGCCAGGATGACGATGCAGAAACCCGCCTCGAAACCCTTGGCGATATTGACGGTATTCAGCGCGCGGACGACCGGCACGCCAAGCCCGGGAGCGCCGACAAGGGCGGCGATAACGACCATCGACAGCGACAGCATGATGGTCTGGGTGAGGCCCGCCATGATCTGCGGCGTGGCGAACGGAAGCTCGATCTTGCGTAGCACCTGTATCGGCGTCGCGCCGAAAGCGACGGCGGCTTCGACGAGCGAAGGCGGCGTCGAGATGATGCCGAGCCGCGTCAGCCGGATCGGTGCGGGGATTGCGAAGATGACGGTGGCGATCAGCCCGGGCACCATGCCGAGGCCGAACAGGATCAGCGCCGGGATCAGATAAACGAATGTCGGGATGGTCTGCATGAGATCGAGCACCGGGCGCATGGCGGCATAGACCCAAGGGCGGCGGGCGGCGGCAATCCCGAGCGGAATGCCGATCACCATACAGACGAAGGTGGCGGCGAGCACGAGGGCGAGCGTCTCCGTCGTCTCCTTCCAATAGTCCTGGTTGACGATGAGCAGCAGCCCGAGACAGGTGAAGACGGCGACCGCGATCGACCGGCGCAGCCAGAAGGCGATGGCGGTGATGGCAGCGATGACGATCAGCGGATGAGGCTTCTGCAGCACGAAGAGCAGGCCGTCTATGGCGCTCGATAGCAGGAAGGCGATCTGGTTGAAGAACCATTCGCCGTTCGAGGTCAGCCAATCCACGAAGGATTTGGCCCAGGGGCCAACGGGAATCTTAAATTCGGTGATCCAATTCAAGGGGCGCGCCTATCCAGAAAAACAACAATCGGACAAAAATGAAACGGGGCGGCGAGCCGCCCCGTTCATGTCATCAGAGACCGAGGCCGGTCTTGGCGGCCGCCAGCGCGTCGCCCTTGCCGTCGCGGGTTTTGACGCCCGCAAGCCAGGGTTCGATCGCCGAGGGGTTCGCCTTCAGCCATTCGGAAGCCGCAGCCTCCGGCTCCTTGCCGTCGTTGAGGATCTTGCCCATGATGTGGTTCTCCATGTCGAGGGAGAACGTCAGGTTCTTCAGCATCGCGCCGACATTCGGGCATTCGTCGAGGTAACCGGCCCGCACGTTGGTGTAGACCTTGGCGCCGCCGAAATCCGGACCGAAGATATCGTCACCGCCGGTGAGGTAGGTCAGCTTGAAGTTGGTGTTCATCGGATGGGGCTCCCAGCCGAGGAAGACAACGGGCTTGCCGGATTTGTCGGCACGCGCGACCTGAGCGAGCATGCCCTGCTCGGAGGATTCGACGACTTCCATATCCTTCAGGTCAAAAGTGTTCTTCTCGATCATGTCCATGACGAGGCGGTTGCCGTCATTGCCAGGCTCGATGCCATAGATCTTGCCGTCGAGATCGTCCTTGTGAGCGGCGATGTCCTTGAAGTCCTTGATGCCGAGCTCGGCGCCCTTGGCGTTGGTGGCGAGCGTGTACTTGGCGCCGACAAGGTTGGGGCCGAAGGATTCGACCGACTTATCGTCGAGGTAGGGACGGACATCCTTTTCCTGTGTCGGCATCCAGTTGCCGAGGAAGATGTCGATGTCCTTGTTCTTCAGCGAGGTGTAGGTGACCGGCACCGAAAGGACCTTAACATCGGTCTGATAGCCGATGCTCTTCAGAATGACGGATGCGGTGGCGGTGGTGGCGGTGATGTCAGTCCAGCCGACATCCGAGAAATGCACCGTAGAGCAGCTGTCTGGATCTGCGGCGAAGGCGGCGGTCGCAACGGAGAGGGCGGCGACGGCAGTTGCAGTGACGAGTTTGAATGTGCTTGTTGTTTTCATTTTAGACTCCCAGTCTTTAAGTTCCCAAGCCAACCATCAATAACCGAGTTTGACAAGCGACCTCAGTGCGTTTGCGTCGTATCGACCCATGCGATTGCGACGTCGGCGGATTTTTTCGCGACGCCCTGTTTTCGGGGCTTTCGGCGGTTTTTGAGCGTGGATTCCTGTGATTATCGCCGCCACGGGGCTTTTCTTTGCCATTCCGAGCTTTCAATAAGCCGATTAAGGAGAAATCGGATGGCAAAACTCTATTTCAACTACTCGACGATGAATGCCGGCAAGTCGACGATGCTGCTGCAGGCCTCCTATAATTATCAGGAGCGCGGCATGCGCACCGTGCAGTTGATCGCCGCTTTCGACGAGCGCGCGGGCCGGGGCGTGATCGGTTCGCGGATCGGCTTGGAGGCGAGCGCCATTCCCTTCGAGCCGCACGAGGATCTGTTTCGGCTGGTCGCGACGTTGAGCGGCGAAGGGGCGCCGATATCCTGCATCTTCGTCGACGAGGCGCATTTCATGACGCCTGTCCATGTCTGGCAGCTTGCCAGGGTCGTCGACAGGCTCGGTATCCCCGTCATGGTCTACGGGCTGAGAACCGATTTCCAGGGCAAGCTGTTTCCGGCCTCGCAGGAACTGCTGGCGATCGCCGACGAAATGCGCGAGGTGCGCACCATCTGCCATTGCGGGCGCAAGGCGACGATGGTGGTGCGACACGACGCAGAGGGAAAAGTGTTGCACGAAGGCGCGCAGATCGATGTCGGCGGAAACGAGAAATATGTCTCGCTCTGCCGCAGGCATTGGGACGACGCGATGAACGGTGCCTGGATCGCCGAGCCGGTCTGAAGCCGCGAAGCTGCCTGTTTTCTTTGGCGCCGCAAGCGACTAGCTTGAGCAGGAGATTCCTTGGAGAGATCAGGTGCGCAAACCCCCGCCATTCGACGGCCAGTACGAAGTCGCAGGCAGACTTGCCGAGAGCATTGCGGCGGAGGGAGCCTATTGCGTGGCTGCGATCGGCGCCTTTAGCGGTGACGAAACACGGTCGGCCGACGAGATCTTCATCGAGCAGAATGTCCGCTTCCAGGCCCATATCGCCGATGCTGCGGGGCTCGACGCCCAACTGGCCGAGCTGGTCTTTGCCCTCGACCGGCTGACGGCCGAGGTTTCGGCCGATCTCGACAGCTTCCGGGGGCTGACGCTGCGCGAGAAGATGGCCGGCTGGCTGTCGCGCCAGCGGATGTGGCGCATGTATACCTCACGTGTACGTGAGGCGCCCGTCATCGAACGGCTGCTCGATCTTTTGGCGAAATCGGACGCGCTCGCCAGGCTGATCGCCGGCCAGCGCGCCTTGCTCACCGAACGGCACAAGGCAGCCGAACTCAGCCTCGTCGACATTGTCGAGCAGCGGCGCCGGCTGGTCGTTTCCATCGATATCGCCCGCCTCAAGATGAAGGAGCTCAATGCCAAGGCGCTGACGACGCAGGGCCGTATCGGCGTCTATGGCAACAGGGCGCATTGGGAGCAGATGGAGGCGGAGCGGCGGGCGTTGAAGGCGGAGGCCGAGCGGATTTCCGCCGGCGAGCACGAGATGCGCGACGATAGCCAGCGGCGCGAGCGCTTCATCGGCCTGTTCCAGGCTTTTGTCGATTCGCTGAACGGCCGGATCGCCGCCTGCAACGTGCTGCTGCGCAAGCTGATGATCGATGTCGAGGAGCGGCTGATCATCTACCAGGCGCAGGTCGATACCGACCGGCCGGGCATGAAGATGCGGATCAAGCCAGAACTCTTTCCCGATATCGCCGCGCCGATCCGGCTGTTCGAAAAGGGCATGCTGGTCGCCCAGGATCTGGAGCGACGAAAGAGCCGCGCCGATCTCGAATTCGCCAGGCGGTTTCCGACCTATGCCGAGCCGCCGCCGGCAACATCGGGAGCACCTCTGATCGACACGGCGCGCAGGTCCTTCCGTTTCAACCTGCCTTTCCTGCGTTCCTGATCGCCGGGCGCGTTGCGCGCCCTTTTTCGCCATAACTTCAATCCGAAAAATCGAGAGGCTGTTGTTGTGCTCGGGCCATCGAGCGCATATGTGGAAGCAGCGGGGCGGCAATGTCCCGATGTTCGCCTCGCCCTGACAGGAGACGACGATGCTTGACGGGATTGCCGGTTTTTTCAGGCTGATCGGCCAGACGATCGGCCGCTGGGCCCGCCTGTTTGCCGCTTGGGCCTTCTGGCCTTTTCTTGCCGCGCATGGCTGGTATCAGCGCCGGAGCTGGATGATCCGATTGCCGGTCATCGCATTCGTGGCGCTGTTCGTCGTGCTTTACGGCTATTTCTTCTGGCAGACGCAGATCTGGACGAATTTCAACACCGCCTTCGTCGACCAGTACCGGCTTTCCGAACGCAAGGTTGCCGCCGGGCAGGACGTGCCGGTCGCTGAAGGAGCCGATGCGACCGCGCGAAAGACCTGCCAGCGCTCGGCGATCGTCGACGTCGCGGCCGATCTGACCGATTTCAATGTCAACCAGAACGCATGGATTTCCTCCATGCTGCTCTACAAGATGGGCTTCTTCGGCATCGACTGGGATCACACGCCCTTCCTCGACAACAAGGCGTCGTTCCAGCGCGGCGTCAACCAGGCGGTCCGGCGGACCTCGGTGGAGCTTGTCGACACGCTCGGGCGCGTGCGCGGTACGTCGGGTATCAACAACGACTTGCAGCGCGCGCGGGGCAATCTGCAGTTCGACGAATATAGCTGGTATTTCGGGTTCAATCCCTTCGGGCCGAAGACGCCGACGCCTTCCTATTACCGCTCGGCGATCGGCAGCCTGCGCAAGTTCAACACTGATCTCGCCCTCTGTAACGCCATTTTCGATGGCCGTGCCGACAATCTGGTGCAGTTCATCGACCGCATCGCCAACGATCTCGGCGGCACCTCGGATATGCTTGCCGAGCGCTCGGAAAACCACAATCGCGGCTGGTTCGATACCCGCGCCGACGACCGGTTCTGGTTCGCCTACGGCCAGCTCTACGGCTATTACGCGATTATGGCGGCTGCCCAGGCCGATTTCTCGCAAGTTGTGTCGGAGCGCAATCTCGGAGCGATCTGGGGCGGGACCATGCGACAGTTCCAGGCGGCGCTGCGCATCCAGCCGGCGATCATCTCGAACGGGCGCGAGGATGGCTGGATCATGCCGAGCCATCTCGCCACCATGGGCTTTTATATTCTGAGGGTGCGCTCGAACCTCGTCGAAATCCGCTCGGTGCTCGACCGCTAATCCCGCGCGTCCAACAGACGAGCTAATCAGGCGTTATCGCTGTCGAGTCAGCGAGACGCCGTGTTGTCCTCGAAGCCGACGACACGCAGTTTCTCGACGAATTCGTAGGTGATGCCGACGATGCCGCTGCCACTTTCATCGTCACGGAAGCGGCCGACGCTGCGCACCACCTTGTAGCCGCCAAGCCGGTTGTCGACACGATAGACAAAATGGAAACCGGCGCGGTGAAGGCTCGCCTCTTCGAAGGTTTGAGCGATGAGGCTGCGGTCCTCCTCATGAATGCGCGACATCAGCTCTGTCAGATTGACGGGGCCGTCGCTGTAGGGGAGATCGAAGATCGTGTGCACATCCTCGCTTGCAAAGAAATGTCCAGTCTCGATGTCGATGCGCCAGAAGCCGAAAAGGCGATAGGCAGCAAGCATCTGGACAATTTCCGCATCGGTGATGCCGATGTGGGCGCGGGATTGCGCTGTCTTGTCAATGACGGGCTGTTCGAAACGAAGAGACACGATTCCCCCAGATCACGGGACGACGTGCCGACTCTCTTCTGATGCCTCAGTTGATCAGCTTCAATCGAATTGCCTTAGCTACCAACTGGGTGCGGTTGACGCAATCGAGTTTTTTGATCGCGTTCGTCATATAGGCGTTCACCGTATGGTCCGAGAGCGCTAGGATCTGGCCGATTTCGATCGAGGTTTTGCCTTGGGCAGTCCAGCGTACAACTTCTAGTTCTCGAGTCGACAGCGCGTTATGCGCGCATTCCTCGTTGCGTTTGACTGCATTGTATGCATCGAGTGCATGCAGAATGATCATTGCCAACTCATTGATCTCGCTCTGGCCGAGTGCGGCGCGGTCGCCGCAGAACCAGAAGACCAACCGTTGGCCATCGGCTGCGATGGTCGGCATGGCGACGCCTGCCGGTATGGCATGGCGCAGCATCAGGGCACGCAGTTCGGCAGGAAAGGCCTGACCATTGACGGTGTCGTTGAGGTGCCAGACCGGCGGCACAGCGGACTCTCTCAGCCGCACGCCAAATGGACAACCGCGCATCATGTGGGCGCGATCAAACTCCCTGACATAGGCGGCCGGAAGCGAACTCTCGATCAGCAGCGGTTTCAAAAGAAGGTCTTCGGGAGAAGGGGCGTGCATCAGCGTCGCATGCGACAATCCGAAGGCTGTGGAGATTCTGCCGAGCGCCTGTGCAAAGAGGCCACGTGTTCGTGCAGTCGCAAGCTCTGCCGAAAGCAATGACTGTCTTTCAGAGGTAGTCATGTAAGACATTTGTACGCCTCCGGCAGCCCCAATGTTACCGCTATCAAACACAGAAAGGCGGCGGGATGCTAGTCCCAACCGACTTGGCGCAAGCCGATTCATTCAAATTGTGAAAAATTAGTCACAGTAGATCGCGTCTTGGTTGAGTTTCGACTTGCAAAAATAGCGTTGCGGTATCTTTGGCTCCCGCGTGGCCGCAGAGCGATGGATCTCACGCAGCCGGACAGGAAGAGAATCACTTCGGGAAAGAGGTTGGGCGGTAACCACCAGCGAAATCTGGCTTGCTGCGGTTCGATGCAATTGCTAATCGTATTCTCATGTATAACTGAGGCGATTTAATCGTGCGCTTTGCAATTTTTGTTTTTCGCAAGCATCTGTTTTTCCTTATATTACTTGCCCTGTTATTTTTGAGCTTGCCGATCGGTGCCGCGATCTCACAGGCTGCCGAGAAGAAGAAGCAGGCGGGGCAGGCGCCAATGCGTTTCATCATCGTACGAAGCCTCCTCTGCATGGAAGACTGTCCTGAATGGATATCGGCAGAGGGGCGCATAACCACCGATACTCCCGGCCAGCTCCGAAAAATTCTGAAGAAAATCGGGGATCGGAAATTGCCGGTGGTCTTTCAGTCGGAAGGTGGTGAGGTCGATGCTGCCTATGCGATGGGCCGGATCATCCGCAAGGCCGGTCTGGAAACAGCCGTAGGAGGCACGCGACTGAAGGATTGCCCAGCGGACGATACGCGCTGCGCCGCCGCTATCGAAAAGGATGGCAGCTCGGTCGGCGTCACCTATTCGGATGGCGCATACTGCTTTTCCGCATGTCCTCTGGCTTTCGCCGGCGGTACCTCGCGCGTCTCGTCGCAATGGGCTTTCATCGGTGTCCACCAGATCACGACTGTCTACAAGAGAGAGCGTGTCTCCTATCGCATCGAATACAAGATCGTGAATGGCAAGAAGACGGAAATTTCCCGCAAGGAGGTTGGACGCAAATCCGCGGGGCAGAGTAGTTCCACTAAACTTGGAAAGAAGGCGGCCGCTGCCCTGACGGGCTATTTGAAGGAGATGGGCGTCAGTGCCGATCTGATCGGTTTGATGATGAGTACCCCTCCCGATCGCATCACTATCGTACCGCCAGCAGATGCACTTCGCATGGGGCTGAACACCGACATGCTGGCTTACAATGAGTGGCCGGGCATGCCGCTCTGCGTGGCGGGTGCAGCCACTGATGCCGCCTGCCACGGCCATTCGGCGGTCGAAGCGGCTGGGGCGCCCGCAACTGCAGACACAAGCGAGAAACAGCCGACAACCCTGCCGATGGACTTTCTCCTGATGTATCATGGCAATTGCCAGGAGGAGTGCACGCAGTGGATTTCTGCGGAAGGAGACATCACGCCGGATACCCCGGCTCGGCTGGCGGCAATCTTGAAGACGCTCGGCGAAAGAAAGCTGCCGCTCGTTCTTCAGTCCAATGGCGGGGATATGGATGCGGCTTTCGCGATGGGGCGTGTGATCCGTGCGGCAGGTCTGGAGACCTCGATTGGCAGAACGCGGTTGCCGAACTGCCCGACGCTCGATCCGCGTTGCAAGGCGAGCATGGCCAAAAGCGGTCCGACGGAGGGGGAGGTCTCTGCCGGCGGTGCATACTGCCTTTCGACCTGTACTCTCGTCTTGATGAGCGGAACGCCGCGGATTGTCGGATATTCCGATATCGGCCTTGTCAGACCCACGACGGCTGAAGATAGGAAATTCTTCGCCTATTTCGACGAGATGGGCGTTAATGCCGAGTCTTTCGAGACGATGATGCTCGCGACCTCGATTGAGCGAAAGAATATTCCTCGTTCTCAGGCGCTCGAGCTTGGCATCGTCAACGGGATCATCCCTTACGGTGATGAGCCCGGTGATCGCCTATGTGGACCCGATGCCAAGGAAAGTCTTCGATGCCCCAGAAAAGCTGAGGCAGAGATCGCTCCTGTTGCTGCGGCCTCGAATTGATGCGGAAAAGAACGCCGGTGTGCCCACTCACTGACGTGGGACAATCAGTTCGTCGTCCCTTTACCCCTTGTCCTTCAAATCATTTTTCGACGTCACGCTCATCAGCTTCTCCAGGAAGCCGAGCATGACGGCGGAGGCGACGAAGGCGAGGTGCATGAAGGTCAGCCACATGATCTTGCCGTCGGCATATTTGTCGGCATTAAGGAAGACCTGCAGCAGATGGATGGAGGAAATGGCGACGATCGAGGAGGCGACCTTGATCTTCAGGCTGCCTGAATCGAGCTTGCCGAGGAAGGAAACCTCGTTGTCAGCCTCACTGGCCTCATCGAAGCGGCTGACGAAATTCTCGTAGCCCGAGATCATCACCATGACGATCAGGCTGGCGACGAGGGCTGCGTCGATCAGACTGAGCATGGCAAGGATCATCTCCGCTTCGTCGAGCTCGAAGACGCCGGAGGCGATCTTCAGGAGCTTGTAGGCGAAGGAAACGGCATAGACGGCGAGCGCCGCTACCAGGCCGATATAGAAGGCGACGAGGAGCCAGCGGCTCGACAGGATGATGCGCTCAATGATGAGTTCCAGTGACTTCATGTTTTCACCCTGTGAAACCGCAATCGTTGACCGCCACATAAACGCCCAGCGTGGCTGCCGCAAGGCGTGGCGCTATTCACACTTCGCCGATATTTCGCTATCTCGATAAGGGGAAAACAACGACTCTGCGTCCGCGGAGGTCGGACGGGGGACATCCATGCCAGCCATCAAATCCGATATCGAAATCGCGCGCGCAGCTGCCAAGAAGCCGATCTTCGAGATCGGGGCGAAACTCGGCATTCCGGTTGAGCAACTCGCTCCCTATGGTCACGACAAGGCGAAGGTCAGCGCTGAGTTCATCGCGGCGCAGGCAGGCAAGAAGGACGGCAGGCTGATCCTCGTCACTGCGATCAATCCGACACCGGCGGGCGAGGGCAAGACGACGACCACCGTCGGGCTCGGCGACGGGCTGAACCGGATCGGCAAGAAAGCCATCATCTGCATCCGCGAGGCTTCTCTCGGCCCCTGTTTCGGCGTCAAGGGCGGGGCGGCCGGCGGCGGTTATGCGCAGGTCGTGCCGATGGAAGACATCAACCTGCATTTCACCGGCGATTTCCATGCGATCACCTCGGCGCACAATCTGTTGGCGGCGATGATCGACAACCATATCTACTGGGGCAACGAAGAGAATATCGACATTCGCCGCATCACCTGGCGGCGGGTCATGGACATGAACGACCGGGCGCTCAGAAGCATGGTCTCCTCGCTCGGCGGTGTCGCCAACGGTTTCCCGCGCCAGGGCGGGTTCGACATCACCGTCGCCTCCGAGGTGATGGCGATCCTCTGCCTCGCCACCGATCTCAAGGATCTGGAGCGGCGGCTCGGCGACATCATCATCGGCTATCGCTTCGACCGCACGCCGGTGCATGCGCGCGACCTGAAAGCCGACGGCGCCATGGCGGTGCTCTTGAAGGATGCGATGCAGCCGAACCTCGTGCAGACGCTGGAGAACAATCCGGCCTTCGTGCATGGCGGACCCTTCGCCAACATCGCCCATGGCTGCAATTCGGTGACGGCGACGAAGACGGCGCTGAAGCTCGGCGACTATGTGGTGACGGAAGCAGGCTTCGGGGCCGATCTCGGAGCGGAGAAATTCTTCGACATCAAATGCCGCAAGGCCGGGCTGAAACCGGATGCGGCGGTCATCGTCGCGACCGTCCGGGCGCTGAAGATGAATGGCGGGGTGAAGAAGGAGAATCTCGGCACCGAGGACGTGGCGGCGTTGAAGAAGGGCTGCGCCAATCTTGGACGGCACGTCGCCAATGTGCGCCGGTTCGGCGTGCCCGTCGTCGTGGCGATCAATCATTTCGTCTCGGATACCGACGCCGAGATTGCGGCGGTCAAGGAATTCGTCTCAAGACTCGGCGCCGAGGCGATCCTCTGCCGCCACTGGGCGCTGGGTTCGGCCGGCATCGAGGAACTGGCGCACAAGGTGGTGGAACTGGCTGAATCCGGCCAAGCGAAATTCCAGCCGCTCTATGGCGACGACATTTCGCTGTTCGAGAAGATCGAGATCGTCGCCTCGAAGATCTACCATGCCGGCGAGGTGACGGCCGACAAGGCGGTGCGCGACCAGCTACAGACATGGGAGGAGCAGGGCTACGGCAATCTGCCGATCTGCATGGCGAAGACGCAATATTCCTTCTCCACCGATCCGAACCTGCGCGGCGCGCCGGAAGGCCATGTCGTCACCGTGCGGGAGGTGCGGCTTTCGGCGGGCGCCGGCTTCGTCGTCGCCATCACCGGCGAGATCATGACGATGCCCGGCCTGCCGAAATCGCCGTCGGCGGAGCGGATTTTCCTGAACGATCAGGGTTATATCGAGGGCTTGTTCTGATCTTCAGAACGCTTGCTCATCTGTTCGACGGCCTGATTCAAGCGTGAACCGCAACTCGTTGAAATGATTAGTGGCAATAGCGATAGCCGCCCTTCCTCTCGATGACGTCGAGATGGAAATGCGTCTCGTGGGCCGCGTCGCTTTCGGGGTCGAGGACGGTGGTGAAATAGAGGCAGCCGGCGGCGCTGACGGTGCGCTGGAAGGCGCCGGTGAGCGTCGGATCCTCGCGGCGGGAGCGGACGGCGACATCCTCGCCCTTTTCGAAATGGAAACTGGCAATATCGATGGCGTTGCCGCGGGCATGTTCGGAGATCTTGCCTGTTCCGGCGCCATTACGCAGGCGGCACATATAGGCCGTTGCCTGGTTGACGGTGGTGATGCGGCCCTGCTCCGGCAAGGCGGCGGAGGCGGTCGGGATGACGCTGTCCTTCATCCAGCGGGCAAGGGCGAGTGCTGCCGGGCAGCGGAGCGTCGCTTCCGGCTTCAGGCTGATGCCGGGCAGGGCTTCGGAGACGATGATCGGTTTGTCGATGCCGCAGCCGTTGCCGTCATCGATACGCGGCGTTTCCTTGAAGACGACGCCCAAAGCCCGGAGTGCGGCCGTGCATTCGGCGTGCTCGGTGTCGCTTTCGGGTTCGATCGTCAGATGCTGTTCTTCGAGCGTCTGCTCGGCTGGCGGCTTGTTTTCTTCAGTCGGGGTCTGCGGGCTTTCAAGCTTGCCCGGGGGCAGCGGCGGGCCTTGCATGGGTTCGGCCGGCGCAGGCTGGGCCGGTTCGGCCCCCGGCGTCGACGGCTGGCTCGGTGCCTCCGGAGCCTTTACATCAGGTTTCGGCTGAGGGGCCGGCACCTCTTCAGGCGCGGGCGGTTCCGCCTCCGCAGGCGGGACAGAGGTGGGGCTGCTCGTCTCGCCGGCATCGGGCCGAGGTTGGGGCAGTGGACCTTGTGGGGGCAAGCGGGCGCCGGCAAGAAAGGCGGTAGCGGCGATCAGGATCGCCAGTATCGAAAGTTTTCTCAACGCATCCGATTCCCTGCTGCCGATAGTTAGGGATAATGCGCGAGGGCGGTTTTCGTTGCAAATGCGCAACGTTTAGGAAGATCGTTAAAACTTGATAATATTATTCAACATAAATCGCCGGATTATGTTGACAATAGAACTCATGTTTTTTATGCGGCAAAAAGAAGGCAGAAATTCTGCGTCGCCTTCATCCGCAAAAGCCCAGCCAGCCCCTCGAGCGTTTGACGCGCCACGACCAGCCAGCCCGGTAATCATCATTAGAGGGTAGGTTATGATCGTCCGGCATTGGCGTTCGGTTTTGTTGGTCTGCACGGCAGCCACAGTTGTTTTTCCTGTTTCGCAGTCTTTCGCGCAAAGCGCTCCGGCAACGACGCCGCAAGCCACCGCAGAAGACAGCACCGTCCTGCAGAAGATCGTCGTCAAGGGCAAACGCGTGGCGCCGGGCAGCGTCGCCGACACGCCGCTTGCGACCGAGATCACCGCCAAGACGCTCGAAGAGAAGCAGGTCACCAATTTCGACGATATTGGCCGCAGCGTCGATGCAGGTGTGAACTACTCGCGTGGCGACGCGGGCTTCAACCTGCGCGGCCTCTCCGGCGCTCGCATCCTGACCACCATTGACGGCATTCCGATCCCATATATTTCGAACAGTTCGCGCCAGGGTGCTTTCGCGCCGGCCAACGCCAATGGCGGCGGCGATACCTTCGATTTCGATTCGCTGTCGTCGCTCGATATCGTGCGTGGCGCAGATTCGAGCAAGGGCGGCTCGGGCATGCTCGGTGGCGCCATCGTTCTCAATACGCTCGAGCCGGAGGATCTCATTCCCGAAGGCCGGGATTGGGGTGCGATCGTCAAGTCGACATACGACAGCGAAAATCGCAGCATTTCCAGCTCGGCCGCCGCTGCCAAGAAGATCGGCAACACGTCGATCCTGTTTCAGGGCGGCTACCGCAAGGGCCATGAACGCGACAATATGGGCGACAACGACAGCTATGGCCGCTCTCGCACCGAGGCGGATCCCGCCGATTTCGACCAGCACAACCTGCTCTTCAAGCTGCGACAGGAGCTGGAAGGCGGTCATCGCATCGGCCTGACGGCCGAACGCTTCCGCCGCGATCTCAAGACCGACCTGCGCGAGCTCCAGGGCGGCACGACGCCGCGCAACTTCCGGATCGACAATTATGACGGCCGCGAACTGCGCGACCGCGACCGCGTTTCTCTCGATTACGATTATGAGGCGCAGTCTTCCGACGCATTCTTCAGCAGTGCGCGCGCAACGCTTTATTGGCTGGATTTGAAGAAGGAAGCCGGCAGCCGGGGCCGTACGACCACCAATGTGGCCTATGGCCGTAACAACCAGATAGAAAACGAAACCTGGGGCTTCAGCGGCACGGCGACGAAGGATTTCGAATATTCCGGTCTCAGCCACTCCGTTCGCGTGGGCCTCGACGTCGGCATTTCCAGCTGGAGCCAGTATAGCTGGGCACTTTGCCCGACGCCCACAACGTGCCCGGCGCTGAACAACCAGGCGGAAGTGCCCAATGTCGACAGCCAGAACCTGGGGCTGACCTTCGAAGACAAGATCGAAATCGGCAATACCGGCTTCGCGTTGACACCCGGCTTCCGCTTCGACTGGTTCAACTACAATCCGTCGACCGGCGGAAGTTTCGCAAGCAATACCGGGCTTACTCGTTTCGGGGACCTGAACGACCGGACGGAAGCCGGCCTGTCGCCGAAGATCCTTGCCACATATGACCTGACGCCCGACGTGCAGCTTTACGCACAGCTGGCCGTTGGCTTCCGCGCACCCACCGTGGACGAGCTCTACAGCCGCTTCTATAATCCGACGGGCCGCTACGCCCAGCTCGGCAATCCCGATCTGGAGCCGGAAATCGGCCGCGGCGTCGAAATCGGCGCCAATTTCGACACGGGCGATTTTACCGGTCGGGTTGCGGCTTTTCACACCCGCTACCAGAACTTTATAGAGACGGTGACAAGCCGGGACGCGACCGGCTTTACGGAGTTCAACTACACGAACGTTTCTGCGGCCACAATTTCGGGTATTGAAGCCAGTGCCGTCAAGACATTCAACAATGGCATCAACCTGCATGCGTCGCTTGCCTATGCCTATGGCCGCAACGAGGATACGGGCAAATACTTGCGATCGGTTGCTCCCTTCAAGGCGATCATCGGCGGCGGTTGGAGCAACGACAACTACGGTTTCGATCTTTCCTCGACGCTCTCGGCAGCCATGCCTGACGACGATGTTGCGACCACATTCGATGCGCCAGGTTATGGTGTCGTCGATCTGACGGCATGGTGGACGCCGGAACAGTTGAAGGGTCTGCGTATCCAGGGGGGTGTCTACAACATCTTCGATCAGGAGCATTACAACGCGCTCGCCGTGCGCGACGTCAACCTGACCTCGGTGACTGCGTCGCAGCCGCAAGAATGGTATTCGGAGCCGGGCCGTACGTTCAAGGTGTCGATCACCAAGACTTTCTGATCGCGATCACGCTTTCAAGGCTGGGGGAGGGCGGCTTTCGGGCCGCCCTTTTTCAATCCCGCAATCGCCTCTTGCGCAATGGCTGATCTCAGGCTAACAATTTTTCATGATCAAGTCCTTGAACATTGCTGTTTGGTGGTGGGTTCGCTAAGGCGGCCTCGACCAATCGTGTCCAAAGACGACGAGTGAGCCGCCCGAAACTTCGAGGCGGCTTTTTTGTTTTATGGCCGCCTGTCGTCCGGGCCCCGATAACGGAGTGGAACAATGGTAACGATCCTGCGGGATGATGGTGCGGAAATCTACGAGACCAAGGGCGGGATATCCGTCACGCGGCAGCGGCGGGCGATTCCCTACGGCGATGCGGTCTCTTCCTATGTCGACAAGCTCGACGAGCGCCGCGGTGCGGTGTTCTCGTCGAACTACGAATATCCGGGCCGTTACACGCGTTGGGATACTGCCGTCGTCGATCCGCCGCTCGGCATCTCCTCCTTCGGGCGCGACGTCTGGATCGAAGCCTTTAACGAACGTGGCGAAGTGATCCTCGGCTTCGTAACCGAGCGGCTGAAGACGGTGGCCGACCTTGTGCTCGGCGCTTCCTCTGCCCGTCGCCTCGACCTGACCGTCAAGACACCGGACCGGGTGTTCACCGAGGAAGAGCGCTCGAAGATGCCGACGGTCTTCACCGTGCTGCGCGCCGTGACCGATTTGTTCTATTCGCAGGCGGATGCGAGCCTCGGGCTTTACGGCGCCTTCGGCTACGACATCGCCTTCCAGTTCGACGCGATCGATCTGAAGCTGACGCGGCCCGCCGACCAGCGCGACATGGTGCTCTACCTGCCGGACGAGATCCTCGTCGTCGACAATTATGCCGCCAAGGCCTGGATCGACCGTTACGATTTCGAAAAAGGCGGGGTTTCGACCGAGGGCAAGGCCCAGGATATCGCGCCCGACCCCTTCCAGCATACGGATTCCATTCCGCCGAAGAGCGATCACCGGCCGGGCGAATATGCCGATCTTGTCACCAAGGCGAAGGAAAGTTTCCGCAAGGGCGACCTCTTCGAAGTCGTGCCGGGGCAGAAGTTCATGGAACGCTGCGACAGCAAGCCTTCCGATATTTCCAGGCGGCTGAAGGCGATCAATCCGTCGCCCTATTCCTTCTTCATCAATCTCGGCCATCAGGAATATCTGGTCGGCGCCTCGCCCGAAATGTTCGTGCGCGTTTCCGGCCGCCGCATCGAGACCTGCCCGATCTCGGGCACCATCAAGCGCGGCGACGATCCGATTGCCGACAGCGAGCAGATCCTCAAGCTTTTGAATTCGAAGAAGGACGAATCCGAACTCACCATGTGCTCGGATGTCGACCGTAACGACAAGAGCCGGGTGTGCGAGCCGGGCTCGGTCAAGGTGATCGGCCGCCGGCAGATCGAGATGTATTCGCGCCTCATCCACACGGTCGACCATATCGAGGGACGGCTGCGCGACGACATGGATGCCTTCGACGGTTTTCTCAGCCATGCCTGGGCCGTCACAGTCACCGGCGCCCCGAAGCTCTGGGCGATGCGCTTCATCGAAAGCCATGAAAAGAGCCCACGGGCATGGTATGGTGGGGCGATCGGCATGGTCGGCTTCAACGGCGATATGAACACCGGCCTGACGCTCCGCACCGTGCGCATCAAGGACGGCATCGCCGAGGTGCGCGCTGGTGCTACGCTGCTGAATGATTCCATTCCAGAGGAAGAAGAAGCCGAAACCGAACTGAAGGCCTCCGCCATGCTTTCCGCCATCCGCGATGCCAAGACCGGTAATTCCGGCAAGATCCAGCGCGACGTCGCAAGCGTCGGCAAGGGTGTCAGCATCCTGTTGATCGATCATGAGGACAGCTTCGTTCACACGCTCGCCAACTATTTCCGCCAGACGGGGGCGACGGTTTCGACCGTGCGCACGCCGGTGCCGGAGGAAATCTTCGACCGTTTGAATCCCGACCTCGTCGTGCTGTCGCCTGGCCCCGGAACCCCCAAGGATTTCGACTGCAAGGCGACGATCAAGAAGGCGCGGGCGCGCAATCTGCCAATCTTCGGCGTCTGCCTCGGCCTGCAGGCGCTTGCCGAAGCCTATGGTGGGGAACTGCGCCATCTGGCCCTGCCGATGCACGGCAAGCCATCGCGCATCCGCGTGCTGGAGCCGGGCATCGTCTTCTCCGGCCTGTCGAAGGAGGTGACGGTCGGCCGCTACCACTCGATCTTCGCCGATCCTTCGACGCTGCCGCGCGAGTTCATCATCACGGCGGAAAGCGAAGACGGCACGATCATGGGCATCGAACATGAGAAGGAGCCGATCGCCGCGGTGCAGTTCCACCCCGAATCGATCATGACGCTCGGCGGCGATGCCGGCATGCGGATGATCGAGAATGTGGTGGCGCATCTGGCGCGCAAGGTGAAGACCAAAGCTGCCTGAGCGCAATTCCACCTCTCCCTTCCTGCTTTGCGGGAAGGGAAAGGCGGGTCAGCGGCGTTCACATCAGAGTTCGGTTGACTTCTTCCCGTAAATCAGAACATTTCAGGAACGATCAATCGGAGCCCGTCGCCGTGGCCAATGCTGAAAAGTTCATCATTCTCCCTTATCGTAAGAACCGCGGCAATCTCGTGCCCGGTGAAATGCGCCAGGCATCGACCTCCGTCAGCGCGGAAAAGATCGCTTCGGCGATGGCGCAGCGTTTCGTCGGCGTGGCGGCCTATGCCGTAATCGTCGATGAAGAAACCGGCGACATGTCGTCGCCGCGGTTGCTCGCGCGATATGGCGAGATTGCCGATCTCAACGCCGCCTGAGGCGCGGTTTTCAGCATGGAGACATCACTCTACCTGCCGGTCAAAGCTTTCCTGGAGGCGGCCGGTTATGTCGTCAAGGGCGAGGTCGGCGGATGCGATCTCGTGGGGTTGAGCGATGGCGAGCCGCCGGTCGTGGTGGTCTGCGAACTCAAACTCTCCTTCAACCTCGAACTGCTTCTGCAGGCGGTCGACCGGGCGGCGATGAGCGATGAGGTCTGGATCGCGGCCCGCGTTTCCGCCAAGGGGCGCGGGCGAGAGGCCGACAGACGCTACCGCGACCTCTGCCGGCGCCTCGGCATCGGCATGCTCGGCGTTTCCGATGGCGGCGAGGTCAGCGTCATCGTCAGCTCCGTCTCGCCGATGCCGCGCACCAATCCGAAGCGGCGCTCGCGCCTCGTCAAGGAGCATCAGCGCCGCCGCGGTGATCCGGCCGTCGGCGGCGGCTCGCGGGCGCCGATCATGACCGCCTATCGCCAGCAGGCGCTGTTGTGCGCCGCCGCACTCGAGCGGGGATTGGCGCGGCCGCGGGATATGAAGGCGCTTACGCCCAAGGCCGGCCCGATCCTGCGCGACAACGTCTACGGATGGTTCGAGCGCATGGAAAAAGGCGTTTATGCCCTGACGCCTGCAGGGCAGGCCGCTCTTCTACGCTGGCCGCAGCCTGTATTTTCCGACCCGCCACCTTGAAAGCTGCGCTGTAGGGAGCATCGGCGGGATCGCTCAGTATGCCGCTTTCCGACCGGACACGGCAACGCCTGTGAACGACTTGTCATTCCCCTTTGACAAATCCGCCGTCATCGCCCATATCACCCTTAACTGAACCGCCTGCGCGACATTCGCGTGGGCGGTTTTGCGTTTCAACGGCTTGAATTCTGCAATTCATTCGCAACCGCAGGGGAACGATATGAGTGACAATGGCGATCTTACGGTTCGGAAGCTGGCGATGTGGGGGATTCCGCTGTCGCTCGGTGTCATGGGCCTGAAGATGGTGGCTTGGTGGGTGACCGGATCGGTGGCGCTGCTGTCCGACGGGCTCGAATCCTCGGTCAACGTCGTTGCCGCCTTCGTCGCCTTCTTCGTCATCCGCTATGCGCAGAAGCCTGCCGATCACGACCATCCCTTCGGCCATCACAAGGCGGAATATCTGTCTGCCGTCACCGAAGGCGTGCTGATCGTCGTCGCTGCCCTGCTGATCGTCACCGAGGCGATCGGTTATCTCGCCGAGCCGCGCATGCTGGATGCACCCGTCCTCGGCCTTGCGATCAATTTCGCGGCCGGCGTCATCAACGCGATCTGGGCGCGGTTGCTGATCCGCACTGGGCGCAGGCATCGCTCGGCGGCACTGATGGCGGACGGTCAGCATATCATGTCCGATGTGGTGACCTCCATCGGCGTGCTCGTCGGCCTGCTGCTGGCGCTGGCGACAGGTTATGCGATCTTCGACCCGGTGCTTGCCATCCTCGTTGCCGTCAACATCTTGTATCAGGGCTGGAAGGTGATCTCGCAATCGATCGGCGGGCTGATGGACCAGGCGGTCGAGCCACAGGAAGAGGAGGCGATCAAGCAGGCGATCGCCACCCATGCGGCGGGCTCCATCGGCGTGCATGACCTGAAGACGAGGCGGGCGGGCACCGTCACCTTCATCGATTTTCACATGGTGGTGCCCGGCGGGATGTCCGTGCGACAGGCGCATGATATATGCGATCGCCTTGAGGATGCCATCAGGGCAGTGCACGAGGGCGCCACTATCGCAATTCACGTGGAGCCCGAGGGCGAAAAGGCTCACGGCATCCGCGTCAAAGTCGTCAAGGAGGCATGATGCCGAGTACCGATGTTTCCAGCCTGTCGATGCTGGGTCAGCAAACCGAAACCGCGCAATCGCCGGAGGAGGCGGTGCTTGAAAAAGTGCCGTCCAACCATGCCGGTACCGACTACGTTGTGCGCTTCACCGCGCCGGAATTCACCTCGCTCTGCCCGATGACCGGGCAGCCGGATTTCGCCCATATCGTCATCGACTACATTCCGGGCGAATGGCTGGTGGAATCGAAATCGCTGAAGCTCTTCCTGCATTCCTTCCGCAATCACGGCGCTTTCCACGAGGATTGTTCGATCTACATCGCCAAGCGCATCGTCGAGCTGCTCGATCCCCGGTGGCTGAGGATAGGCGCCTATTGGTATCCGCGCGGAGGCATTCCGATCGACGTCTTCTGGCAGACGGGCAGGCCGCCGGAAGGCGTGTGGCTGCCGGAGCAGGGTGTTGCCACCTATCGCGGGCGTGGGTGAGCCGCGGTCGGGCAAAGCCCGAGCAATCGATCCAGTGAATCGATTGCAGCGGCGAACGCCCTGAGCCCAAGCGAAGGGCCGGGCAACAGCGCGGCATGTAAAACCAACTGGCGCCGTTCCTTGGCCCTTAAACCTCAAGCATCAGTGACGTCGTTGCCGGACGAATCGTCAACATAATCGTCGTCGCCATCGTCGTAGTCGGCCTGCTGCACGTTGGCGTCCTTGTCGTCACTTGCGTTGTCCGAGGCCTGGCGGGTGTCGTCGTTGCCGTAATAATTGTTGATGACGGTTTCTTCGGTCGGCGCACTGGCATTGCCGAAGGGGTTGGCGCCGAAGGGCGAGCCCCAGCCGAGCGAGGACATGTGGTTGCCGAAGATGCCGCTCAGCGAATTGGCAAGCAGCATGCCTCCGGCAACGCCCGCTGCCGTGCCGAGCGCGCCGCGCAGGAAGCTGCCGCCGGCCGATGGCGCATAGGCCTGCTGGCTCCAGGGGCCGGACGGCTGTTGCGGCGGCTGGCGGGCATCACGGTCGTAGCCACGGGGCTCGTCATAACCGCGGGAGGCCTGGCCCCATGGGCCGGGGTTGGAGGGGACAGGCGCGGGCTGCTGGGTCTGCGTATTGCCGAAGATCGAGCTCAGGAAGCCGCCGCCCTGTTCGGCCTGGTGGTGTTCACTGGCGCCGGCTTCCAGCTGGCGGATATGCTCTTCGAGTTCCTTGATATGATTGGCGGCCGCCTCCAGCCCCTTTTCCTGAACGATGACGGCCTGGGCCAGATAATAGGTGGCCGATGGCTGTTCGCGCGTTGCCTGGTCGATCAGCGCTTCAGCCTCGCGGTCGCGCGGTGTGGCCGCGGCGGTGCGCACGCGGTCGAAGAGGGCGGTCAGCAGTTGGCGTTCTTCCGGTGACATGTCCTGTCTCCTAATGATCTAGAGCGCCGCGCGTCCGATAGGACGCGCTAAGGACGCTCTATCAATTTAAAACTGCGCATAATCCTTTCCGACAATCGATTCCGATTTCGGGGTTATGCGCTGGCGGCGTTTGCCGCGTGAGGCTGAGGTAGGAACCGATTTTGGCTTTTCAAAGCCTTTCACCGTTACAATTCAGTAAGGCTTGCAGAACGGCGCGCGGCTTCTTAAGGATATCTGCATCGCTTCGGTGCCTTGTGTTTTTCCCGCATTGTTTTAGGCATTGAGTCGCACTATGTGCGAGGAACCCGAATTCATCTCCAAGAGGTTCGAATGAACGACGAAGACCAGGACGACAAGACGAAGGAACTGCCGCTCGGCAAGGAAACGGAGGCGAATCTTTTCAAGTCGCGTTCGATCTTCATCTACGGACCGATCAATCAGGAATTGGCGCAGAAGGTCTGCTCGCAGCTGGTGGCGCTTGCCGCAGCCAGTGACGAGGACATCCGCATCTATGTCAATTCGCCCGGTGGCCACGTCGAATCCGGCGATTCCATCCATGACATGATCAAGTTCATCAAGCCGAAGGTCTGGATGATCGGCACGGGCTGGGTCGCCTCGGCCGGCGCGCTGATCTATGTCGCGGTTCCGAAAGAGCGGCGCCTGTGCCTGCCGAACACGCGCTTCCTGCTGCACCAGCCCTCCGGCGGCACGCGCGGCATGGCATCCGACATCGAGATCCAGGCGCGCGAGATCATCAAGATGAATGAGCGCCTGAACAGGATCATGGCGGCGGCCACCGGCCAGCCGCTCGACAAGATCGCCAAGGATACGGATCGCGACTACTGGCTTTCTGCCGAAGAGGCGAAGGACTATGGCCTCGTTTCGCGGGTTGTGACGTCGCAGTCCGACATCTGAGCTTTCTCAGCCAAAAGCTGCCAAGAAGCCGCCCTTGCCTGCCGATCGCAGGCGAGGGCGTTTTATCTTCGGCTGGTTTGAATGAAGACGGTTATCCGCAAGGGTTGAACGGAAAGCGCTGATTCCGGACTTGCGCCTGCGGCAGCCATCATGCTCCATGCGTCACTCCTGCAGCCCACGAGTCCGCCATGCTCAAAGATTTTTCCGTCCAGGCCCTGTTCATGGGGCTGCTGACTGCCTTCGTCGGTTCCGCCAGCTCTTTTGCCGTTGTGCTGCACGGGCTGCAGGCGGTCGGCGCCACGGATGCTCAGGCGGCTTCGGGCTTGATGGCGTTGTCGATTTCCATGGGCATCTGCGCGATCGTGCTGAGCGCCGTGACCCGATTGCCGATCAGCATTGCCTGGTCGACGCCGGGCGCCGCACTGCTGGCAAGCACCGGGGCTATCGAGGGCGGCTTCAATGCGGCGGTCGGGGCATTCCTTATCTGTGCTGTATTGATCATCGTCGCGGGGCTTTTCAAGCCGCTCGGTCGGGCGGTGGCCGCCATTCCGGCGCCGCTCGCCAATGCGATGCTCGCCGGCGTGCTGATCGGCCTCTGCTTCGCGCCGGTGAAGGCAATCGGCTTCAATCCGCTGTTCGGCCTGCCGATCGTTGTCGCCTGGATCGTCGTCGGCGCCTTCAAGCGGCTCTGGGCGGTGCCGGCGGCACTCGCAGCCTTCGCGCTGGTGCTCGCCTTCGGCGTCGATATCCCCGAGGGTGCGCTCAGATCGCTGGAACAATCGCTGGTGCCGACGGCGGAGATCGTCCGGCCGGTGTTCAATCTTGCCGGCCTCGTCTCGATCGCGCTGCCGCTTTTCATCGTCACCATGGCCTCACAGAATATCCCGGGTATCGCGGTCCTGAAGGTCAATCACTACGATCCCAAGCCCGGTCCGCTCTTTGCCGTCACCGGCTTCTTCTCGCTGCTGTCGGCGCCATTCGGTGGCCACGCCGTCAATCTGGCGGCAATCACCGCGGCGATGTGTGCCGGGCAGGATGCCCATACCGATCCGAAGCGGCGCTATTGGGCGTCGCTGATCGCCGGCGTCGGTTATGTCATCCTCGGGCTGCTCGCCGGCGCGGTAACGGCCTTCGTCGCGCTCGCGCCTTCGATCCTGATCGAGGCGGTGGCGGGGCTGGCCCTGGTCGGCGCCTTCTCGTCCTCGGCAATGTCGGCGTTCCAGGTGCCGGATTCGCGCGAGGCGGCGGCGATCACCTTCCTCGTCACCGCCTCCGGCGTTTCCTTCGGCGGCATATCAGGCGCCTTCTGGGGCCTGATCGCGGGCGGGCTGATGCTCGCCCTGTCCCGGCTAGTGAAGATTTGGAAAGACCGGGCCTCGTCGAGATAGCGGAAGGTCGTTGTGCCTGAGGGCTTGCCAGTTCCACTGCCCGAGGTTATAAGCGCGGCCATGAAGACCACTGGCGCCAAGATTTCCAACAGCATTGCACGCGGCCGCATCGCCCTGCGTGACAATACGCGCGCCCTGACCTCGCTTCTTCTCCTCGGCCTTACGCGCGGTTGCCGGGTCCTTTGAGGAGCGCCCGGCGGCCGAAAGCCCGCCCGGCCATCGCTCCTCGCGACTCACTTTCAAAATTGACCTAACGACCGACAAAGGTCCGCATTTGTTTATCGCCAAGCCCGACACGATCGGCTAAGAGGCGGGGCAAATGCCGGGACGAGGAGACGATACGATGGACGCGAAGACGCAATCCTCCCAGAACAAGACCACCCCCGCAAAAGGCATGCCTGACGCCGCGGTGAAATACCGGGCCTATCCGCAGGTAAACATTCCCGACCGCACATGGCCGACGAAGACCATTACCAAGGCGCCGGTCTGGTGCTCGGTCGACCTGCGCGACGGCAACCAGGCGCTGGTCGATCCGATGGGCCACGACCGCAAGGCGCGCATGTTCCAACTGCTGCTCGATATGGGTTTCAAGGAAGTCGAGATCGGCTTCCCCTCGGCTTCGCAGACCGACTTCGATTTTGCCCGCTGGTGCGTGGAGGAGGGCAATGTGCCCGCCGACGTCTCCCTGCAGGTGCTGGTGCAATGCCGCCCGGAACTCATCACCCGTACCTTCGAAGCGCTGGAAGGCGCAAACCGGCCGATCGTGCATTTCTATAACTCGACCAGCGAGCTGCAGCGCCGCGTCGTCTTCGCCAAGGATGTGCAGGGCATCAAGCAGATCGCCGTCGATGCCGCCAAGATGATCACCGATATGGCCACCAAGGCCGGCGGCGGCTACCGTTTCGAATATTCGCCAGAGAGCTTCACCGGCACCGAACTCGAGGTGGCGCTGGAAATCTGCAACGGCGTCATCGAGGTCGTCAAACCGACGCCCGATAACAAGTTGATCATCAATCTGCCGTCCACCGTCGAGATGGCGACGCCGAACGTCTATGCCGACCAGATCGAATGGATGTGCCGCAATCTCGACAATCGCGAGAACCTGATCATTTCGCTGCATCCGCATAACGACCGCGGCACGGGCATTGCCGCTGCCGAACTGGCATTGCTGGCAGGCGCCGACCGTGTCGAAGGCACGCTGTTCGGCAATGGCGAGCGCACCGGCAATGTCGACATGGTGACCATGGCGCTGAACATGTTCACCCAGGGCGTCGATCCCGGGATCGACTGCTCGAATATCGAGCGCATCAAGGAAGTGTTCGAATATTCGAACCAGATGGCGATCGGCGAGCGCCATCCTTATGTCGGCGAACTGGTCTATACCGCCTTCTCCGGCTCGCATCAGGATGCGATCAACAAGGGCATGAAGGCAGCACAGGTCGCCAACCATCCCGTATGGGAGGTCCCGTATCTGCCGATCGATCCGCGTGATGTCGGTCGTTCCTACGAGGCGATCATCCGCATCAACTCGCAATCCGGCAAGGGCGGCATTGCCTACATCCTGCAGCAGGATTACGGGCTGAACCTGCCGCGCAACCTGCAGGTCGAGTTCCGCGAGGACATTCAGCGCATTACCGACGTAGAGGGCAAGGAGCTTCCTTCGAAGCGCATTCACGATCGTTTCATCGAGCGCTACGTGACGCAGCCGAGCGCGCGCCTGAAATTCGTCGACCACCACACCTATCCCGATACTGAGCGCAAGGGCCAACGGGTCGTGGCCGCCGAGATCACCGACAATGGCGAGATCAAGCGCATCGAAGGGCGTGGCAACGGCCCGATCGACGGCTTCATCAACGCGCTGTCGCATTATCTCGGCATCGAGATGTCGGTCGAGGACTATTCCGAGCATTCGCTGCAGCACGGCTCGAATGCGGCGGCGATCTCCTATGTCGAGACCTCCTATCCCGGCGGCAAGCTCTTCGGCGCCGGCATCAATACCAACATCGTCGCGGCGTCGCTGGAGGCGATCGTCTCGGCCGCCAACCGTGTGCTCGAGGTGAAGGCCGGCAAGGCCTGATCTCAAAGGAACTCAGGCCGCGATCGTATCGGTGCGGCGCGGTCTGACGATGCAGTCGGCGATATCGCGGGCTTCGTTGCGCGCCTCGGCATGGCGCTGGCCCCATTGGCAGAGCGCCAGCAGCACCGGTTCGAGGCCGAGACCGAGTTCGGTCGCGCTGTATTCGACGCGGGCGGGGATTTCGGTAAAGATCCGGCGCGCAACCAGCCCATGTTCCTCCATTTCGCGCAGCTGCTGGATCAGCACCTTCTGGCTAATGGCAGGCATCATGCGCTTTAGCTCCGAAAGACGCTTCGGGCCGGAGAAGACGTAGTAGAGGATGACCGGCTTCCAGCGCCCTGAAATCACTTTCAGCGCGCGCTCGACCGGCAGCTCGGGGAGTCTTTTCATCGGCTCAGCCATGGTCACCTCCTGGTGGGTATGGCACGAAAGAGTGTGTATTTTTACAGGATATCCTATTGCTAAACCTGCCCCACGCCAAATCAGACGTGAGGTTCATCTGTTATGAAAGCGATCCAATTCACGCGCTTCGGTCCGCCCGAAGTCCTCGAGGTGGTGGAACTGCCGGTTCCCGAGCCGGGGCCGGGTGAGGTTCTCATCCGCGTTCATGCGGCCGGCGTGAATTTCTTCGAGGTACTGGTGCGGGCCGATCGCTATGCCGTATCGCCCGACCTGCCGATGTTTCCCGGTGTCGAGGTCGCGGGTATCATCGAGCGGGCGGGGCCCGGTGCCGATCGCTCGCTCATCGGCACGCGGGTTGCCGTTCCTCTCTTTGCGATCGGCCGCGGTTCGGGCGGTTATGCCGAGTTCGTCGCGGTCGACGGCGGGGCGGTGGTGCCGCTGCCGGATGCTGTCTCCTTCACGATGGCTGTGGCGCTGATGGTGCAGGGACTGACGGCGCTGCATCTCCTGCGCAGCAGCCCCGTCAATGGCAAAATCGTCCTCGTCAATGCGGCAGCCGGCGGTGTCGGCTCGCTGCTGCTGCAGCTTGCAAGACGCGACCGCGCAAAGATGGTGATCGCGGCGGCGAGCAGCGAGGAGAAACGGGCGCTTTCCCTGTCTCTCGGCGCCGATCATGTGGTCGACTATACGGCGCCCCGCTGGCAGGAGGAGGTCAAGGGGCTGAGCGGAGGGCTCGGCGCGGATATCATCTATGAAACCGTCGGCGGCGCGGTTTCAAGGGCGACGCTCGATGCGCTGGCGCCTTGCGGCGAGCTGGTGCTGACGGCGATGGGACGATTCGGGCTTGGGGTCGCCGATATCGAGCGCATGCTTGATCAGAACCAGTCGATCAAGGGATTTTCGCTGTTGCCGCTGCTGACGCTCCAAGCTGTGCCAAAGGATTTTGGCGCGCTCTTCGATCTTGCGGCGACGGGCGCGCTGACGGTTGTCGAAGGCGGTCGCTTCCCACTGCATCGAGCCGCGGAGGCGCATCGCGTCATTGAGGAGCGGAGGGCGGTCGGAAAAGTGGTGTTGACGCCGTCAATCCAAGAAAGCGAGCCCGACGCGATGCCAAAAAACTTGGCCCCTTAAGCACCGTGCGTCCTTTCGGACGCACAAAGGACGCTCTAACAGTTTGAACCGACGCATCGTGCTTTCCGAAAATCGATTCCGATTTTCGGGCGATGCGCTAGATCGCCGTGGCGATCTCCATGGCGAGCTGGCCGAGCGTTGCTTCGGCGGAGGGACCGGCCAGCACATAGGAGGTGCCGGCATTGTGCCAGGTTACCAGGCCGATCTCGTCCTTGATCGTTTCCTTGAAGTCGTCGGTCTCCGGCGGCTGCGCGTCTTTGCGGAAGCAGATGGAGATAACGTCGCCATCGGCGTTGGAATAGACGAGCTGCCCGACAGGGCGGCTGTCGCCGAGGATGACGCGCGCGCCTTGGAAGGTCCAGCCTTCGGCGCTGAGATCGGGCACGCGGAAGGGCACGCCGATCGCGGTCGTCAGCCAGCTGGAGATTTCCTCGGCTTGCGAGGCGGGCACTTCGACGAGGTGACGGGGCTGGCGGATCAGCAGGCGCTGATAGGCGGTGACGTCGCCCAACCAGTCGCTGGTATTGGCCGGCGCCGTGGCGGCGGTCGTGGTGGCGATTTCGTCGGCATCGGGGCTGGTGCCGACGAAATAGCCGATGCCGCAACCGACGACGAAGAGGATCAGAGCGGCGGCCAGCGCCTGCGGGCCGCTCGGCGCCAGTTTCACCTGCGGGCGCGTGGCACGCTGGGCGATCGGCGTCTTCGGCGGCTGCGTGCTCTTGATGGAGCGGACGAGGGCGAGCGGCACCGGCTCCTTCAGGATATCGTCGAGGCGCCGGCGGCCGAAATCGGCACCGTGGCGCAGCTTCTCATGCAGCCGGCGCGCATTCTCGTCGCTTGCCAGACGCTGCTCCAGTTCGTGCCTTTGTTCGGGCGAGACTTCGCCGTCGAGAAGGGCGGTAAGCTGGACTTCGAGCGGCAATTTCCTAAGATCGAGCAAATTCAGTACCTGTGGATCGGGTGGGTGCCGGCAAGCTCGGCAAAGTGCAGCCTTGCGGCGGCGAGCTGCGAAACGACGCTTGCCACTGGGATGCCCATAATGTCGGCCGCCTGCTGGTAGCTGTGGCCTTCGACGTCGACAAGCAGGAACATGCTGGAAACGCCATCCGGCATATCGGCGATCATGTGATGGATGGCGTCGGGATCGACGGCAGCCGAGCGTTCGCGTGCAGCCTCACGAAGATCGGTGACGTTGCCGCGGACGGAAGCCTTCGGCTTGCGCTTGCGGCTGTCGTCAGTCCATTGCTGGCGGGCAAGCGTGTAGATCCAGCTTTCCAGCCGGCCTTCGCCGCTCCATTGATGACCCTTGGCGATGGCGCGCTGACAGACGGCCTGAACGAGTTCGTCGGCCACGGAAACCTCACCCGCGAGCGTGATCGCGAAGCGGCGAAGGCGGGGCAGAAGGCCGACGAGATCACGTCGGAGATCGATGGTCGTTGCGGGTTGACGCATTGTCTATCCAAGAAGCATTCACAATGGTTTCGCGGACGAAGGGATTGCCCTCGGGCGCGAAGCCGACCTTATCGACGCCGGCGATGCATGTGCTTTATGAAACAAGTCTCCTGCACTGCGCAAGCATCCGGTCGTCTTCATCCCTCTTTCCCAAGGGAATTTCGTATTATGGCCCGCCAAGCTTGCGTCAATATGTCTTGTAGCCGTTCAAGCTTTGCAGCAGAGCCCGATAGGCCCAGGTGCCTTCGCCGCCGCGATCACGGATTTCGACGAGCTGAACGCGGGCGCCCTGAATGTCTCCCTGTTCGACCAGCGCCATGCCCATGTAGGAGCGGGCGAGGATGTAATTCTCATCCGCCTGCAGCGCCTTGCGGTAGTAGGACATGCCGAGCTCCATCCGGCCGGCCTTGCGGTTGGCGTAGCCGAGATAGTTCAGGATGCGCGGGTCGTTCTGGTTGCGGGCGAGATTGAGCACGGTGATGGCGTTGTCATATTGGCCGGCATAGGCAAATTCCCGGGCGAATTTATAGAGATCGTCGTCGTTGAAGCTGCTCTTCTTCGGGTTGACGCATTCCTTCTTGGCCTTGTCCCAGACCTTGCCGCCGGTGCAGGTCTTGGTCGTCTGCGTCTTCGGCGGCGGATTGGTGTCATCGTTGTTGTCGCCGACCGCGAAAGCGGCCGTGGCGATGCCGAAGGCAAAGCCGGCGGCGAGCGAAAATCTGGACAGGCGACGGAAAGGAGAAGTCATGGGCGGGCTCCGTTCTCAGGCGATGCTGTTGCTGGAATTGTACGCTTACCATTAAAAATACCAAGAGGGTAAGCAACCTCCACGGCAAATGTCGCGACGATGGTCTGATCTCTTCGCAGATCGATTCAAGTGCGGCACAAACAGAGTCTGGAACTGGTGCTAACGCGCGAAAATATCGGCGCTTTCCGGTATCACCGCGTCGCCGGCCCTGTTGAGGCTGAAACGCTCGCCGCGGAGTTCCCAGGCACCTGGAGAGCCCTCGATGGAGAAGAGGTTATAGGCGGCAGGCGGCTTGATGCTGCCGGGTCCCTGCGACGCCGACGCGATGCCGACGACGGGCACCGGCTGCACCTGGCCGCGCAGCCAGTGCAGCGTGTTCAGGTGCGTATGGCCGTGCAGCACGAGTTCGGCGCCGCCCGTCGAAATTACGGCGGCGAAGCGGCGGATGCCGATCATCCGTTTGTAGAAGGCCGTGGCGCCGCGGATCGGCGGATGGTGGATCATGACGACGCGAAAGAGACCGGCTTCGCCGGCCGCGCGCAACATGTTGACGGTGTCGCGGGCCTGGCGCGCGCCGAAAAAGCCGGAAGCGGCAAAGGGAGGGGTGGCGACCGCCGTCGAGCAACCGACGATCGCGACTTTGTCGCGGATGCGCAGATAGGGGAAGACGTGGCGATCCTCCTGCCATTGCGGCGGGGCGAGATCGCCGCGGACATAATCGTACCAGGCGCGCATTGACTTCTCATAGGCGCCCGGCACATAGGCGTCGTGGTTGCCGGGAACGACCGAGGTGTCGGCGGGATCGCCGAGCGTGCGCAGCCAGGCGGCGGCGGCGCGGATCTCGATGCCGCTCGCCAGATTGACGAGGTCGCCGGTGACGGCCAGGTGATCGGCCTGGCGGGCGCGGATATCCTCAAGCAGCAGATCCAGCGTGCTGCCGAAAAGGTGCTTGCGTCGGTTTCGATGCCAGTTCACAAAGCCGGTTATGCGTTTTGAAAACAGCTCTTGAATGGAAAGGCGGGGCAGCGGTCCGAGGTGGACGTCGGAAATATGCGCGAGCTTGAACATGCTACGAGACATAGACCAGCTTATTGACAAATCAAACACATCCGGCGCGATGAATAGCCGAAACGGAACCATGGTGGATAAAGAGAAGCGCCCCCCTCATATCAGGCTGGCCTTGCGCCTGCTGCATGTTTATTTCTCCTTCGCCCGCGGCATGACGATGGGCGTCAGGGCCGCCTGCTTCGATGCGGACGGCCGGATTTTTCTCGTGCGTCACAGTTATATCGGTGGCTGGCATATGCCGGGCGGCGGACTGGAGCGTAACGAGACGGTAGAAGAAGCGCTGGTCAAGGAGCTACGCGAGGAGGGCAACCTCAGGATCATCGGCAAGCCGGAACTGGTCCAGGTCTACTTCAATACCACGACGACCCGGCGCGACCATGTCGTGTTCTACAGGGCGACCGTCGAGCAGACGGCGCCCCGTCCGCCGGACTGGGAAATCTCCGACAGCGGGTTCTTTTTCCTCGACAGCCTGCCCGAGGGTACGACCGAGGCGACGCATCGCCGCCTCGCCGAGCTTCGGGGCGAGCAGGAGCCCGATCACCGCTGGTAAGAAGTATCAGGCGGCATTTAGCCTGGCGCGGCCATGCGGGCTGTCGAGATCGAGCGCCGGACCGACAGGGACGATGCCGGTCGGATTGATCGTCTTGTGGCTGCGGTAATAATGCTGCTTGATGTGGTGCAGGTTCACCGTCCCGGCAACGCCCGCCGTCTGGTAGAGGTCCCTGAGATAACCGGGTAAGTTGCGGTAATCGGCGATGCGGCGGATGTTGCACTTGAAATGGCCGACATAGACGGGGTCGAAGCGCACCAGCGTGGTGAACAGGCGCCAGTCGGCCTCGGTCAATCTGTTGCCGAAGAGGTAGCGGCCCTTGCCCAAGCGTTCGTCGAGCATGTCGAGCGTTTCGAACAGCTTGCCGACGTTTTCCTCATAGGCCGCCTGGGTTGTGGCAAAACCCGCCTTGTAGACGCCGTTGTTGACGGTGTCGTAGACGGTAGTATTAAGCGCATCGATTTCGGCACGGATATCCTCGGGATAGAAATCGGCCTTCGAGCCGGTCAAGCCGTCGAAAGCGCTATTGAACATCCGGATGATCTCGGCGGATTCGTTGCTGACGATCGTGCCGGTTTTCTTGTCCCAGAGCACGGGAACGGTGACGCGGCCGGAATAGTGCGGATCGGCTCTGACATAGATCTGCCAGAGCGCGGACGCACCGAAGAGCTGGTCGCCGGTGGCGCCGTCGCCGACCTTGAACTCCCAGCCATTCTCCGCCATCAGCGGATCGACGACGGAGACCGAGATCAGCCCTTCGAGCTTCTTCAGCTTGCGGAAGATCAGCGTGCGATGCGCCCAGGGGCAGGCAAGCGAGACATAGAGGTGGTAACGCCCGGCCTCGGCCTTGAAGCCGCCGGCGCCGGAAGGGCCGGCTTCACCGTCCGACGTCACCCAGTTGCGAAACTGCGAGGGCTGCCGCTTGAAATGGCCCTTGCTCTCCTTCGTGTCGTACCAGACGTCATGCCAGACGCCATCCACCAGCATTCCCATGGTGTTCATCCCTTTGATTGCGTGTTGGAACGGAAGATATCGCAGATGGCAGGGCTTTACAGGCGGCAAAGATTGAACAGAGCGTCACGTCGTGCATTTTGCGTTGGACGACGGAAATTTTTCCTGCTATCGGCCTTTTCACGATTTTCGGACCCCTGCTTGATGTTCATTTCCAGAAACCCGCGACGACGCTGATGTTCCCGAACGCCCAAGGCGTGTTCGAGACCCATCAATCTGTCCATCCGGTTTCTGTCATCATGTACAAGCACGATCTCGTCTACCTCACCGAAGACGCGTCCCACGACGCCGCCATCGAACACATCAACGAAGAAGCCTTCGGTCCTGGCCGTTTCACGCGTGCCGCCGCGCGCATCCGCGAGCAGGGGCCGCACGATCTGTCGCTCTCCTTCATCTGCGCCGACGACGGTGAGACGATCGCCTCCGTGCGCATGACGCCGGTGCTGGCAGGCTCCGTGAAGGGGCATCTGCTCGGCCCGCTCGCCGTCCGCCCCTCCCATAAGAATCAGGGCATCGGCCGGGAGCTGGTGCGGATCGCCGTGGAGGCGGCTAGACGCAAGGGCTCGGAAGCCGTCATCCTCGTCGGCGATCCGCCCTATTACGGCCCGCTCGGCTTCGAGAAGGTCGCCTACAACGCGCTGTCCTTCCCTGGCCCCGTCGATCCCGGCCGCGTGCTCGTCGTTCCGATCGCCGAGGGCGTGCACGAACGGCTGAAGGGCATCATCGCCTGGCACGGATGATCAGAGGTTTTTGCGGAGGAAGCTGCGCGTGCGGCCTTCCGGGAAATCCTGAAGCTCCCCGAAAACCTCATAACCCTGACGCAGATAGGCTCGCAGCGCCAGCGGGCTGAAAGTGTCGATCCAGGCGCCGCGGCATCCCCGGGTTCTCGCCTCGTCTTCCGCTTTTGCGAGGATCTCGCCGGCGAGACCGGTGCCGCGCAGCGTGTCGGGAATATAAAGCATCTGGGTGAAGAGCCAGCCCCAGGCGGTAAAGCCGGAAAGACCGCCGGTCACCTTGCCGTCGGTATCGCGGATGAGGACGGCGAGCGGCCGGCGATCCGAGGGGCCGACATCGCCGGTGTTGAAGGCCGAGAGCGCATCGGTGATCGCCGCGAGTTCCTCCGGCGAGGGTGAGGCGGTCAGCTCGAATTCCGGCATGAGATTACCGTCCTTCGCGCCACCACATGGCGCCGAAGGCGAGCAGCAGGATGCCGACGCCGGCGAACCCGGCAAAGAGCGGCAGCGTGTTGATGCCCTTCAAGACCGTCTCGCTGGTCATGCGGATCATCATGCGATCATTGTCGGCGACGCGGACCTGGCCGCGCACCGGCAGGATCGGCGGGACGGAGATCGCGCCATTCGCATTGGCGACCCGGGTGACGAGACCCTTGCTTCTGTCGGCGACCGGCTGCAGCACATCGGTCGTCGAGATCATCGCCTTGAATTCCGGTGCGTCGACGGCGCCGATATGAACAAGCGTCGATAGCTTGCCGTTGCGGATTTCGAAAAGGCCGATCTCGTCCATCCTCTTCTCGGCCTTGTAGAGGCCCGGTTCGGACTGGGTGAGCGGCAGGGTTTCGGTCTTGCCGGAGGGATAACGCACGGTGGCGTTGCCGGGATTGTCGCCGATCGTCTGGCGCGTGACTTCAAGGGTCCGGCCGGAGGCGCGCGCCGTCAGCGCTTCTTCCTCGAGCGCCGGCTCCTTCATCAGCCAATGGGCGATCCGGCGATAGAGCGAAACGTTCGGACCGCCGCCTTCAAAGCCGCGCGCCCAGAGCCAGCCCTGATCGGAAAGCAGCATGGCGACGCGGCCCTGGCCGGCGCGGTTCAGCACCAGCAGCGGATGGTTGTCGGCGCCGAGCATGATCGTTTCGCCCTGCGGCCGGTCGACATCGACGCTGCGGAACCAGCGGCCCCAATGCGGCGGATCCTCGCCCGAACCATCAAGGCCGCGCGTGACGGGATGTTTGCGGCCTTCCTCGGAGAGGCGGGGATAGAAGGCCTTCTCGATCATCTGGCCGGTGGGCGTTGCCGGCAGGACCGAGGAAAGTGGCGTCAGTGCAATGGAATCGGGGCCGGCGTGCTCGGGACCGGCGGCGATCAGCAGCGCGCCGCCATTGTCGACATATTGCGCGATGTAATCGTAATAGAGCAGCGGCAGCACGCCGCGGTGCTGGTAGCGGTCGAAGATGATCAGGTCGAAATCCTTGATCTTGTCGACGAAGAGCTCACGCGTCGGGAAGGCGATCAGCGACAACTCGTTGATCGGCGTGCCGTCCTGTTTTTCCGGCGGACGCAGGATGGTGAAGTGGACGAGATCGACCGACGCGTCCGATTTCAGCAGGTTGCGCCAGGCGCGCTCGCCGGCATGCGGTTCGCCGGAGACAAGCAGGACGCGGAGATTCTGGCGGATGCCGTCGATGACGTGGACGGCGCGGTTGTTGGCGGTGGTGACTTCGCCGGGAAGGGCTGCGACCGAGAATTCGAGCACGTTGCTGCCGCCACCCGGCACCTTGAAGGAGAAGGGCGTATCCTGCCCGGGGGTCGCCTGCAGGGTGGCGATCTCGTCACCGTTCAGCTTCACCGTGACATCGGCTGTGCCGCCGGGGCTCGGGCCGTCGTCGAAGACGCGCAGGATCACCTGCTGCTCCTCGTTGACGATGCCGAAGCGCGGGCCCTTGATGACTTGGATGCGGCGATCGAATTCGTTGGCCTTGCCGGTGACCAGGCCATGGATCGGGGCGTCGAAACCGAGCGCCTGATTGGCGGCTGGAACATCATGGACCTCCCCGTCGGTCAGCATGATGGCGCCGCCGATGCGGGCGGGCGGAACATCGGCGATATTGGCCGACAGGGCGTCGAACAGGCGCGTGGACGGCACGTCGGAATTGACGTCGCCTTCGACATCGACGAAGCGCGGCTCTATCTGCGGGAAGCGAGCGAGCTGTCCCTTCAGCGCCGCAAGCGCGTCGTCGGTCATCTTGACGCGATCGGGCGTCTGCTGGCTCTGGCTGCGATCGACGAGAACAGGCACGATCGTCGACAGCTGATCGCGGTCCTCCTGCAGCAGCACGGGATTGGCAAGCGCAGTCAGCATGGCGAGTGCCGCCAGCGTTCTGATCCAGGCGCCGCGAATGCCGCGCCAGATCGCGAAGGCGGCGATAACAGCGCTGACGACGGCCAGTGCGGCCAGAACCGACCAGGGCAGGAAGGGCGAAAAATCGAAGGTCATCTCATTGTCCTAACCGTTCGAGAAGGTCGGGAACATGGACCTGGTCGGTCTTGTAGTTGCCGGTCAGCATGTACATCATGATGTTGACACCGGAACGGTAGGCATACTCGCGCTGCGTTTCATCGGACGGCACGGTCGGCAGTATCGGTACGCCGTTGTCGTCGATCGCCCAGGCGCCGGCAAAATCATTGCCGGTGATCAGGATCGGCGAAACGCCGTCGGCCGTCGCCGCCGATTTTTCGCTCGGCTCCTGGCCGCCCTGCCGCGCCTCGATCCAGAGGGGGCTGCCGGTATAACGGCCGGGAAAGCTCGAGAGGAGATAGAAGGATTTAGTCAGCACGTGGTCCGATGGCACCGGCTCCAGCGGCGGAATGTCGAGATTGGCGAGGATTGCCTGTAGCCTCTCGCCGTTGGCGCTGACATTGCCGCCATTGTCCAATGCGCTGATCTGGTCGCGCGTATCGAAAAGCACGGTGCCGCCATTGCGCATATAGGCGTCGATGCGGCTGATCGCCGCCGATGACGGCATCGGCGCCGTTGCCGAAACCGGCCAGTAGATGATCGGATAGAAGGACAGCTCGTCTTTGGTGAGATCGATGCCCACCGGCGGCGCCGGCTCCAGCGTCGTGCGGAAAGTCAAAAACTGGGTCAGTCCCTCGAGACCGCGCTCGGAAATATTGTCCACCTCCTGTTCGCCAGTAACGACATAGGCGAGGTGGGTGTTATCGAGCCTCTGCAGGATGAGGTCGTCGCCGGGTTGGGAATCGTTGGCGTGAAGCGTGCCGGGTTGCACGAGGAAGCCGGCGCCGACGGCGACCGCGACCATCGCTGCGGTGCGGACAGCCGGGCGCAATCGTGAGAATGCGCCATTCATGAAGAGAACGATCAGGCTGTCGGCCAAGAGCAGCAGAAAGGCTGCGAAAAAGAGTGCGGGTTTTGCCGACCAGCTTTCGCCGCCGATCAGGCCTTCGCGCACGGCATTGGTCCCGGTTGTGTCGAGCGGCGTCAGTTCGGCGTTCTCGGGCAGCACGTTCAGGGAGGTGAAACCATCCTCCGAGCCATAGAGCCCGGGCGGATTGTCGAAATTCGCGGTCGGTTCGGCTCCGGCCTGCGGAATGAGCGGCCGCGCCGAGCCCGTCTCGGAGACGAGCGTGCCCTTGGCCGTGAGCATGCGGAATGGCGGCAGGGTTTCGGAGACACGCGCATTGCCGCGCGCCTCCGACGTCACGCCGCCCGATCGCGATATCTGCAGGAGGTGACGCAGCATGTCGACGAAGGTACCTGAGATCGGCAGATCGGACCAGGTGGCCTCGGCGGTGACATGAAACAGGACGATCTGGCCGGATGCGATCTGCTTCATCGTGACGAGCGGCGTGCCGTCAGCCAGGCTTGCCCAGGTGCGTTCGGCAAGATCGGGCGTCGGTTCGGCAAGCACCTGTCGCTTGACGACGACATCGGCGGGGCGGGCTATGCCGGCGAAAGGCCCAAAATTCGGAAATTCGGCAAGCGACTGCGGCTCGCTCCAGGACAATGTGCCGCCAAGCGCCCGTTCCCCCTGGCGCAGGATGACGGGAATCAATGGATCGTCGGCGGGGGCAGCCGCCATGCGCGGGCCGGCGAAACGCAGCAGCATGCCGCCATTCGATATCCACCGCGTCAGAGGCTCGTAGGTTTCCTCAGGCAGCCGGCCGATATCGGCCATGATGATGATGGAGGGATTGCTGGCGAGAAGTTTTGGTATCGCGACCGAAAGATCGGAATCGGCGGGCTGGATCAGATCCGCATAGGGCTGCAGTGCCCGTTGGATATAATAGAGCGGCGAGAGCAGCGGTTGGAACTCATCGCCTCCTTCACCCGACAGCAAGACGACGCGGCGGCGCTTGAATGCGTCGTCGAGAAGGTGGACGGCGCCAGCCGTGGCGCCGTTGTCGACGCTGACGCGCGCGAAATCGTTGCGCATCTCGAAGGGGGCGGTGATCGAACTCGTCGCGACGCTCTGGCCGGGACGGAAATCTACCCTGCCGTTGGCAATCGAGCGGCCCTGGGTATCGACGGCGTTCAGCGCCACCGATGCGGCCTGCGAACTGTTGAGCCGCGTGACCTTGACGGTCATGGCATCAGCCGCATTGTTGGCGGCGGTGATCGCGACCGTCCTTGCGGCATCGCCCTCGATCAGGCGGAGATCGACGGGCTGGAGTTCGGCGAGTCTGCGCACCGTGGCGTCGTCGGCCTTGGCAGCGGCGCCGTCGGTGAGGAAGGCGAGGGTGCCGGGCTTGATGCCGTTCAACGCGCCGCGCAGTGCCTGGAAGGCGCGTTCGCGGTCTGGCACCAGCGGTCGCGGTTCGGCGGCGCGCAGCTTGTCTCGGGCGGCGGCGGCGGTGCCGGGCACGGCGTCGTTGGTCGGATCGGCGGTAAAGGTGATCGACACCGGCGTGCCGGCGGATTCGGCGTCGTCTATCAACGCGTCGGCGGTCTGGATGCGGCGCTCCCAGTCGGGTGCCGCTGCCCAGCTGTTGTCGACGAAGAGGACGAGCGGGCCACCCGATGCGAGCGAACTGGTGCGCGGATTGAAAACCGGATCGGCGATCGCAAGGATGATGGCGGCGGCGAGCAGCATGCGCAGCAGCGTCAGCCACCACGGGCTTTGCGCCGGGGTCTCCTCGCGTTTCAGTACGGAAGCGAGGATCTTCAGCGGCGGGAAGACCTCGGTCTTCGGGCGTGGCGGTGTCAGCCGCAGCAGCCACCAGATGACGGGCAGGGCGACGAGCGCGCCGAGAATGGCGGGATAGGCGAAAGCGAAGGGAAGGGCGTTCATAGCTGCCCTCCATGAGTCGCCTTGGCCGGCATGCCGGACAGATACATGTGCACCGCGACCAGCGCCTCGGAAGCAAGATGATCGGTGCGGTGGCTTGCGAAGGTCCAGCCGAGATGGCGCAGCGACTGGCCGAGGCTGTCCCTGCGGGCGAGGTAGGCGTTGCGATAGGCCTCGCGAATGTGTTCGGCGCGGCCGGAAACGAGCTTGGTGCCGCTCTCCGGATCGGTGAATTCGGTGCGGCCGCTATAGGGGAATATCTCTTCGGCGGGATCGGATATCTCGACCACGTGGCCGCGCAGGCCGCGGCGGGCCAGCGGCCCGAGCCGTTCCATGATTGCCGGCGCATCGTCGAGGAAATCGCCGATGAGGACGAGATCGCTCCAACCGCGGATCATCGCCGTTTCCGGCAGACCGCCGGTCAGCGGCGTGTGCATGAGCGCGGATGCGAGGCGTTCGGCCGCGTTGCGGGCGGAGGCGGGTTCCATGATGCCGGGGCAGCCGATGCGCTCGCCGGAGCGGGCGAGGATTTCGGCAAGCGCCAGCATGATGACCAGCGCGCGGCTTTCCTTGGAGACATTGCCGTAGCTCGACTTGTACATCATCGAGGGCGACATGTCGCACCAGAGCCAGATCGTGTGCGCCGCCTCCCATTCGCGTTCGCGCACATAGGTGTGGTCGTCGCGGGCGGAGCGGCGCCAGTCGATGCGCGACAGGCTCTCGCCCTCTGAATAGGGACGGAACTGCCAGAAATTCTCGCCGATGCCGCGCTTGCGGCGGCCATGCCAGCCGGCGATCACCGTGTTGGCGATGCGCTTGGCTTCCACCAGGCAGTCCGGCACCAGGGCGGCCCGCTGCCTGGCGCGGGAAAGGGCATCGCTGCCGGGTGTCGGATTGACGATCTGTCCGATAGATGCCACGCGTCCGGCTTCCTTATCCCTTTGCCTGCTTGACCAGTCCGGCGATGACGTCGCGCACCGACATGCCTTCGGCGCGGGCGGCGAAAGTCAGCGCCATGCGGTGCTGGAGAATGGGTTCGGCGAGCGCGAAAATATCGTCCAGAGACGGTGCGAGACGGCCTTCGTAAAGGGCGCGGGCACGCGCGCAGAGCATCATTGCCTGGCCGGCGCGCGGGCCTGGACCCCAGGCGACGTTCTTGTCGGTCGAGGCATTGCCCTGTCCGGGACGGGCCGAACGCACCAGCGCCAGGATGGCGTCGACAACCGTGTCGCTCACCGGCATCTGGCGCACCAGGGTCTGGATCTCGATCAACCGCTGCGCATCGATGATGGCTTCCGGCCGGGTTTCGCCCAGGCCCGTCGTTTCGAGCAGGATCTGCCGCTCAGCGGCAAGTTCGGGATAGTTGACGTCGACCTGCAGCAGGAAGCGGTCGAGCTGGGCTTCGGGCAGGGGATAGGTGCCTTCCTGCTCGAGCGGGTTCTGGGTGGCGAGCACATGGAAGGGCGCCGGCAGGTCATAGCGCTGGCCGGCGATCGTGATGTGATATTCCTGCATGGATTGCAGAAGAGCCGACTGGGTACGTGGCGAGGCGCGGTTGATCTCGTCGGCCATCAGGAGCTGGGCGAAGACCGGGCCCTTGACGAAACGGAAGGAGCGGCGTCCACTGTCGTCCTGGTCCATCACCTCGGAGCCGAGAATATCCGAGGGCATCAGGTCCGGCGTGAACTGGATGCGGTTGGCGGCAAGGCCGAGCACCTCGCCGAGCGTCGTCACCAGCCTGGTTTTGGCAAGACCGGGAACGCCGACAAGCAGGGCATGGCCACCGGAGAGCACGGCGAGGATGGTGTTTTCGACGACGCTTTCCTGACCGAAGATCACCTTCGAGACTTCCGCGCGGATGGCGGCGATATCGGAGAGCGCCTTTTCGGCGGCGGCGACGATCGCCTTTTCATCGAGGCTGGATTCGGTCTTCATCATACCCACGGGCATCTCCAACGGCTGAAATCATTCGGCAGCGAATCGGCGGACTTATACATGTGCCTCATACCCGATAGAGTTATGGAGATGAGACGGGCTGACAAGTTCGTTGCGAATGACTATCTCGTGACTTCACTTCGTTAAGGACAAACCGGGACGGAAGAATGGCAGCCGAGGAAATCAGCGGACAGGCGGATGCGGCGGGACTTGCCGCACTGATTTCGCGTGCATCTGACGAAAGTGGCGGAGAAAAACGCGGCTTACCGCCGGTCGAGCGGTGGAATCCGCCTTTTTGCGGCGATATCGACATGGAAATCAAGGCCGACGGCACCTGGTTCTACATGGGCACGCCGATCGGTCGGCCGGCGCTGGTGCGGCTGTTTTCGACGGTTTTGAGGAAGGACGATGATAAGAAGACCTATCTCGTAACTCCTGTGGAAAAGGTCGGGATAAGGGTCGTCGACGCGCCTTTCACCGCCGTGGAGATGAGCGTGACGGACCGAGAGGGTCAGCAGGTGCTGACCTTCCGTACCAATGTCGGCGATGTCGTGGAGGCGGGAGGAGACCATCGGCTGCGTTTTGCCATTGCGGACGGCAACGCCGAACTGAAACCCTATCTGCATGTGCGCGGGCGGCTGGAGGCGCTGGTGTCGCGTGCGGTGATGTATGAACTGGTCGCGCTCGGCGAGACTTTCGACGTGGGAGGGCGCGCGATGTTTGCGATCCGCTCCGCGGGCGAGGTCTTCCCGGTCATGCCGGCCGACGAACTGGATGCGCTTTCCCGATGAATGATGCAATTACCCAACGTTATCCGCTGTTCTCAGCAGCCGAATTCCGTCGCCGTGCGCTCAACCAGAATGGCGGGCCGGTCGATCATGCCTGGCGCGATCACGGGGACCATATCCTCAACCCCGATATCGTCGCCGAAGTCGAAACCTTCAAGCTGCGCGACGCCGCCGTGCTGGTGCCCGTCGTCGACGACGGCGAGGAGGCGCAGGTGATCTTCACCAAGCGCACGGCGACGCTGCGCAAACATTCCGGGCAGATCGCCTTTCCCGGCGGTTCGATCGATCCTGCAGATGTCTCGCCCGAAATGGCGGCGATCCGCGAGACGGAAGAGGAGATCGGCCTGGCCGGTTCCTTCGTCGAAACCGTCGGTCGCTTGCCGAATTATCTTGCCTCGACGGGCTTCCGCATCACGCCTGTGCTCGGCGTCGTCACGCCGGGCTTCGCGCTGACGCTGAACCCGACCGAGGTGGACGACGTGTTCGAGGTGCCGCTTTCCTTCCTGATGGATCCTGCCAATCACACCCGCGACAGGCGTGTCATCGACGGGATCGACCGACATTTCTACCGCGTGCCCTATGAAACCAGAATGATCTGGGGCATCACCGCCGGCATCGTCCGCACGCTTTACGAAAGGCTTTATGCATGACCGGCCTTGCCGACCAAGCATGGTTCCGCGACCCGGCACTCGGCCGGATCTTCGCACTTCTCAACGCCGATAGCGGGGAAGGACGGGTGGTCGGCGGCGCGGTGCGCAACAGCCTGATGGACCTGCCGGTCAGCGATGTCGACATCGCCACGACGCTCAGACCGGAGGCGGTGATCGAGCGGGCAGCGGCGGCGGGCATCAAGGCGGTACCAACCGGCCTGCAGCACGGCACAGTGACGCTCGTCATCGACGGCAAACCCTTCGAGGTGACGACGCTTCGCACCGACATCGAGACCGACGGACGCCATGCCAAGGTTGCTTTCAGCACCGACTGGAAGGCAGATGCCGAACGGCGGGATCTGACGATCAACGCGCTTTACGCCGATGCCGACGGCGAGGTGGTGGATCTCGTCGGCGGACTTGCCGACATTAAGACGCGCAACATCCGCTTCATCGGCGATGCCGCAAGGCGTATTGCCGAAGATCATCTGCGCATCCTGCGTTTTTTCCGCTTCTTTGCCTATTACGGGTCAGGACGGCCGGACGCCGAGGGGCTGAAGGCCTGTTCGGCAGCGCGTTCAAAACTGAAGATGCTTTCGGCAGAACGCGTCTGGTCGGAATTGCGAAAGCTGCTCGGTGCTGCCGATCCTGGCCGGGCGCTGCTCTGGATGCGGCAGGTGGCCGTGTTGACGGAAATCCTGCCGGAATCGGAACGATGGGGCATCGATGCGATCCCATCGCTGATCACCACCGAAAAGGCGCTCGGCTGGACGCCCGATCCGTTGCTGCGCCTTGCGGCGATCGTGCCGCCTGACGCGGGGCGCGTGGAGGCGCTTGCGGCCCGGCTCAAGCTCTCGAATGCGGAAGCGGCCACTCTCAAGGCCTGGGCAATGGCAGCGCCCGTCAATGACGAGATGTCGCCGGCCGCCTTCGAAAGGCTGCTTTACCGCAACGGCGCCGACGGCATCACGACGCGGCTGAAGCTGGCGCTTGCGGTGGCACGCGGCAAGGCTGAAGGCGATTTCGACGAAATGGCGCGGTCGGCGCGGCTCAGCAAGCTGCTGGACAAGGCAATGCATTGGAAGAAGCCGCAGTTTCCGCTGAACGGCGGCGACGTGATTTCGGCGGGAGTGGCGTCCGGCCCGCGCGTCGGCGAATTGCTTGCCGGCCTGGAAAACCAGTGGGTGGAGGAAAATTTCGCCTCCGACCGGGCGGAACTGCTCGTCCGGCTGCAGGAACGCGTGCAATAGGCAATCCGGCGTCGCATCCGTCGGATGCGGCGACTTTGGTCGTTGATATCGATACTCGCCCAGCTATTAGGCGGCGGTCGCTTCGTCGCGGATGCGGGCCTTGATGTTATCAACCATGTTTTCGCGTATGGTCGTTTCGCCGTGGGCCGTCTTCAGGTGCTCGACGGCGCGGCGAACCACTTCTGCGTCATTATCCGCCCGGGTGTGCCAAGCGCAGCCGGGAACGAGCGTGCCGCATTCGAAAAGTCGCATGGTTTTCTCCTCTGTCTGAAACGCAACGGCCATCGCGCTTTCACGCGATTGATGAATGTGCGGAGGAGGAGAAGGTTCCGGCCGGCATAAGATGACGACCGGAGAAGGTCTTTCAGTCGGGCATCGCCCAGGCTTTGTAGGTATCCGAAAGCTGGCCGGGCATGTTGCTGTTGGCGGCCGCGGCTTCGTTCTGCAGCTGTTCCGGTGATTTCCCACCGGCCAGTTGCAGCTTGACCTGCTCGATGAAGCAGGACAGCGGCAAATCCGAGCCGCTCTTGGCCCGCAGTTTCTCCGCGATGCGCGTCAAAAACTCGGATGTGTCGATCGTGCGGGATGTTTCCTGGACATCCGTGGACGTAGGCGAGCCACTTTGTATCGTCATGACAATCCTCCTCCGATTGTTACGCACATACATATAAAGTTAGGACGCGCTGAATTTTCGTGAAGGTCTATCAACTCGAATTTATCGATGAGATATCACAGTCTCACGGCCAACGGACGACGGGGGGCAGCGAGGAGAGAATGGATTCCACATTGCCGCCGGTCTTCAAGCCGAAGATCGTGCCGCGATCATACAGCAGATTGAATTCGACGTAGCGGCCCCGGCGGATCAATTGTTCGTCGCGATCGGCCTCTGTCCACAACTTGTTGAAGTTGGAGCGAACGATCTTCGGATAGACCATGGCGAAGGCCCGGCCGACATCGCGCGTGAAGGCGAAATCGGCGTTCCAGCCGCCGGCTTCCTCGCTCGAATGCAGCCAGTCGTAGAAGATGCCGCCGATGCCGCGGGCCTCATTGCGGTGCTTCAGGAAGAAATATTCGTCGCACCAGGCCTTGTAGGCATCGTAATCGGCGACGGCGTGATTGCGGCAGGCGATCTCCATCGCCTTGTGGAAGAGCTGGCTGTCCTCGTCCTCCTGGGTCCGGCGGCGCGACAGCACCGGCGTCAGGTCGGCGCCGCCGCCGAACCAGCGGCTTGATGTGACCACCATGCGGGTGTTCATATGCACGGCGGGAACGTTGGGGTTCACGGGGTGGGCGATCAGCGAGATGCCCGAGGCCCAGAAACGCGGATCATCCTTGGCACCTGGTATCTGCGTCCGGAAATCCGGGGAGAATTCGCCGTGAACGGTGGAGGTGTGGACGCCGACCTTTTCGAAGACGCGGCCTTCCATCATCGACATCCGGCCACCGCCGCCGGCGCCGTTTTCGCGTGACCAGTCCTTGGCGACGAAGCGGCCGGGTTCCTGGTCGGAGAGCGGCCCTTCCAATTCGTCTTCGATGGCTTCGAAGGAGGCGCAGATCGTATCGCGCAATCCCTCGAACCAATTGCGGGCGGCAGCCTTCTTCTCTTCGATATCGTCAGGCAAGCCGATCGGCAGTTCCGGTCTTTCCATTTGCGCCTCCGGCGGTCACATCCGCTGTGGAAGCGACTCGCTCATTCTTGATTGCGCGCCATGATTAGCAGTTGGCGCAGCATCTCGCCAAGCGTGGCCAAGCACGGCTGGGCGCTTCCGAGATTCGACTCGCAAATCAAGTATTTCGATACTACCTTTTCCCAAGAGGTAGGTTAGATGAAAAAAGTTCCAGGACCTCCATCCTTCGATGGGCTGAAGCGCAGGATAGCGAGACATCGGGCGGAAAATCCTCCGCGCAAGAAGGACCATTTCGTGCGTGAGACATATTGCCTCGGCCTCATGGACGCGCGGGCCAAGGCGCGCGAATGGTTCGACGAATATCCGAAAGCCGCCTACTGGACCGAGGTGGAAAGCTGGCGCCAGCTCGACGGCGACCAGATCGAATTCACCATGCGCCGCCTGCCTTCGGCCGACTGATCGTCACTTCGCAGTGGTGCGTACGCGGCTTTCGATCAAGAGGCCGCTTTCATCCATGATTGGATGCGCGACGGAGACGATGTGGGCGTTGATGCGCTTCAGGTCGCGCAGCATGTCGAGATGCAGCGAACTCGTCTGCAGGCTGTCGGCGCGGCCATCGCGCAGACGTTCGAGGTGGCGCTCGGCAGATTGTTTTTCCATCCGGCGCACCTCGACCTTCACCTCCATCATCTGACGCGCGAGATTGAAATCGCGGGTGACGAAGATCGTCTGGGCGACGCGCAGATTGTCGATCGTCAGATCGAACAACTTGCGCAGTTCCTGATGACCGTCCTCGGAGAATTTCAGGCCAAGCGAGATCTTCTTCGTCACCTGCTCCAACAGGCCCTTCTCGATGATGTCGCCCATATGTTCGAGGTTGATCGCATAGTCGATGACGACGATCGAGCGGCGGGCGTTCTCATCGCTGAGACCCTCGCGGCCAAGTCTGGAGAGATAGACCTTCACTGCCTGCTGCAGTCGGTCGACGCGCTCTTCGAGGGCGGGGATCTCGGCAAGCTTGGATGCGTCGTTGCGCTCGAAGGCTTCGGAGACCCGGATCAGCATGCGCTCGATCAGGTCGCCGACGCCGAGCACTTCGCGGGTGGCGCTGGCGAGGGCCACGACCGGCGTCGAAAGCTCCTGCGCATCCAGATATTTCGGGGCACTGTCAGGCTCGGCCTGATCCGGCACCAGCCTGGCCATCAGGGCGGCGAGCGGCCTGGAGAATGGCCAGGCAACTGCTGCCAGCAGAAGGTTGAAGGCAAGATGCGCATCGACCGGCAGCTTGGCCGGGCCAAAGGGCAGCATCTGGATGAGTTCCGCACCGTAGCCCGCCAGCGGCAGGGCGATGAGACAGCCGAGCGTGCGGATGGCGAGATTGCCGAGAGTGACGCGCCGCGCCGAAGCCGGGCCGGACAATGTCGCGACCACAGGCGGTATCGCACCGCCGAGATTGGCGCCGAGCACGAGCACGATGACGAGTTCGGCAGAGACCACGCCGGCCGAGGCAAGCGACAGGATGAGCACCACCACCGCAAGACTCGACGAGGACGCAAAGGCGAGTGCCGCCGAGACGATCATTGCCACGGGCAGGGCGCCGTCCAGCAGGCCGATGAAGGCCGCAAGGGCGGGAGAGGCGCGCATGGGCTCCGTCGCAAGGCCGAGAAGGTGCAGCGACAGCAGCATCAGCCCGATGCCGATCAGCGCCGTGCCGCCGCCCTGGCTGGTGCTGGAGCGGCCGCGGTAAAGCACGATGCCGGCGAGGATCAGAAGCGGGGAAAGCCATTCGATGCCGGTGGCGACGATCCAGGCTGTGATCGCGGTACCGACATTGGCGCCGAGCAGAACGATCTGCGCCATGCGCGGCTTGATCAGGTCACGTTCGACGAAGGAGGCGGTCATCAGCGCCGTTGCCGTCGAACTCTGCAGCGCGACCGTTGCAACGAGACCCGACAGGAAAGAACGAAGACTGCCGCGCGTACCGGTCGCCAGACCCGTTCTGAGGCGGGCTCCGAAGGCTCTGGATACGCCATCCTTTACCTGCGCGAGGCCGAACAGCAGCAGAGCCACGGCGCCGAACAGGTTGATCATGATGATTGTAGAGTCCATTTTGTTGTTTTTATTCTTCTTTCACAGATCTGGAGAAGTGCTGCTTTCCTCGCATAGCTATTCCAACTTATTGAAATCATGGAGGCCAATATTGAATTTTTGATTGCCCGGCTAATAAATATACGCTGGTTTCACAGATAGACAACGCTATTTTGCGACATATTCTGGAGCGGATCGGCAATTCCGCAGGCTTTGCTCCGCCGGCGCCGCGTTCGTCAGGTCCAGACGGTTTGGCGCATTGCCTCACCGACGATCATGGCGGCCGAAACAGCGACGTTGATCGAGCGCTGGCCGTCGACCATTGGGATCAGGATGCGTGCATCGGCTGCTTCATGGACCTGATCCGGCACGCCGGCGCTTTCGCGGCCGAAGAGCAGGATATCGTCCGGGCGGAAGGCAAAATCAGTGTAGCGCTCCGCCGCCTTGGTCGAGGCGAGGATCAGGCGGCCGCCGGTGGTCAGGCGCCACGCTTCGAAGCGGTCCCAATTGACATGGCGGGTGAGGGCCGCGGCGGCGATATAATCCATGCCGGCCCGTTTCAGGTTGCGGTCGGACACATCGAAGCCGGCGGGCTCGATCAAATCGACCGCGAAGCCAAGGCAGGCGGCAAGGCGCAGGATCGTGCCGGTATTGCCAGGAATATCCGGCTGATAGAGTGCCAGTCTGAGTAAAGTCATGATGCGCCGTCTTTCCGCTTTCGCCGTCAAAGGCCTAATGCAACTGTGATTTCGGCGCAACAGGGCGCGTTTTGACCAGGAAACGTTCAATTTACGGCAATACAGGGCTGGAATTTTCGCGGTTTTCGCGTTATCCATGCCTATCTTCAATCGCCAGCAGGGAGGGTCACAATGAATATTTTGCTCGATATGCGCCTTCCCGCCGTGATGCCGATTAAGGCGACACGCCGCCGCTAGTGCGCATTTCTTTCTGAAATCCCCCTTTTGATCCATTGTGCGGCTGTTTCGGCCTCGCCCCTTGAACGTTCGGTTCCCATATGTGCTTGCATGGCGCTGGGATGGCGCGAAGCCGGGAGCCGAAACGCTGACGTTTCGGAGCAATTTCATGTTTGGCTGGTTCGAACAGCGACTCAATCCCTTTCCGAGCGAGGAGCCTGTCGCCCCGCCGAAGGGTCTCTTTGCCTTCTGCTGGCATTACAGCAAGCCGGCAGCCCCCTGGCTCGGCCTGATGGCGCTGCTGACAGCGCTGATCGCCGTCGGCGAAGTGGCGCTGTTCCAGTTCCTGGGCGACATCGTCGACTGGCTGACCAATGCCGACCGCGCCACCTTCCTGCAGACGGAGGGTCACAAGCTTTTCTGGATGGCGGCGCTTGTGCTGGTCGGTCTGCCGCTGACGGCGGGGCTCGATTCTCTCATCATGCATCAGATGATGCTCGGCAATTATCCGATGATCGCACGCTGGCAGATGCACCGCTTCCTGCTGCGCCACAGCATGTCGTTCTTCGCCAACGAGTTTGCCGGGCGTGTCGCCACCAAGGTGATGCAGACGTCGCTCGCCGTGCGCGAGACGGTGATGAAGATCCTCGACGTCTTCGTCTATGTCGTGACGTACTTCCTGACGATGATCATCGTCATCGCAGCGGCCGACTGGCGGCTGATGATCCCGATCCTCGTCTGGCTCGCCGTCTATATCAGCATCGTCGCCTATTTCGTGCCACGGCTTCGCAAGATCGCGGCCGCCCAGGCGGATGCGCGCTCGATGATGACGGGGCGCGTGGTCGACAGCTATACGAATATCGCCACCGTCAAGCTGTTTTCGCATGCGGGCCGCGAGGAGGTCTATGCCAAGGAGGGCATGGATGAGTTCCTGCAGACCGTGCACAAGCAGATGCGCAAGGTGACGCTCTTCCACATCAGCGTCTATCTGAACAACTGCGTTGCGCTCTTCGTCATTTCGGGCCTGTCGATCTGGTTCTGGCTGAACGGAGCGATCTCCGTCGGCGCCATCGCCATCGCCATTGGTCTTGCCATGCGCGTCAACGGCATGTCGCAATGGATCATGTGGGAAGTCTCGGCGCTGTTCGAGAATATCGGCACGGTCTATGACGGCATGGAGATGATGAGCAAGCAACACGACATCGTCGACAAGCCGGGCGCGCCCACCTTGACGGCGAAGAAGGGCGCGATCCACTACGACCGCATCCGCTTCCACTACGGCAAGAGCAAGGGTGTCATCGACAATCTGTCGCTCGACATCAAGGCGGGCGAGAAGGTCGGCCTGGTCGGCCGCTCGGGCGCCGGTAAGACGACGCTGATGAACCTGCTGCTGCGCTTCTACGACCTGGAGGCCGGCCGCATCACCATCGACGGGCAGGACATCGCCGGCGTCTCGCAGGAAAGCCTGCGCTCGCTGATCGGCGTGGTGACGCAGGATACGTCGCTGCTACATCGCTCGATCCGCGACAACATCGCCTATGGCCGTCCCGATGCCTCGGACGTCGAGATAATCGAGGCCGCCAAACGTGCGAATGCCTGGGAGTTCATCGAAGGCCTCGTCGACATGCAGGGCCGCGAGGGGCTCGACGCGCAGGTCGGCGAACGCGGCGTCAAGCTGTCTGGCGGTCAGCGGCAGCGCATCGCGATCGCCCGCGTTTTCCTGAAGGACGCGCCGATCCTGGTGCTCGACGAGGCAACTTCGGCGCTCGATTCGGAAGTCGAAGCGGCAATCCAGGAGAACCTCTTTGCCCTGATGGAGGGCAAGACGGTGATCGCGATCGCCCACCGGCTTTCGACGCTGACGGAGATGGACCGGCTGATCGTGCTCGACAAGGGCCGGATCATCGAGGCCGGCTCGCACAGCGAACTGATCGAGGGCGGCGGTATCTATGCCGACCTCTGGAACCGCCAGTCCGGCGGCTTCCTCTCCGATCACGCCGAGGAAGCGGAAGAGGCTGCGGAATAAGATGAAAGAGGCCCTCCCTGCGAAAGCGGGGAGAGCCTCTTGAATTCTCAGGGTTGCTTCGAATTTGCCGGCGCGTTTGCTATCCGTTCAAAGGCTGTCGGCCCAGTCGATCGCGCGGTGATGTTCGATCAGGACGATGGTGTTGGCGGCGGCGATCGTGCGCAGCGCCGTGATGCGGCGGCGCTCCTCCTGGTCGATCCATGCGGTGATGGCCTCGGTGACGATTTCGTCGCGCGGCTGCGCCAGGTCGATGGCCAGGGCATCCAGCCTCTCTGCAAGCGGAAGCGGAATATGCGCATCGAGCATTTTCGTTTCCATGGACCTTCTCTCCGGTGACACGCGATCATAACGTCAGATTGTGACGGGTTCGGGGGCAGTCAATGGCGATGCCGCCGATGTTATCGTTTATTACAAAAATATAAGCTTGCGTCCGCTTTTCATTCTCTTTGCCGCTCCCCTCAATCCGCCTATATCGCTTCTATGTTCCTGCGCCCCATCCTCCGCCTGTTCGAAACCTGGATCGATCCGTTCCGTCCACGCGCCAATCTCCAGCCCCCGCGTTCGACGCTCGGCTTCGTCTGGTTCTATATCGGCCAGGCGAGGATGCCGTTCATCGCCATGCTCGTTCTCGGCGGGACATCGGCGGCAATCGAGGCGGCGCTCTTCTGGTTCGTCGGCCGGCTGGTCGATATCCTCGGCAGTATCAAGCCCGGCGCCGGCTGGAGCGGACTTCTCGCAGCCCATGGCGGCGAACTGTTCGGCATGCTCGCCCTCATCGGGGGTGTGCGCTTCGTCGTCGCCTTCCTGATCGCGCTCGTCGATCAGCAGGTGATCACGCCTGGTTTCTATAATCTAGCACGCTGGCAGTCCTATCTCCATGTCTCCCGCCAGTCTTTATCGTTCTTTCAGAGCGATTTCTCCGGACGTATCGTCACCAAGGTCTGGTCGGCCGGGCAGGCAACCGGTGATCTCGTCACCTCGCTGATGGAAAGCGTCTGGTTCGTCGGCATCTATGCCGTAACGACGCTCGTGCTCGTCGCCCGGCTGGACTTCTCCCTTGCCGCCGTCGTGCTGTTCTGGCTTGGCGCCTTCAGCCTGCTTGCCCGCCACTTCGTTCCGCGAATTCGCCATCATTCCCGCGAAACGGCGGAAGCCGGATCGATGCTGAATGGCCGGATGGTCGATTCCTACAGCAACATGCAGACGTTGAAGCTGTTTGCGCGCGATGAGGAGAGCGACCGCTATATGCGGCAGGGCTTCGATATCTATCAGGATACGGTGCTGCGTTTCACGCGGTTCATCACTGGTGTCAGGGCCTCCATGGCGCTGCTCTCCGGCCTGATGATCGTGACGATGGCGGGGCTGAGCGTCGATTTGTGGCTGCGCGGCCTGGTCAGTTCCGGTGCTGTGGCATTCTCGTTGGCGCTGGTGCTCCGCCTGAATTTCCTGCTCGGACGGCTGATGACGCAGTTCAACGGCATCATGCGCAATCTCGGCACCATCCAGAACGCCGCCGAGCTGATCTCGCAGCCGCTGGGGCTCGTCGACCGGGCCGATGCCAAAAACCTGGTGATCCGGCATCCCGGCATCCGCTTCGACAATGTTTCCTTCCGCTACGGCAAGGGTCATCAGCCGGTCGTCGAGAATTTCTCTCTGACCATCCGACCGGGCGAAAAGGTCGGAATCGTCGGCCGTTCGGGCGCGGGGAAGTCGACCCTGATGAACCTGCTTCTAAGACTCTACGACATCCAGGACGGCCGCATTCTCATCGACGGCCAGGATATTGCAGCCGTGACGCAGGAATCGCTCAGGATGCAGATCGGCGTCGTCAGCCAGGACACTTCGCTGCTGCACCGTTCGGTGCGTGACAATATCCTGTTCGGACGGCCGGATGCCGGCGAGGAGGGGCTGGTCGAGGCGGCCAAGCGCGCCGAAGCCATCGACTTCATCGCCCGCCTGCAGGATCAGCAGGGCCGCAGAGGTTTCGATGCGCATGTCGGAGAGCGCGGCGTCAAACTGTCTGGCGGGCAGCGCCAGCGCATCGCCATTGCCCGCGTCATGCTGAAGGATGCCCCGATCCTTGTTCTCGACGAGGCGACGTCGGCGCTCGATTCGGAGGTGGAGGAAGCGATCCAGTCCAATCTCCACCGGATCATGGAAGGCAAGACGGTGCTTGCGATCGCCCATCGGCTGTCGACGATCGCCGCACTCGACCGGCTGATCGTCGTCGATCTCGGCCGGATCATCGAGGAGGGCAGCCATGACGAACTGCTTCGCCGCGGCGGGCTCTATGCCGAACTTTGGGCACGCCAGTCCGGCGGCTTCCTCGCGACGGACGAGGATGTGGGCTCAAGGGTCGACGACGAATTCCGCCATGAGGCCAAAATGGTTTGATCCGAAACTGTCCTCGATGCGGCGGACCGATTTCAGCCGCAGGGGCGCCCTGCTGAAGATATGATCGATCGGAATGCCGAAAGCACCGGCGCGGATTGGCCATGTCGCCGGCTCCAGCGATGCCGTGCCCAGGCCCTGGCTGCGCATGAGATACTGCACGTCGGGCGCCAGAATCGACGTATTGAAATCACCGGCAAGAACGAGCGGTCCCGGCAGGGAAGGGATAATCTCCGCGAGGTCTGCGATCTCAAGGCCGTGGAATTCGTCGTAATAGGGTTTGGTCAGGTGCGCGGCGAGGAAATTGACCTTCTGGCCGTCGAAATCGATCGTCGAGATCGTCAGCCGGTTGCGCCATAGGAGCCCGAGGCTGCGGATACGAGGTTCGATAAGCGGGCGCTTCGACAGGACCAGCGTATCGCATTGCTCCATGCCGACACCGCAGCCGATGTAATAAGGGTAGGTCTTCAACAGCCGCGGCAATTCCGACAGCAGCGGTTCGGCCTCCAGGATGTTGACGACGTCGGCGCCTGAGGCAATGGCCATGTCGGCGATCGCTGCCCCGTTCGCGAAATTATCGTTCTCGATATTGAAGGACATCAGCTTGAAGAGGACCGGGCGGCTTTGATCGACCGCGGGCTCGACGAATTCGCGCATCATCACGGCGCCGTGGACGGCAAGAACCAGCGATACGCCGAGCGTCAGAAACCCATACCAGTGCCGCTTGACGAGAAGGGCCGCGATCGAGGCGGCCGCCGCGGCCGCCGCCAGATGGAGCTGGAAGCTGTAAAAGAAGGAAAGCAGGTAGAAATCTTTGACATAGCGCAGAGAGACGATGGCGAGGACGAGGGTGGTGAGGACGCTGAATACGCAAAAAATCGTGTCTCTCATCCGCTCCGGTCCGGCTCGCTGGCGTGGTTGTGACTGCGCCTATCACGCCGGCTTTTTTGTTGCAATGCAACATAATGGCGAGCGCGTGTTTGCCTTAAAAAATTCATCCGAAATTTCCCGCGACATTGTGCCCTCATCCCCTTGTCAAGGCTGGACATAATTTGCGATCAAGCATAGAACGCGCCGGATTGCCGGGGAATCTATGGCCGAATTGTGTCCAGAGAGATTCGCCGGTAGAGGGGGTAGGGCGGAATTCCGCGAAAATTGCGCAGAGGATGTTAGCCGTGAGCGAACACGAAACGACAAGCGAGGGCATGGGCGAACCCACTCGCCGTGATTTCCTTTATCTCACCACTGGTATGGCAGGCGCCGTCGGCGCCGTTTCGGTCGCTTGGCCGTTCATCGATCAGATGCGTCCTGATGCTTCGACGCTCGCTCTCGCCTCCATCGAAGTCGACGTTGCCAGCCTCGAGCCCGGCATGTCGCTGACGGTCAAATGGCGCGGCAAGCCGATCTTCATCCGTAACCGTACCCCGGAAGAAGTGACGGCCGCAGCCGATGTTCCGCTGTCGGACCTCAAGGATCCGGTCGCGCGCAATGCAAACCTTCCTGTCGACGCTCAGGCAACGGGTGTTGACCGTTCGGGCGGCAAGGGCAAGGAAAACTGGATCGTCATGATCGGCACCTGCACACATCTCGGCTGCGTGCCGCTCGGCCAGGCCGGCGAATACAATGGTTGGTTCTGTCCCTGCCATGGCTCGGTCTACGACACGGCCGGCCGTATTCGTAAGGGTCCTGCGCCGCAGAACCTGGCGATTCCGACCTTTTCATTTTTGTCCGATACCAAAATCAAGATCGGTTGAGGGGAGACTGATTAATGAGTGGCCATTCCAGCTACGAGCCATCAACCGGCCTCGAGAAATGGGTCGATGCGCGCCTTCCGCTGCCGCGCATGGTCTATGACAGCTTCATCGCCTATCCGGTTCCGCGTAACCTGAACTATGCCTACACCTTCGGCGCCATGCTCGCCGTCATGCTGGTGGTGCAGATCCTGACGGGTGTCACGCTCGCCATGCACTACGCCGCCGACACGACGATCGCCTTCAACTCCGTTGAAAAGATCATGCGCGACGTCAACCACGGCTGGCTGCTGCGCTACATGCATGCCAACGGTGCATCCTTCTTCTTCGTCGCCGTCTACCTGCACATCGCCCGCGGTCTTTACTACGGCTCCTACAAGGCGCCGCGCGAAATCCTCTGGATCCTTGGCGTGGTCATCTACCTCCTGATGATGGCGACCGGTTTCATGGGCTACGTCCTGCCCTGGGGCCAGATGTCCTTTTGGGGTGCGACGGTCATTACCGGCTTCTTCTCGGCTTTCCCGCTGGTCGGCGAATGGATCCAGCAGTTCCTGCTCGGCGGCTTTGCCGTCGACCAGCCGACGCTGAACCGCTTCTTCTCGCTGCACTACCTGCTGCCCTTCATGATCGCCGGCGTCGTCGTCCTGCACATCTGGGCGCTGCATGTCGTCGGCCAGACCAACCCGACGGGCGTCGAGGTCAAGACGAAGACCGACACGGTTCGCTTCACGCCCTATGCGACGATGAAGGATGCGCTCGGCGTTTCGGTCTTCCTGCTGGTCTATGCCTATTTCGTCTTCTACCTGCCGAACTTCCTCGGCCATGCTGACAACTACATCCCGGCCGACCCGTTGAAGACGCCGGCCCACATCGTTCCGGAATGGTACTTCCTGCCCTTCTACGCGATGCTGCGCTCGATCACCTTCAACATCGGCCCGATCGACTCCAAGCTCGGCGGCGTGCTGGTGATGTTCGGCGCGATCATCGTGCTGTTCTTCCTGCCGTGGCTCGATACCTCGAAGGTCCGTTCGGCCGTCTACCGCCCCTGGTACAAGCTGTTCTACTGGCTGTTCGTGATCAATGCGATCATCCTCGGCTGGCTCGGTTCGCAGCCGGCGGAAGGGCTGTTCACCACGATCTCGCAGATCTGCACACTCCTCTACTTCGCTTTCTTCCTGGTCGCGATGCCAGTTCTAGGCCTGGTGGAAACGCCGCGCCGTATCCCGAACTCGATCACCGAAGCGGTGCTCGAAAAGCGCAACAAGACAGCTGCCGCCAGTGCAGCGGCCAATGCGTAAGCGCGCGACGGAAGGGAATAGAAATATGAAAACGCTTGTTGCAAGCATTCTGCCGCTCGCCGTCGCTGTCGTTCTCGGCAGCGCAGCCTTCGCCGAGGAAGCGGCGCCCGCGAATGGAGCAGCACCTGCCCATCACGAGGAAGGCGCGACGCCGCACTATCCGCTGAAGGAGCCGAAAGAGGAAGAATGGAGCTTTGCCGGACCGTTCGGTCATTACGACAAGGCTCAGCTTCAGCGCGGCCTCAAAGTTTATACCGAAGTCTGTTCCGCCTGCCATTCGATGAACCTTGTGCCTTTCCGCATGCTCGACGAGCTCGGTTATTCCGAGGCGCAGGTAAAGGCTTTCGCCGCGAATTACGAGGTCCAGGATGGCCCGAACGCCGCCGGCGAGATGTTTACCCGCAAGGCGGTCCCTTCCGATCACTTCCCGTCGCCTTTCCCCAATGCGGAAGCGGCGGCTGCTTCCAACAATGGCGCGGCTCCGCCCGACTTTTCGTTGATCGCAAAGGCCCGCGAGGTCGAGCGCGGTTTCCCGCAATTCGTCTTCGATATCTTCACCCAATATCAGGAAAGCGGACCGGACTACATCCACTCGCTGCTGACCGGCTATGAAGAGCCGCCGGCCGGTTTCCAGGTGCCTCAGGGTGGACATTATAACCCTTATTTCCATGCCGCCGCCGTCCTCGCCATGCCGAAGCCGCTCTCCGACGGCCAGGTGACCTATGACGACGGCGCGCCGGCGACCGTCGAGCAGTATTCCAGGGACGTTTCCGCCTTCCTGATGTGGGCCGCCGAGCCGCATCTCGAAGAGCGCAAGCGCACCGGCTTCATGGTCATGATCTTCCTGGCGATCTTCACGGTGCTGATCTACCTGACGAAGCGCTCGGTTTACGCCAACAAGGAACACTGAGCGTTCCCTACCGGAATTCGAAAGGCGGCTTGCAGGCCGCCTTTTTTGTTGGTTCCATTCCTGTCAATTGATAGGGTGCGGCCAGTTTCATGCGCTCGCAGATATGGATTTTCCATGGACAATACGACTTCGGAGCTCGCAGCCAGCATCCGCTCCATTCCCGACTATCCCAAGCCGGGCATCATCTTCCGTGACATCACCACGCTGCTCGGCAACCCCCGCGCTTTCCGCCGAGCAGTCGACGAACTCGTGCAGCCCTATGCGGGCATGAAGATCGACAAGATCGCCGGCATGGAGGCGCGCGGCTTCATCCTCGGCGGCGCGGTGGCGCACCAGCTTTCCTCGGGCTTTGTGCCGATCCGCAAGAAGGGCAAGCTGCCGCACGAGACCGTGCGCATCGCCTACAGCCTGGAATATGGCGTCGACGAGATGGAGATGCATCGCGATGCGGTGCAGCCCGGCGAGAAGGTGATCCTGGTCGACGACCTGATCGCTACCGGCGGCACGGCGGTGGGTGCCACGAAGCTGCTGCGCCAAATCGGCGCCGAAGTGGTCGGCGCCTGCTTCGTCATCGATCTGCCGGATCTCGGCGGCCGCAAGAAGCTGGAAGAGCTCGGCGTCGTCGTGCACACGCTGGTCGAATTCTCCGGTCACTGAGTCCGTGGCTACTATGCGGCAGCGTCAGTCGAATTCGAGCACGCTGCTTTCGAAGCGGATTACGGCATCGCCGTTTTGATCGACGCCCTCGCAGAGGATGGTGTTGAGGTGCCAGCCCGGCCGCGACGCGAGCGGCCGGCTGGCGAGGAAGGCGACGGAATAGGTGACGACGTCGCCTGCGAAGACCGGCCGCAGCCATTGCAACTTCTGGAAGCCGGGCGAGGGGCCGAGGTTCGGCGACGTCAGGCCCTCCTGCGCGAGTGCGGCGCTCTGCCTTTCCCAAAAGGCGAGGAAGGTCCGCATCCAGGCGGCCGTGGTGTGCCAGCCCGAAGCGCAGAGGCCGCCGAAGAGCGTGTCTTTGGCGGCTTCCTTGTCGATGTGGAAACGCTGCGGATCGTAGCGCGTCGCGAAACGGATGATGTTTTCTTCGGTAAAGGCGTAGCTGCCGATCTCGACCTTCTCGCCGACGGCGTAAAGTTCCGACATTCTCATGCTGACAGCTCCGAGGTGGGACGCATACGGATCATCACCGAATTCTCCGAGACGCAGACGAGTTCGCCGCGCTGGTTTCCGACCTCATGACGAAACTTGACGATGCCCATTCCGGCGCGCGAGCGCATCGGCCGGGCTTCGAGGACGGTCGAATGGCCAGACAGCGTGTCGCCGGCAAGCACCGGCTTGCGCCATTCCATCAGATCGACGCCCGGTGCACCCTCGCAGAGCGAATGCAGCACATAGCTGTCGGCCATCATGCGCATGAACATCGAAGAGGTGTGCCATCCGGACGCGGCGAGCCCCCCGAGAATGCTGGCGCGGCCGGCCGCCTCATCGAGATGCATCGGCTGCGGGTCGAATTCGCTTGCGAACTCAATGATTTCCTCAGCGATCACCAGCTTCGGGCCGAGCGCGAAGCGGCGGCCGGGCTGGAAATCCTCGAAGGAAAGCTTTTCTGCCGACATTCGCTCCTCCCGCCATATGCAGCGCACAATGCTTACAATAGCATCCGCGCGGGCTCAATGATTCCGGGGAGATAAACCGGCATGACGGAACTGAGGTCGATACTCGACGAGGCGGGGCGCCAGGGACTGATTTCGCCGGAGGCCGGAGAGCGGCTTCTGCCGTTTCTGATCGCGCACGGTGTGGCCGTCGCCGAGGCGCAGCCGGCAATGGCGGCTGAAGGACAGGCCTGGTCGGATACGGAGACGCCGCGTTTCGTGCGCGGCTTCCACGACGTGCTGATCACCATCGGCGTCGTCGTGGCGCTCGGCGGCCTCTGGGGGCTTGCGCCGCTTTACGCGGTGCCGCCCGCTATCCTCGTGCTTTCGGAAATTCTCGTGCGGCGTCAGCGGCTCGCCCTGCCGGCCGTCGGCTTGACGATCGCGCTGTTCTGCTGGACATTTTTGCTGATGTCCCGTGTCTTTACGCCGTGGACCTTCGAGATAGGGGCGGACCTCACGCAGTTCATTGCCGGCTTCCCGATCCTTCTCGGCATCTACTATGCCCGCTATCGCGTGCCCTTGACGCTGGCGCTCGCCATCATGTCGATACTTGCCCTGGTGCTCACCCTGCTTTTACGTTTAGCGCAATGGCTAAGCGGCAATCCCGCATTTTTCGTCGACCATCTTGCCCTGCTGGCTGCGGTGTCCCTCGTCTGCGCGCTCGGCCTCTTCGCGATGGCGCTCTATTTCGATCTCGGCGACCGGCTGCGCCGGACGACGCGCTCGGATATTGCTTTCTGGCTGCATCTCGGTGCGGCGCCGGCGCTGCTCTACAGCACCGTTTCTCTGCTGTCTCTAGGAGAAGGCGGCCGTATCTTCGACCTGGCGAACATGTCGGCCCAGACCCCCGTGGTCGTCGCGACCGTGGCGGCGCTGATGCTGATCGGTCTGATCATCGATCGCCGCGCTTTCGTCACCTCGGGGCTGCTATCACTCGGTGTTGCGATCTTCAGCGTCTTCCGGCACGGAAGCGCGACTGTCGACACCTACATCTTCACGACGCTGATCGTCGTGGGCGCGATCGTTCTCATTATCGGAACAGGCTGGATGCCACTGCGACGGCTGGTGCTGCGGGCACTGCCCCCGGCAATCGCAAACAGGCTGCCGCCTGGTTAAGGCGGCAGCATTTCTTATTTAGGTGTTGAAGCGGAAATGGATGACGTCGCCGTCCTGGACGACGTATTCCTTGCCTTCGTCACGCGCCTTGCCGGCATCCTTGGCGCCGACTTCGCCGTTGTATTTGATGTAATCGTCATAGGCGATGGTGTTGGCGCGGATGAAGCCGCGTTCGAAATCCGAATGGATAACGCCGGCGGCCTGCGGCGCCTTGGTGCCGCGCTCGATCGTCCAGGCCCGCGTTTCCTTCGGGCCGACGGTGAAATAGGTGATGAGGTGGAGCAGCTTGTAGCCGGCGCGGATCAGCCGGTCGAGGCCCGCCTCGTCAAGGTCGAGGGCGGAAAGGAATTCCTTGGCTTCATCCTCGGGAAGCTGGGCGACCTCGGCCTCGATCGCCGCCGAGATGACGACGGTTTCGGCACCCTGTTCCCGAGCCATAACGGCGACAGCCTCGGTGAATTCATTGCCTGTCGAAGCCTCGGCCTCAGCGACGTTGCAGACATAGAGGACCGGATGCGAGGTCAGAAGGTTGAGGCCCTTGAGGATGGCGATTTCCTCGGCATCGAGCGTCGACAGCAGCGTGCGTACCGGCTTGCCCTCGTTGAGCAGTTGCAGCGAGGCTTCCATGATCGGCAGCATCGCCATCGAATCCTTGTCCTTGCTGGTGGCGCGCTTGCGCGTCTGCTCGGTGCGGCGCTCCAGGCTTTCGAGATCGGCGAGCATCAGTTCCGTCTCGATCGTCTCGGCATCGGCGACGGGATTGATGCGGCCTTCGACATGGGTGATGTCGCTGTCTTCGAAGCAGCGCAGCACGTGGACGATGGCATCGACCTCGCGGATATTGGCGAGGAACTGGTTGCCGAGACCTTCACCCTTCGAGGCGCCGCGCACAAGGCCGGCAATGTCGACGAAGGAGATGCGGGTCGGGATCAGTTCCTTCGACTTGGCGATGTCGGCAAGCTTGCGCATGCGCGGATCGGGCACGGCGACTTCGCCGGTGTTCGGCTCGATGGTGCAGAAGGGATAGTTTGCCGCTTGCGCAGCCGCCGTCTTGGTGAGCGCGTTGAAGAGGGTCGATTTGCCGACGTTCGGCAGACCGACGATGCCGCATTTGAAGCCCATGGCTAAAACCTGCTGTTCTTGAATTCCTTGCTGGTGCCTATGGGATAAAGGAGCAATATGGTCAAGTCTTAGAGAGCTTTTACCGCTGCTCACTTGCCGATGGATCGGTGCTGGCCTATTTTTGAATGCGACTGAGATTTTCGACGCATTGCGGATTTCACCAGAATGCCAGGTCACTCCCACGCAGATGCAATTGCTTCTCTCTGCGCCGAAGCCGGGGACGAGATCCTGCCTGTTTGAGGCCGGGAGCTGTGGCGGCTGACCGTCGAAAATTCGTCATCGACACTGATTAGCTGGTTTGAACATTCCTGACCCCATGTCATCAACGGCTGGATTTTTCCGATGAGTGACAATGACATTGCCCTGAAACCGAAGACCAAGGTGAGGCCGAAGCTGGATAAGCCGAAGCTCTACAAGGTCATTCTCGTTAATGACGACTATACGCCGCGCGAATTCGTCATCGTGATCTTGAAGGCCGTGTTCCGCATGAGCGAGGAGACGGGCTACCGGGTGATGATAACAGCGCACAAGCTCGGTTCCTGCGTGGTCGTGGTCTGCGCCAGGGATATCGCCGAGACCAAAGCCAAGGAGGGCATCGACCTTGCCAAGGGCATGGGCTTTCCGCTGATGTTCACAACGGAGCCGGAAGAATAGATGCTGCGGATTCAGGTGCTGCGGATCTGATAGCCGGTCTTGTCCTGCACGAAGCCGCAATTCTCGTAGAAGCGCAGGGTCGCCGGGTTTTTCGAGCCGGTGAGCAGCATCACCTTGTAGCAGCCAGCTTTCCAGGCCTCCGTCACGGCATGGCCGATGACGGCGCCGGCATAACCGCGCCGACGGTGATCGGCGTGGGTGACGACGTTTTCAATCAGGGCATAGGAGGCGCCGTTCCGCGTCAGGTTCGGCACGACGATCAGCGTGACGGTGGCCGCAGCGAGATCGCCGGCAAAGCCGATGAAGAGAGTCATGCCGGGTTGGGCGAGGATGGCGGAGAAGCGCTCTTCGGCCATGGCCTTGTCGAGAACCGGATCGGTCGAGTTCAAATGCTGGTAGAGGGTGATCAGCCCGGGAAGATCGCCGACGGCGGCCGGGCGGATGGCGAAATCCTGGTCCTGGTCGTGAACCGGCACCGGCCTCATTCTCCCTTGTTGCCGAACATCTTCTTCAACATGTCGGCCATCGGGCCGCTGGCCGGCAACTTCGGCTGATTGTGGTTGCGGGCCTGATGGATATGCGACTGGCCGGTCGGCTTCTTTTCGGTATTCTTGTTTTCCTTCCGCGGCTTCTCTTCCTCGGCCTTGCCGCCGAGCGCCAGCGCGATCTTGTTCATCAGCTGCGAATCCTCGTTTCGCACCAGCATGTCGGCATTGTCGGCGAGGGTGTCGAGAAGCGGCTCCAGCCAGACCTTGTCGGCCTTGGCGAAATCGCCGAGCACGTGGTTCTGCACCATTTCCTTGACGCCCGGATGGCCGATGCCGAGGCGCAGCCGCCGGTACTCCCGGCCGCAATGGGCGTCCAGCGACCTGATGCCGTTATGGCCGCCATGGCCGCCGCCGGTCTTAAGCCGCGCCTTGCCCGGGGGAAGATCGAGTTCGTCGTAGATCGCGACGAGGTCGGCGGGCTGGAGCTTGTAGAAGCGCATCGCCTCGCCGACGGATTCGCCGGAGAGATTCATGAAGGTCTGCGGCTTGATCAGCAGCACCTTCTCGCCGCCGATCTCGCCCTCGGCGATCTCGGCCCTGAATTTCTTCGACCAGGGCGAGAAGCTGTGGCGCCGATGAATGGCGTCGACGGCCATGAAGCCGATATTGTGGCGGTTGCCGGCGTATTTGCCGCCAGGATTGCCGAGACCCGCGATGATCAGCATGGTCTGTTTTTCCTTGCTAGAATTTCCCGCCGTTCACCACCTGTAAATGACCGCAAAGTCAAGCGGAAAGGGCAGTATCCGTCGCAGTCACTGCGACAGATTCATGCCGTATTTCAGGAAGATCTGCTTCTGGTCGCCATCGGCGATCAGCTTGTCGAGGGCAGCTTGCATCTTGACGAGCAGATCGTCCGGAAAGCTCTTCTCGCAGGCGATGCTCATCGGCTGGGCGGAGAGCACGGTCACCATCTCCACCGGCTGGTCGGCCTTCAGCTTTTCGAAATAGAGTTCGGAGATCGGCATCATGTCGATGCGTCCGCCGAGCAGCTTGCGCAGCGTCGCGTTGAAGTCGCTGGCGACATCGAGCTTGGTGAAGCCTTTCTCTTTCAGGATCGTCTCGGTGTAATCCTCACGCTGAGTGCCGACCGTATATTTCTTTGCCTCTTCCAGATTGTTGGCGATGACGCCCGAGCCCTTGCGGGTGATCAGGATGTTGCGGTCGATGAGCAGCGGCTCGACCCATTTGAACAGCGGGTCGCGTGCGCCGTTGTGGGCGGTTGCGAAGACACAGGTCATCGGCGCTGTGCGGGCAAGGCCGAAAGCGCGCGCCCAGGGCATGATCTCGATCGTGTAGTCGACGCCGATCGCGGCCATCACCTTTTCGACCTGCTCGACGGTGGCGCCCTTGATCTCCTTGCCTTCGCGATAATTGAAGGGGGCATAGTCCTCAGTCGTGAAGGTCACGGTTTGCGCATGGGCGGCGCAGGGCAGCGCCAGGCATGCGAGAAGCAGGAGCTTTTTCATCATATCATCTCCTTCGTTCTTCATTCACGAGGCGCGTGCCACGGCCGATTGTGAGCCTACCAGTTGCTCGATGAGCGCGGTTGCATGCTGCGGACGATGGAAGAGGTAGCCCTGGCCGTAGTCAAGCCCCATCTGATGGAGCGTGCGGCATTCCTCTTCGGTCTCGATGCCCTCGGCAATGACGGTGCAGTTCATCTTGTGGGAAAGCGTGGTGATGCCTTCGATCAGCATGCGGCTCTTCTGGCGGACGTCGTCGTCGCCGTCGTTGATCGCGCGGGTGAAGGACTGGTCGATCTTGATGATGTCGACGGGGAAACGGTTGAGGTAGCTCAGCGACGAATAGCCGGTGCCGAAGTCGTCGAGCGCGATGCGGCAGCCGAAGCGACGAAGCTCGGTGACAATCATGCGAATCTCGGGGTTGTCGTGCATCAGCACGGCTTCGGTGATCTCGACGACGATGCGCTCGGGGCGGATGCCGTGGCGTCCGACGATGGCGGCAAGACGGGCCGGCAGCGCCGGGTCGAACTGCAGCGGTGAGAAGTTGATGGCGAGATAGCTATCCTGCATGCCCGGTATGCGGGAAATCTTCGCGAGGTTGGCGATCGCCTTTTCCATGATGACGTTGCCGACCCTGACGATCTTTGCCGTTTCCTCGGCGACGCTGATGATTTCGGCCGGCGGCATCAAACCCTTCTGCGGATGGTTGAGGCGCATCAGCGCCTCGAAACCGGCAATGCCGCGGCCGTTCAGGTTGACGATCGGCTGCAGGAAGGCCTCGAACCAGTTGTCGATGAGGCCGGCTTCGATATTGGCCTCGATCTCGGCGCGGCGGCGGGCCCGGTCGAGCATGGCGTTGTCGAAGAGCTGCGCGCCGTTCTTGCCGTCGCGTTTCTTGGCATACATCGCCATGTCGGATTTCTGCAGCAGTTCGGCTGCGGTTGCGGCATGATGCGGATAGACGGCGATGCCGATGGACGCGCTCAGATGCATGTCGGGGGCGAAGGGCGTTTCGAAGATCGAGGCGATCTGCTCGCACATCACCTTGGCGCGTTTTTCGGCGTCCCTGGCCGGCAGCAGGATGGCAAATTCGTCGCCGCCGAGACGGGCCGCTTCGTCGGAAGGGGCAAGATGGGTCTTCAGGCGCTCGACGAGCTCGATCAGCGCCATGTCGCCGGCGGCATGGCCCATATTGTCGTTGATCCACTTGAAGCGGTCGAGATCGACGAAGAGGCAGGCGAGTTCCTGGCCGGCGGCGTCGGCGTCGGCGATCTTGTTATCGAGGACGGCTTCGAAGCCCTGGCGATTGAGAAGACCGGTCAGGTGATCGGTGATCGCCTGGCGGTGGTTGCGGTCCTCGGAGGCCTTGAGTTCGGTCACATCGGTCATGACCGATAGCGACAGGCGGTCATGAGCGCCGGCTCCCGCCTCCGATTCCATGATGAGGACGTCCATGATGCGGCCGTCCAGGCAGACGAACTTGACGGTTACGGTCATGCCGCTTTCGGCCAGGCGGCGCTTGCCGAATTTGTCGCGGGTGGTCGAGGTGACGAGATCGGCGAAGTTGCGGCCGATGACGGCGGCACGGTTATACCCTGTGGCCAGCAGCCAGTAGTCGCTGACGGCGGTGATGCGGTCCTCCTCGTCGAGCGAGAAGAGCATGGCGGGCGTCAGATTGTAGATGTCGGTGGCGCGGCGGTGGGCGAACTTCAGCTCCTTTTCCTCGCTTTCAAGCTTGGTCTGCATCTCGTTGAAGCTGCGAGCCAACCGTCCCATCTCGTCGTTCGACTGCCAGTCGACATGATGGCGGGAGCCCAGCTGGCGGGTGGCCTCGATTGCCGCCGTCAGCCGCATCAGCGGCTGGATGACGAAGAAACGGTTGCCGATCAGCGCCGTGCCGAAAACGGTCAGCACGGCGAAAATGAAGATCGAGATGAAGACGACCTCTTCCTGCTTCAGGCCGGAAAACAGCCCGAGTGCGGGATAATAAACGCTGATGCTGCCGAGGTTCCTCGGACCGTCGACGGTATTGTAGATGATGGCGCGCGACACCTGCACGAGCTGACCGTTGAAGGAGCGCGGAATGGTGGACTGGCTGACGTCAAGCTGGCCTGACTGATCGCGCACCTCGACCTTGACGATGGCGCCCTGGGAAACGACCGTCGCGCTGATCTGGGTGACGCTATCCTCATCGAGGTCCCACAGGGGTTTGGCCAGCGCCTGGGCATTGGCGACAAGAAGAACGGAGATATGGTCGCGTATTTCCTTATCGGCCCGTTCCGAGGAAAGAAAAAGGAAGAGAACAAAAAGCGGAGCGACAAAAACAAGCAGCGCACCGCAAACTATCGCAAAAAATCTGTTCTCAACGGAATTGTTCATGGTTCCGTTTACTCCCCCAGGCCGGCCATATTTCCTGTCGCGCGTCAAGGCGGGCTTCTTCGCAGCTGACGAAGCATGCTTTCACGAATTTGTTAAATGTTGCTGAAACGGGGCAGTTGCCGGGCAATGAAAAGCCCGCTTTCCAGGGGAAAGCGGGCCATATGCTTTACAAATTGGTCGAAGCGATCAGGCTTCGGCTTCGCCTTCGGCAGCAGTCTCGTCGATGCCGGCAGCCGGGGCAATGATGGTCGCGATCGTGAAGTCGCGGTCGATGACCGGGGTGACGCCCTTCGGCAGGGTGACTTCCGAAATATGGATGCTGTCGCCGATCTTCTTGCCGCTGAGGTCGACATTGAAGAATTCCGGGATCGCATCGGCCGGGCAATGAACTTCGACTTCATGGCGAACGATGTTCAGAACGCCGCCGACCTTGATGCCCGGGGATTTCGCTTCGTTGACGAAGTGAACCGGGATTTCGACGCTCACCTGGGTGTTACCGGAGACGCGCAGGAAATCGACATGCATCGTGAAGTCGCGGACCGGATCGAGCTGATAGTCCTTCGGCAGAACCTTGTACTTCTTGCCGCCGACTTCGATCGTCGCCACGGTGGTCATGAAACCACCGGCATGAATGCGCTTCGTCACCTCATTGGTGTTGAGAGCGATGGCAATGGGGGCCTGCTTGTCACCATAGATGACAGCGGGAATCAAACCGTTGCGGCGAAGTTCACGGGCGGACCCCTTACCAACCCGTTCGCGCGCCTCGGCCTTGAGCTCGTAAGTTTCCTGGCTCATGGCTATTCCTTTCGAGGTTATTTGGAGAGTTCGGCGGGCGGGCAATGCCTTGCTCCGTCGAACCGGAGGCGGGTATAACCCAACCTCATCCGCGTTGCCTCCAAGGGTGTCTACGCGGACCGGTGGCCTATATTATAAGTCGATCGGAAACGCAAGTTGCGGTTTCAGGCTGTTTTCCGGCGAAATACGCGCTTCGGCAAGCCGAAACCGCAGCCGACTTCGCAGCGATCGTATTCCCGGTCCAGCAAGCGGCAAAATTCAGCATTCCCGCTGCGGCCGAGGTTGACATCGGCACGCTTCACCTCTTTGGATGCCGCATTCAAAAAGCGGCTGAGGAGAAATCGGACTATGCGTCTTAAACTTGTCACGGCAACGAGCTTGCTGGCACTTTGCCTTGTCACTACGGCCCAGGGTGTCGAGATCAATCAGGGCGGCGCCGACGCGCTCAAAGGTACCCTGACGAAGCTGCTTCCGGAGGATCTGGCAAAGAGCGGCCTGATCACCGTCAATCCGGCAGGCACGCGCTACGAGATCATCTACGATCTGGCGAAGCTGCTTGCCAAGGCCGATCCCGCGACATTCGCGATCAACGGGCTGGCGCCGTTCTCGACGTTCGCTACACCGCTCGATAGCGGGCTTTGGAATATCGAAGGCGACAACAAGTTCAACGTCTCCGGCCATTTCAAAGGCAAGGACGAGAAGCCGACGGATTTCTCCTATTCTATCGCATCGCTTGTTTACAGCGGCGTCTTCGATCCTGCGATTAGCTATCTGCGCTCCGCCACTTCTACGGCCAAGGACATCAAGCTCACCAGCAAGTCCGAGACTGAGGAAGTCAGCGCCAGCATCGCCAGCATGGATCAAAAGCTGAGTTCGACGGACAGCGCAGGCGGCAACGGGCGTATCGATCTTACGGGCAGCGGTTCGATGTCGGCTTTCGTCGAGCAGATTTCCGGCGCGCAAATGCCGCCCGTTGAAATCCGTGCCGACTCGGTCGATGTCGAGGCCAAGGTGAACGGCCTGCCGGCGAAGCAGATCCGCGAGATGGTCTTCTTCATTCTCGATCATGTCGAGGAGAAGGAGTTGAGCCCCGAAAACAGCGACAGGATCAAGGGAATCCTCAAGGAAGCCTTCCCGCTTCTGGCCTCGTTCAGCGAGACGATCGGGGTCAACAATTTGACCGTCAGCACCCAGGTGGGCAGCGGCGGCGTCAAGGCCTTCGGTTATAACGTCGCCATCGATGGGCCGACCAACGCGATGCGCTTCGGCTTCGGCATGAATGCGCAGGAGCTCAGCTTCGACAGCCCGCTGATGCCGGCAAGCTATTCGCCTTTCCTGCCGACCAGCTTCGATCTGCAGCTCGCCATGCCGAATCTAGACTTCGCAAGTTTCGGCGACGCCTTGATGGCGATGGATTTCAATGAGAAGGCGCCGGAGACGAGCGGTGAGGAGATGGGCAAGAAGCTCTTCCGCGATGGTCGGCTCACCGTCGAGTTTCCGAAGATCAGCGCCAAGTCGGATGTCTATGACATCGACATGACGGGCAAGATCGAGGGGCGCGTCGATACCCAGAAGGACTATTCGATGGAGGCGACGATCCTCGCCCGCGATCTCGACAAGACGATCGCCGCAGTTCAGGAGCTTGCCAAGACCGATCCCGATCTCAACCAGGTCTCCTTCGGCATCATGATGGTGAAGGGCTTCGCCAAGACCGATGCGGATGGACGCTCGCGGTGGGACATCAGTGTCAGCCGCGATGGTGCGGTCGCCGTCAACGGCCAGCAGATCAAGGGGCCGGATGGTCCGGATCAGGATCAAGATCAAGGGCTGGAGCCAGATCAGGAGCAGGAACCGGATCAGGGTCAGGATGCGGTACCTGCGCCGCCGCAGCAGCCTTGAGCGTTATCAATTGGGATCAGACATGAAGAGGCCGGCCTTGTGCCGGCCTCTTTGTTTTAAGTCACACGCTTCACCGAGGCCAACGATCGGGACGACGATTTATTCTGGGCTTTCGCTGTCAACGAAGGCGGCTCCGCGACGATCAACGGCCAGCAGTTGACGCGGCTCGGAGGGCCTGCCCGGCAATAGCTTGGTCCATCTGATGCAGAAATTAAAAAGAGCCGGTCGATGCCGGCTCTTTTTTATTGAAGCGGCCGGTCAATCGAAGAGGCTGGAGACGGACTCTTCCTGGGCCGTTCGGCTGATGGCTTCGCCGATCAGCGGCGCCGTCGTCACGATGCGGATATTGTGGGCCGAGAGCACGGCGGTGGTCGGCTGGATCGAATCCGTGATGACGAGTTCGCGCAGCTTCGAGGAGGTCACGCGGGTGACTGCGCCGCCCGAGAGAACGCCGTGGGTGATATAGGCGGTGACGCTGGATGCGCCCTTGGCCAGCATCGCGTCGGCCGCGTTGCAGAGCGTTCCGCCGGAATCGACGATGTCGTCGATCAGCAGGCAGTCCTTGCCGGCAATGTCGCCGATGATGTTCATGACTTCGGATTCACCCGGCCGATCGCGACGCTTGTCGACGATGGCCAGAAGACAGTCCAGCCGTTTGGCGAGCGCGCGGGCGCGAACCACGCCGCCGACGTCAGGCGAGACGACCACGACGTTGCTGAGATCATAGTGACTCTTGATGTCGCGGGTCAGCACCGGCAGCGCAAAGAGGTTGTCTGTGGGTATATCGAAGAAGCCCTGGATCTGACCTGCGTGGAGATCGAGCGTCATGACGCGGTCGGCGCCGGCTTCGGTGATCAGGTTTGCCACCAGCTTGGCGGAGATCGGCGTACGGCCGGAAGCGCGGCGGTCCTGACGCGCATAACCGAAATAGGGAAGCACGGCAGTGATGCGACGGGCTGACGAACGACGCATCGCATCGATCATGATCAGCAGTTCCATCAGGTGGTCGTTGGCCGGGAAGGCAGTCGGCTGCACGAGGAAAACGTCCTCACCGCGGACATTTTCCTGGATTTCCACAAAGATTTCCTGATCGGCAAACCTTCGGACGCTGGCTCTCCCCAAGGGAACATTGAGATAGGTGCAGATCGCTTCGGCGAGTTGCCGGTTCGAATTGCCTGCGAAAACCTTCATTTTGGTCCGCCTGTTATGCGCTGATAGCCGCGCTTTTTAGTCAGCTTCCCGATGAATGCAAGGGCAAAGGTGCCACAGGCTTTCATATTTGCAAAAAGTTTGTGACTAACCGCCCTGAGTCTGTCGCCAGGAGGAGAATTCCGCGATGGTTTTCGAGGCGATCTGCTGCATGACCGAGGCGGGAACGCCTGCCCAGGGATCGGCCGCGGCCGCCGGCACGCTTTCCTGCCCCTGGATGCGGTGCAGGCGACCGCCGGCGCTGTCGAGAATGTCCCAGACATAGACCACTGTGACCTTGCCGTCGTCGCTGAAGGCTGAGAGATAGCCCTTGAGGATGTAATCGCTGCTCGCATCGGTCGAGCTCTTGATGGAAAGGCCGTGCGCGCGCGCCTCGGCGCCGAGCTGACGTGAGAGCGGGGTCACGGCCTGCACCGGCGCGCCGATGATCGGCAGGAAGCGTACGGTATTGCCGCGGCCGGAGGAAGAACTGGGCGGCAGGGCCGCGGTCTGCTGTGGCTGTTGCGCCTCGGCCGGCTGAGCCGGCTGTGCGGGAAGCCCGCCATTGGCCGCCGCCGGTGGCAGCGATTGCCCCTCGATCGGAGTAGAGGCGGCCGGCGAGGAGCCGCTCCGCGACAGGGCGTCTGCCTGCTGCTGCATCGTCGTCGGCGGCGCGCCGCTGCCGGGCCGATAGGCCTGCTGCGACTGATTGTAGGCTGGATGGTAGCCGCCCTGCTGCGCACTTGCCGCGAAACCCGGCTGGCGGGTACCCGCCAAACGCTCGGCTTCGCTCTGCGACACCGGGCTCGACGATGTCGCCCCGGAGGAATCGCCGATATCGACCTGCGGCGTCAGTGCATCGGTGGTATTGCAAGCGGTCAGCAGAGCTGTGACGAACAGGAGCGTGGGCACAATCGCAGCTCGCGTCATCCCTTGATCCGTCCTTCCCACAATTGCAATCAGCCCCACCCGAATTTATGCGGGCGGGGATGGTCGTCTGTCAATTCCGGATTCTCACCGGTCAGAGGCCGATGAAGTCGAGCGGATGCCGGGACAGCGGGCGCGGTGCATCCGCTGTCGTCAGATAGGTCTGGCCGAGCGTCATCGCCGTGCCCGTGTCGGAATCGGCGATGATCATATGCACGAAGAGCGACATGTTCGGCTCGATCGGCTGCGGATTGCCGACATGGAACATCTGGTGCTCCATCCAGGACGGCGAGAAGCGGGCGCCGAGCGAATAACCACAGGCATTCAGCCGGTGGCGAGCCAGGCCGCGCTCATCGATGATCCTGGCATGCATGTCGAAGACATCGCCGAAGGTATGGCCGGGCTTCAGCACGGTCTCAATCGCCTCGATGGTCTCGCGGCAGGCGTTGTAAAGCTCGCGATGGCGGTGCGTCGGCTCGCCGACGACGATCGTGCGCATCATGGCGGCGTGGTAATGCGCATAGGCGCCGGCCCATTCGAGCGTCAGCTGGTCGTTGGCGTCGAGCTTGCGGCGGCCGGCCTTGTAGCGGCAGAGCAGGGCGTCGGCGCCGGAACCGATGATGAACTCGTTGGCGGGATAGTCGCCGCCGCCGGAAAAGATCGCGCCCTGCATGGCGGCGAGGATATCGGCCTCGTCGGCGCCGGGCTTCGTCAACCGGATTGCGGCATCGAGCGCATCGTCGGCCAGAACGGCGGCGCGCTCGACATAGGCGACCTCGGTCGGGCTCTTGATCAGGCGCAGGCGGCTGACGAGGTAGGAGGCGTCGACGATCTGGCCGAAGGTGGTCAGTTGCGCGTCAAGCAGGCGGGCGACGCGGCCGGTCATGCCGTGCGTATCATATTCGACGCCGATGCGGGTGCCGAGCAGATCCATCTCGACCAGCAGGTTCTTCAGGTCGAGCGTCGGATCGGCATTGACCCGGTCGACCCAGATATGGATGTCCTCGAGGATCGAGGTGTGCCTGGCCTGGCGAAGATCGGCCGAGCGGGTGATCAGCGCCATGGTGCCGTCGCTCTTGACGACCAGCGTCTGGAAGAAGCAGTAGCCGAAGGTGTCGTAGCCGGTCAGCCAGTACATGCTTTCCTGGGCGAAGAGCAGCAGGGCGTCGAGCTTTTCTTCCTTCATCTTCTCGGTGAGGCGCGCAAGCCGGCTTGCGAATTCAGCCTTTTCGAAGTGCAGTGCCATTCTGCTCAAGTCTCCCTGATTGATATCGCGGAAATCTGGCGGCCGTAATCCGGCTCCTTGCGATGTGTCGTTCTGCGATAGGAAAAGAAGCGCTCGCTGTCCGGATAGGTGCACAGGCCGAGACTTTCGGCGCGCACGCCGGCTTTCGTCAGCCGATCGACGGTCAGCCCCGGCAGGTCGAACATGGCGTGGCCTGATGTTGCGGAAGGCACGAAGAAGCGATCGTCATCCGGGTTCTCGGCGACGAAACGCTCGACGAACTCGGGACCGACTTCATAACTTGCCTGGCTGATCGAGGGGCCAAGGCAGGCGACGATGCTGCCGCGGTCCGCACCCAGCGCCTCCATGGCGGCGATGGTATTTTCGAGCACGCCCGTCAGCACGCCCTTCCACCCGGCATGGGCGGCGCCGATGACGCGGTTGTCGGGGTCGGCGAAAAGGATCGGCCCGCAATCGGCGGCGAGCACGCCAAGCGCAATGCCGGGGGCCGCCGTCACCATCGCATCGGCGTCGGGGCGGGCACCGTCGTAATTGGCGCGGATCGTCACGACATCGGGGGAATGAACCTGATGCACGGTTGCCAGCCGTTCGACCGGCAGGTCGAACCAGGCGGCGACACGGCGGCGGTTTTCCAGGACCTTGTCGCGTTCGTCGCTGGAGCTGAGGCCGACATTGAGGCCGCGATACAGCCCTTCGGAAACGCCGCCGGCCCGAGTGAAATAACCGTGGCGGATGGTGCTGCCCGCCGCTTCGTTCAGCAGCGTGCTTTCGATCGGTGCGGGAGAGGCCGCGTCCTGCATCTGTGATTCCGGGGTTTTTAAGGGGTTTGTTATTATCCCAAGCGCATCGCATATGCGGCGCGCTTCAAGTTCTTGTTGCGCTGGGATGTTGAACCAGCCGCGTGCGCCCTGTCAATCCACCGGGCGAAAGGGCATGAGATCGACGGCGGGATGGGAGACCGCCATTACCTTGAAGAGTTCGCCCATCCGGCCTTCACCGGCGCCGGCGAGCCTTTCGACCGCCGTCTGGATGATCTGCTGGGTTTGCTGCTCGCGGTCGCGGCCGAGGGCGGCCGCGCGCTCGAGGATGCCGAGGCCGGTCAGAAAATCACCCTGATGCAGGGCGCCGTTCAGATGGACGCCGGCCGCAAGCGCCGTTTCGGCGAGCTGCTGGAAGTCGACATGGCTCGTCAGATCGGCTTCACCGGGATGGGCGAGCGGCGGGTCGAATTCATGCATGCGCACGGCTTGCAGCGTATCGCCGAAGCCGGTGACGAGATGACCGTAGTCGATCGCGAGCGCCGTGCCGCCGAAGGCGCGCAGCCGCTCGCAGATCGCCATCATCACCGCCTGGCGGGCCGGCGAGATCTCGAAGAGCGTACCGACCGGCACGTTCTGCACCGGTTCGGGAAGAAGCGCGGGATCGAGGCCGGCGACGCCGGCGGCGAAGGTCAGTTCGCCATCGGCGTCGATGCCGACCATGCGTTCGCGGAAACCCGTCGGCATGCGGACGAACTGGCGGATCGGGATGGCGTCGAAGAGTTCGTTGGCGGCAATCAAGGTGAAGCCTGATGGTACTTCGTCGAAGCCATCGTGCCAGGAAATCTTCTCGCCGTGGGGTTCGAGCGTCTGGCTCTGGACGTCGCGCAGGCGCTCACTGGTTTCGACGAGATGCACGGTCATGGCGTCGAAAAGCGGTGGAGCGATGCGGGAGATGACGCGCAGCATGTCTGCCATCATCGTGCCGCGGCCAGGGCCGATCTCGACGAGGCGGACGTCGGCCGGCGTGCCGTGACGCTGCCACGCATGGACGATGAAGACGCCGATCATCTCGCCGAAAATCTGGCTGACCTCGGGCGCGGTGACGAAGTCGCCGGAACGGCCGAAGGGCTCGCGGGTGCGGTAATAGCCGTGTTCGGGATCGGCGAGGCACAGCGAGAAATAATCGGTGACGCTGATCGGGCCGTTCGCCTGGATGATCGCCTTGATCTTTTCGCCTAGAGCGGTGGTCATGTCGCGCGTCCTGCCGTTTCAGAGCTGCAGCGCAGCCTGGCGGCGGGCCCGCAGCATCGCCCAGAGGCCAAGCAGGATCATCGGGAAAGAGAGCACCATGCCCATGGTCAGCCAGTTCGTGCCGATGAGGTAACCGATCTGGGCGTCAGGCTCGCGGAAGAATTCGACGAAAATGCGCGACAACGCATAACCGCAGACAAAGACACCCGTGATGAAACCGGGGCTTTTCAGCGCCCGCATGAAATAGACGAGGGCGGCCAGCACCAGCAGCAGAACGATGCCTTCGAGGCCGGCTTCGTAAAGCTGGCTCGGATGGCGGGCGAACGGGCCGCCGGTCGGGAAGACCACGGCCCAGGGCACGTCGGTCAACCGGCCCCAGAGCTCGCCATTGATGAAATTGGCGATGCGGCCGAAAAACAGCCCGAAGGGAACGACAGCAGCGACGATGTCGAACAGGCTCCAGATCGGGATGGCGTTGCGGCGGGCAAAGAGGATCATGGCGATCGTCGTGCCGGTCAGGCCGCCATGGAAGGACATGCCGCCGTTCCAGATCTCGAGCGCGCGGACGGGACTGCGCAGGACGGCAGGGAGATCATAGAAGAAGATATAGCCGAGACGGCCGCCGAGGACGACGCCAAGCGCTGCCCAGACGATGAAATCGTCGAGCTGCGTCCTTGATATCGGCGAGACGTTGCCGGGCCAGAGACTGTCATTGGCGGCGAGGCGGCGCGCATAGGCCCAGCCGAGCAGGATGCCGGCGACATAGGCAAGACCATACCAGTGAATCGCCACCGGACCGATCGAAAAGGCGATCGGATCGATATCCGGGAAAGGCATGATGGCAAGGAGATTGGCTGCTGTCGGCAAGGTTTTCCCACCTGTTTGGTTGCGCGGAACATGCCGCTGCGATCCCGGACGGTCAAGTCCATTGTTCGTGATGGCCCGTTTGCGGCCGCTTCCCGAGGCCTATCCCGTGCAAAGCGCTTGCATCGTCGATGGTGAAGCCCTACCTCAATCCTCGAGGCCCCGAAGGGCTGAATTCACCTCATGCGAAGGGAGAAAAACGCCATGACGACCGGAACGAACCGCATCATGGACGAATTCGCCAAGCTGATGACCGATGCGGCCGGTGCCGCCCAGGGCGTCCGCAAGGAGATCGAAACCGCGTTCAACGCCCAGGCCGAGCGTTGGCTGAACAGTATGGACGTCGTTAAGCGCGAGGAGTTCGAGGCCGTGCGCGAGATGGCGATCAAGGCACGCGACGAGAACGAGGCGCTCGCCGCCCGCGTCGCGGCACTCGAGGCGAAGCTTGCCGGCGAAGGGCACTGAAGTCCCGATATGACGCAGGTGCGGCACGTCTTCCTGGCAGATGCCGCATCTGTCACAAAAAATTCAGGTGAGTTTTCCACCTGTGGACACTGCCAAAAAAGCCAATTCGCAGAGTCGCTTATTCTCCCTTCTGAATTGAATTTCGAAGAGCCTTTCCACAGTGGCCGGTCCTATTTTCCGTTCGGGGGGCTGGCAGGGGGCAAGGGGCGCTATACACTGATTTTAAATGATGATTCGAAGCGACTTGGTAAGCTCCGGGCAGGTTATCTGCGTTAAGTCTGGCAGCGGTTCAACGATCATCCGAGTGGTGGTTTCCGGTATTTGCGTGTGTCTTTCTTGTGTTCGTACACCAAGTTAAGTCGCATTCGTTCCGGTCAAGAAGGTGCTGCATGAACCTGATGGAATTGGAAGTCGAGCGTCAGTCGAACCCGGTCGATATGATCGAGTACGTTGCCTCCAGCAACGACTGGTCGTTTGAACGGTCCGGCGAGGACGAGATCGCGATGACGGTCGAGGGTCGCTGGACGGACTATCACGTCTCCTTCTCCTGGATGGAGGAGTTCGAGGCGCTGCACCTTGGCTGCGCCTTCGATATCAAAGTTCCCGACATCAGGGTCAACGAGGTGGTCAAGCTGCTCTCGGCGATCAACGGGCAGGTGCTGATGGGTCATTTCGATCTCTGGCGCCAGGAAGATGTCGTCATTTTCCGCCAGTCGCTGCTGCTCGCCGGCGGTGCAGAGCCCACCAACCGTCAGGTGGAGGTGCTGCTTTCCAGCGCGCTCGATACCTGCGAAGCCTATTTCCAGGCATTCCAGTTCGTCGTCTGGTCCGGCATGGAAGCGACGAAGGCGATGGAAGCCGTGCTGTTCGAAACAGTCGGCGAGGCATAAGATGCCGACGAAGCGTTTCTCCTCGACAAATCCCGTCCTTTTGATCGGCGCCGGAAACATGGGCGGGGCGATGCTATCGGGCTGGCTGAAAAGCGGCGTCCCGGGCTCGGCCGTCATTGTCGTCGATCCCGGTCCGTCGCCGGCGATGCTGGCGACGATCAACGAAGCTGGCGCCACCCATGTGACCGCGCTCCCGGCGGATTTGAAGGCAAGCGTGCTGTTCCTCGCGGTCAAGCCACAGGTGATGGAGACGGTGCTGCCGACGGTGAAGAGTGCGATCGGGCCGGACACGGTCGTCGTCTCGGTCGCGGCCGGCAAGACGCTCGGTTTCCTCGAGAAGCATCTGGGTAAAGCCGCCATGGTGCGCGCCATGCCGAACACGCCCGCTATGGTTGGGCGCGGCGTCACCGGCGCCTTTGCCAATTCAGGGGTCAGCGATCAGCAGCGTGAGCGCGTCCATTCCCTTCTGCGCGTCTCGGGGCCTGTCGAGTGGGTGCCCGCGGAAGCCGATATCGATGCCGTGACGGCGCTTTCGGGCAGTGGTCCGGCCTATGTCTTCTATCTCGTCGAATGTATGGCGGAGGCAGGCCGTAAACTCGGTCTGCAGGCGGACCTCGCCATGCGTCTTGCGCGGGAAACAGTCGCGGGGGCTGGTGAACTTTTGCACCAGTCCCCCGACGGCGCTTCGCGGCTGCGCGAGAATGTGACCTCTCCCGGCGGCACGACGGCGGCGGCGCTCGCCGTGCTGATGGCAGAGGACGGCATGCAGCCTCTGTTCGACGCGGCACTCGCGGCGGCGCGCAAGCGGGCCGAGGAACTGGCCGGCTGACGGAGACGACATGGCCGAAGAGATCACCTATGCCGATTTCGAGCGTGTCGATATTCGTGTCGGCACGATCATCGAGGCCAGCCCCTTTCCGGAAGCGCGCAAGCCGGCGATCAAGCTGGTGATCGATTTCGGCCCTGAGATCGGCACGAAGAAATCCTCAGCGCAGATCACCGTGCATTATATGCCGGAAAGCCTGATCGGCCGGCAGGTGCTCGGCGTCGTCAATTTCCCGCCGCGCCAGATCGGGCCGTTCCGCTCGGAAGTGCTGACGCTGGGATTCGAGGACGAGAACGGCGCGATCGTGCTTGCGGCCGTCGAGCAGCCGGTGCCGAACGGCCGGAAGATGATGTGAGCGGGCGGAGCGCAGCTTCGCCGCCCATTCTCCACTAGGTCAGATTTCCCGCAAAAACGGATTGCTTCGCCGCTCATCGCCGATGCGGCTGCCGGGACCGTGGCCGCAGATGAAGCCGACGTCGTCGCCGAGCGGCAGCACCTTGTCGCGGATCGAATCAAGAAGCTGCTGATGATCGCCGCCCGGCAGGTCGGTGCGGCCGATCGAGCCGTTGAAGAGCACGTCGCCGAGATGGGCGAAATTCTGCGCGCGGTTGAAATAGATGACGTGGCCGGGGGCATGGCCGGGCGTGTGATAGACCTCGAATTCGTGGGCGCCGAAGGAGATCTTGTCGCCATCCTTCAGCCAGCGGTCGGGCACGACGTTACGCAATCCTGATATGCCGTATTTCGCAGCCTGGCTCTCGACCCGCTGCAGCAGCGGCAGATCGTCCTGATGCGGGCCGACCACATCGACCCCGAGGGCCTCCTTCAGTTCGCTGGCGCCGCCCGCATGGTCGAGATGGCCATGCGTCAGCCAGATTTCCTTGATGGTCAACCCGTTTTCCGCGATCGCCTGCAGGATGAGCGGCACGTCGCCGCCCGGATCGATGACGACGCCTTCCTTGGTATCTGGATCGAAGAAGATCGTGCAGTTCTGCTGGAAGGGTGTCACCGGAATAATGCCGGCCTGGAGCATGCCCATAGGTGCCTCGCTTGGTGTCTCGGATATCCAGGGTATAGTCCGAAACCACGGCGAGGACAGCCGGAATCTTCTCCCATTTACGGTCGGCCTCACGGCAAAAAGACAGACTGCAACAAGAGTTTATACCTGCTTTTGTCATCGTCATCAGGCGAAGAAATCGGGTTTTATTCAATTTTTCAAGGCACTTGCAGGAATTCTCATAGAGGCGATGTTCCGCCGGGCTGAGCGCATGGGAACATCGTGGAACCCCGCACGTTGTCAGCCCATCGAAACCAAGGAGACGCTCACATGACCTTAAAGAGAAACATTCTGCTGGCAGGCGCGGTGCTGATAGCGAGCGCCGGTCTTGCGCAGGCGGAGATGATGGCGACGACGGTCGATGATCTCAACGTCCGCGCTGGCCCCGGCCCGCAATATCCCTCGGTCGGTCTTGCCACCCGCGGCTCCACCGCAGTCCTCGACGGCTGCATCGAAGGCAGCCGATGGTGCCGTGTCGACGTCAACGGCATGCGCGGCTGGGTCTATGCCGATTATCTGCAGGTCGATCATGGCGGCAGCCGCGTTATCGTCGAGGAGCATCGTGCCGAGATCGGCGTTCCCGCCGTCACCTACGAGTCGACCGCAAGCGTCGTTCCGGCCGAGCCGCAGCCGGCGCCGGGCGACGAACTGCTCGGCCCCGTCGGGTCGGTCGAGACCATCACTCCGCCGGAGACGGTTCGCACCTATATCGACACCAATCCGGGTGAGACGGTGCGACTTGGCGGCGATGTCGTCGTCGGCGCGGAAGTGCCTGCCGATGTCACCTTCCAGACGATCCCCGACTATGAGTACCGCTATACGAGGATCAACGACCGGCCGGTGCTGGTCGATCCCGGTACGCGCCGGATCGTCTACGTCTATCAATGACGTGAATCGGCAAGAACTGAGGCGAGGCGGAACGTCGGGCCGCCTCGTTCCAGGGCAGTTCTCCCTGCCTTAATCCCGCATCGGTTGATTTTCTTAACGCTGTCTTCCGAAATATGATAAAATCCTAATATGCCGAAGGTTCGGCATGGATCGGCGATCGGGGAGATCGCCAGAGGAGGAAATCATGGAAGCGCTACTTCCGCTCATCACACAATTGATAGCCGGTGCAATCGGCGGCAATGCCGCGAGCGCCGCTTTGAAGCAGCACGCGATCAATGTCGTCGCTCGTACGATCGCAGGCGCGATCGGCGGCGTCGGCGGCGGCATGCTGCTCAGCATGGTCGGCGGGGAAGCGGCTATGACCGGCCTGCTCGCCGACGGCATCGGCGGCCTGATCGGCGGCGGTATTCTCTCGACGCTCGCCGGACTGGTCATGGCACGGGCGCACAGGTAAAGAAGGCCCGGCAGACGTTTACCGACAGCGCCGCGCCTGTTTTGGGACGCGGAAAGGCTGCTGGAGCACGTTGAATGGCTGCGTAATTTTATCCTTAAATCGGTTCCGATTTGAGGAATTATGCAGTGGCCGGACCGATCGCGTGAGGCTCTTATCCGGCGGCGACTGCGGCCGGATAGACCTCCTTCATACAGTCGTTCGTCAGCGCTTCGGAGATCATCGACGGCGTGAAGCGATACGGACCGCTTTCCGAAACCGGGGTAACTTCCGGTTGATGCGATTGGCCTGCGCCGAAACGTTCATCATCTTGCTGTCTCGCGCCAGGCAATTGGACCGAGGCATGCCTAAACCCCTGGCGCTTCGGGAGCTCGACGGTCGCCGCGGGCGCCATGCCTGTTGATTGTTGTCCCCATTACGTTTTATCCACAGACGGAAGGGGAACTCGCGTATTGCGTCGGTGTGCCGGACGGCCTTGGTTTCCAGAAATGCCAGGGACATGAGAGGCCGTGCGGGGCTCCCGCAGAGTTCGGGGAAGCTGGCCGCGATTCAAATTTATGTCAATAAAGCTGACATATCCTCGCGAAGGTTTCCCTATGCGCGGAAACAGAAAGGAAATGCCGAGTGTCACGACAGACCGGCCCGAAAGCAGGCAAACCAGAGCCGCTGGCCACGCCGATGGAAGATACCGATATTATAGATTTCGAGATCATCGAGTTGTTCTTCTTCGCCTATCGCGACTTCGTTTCCGATCCCGACGCCATCCTAGAAAAGAGCGGTTTCGGCCGGGCGCATCACCGCGTCGTGCATTTCGTCAACCGCAATCCCGGCATGACGGTCGCCGATCTTCTCGATACGCTGAAGATCACCAAGCAGAGCCTCGCAAGGGTGCTGAAACAGCTGATCGATTCAGGCTATATTCGCCAGGTCGCAGGCCCCGAAGACCGGCGACAGCGCAAGCTCTATCCGACGAAATCGGGACGAGAGCTGGCGCTTGCCCTTGCCGAGCCGCAATCGCGCCGCATTGAGCGGGCATTCGAAGGGGCTTCTGCGGAGGTGCGGGAGGGCGTAAAAGCTTTCCTCAGAGGGATGCGGGACAGACAGAGGGCGGAGTGAATGGCGGTCAAGACAGGTATTTCAGACGATGCGGCGCATTTGCTGGTGGTCGATGACGACTCCCGCATCCGGGCGCTGCTCAATCGTTATCTCGCCGAGAACGGCTTCCGCGTCACCGTCGCTGCCGATGGCGCCGAGGCGCAGCGCAAGCTCACCGGTCTCGATTTCGACCTGATCATCATGGATGTGATGATGCCCGGCGAATCCGGCATCGACGTCACCCGGGGGCTTCGCGCCATCAAGAACGTACCGATCATCATGCTGACGGCGCTGGCGGAATCGGGCAATCGCATCGAAGGCCTCGAGGCAGGCGCCGACGATTATCTTTCCAAGCCCTTCGACCCACGCGAACTGGTGCTGCGCATCAACAACATCTTGCGCCGAAATGCCGGCGGCGAGGGACCGAAGATCGAACAGGTGATGTTCGGCCCCTACACCTTCTCGCTGACCCGCAAGGAGCTGAAGAAGGCCAGCGAGGTGATCCGGCTCACCGACCGCGAGCAGGAGATCATGCTGCTCTTTGCACGGCGCGCCGGCGACACGATCCCGCGCCACGAACTGATCGGCAACGACACCGAAGTCGGCGAGCGGACGATCGACGTGCAGATCAACCGGCTGCGGCGCAAGATCGAGGACGATCCCGCCAATCCGGTCTGGCTGCAGACGGTGCGCGGCATCGGATACAGGCTGAGCATCGACTAAACTCAAGGTTCGGGACCGGCGCTGATGGTGACGATCGACAGCTTGCGGCGGGAAGACCGCACTCCTGCGCAGGGTTGGCGCTGGATCGTCCGCTGGCTGCGCCGCCGGCTGCCGACCGGACTTTACGCGCGCTCGCTGCTGATCATCATCATTCCGATGGTGCTCCTGCAATCCGTCGTCGCGGCCGTCTTCATGGAGCGCCACTGGCAGATGGTGACCGAGCGGCTGTCGCTTGCCGTCACCCGCGACATTGCCGCGATCATCGAGATCATCGAGACCTATCCGCAGAATTCGGACTACAGCGAGATCATCCGCATCGCCCGCGACCAGCTCAGCCTGCAGATCTCGATCGAGCCGGATGGCGACCTGCCGCCGCCGCGCGTCAAGCCGTTCTTCTCGATCCTCGACGGCATCCTCAGCGACGAGATCACCGACGAGATCCACCGGCCTTTCTGGATCGACACGGTCGGCAATTCGAACCTCGTCGAGATCCGCATCAAGCTGGAAAACAAGATCTTGCGGGTGCTGACCAAGCGCAGTCAGACCTATGCCTCGAACACCCATATCTTCATCGTCTGGATGGTCGGTACGTCGCTGGTGCTGATCGGCATCTCGATCCTTTTCCTGCGCGGGCAGATCCGGCCGATCCTGATGCTGGCGCGAGCGGCCGAAAGCTTCGGCAAGGGGCAGAAACCCGATAATTTCTATCCGCGCGGGGCCGACGAGGTCAGGCGCGCCGGCCTTGCCTTCATCCTGATGCGCGAGCGGATCGAGCGGCAGATCGAGCAGCGCACCGCGATGCTCTCCGGCGTCAGCCATGATCTGCGAACCATCCTCACCCGCTTCAAGCTGCAATTGGCGCTCGCCGGAGACAATCCCGACCTGCACGGGCTGAATGACGACGTCAACGATATGCAGACTATGCTGGAGGCCTACATGGCCTTCGCCCGCGGCGAGGTCGAAGAGGATGTCGGCGAGCTGAAACTCAGCGAGATCTTTGCGAAGCTGGAATCCGATTTCGCCCTGCACGGCAAAAAATTCAGCTATTCGATCGAAGGCGATGACGACATATCGGTCCGGCCGAACGCCTTCATGCGTCTCGTGACCAACCTTGCCTCGAACGCGCGCCGTTATGCCGACCGCCTCGACATCGAGGCCAAGCACAATGCCAAATGGCTGACGGTCATCTTCGACGATGACGGGCCGGGCATTCCCGAAAAGAATCGTGAGGACGTGTTCAAACCATTCTTCCGGCTGGATACGGCGCGCAATCTCGACGCATCGGGGACCGGGCTCGGGCTTGCGATTGCCCGCGACATTGCCCGCAGCCATGGTGGCAACGTCACGCTGAGCGACAGCCCGCTTGGTGGACTAAGGGCAACGATCCGCATCCCAGCCTAACAGGCCTGCATCAAATGAGCTGGATCAATTGGGCTGCAGCGAGACGTTAAGCGACATGAGCAGCTGTCTTTTCGCGGTCTCGAACGAGGCCGATGCCCGATCGCGCTTCCTCGGCAGATCGATGCGGATCTCCTCGAGAATGCGCCCCGGCCACGGTCGCATCACGATAATCCGGTCGGCAAGGACGAGCGCCTCGTCGATATCATGCGTCACCAGCACGAGCGTTGGGCGCGTTTCGGCCCATATGTCGAGCAGGTGATCCTGCAGATCGGCGCGCGTGAAAGCATCGAGGGCCGAGAAAGGCTCATCCAGCAGCAGCACTTCCGGTCGGGTAATCAGTGCGCGAGCGATTGCCACTCTCTGGGCCTGGCCGCCGGACAACTCCTTCGGCCAGCGTCCGCCCAATTTCCCCAGGCCGACCTTTTCCAATGCGGCCTCCACCCGTTGCCGGCGGTCATCACCTTCGAGCTCGGCGAGGCCGAAGCCGACAAAGTTTGCGACACTCAGCCAGGGGAAGAGGCGTGGCTCCTGAAAGATGAGATTGATCAGCGGATGCGGCTTGGTGACCTGTTCGCCATTCAGCTCGACCGTTCCCTGCGTGGGAATGTCGAGACCGCTGATCAATCGCAGCAACGTGCTCTTGCCGCAACCGGATCCGCCGATGACGGCGACGATTTCTCCCGGAGCCAGCCCGAGCGAAAAGCCCTCCAGTGCGCGCACCCCATTCGCATAGGTTTTTTCCAAGTTTCGCAGCGTCAGCATCGGCTCATCCCTCCCGCCTGTAACTATCCTGCCAGGTCAGGAAGGGTGCCGTCGCCGCAAGCAACAGGCTGTCCGTCAACTTGCCGACGACCGCGAAGGTGATGATGGCAGCCATGATCTGGTCCGGCTTGCCCATTTGCTGGCCATCAACGAGGAGATAGCCGAGGCCCTCCGAAGCGCCCATGAATTCCGCTGCGACGACGAACATCCAACCGAGGCCGAGGCCGGATCGCAAGGCAGTCACATAGGCTGGAAAGACCGCAGGCAGCATGACCCGCCGCACCAGTGCGAAACCGGAAAGCCGGAAGATGCGGCCGACCTCGACAATCTTGCGATCAACCGACAGGATCGCGCCGGAGATGCCGAGATAGATCGGAAAAAACACCCCGACGGCGATCAGCGCCACTTTCGATGTCTCGAAGATCCCGAACCAGAGAATGAAGAGCGGCACCCAGGCGATCGACGGGATGGAGCGGAGCGCCTGAAGCGACGGATCGATCAGTCGGCGGGCGAGACCGAAATATCCCGTTATGGCGCCGGCGATCGTGGCCGTGGCGGCGCCGATCGCAAATCCGAAGAATACCCGGACGGTGGTGATGCCGATATGGTCGAGCAATTCGCCGGACCTCAAGAGCGCCCATAGCGTCGCTGCGACCCTGGATGGTGGCGGCATGAGACGGCCTGAGAACCAGCCGGCCGCGACCGCAATCTCCCAGAACAAGAGGCCGAGCGCAGGCAGCAGAACGGCCACCGCCATCCGGTTGCTCACGCCATAAAAGATCGAAGCCGCGACCGGGCGCGGCGTCCTTGTTTCCGTCTTGATACCGGTTTCGGCCAAGTCCGTCATAGCGATGATCGATGCTCTGTCACTGGGTTTTCCCCACGGCAAAACGGTCGTCGATCAGTTCGTTCGTGACTTTGGCAATGTCGACGTCGGCGGGCAGGACGCCGGCGCTTTGCAAGGCGATACCCGCTTTCGAGATCGTGTCGCGCTGCAGGTCGCCGATCGTCGGTTGCGAGAGGTCCGTCCGCTCCAGCTGCTTGGCGATGACATTGTCCGGCAGTTTTGCCGCCTCCACCAGCGCTGCCTTGAGCGCTGCAGGATCGGCCAGCGCCTCGGCCCGTGCCTGCTCATAGACGGCGACGACGCGCTTGATGATGTCGGGATGTTCGGCGGCAAATGTCTCGGTCGTATTGAGCACGCCCCAGCTGTTGTTTTCCGGCTTGCGATAGAAGAGCTTCGCCTTGTCGTCCACTTCGGCGGCCGCCATCAGCGGATCGAGGCCTGCCCATGCATCGACATCGCCACGCAGAAGCGCAAGCTTGCCGTCGGCATGCTGTAGCAGCACCAGCTTCACGTCCGATTGTTTCAGGCCGGCATCCGCCAAGGCACGGACGAGAAAGACATGCGGATCGGTGCCGCGCGTCACCGCGATCGTCTTGCCCTTCAGATCCTCGACGGTGGATATCGGACTATCGGCGCGGGTGACCAGAGCCGTCCATTCGGGGCGCGAATAAACATAAATGGATTTGATCGGATTGCCGTTGACCCGCGCGATCAGTGCTGCCGCACCCGCTGTCGAGCCGAAATCGATCGATCCGGCGTTCAGGAATTCCAGCGCCTTGTTCGAGCCGGCGGATTGTACCCAGCGAATGCTGATATTGTCCTTGGCGAATTCCTTTTCCAGCAGGCCTTCCTTCTTCAGAAGAACACTGACGGGATTATAGGTCGCCCAGTCGATCCTGATTTCTGAAAGATCGGCCGCGCCAGCCGATGACAGGCCCAGCCCCAAAGCAACCGCGACACCGATCATCGCCGAACGAAACACGCCCATAACTTATTCCTCTCCTTACCATTGCCATCGATAGGTCGAGATAGCCTACGAGCACTGGTGACGGGCGAGAAACCTATAGCTTCTATTTCTATGGAATTTGTAGAAATATTTTTCCCCGGCCACGTGGATATGGTGCGGGGTGGGCAATGTCGAGAAAGCGGACGCGGTAGAGGACCAGTTGAGGGATCGACAAAAAGAAAGCGCCGCTGAAGAGCGGCGCTTGGCATCAGGGATGATGGCGAAATCAGCCGGCAGTGCAGAAATGGCTGCGGCCGTCATTGCCGATATAGGTGCCGCTGCGCGGATCGAAAGAGCGGTAGCGGTAAGAGCAGTAACGCTCCCATTGCGGCGACCAGGGTTCCACCGCCGTGCGGACCGGCTCGTAATATTGCGGCTGCTCGGCATAGACTCGGCGCGGGGCGCGATAGACCGGAGCGGGCTCATAATAATCCGGCTCGTAGGCCGGGTCGATGTAGCGGCGCTCTTCGTAGACCGGGCCGTTATTGGCGTTGGCGATGGCCGAACCGACGATCAGGCCGGTTGCGAGGCCGACGGCACCGCCGACGAGCGCGTCGTTGCCGTCATGATGGCGCCAGTGGCGGTCGCGTGCCGATGCTTCGCCAATGGCGGAGAGAGTGAGCGCGGCAGCCGTTGCCGTCAGCAGAAGAGTCTTGGCGAGCCTGTTCATAAGCATAAATCCCAATCCAGGGAACCGAACGCCGGTTCCTTTCTCGATGGTGACAGTCCTATCGATTTGTAGCTGAACGAAGGCTGAACGACAAAACCCGGCATTGCTGCCGGGCTTCAACTCGAATTTGACAGCCGTTAAGGGTTCAGCCCGCAATCTGCAGATTGACGGCCTTCGGGCCCTTGCCGCGGCGATCCGGCTCCGTGTCGAAGCTTACCTTCTGGTTTTCCGTCAGACCGGCCAGCCCGGAGGCCTGAACGGCAGAAATGTGAACGAAGATATCGGCGCCGCCCCGGTCCGGCTTGATGAAGCCGAAGCCTTTGTCGGTATTGAAGAATTTTACAGTGCCAGTCTCTGCCATGCGTCAGGTCCTTTTCTCTCTGCCCGCCATCCACACGGGCAGCATCATAGCATTGCCTCCTTGCGGGAGGTGTTGGCAGGCAATTCTTGAAATGTGAGAAAAAGGTCCCCTCTACCTCGGCCTGTTCCAGGCAGGACTTTCGCCCGCCATTTTTGGAACCGGCTGACCGGAATATTAGCGTTCCCGGCGCGCAAATACTTAAGGACTTCCCATGCTCGCAAAATGCCCGAACGCGCTGAGAGTGCTGCGTTTAAAGGATTTTGGCAAGCAAAAGTTTTTTAGCGTGTCGTTCCTGGCACACCCCTGCCGATAAACAATTTGCGCAAAAACGCAAAATTTCCTTCGCCGATAGGGAATGATTAACGTTTTATATCGTCTGCAATATAAGTTCCGAGCAGATTTTCCCAAAAATGCAACGTGAACGCGTCTTTCCGCCCCCAGTAAATTTTTTTCCGCTGTGGGACTCACCCATATTTGGACGCGTGTTCACGTGGCTGGCAGCCGCCGTCGGGCGAATCCAGGGACGAGTTCGACTACAAGCATAGCGATCAACATGAGCGCGCAACCTGCATAACCTGTCGCCGGCATCGTTTCGCCGAGCAGCAGGGCTCCGAGCGATGCGCCGAAGATCGCTTCGGAAGAAAGGAAGATCGCGGCCTGCGAGGGCGTCGTATAGCGCTGGGCTATCACCTGCAGGACGAAAGCCAGGCCAGAGGAGAAAATTCCGACGTAAAGGATCTCCGGCGCCGCCGCCCAAATCGCCGCAAGGCTGACAGGTTCGACGGCTGCGGCAACGGCCAGCGCACAGGTCGCGGTTACGGCGAATTGCACGGCGGAGAGCGCGAGCGGCCTTCCGGTCGCCGAAACGGTCGTGCCGGCGAGGGTGATCTGGATCGCCCAGAAGACGGCGCAGACGACGGTCAGCAGATCGCCCGGCGTCAGCGCCGAAAGATGGCCACCGGACAGGAGGTAGATGCCGGTGATCGCCAGCAGCGCGCCGGGCCAGATGATCCAATGCGGGGCGCGGCGCAGGAAGAACACGGCAATCAGCGGCACAAAGACGACATAGAGGCCGGTGATGAAGCTGGAATTCGTCACCGTCGTCGTCTGCAGTCCGACCTGCTGCGTGGCTGCACCGCCGAAAAGGGCAAGGCCGGTCAGGATGTAGAGCTTCGCATGGCGCGCGCTGGTCTTCTCTTTGGCCTTGCGCGCCTCAAAAAGGACGAAAGGCAGCACCGCCAGCGTGGCGACGGCAAAACGCAGGCAGATGAACCAGAAGGGACCGATCGCCTTCATCGCCGTCGACTGCGCGACGAAGCCGCCGCCCCAGATGGCGGCTGCAAGCAACAGGAGGAGGTTCGCCTGAACGCGCGTCATGTCGTCCTCGATGGGGAAGGGAGGTGTGGTCAAGCGGTTAGCAGTTGCGTTTCCTTCCGGCAAGGGTGAAGACTTTGGGCGGTGTGAACGGAGGTGAAGGCATGCGACGTGAAGAACGGCCAGCCGGCGACACCGCAGCGGCTAAGACGGCAGGCTATTCCGGCACGCCGCTTGCCCGGAAGCTCGGCCTGGCTGATGGGCAGGCCGCGGCTCTTCTCGGTGTTCCCGAGACGATCGGCGAGATCCATGGTTTCGACGGTTTTGCTTCGGTCGTCCGCGCGCTTCCCGAGACGCCTCAGCGCGCCTTCGACTATGTGCATTTGTTTACAACAGAACGGGCGGCGCTGGAGGCTGTTGCGCCCACGCTTTTTTCTGTCCTGATGCCGAGCGGCATGGTCTGGATCTCCTGGCCGAAGAAGAGTTCACGCGTGCCGACCGACATCACCGAGGACGTGTTGCGGGAGGTTCTGCTCCCGACGGGCCTGGTCGACGTCAAGGTCTGCGCCGTCGACGAGATCTGGTCCGGGCTGAAATTCGTCATCCGCAAGGAACTGCGCGGCCCGTTGTGATCTCTCAGCCGTTGCGGGCTTGCGCCCTGGAGACCCTGAGCAGCGCGCCGTCGTCCTCGTCCGTCACCATCAGCAGCGCTCCGTCGGGTGCGACGACGACGTCGCGGATGCGGCCGTATTCGCCCTCGAACAGGCGCTCTTCGGCGACGAAGGCGCCGTTGTCGTCACGTTGCATGCGCGACAGCAACTGGAACTTCAGCGCTGCGACGATGAAATTGCCGTCCCATTCCGGAAACATGGCGCCGCGATAGACGACGAGCGCGCCGGGTGCGATCGAAGGATCCCAATAATGCAGCGGCTGTTCCAGCCCTTCCTTGGCTGTGCCTTCGCCGATCTCGGCGCCGGAATAGTCGCGTCCATAGGTGATGATCGGCCAGCCGTAATTCTTGCCGGCCTGGGGCTGGTTGATCTCGTCGCCGCCGCGGGCGCCGTGTTCGACGGTATAGAGCTTGCCATCCCTGGCGTCGAAGGTGATGCCCTGCGGGTTGCGGTGGCCTTTCGACCAGATTTCCGGCAGCGCCTTGCCGCCGTCCTTGAACGGATTGTCGGCGGGGATGCTGCCGTCGGCATTGATATGGATGATCGAGCCGGCATCGTCCTGCCAGTCCTGCGAGCGGTCGCGGTCGCCGCGGTCGCCGACGCTGATGAACAGCGAGCCGTCGCCGGATATCGCGATACGCGAGCCGTACTGGATATTGCCTGATGTGAAGCGCCGCATGGTGAAAACCGGCTTTACTGCGTCCAGGGTCTTTTCATCGGCCGAAAGTGTGGCGCTGAAGGCTTCGGTGCCGGAGCCCTGCCTGTTGGCGATGGCGGCGGTGAAATAGAGTTTTCGGCTCGTCGCAAAGTCCGGGGCGAGCGCCACGTCCATCAGGCCGCCCTGGCCACGGGCGCTGACTTTCGGCACGCCGCCGATCGGGTCGGAGACCTTGCCCTCTCGGATGATGCGCATGCGGCCCGGCCGCTCGGTGACGAGATAGGCGCCGTCGGGCAACACCTCGACCGCCCAGGGATGTTCGAGACCGTCGGCGAGCTTGTCGACTCGCACTGTAAGATCCTGCGCTTTGATGGTATCAGCCGCATCCGCGGATATAGCCCCGAACAGGACCAGCGCTGCGGCCAAATGGAGGGCGGATATTCTCTTCATCGTGTTTTCCCTGTCGTCTCTCCAGGCTGAACGTGGAGCGGACAGGAAACAGCTTCAACCCTCATTCGACCTGATATAACGGCTTTGTGTTTGGCGGTTGAACCGAGCCGGTCGCCTGAGGGTCGACCAGTTCCGCCTCGAGGATGTAGCGCAAGGGCCCGCGCTCCGTCGCGTCGAAGGGCCAGCAGGTGGTCAGCACGAGACGGCGGCCGTCGGAGGAGGAATCGATGCCGTTTGCATCCCACGGAGCGATGCGGCCTTCGCCCGCCTTGAAGGTCAATAGTTTGCCGTCGCGGCGCGTGACTTCGATCGTATCGCCGGGCTTTATATATTGCAGCCAGCGGAAGTGCGTGTCGCGATGGGCTGCGATCACGGAGGTGCCTTCCTCGCCCGGCTGTGGGGTGTTGACGAGCCAGGCCGGACCGAAGGCGAGAGCCTCGCCGGAGGCGCCGGAAAGCACGATCGCCTCCTTGCCGAGGCGCGGGGCGCGCACCTTGGCCTCGGTGGTGAAATCCGCCCAGGGCCAGGGCTTTGTCTCTTTCCCCTGCAGCTCCGCGGCGAAAGCGCGTTTCAGCAGGATCTGGGAGAGCTCCGCCTTCGCTTTCAGCAGGAAGCCGTCGCCGATCAGCGCCAGGCCATAGAGGGCAAGACCGGCAATGGCGAAGGCGATTGCCTTTTCGATCGAGGAAAGACGCCAGAGGAAAAAGCCCTTGCTCGGGCGCGCCTTCGGCCTGTCATAGGCCGTGGCGGCCGCCATGGCGAGTTCCAGATAGGTCGGAAGCGGCTCGAATTCGGCCGCTTCCTCGTTGTGGCTTGCGGAGAGCCTAGAGACCATAACGCTTGGCCCCGACCGCGATCACCCGTTTGATGCGCCGGCGCCAGATGGCCAGCCCGCTTGCCGCCGTCAGCGCCAGGAGCAGCATGGTAAGCCCGCGGATGATCTGCTCGTCGGCGCGCGTTGCCGTCTGCGGCAGGTTCACGGTCGAGCTCTTCTGCGCGATCATGGTGGCGGCCTTGGCGGTCGGGGCTGCTGCCATCATGTTTGCGATCCCGGGCGATGCGGCGAGATCCTGTGTTTCGGCTGCCGCCTGTTCCGGTCCGGCGTTTCCTGCCGGCGTCGCCGAGCCATGGCGTTCTCCGCCGGCAGGAGGGACAGGGTTTTCGCCGAAGACCTTATCGAAGTCCCAACCTTCAGGCAGATTGAGCGGCAGCTTGGTTGAGCCGAGCGGCTGGTCGGCCGGGCGTGACGGGGTAACGTCGACGGCAACGAGGCTGGTGAGGCGGGAGACGAGATGGTGGGCGAGAGCGACCGTCTCGATATCCTTGTCGAGCGCGGCCCGATCCTGACGTTCATAGGCACGGGCTTCGAAATCGTCGATCTTGCGGCGGGCCCAGAGCTTGGAAATGCCTTTGCCGTCGGCGGCATTGGCGATATCCATGTCGACGCGCCAGGGCTGCTCGCCTGTCTTGCCGAAGATCTGCAGCTTGCCGGCGGGTTTGTCCTCAGGCAGTTCGGCGGTCAGCACGACGGGTTCGCCACTGTAAAGGTCCGGCATCGGGTTCGGCGTGATATCCTCGGCTTTTATGCCTTCAAAGGTCGCGGCGATATCGGTCATGGCTGGGTTCTGCAGCTTGGCGAAAAGCTCGGCCATGCGGCTTGCCACCTGATCGGTCGAGCCGATCGCCGTGAAGGTGCCACGGCCGACTTCGGCGGCCTTGGTCATGAAATAGGTATTCGGCGCCGAGCCGATACCGACGGTGAAGACGCGGGCATCGCCGCGGTTTGCAGTGATTTCCTGGAAGAGCTGTTGCTCGTTGCCGATTGCGCCATCCGTCAGGAACACGACCTGGCGCAACGCTCCGCTTGCGACCGGTCCCTGGTTGCGCAATGCAGCCTCCAGGGCGGGCAGCATTTCCGTGCCGCCGTCGGCTGTCAGGCCCCTGACATAGGCAATGGCCTTTTCGCGATTGTCCGGGGTGGCAGCAACGAGACCCTTGAAGTAATCCGTCATCGTATCGTCGAAACGGATGACGTTGAAACGGTCGTCGGGGTTCAGCTTGGAAATGGCAAGCGCCAGGCTCTGCCTTGCCTGCTCGATCGACGGACCGGACATGGAGCCGGAATTGTCGATGACGAAGACTACCTCGCGTTTTGCCGGCGGCGCTGCCGCATCCGGAGCCGTGGGCGGGGTGACGAAGGCGAGCAGATAGGTCTTGCCGTTCATGACTTCCCGGAAGAGGCCGGCACTCGGCATCTTGCCGGGGGCGGCCTTCCAGGTGAGCTCGAAATCCTTGTCGGCGGGAACGGTGTCCGCCTTCAGGCCGATCGTCCTCGCCTGGTCGCCATCCTGCCTGATATCGACCGCGTGGAAGGACGATTTGACGTCGCCAAGCGGGAAGCCTGCCTTGAGGTCGACGGTCAGCGAAACCGGATTGATCCTGGCGTTCTCACGCGGATCAAGTACGGGGGCTTCGATCTTGTCGCGGTTTTCCACCGGGTCGCGTGGTGTGGCGAAACCGGCGCCGTTATTGAACTCGACGGTCTGGACGATCGGCGCCGGATTGTAGCGCGGGGCGACGACCATCGGAAAACGCAGCGAGAACTCGCCGCCCGACTGGTGGACCGTCTGCTGATATTCGATCTGGACGACGACGGTTTCGCCGGGACCGATATTGGCGACCTGGTTGGTGAAAATGTTCGGCCGCTGTTGTTCGAGCAGCGCCGTCTTCTTGCCCTCGGCCTTGGCCTGCTCGTAGATTTCACGGGCTTCCTGGCGAGGCTTGATCTGGCCTTCGATGAAGCGTTCGCCGATCTGCATTTTCAGGGCGTCAACGGCGGAATTGTCCGGCAGCGGGAAGACGTAGGTGCCTTCTACCCAACCCTGGCTTGGATTCTGAAAGCGCTGCGTCACCTTCACCCTGGCGATCGGGCCGGAGACGTCGATGGCGACATCGGTCTTCAGCCGCGGCGCTTCGACATAAAAGCCCGGCTCCTTCGACGGAAAGAGCAGCGAGCCGCTGTTGACGTCATTCGGCCGGACAAGCGCCGCCAGTTGGTTGGATGCCTGCGGCGCCTGCTCGGCGCGGACTGTGGAGGCAAACCCCAGCATCGCCGCTATGCAGGCGGCAAGAGCGGTGACGGCAACAAGGACTGAAACGGAAATTCGGCGGGCGCGAATGCGCCCTATGGCAAACTCATCTTCCAGAAACATTGGCATACCCTCAATAACCAATTTCGGATGCCGGATGATGCGGCTTCGATCTCGGCGCGCTCACGACCGAATTGCGGCGTGGCTCGGCATTTGTTGCGGCTTATTCGTGGCGATGGTCGAATCCGGCGATGCCACTGATTTCAGGGTATAAATCCGGATGACTTCAGAGTTTGATTCAAGATCCGCGCAGCACGATTCAACCTCGTGACGCCGGCCAGTCCGAAGGCGTGGACAGGCCGGGCGGGCGGCGCGGCGAAATGATCAATAAGAATCATGCCGCCATGACGCCTTTCCGCTTGAAATGCCGTCATACATTGGACATAGAGCTAACCGCAGAACTCCGGTCCCGGCTTTCTGCCCGTTTCAACCAATAGGACCGTTATCATGGCCTTCCTTGCCGATGCTCTTTCCCGTGTGAAGCCTTCAGCCACCATCGCCGTCTCCCAGAAAGCGCGCGAGCTGAAAGCAAAAGGACGTGACGTCATTGGCCTCGGTGCGGGTGAACCGGATTTCGATACGCCCGACAATATCAAGAAGGCCGCCATCGACGCGATCAACCGCGGCGAGACGAAGTACACGCCGGTTTCCGGCATTCCTGAGCTGCGCAAGGCAATTGCCGCCAAGTTCAAGCGCGAGAACGGCCTGGACTATACAGCGGAGCAGACGATCGTCGGCACCGGCGGCAAGCAGATCCTTTTCAACGCTTTCATGGCAACGATGAACCCCGGCGACGAAGTCGTCATCCCGGCGCCTTACTGGGTTTCCTATCCCGAGATGGTGGCGCTGTGCGGCGGCACGCCGGTTTTCGTTTCGGCCACCCAGGAGCATAATTTCAAGCTCCAGCCGGCCGATCTCGAAAAGGCGATCACCGAGAAGACAAAGTGGTTCATCTTCAACTCGCCGTCCAACCCGACGGGTGCGGCCTATACGCATGACGAGTTGAAGGCGTTGACGGATGTGCTGATGAAACATCCGCATGTCTGGGTGCTGACCGACGACATGTACGAGCACCTGACCTATGGCGACTTCAAGTTCGTCACGCCTGTCGAAGTCGAGCCGAAGCTCTACGACCGGACGCTGACGATGAACGGCGTCTCCAAGGCCTATGCAATGACCGGCTGGCGTATCGGCTACGCGGCAGGCCCGCTGCAGCTCATCAAGGCCATGGACATGATCCAGGGCCAGCAGACCTCGGGTGCGACATCGATCGCCCAGTGGGCTGCTGTCGAAGCGTTGAACGGCACGCAGGACTTCATCCCGGAGAACAAGAAGATCTTCGAAGGCCGTCGCGATCTCGTCGTTTCCATGCTGAACCAGGCCAAGGGCATTGTCTGCCCGGTGCCGGAAGGCGCCTTCTACGTCTATCCCTCCTGCAAGGGTCTGATCGGCAAGACGGCTCCGTCGGGCAAGGTCATCGAGACGGACGAGGATTTTGTTTCCGAACTGCTGGAATCGGAAGGCGTTGCCGTCGTTCACGGTTCGGCCTTCGGTCTCGGCCCGAACTTCCGCATCTCCTATGCAACTTCCGAAGCACAGCTCGAGGAAGCCTGCCGCCGTATCCAGCGCTTCTGCGGCGCCTGCAAGTAAGCCGGTTGGCACAGCATCGATCAAAGGCCCGCCGCGACGGCGGGCCTTTTTCTTTGTGGCGAGGTCGGGCTGGCGCTGTGATTGTCGTTCACGTCCCGATTCAACATGCTGCAGAGTTGATTCCACTTTGCCTCGCAAGTCGTTGAATTCCGATTCAAAACGTGACGCAGGGTGACGGCTCGGCGGGTGATCGGCGGTTGCGGGTTGGCATCAAACCAACTAGATATCCGGCATCAAGTTTACGTTGCCGCTTCGGGAGGCCGGGATTTTGCAGCAGAGTGCGGTGATCGTCTGTTCGGATGTCAACATGCTGCCGGCCGCCTGCTGCACCCTGCTTTCCGTCAAGCGCAATCTCGGCGGTTCTGCCGTGGAGTTCCTGCTTCTCGGCATCGACCTTACGCCGAATGAAAGCGCCGAGGTCGGAAATTTCGCGCGGATGCACGGCATGGCGATCACTGTGCTGCCCTACAATACGCCGGATACGGCAAAGCAGGCGCGGGGCCGCTGGTCGGGTGCGACGCTGGCGCGGCTCTACATGGATCTGCACATACCCGCTCATATCGAGCGTCTGCTTTACCTCGACGCCGATGTGCTGGCAGTTGCGCCAGTTGACGAACTCTTCAGCAGGGATTTTCAAGGCAAGGCGCTTGCCGCCGTCGACGACTATGTCATGGCCTTTCCCGAGAAGGCCGGCGCACGGCAGCGGAAGATCGGCATGCACGAGGGTGGCCGCTATTTCAATGCCGGTGTGCTGCTGTTCGACTGGGCGGCCTGCCGGGAGAGGGAGCTTTTTGCCAGGACACGGGAGATCTTCGAGGAGCGGTCGCATCTTTTCGAGAATAACGATCAGGATGCGCTGAACGTCACCTTCGACGGCGACTGGCTGGTGCTCGATCCGCGCTGGAATACGCAGACCGGCCTTCTGCCCTTTGTCGGCCGGCCGGCGATCATTCATTTTACCGGCCGGAAAAAACCGTGGCAGGCCACCGTACCCTGGGTGCACCGCCGGATGGCCAAGCGTTATATCGAGGATCTCAGCAATACGCCGTGGGCCTCGTTCTGCAGGCAGCCGTCGATGATGGGCCGGGTCGCGGGTTTCCTTTCGCATGTGGGAAAGCGTATCGGCGGGCTGACGCGGCTGGCACGGACGCGCGCCTATTTCAGCAACAGCTAGTAAGGCGGGCAGTGCGCATCGTCCTTGGAAAGTGCATGTGAGCCGATATGGAAGCAATCCCCAGTGACACGCAGAGGGCCGCCGCGGATGGCGGCTTCAACTTCCTGACGCCGGAGGCGTGGAAGGCACTGTTGTCACCTTATTCCCACGTCGTGCTGGTGGCAAACAGCGAAGCAGTCGATTTCGAGCGGCTGCGAAGCGAATTTCCGGAGACGACGCTCTACGTCTTCTTCAACAATGTCTATAAGGTGCTCGACGAAGCCTTCACCGGCCATGCGGTGCTGATTGCCCGCAGCGGCGTGATGGGCGCCAATATCGTCCACCGGCGCGAGACGGCGGATGTTCTGCGTTTCTTTGCCGGCAACGATTTTTTGGGTGTCGTCAATATTCGCGCCTCCCCGGAGGAAAACTTCAGTGAGGAGAGCGGCTTCAAAGGCGCCAGAACCCGCCATCTCGATCTGACGCAAATGCTCGGCGATCTCTATCCGACAGGCAAGATCGCGACGAGCGGCTTTGCGATGGCGCTTTGGCTGGCCGACCTGCAACTGCCGGGCAAGATCCTGCTTGCCGGTTTTTCGGCAAAGAGAAGCGAGAAGTGGAAGGTCTTCGACGTGCACGACTGGACGTTCGAGCAGATCTTCCTGCGTCTCTTTGCCAGGATGGGCTCGATCTCGATGATGGGCGGCGTCGATGCCAGCCCCTATTCGGCGCTGGCCAAACGGTTTCCGCAGGTGCCGCCGATCGAGATTGCGATGACGGCGGCCGAAGTTCTGTCGGAACGGCTCCACAATGCGAACGGCCAGATCGACCGGCTGATGTCCGTCACCAAATCGATCCGCGCCATTGAGGGTTTCTTCCGGCGCTTCAAGCCGAAAACCCGCAAGCAGCGCTTCCTCGAAAAGTCGAAGGAATGACTGCCGCAGGGACCTGCCAACAAGGGTGAACTGCCAAGAAGGCGATGTCAGCCGCCACCGTCAAAGTCCCAGCGCCGTCAGCATGATGAAGGTGGCAAAGAGGATGAAATGCGTCATGCCCTCGATGGCGTTGGTCTCGCCGTCGTTGAGGTTGATCGCCGCGGCAATCAGCGTGATCGTCACCATTACCGTCTGCACCGGGGTCATGGCCATGATGAAGGGCTGGCCGGTGTAGAGCGCGATTGCCTCCATGACGGGTACCGTCAGGATCACCGTCGACAGTGAAGCGCCCATGGCGATGTTGACCGTCGCCTGCATGCGGTTCCTGAGGGCTGCCCTCAATGCCGTCAGGATTTCGGGGGCGGCCGAAATCGCCGCGACGACGACGGCGGTCACCGCGATCGGCGCGCCGCTGTCGCGCAGCCCCTCTGCCATGAAGGCCGACATGAACTCCGCCAGCAGGCCGATGATGACCACGCCGACGAGAATGGTGGCGATCGAGATCGCGGCCGACTCGTCGGGGGCGTGCTCGTCCGGACTTTCTTTCTTCCGCTCGGAGCGCGGATAGCTATAGCTGAAGAAATAGCTGTGCTGACCGACTTGCATGCGCAGGAAGAGGCCGTAGAGCGCGATCATCGCGACGATAGTGAAGGCGGAATAATAGTGCCATTTGTCGCGGGGCACGAATTCCGGCACGATCATCGAGATGCCCATGGCGGTGAGGATCATCACGCCGTAGGTCTTGCCGGAGTTATCGTTATAGGGCTGTTCGCCGTGCTTGAGGCCGCCGAGCAGCGCGGCGAGGCCAAGAATGCCGTTGATATCGAGCATTAGGGCGGAATAGATCGTGTCGCGCACCAGCGTCGGCGAACTCTCGCCACTCATCATGATGGCGAGGATGATGACTTCGACGGCGACGGCCGAAAGGGTCAGGATCATCGTGCCGTAGGGATCGCCGACTTTGACGGCGAGCAGTTCGGCATGATGGGCGACGCGGATAGAGGCGAGCACGATGGTGCCGACCAGGGCGACGGCTGCGATCAGCGCGACGCCGCGCCCCATCTCGATCACCGCGTGTTCCATGAGATAGGCGATCACTGCAACGAAAAGTGCGACGACCAGAAACTTTTCTTCTTTAAAGCGTGACGCGATCCCCAAGCCTGAGCTCCTGTCCCGATTCATGCGTTTTATCTAAGTCACTGATTTCGCCTATCAAGCAGGCCCAGGGCCAGTCCCGTTTGCAGTCTTCGGCGTTTAATGGAATACTGAACGTCATCGGGGCCGGAAAGCAGATCGCGGCGTCCTCGAATTCTCGTCAAGCGGCCGCGATGATCCGGATCCTGTCCGGAAGCGTGCGAATGCGCAACAAGAAGATGAGGAGACGGATGCATGATCAAGGTGGTCTACGAAGTCGTGCCGCATGACGGCGGCTGGGCCTACAGGCTGGGAGGTGTCTATTCCGAGGCATTTCCGACCCATGCCGAGGCCCTCGAAGCTGCGCGCATCGTCGCGGCCGAACAGCAGGTCGGCGGCGATTCCGCCGAGATCAGCTGGCAAGACGAGAACGGCAAGTGGCATGAGGAATATGCCGAAGGCGGCGACCGGCCGGAAACCGAGGTGGTGGATGGTCTCTGGAAAGGTCACGCGGCCGGGGCCTCGCCAGGCATTTGAAATTACCGATTGCCCGTCAATGCCCGCGCGACGATCGCGTCGACGAATTCACGCTTATGCGCGGTATAGCGATCGCCGTCCATCCTGAATTCGGCTGCCAGCCTGCGTTTGAGCGCGGCATACTCCGCCGCCGCTTGCGGATGCGCGATGAGATAATCCCGGAAAGCCAGCCTGTTTCGATGGGTGCTGTTGCCGGGCGGGCAAAGATAGACCCGCTCCGCCGGCACTGAACCTCTCGACAAAAACGCCCAGACATCGTCGTCATAGCGGTTGCCGCGCGGCTCGTAGCCTTCTGCCAGAAGCACGCGGGTGGCGCCTTCGATATGCCCGAGGCCGGGAAGGATGATGTCGATATCGATAAGCGGCTTGGCGGTCATGCCCGGTATGGACGTGCTGCCGATGTGATCGATGGAGAGCGCCTGCGGCAGCAAGCCCAGCAACCTGTCGCGGATGCGCCGGAAGGCTTGGGGCCATTGCGGATCGTGGGGCACGAGTTCAACCGGGTTGTGCGTCGTCATTTTCCCATCCCGCCGGAGCGCCCGTCCAACAGGACGTGCCAAGGAGCCTATTGCTTTGAAATTTGCGCATGATTCTTTCCGAAAATCGATTCCGATTTTCGCACTTATGCGCTGGTCGAATATCGGTAATAGTCCTGCAGACCGTTGACCAGGGCGTCGAACGTGGCGCGGCAGCGCGGCGAGGTCTTCAGGCTCGCATGCATCGCCACCCATGTACCGAGCGGGATTTTGAAGGCATCGGGCAGGATGTGCACCAGGTCAGGATTTTCCCGCGCAAGCCCGGTCTGGCAGATGCCAATGCCGACGCCGGCGCGGATTGCGGAAAGCTGGGCAAGGTTGCTGTCGGTCCTGTAGGAGAATTCGATGCCGGGCACCGCATAGCGTTTCATCACCATGCGTACATAGGCCGTCTGCCGGTCGAAGCCGATCAGCCGGTGGTTTGCGAGGTCAGCCAAGGTTTGCGGAATTCCGTATCGGCTGAGATAGCGGCGATGGGCGTGAAAGCCGAGCGGGATATCGCCGATGCGGCGCACGAGGAGCGCATCCTGCTGCGGCTCGGCCATGCGCACGGCGATGTCGGCCTCGCGGTTCACCAGGTCCTCGATGATATCGGAAGCCGAGAGCTCGATCTGGAGGTCGGGATAGGTCTCCTGCAGCGGTCCGAGAATCCCAGGCAGCACCTCGACGGCGATGACTTCGCTGGCGCTGACCCTGACCGTTCCAGCCACGCGTTCGCGCTCACCGGATGCGGTGCGCAACAGGGCGGCAGCGGTTGCCGCCAGTGTTTCGGCATAGGGCTTGAGCGCCAGTGCGGCGTCGGTCGGCAGCAATCCATTCGGCGAGCGGGTGAAGAGTTCGGCGCCGATCGCCAGTTCCAGTGCATCGACATGGCGGCCTATGGTCGGCTGGGTCAGCCCCAGTTCTCGGGCGGCGGCTGAAAGCGATCCCTGCTGGAGCACGGTCAGGAAACTGCGGTAGAAATCCCAGCTTGGTTCAACGCTCATATATTTCTGTATAGCAGATGCAACAATTTCGTCAATTTTGTTTATGCCTTGCTGATGGCATGATCCTCTCATCCAACCGAAGGAGATGAATGTCATGAACAGCGAAATGCAGATGACGGCCCTCGTCCTCGGCGCGACCGGCGGTATCGGCGGCGCGGTTGCCCGCAAGCTGCTTGGGCGCGGCTGGCGCATCCGGGCGCTCAACCGTGATGCAGCCAAGGCGTCGAGGCGCGAGCCGGCTTTCGAATGGCTGCAGGGCGATGCGATGAATGCCGGTGACGTGCTGAGGGCGGCTGAAGGCGTCGGCCTGATCGTCCACGCCGTCAATCCGCCCGGCTACCGCGACTGGGAAAAGCTGGTGCTGCCGATGCTGGACAATACAATCGCCGCCGCCCGCGCCGTCGGCGCGCGCATTGTGCTGCCGGGCAACGTCTATAATTTCGGCCCCGATGCCTTGCCGGCGCCGACGGAGGAAAGCCCGCAGCATCCGGTGACGAAGAAAGGGGCGATCCGCGTCGACATGGAGAAGCAGCTGAAGGCCGCCTCGCAGTCCGGTGCCGGCGTGATCATCGTCAGGGCGGGGGATTTCTTCGGTCCGGGCACGACTGGCAACAGCTGGTTTTCGTCTGGCCTCGTAACCCCCGGTAAGCCGGTCGGCACGATCAGGAATCCCGCACGGCGCGGCATCGGCCATCAATGGGCCTATCTGCCCGACATGGCGGAAACCATCGCCCAGCTCGTCGAGCGGGCCGATCGGCTGCCGCCTTTCGCCGTCTATCATATGGAGGGCTTCTGGGATGCGGACGGCATGCAGATGGCCGAAGCGATCAAGCGCGTCGCCGGCGGCAAGGCGAAGATCGCCGGCTTTCCCTGGTGGATCGTGCCGCTGGCAGCACCCTTCGTTCCTGTGATGCGGGAGATCAAGGAGATGCGTTATCTCTGGAAGGTGCCGGCGCGGATGCGGAACACCAGGCTCACGGCCGAGCTCGGAAGGGAGCCGCAGACGCCGATCGACGAGGCCGTCAGGGCTTCGCTCGCGGCGCTTGGCTGCCTGCCTGAACCGCATCGCGACATGACGACCGCCTTTATCGGGCATTCGCCTGAAAAGATGCGTTAGGTCCGAAGTTCGGCCAGCGCAATCCGGGCGACCGTCAGGGCTTTTTCTGCCTGCTCGATGTTCGGATCGCCGAGGAACCAGGCGGCGGAAAGGCCGGAATAGGCAGATATCCATTGCAGCAGCCGTTTCGGCTCGAGCCCAGCCGCTGCTGAGACGACTGCGAGCTGGCGGCGGAAGCGAGCCGGATCGGTGATCGTTGGCAATTCCTCATTGGCGAAGATGTTGGCGAAATCGAAGCCGCGTTCGCCGTGGAGCCGCTTCGGATCGATCGCCAGCCAGCCGCGCGACTCGAAATCGAGGATATTGCCGTGGTGGATGTCGCCGTGAAGGATGGCGACGTCGCGCGGATCGGCAAGGAGGGCGTTGGCGATCGCCGAACAATCGGCAAGCGTGCCGCCATGCTTGGCTGCTGCCGGCTCCAGATCGCGGAACCAGCGGGTGAGGGGCACGGGATCGGGAAGCAGTTTTTCGCGCGGCGCATGCAGCCGTGCCGCTGTCTGACAGAGAATGCGGCTTGCCTCGTCGTCCTCACCATTCATCGCCATGGCAAGCAGCGAGCGTTTCCCCATCGCCCTTTCCAGCAGCACGGCGTCGTCCTCACGGGCGAAGACATAGGCTGCGCCGTCACCATCCCACCATTGCATCAGCAGTGCGCCATATCGCTCGTCGATATCGGCAGCCACTTTCAACATGGCGGGCCCATCCTGCCAGAGGACCGGCAGCAACAGGCTCGAATGGGTGATGATCGGCTCGCCGTCTTGTATGAGCGACCAGCGATGGAGATAAGAATCGAACATGGCGACACGCTACAAAGATGCATCGAAAATGGAAATCCCGCCTTTCGGCGGGATTTCGCGGTTTGCATTGCAAAAGGCTCAGGCGACTTTTTCGAGGATAGGATAGTCGATATAGCCCTTGCCGGTGCCGCCGTAGAAGGTCGACTGGTCGGGCGTGTTGAGCGGCAGATGGTGTTCCAGGCGCTCGACGAGGTCGGGATTGGCAATGAAGGGCTTGCCGAAGGCGACGAGATCGGCGCGGCCGCTTTCGACGGTGTCGATCGCCAGATCACGGTCGTAGCCGTTGTTGACCATCCAGTCGGCCTTGCCGCCGGCCCTTTCGTAAGCTTGGCGCAGCGCCTTGTATTCGAAGGAGGGATTATCGCCCTGCTTGTAGTCACGGTCGCCGCCGGTCTGGCCTTCGATGACATGGAGATAGGCGAGGTCGTATTTGGCCAGGCCTTCGACGATGTGTGTAAAGGTCGCCTGCGGATTGGAATCGTAGCTTTCGCCGGACGGCGTCACCGGCGAGATACGGATCGCGGTGCGGCCGGCGCCGATTTCCTTGACCACGGCATCGACGACTTCGAAGGTCAGGCGGGCACGGTTTTCGATCGAGCCGCCATATGCATCGCTACGGTCGTTGACGCCGTCGCGGATGAACTGGTCGAGCAGGTAGCCGTTGGCGCCGTGGATCTCGACACCATCGAAGCCGGCATCGATCGCGGCCCGGGCGGCCTTGCGGTAATCCTCGATAATGCCGGGAATTTCGGCGGTTTCAAGCGCGCGCGGCTCGGAGGTGTCGGCGAAGCCGCCGGTGCCGTCGGCATTGACCAGATAGGTCTTGGCCTTGGCGACGCGGTTGGTCGAGGAAACCGGCTTGCCGTCGTTCGGCTGCAGCGTCGTGTGCGAGATGCGTCCGACATGCCACATCTGCACGACGATCTTGCCGCCAGCAGCATGGACCGCGTCGGTGACGCGCTTCCAGCCGTCGAGAGCCTCCTTGGTATAGAGACCCGGCACATTGGCATAACCCTGGCCTTGATGTGTGATGGCTGTCGCTTCGGTGATGATCAGGCCGGCGCTGGCGCGCTGGCGGTAATATTCGACGTTGAGGTCGTTGGGGATTGCGCCCGGCGAGCGGTTGCGGGTCAGCGGCGCCATGACGATGCGGTTCTTGACGGGGATGTCGCCGACTTTCGTGGGTTCGAAAAGCTTGGCCATGATGGTCCTTTCTTTTGCGGGAGGATCACTCGGCAGGAGCGAGGGCGGCTCGGCCCCTGGCGGAGAGATAGGTGAGCACCGTCGCGCCGAGGCCGATTAGGGCCATCAAGGCTGCGGCGAGTGGAACGCGGGTGAGATCGAAGCCCGCGTCGATGACCAGGCCGCCGACCCAGGCGCCGAGCGCATTGCCGGTGTTGAAGGCGCCGATGTTGATCGTCGAAACAAGATTCGGGGCGTCCTTGCCGAAGCCGACGACGCCGACCTGAAGCGCCGGCACGGCGGCAAAGCTTGCCAGTGCCCAAAGGAAGAGGGTGATTTCGGCCGGGATGAAGAAGCGGCTCGTATAGCTGAAGGCGATCGAGGTGATGGCGATCGCGGCAAAGACGCCGGCAAGCGTCGCGCCGAGCCGCCAGTCGGCAAGCTTGCCGCCGACGAGGTTGCCGACGGTCAGCCCGAGGCCGATCAGGAACAGCGTCCAGGTGACGCCTTCGGGCGACACGCCGGTGACGTCGCGCAGCAGCGGCGCGATATAGGTGAAGAGGGCGAACATCGAGGCGGCGAAGAAGACGGTGGTGGAGAGCGCCAGCCACAGGCCGCCATTCCGGAGTGCCGCGATCTCGCGCAGGATGCTGCCGTTTTCCTGCTGCTTGTCCCTCGGCAAAATGGCGATCAGGCCTGATATAGTGACGATGCCGATGACGGTGACGACACCGAAGGTGGCGCGCCAGCCATAGGCCTGGCCGATCGCGGTGCCGAGCGGCACGCCGAGAACATTGGCAAGCGTCAGGCCGGTGAACATCAGCGCGACGGCGCGAGCCTTGCGGTCTTCGGCGACCAGTCCGGCGGCGACGACCGAGCCGATGCCGAAGAAGGCGCCGTGGCAAAGCGCGGTCACGATGCGGGCGATCATCAGCACCCAGTAGCCGCTCGCCAGAGCGCACAGCAGGTTGCCGGCGATGAAGAAGGCCATCAGCGCAATCAGGGCGGTGCGGCGCTTCAGCTTCGCAGTCGAAACGGCCATCACGGGTGCGCCGATTGCGACCGCCAGCGCATAACCGGTTACCAGCCATCCGGCCTGCGGGATCGTCACCGACAGATCGGCGGCGACCTCAGGCAGCAAACCCATGATGACGAATTCGGTGGTGCCTATCGCAAACGAGCTCAAGGCGAGAACGAGGAGGGCGAGGGGCATTCTAAAGGTCCTGCGTCAGTTGCTTGAGAAAAGCGGCGATCGTTTCTTCGTTTCGCTTGTAGAAGATCCACTGGCCGACGCGTTTGGTGGTGACGAGGCCGGCGCGATGCAGCGTCCCGAGATGAGCCGAGACCGTCGACTGCGACAGGCCGCAGCGCTCGAACTGACTGGCGCAGACACCCATTTCGAAAGGGTGCTCCTGCGAGGGGAAATGTTGCTCGGGGTTTTTCAGCCAGTTCAGAATGTCCATCCGGGCGGGATGAGCGAGTGCCTTGATAATCTCGTCTTTGTCCATCGTCGTTCGCCGAACTATAAATCGTGTTTGACCGATATATTGATCGTCGGAACTCGATATGCAAATCACGGAGGCGTGAGGTGGCGGCTTTTAGTGGGTGCGCAATTTTTGGGCAAAAAAAGAGGGCCACCGGAAAACCAGGGCCCTTGTAATTGTGAAGGTCAAAAACCTCCAGAGGGGAACAGCTAATGCGGTGGTACTGGGAGAGAAACCACAAGATGCATCAGCTGAGATGGATATGGTGCTTCCTTGAGCAGGTTTCAATGCTTTTTTGTGCATGTCTGCTATGCGCCGCACAATTTTTTTGCGGTGCGGCATTTCCCTGGGCAAGCAAGGCAAAAAAAGAGGGCCACTGGAAAACCAGGGCCCTTATAAGTGTGAAGGTCAAAAACCTCCAGAGGGGAACAGCTAATGCGGTGGAACTGGGAGGAAAAGCCACCATGTGCATCAGCTATGTGCGATATGGTGGTTTAATGGGCAAACGGCAACCCTCATTTGTGCATGCCAGTCATGCGCCTTCTGCATAGTATGCAAAACGTCGACAAAATCGGGCTTAAAAGTTCCAGTTTCTAGCCTTGCTGACGATGAAATCGCGGAAGGCCTTCAGCTTGGCGGCGTTCTTGATTTCATCGGGATAGCAGAAATACGTATCGAAGGAGGGGACGTCGGCATTGATCGCCAGCTGAATCAGGCCGGGGTCGCGACCGACGATGTAATCCGGCAGGCAGGCGACGCCGATGCCGAGCAGGGCGGCTCGCTTGATCGAGGTCTGGCTGTTGATCTGCAGATGCGGGATGCGCTTGTTGTCGGACGAGCGGCCAGCGACCTCCAGCCAGTTGACGTCGAGCAGGTAGCTCGGCGCCGGCTCGCCGAAGGTGATGATGCGGTGATTGTCGAGATCCTCGATCTTCTGCGGCTCGCCATGGCGGTTGATATAGGACGGAGCCGCATAGACGTGCATGTGCACGGTGAAGAGCTTGCGCTGGATGAGGTCGGATTGCTGCGGCTGGCGCAGGCGAATCGCGCAGTCGGCATGGCGCATGTTCACATCCACTTCCTCGTTGTCGAGGATCAGCTGGATCTGCACATCGGGATAGAGCTGCAGGAATTCCTGGATCTTGTCGGTCAGCCAGCCCTGGCCGAGACCGACCGTCGTCGTGACGCGCAGCTTGCCGGACGGCGTCTCGGTCGTCTCGGTGAGCTGCATCTTCACGGTTTCGAGCTTCAGCAGCACGTCGTGGGCGGTGCGATAAAGCAGTTCGCCCTGCTCCGTCAGAATCAGGCCGCGCGCATGGCGGTGAAACAGCTTGGTGCCGACATCCTGCTCCAGCGCGCTTACCTGGCGGCTGATGGCGGATTGGGACAGATGCAGTTTATCCGCCGCATGCGTGAACGAACCCGCCTCGGCAGCTGCGTGGAAAATACGCAGCTTGTCCCAATCCAATGGCATTCCCCCACCCCTCATGCCGATCTTACTCCGCGGCCACGGCGACGGGCATGTGGCCCGTCAGATATCGCTCGGCTTCCAGTGCTGCCATGCAGCCCAGGCCGGCGGCGGTGATCGCCTGGCGGAACGTGTCGTCGGTCACGTCGCCCGCAGCATACACCCCCTCCAGGCTGGTCGCGGTCGAATCCGGTGCGGTCCAGAGATAGCCATTGTCCTTCAGCTTCAGTTTGTCCTTGAAGAGCTCGGTTGCCGGCGCGTGGCCGATGGCGACGAAGACGCCGTCGATCGTAACCTCGGTGATCGCCCCGGTACGCGTGTCGCGCAGGCGGGCGCCGGATACGGATTGCGGCATCGGCGGCTTGGCCGGCGTGCCGGTGATCTCTGCCACTTCGGTGTTCCACAGCACCTTGACATTGTCCTTGGAGAACAGACGCTCCTGCAGGATCTTCTCGGCCCGGAAGAAATCGCGGCGGTGCACTACGGTGACCGACTTGGCGATGTTGGAGAGATAGAGCGCCTCTTCGACGGCGCTGTTGCCGCCGCCGACAACGATCACATCCTTGTTGCGATAGAAGAAGCCGTCGCAGGTGGCGCAAGCCGAAACGCCGAATCCCTGGAAATGCTGTTCGCTCTCGATGCCGAGCCATTTGGCCTTGGCGCCGGTGGCGATGATCAGTGTATCCGCGGTCCAGACCTGGCCGCTGTCGGTGCGGGCGACGAAGGGACGCTGGTTCATGTCGACTTCGGTCACGAGATCGTTGACGATCTCGGCGCCGACATGTTTTGCCTGCTGCAGCATCTGTTCCATCAGCCAGGGACCCTGGATCGGATCGGCAAAGCCCGGATAATTCTCCACATCGGTGGTGATCATCAGCTGGCCGCCCTGTTCGAGACCGGCGATCAAAACCGGTTTCAGCATGGCGCGCGCGGCATAGACCGCGGCAGTATAGCCTGCGGGTCCGGAACCGATGATGAGCACCTTGGTATGGCGGGCGGGCATGTCATTTCCTTTCGACTGGCAGGAGGGCGGCGGCTAAGTGGTGATTGCGGCCGTTTCGCGGTCCATGGGCCATTTATGAACGTCCAATGCTTTTATTCAAGGGCAGCCTTGCGTTACCAACAAGGCAAATCGCCAGGATGTGCAAGAATCCGTCATCGGCGTGAAACATTCTTGCGTATTCCGCCGCTTTATATAGAAGCTCCCCGCGGAGAATTAAAGAAAGGCAATGATGTGGGTCGCGCCGAACTCGACGTCATCGACATAAAGATACTCCGGGAGCTGCAGGCCGACGGCCGCATGACCAATGTGGAGCTCGCCGATCGCGTCGGCATCTCGGCGCCGCCCTGCCTGCGCCGGGTGCGCAAGCTCGAGGAAGCCGGCATCATCGAGGGCTATCACGCGATGCTGAACAGCCCGAAGCTCGGCTTCGACCTCGTCGCTTTCTGCATGGTTGGCCTCAAGCACCAGTCGGAAGGCAATCTCAAGGCCTTTGCCGCCGCCACCACCGAATGGCCGCTGGTGCGCCAGGCGTGGATGGTCTCCGGCGACAGCGATTTCCTGCTGCATTGCGTGGCGGAGAACCTCACCCGCTTCCAGGATTTCGTCATCGAGGTGCTGACGGCGAACGAACATGTCGATACCGTGCGCACCATGCTGACGATCCGGCAGGTGAAGAAGCTGGGACTGGTGGAAGTCTAGACTCCCAATTGCTCCCGTCCATTACTTGCGCGAGATATAGCCGCCCCGGTTGATGCCGTGGCGCTGGAGCTTGTCGTAGAACGTCTTTCTCGGAATACCGAGCGCTTCGATGGTGCGGCGCACGTCGCCGTCATTGGCCGACAGCGTGTCGCGGATGATCTCCGCCTCGTAGCGTTCCAGTCGTTCGGGAAGCGTGGAGCCCGCCGGCTGCGCAGGGACCACTGCCGCTCCACCGCCTTCCACACCAAGCACCACGCGTTCGGCATAATGCGAGAGTTCGCGGACATTGCCGGGCCATGTATGCGAGGCGAGATGCTGCCGCACACCGGGCGAAAGCGGCGGGACCTCGCGGCGAAACCGCTCCGCGGCACGGGCGGCGAAATGGGAGAACAGCAGCGGAATATCGTCGCGGCGTTCTCGCAGCGGCGGAATGGAGATCGTCACAACATTCAGCCTGTAATAGAGATCCTCGCGAAAATCGCCGCGCACCGAGGGATCCCCGAGGTCGATCTTGGCAGCCGCGACAACGCGAAGATCGACCGGGCGCACCTCGTTGGTGCCGAGCGGCGTGATCTCGCGCATCTCCAGCACTCGCAGCATCTTGACCTGCGTGGCGGCCGGCATGCTCTCGATCTCGTCGAGGAAAAGCGTGCCGCCGCTTGCATGTTCGATGCGGCCCGTGCGGCGCTTCTGAGCGCCGGTAAAGGCGCCGGCTTCGTGGCCGAACAGTTCGCTTTCGATGACGGTTTCGGGCAGAGCGCCACAGTTGAGCGCCACGAAATTGCCCTTCCGGCGGTGGCTCCACTGATGCAGGATCTGGGCAACCACTTCCTTGCCGCTGCCCGTTTCGCCGGCGACCAGCACGTCCACATCGGTATCGGCGATATGGCGAAGAATGTTTCTCAAGTTTTCCATGACAGGCGTCTGGCCGATCAGCGGCAAGTTCTCCTGCGCATCCTCGGCTGCTTTGCGCAGCATGCGGTTCTCCAGAACAAGCCGCCGCTTCTCGCTGGCGCGACGCACGCTTTGGACGAGCCGATCGGCCGCGAAGGGTTTGGCGATGAAATCATAGGCGCCGTCCTGGATCGCCTGAACGGCCATCGGAATATCGCCGTGGCCGGTCATCAGGATCACCGGCAGGTCGGCATCCATGCCCTGCAGCGTGGCGAAGAGTTGCAGTCCATCGATCTCCGGCATGCGGATATCGGTGACGACGGGGCCGGCGAAGTCGGCCGGCAGGTCCGCCAATGCGGCTTTCGCCCCGTCATAGGCGGACACGGTGAAACCGGCGAGTTCGAGCGTCTGGGCGGTGGCGCGGCGCAAATCCTTGTCGTCGTCGATCAGCGCAACGGGGCTCAGTGTGTCCATGAGCTCAAGCCTTCCTCAGATGAACGATGAAGCGGCTTCCCCCGCTGTCGCTGACGACCTCCATCCGGCCGCCGTAATCGCCGACGATATCCTTGGAGATGACCAGCCCGAGACCGAGACCGCTCTCTTTCGAGGTGTTGAACGGGGTGAACAGGCCTTTGCGAATGTCAGGCGGAATGCCGGGGCCGTTGTCGGCGACCGTCACCGTTATCATCTCCGCATCGGCTGACGTTCTGACCTCGACGCGGCCCTCTCCGGCCTTCGGCGCCACCGCCTCCAGGGCATTCTGAAGCAAGTTGATCAGCACCTGTTCGAGACGGATCCGGTTTCCCATCACCTGCAGCTCAGGCGGCGGCAAGTCGATGTCGAGCAAATCCATTCGCCCGGCAAACCGGCTGCGCAACAGCATCACAGCACCCTCGATGACGTCCTTCAATCCTGTCGGTTCGGCGCTGCCTCGGCCTTTGCGGGCAAAGGTCTTCAGCTCTTCGGTGATCGCACCTATGCGCTCCGTCAGCGCCGCAATGCTTTCGAGATTTTCGCCGGCTGGCGCCGCCTGGCCGCGATCGAGGAAGGTGCGGGCATTGTCTGCATAGGCACGGATGGTCGCCACCGGCTGATTGATCTCATGAGCGACGCCGGCCGCCACCTGGCCCAGGATGGCCAGCCGGTTGGCCTGCACCAGATCCTGCTGCACCGCCTGCAGCTTCTGCTCTGTGCTCTTATGGCCGATGATTTCGGCCTGCAGCCGGTCCCGCGCCTGGCTGAGATCCAGCGTCCGCTCGACTACCCGCCGTTCCAGTTCCTCCCGCGCCTGCTGTTCTCTGGATATCCGCAGGGTGATCGCATGCCGGCGGCGCAACAGGAAGGCTGCTGCGGCCAACAGCGGCAAGAGGATGAGCAAGGCCAGCATGCGGGCTTCGCGAATTCCCGCATCGACGGACGGCCCGAGCGTCACGAGATGCTGCAGCTGCCATCCGGTGGCCGGAACCGGCATCCCGACATCGAGAAACCTGGTTTTTCCGGCATCGCCGGGCATGACGATCTCAACGACGTCAAGGCCGTCCCCGAGGTTCCTGATAAGATCGAGCGGCAGGGGCTGAAGCGGCGCAGCGCCGAATTGAAGGCTTTCGCGGATCGCAGTCAGCCGGTCTTCGGCGATCCGGCCGATCGTCATGAACCGCCATGATGGAAGACTGGTGATGAGGACGATGCCGCGCTCGTCAACGACATAGGACGGGGTGCCCGAGGCATTCCAATCCGCCTCGACGTCGTCGAATTCGACCTTGACCACGACGACACCCAGCAGGCCATTGCTGCCCGAAATCCGCTGGGAGATATAGAGGCCCGGCTTCTTGCTGACCGTGCCAAGTGCGAAGTGCTCGGCCTGTCCTCGTTCGACTGCCCCTTGGAAATACTCGCGGAAGCGGTAGTCATTGCCGACGAAGCTCGTCGGTTCGCGCCAGTTGCTGGCCGAAACCGCCATGCCGTCCTTGTCGATGACATAGATGACGGCGGCCTTCGTGCCCGCCGCCAAATTTTCCAGCTTCTGACTGAGCCGCTCGAACGCGCCGGCATCCTTTCCGGCCAGCGCCGCGGCGAGTGCTGCGTCCTGCGACAGAACGAAGGGAAGCGCCCGGTATTTTTCGAGAACCGTGCGCAGCAAAGCCGCATTCAGTCTCGCATCCATGCGGGCCTGTTCCTCAAGGGCGGCCTCCGCCCGGTGCCGGCCGATCTCGCCGCCAGCCCAGAGGCTTGCGACGACGGCGAGGAGGGCGAACACGGCATAGGTCCACCACATCCGGTGGATGCGGTGCTGCAGGGGCAGGGAAGGCCACAATTTCGGCGACACGGACATGGCGGATTTGTGCATTTTTCTGCACGAAACGCAAATGGATTTGTGCGGATTTCCGCATTTCTTAATTAGCTGTCAGCAGCCCCGTAAATTTTTCATTAATAAATTCAATCTGTTGGTTGGTCGGCGTGAAACTGGCACGGTGATTGCGAAGGAGATGGCAACAACGGCTGAGCTGTTGGATTTGAAGCGAACGGCTCGGGAGGCCGGAGTTCGTTCCGGGCGAGCCATTAGGAGGACATCATGATCGCAGCACCACTCGATGCAGTCGCAGGCAGCAAGGGCAAGAAGCCCTTTTATAGCCATCTTTACGTTCAGGTTCTCGTGGCCATTGCTGCGGGTATCCTTCTCGGCCATTTCTACCCCGAACTCGGCACCCAGCTGAAGCCGCTCGGCGATGCCTTCATCAAGCTCGTCAAGATGATCATCGCCCCGGTCATCTTCCTGACCGTCGCGACCGGCATTGCCGGCATGAGCGATCTGCAGAAGGTTGGCCGTGTCGCCGGCAAGGCGATGCTGTACTTCCTGACCTTCTCGACATTGGCGCTCATCATCGGCCTGATCGTCGCCAACGTCGTCCAGCCTGGCGCCGGCATGAACATCGATCCGGCCTCGCTGGATCCGGCCGCCGTCGCCACCTTTGCCGCCAAGGCGCATGAGCAGAGCATCGTCGGCTTCCTCACCAATATCATCCCGACGACGATTGTCGGCGCCTTTGCCGATGGCGATATTCTGCAGGTCCTGTTCTTCTCGGTGCTCTTCGGCATCGCGCTCGCCATGGTCGGCGAAAAGGGCGAGCAGGTCGTCAATTTCCTGAATTCCCTGACGGCTCCCGTCTTCAAGCTCGTCGCCATCCTCATGAAGGCTGCCCCGATCGGCGCCTTCGGCGCCATGGCATTCACCATCGGCAAGTACGGCGTCGGATCGATCGCCAACCTCGCCATGCTGATCGGCACCTTCTACGTCACCTCTCTGCTCTTCGTCTTCATCGTTCTCGGCGCCGTCGCCCGCTACAACGGCTTCTCGATCGTGGCGCTGTTGCGCTACATCAAGGAAGAGCTGCTGCTGGTTCTCGGCACCTCGTCTTCGGAGGCGGCGCTTCCGGGCCTGATGAACAAGATGGAAAAGGCCGGCTGCAAGCGCTCGGTCGTCGGCCTCGTCATCCCCACAGGCTATTCCTTCAATCTCGACGGCACCAACATCTACATGACGCTGGCTGCACTCTTCATTGCCCAGGCAACCGGCATCCATCTCTCCTGGGGTGACCAGATCCTGCTGCTCCTGGTGGCGATGCTGAGCTCCAAGGGTGCCGCAGGCATCACCGGCGCCGGCTTCATCACCCTGGCAGCGACGCTCTCCGTCGTCCCCTCCGTACCGGTCGCCGGCATGGCGCTCATCCTCGGCATCGATCGTTTCATGTCGGAATGCCGGGCGCTGACCAACCTTGTCGGCAATGCGGTTGCAACGATCGTCGTGGCACGCTGGGAAAATGAGTTGGATACGGCGCAGCTGGCCGCGGCGCTGGACGGCCAGACAAGCGAGGACGCTCCGGCTGCCGGGCTCCAGCCGGCCGAGTAATCGGCCAGGACGTTCACAGTCTTGAAAATCCTGCAGCGGCCCGTTCTTCAGCGGGCCGTTTCTCTTTTCTGCTTCAGCCGCGGTTGTCGCCGAGCAGGCTGTTGTAAACGGCGGCGATCGCGCCTGCTTCCTTCTCCAGCGCGAAATTCGCCCTGACATGCCGCAGCGCATTTTCGCCATGCGCAATCGCCAAGGCGGGATCGGTGATATAGGGCGCGATTGCCCGCGTCAGCGCCTCGCCATCGCCGGCGGCAACGACCGAACCCGTCTCGCCCTCAACGATGAGCTCGGCGTAGGCGCCCGCATCCGATGCCACCACCGCGGTGCGCGAAGCCATGGCTTCAAGCGGCGTCAGGCCGAAGCCCTCGTTGCGGGAGGGCGCGACGTAAAGCGTCAGGCGGCGATACCAGATCTTGATATCGGGCACTTCGCCGAGAAAGAGGATACGGTCGCTAAGCCCGGCGGCGGCGACATCGGCCTTGAGCTTGTCACCGAATGCCGCATGCTCCGCCGTCACGCGGCCGGAGACGATCGCTGTCCATTCCGGATTCTGCGGCAGCAGTTCGATCATCGCTTTGACGAAAAGATCGGTGCCCTTCTGGTGGCGCACGCGGCCGAAACAGCCGATAAGATGGCGTCCGGGCAGGCCGGTGGCGGCGATGCCGTCCTCTGCCGTTTCCGGCGGATGAAAGAGGGCAAGGTCGACGCCGTGCTGGATGACCGTGTGCGGCACCTCGAGGAACGAGCCGGAACGGTCGCTGGTCGCGATGACGGCGTCCATGCGGCGGATCAGCCATTTCGTATAGGCGGTGTGGCGGCGTTGGGCAGCCGAGGTGAAGAGCAGCTTCAGCGGCATGCGCATGAGATGGCGAAGCAGGATGCCGACGGCCATCTCGTTGTTGCGGCGCGCGTGCCAGACACGCTGGCGCCGGCGTGCCGGCGGGCGCCAGAGGCCAAGAAGCTGGCGCCACCTCAGTTTCGGCAGGCCTTCCGGCAGGCCGGGGCCAAGGGTTGCGATCTTTATGCCGAGCCGGATCTGGCAGGGAATGAGCTGAACAATGGTCGACGTGACGCCGGAGAGCCGGCGCTTGAAATTGGGCGCGATGATCTCGACGTCACGCATATCGGGCAAGGGATAGGTCTCGCGGCTGGCGGGCGATCAGCCCCAGGAAACCTGGAGGATTTCGTAGGCCTTGGAGCCGCCCGGCGCATTGACCTCGATGGAGTCGCCGACTTCCTTGCCGATCAGCGCACGGGCGATCGGCGAAGAGATGGAGATGCGGCCGGCCTTGACGTCGGCTTCCTGGTCGCCAACGATCTGATAAGTCTTTTCTTCCTCGGTGTCCTCGTCGACGAGCTTCACCTTGGCGCCGAACTTGATCTTGTCGCCCGACATCTTCGTGAGGTCGATGACCTCGGCACGCGCCGTCAGGTCTTCCAGTTCGCTGATGCGGCCTTCATTATGGCTCTGGGCTTCCTTGGCGGCGTGATATTCGGCGTTTTCGGAAAGGTCGCCATGAGCACGGGCTTCGGCGATCGCCTCGATGATTCGGGGGCGCTCCTCCTGCTGACGCCAGCGCAGCTCTTCCTGCAGCTTGACGAAACCACCCTGTGTCATCGGTACCTTTTCAACCATTTTTCTGTCCTTCACTCCTTGTATCCGCTCGTCCGTGCTTTTCGAGCAATCAGCCGCAGACACAAAAGAAAACAGGTCCCGAAGGGGAGCTTCGGAACCGTGCCACAATCCTAGTTAAGTGCTTATAGCAGATCGCCAAGGCCGATTTCCAGAAAATTCGCATAAACGAAACGCAACCCACCGCGGCATCCGGTGGCGCGCCTGAAAAATGGGCAAAGGTGACGTCGCTCCCATTGACTTTGCATATAAGAACATATAGTGAACATACTAATGAAGAAGTCGCTAACAGAACGCTTGGCCATCCTTTCCGATGCTGCGAAATATGACGCTTCCTGCGCTTCCAGCGGCACGGTGAAACGTGATTCTCACGCAAGCGGCGGCCTCGGTTCGACCGAGGGATCCGGCATTTGTCATGCCTATGCGCCGGATGGACGGTGCATTTCGCTGCTGAAAATACTGCTGACCAATTTCTGCATCTACGACTGCGCCTATTGCGTCAATCGCTCGTCGAGCAATGTCGAACGGGCGCGCTTTACGCCTGAAGAGGTCATCTGGCTGACACTGGAATTCTATCGCCGCAATTATATCGAGGGCCTGTTTCTTTCTTCCGGCATCATTCGTTCGTCCGATTACACGATGGAACAGATGGTTCGCGTCGTCCGCGAACTGCGTGTGACGCATAATTTTCGCGGCTATATCCATCTGAAGTCGATCCCTGAAGCATCACCGCATCTGATCGAGGAGGCGGGGCTTCATGCCGACAGGTTGTCCCTCAATATCGAGTTGCCAACGGATAGCGGCATTACCCGTTTCGCGCCGGAAAAGAAGCCCGCCAATATAAGGCGATCGATGGGGGATCTGAGGCTGAAGATCGAGGCCGCCGGCGAGCCGACGCTGCGGACGAAGAAGCGTCAGCGTTTTGTGCCGGCCGGTCAGAGCACGCAGATGATCGTCGGCGCCGATGGCGCCAACGACGCGACGATCCTTGCCACCAGCGGCCGGCTTTACAGCAGCTATGGCCTGAAGCGCGTCTATTATTCCGCCTTCAGCCCGATCCCGGATTCGTCGAAAAACCTGCCGCTGATCAAGCCGCCGCTGATGCGTGAACACCGGCTTTATCAGGCCGACTGGCTCTACCGATTCTACGGTTTCGGCATCGATGAGATCACCGCGAACCAGGCGGGAGGCATGCTCGATCTCACCCTCGACCCGAAACTTGCCTGGGCGCTCGCCAACAGGGCCGAATTTCCTGTCGATATCAACAAAGCCGAGCGCGAGCGGTTGCTGCGCGTGCCCGGTCTCGGCACCAAGACCGTCAAAGCGATCGTTTGGGCTCGCCGTTTTCGCCGCCTGCGGATCGACGATCTCCAGCGGCTCGGCATTTCGATCAAGAAGGTCCAGTCCTTTATTTCAGCGGAAGGCTGGTCGCCGCGCCGTCTGATCGACCGCCCCGACCTTCGCGCCATGTTCGAGCCGCAACCTGAACAATTGTCGTTGCTGTGATGCGCCGGGTCGTGCTGGCAGGACGCGGGGATCTTGCCGAATGGCGTGATGCCGCGCGGGCCTTTGCTGCCGCCGGCATATCGCCTGAAGAGATCGATTGGCGCGAAAAAGATGAAGAGGCCGATCTCGCTTTTCAGCGCGACGCCATGCCGCCGGCGCCGATCATGGCACGCAAGCCGATGACGGTGCCGACCGCCTTCATCGATCTTGCCGAGACCGTTCTCTGCCATTCCGATCCGGTGCGGTTTTCCCTGCTTTACCGGTTGCTCTGGCGGCTGCAGCTGGACCGGCAGCTGCTCGAAGTGGCCTCCGACGAGGACGTTGTCCGTGCCAGGCTGATGGCGAAAAACGTTCGACGCGACGCGCACAAGATGACGGCTTTCGTCCGCTTCAAGGAAGTGGGTGCGGTATCGGCAGACCGTCGGAAATTCCTCGCCTGGTTCGAGCCGGACCACCATATCGTCAGGCGCACAGCGCCCTTCTTCCAACGACGCTTCACCGACATGGACTGGCTGATCGCCACGCCCAAAGGGTCAGCCGCCTGGGACGGCGAGCGGCTGATGCTAAACGACGCGCCGTGTGAAAAGCCCAATCTCACCGATGCCACCGATGAACTATGGCGCACCTATTACGCCAGTATCTTCAACCCAGCGCGATTGAAGCTGAAGGCGATGCAGTCGGAGATGCCGAAAAAATACTGGAAGAACCTGCCGGAAGCCGATCTCATCCCCGGGCTGATCGCCTCGGCGGAGAGGAAGGTGCGGGCCATGGCCGCACGGGAGGCGACGCAGTCACTGCCCTTCCACGATCGCTTGCAGGAGGCCGCGCGCAATATTCCTGTCGTGCCCGAAGCGCCGGCGGGCACGCTGGAAGCGCTGCGCGCGGACGCTGCCGTCTGTACCCGCTGTCCGCTGCATGCGACGGCGACGCAAACCGTATTCGGGAGGGGCCACGCGATGCCGAGGTGATGTTCGTCGGCGAGCAGCCAGGCGACCAGGAGGATATATCAGGGCGTCCCTTCGTCGGTCCGGCCGGCCGGCTGCTGGATCAGGTGATCGCAGAAGCGGGCATCGACCGCTCGCGGCTCTATGTCACCAATGCCGTCAAGCATTTCAAATATGAGCCGCGCGGCAAGCGTCGTATCCACCAGAAGCCCAATATGGGCGAGGTGAAGCATTGCCGCTGGTGGCTCGATCTGGAGATGACGCTGGTCAAACCGAAGCTCATCGTTGCCATGGGAGCGACGGCGCTGGCGGCGCTGACCGATGCGAAGCAGCGGTTGCAGGATGTCAGGGGGAAAGCCATTGCGATCGACGACAGGCGAACGCTCTTCGTGACGGTGCATCCTTCCTATCTGCTGCGTATTCCCGACGAGCGGCTGAAAGCCGAGGAGCTGGCGCGGTTTCGCGAAGATATGGCGAAAATCCAGCGGCTTATGGCAGCGGCTGGATAAATCGATTCCGGAGCTTCGAGGTGTGCATCACCGCTCATCGAGCGGTGATGCTGCCCTATCTCAGGCGAAGTAGCTCTGCAGCGGCCGCACTTCGAGATTGCCGGCCTTCAGCGCCTTGATCGCCTGGGCGGCGGCCTCGGCACCTGCCATCGTCGTATAATAGGGCACCTTCTGCATCAGCGTTGCACGGCGCAGCGACTTGGAGTCCGAGATCGCCTTGTTGCCGTCGGTGGTGTTGATGACAAGCTGGACCTGGCGGTTGCGGATTGCGTCCTCGATGTGCGGACGGCCTTCCAGCACCTTGTTGATCTTGGTGGCGGTGATGCCGTTTTCGCCGAGGAAGCGGGCGGTGCCGCCGGTCGCCAGCACCTTGAAGCCCTGCTCGACAAGGATGCGGATCGCCGGCAGCACGCGCGGCTTGTCCTCGTCGCGCACTGAGACGAAGACCGTCCCGTCACGCGGCAGCTCGACGCCGGCGCCGAGCTGCGACTTGGCGAAGGCAAGGGCGAAATCGGTGTCGAGGCCGATGACTTCGCCGGTCGAGCGCATTTCCGGGCCGAGCAGGGTGTCGACGCCGGGGAAACGGGCGAAGGGGAAGACGGCTTCCTTGACGGCGATGTGCTTCAGCTTGCGCGGATCGGGCTTTTCGCCGTAGGCGGCGAAGGTCGCGTCGAGTTTCTCGCCGGCCATGACGCGGGCGGCGATCTTGGCGATCGGCGCGCCGATGGTCTTGGCGACGAAGGGCACGGTACGCGAGGCGCGCGGATTGACCTCGAGAACGTAGACGATGCCGTCCTTGATGGCGAACTGGACGTTCATCAGGCCGCCGACATTGAGCGCCTTGGCCATCGCCTTGGCCTGGCGCTCCAGCTCGTCGATCAGTTCGACGGGCAGCGAGCGCGGCGGCAGCGAGCAGGCGCTGTCGCCGGAATGGATGCCAGCTTCCTCGATATGCTCCATAATACCGGCGACATAGACGTCGGTGCCGTCGGAGAGGCAGTCGACGTCGACTTCGATCGCATGAGAGAGATAGCTGTCGAAGAGCAGCGGGTTCTTGCCGAGCAGGGTGTTGATCTGGCCGGTCTTGTCGTTGGGATAGCGCTGCTTGATATCTTCAGGCACCAGTTCCGGAACCGTGTCGAGCAAGTAGCTCTGCAACTGGCCCTCAGAATGCAGGATCTGCATGGCGCGGCCGCCGAGCACGTAGGACGGGCGCACGACCAGCGGGAAGCCGATTTCGGCCGCGACCAGGCGGGCCTGCTCGACCGAATAGGCGATGCCGTTGTTCGGCTGGTTGAGATCGAGCTTCATCAGGAGCTTCTGGAAGCGGTCGCGGTCTTCGGCAAGGTCGATCATGTCAGGCGCGGTGCCGAGGATCGGAATGCCGTTCTTTTCCAGCGCCTCGGCAAGCTTCAGCGGCGTCTGGCCGCCGAACTGGACGATGACGCCGACGACTTCGCCCTTTTCCTGCTCGGCGCGCAGGATCTCGATCACGTCCTCGGCGGTCAGCGGCTCGAAATAGAGGCGGTCCGACGTGTCGTAATCGGTCGAGACGGTTTCGGGATTGCAGTTGATCATGATCGCTTCATAACCGGCATCCTTCAGCGCGAAGGCGGCATGGCAGCAGCAATAGTCGAACTCGATGCCCTGGCCGATACGGTTCGGGCCACCGCCGAGAATGACGACCTTCTTGCGGTCGGAGACTTCGGCCTCGGAGCGGGCGGCGCCGGCGAAGGGCGTCTCGTAGGTTGAATACATATAGGCGGTCGGCGAAGCGAATTCGGCGGCACAAGTATCGATGCGCTTGAAGACCGGCCGGACGTTCAGGCCGTTGCGCAGTTCGGCGACTTCCTTCGGGCGTTTGCCGGTCAGCGTCGCCAGGCGGGCGTCGGAGAAGCCCATGGCCTTCAGCATGCGCAGGTTGGTGGCATCCTCCGGCAGGCCGTGCTCGCGGATGCGGGCTTCCATGTCGACGATGTTCTTGAGCTCAGCGAGGAACCACGGGTCGATCTTGCAGCCTTCATGCACCTCTTCGATGCTGAGGCCCTGGCGCAGCGCCTGGGCGACCATGCGCAGACGGTCCGGCGTCGGCGTGCCGATGGCGGCGCGGATGGCGTTCTGGCTGGATTCACCTTCCTCGAAATCAGGAATTTCGATTTCGTCGAGGCCGGTCAGGCCGGTTTCGAGGCCGCGCAGCGCCTTCTGCAGTGATTCGGCGAAGGTGCGGCCGATCGCCATGACTTCGCCGACCGACTTCATCGCCGTCGTCAGCACCGGCGAAGCGCCGGGGAATTTCTCGAAGGCGAAACGCGGGATCTTGGTGACGACGTAGTCGATCGACGGTTCGAATGAGGCAGGCGTTGCGCCGCCGGTGATGTCGTTTTCCAGCTCGTCGAGTGTATAGCCGATCGCGAGCTTGGCGGCAATCTTGGCGATCGGGAAGCCGGTGGCCTTGGAGGCGAGCGCCGACGAGCGCGAGACGCGCGGGTTCATTTCGATGACGACGAGACGGCCGTCCTTCGGATTGACGGCGAACTGGACGTTCGAGCCGCCGGTTTCGACGCCGATCTCGCGCAGCACCGCAATCGAGGCGTTGCGCATGATCTGGTATTCCTTGTCGGTCAGCGTCAGCGCCGGCGCGACGGTGATCGAATCGCCGGTATGGACGCCCATCGGATCGATGTTTTCGATCGAGCAGATGATGATGCAGTTGTCCGCCTTGTCGCGGACGACCTCCATTTCATATTCCTTCCAGCCAAGCACCGATTCCTCGACCAGCACTTCGGTGGTCGGCGAGGCGTCGAGGCCGCCGCCGACGATCTCGAAGAATTCCGAGCGGTTGTAGGCGATGCCGCCGCCGGTGCCGCCGAGCGTGAAGGAGGGGCGGATGATGGCGGGCAGGCCGACATGATCGATGGCCTGGGCCGCGATCGCCATGGCATGGCTCATGTAACGCTGCTTGCGGTCGCTCTCGCCGAGGTTCCACTGGTTTTCCAGTTCGTCCAGCGCCTTGTCGAGCTCGGATCCGGACAGGCTTTCGCGCAGCTTGTTGCGCTCGGCCTCGTGCGTCTTGCGGTCGAGGTCCTTGATGTCGGTGGCGTTGGCCAGCATCGAACGCGGCGTTTCCAGGCCGATACGGGCCATCGCCTCGCGAAACAGCGCGCGGTCTTCGGCCATGTCGATGGCGGCGGGCTTGGCGCCGATCATCTCGACATTGTAGCGATCGAGCACGCCCATGCGCTTCAGCGAAAGCGCGGTGTTCAGCGCCGTCTGGCCGCCCATGGTCGGCAGCAGCGCATCCGGGCGCTCCTTGGCAATGATCTTGGCGACGACCTCGGGGGTAATCGGTTCGACATAGGTGGCGTCGGCAAGGCCCGGATCGGTCATGATCGTCGCCGGGTTGGAGTTGACGAGGATGACGCGGTAGCCTTCCTCCTTCAGCGCCTTGCAGGCCTGGGTGCCGGAATAGTCGAACTCGCAAGCCTGGCCAATGACGATCGGTCCCGCGCCGATGATGAGGATCGATTTGATGTCTTGGCGCTTCGGCATGGGCGATATCCATTTCTAGCTGCGCAAAAAGCCGGCCAGGGTGGGAGATCACCGGGTCGGGTCGCGCATTGAGGGTCTTTTCAGGCTAGAAGCGGCTTATAGGCAAATGTATTTGCAAACGGAACCCCATAAATCGCGGAATCGACAGGAATCCAACACGGCGCGAACGGCTATTTAGCGTCCGGCCCGACGAGCAGCCGGAATCCCTAGCCTTGCTTCGGGACGAGCGAAAGCGGGAGTCCCGCCAGGGGCCTGCGGCGCCGTGCGTCTTCCTTAGGTGAAGCGGCGGCGCACGTCCTCGGCATAACTGCGGCTGACCGGGATTTGCGTGCCGTCACGGGTGAGGATCAGCAGCCTGCCATTGTCGCGTTTCAGGCTTTCGACATGGGCGTCGGCCACCCAATGCGAGCGATGGACACGAAGACCAGGCGTCGCGGCGGTTTCCTTCAGCGCGTCGGCGAAACGCAGGAGCAGCAGTTCGCGCCCGCGGCTGGTCACCACCTCGGTATAGTGATCCTGGACGGAAAGGCGCAGCAGAGGGCCACGATTGTCAGGCTTCAGCCGATCGAGGATCGAGAGGCGGGGGCTGGTTTCCTCAGGAACTGCGGCTTCGGCGATTTTCTGGCTCATCGCCATGTAAGTCAGAAGGCAGAAAAGAGCGCAGAGAGGGATGGCGAAGAGCGCGCGGTAGAGGCCGCTTTCCAGCGTAGTCGCTTCACCGGTGAAGGCGTAGTCGACGAGGCCGATGGCAAAACCGATCGGCAGGGCGGCTATGAGCGAACCGGCCATCATGCGGGCAAACATCGAAGCGACCACCTCCCGCAACAGTCTTTCGGCGATGACCGCGCAGAGAATGGCGATCGCCCAGGCAAGGGCATGCAGGGTCAGCCAGTAGGCGAGGCGTTCGCCGAAGGCCATGCTTTCCATCGTGCCGTAGGGGCCGGTGACGGCAAAGAGCAGGACGATCGCGGCAAAGGTTCCCCAGAAGCGCCGGGAATGGAGAAAGACCTGCAATTCGCGAAGCGTGGATTGCAAGAAGGGGTGAATCACGAAGTTTTCCTGCCGTTCGCGCGGTTCGGATTGAGGCAGATGCAGTCTTGGCGGAAAGACGGATCGAATTCAACCGGATGCCGCCCATGACCCTCGAACCGCTCCTCGACGCCCCGCTTGCCGTCCAGATCCATGTCGCCGTCGTTACGCCGGCAGCACTTCTCGGCGCCTATATCCTCCTGCGCCCCAAAGGCACGCCGCGCCACCGGCTGTTCGGCAGGATCTGGATGGCGCTGATGGTCGTGACGGCGATATCGAGCTTCTTCATTCATGAGCTCGATCTTTTCTACGGGTTCAGCCCGATCCATCTTCTGTCCATCGCAACATTGTTCGGCAGCTGGAATGCGATCGCGGCGGCTCGTCGCGGCGATATCCGTCTTCACAGGCGCATCGTCGCCGGTCTTTATTTCGGCGGCATCGTTCTTGCCGGCCTGTTTACTTTCGTGCCCGGCCGGATCATGCATGCGGTCGTCTTCACCGGCGGGCAATGGCCGGCGGCCCTTGCCGCGGCGGTGATCGGCTCGATCCTGGCCGCAATCGCGCATCGTCGCCGGCGCGGGCGCCTGATGGCCCGATGAAGCCGCTGGAATTCCGGCCGCTGACGGATATATAGATTCCTTGAGTGCAAGCACGGGGCATTGCCGGGGAGAGCGAAGATGGAATGGAGAGGCCGGCGTCAGTCCGACAATGTCGAGGATCGCCGCGGTGATCCGGGCGGCGGAGGTTTCGGCCGCGGGGGCGGCTTCAATTTTCCGTCCGGCGGGGGCGTTCGCCGTGCCGGCGGCGGCCTCAGTATCGGCACGATCATCTTCCTCGTCGTCATCTATTTCATCTTCAAGATGATGGGCATCGACCTGTTGCAGGTGCTCGACACCGGCGGCGTGACGACCGGCCCCGGCTACGAGCAGAGCCAGTCGGGCGGAACGCGCACGCCTGCCAATGACGAGATGACCGCTTTCATGCGCACCGTTCTTGCCGAGACCGAGGATACCTGGCAGGGCATCTTCCAGGCGCAGGGCCAGAATTACGAGGAGCCGCGCCTCGTGCTGTTCTCGGGTTCGACCGCATCGGCCTGCGGCTCCGCATCATCGGCTACCGGGCCGTTCTACTGCCCTGGCGATCACAAGGTCTATCTCGACACCGAATTCTTCCAGGAGCTTTCCGACCGGTTCGGCGCGTCGGGCGATTTTGCCGAGGCCTATGTCGTTGCCCACGAGGTGGGCCATCATGTGCAGAACCTGCTCGGCATCCTGCCGAAATTCAATCAGGCCCGCCAGCGCATGAGCGAGGAGGAAGCCAACAAGATGTCGGTGCGCGTCGAGTTGCAGGCCGATTGCTTTGCCGGCATCTGGGGCAAATATACCCAGCAGAAGGGCCTCTTGGAGTCCGGCGACCTGGAGGAAGCGCTGAACGCTGCCCAGCAGATCGGCGACGACACGCTGCAGAAACGGTCGCAGGGCTACGTCGTCCCCGAAAGCTTCAACCACGGCACCTCGGCGCAGCGCGTCAAATGGTTCAAGCGCGGTTTCGACAGCGGCCAGCTGTCGGCCTGCGATACGTTTTCCGGGCCGATCTGAGAGGGTGAGAGGTAGAGGCGCGTAGCACGCGCCCACGCAGCCGTTTCAATCCTTTTGCTTACTTCTCGCTGTCCATATCCTGCAGCATATGTTCGGGATAACGCCCACCTGCAGCCGCATCCTTCGGCACGGCGCGTTCGATGGCGGCGAAATCGTCTGGTGACAGGTCGACCGCGCGTGAGCCGAGCGCCTCGCTCAGCCGGTCGCGGCGGCGGGCGCCGATGATCGGGACGATATCCTTGCCCTTGGCGGCGACCCAGGCGATGGCGATCTGGGCGACCGAGACGCTCTTTGCCTCGGCGATCTCGCGCAGCTTCTCCACCAGAGCGAGGTTTTGTTCGATATTGCCTTCCTGGAAGCGCGGGCTGTAGGCACGGAAATCGCCGGCCGTCGCACCCTGGCCCTTCTGCCAGTGGCCGCTGATCAGGCCGCGCGAGAGCACGCCGTAGGCGGTGATCGAGATGCCGAGTTCGCGTGTCGTCGGCAGGATCTTCTCCTCGATGCCGCGCGAGATCAGCGAATATTCGATCTGCAGGTCGACGATCGGGGCAACAGTGGCGGCGCGGCGGATCGTATCGGCACCGACCTCCGACAGGCCGATATGCCTGACATAACCTGCCTTGACCATGTCGGCGATGGCGCCGACCGTGTCCTCGATCGGCACCTTCGGATCGAGGCGGGCCGGGCGGTAGATGTCGATATAGTCGACACCGAGGCGCTGCAGCGTGTAGCTGAGGAAGTTCTTCACCGCGACCGGGCGGGCATCGATGCCGTTCCAGCCGCCGACGGGATCGCGCAGGCCGCCGAACTTGACGCTGATGACGGCGCTCTCGCGCCTGCGGCCTTTCAATGCCTCGCCGATCAGCATTTCATTGTGGCCCATGCCGTAGAAATCGCCGGTGTCGAGCAGGTTGATGCCGGCATCGAGCGCGGCATGGATCGTCGCGATGCTTTCTGCGCGATCCGAGGGGCCGTACATGCCCGACATGCCCATGCAGCCGAGACCGATGGCCGAGACATCGGGTCCGGTCTTTCCTAAACGATAAGTCTGCATTTGTCTTCTCCATCAGTTTGCGCCACGCGGCGCAATCGGGTATCCGCGCCGGGGGCGTCCTCGATGCCGTTCTACCGCTTTCGCATGCGGGCGATAATCGGGCGGCACAGGACGGGCTGTACGGCGAAATGCACAATGACCAGTCTTTTTACCGGTGTTCTCTGGTGATCTGGAAGCCGTCGCAGCGATTGCAAGGGAACGCCCGGCGATCGGCTGGGCGGCTCTCGATCTCCTGAAGCTGGAACGGCAGCGCGCGCCCTCCGGTTGAGGCATCTCATGAACTTCCCGCCTGGCATTATCAAAAACTTTGAAATGTTCACGGATTGTTTCGGTTTCCTTTCTGAGCTATGTCACTTTCTCGGCGATGAGATCGTCTTTTCAGAACCAACCGCTGTAGAGATGCCTCATGCTGGACCCCAAATTCGTTCGCCGCGGCCTTTTCCTGGTCTTCATCATCCTCTTCCTCGACATTATCGGCATCGCCATCATCATGCCGGTGCTGCCCGCCTATCTGGAGCAGTTGACCGGCGGCAGCGTCAGCGATGCGGCGATCGACGGCGGCTGGCTGATGCTCGTCTATGCCGGCATGCAATTCCTGTTCGCGCCGCTGCTCGGAAACCTGTCCGACCGTTTCGGCCGTCGTCCGATCCTTTTGCTTTCGGTGCTGACCTTTGCGATCGACAATTTCATCTGCGGCATCGCTACCAGCTTCTGGATGCTGTTCGTCGGCCGCGTGCTTGCCGGCATCAGCGGCGGCAGCTTCGCCACCTGCTCGGCCTATATCGCCGATATCAGCACCGAGGAGAACCGGGCGAAGAATTTCGGGCTGATCGGCATTGCGTTCGGCGTCGGCTTCACCATCGGCCCCGTCGTCGGCGGCTTCCTCGGCGAATTCGGCCCGCGTGTGCCGTTCCTCGGCGCGGCCGCGCTATCGCTCATCAATTTCATCGCCGCCTGCTTCCTGCTGCCGGAAACGCTGGCGGCGAAGAACCGCCGCCGGTTCGAATGGAAACGCGCCAATCCGCTCGGCGCGTTGCGCCAGATGCGCCATTATCCCGGCATCGGCTGGGTCAGCCTCGTCATGTTCCTGTTTTTCCTGGCGCATGCCGTCTATCCCTCGGTCTGGTCGTTCGTCTCGACCTATCGTTACGGCTGGAGCGAGGGACAGATCGGCCTGTCGCTCGGCATTTATGGCATCGGCGCGGTGATCGTCATGGGGCTGGTTCTGCCGCGGATCGTGCCGGTACTCGGCGAGTGGAAGACCGCTCTTCTCGGCCTCTGCTTCTCGGCCGTCGGGCTCACCGGCTATGCCTTCGCCTGGGAGGGCTGGGTCGTCTATGTCATCATCGTTGCGACCGTCATGGAAAACGTCGCCGATCCGCCGCTGCGCAGCATCGCCGCCGGCAAGGTGCCGCCCTCGGCGCAAGGCGAGTTGCAAGGCGCGCTGACCAGCCTCAGCAGCATCACGACCATCCTTGGGCCGCTGATCTTCACGCAGATGTTCGGTTATTTCACGCGGCCCGAGGCGCCGGTCACCTTCGCCGGGGCGCCCTATTTGACCGCTGCCCTGTTCATCCTGGTGGCCGCCGGCGTGTTCCTCATGCGGGTTCGGGTCCGTGAACCGGCCGAGGCACTGGAAGCGGCAGGTTGATCGATCAGAAACGCTGATGCGATGATGAATTTTTCATCATCTGCCTCATCTGGGGTAGTTCTTTGCGGGGCTTTGCTCTAAGTCCGGATGTTATTTCGCCGCAAGCTGCGGCGACGCATATTTCAATCACAGGACTGGTGTCATGGACACGCCGATCGACGCGCGCAGACTTGCGCCGACAACCGATAATCGTTGGGGCGCACATTTCCGTGCAACGCTGGCGCTCGGCATTCCGCTGATCGGCGCGCAGCTTGCCCAGCTCGGCATCAACACCACCGACGTGATGATCGTCGGCCGGCTCGGCGCCGAGCATCTGGCGGCGATGGTGCTTGCGGCGCAGTTCCTGTTCACGATCCTGATCTTCGGCTCGGGCTTTGCCATCGCCGTCATTCCGATGGTGGCGCAGGCCTACGGCCGCGGCGACGTTGTCTCGGTGCGCCGGTCGCTGCGCATGGGTCTGTGGGTGGTGATCGGGTACTGGGTAATCATGCAGCCGGCCTTCTTCAATTCGGAGCAGGTCCTTCTCTTCGCACAGCAGAAGCCCGAGGTGGCCAAACTCGCCCACGGCTACATCATGATCGGCCAGTTCGGCGTGCTGCCGGCGCTGCTCTTCAACGTCATGCGGGCGCTGGTCAGCGCCATCGGCAAGGCGGGCATCATCCTCAACGTCACCATCGCCACGCTGGTGATGAATGCGATCTTCGCCTATATGCTCGTGCTCGGCCATTTCGGCTTTCCGGCAATGGGGCTCGAGGGCGCTGCGATCGTTTCGGTCGTCGTGCAGACGGCAGGCTTCCTCTTCATCCTGGCTTTCGTGCAGCGGCGGGAAGAGACCCGGCGCTACGAGATCTTCGTGCGGTTCTGGAAACCCGACTGGCATGCGCTGCTGGAGGTCATCCGGCTTGGTTTCCCGATCAGCGTCACCATCCTTGCCGAAGTCAGCCTGTTCACGGTGGCCTCGCTGCTGATGGGCTATATCGGCACCATCGAGCTTGCGGCTCACGGCATTGCCCTGCAATGGGCGTCGATCGCATTCATGATCCCGCTCGGCCTCAGCCAGGCGGCGACGGTGCGCGTCGGCGTCGCGCACGGGCAGGGCGACCATCAGGGGCTGGTGCGGGCTTCGATCATGGTGCTCATCCTCGCCTGCGCCATTTCGGCGGTGGGCTCGGTACTCTTTGCCACCATGCCGCAATTCCTCGGCAGCTGGTTCCTCGACGTGAACTCGCCCGAAGCGCCGGAGGTGCTTGCCTATGCCGGGCCGCTGATCGTCGTTGCCGGGCTTTTCCAGCTCGTCGACGGGCTGCAGGTGATCGCCAATGGATTGCTGCGCGGTCTCAAGGACGCGCGCGTACCGATGATCATGGCGTTGATCGCTTACTGGCCGATCGGCTTCTTCCTGGCCTGGGCCTTTGCCTTCCCGCTGGGTTTCGGCGGTATCGGCATCTGGTTCGGCTTCCTCGTCGGGCTGGCAGCCGCCGCCGTCATGCTCTGTGCGCGCTTCTACCTTCTCCTTCGCCGGGAGGCGGAGCTGGCCCACGCCTGAGCCGTCCGCCTCTGCCGTCAGGCCGCGACGGGCTTGTAACTGGCGATATCGGCGCGAATGCCGAGACGTGCAAACATTTCCTGCGGATCGAAATGGGCGACCCTATGGGCCGCTGCAACGGCCGCCCCCGCGCGCTCGACGACCTCCGTATTTTCCCATTCGGCGATCGTGACGAAATTGAATTCGCCTGGGCCGGCGACCTGTTTCAGCACCCTGTGATCGATGAAACCGTCCTGCGCCTCCAACAGCTTGTGGGTCATCATCACTTTGACGAGAAATTCCTCTCGCGCCGCTGCCGGCACGACGAACTTGTCTATCCTGTAGAAAGCTCCGCTCATCCAGTTTTCTCCTGCATCAGATGTTTGCAGGCAGATCTGTAATTCCTCAACTTAAGCTGAGGTCAAGGGGCGGATAAAGAAAAAGGCCCGCCTGGGCGAGCCTTCATCGGAAATCGCTGTGGCTTGAAATCAGCGTTCGGCGAGTGCCGATTCGCCCTTCTTTTCGCGCACCATGTTGATGAAGCGGCGGAAGAGATAGTGGCTGTCCTGCGGGCCGGGAGAAGCTTCCGGATGATGCTGGACGGAAAAGACCTGCTTGCCGAGCACGCGCAGGCCGCAATTGGTGCCGTCAAAAAGCGAAATGTGAGTCTCTTCAACGCCATCAGGCAGCGACTTCGAGTCGACCGCGAAGCCATGGTTCATCGAGACGATCTCGACCTTGCCCGTCGTGTGGTCCTTGACGGGGTGGTTGGCGCCGTGATGGCCCTGATGCATCTTCTCGGTCTTTGCGCCGAGTGCGAGACCCAGCATCTGGTGGCCGAGGCAGATGCCGAAAACCGGGATGTCGGTCTTGATCAGCGTCTTGATGACAGGCACGGCATATTCGCCGGTTGCCGCCGGATCGCCCGGGCCGTTCGACAGGAAGATGCCGTCCGGCTGCATGGCGAGGACGTCTTCGGCGCTCGTTGTGGCCGGCATGACGGTCACCTTGCAGTCGAGGCCGGCAAACAGGCGCAGGATGTTGCGCTTGACGCCGTAATCGAGGCAGACGACGTGGAATTTGGCGTCCGCAGCCTTGAGTTCACCGTAACCTTCGTTCCAGACCCACGGCGTTTCGGTCCACTGCGAGGACTGGCCCGACGAGGCGATCTTGGCAAGGTCGAGACCTTCGAGGCCGCTCCAGGCTTTGGCTTCGGCCTTCAGCGTCTCGATGTCGAAGACGCCGTTAGGATCGTGGGCGATCACCGCGTTCGGGGCGCCGTTCTCGCGGATCCAGGCTGTCAGCGCGCGCGTGTCGATGCCGCAGAGGCCGATGACGCCGCGTGCCTTCAGCCATTGGTCGAGGTGCTTGGCGGCGCGGTAGTTCGAAGGGTCGGTGATGTCGGCCTTGAAGATGACGCCGACGGCGCCGTGCCGGGCGGCCGGCGTCAGATCCTCGATGTCTTCCTCGTTGGTGCCGATATTGCCGATATGCGGGAAGGTGAAGGTGACGATCTGGCCGAGATAGGAGGGGTCCGTCAGGATCTCCTCATAGCCGGTCAGCGCCGTGTTGAAGACCACTTCGGCCGGCACTTTGCCGGTGGCGCCGATGCCCTTGCCTTCGATGACCGTGCCGTCGGCAAGAACGAGCAGGGCGGTCGGCTTTTCGATTGTCCAGGGTGCTGTCGCGGTCATCTTCATCCCGTTTCCGGCAGGTGGGCGCGTTGCCGCGCTCGTCGCCATTTGATCTCGCAGGCGTGTGGACACGGCAATGCCGCGCGCTTCAGGCCTGATCACGAATTTTGGTGCAGGTGGCGGTAAATAGCCACGCAATCGCTTAGCGTCAATCTTTGTAGCCGAGATTGCCGCCGTTTTCCTGCGCTTTATCTCCCTGATCGCGCAATTTATTTGATCCGCCGCATCAGCGTGGTTTATGAAGCGGCATCAAAACAGGAGTGAAGACCATGCTGCGCGATCAACTCGCCACCCAGCTGAAAGAGGCGATGAAGGCCAAGAATGCGGAGCGGCTTTCCACCGTCCGGCTGATTCAGGCCGCGGTCAAGGACCGCGATATCGCCAATCGCGGCACCGGCAAGGAGCAGGCGAGCGACGACGAGATCCTGCAGATTCTCGCCAAGATGGTGAAGCAGCGCGACGAATCGGCAAAGATCTACGAGGAGAATTCCCGGCCGGAGCTTGCCGCCAAGGAGCGCGCCGAAATCACCGTCATTCAGGATTTCATGCCGAAGCAGCTTTCCGACAGTGAAGTGCGCGCCAACGTCTCGGCGATCATCGCCGAGACGGGTGCCGCGGGCGCCAAGGATATGGGCAAGGTGATGGCAGCGCTGAAGGAGCGTTATGCCGGCCAGATGGATTTCGCCAAGGCCTCGGCGACCGTCAAGGAATTGTTGAACGGATAAGTTTCAGATAACGCGTCGTGCCTGCGGCTCGTCACGGACCGCAGGCCCGAGCACCGCTTCGGCGGCGGCATCGACGATGGCGAATTTCGCCGCCTGATAATTCCAATATTCGCGGATGAAGTGGCCCGACAGCCAGAAGTCGCCCTTGCGGGAGAGTTCTGTCCAGCCGACGCTTTCCATGGTCGCCGCCTGCGTCAGTAGCCGCTTCAGATGGGTGTTGGAGATCATGAACTGTTCGCGCAGTTCCCTGAGCGACAGAGGGCCGAGAACGACGCGGTCGGCCGTCCGGGGAAATTCCGGAAGGCGCGAGATCAGGTAGTCCATCACCAGTCCGCCGGAATTTGCCCAGTTGAAGAGGTTGAAGGTCGGGCCTGGATTGCGCACCGCTTCACTCCCGATGATCGCCTTGGCGATCAGCGGCTGGATCGCTGCCATCATCGCCGAGGGATCGGCAGTGATCTTGTCGGCGCGCTCACCGCCGTCGAGGCTATCGAGGATCATCATATGGGTGACGAGCCAACGGGTGAAATGCTGCTCGGCGATTTCGGTCGGCTCCAGGTAGCGTGTGCGCTTGTCGGGGCCGGGAACCGGTCGCAGGAAGCGATAGGCCAGCATTTCCTGCATGAAGGCTGCGGCCGTGTTGCGGCTGGCGATATCGTTCTTGACCGCGAAATCGATGAAGCGGCCGGAATAGAGGCCGCTCTTGCCGCCGTCGGGATGACCGTAGTGAAGGGCGAAACCGGCATGGGCCATCAGCCAGCGCTGCTGCGCGGCGAAGATCGAGGCGATGCGCGGGCTCTCGCGATAGATGGCGAGCATCTGATCGGCGCACTGCAGGATCGCAGCGAAAAATCGATCGTCTGCTGCAAGATTTTCCGCGGTAAAAGCCATTGGAGAGGTCCAGGAGTTCGGCGCATACATCTTTCATGCCAGCACCGCCTGTCAACGGTTTTGTCAATAAGCGGTTAATTTCAAAGGGAGAGTTGTCGCAAGGCGAGCCAAAATTTAAGAAGGCAGGAGCTGGGGGCGCTCCTGCCTTCTTGCTCTTTGCTTCCGCCGGCAACGCAGGACCGAGGCCCAAACCGGAGGGTATTTGCAAAGGCACCCTTGCGAAGCGGCGCCGGGGGTAGGGATGGTGCTTCGCTCGGGGATCGCTTTGTTGAGATCGAACCTATTGCGGGCTGGCTGCTTATTCAAATTACAAAAAAATAATGATTGGCGAAAACGGCGGTTTGGGGGGCATCAAAGCGGAGGCCGGGCAGTAGGCTGTAAGACGGGGGTGTCCGAGCGGCGGAATTGATATGTCACTGTTTTTAAAGGATTTAATATGGGAATTCGGCAGGCTTTGGCTCTTTGTGGAGCACTCACGACGGTGCCGTTCCCGATCTGCGAGGACAATAATGTCGCACCCCTGTCGCAGGGGCGATAACGTGTTGTTGATTGGAAAACCGACATCGCAAGCAACCGGTGCACTTGCCTGTGAATAGCGGGTTTTCATGACAAGTTTCGTGGCATGGAGCGGCAAAGCAGCTTATATGGAGCTTGGCCAAGAGGTATAGATGCGCTTTTCCAACACCTTTCTCGATGAGATCCGCGACCGCGTTCCGATTTCGAACGTGATTGCGCGCCGCGTCAGCTGGGACAAGCGCAAGACCAACGTATCGCGCGGCGATTATTGGGCCTGCTGCCCGTTCCACGGCGAGAAATCGCCGAGCTTCCACTGCGAGGACCGAAAGGGCCGCTATCACTGCTTCGGCTGTGGGGTCACCGGCGACCATTTCCGCTTCCTGACCGAACTCGAGGGCCTGAGTTTTCCCGAGGCGGTGCAGCAGATCGCCGATATGGCCGGCATGCCGATGCCGCTGGCCGATCCTGTGATGGAGAAGCGTGAGAAGGAGCGCGGTTCGCTGATCGACGTCATGGAAATGGCGACGCAATTTTTCCAGGACCAGTTGCAGACGGCGAATGGGGCGAGGGCACGGGCCTATCTGCGCGACCGCGGGCTGACGGGACGCACCATCGAGACCTTCCGTCTCGGCTATGCGCCCGACAGCCGCAATGCGCTGAAGGAATTTCTTGCCGGCAAGGGCGTGCTCAAGGAGCAGATCGAGGCCTGTGGCCTGGTCGTCCATGAAAACGTGCCGGTTTCCTACGATCGCTTCCGCGACCGCATTATGTTCCCGATCCTTTCGTCGCGAGAGAAGGTCATCGCTTTCGGCGGCCGTGCCATGTCTGCGGATGCGCCGGCGAAATATCTGAACTCGAACGAGACGGAGCTCTTCCACAAGGGCAATGTTCTTTATAATTTCGCCCGTGCGCGGCGCGCGATCCAGGGACCGGGCCGCGGCGACCCTCAGGATGACAATGCGACAGGCACCATCATCGCCGTCGAAGGTTATATGGACGTGATCGCGCTCTATCAGGCCGGCGTGGAGAGTGCCGTTGCGCCGCTTGGCACGGCGCTTACCGAAAACCAGCTCGAACTGCTCTGGAAGATGGTACCGCAACCGGTGCTCTGCTTCGACGGCGACGGGGCCGGTATCCGCGCCGCCAATCGCGCCGCCGAACTGGCGCTGCCGCATCTGAAGCCCGGCCGTTCCGTCCGCTTCGCGCTTCTGCCCGACGGCAAGGACCCCGACGATCTGGTGCGCGACGAGGGCCGCGCGCCCTTCGACAAGGTGATGAGCCAGGCAAAGCCGCTTTCCGAGATGCTGTGGAGCCGGGAGATCAATACCGGCAAGTTCGATACGCCCGAGGCGCGCGCCGAACTCGAGGCGCGGCTGAAACAGCTCGTCGCCGTCATCGCCGACGAGAATGTGCGCCGCCACTACCAGCAGGATATTCGCGACCGGCTGAACGCCTTCTTCCAGCCGCAGTTCCAGAACCGCAACAATGGCGAGCGCCGCGGCGGCTTCGCGGGCAATGGCAATTACCGCCCGGGCCGCGACAATGCCGGCAAGGCGGGGCCGAAAAGCCCCAGCATCATTTCCGACCGGCTCGCCCGCTCGGGCCCCGTGCGCGGCCACCGGGACAATACGGCGTTGCGCGAAAGCGTGTTGGCGCTGACCGTCATCAATCATCCTTCGCTGATGATCGACGATTATGACGAAATCGCCGCGATCGACTATGACAGCCGCGAGCTGCAGCGGCTCTGGTCGGCGATGCTCGGGGCTGCCGCTGCCGTCGCCGGCCCGCATCTGACACGCGAATATCTGACCGAACGGCTGGAATTCGAGGGTTTCGGTCCGCTCATCAAGAGCCTCGATCAGCAGGTGCGCAATGCCCGGCTCTGGACGGCGACCGAGGAGGCGGCGATGGAGGATGCGCGCGAAGGCTATCGCCAGGCGCTGGCCTTCCACAAGCGGGCGAAGGCGCTGCGCCGGCAGAAGATCGAACTCGAGCGAGAGATCGCGCTGGCGACCGAAGCCGGCGACGGCGAGGCGATCGTTCAACTGATGCGCGCGCAGCAGGAAGTGCATTTCGAAGGGGTGCGCCTTGAGAACCAGGAGGCGATCATCGATGGCTTCGGGGTGCTTTCCGGCCGCGTTAAAGGGGCGGCGAACCACTGATGTCGCTGACCGAACGCAATGAACCGGGCTTTTCCGCTTCCGGCGCGCTGTTTTCTTCCGGCCGCTCGCCACTCGCTATCCTCAAGCAGGTCTATGGCTATTCCTCCTTCCGCGGCAAGCAGCAGCAGGTGGTCGAACATGTGGTTTCCGGCGGCGACGCCGTCGTGCTCTTTCCCACAGGTGCCGGCAAATCGCTGTGTTTTCAGATCCCGGCGCTTTGCCGCGATGGCGTCGGCATCGTCGTTTCGCCGCTGATTGCGCTGATGCGCGATCAGGTGGAGGCGATGAAGCAGCTCGGCATCCGTGCCGCAGCGCTCAATTCGTCGCTGTCGCGCGAGGAATTCGTCGAGGTTCGTCGCGCGCTCTCGGCAGGCCAGCTCGACCTTCTCTACGTGACGCCCGAGCGCATTCTGACCGACGGGTTCCGCGAGCTGATCGCCAACGAGAAGATCGCGCTCTTTGCCATCGACGAGGCCCACTGCGTCTCGCAATGGGGCCATGATTTCCGGCCGGAATATCGTGCCCTCGGCCGGCTCGGCGAACAATATCCCGGCGTGCCGCGCGTGGCGCTGACGGCGACGGCCGATCCGCATACGCGCGACGACATCATCGAGCGGTTGGGGCTCGATGCCGCGGAGATCTTCACCACCAGTTTCGACCGGCCGAACATTGCCTACGAGATCGTCGAGCGTGACCAGCCGCGCCAGCAGCTCTTGCGGTTCCTCTCCGGCCATAAGGGCGACAGCGGCATCGTCTATTGCCTGTCGCGCGCCAAGGTCGAGGATACGGCCGACTGGCTGAACGGGCAGGGCATCCGCGCGCTCGCCTATCATGCCGGCATGGACAGGGCGGTTCGCGACGCCAATCAGGATGCCTTCCTGAAAGAAGAGAATCTTTGCCTGGTCGCCACCGTCGCCTTCGGCATGGGCATCGATAAGCCGAATGTGCGGTATGTCGCCCATCTCGACCTGCCGGGCTCGGTGGAAGCCTATTATCAGGAGACCGGGCGCGCCGGGCGCGACGGCCTGCCGTCGGACGTCTGGATGGCCTATGGCATGGCCGACGTCATCCAGCGCGGCCGGATGATCGACGAGGGCAGTGCCGCCGCCGAGATCAAGCGGGTCGAACGCGCCAAACTCAACGCATTGCTGGCCATCTGCGAGACGGCTTCCTGCCGGCGCCAGGCGATCCTTGCCCATTTCGGCGAAGCGCATGCCGGCCATTGCGGCAATTGCGACACCTGCCTGAAGCCGGTCGAAACCTGGGAGGGCACGGAGGCGGCGATCAAGGCGCTGGCCGCCATCTATCGCACCGGCGAGCGTTTCGGCGCCGGCCATGTCGTCGACGTGCTCCTCGGCAACGTCAACGAAAAGACCGAGCGTTTCGGTCACGCCGAGATGCCGGTCTTCGGTGCCGGCAAGGATATTCCGGCGCGTGTCTGGCAATCCGTGTTCCGTCAGCTGCTTGCCATGGGTCTGATCCGCGTCGATCACGAAGCTTTCGGCGCGCTGAAGCTGGAGCCGGAGGCGCGGGCCGTCTTCAAGCACGAGCGGCAGGTGTTCTTTCGCAAGGACCGCCCGGCCTCGGAGCGGCGTACGAAGAAGGCGGAGCGCGGCGAGCGCAAATCCGGCTTGTCAGGCGCCGATGGCGCTCTCTTCGAGGCGCTGCGGGCCGAGCGCATGGCGATCGCGAAATCGCTCGGCGTGCCGCCCTATGTCGTCTTTCCCGATACGACACTCATCGCCTTCGCCACGGAGAAGCCGCGAAGCCGCAAGGAATTGCTCGCCATATCGGGCGTCGGGCAGGCGAAGCTCGAACGCTACGGCGATGCCTTCCTCGAGATCATTCTCTCGCACGACAAGGGCTGAAGGCTCACGGCTGATCTCGGTCCAGCGCTGAAGAAGACAAGCCGGCGGCGATATGCTAACCCGGCTGGCACGGAAATCTTCACGAAGGGCCGCCCCATGACCTCGCAATTTCTCTCCCATCTCCGCAACGAGATTTCGGTGCTGAAGGATGCCGGCCTCTATAAATCCGAGCGGGTCATCACTTCCAAGCAGGCGGGCGAGATCGGCATTTCCACCGGCGAGCGGGTGCTGAATTTCTGCGCCAACAACTATCTCGGCCTTGCCGACAACGAGGAACTGGCCGAGGCCGGCAAGCAGGCGCTCGACCGCTACGGTTATGGCATGGCTTCGGTGCGCTTCATCTGCGGCACGCAGGAGGAGCATAAGCAACTCGAGGCGCGCATCTCCGCCTTCCTCGGCATGGAAGACACGATCCTCTATTCCTCCTGCTTCGATGCCAATGGCGGCCTGTTCGAAACGCTGCTGTCCGAAGAGGACGCGATCATCTCGGACGCGCTGAACCACGCCTCGATCATCGACGGCGTCAGGCTTTCGAAGGCCAAGCGTTTCCGCTACGCCAACAACGACATGGCAGCACTCGAAGAGGAATTGAAAAAGGCCGAAGGCAGCCGCTTCAAGCTGGTCGCCACCGACGGCGTCTTCTCGATGGATGGCATCATCGCCAATCTCGGCGGTGTCTGCGATCTCGCCGAAAAATACGGCGCGATGGTCATGGTCGATGACAGCCACGCCGTCGGCTTCGTCGGCAAGAACGGCCGCGGTTCGGCCGAACATTGCGGTGTCGAGGGCCGGATCGACATCATCACCGGCACGCTTGGCAAAGCGCTCGGCGGCGCCTCGGGCGGTTACACTTCGGCCAAGGCTGAAGTCGTCGAATGGCTGCGGCAGCGCTCGCGGCCCTATCTGTTCTCGAACACGCTGGCGCCTGTCATCGCTGCGGCCTCGCTCAAGGTGTTCGATCTCATCGAAAACGGCGATGCCTTGCGCAAGCGCCTTTCCGACAATGCGGATCTCTTCCGCACAGAGATGACCAAGCTCGGTTTCACGCTTGCCGGCGAAGGCCATCCGATCATCCCCGTCATGCTGGGTGACGCCAAGCTCGCCCAGGACATGGCGGGCCTGATGCTGAAGAAGGGGATCTATGTGATCGGCTTCTCCTTCCCCGTGGTGCCGAAAGGCCAGGCCCGCATTCGCACGCAGATGTCGGCGGCGCATTCGCGGGCGGATGTGGAGCGGGCGATCGCGGCTTTTGCCGAGGCAGGGCGGGAATTGGGTGTGATTTGAGAATAGGCGATGCTGCCCCTCACCCTAACCCTCTCCCCGCTCGCGGGGAGAGGGGACGTGCCCAACGGACCGCTTGAGAATGCGGAAACGGTGCGGCATATCCCTTCGCCCCGCTTGCGGGGAGAAGGGGCCGGCAGGCGGATGAGGGGCTGCGACAGATACGGGGCCAAGGAATACAGATATGTCGAACATGATGAAGGCACTGGTCAAAGCGAAACCGGAAGTCGGGCTCTGGATGGAGAATGTGCCGGTGCCCGAGGTCGGGCCGAACGATGTGCTGATCCGGGTGAAGAAATCGGCGATCTGCGGCACCGACGTCCATATCTGGAACTGGGACCAGTGGGCGCAGAAGACCATTCCGGTGCCGATGGTGGTCGGCCATGAATTTTCCGGCGAGATCGCCGAGATCGGTTCGGCGGTCACCCGCTATCATGTCGGCGAGCGCGTCTCCGGCGAGGGGCATATCGTCTGCGGCAAGTGCCGCAACTGCCGGGCGGGCAGGGGGCACCTCTGCCGCAACACGCTTGGCGTCGGCGTCAACCGCCCGGGTTCCTTCGGCGAATTCGTCTGCATCCCCGAAAGCAATGTCGTGCCGATCCCGGACGATATATCAGACGAGATCGCGGCAATCTTCGACCCGTTCGGCAATGCCGTGCATACCGCACTCTCCTTCGATCTTGTCGGCGAGGACGTGCTCGTCACCGGCGCCGGCCCGATCGGCATCATGGGCGCGCTCGTCGCCAAGCGATCCGGCGCCCGCAAGGTCGTCATCACCGATATCAATCCGCACCGGCTGGATCTCGCCCGCAAACTCGGCATTGACCACGTCGTCGATGCTTCCAAGGAAAACCTCGCCGATGTGATGAAGGCGATCGGCATGACGGAGGGTTTCGACGTCGGGCTTGAAATGTCGGGAGCGGCCCCCGCCTTCCGCGACATGATCGACAAGATGAACAATGGCGGCAAGATCGCCATTCTCGGCATCGCGCCTGCTGGTTTCGAGATCGACTGGAACAAGGTGATCTTCAAGATGCTCAATCTCAAGGGCATCTATGGCCGCGAGATGTTCGAGACCTGGTACAAGATGATCGCCTTCGTCCAGGGCGGCCTCGACCTTGCGCCCATCATCACCCATCGGATCGGCATCGACGATTTCCGCGATGGCTTCGAGGCGATGCGGTCGGGCAACTCCGGCAAGGTCGTCATGGATTGGATGTGAGGAGGACGACATGATTTATGAAGGAAGCTGCCATTGCGGCAACGTTGCTTTCGAGGTCGAAGGCGAATTCACCGAGGCGCTGGATTGCAACTGCTCGCTCTGCCGCAGGCGGGGCGGGCTTCTCGCCTTCGTGCCGCGTGACAAGCTGGTGCTGAAGACGCCCGAGGCCAATCTCTCGACCTATACTTTCAACAGCCATGTCATCCGGCATCACTTCTGCGCCAATTGCGGCATCGCGCCGTTTGGTGAAGCCGTGACCCCGGATGGCGCGGCGATGGCCTCGATCAATCTGCGCTGCATTCCCGCGGTCGATCTCGGGGCGCTGACGGTGAAGGCCTATGACGGCGCGGCGCGTTAGATTCTTCAGGCTGAAGGCGCATATATCATCGGTACAACTGCAAAAATGGTGGAAATAACGGGTATGGCGGGCAAAATATTTGCTGCCCTTGTCTTTTGTTCGCCGCATCTTAAATAAGGCTTCGCAATCGCTGCCGCGGTTCAAAGCCTGTGGATAAGGCTTTTTCCGATATTTCGTGAGCTTTTTTTCTGGAAAAGCTTGACGAGAACAAAAAATGTGGGAATCACCGTTCGACTTGTTGAAACGGTGAACTGGGTCAAGGCGGATCGCGCAACCATGGCCGGAAATCCAAAAGCAAGAAAGCTTTGCTGTCCGGTGCCGGCGATCGTGGTTAATCAGGCTTTAAATGTCATCCCGTTAGGTGGGCAAAGGTGATTCGAGGGCGGCGCGAGCGACGCGTCAGGCCCTGAGACGGCCCATTCACCGTAGCGAGATTGGATAGCGTCAGGAAGGCGACGATATAAATGGCAACCAAGGTCAAAGAGAACGAAGACGCGGAAGTCGAACGCGACGGCGCAAGCGACGGCCCTCTTCTCGATCTTTCCGACGACGCGGTCAAGAAGATGATCAAGGCCGCCAAGAAGCGCGGCTATGTGACGATGGACGAGCTCAACGCTGTCCTGCCGTCCGAAGAAGTGACGTCCGAGCAGATCGAAGACACGATGTCGATGCTGTCGGATATGGGCATCAACGTCATCGAGGACGAAGAAGCCGAGGAAGCCGGTGCTTCCGGCGGCGGCGATGACGACGACGCCGGCGGTGACGAGGACAGCGAAGGCGGCGAGCTCGCACCTTCGAGCGGCACGGCGCTTGCGACCGCCAAGAAGAAAGAACCGACAGACCGGACAGACGATCCTGTTCGTATGTACCTGCGCGAGATGGGCTCGGTGGAGCTTCTCTCCCGCGAGGGCGAAATCGCGATCGCCAAGCGCATCGAGGCCGGCCGCGAAACGATGATCGCAGGCCTCTGCGAGAGCCCGCTGACCTTCCAGGCGCTGATCATCTGGCGTGACGAACTCAACGAAGGCACGACGCTGCTGCGCGAGATCATCGATCTCGAAACGACCTATTCAGGTCCTGAAGCCAAGGCTGCGCCGCAGTTCCAGAGCCCGGAGAAGATCGAGGCCGACCGCAAGCTCGCCGAGGAAAAGGAAAAGACCCGCCGCGCCCGCTCCGGCGACGACGACATTACCGATGTCGGCGGCGAAGGCCTGCCTCCCGAAGAGGAGGAAGAGGACGAGGACGAATCCAACCTTTCGCTGGCGGCGATGGAAGCAGAGCTTCGTCCGCAGGTGATGGAGACGCTGGATACGATCGCCGAGACCTACAAGAAGCTGCGCAAGCTGCAGGACCAGCAGGTCGAGCAGCGGCTGTCGGCTTCCGGCACGCTGTCTACCGCCCAGGAGCGCCGCTACAAGGAACTCAAGGATGAGCTCATCAAGGCCGTCAAGTCTCTGTCCCTGAACCAGAACCGCATCGATGCTCTGGTCGAGCAGCTCTACGACATCAACAAGCGCCTCGTTTCCAACGAAGGCCGCCTGCTGCGTCTGGCCGAATCCTATGGCGTCAAGCGCGACTCCTTCCTGGAGCAGTACCAGGGCGCCGAGCTCGACCCGAACTGGATGAAGTCGATCGGCAATCTGGCTGCTCGCGGCTGGAAGGAATTCGCCAGGGGCGAAAACACGACGATCCGCGACATCCGCCAGGAAATCCAGAATCTGGCGACCGAGACCGGGATCTCGATCTCGGAATTCCGCCGCATCGTGCATATGGTGCAGAAGGGCGAGCGCGAAGCGCGCATCGCCAAGAAGGAAATGGTCGAAGCAAACCTTCGCCTCGTCATCTCCATCGCCAAGAAGTACACGAACCGCGGCCTGCAGTTCCTCGACCTCATTCAGGAAGGCAATATCGGCCTGATGAAGGCGGTCGACAAGTTCGAATACCGCCGCGGCTACAAGTTCTCGACCTATGCGACATGGTGGATCCGTCAGGCGATCACCCGTTCGATCGCCGACCAGGCCCGCACGATCCGCATTCCGGTGCACATGATCGAGACGATCAACAAGATCGTCCGCACGTCGCGCCAGATGCTGCACGAGATCGGCCGCGAGCCGACGCCGGAAGAACTGGCCGAAAAGCTTGCGATGCCGCTCGAAAAGGTCCGCAAGGTCCTGAAGATCGCCAAGGAGCCGATCTCGCTCGAAACCCCGGTGGGCGACGAAGAAGATTCGCATCTCGGCGATTTCATCGAGGACAAGAACGCGCTGCTGCCGATCGACGCCGCCATCCAGGCGAACCTGCGCGAAACGACGACCCGCGTTTTGGCCTCGCTGACGCCGCGCGAGGAACGCGTCCTGCGCATGCGCTTCGGCATCGGCATGAACACCGACCACACGCTCGAAGAAGTCGGCCAGCAGTTCTCGGTCACCCGAGAACGTATCCGCCAGATCGAGGCTAAGGCGCTGCGCAAGCTGAAGCATCCGAGCCGCTCCAGAAAGCTGCGCTCGTTCCTCGACAGCTGAGCGACGACAAGATCTCTACGATTGCGAAAGCCGGGCTTCATGTCCGGCTTTTTGCTTTCCGTCTTTGTGTCATCCAGTCGTTATCTCGCAACCGGTGTTTCGGTCCCACATTGCTCGCCTCGTCTCAATCTGTGATCTGCTGCCATGTCGAACGTTTAGAGGTCCGCTTTTAGGTGCCACGCGAGCGCGCACTGACGCTCTGTGTACGAAGAAATTTTGTACGCATTCCCAGACGCGGGGTTATCTCGACTTTCTGCACACTTTTGGGCGACATGCCTAATACCAATGATCCCGGCGGCTTTCTTGTCGCTGGGTGGTGACAAGATTATAGTCCGGCCACGGGGGAAGAAATCGATCGCGATGCGCGAGCGAGGACCGGTGCATGCCCGCGTCGGGCGAATCCTCCGTTGGGAGGTGCGAAATGACCACTTACATTGTGTTGATCAACTGGACGGACCAAGGTGTGCGCAACGTTCGCGACTCGTCAAAACGGCTGGATGCGGCGAAGAAATTGCTCGGCGACATGGGCGGCTCCTTCAATCAGTTCTTTCTGACGATGGGCGGCCACGACATGGTGGCTGTCTGCGAAGCGCCTGACGATGCCGTGATGGCGCGGTTTGGCCTCTCGCTCGCGATGGGCGGCAATGTCCGCACCCAGACACTGAAGGCATTCCCGGAGGCCGCCTATCGAGAGATCATCGGCTCACTTGGTTGATCGGGACAAAGGACCGCTATCGGCGGTCATAAGCGTTGCGCAACTCGCGTCAGACTGGCACTGTCGCCCTGTCCTTAATTCCTCGTGGCGTATCGGCAGGGCTCTTGATGAAAGCGTTCCCAGGTTTTATGGCCGCCTTCGATTGTCCGACAGCTGCTTCCTGAGCGATGGCACTGGTGTGGGAAAATCGGGGCGAAGGCATCGAGTGGGGCGCTTTCGCCTCGTTCGCTCTGCATGCCGTCATGCTTGCACTGCTGCTCCTGCTGCTTCCGAGACCTGAGCCGCCGGCACCGTTGCCGGACGACGGCATTACGGTTGATATCGTTCCCGAAGTCGCCAAACCTTCTGCGATAGCGCAGCGGGTCGCGACGCCTGCACCCGCTACGGCAAAGCCGGATGCGAGTGCGCCGGTCCAGGAGATCGCTCCGCCGCATCAGGAGGAGGCGCCGGCGGCCGCGAGGTCGCCTGAAGTGGCTTCCGCCCCTCCGGTGCCGCCGAAGCCTGGTGTATTCGTCCAGGCGGGCCAGCTGTTTTCGGAGACGGTGTTGTCAGATCCGCGCAGCCGCGGCGCCCGCGAGGCGTTGCGCGGCCTTGCCGGCAGCGAGCGCAATCTGCAGCTCTGTGACCTGGAGGCGATGGAGCAGGTCCGCCGCGCGCAGCCGGCGATGGCGCCGGATGCGCTCGCGCCGTATGCGATGGCGGCGGAAAAGGTCAGCGGCAACAGCGTCGAGGTGAAGGGCGGCGCCTTCCGCAGCAAACGGAAGTGGTACAATATTCAGTTCAAATGCGAGCTCAATGCCGCCTCCGGCAAGGTCGCGTCCTTCGCCTTTCTCATCGGCGATGCCATTCCGCAAAGCGAATGGCAGGCGCATGATCTGGTGGCCGACGATGGAGCCGCCGACCAATGACACTATAGCGCCGCGCGTCTTTTCGGACGCGCAAAGGACGCTGTAGCACGTTAGATGGCTGCTGCGATCACGCGGTTTTTTTCTTTTGTGGCTTGATGCTGCCGGCTTTAGAGGCCACATCGCTGCTGTGACAGAAGAAGACGTGGAACCAGCGGAAACGCAGCATGAAACGGGAAAACAGCGGCCTGAAATCCGCTGGGGCATCGTCGCGTCCGTTGTCGCGCATATTCCCATCATTGCTCTTCTGATTTTCGGGCTGCCGAAGATCGATCCGAAGCCCGCGGAAGACGAGAGCGTGAAGGTGGAACTCGTTCCGCCACCGGAGGAAAAGAAGCCGGAGCCCAAGCCCGAGGAAAAACCACCGGAGCCGAAGCCGCCGGAAGAGGCCAAGAAGCAGCCACCACCGCCACCACCACCACCACCACCACCGCCACCGCCACCGGCGACTAAGAAAGTGCCTCAGCAAGGGAGGCCGATGCCGACCCTGAACCCTGTCATCGAGTTTGGTGATAAGAACAGCGGCCCTGAAAAATCGTTGGAGGGAAAATCTTCTCAAGGCGAAGCCAAACCGGCATCAATTCCACCGGAGCGTGATGCGGAACCGGAGCAGAGGCCGGCACAGGCTGCTGCGGAAAAACCTGAAACCGAGACGCCTGCTTCAAAGCCCGTCCCGGATGATGTGAAGCTTCCAGAGGTTGCGACAACGGAGGTTTCTCCGAAGCCCAATGGGCCGCCGACAGATGTGTCTGGCGAAGCCACGACGAGTATCGAGCAGGCCAAACCACCGGAGCAGACGACCGCTGAAAAGTCGAAAACGGTCGCTAAAAACAACGATCTGCCCAAGGCAAAAACGCTGTTTTCGCGCATGGGAGATGGCAATTTGCTTGCTCAGACTGCGATCGATGGCCTCCCGCGCAAAGAGCGGGTGGCCACGCTCTGCACTACCGAGCTTCAGGCCCAACTCGTTCATGGTTCGCCGAGTTACTTCCCGTCCGCATTGCCCAGTTTCGGGTTGCGAAGCGGGACCGTCCTTGATGTGCCGGATGCAGCCTTTGGCACAGCTAGAGGCTGGTACCATGTTCGCTTCCGTTGCGAGTTGGATGAGGGAGCGACGAAAATCGTGTCGTTTGCCCACGAAGTTGGCGGATTGATCCCCCGCAGTCAGTATGCGAAATATGAAATTCGTGACTAGTCCTCGCGATCCTGGATTGCGGTCTTATCAGGAACAAGCCACGCGCAAGGAACCGCACCTAGCCTCTTCTCATGGCCGTGATGGTTACGGTGAAGAAGGGACAATGATATGTCGAACGAGATCGAGCGTTTTCTTGAGCGTCAGGACGAAGCCGTGAGCGCGCTGTTCCTGGAAAACAAAGGCGACGAGCTGACCGATATTCTGGTGGCTGCTCTGGAAGAGGCTTTTGAAATCCTTCTCGAAGCCGCGCCCCCCGAAACTGTTCATTGAGGTCGCAGAGGGCGTCCAGCGCCGATATGCGCTGACCGATCGTGCCGCTTGCAGTGCATCGCCCTGTCGGGATAATGCGGCAGTGTCAATGGCACGGATATCATGTCGAATTCCCAAGACGATCAACCGCTGGCAGCGGGCGCGCTTGATGCCCGCCTGGCCGGATACCGGTTCGAGCGCGATGCGCTCGGACGTTCTGCGGCGAGCGTCTTCCGGCTCGAAGCTCCCGGATTGCCGACGCTTTATCTGAAGGTCGAACAGGCCGCTCCTTTCGGCGAGTTCGCCGCCGAGGCAGCCAGGCTTCGTTGGCTCAAGGCGTCCGGTCTGCCCTGTCCCGATGTCATAACAGAGGATAGCGACGGTGCGCACAACCGGCTGCTGATCAGCGCGCTGCCGGGTCGTGACCTCGCCAGCGCGTCGGCGCTGACGCCGTTTGCGCGGGTCGAACTGCTGGCGGTAGCCCTTCTCGACCTGCATCGGCTGCCGATCGCATCCTGCCCTTTCGACCATCGGCTGGAGAGACGCATTGCGGCGGCGAAAGCGCGGATGCAGGCCGGCATCGTCGACGAGACCGATTTCGATGAGACGCGGCTTGGAAAGAGTGCCGAAGCCCTGTTTGCCGAACTCGAAAGCAGAAGGCCGGGCCGCGAGGATCTCGTCGTCACCCATGGCGATGCCTGCCTGCCGAATTTCATCGCCTCCGAAAAGGGATTTTCCGGCTATATCGACTGCAGTCGCCTTGGCGTCGCCGACCGCTATCAGGATATCGCGCTTGCCTGCCGCAGCATCGCCTATAATTTCGGCGAGGCGCTGGTGCGGCCCTTCCTCGACCGCTACGGCCTGCCGGCCACGGATCCGGCGAGGCTCGGCTACTATCAACTGCTCGACGAGTTCTTCTAGGCGTTGCCTCCTCTCCCTCCGACTGGCAGAGTGGCCCGTGATCGGACCTGCGGACAGACGATGGCGAAAAACCAGTTCAGGATGTTGCGCTCGGCGCTGATAGGCGTCGAAGCGGTAGAAGCGGAAACGCATCACAGCTTCGCGCGCCACACGCATGAGCAGTTCGGCATCGGCCTGATGTCCGCCGGGGCACAGTCGTCGCTGAGCGGCCGCGGCATGGTGGAGGCTGAGGCCGGCGACATCATCACCGTCAATCCCAATGAAGTGCATGACGGCGCGCCGATCGGCCAGCGACGATCCTGGCGCATCCTCTATTTTGATCCCGCCATCGTCACCGGTCTGGCGCAAGAGATCGGCCAAGACGGGGCAGGGCGATCGGAAATCCCGCATCCCGTCATCCGTAACCGCGCGATCGCCGGCCGCTTCGAAACGCTGTTCCGTGCGGCAACCGACGCCGCGGCGGACGGGCTGCTCTGCGAGCAACTGCTTCTGCAACTCGTCGCCGACGTCATGCGCGAGCGCGGCGGTGCCGAACAGAGGCCGCCGGTGCCGGCGTCGATCCGTGCGGCGCGAGAGCTGATCGATGACGATCCGGTTGCCGCCGTCTCGCTTGCCGATCTCTCCCGGGAAAGTGGGCTCAGCCGCTTCCAGGTGCTGCGTGGTTTTGCCAAGGCGACCGGACTGACACCGCATGCCTATCTCGTCCAGGCCCGCATCCATATCGCGCGGCGGCTGATTGCTCAGGGCATGCCGCTGGCGGAAGCGGCTTTTGCCAGCGGCTTTGCCGATCAGAGCCATATGACGCGCGTCTTCGTGCGCAAATACGGCCTGTCGCCGCGCCTCTATGCCGGCGGCTTTCTCTGAACCTCAGGCTAGGCCTGCAATTTCGTTCAAGACCTTTGACGGGCTCCTGCTGTTTTCTCGGCGCGTCCAACAGGAGACGCTGAATGTCGAGACAGGTTCAAGGTTATCTCTATCTGGCGCTGGCCATGCTGACTGTGGGAAGCACGGTTGTATCAAGCAAACTCATCGCATCAGGCCTGCCGCCGTTCAGCGCCACCGCGTTGCGTTTCGCCATCGCCTTTCCCATCTTTCTCGTGCTGATGCGGGCGACCGGCGCGCGGCTGCCGAAGCTCTCCGGAAAAGACCGCCTCATCCTCGTCATTCAAGCCGGGGCCGGTAGCGTCGGCTATACGACGCTGCTAATTTCTGGCCTCAGCCTGACCTCGGCGGCCGATGCCGGTGTCATCATCGGCACGCTGCCGGTGGTGTCGGCCGCAATCTCCATCCTGCTGCTTGGCGAACGGCCGCAGCGTGGCCTGCTTCTCGCCGTGGCGCTGGCGACGGCAGGCGTGCTGTCGATCGCCGCCACGCCGGAGGCCGCAGGAGGCTCGCTTGCCGGCAATGCGCTGATCTTCCTGGCGGTGGTCTGCGAAGGAGTGTTCATCCTGCTGAACAAAAAACTGAAAACGGAAATCGCGCCGCTTGCCCAGTCGGCGCTGATGACCGGTATTGGCTTCATCGTCGCCGTCATCCCGGCTGTTTTCGAAGCGCCTCTCGCAGAAGGCATGTCGGGAAGCGCGGTCGCCGCCGTCGTCTATTATGCGCTGGTGCCGACCGTCGGCGGATTTCTATTGTGGTATGCGGGGGCGGAGAGGGTGAGCGGCACGGAAGCTGCGCTCTTCACCGCGCTTGCTCCGGTTTCCGCCGTCATGCTTGCCTTCATCATTCTTGGCGAGCCGGTCGGGCTTGGCCAGATCGCCGGCATCGCCTGCGTGCTGGCCGCTGTGCTCGGGCTGGCCTTTGCCGGGAGCCGTGTCGCGGTGAAGCGCGTCGAGGGGAGATAGACCATGCAGTTCAGCCATTCCGATACCATATGGCAGGTCTTTCCGGAGCTTCTCGCCGGTGCGCTCCATGCGGGAGGCATCGATGCGGATGCCAATGTCGAGGAGGCGATCGCAGGTTTCAGTGCGATCGCAGAGGCCCGGCTGGCCGAAACGCAGGAAGGCGAATTCCCCGAAATCCAGGCCTGGCGGCGTGGCTTTTCCCGTATGGGGTTGAAGCCGACGCAATATCGCTGCGCTTCCGAGGCGCTGCTGCGCCGCTTCCGTCAGGACCATGCGCTGCCGCGCCTGCATCCGCTCATCGATCTCTGCAATGCGATTTCGCTCGCTTTTGCCATCCCGATCGCCGTCTTCGACGCCGAAATGATCGTCGGCGATCTCGAGGTTCGGCGGGCTGGGGGTGACGAGACCTATTTGACCTTCGGCGGCGTGAGCGAACATCCGGAGCCGAATGAGGTGATCTTCGCAGACGGGGCGGGGAACGCGCATGCGCGGCGCTGGACGAACCGGCAGAGTGGGCTTTCGGCCGTGCGGCCGGCGACGCGCTCGGTGCTGATCGTTGCCGAGGCCTTGCATGCTTCGGCCGGTGAGGACTTGGAGAGGTTGGTCGCCACGGTGGCCGATGCGCTCGCGCACCATTGGCCGGCGGCGCCGAAAACGGCGATGCTGAGCGTAGAATCGCGGCATTTTGAATTCTAAGGGAGCGACACTTCAGCAAAGGCGGCATTCCAGGCCTTGGGCCGGCAGCGTGCCCGCCCTATCTCCAAGGGGCCGATATCTCCTGGAGACGAACCACCATGTCAGACAAGACGATCAAGATCCCGGGGCCGGACCACCCGATCACCGTCGAGCACAATCCCTCCCGCGTCGTCGTCACGCTCGGCGGCAAGATCATCGCCGATACACACGATGCGCTGACGCTGCGCGAGGCCTCCTATCCGCCGGTGCAGTATATTCCGCGGAGGGATGTGGACATGTCGCTGCTGCAGCGCACCGACCACACCAGCCATTGCCCCTATAAGGGCGATGCCTCCTATTACAGCATCATTGCAGGCGGCGAGCGGTCGAAGAATGCCGTCTGGACCTATGAGGCGCCGAATGCCGCGGTCAGCAATATCAAGGACCATCTCGCCTTCTACCCCGACCGTGTCGACGGTATCGAGGAAATGGCCTCTCCGGAAGCCGGCACCTTCTGACGACGCCCATTGCAGCCGTTCCGGCGGAACATGTTTGCCGCCGGCCCGTTAGGCTCATCTAGCGGGGGATGTGTCGTGCCGAAATTCTACTTTCAGCTTTTCGATCGGGATGGCGTCGGGGCGACCGAGACGGGATATGATTTCGACTCCATCGAGGCTGCCAAAGCGGAGGCGCGGCGCGTGCTCGCGGAGATGGCGGCCGAAGGCCTGCCGGCTGCGCCTTTGAATATGCTGTCGGTGGAACTCTTCGATGAAAGCCGGCGGCCGCTGGCGGAAATCCGGCTGGTTCTCGAAGAAATTTCGAAAGAGCCGCGATCGGCGCGCCGGCCTTGAATAGCTGTCGATCGAGCCGAAGCAATCGAAAGACTATGTCAAATTTAATTGTCGGCTATGAAGACGGGTCTTAGCGTCGCGTCACAATCGACCGAGTCGGATTGATGCGTATGTGTGACCGGCGGCAGCCCTTGAACGGCGGCCGCTATCGCAAGATGTCGAGCCATTCATTGTTGAAGACGAGGCTGGCAACCGTGACCGGATCGCCTTTCTCGTTGCGAACGGTGACGGCGATCGTCATGCGGTCACCCGCAGGCAGTTCGTCCCGGGCCACATCCAGCAGGATGCGGGTCACTTCCTTCGGAATGTCTTCACGAGATCTGAGCTCGGTGCCGTGCTCATCGCGCGTGGGACCTTCCCCGTTGTGTAGATCGAAATAGTAGCGAGCCATGGTTTTTCCCTACGCGTTAGAGGGGAAATCACAGATGAAGACAATTGTTCCCGAGGCTAGGCATTGATTCTTATAGAAAAACTGGGTTGCATCGAAATCGGTCGGGCCCCTCGCGATATCGGGGGGCAGGCCCTTGATTGAATCCCTGCTGCTCAACCTTGGAGCCGCGATGTGCTGTCGGATGAAGAGGAAAGCCATCTCAGGGCGATCATCGTCAAAGACAGGTATTTTGCTGCCGGGGAGGATCTCGTCTCCGAAGGAAGCAGGCCTGGCTACAGCACGCTACTGCTCGACGGTTTTGCGGCGCGCTACAAGGTGATGGCCGACGGCAGCCGCCAGATCACGGCGCTGCATGTCGCCGGCGATTTCGTCGATCTGCACGCTTTCCCGATCAAGAAGATGGATCACGGCATCGTTGCGCTGTCGTCCTGCCATGTCGCCTTTGCCGATCACGCCGACCTCAGGGCGATCACCGAGCGCATGCCGCACCTGACCCGGCTGCTCTGGCTCGACACGCTGGTCGATGGCGCCATTCACCGGGAATGGATCGTCGCCATGGGCCGGCGCTCCAAACGCGCCCATATCGCTCACCTCGTCTGCGAACTCTTCGTGCGGCTGCAGGTGGTGAAGCGGACGCGCGGCGCAAGCTTCCAGTTTCCGTTGACGCAGATCGAGATGGCCGACGTACTCGGCGTTTCCGTCGTCCATCTGAACAAGACGCTGCAGGCGTTGAGGCGCGAGGGGGTGTTCACCTGGGAGAACCGGACGATCACCATCGTCGACTGGGAACGCCTGCAGGAAATCGCCGAATTCGACCCCGGCTATCTCAGCATCTCCAGGGAACCGCGCTAACTTTGTGAGGCCGAGCATTGCACAATCCGGTGACAACAGCTCATTGCAATTGACAAACCATTTATTGGGGCAGAACACGTGCCAATATTTTTGAAAACCCCATGAAGGCCACGGCTTCGCCGCGTCGGCCGGTGATATCGCAATGGACATATCCCAAAGCCCGGGGAGCGTTCTTCGCCACCCCGGCTATCTGAACTTCGCCGCCTCCCGCGTCTTTTCCTCGCTTTCCTTCCAATCCATCGGCATCGCCATGGGCTGGATGATTTACGATCAGACGCACAGCGCCTTTGCGCTCGGCCTCGTCGGCTTCTGCCAGTTCCTGCCGATGGCGGTGCTGACCTTTGTCGTCGGCCATGTCGCCGACCGGTTCGACCGGCGGCGCATCGGGCTTGTCTGCCAGTTGATCGAGGCGGTGACGGCGCTGGTGCTGGCGATCGCCACCTGGCAGCAATGGCTGACGCCGGCCGGCATCCTTGCCGCCGTCACCGTGCTTGGCGCCGTCGTCGCCTTCGAGCGGCCGACCATGGCGGCGCTGCTGCCGAATATCGTGCCGGCCTCGATGCTGCAGAAGGCGGTCGCCACCTCCACCTCGATGATGCAGACGGCGCTGATCATCGGCCCCTCGCTCGGCGGCCTGCTCTATGGCCTTCATCCCGTGGCGCCCTTTGCCATCGCGGCGCTGCTGTTTGCCGTTGCGAGCTTCAATGTCATTTCGATCCGCATGCAATGGAGCCCTGCCAGGCGCGAGCCGGTGACGCTTGCTTCCGTCTTTGCCGGCGTCTCCTTCATCCGCAGCCGGCCTGTCATGCTCGGCACGATCTCGCTCGATCTCTTCGCGGTGCTGCTCGGCGGCGCCACCGCGCTGTTGCCGATGTTTGCCCGCGATATCCTGCATGCCGGCCCCTGGGGCCTCGGCCTGCTGCGCGCAGCGCCGGCAATCGGCGCGCTCGCCATGTCGATCGTGCTTGCCCGCCGGCCGCTCGAAAGCAATGTCGGGCGCAAGATGCTGGCCGCCGTCGCGGTGTTCGGCGTCGCCACCATCGTCTTCTCGCTCTCCACCAATATTGCGCTTTCCGTCGCGGCGCTGCTTGTCGTCGGCGCCTCCGATACGGTGAGCGTTGTCGTGCGCAGCTCGCTGGTACAGCTTCTGACGCCGGACGAGATGCGTGGCCGTGTCAGCGCCGTCAACTCGCTGTTCATCGGTACCTCCAACCAGCTCGGCGAATTCGAATCCGGCATGATGGCTGCAGCCCTCGGGCCGGTCGCCACCGGCGTCGTCGGCGGGCTCGGCACGATCGTCGTCGTCGTCCTGTGGATGCGGCTCTTCCCCGATCTCACCAGGGTCAAGACGCTGCAGGGCTGATGCTTGCGCCTCGTTTAACCGCGTTGAAAGACGGGAGCGGTCCCATTAGGTTCGGCGGCGGGAATCATTTGGCGGGGCGGCGCGTGACGAGACATTTCCTATCTTCTGCGCTGACGGCGTTTTTCGCGTTGGCGCCGGCGGCAGCGCTGGCCGAATGGCAGGCGGTCGAGGAGGTGCGGCCCTATTCGATATCGGGCAAGACCGGGGCCGAACTCTACGAATCGATCGGGGCGCGGGGACCGAAGGCCGGGGTCACGGGCCGGGTGATCGCGCATACGACATTCAAGCTGACCTGGACGAGGAAATACGAACCGCAGGGCAATGCGTGTGTGATCGTGACCAACCGGCCGAAGCTCATCATCACCTACACGCTGCCGAAGCCGGCGAGCGAGCTGCCGGCGGCCGTCGACAGCAGCTGGCAGGCCTTCATATCGGGTGTTGCGGCCCATGAACGGGTGCATGGCGTGACCATCAAGGAAATGGTCAAGGAAATCGAGGCGACGAGCATCGGCCTCACCGTTGCCGATGACCCCGATTGCAAGAAGATCCGGGTCGAGCTGACCCGGCGCCTCGGCGAGATCTCGATGCGCCAGCGCCAGCGCGGCCGCGACTTCGACAAGATCGAAATGGGTGACGGCGGCAATATCCAGCAACTGATCTTGACGCTGGTGAATGGTCCCTGATCGGGCCGAAGCTGATAGCGCGGCGCGGTCAACCACTCGCCACCGGGCTGGACCCGCTCGGCAAGGCTCCTATCTCCCCCGCAATAACAGACACATGAGAGGAGGAGTGCAATGTCCTATGTCGATGGTTTCATCGTCGCGGTGCCGAAGGAGAATGTCGGGGCCTACAAGAAGTTCTCGACCTTTGCCGGCACGATCTGGAAGGAATATGGCGCCCTCGAATATGTCGAGTGTATCGGCGACGACGTGCCCTATGGCGAACTGACCTCCTTTCCCCGCGCCGTGCAGGCGAAGGCGGATGAGGTGGTGGTGTTTTCCTGGATCGTCTACGGCTCGCGCCGGGAGCGCGACGATATCAATGCCAAGGTGATGGAGGATCCGAGGCTCAAGGGCGACCAATGGCAGATGCCGTTCGACGGCAAGCGGATGATCTATGGCGGCTTCGAGATGCTGCTCAAGCTCTGATGGCGCCAGGCAACCTTTGACTTCCCCCGGCAAGCTTGACTCGCCGCCAGCGGTGCGCCAACTCGCGGGGAATGTCATTGCGAGATGGGAGAGCGCCTTGCCCCAGACGATCCTTAGCCTGTCCACACGCGGACAGGGCCTTTACGAATTCACCGACCAGGCGAGCGCTTTCGTCAACGCCTCGGGGCGGGAGGAGGGGCTTCTGACCGTCTTCGTGCGCCACACATCCTGTTCGCTGCTGATCCAGGAAAATGCCGATCCCGATGTGCGCACCGATCTTCTCTCCTTCTTCCGCCGCCTCGTGCCGCCGGCCTCCGATCCTCAGATGAGCTGGATCGTGCACAGGGCCGAGGGGCCGGATGATATGCCGGCGCATATCAAGGCGGCGCTGACGCAGGTCTCCATCGGCATTCCCGTCGCCAGGGGGCGGCTGATGCTCGGCACCTGGCAGGGGCTCTATCTCTTCGAACATCGAGACCGGCCGCACCGGCGCGAGATCGTGCTGCATCTCAGCCCCTGAACATCGAAAGAGAGAGTCGATAGTGCCGGAAACCGCCGACGTTTTCGGCATCATGCTGTTGTGAATGCAAACTGAATGCCCGGTTCGAACACCATTCATTTTGCAACGTTTACTGTCGACACAATCCCTGAAGGGAGAGCCTGGAATTCAATCGACGGAGACATCCATGACGCATTTCCTCACCAAGGCTTCGCTTGCCGCTCTGCTCGCCCTCTGCACCATTCCGGCCACTGTTTCCACGGCCGCCGCCGCGGGGCCGCAGACGAGCTTCGTCGTCGAGGCACAATACCATCGGCCGATCCGCGGCTGCTCGCCGATACACGCCGTGAATAAGGCGCGCGATTTCGGCCTGCGGAGAGCCCATGTCACCCGCCTGTCGCCGCGCGTCGTCGTCGTCGCAGGGCGCGACCGTCGCGGCTGGGACAGAATGGTCTTCGCGAATGTCCGCGGCTGCCCGCTGATCCGGCGCTGAGGACTGCGGTCGGAGGCGCCGAAGCGGCGCTTCCGGTCCGTTTTGCCTTGACGGCGACACTTTCAGCCGTCTCTTCTCTGATCTGTATGAGTGATTCTCAAATGACGCTTCGGCGTAATGTGGAGAGTGGGGAGGGCGGCTCGACCGCTCCGACTTTCAAACGAAAGGTTTTTCGATGATGCAGTTTTTGGCAAAGGCGGGTCTTGCCGTCATGCTGACAGCCGGCACTCTTGCCGGCACGGTGGCCCCGGCCGCCGCCCAGTTGAATATCATTATCGGCGAGCCGGACCGTGGTCCGCCACAGGATTACCGCCGTCCGCCTCCGGGCTATGACCGTCCGCCTCCGGGCTACGGCCGCCCGTCGCGCGGCTGCAATCCGCAGCTCGCCGAAAATCTCGCCCGGGATTACGGCTTCCGCCGCGCCCGCGTCGTCGACATCACCCCGCGCCGCGTGATCGTCCAGGGCTGGACGCGTCGTGGTCCCGATGAAATGAGCTTCGGCAACGTGCGCGGCTGCCCCGCCCTGCGCCGCTGATATCAAGTAGAATACCGCCTCGTCTCCCCGATGCGGCGGCCAGAACCGCCTTTGCCAGTCTTCCCGGATCGGCAAGGGCGGTTTTCTTTTTGAAAGACTTTTTACAGCGCTGCGGGTCTCAAAAGACGCCGAGCGCTCCGTTTAATGACAAATCTCGCTCGCCCCGCCTCATCCTCGGAATTGTGCCACTGCTGTCCGGTTTACGCGGATAGAGGGCTGCCTCTCGTCGATCTCCAAGCGGTGGGAGGTCGTGTCACGCTGAACCCTTGCTCGTGTATTGTCGGCAGCCTGAGCACCGCACGTTTCTTCAAACGCGCGGTGCTCTCCTTTTACTGCTCGATGGCGAAAGTCACGGTGACGCTGACATTGTAATTATTCTCGCCGCCCTGGACGGGAACGGCAGTGTCGGAGGTCTCTTTCATCATCGTGGCGCGATAGACCGGCTGCGGCATGGCGCGCGGCACATTCTCGTTGATCTCGAGGATGCGGCCGAGCTTGACGCCGGCGGCTTCGCTCAGCGTCTTCGCCTTCTTGACGGCATCGGCGACGGCATCCTTGCGTGCCTCTTCGAGAGTGGCTTCCGGTTTGTCGTTGGTGAACTGGATGTCACCGCCTTGGTTGATGCCGAGGGTGACGGCCTGATCGATCACCTGGCCGAGCTTGGCGAGATCGCGCAGCCTGACGGTGACCGAATTGATGGTCTGGTAGCCGACCAGTTGCGGCTGTTGCTGCTGGCCGTCGACGGGCTGCGGATAATTGTATTGTGGTTGGATGGAAAAGCCGGAGGTCTGCAGATCGCGCTCGGCGATGCCGCCGCTCTTCAGCGCGGTCAGCACGTCGTTCATCGCCTTGTTGTTCTCGTCGAGCGCTTCGCGGGCGGTTTTCGCCTGTTTGACGACGGCAAGATTGAGGACGGCCATATCGGGCGCTGCGGACGATTCGCCGTCGCCCGTCACCGAGATCACCGGCTCGCGCGGCTTTACCTCCTGCGCGAATGCCGGCGCTGCGGCGGTCAGCGGCAGGGCCAGAAGGGCAGTCATCAGAACAGTTCTGGTGTAGATCGGCGCCATGTTTTCATTCCTTGGTTGTCGTTTCCCTGAACAGCTTTCTGTCGGTTGATTGTGAAGCTATTGCGGCGGAAAAGACAGGCGCATGCGCATCGCGAGAAAAATGTGGAGTAACGAGGAGAGGATATGCCGCGGTCACCCTCTCTGCCCTGCCGGGCAGAGGGGCTCACGCGGCACACCGGTAAAGCGCAGGCAAACGATACTTCGCCTCGCATCAACCGACGTGACGACGCCACCGCTTCCCAAATTCCGCAAACCTGATAGCAAATATGGCGGGTTAAGGAACAAGCGGCGGCCGCACAGCACATCGTGCGGCCGGCAAGGGGGCAGCATGCGATTCTTGGCAATTCTTTCGATCAGCCTCGCCGTCGATCTGGCGGGCTGCTCTCAGGTGGCGGAAAAGGCGGAGAATGCCGCCAACCGCTCTTACACCAGCTATGCGCTGGGCAAGCCCTATGCGGAGGTCGCCAATCTCGGCCAGTCGCCGATGGCGCGGCTTTCCGGCTCGGAAGCGACCTTCGGGCCGATGATCGGTGCGACGTCATTGACGAACGGCATGACGATCTACCGGCACATGGCGCCCGGCGCCAAGACCGAAACCGGCACGAATTTCGTCGGTCTGGTCGGCAGCTCCACCGTTTCGCAGAACAACCGACTTTCCTATTTCCTGGTGGGCGCCGACGGGGTCGTCAAGGATTGGGCGACTGGCTCGGTACAGGGCAACGCCAGCGACTGCGTGCAATATATCGGAGGCATCATCAACCGCTGCACCGACATGCGGCAGCTCCAGGCTTCGCTGGCCCTCTACGACATGCGCGTGGCGACCAAGGCCGGCCAAGCCATTTCCAGCTGGGGTGAACCGGCTGCACCCGCAGGAACTAAGGACGCGCGCCGGCGAGGGTAGGGGCGTTTCCCTACCCGTTGGCCGGGGAATGTATTGGACGCTTAGGCGCCGAAATCGTCCATGAAGGATGGATGGATGGCGGGCTGGCGCTCTTCGCGTGCGGCGCGAATGCGCTGGGGAACCGCACCGAGACCGGAGACGAAGCGGGTCAGGAGATTGCGGTGGAAAAGTCTCTGTATGGCACTCATGGCAATTCACTCATTCTTTTTTTTGTTAGCCGACAGCATATATTTTGCCCAGACTGCCGGAACAATGGGCAATTTCACATGACAGTTATGCGACAGTGCATGGCTTGAGGAGATGGCCTGCACGCTGATCACATTGGCGTTAGATCGGGCCGCTAAGGCCGGTCGGCCACGATAAATCCTCGTCTGTCGTCGCCGTGGCGTGGTAGATTGCCCGCTTGGGGTAAAACGATACCCCTCCGAAGGAGAAGCTCAGATGAACCGATTTTTCGCATTTATCGCGACCGGAACGCTGATCAGCCTTGCCTCGATCATCTCGGCCTGCACTTCGTCCGGAAGCGTCGACCAAACCTCCTCGATCGGCTACTACCACGAGGATCTGCCGCTCAACCCAGCCTGCGGTGGTGGGTTCAGGCCGAGCGATGGGCGTTCTTGCAGCTATTAGAAATCTGCGCCGATCGGGCATGATGCCGCCGGATGAAGTCGTCTGACTGGCAATCGCTGGAGGCGAACTATCGCTGCAATCAGACTTCCAATTTTTCCCGCGCTAATAGCTGCACGGACGATCATTGCCGAATCCATCGCGGCAGGCAGGCCGGAGGTCAAAGTCAGCGCTCCGGGCGGTATACCCGACCGAGCCCGTTTGCATCGAGTCGTTTGGGCTCGTGGTGCAGGCCGATGCCGACATGGCAATGACGAAGACGGCTGTCATGGCCCCCGATAGTTTGCGAGTTTGAAGCATCTCCCCACCCTTCACTGTCCAACGTGTCCGTATACTCGTGGCAAGTAGGGCCGAAGAGGCGTCCTGATAACTGTCGTTGCCGATCAAGATTTTGTTATTTGTTGAAAACCCCTTCGCAAGCGCTTGCTGCCACGATCAAGGTTGTTTGGCCATGCCTGCAGAAGGGATCCACGGCTACGTCGGCTTCACCTAAAGAACTAGGCTTGGCGAAACGGCCACGCAAGGCATCAACTATCGATGATCTAGCCACTGGTTGCCAATTCACGGAAGGTGAAGAAACAGGGGCACGCCGCTCGACGAGTGGATAGCACATGCTTTCGAGTTACCGGGAGCCTACATGCTTCATATTGCTAAGATTGCGCCACCTCGGTTCAGGCTATGGACGCGCGCTTCACGAGAATGGCGCCATGGTGAGCCCGAGCTTCGGATCCTCGATCGATTATGCCGTCGGAGCCAGACTGCCATCGATATAGGTGCGAACTACGGTGTCTATTCTTGGTTCTTGACCAAGTATGCGCGCAATGTCGTCGCCTTCGAGCCTCAACCTAACATGGTAGCTTTTCTGAAGGCCGCGCTTGGTTCGTCGGTTCGGGTGGAGCAGGTCGCACTTTCCGACAGCGCTGGCGTTGCAACGATGCGGATCCCCAGTGATCAGCGCATGGATGGCTGCGCCACGATTGAGGAGCAGAATAGGCTTTCGACGCAAAATGTCGAAGAAATTTCCGTTCCAACCCGGCGCCTGGATAGCTATCAGTTCGACACTGTAGGCTTCATCAAGATCGACGTTGAAGGGCACGAACTAAAAGTACTCGAAGGCGCGGAGGCTATATTGCACCGGGATCGCCCAAATCTGCTTATCGAAGCGGAAGACCGACATCGACCCAACGCTGTCGGCAGTGTGATCGACTATCTTAAGCCGTTTGGATATTCTGTATATTGCCTGAAAGATCGAAAATTTCGTTCCCTGTCGATCGACGAGGTCCGGAAAGGCTCTTCCGGAACGCCTTACAACTACGTTTTTTCTATCCGCGACGATCTATAAGCGCACTTAGTGTGCCCACCCCCCGCCGGCCGACCTTCAGCGGCAATGACCGCTGGCGCGTCGCGGCAAAGCGCTCGGAAATCGGACGGGATTGGACCTCGGGCGGGAGGATATTTTGCCGGCCCTTTGAGAACGGTTTAAACGCTCCTTGAGCCGTCCTTAAGACCTGATTGGGCTTTTCAAAAATTCGGGAACCTCGTGTCAAAATTCCAAAAAATCACGTCCGCCGAGCCGAAGGAAGTTCAACGGCCGGTGTTTTTCTGAGAAGCGCGCGTTCATCGGAGGTTAATCCTTGTTAACCCAGAATCGAAGCCTGAAAGGATGATCCGATGAAGATGCTTTTTTCGTCACTTGCAGCCATTGTCTTGTCTGCATCGTTCGCCCTGCCGCTAAACGCCACGCCGATTGTCGTGCCGAACGCAGCACAACTGCACACCCCAGACGTCGAGCAGGTCAAACACCGGAAACATGGGAAATGGCATGCAAATCGCCACTGGAAACAGCGATACGCCCACCGCGACTGCAGGTATTATGGCTCGTGCTACCGTCCGCGGTATTACGGTCATCGCGACTATTACGGCTATCGCGACGATTACTCCTATCGTCGTCGGTCAGGAGTGACTGTGTATTTCGATTTTTAGTCGGCACTGCCACGGGCGCCAACCTATAAAAAGAAAGGTCGGGCGAATGCTCGCGCCGACCTTTCTTTGATTGCATCGCACGGTGCCAGTACATCCGTGGTCACCAGCAAAAGCTATCCGATAGATTGAATTTATGCGCCTCGTGAATTTTCGCAAGGATTAGGGGGCTGCTGATTTAGAGCTAGGCAGGGGGCGCAATAACCGCGGTACGACGAGAAGTACGACACGCGCTCTGAAGTGCGCTAGTTGCTCGGCCGATCCGTCCAGTCGATCATCGCGGCGGCAGCAAAACGGAAGCCCTACCATAGCGCGCCGTCAGCCTTACCAACCGGCGGCTATTGACCAACATGCCCTGTTTGCGTGGCCGCCGCGGCTTGTGTCGGCATAGGCGCCACTCTGCTCGATCATATGGTTGGACAAGGTGCTATGCCCTGTCCGCGAAAGGCCGGAGCCTCGATCGCCGCAAAAAAACGGTGCGACTAGCGATCAGCTCAAGGCAATATTCAGATGGTTACACCCGCGCAGCACGTCGCAAGAAGCTAGCCGGAGACGGCGCCAAGCTCCTCTTGCCGGATCGGAACGAGAACTAAAATGTCTAACTCGGTGGGTCTAAGCTTGAAAGCTGGGACCTTGAACGCAAATATATGCAGGAAAAATAGGATCTTAGAGAGTTGAATGGTGGGCCCGGAGGGACTCGAACCCCCAACCAAGCGGTTATGAGCCGCCGGCTCTAACCATTGAGCTACAGGCCCTTGGCGCCGGGTGTCCGGCGCTTGGGTGCCGGGGCAATGGTTCCCGCGGCACGGGTTCCGCTCTAACGCAAATCGGGAAGAGCCACAAGCGGAGAGCGCACGCATCTGTGGACGATGCATATTTCGTGGGCAGCCACTGGAAGCTTCCCGCGCGGACCACAGTTATTCAAGTGACCTTCCGCATGAAAAGGGCGATCGCAGATGGTGGCTTTGAACAGTGCCGTGGTGCTCATCGTGGAGGATGAGCCGATGATCCGGTTCAATATCCTCGATGTGCTGGAGGATGTCGGCCACGTGGCGCTGGAGGCGGCGAATGCCGATGAGGCGCTGGTGGTGCTGAAGGGCAGGCAGGATGTCGATATCCTGTTCACCGACGTCAACATGGCCGGCTCGATGGACGGTCTCCAGCTTGCCAATCGGGTGAGGGCGATGCGGCCGAACATCGGCATCATCATCACCTCGGGCATGGTGCGGCTCGATCCGATGGCGCTACCCGCCAATACCGCTTTCCTGCCGAAGCCCTATATGCACGACACGTTGATTTCGACGATCAATTCCCTGATGACGTAGTAACACCGCGCAGCCGCAAAACGGGGACTGGTTTTGCGGCTGCGCGCGAGGCGCCGGGAGACATGGCTCGTCTTCAGGCACGGCGGAGGGGAACAGCGCCCTCAACTGAAGCTGCTCTTCAGCGCCTCGTTCTCGTGATGGGCTTTCTTCTCGTAGATCGTGAACAGCGCCATCGAGAGGAGATAGGAGAGGAAGGGATCCCCTATCTGCGTAGCGAGGTCGCGGGATGCGAGAACATGGCGTTCCAGCGCGCCGATATCCTTCTGCGTGGCGGTTTCAGCGAGGCGGTTCATGCTGCCATCTCCAGGAATTGGGTCACGACCGAGCGAGCCGGCACGTGCCTGACATAAAGGGGTAGGGTGAGGCCGAGGGCGGCGCGCATCTTGCGCAGCACGCGGTCCGATACTTCGAAGGCGCCGCAGCAGACGGGATATTTGCCGTAGCCGTCGGCGCGGCCGAGTTCGTCCACTTCGGCGCCGGCGCGCTTGTAAACGCGCTTGAGGTAGGGCTCGTAGTTGGAAATCATCGTATGGATGCCGTGATCGAGCGCGCACTCGCAAAGCGCAAGCAGCATCATGGAGAAGGCGCGGCCGGCATCGATGCCGGGGAAATCCCGGGCGATCGCCTCTTCATCGATGCACATCCGCGTGCCTTCCCAGATGCCGGGGGCGATGAGATCGGCGGCATCGGGAAAGGTCTCGCGGAACACGTCGTAGAGAAGAGTCGGGCCCGTCGTCGGCATCAGGCGCATGCCGCCATAAAGACGGGTGCGGTTGTCGTTGCACCAGACGAGATAGGCGGGAGCCAGCGAATCGTAGCTGTCGCGTTCGTAAGGGCCGATGACGGGCACGTCCCAGCCGAGCGTATCGGCGAACACCTTCTTGCGCAGGCGAAACATCTGGTCGAGTACGGCAGCGTATTTCTGATACTCATGTGCCTGAATGATAACGAACATTTTGCCCTCCAGCGTTTTCAAGTTCGTGGAAGGCAGAATGGTTCAGGCGGGCCGGATCGGAAATTCCCTCAGATGGGCCCCCTCAGATGAGGGGGGCAGAGCCTGCCGCGCAAAATTGAGATCTTGCGATCACGACATGCGACGACAAACGAGCTTGAGCTTTTCCTGGTCAGCTTGAAGCATTCTGCCGGAGCAGGTTTTCGTGAGGGCAAAGGCGATTGGCGACGGGCATACCTCAAGATACGTCCGAGCCTATCGCCTCTGCCCCGGCGTAGAGATGCCCGGCCCACCGGCCGCACTGCTTCGCCATGCGAAGCAACAGGTGCGTCCGGCGATTCTAAACTCTTGCAGATTTGCCTAGCAAATCTGCAGGAGGGTTGGCTGAAACGGGCCGGCTGATCGACCGGTCGGCTTGGCCGTAGAGCCGGGCTACGCCGCGCGCCGGCGGGTCGACCATCCGACTCCGTTTGAGCCAACAGAATGCTTCAATCTGACCAGGAAAGGCTCTAGGGATTGATGATGCGCAATTGCACGGCCCGCGAGGCGGCGGCCGAGATCGTCGCGCAGCCGAGCTTGAAGCGGGCGGTCTTCAGATAATCGCGCGTGGTGTGCTCGGATATGCCCAGGATGACCGAAATATCCTTGTAGTCCTTGCCGAGCGCCGTCCAGTGCAGGCATTCGATTTCGCGCGGCGACAGTGCCGGCACCGGATCGTTCTCGCCATGCAGCTCGTAGACGGCCTTGCGGTGGATCAGGTGAGCGATCTCGAGCCATTCGTTGCGGCAAAGGCGGACGAGTTCGGCCCATTGGTCAGCCGGTATGCGGGCATTCATCGACAGGAGGGCGCGGCGCTGCGCCTTGTCGGCGACGGGAATGGAGTAGCCGTTGCCGCCGATGCCGTGCTTCTGGGCGTCGACCAGCATGGCATAGGCCTCCGGCGTCGGCTCGACCTCGCTCCAGTCGAAGGGCAGCTGGCGTTCGAAGCCCTCTTTGACGATCGGATCGACCTTCACATAGCTGTTCAGGAGGTAGCGGGAGACCCAGGCATCCGGATAGGTGGTGCGCACGAAGGGCGAATCGATCTTGCTGGCGATCGTCTGGGCGAGATGGTATGTGACGAAATCGAGGCCATATTCCGCCTGCAGAATGCGGATGGCGGCATCCACATTGGCCGCGGCCTTGATCTGTTCGAAAGCGGACTCGAACTTTTCGCTATAGGTATTCTCAATCATTTCCACTGCCCCAATTCCCTCAATCCTACCGCGAGGGCCGTCATAAATACAAGGCATCCCCACATATGCGGGGAATGACAATTCGGGTCCCATCTGCTAGCGCCTGTCATGAGGAGACCTCATATGGACAGCAAGAGACCATTCGAGATTGCCGAATGCCAACAGGCCGCCAAGGGCCTGAAATCCAGCTGGCAGGACATGGCAGGCTCCGAAGCGCTGATCCGCGCCCTCGTTGCCGAACGCAACGGCGACAGGCCACTGGCACTGTTCTGGACCGAGGTTCACCGGGCGCTCTGCCAGGAAACCAACGCTTTCTGACGATCGGCCTTCCCGAACGGCTCAGCCTTTTCTCCGCAATTCAGGCAGGACACCCACGCCGGTCGGCAGGCAAATCCCACAGCCTTTCTGCTCTGCAAAACTGCCGATGAATACGTCTTCATTCATGTCGTGATTCGATTTGGCGGTGAAAGGATCGGACTCTGCGTTCTGGATCTATGGTTAAGAAATCCGCATTATTTCATCGACTTGTTCCGAAACGAGTGATGGAGACTTTGCGGCGGGAGCGATGATGTTTGTGGAAACGGTTACGCCGTGCGGTCGCTGACGCTCTCTTGCGAAAGGCAAGCCGAGCCCTCTTTCCATCCTGAAGTGCCAGGGCTCCGAAGAGCAAGGCCGGCCACCGGGGTCCGCTCCGGCTATACATGCGGCCGCAGCACCCATCACCCGCCTCCGTCCTTCGAGGCTCCGGCCTTCGGCCTGCGCATCTCAGGATGAGGGTTGATTGGTGTGTGGCGTGGCAGCGGCTGATCGGCGGCCGTGTGGCAGGCGGGCGATCGGTATGCCGTGTGGTACTGAGTGGTGCCGTGCAGAGTCTGGCTTGCCGTTCTGCTCTCCGGGGAGGCAAGCGGCGACGCCGCTCCCCCTCATCCCGATGCGCCCCGCAGGGGCCTCTAAGGACGAGGCCGCCACGGGGGGCTCCGGCAATGGACGAGCACTGCCGAACGGCTGAAGCCGGCTTGGGATAGGGGGTCAGCCGACCATTGTGGAAGGATTGACCCAGTCTTGCCGCGGCATTTCGGGCTGCTGCGATCTCGGGCGAAACTTCACCAGCACCTCGCGGCCATCGGAAGAGGCCTTCGTGCGCTCAAGCGCATCGCGTTCGGCAACCGCCTGGCGCCAGTGTTCGTCGTCGCGGCCAATGGGCCGGCCCTGTTCTTCCCAGATCGCGTAAGCTCTTTTGCTGATCCATTCGTGGCGTCTGTCGCTCATCTATCCATTCCACTCGTCAAAGTGTTATTCGGCAATTCTGTCCGGCAGAACCGGCGACCGGCGTTTGGCTGCCATCAGCAGGTCGAGTTCGATAGAGGAGGGCCCGAAACGGGTGAACAGGCTTTCGGCCTGATCGCTCAGCAGGCCATATTTGGAAGCGAATTCATCAAGGCTATAGGGGCGGCCGCGCAGGATTCTGCTTCGGCGCTCCGGCTCACGGATTTGCGTCATTGGTGATAACCCCAGACTGTTTTGCGAATTATGAGAACAAAACAAATTACAACGACAAAGGTTCCGTGATTTTTCAGGGTTTTTTCGCCTCGTCGTACCGTTTTGGGGCGCCTGAATGCGGGTGGCATGAATTTTCCAAAAGGGTGCTGCCTGAGAAAATTTCGCCTAAAAAATGCAGGAATTTCAGCCGGTTATGAAATTGGCTTTCGCGGCGGCCGATAAATGGCTTTATCCCCGGCACGTTACTCTATAGAATCAATCGTGTTATTCGGTCCGCAGGGGCAATATTTTCCGTTCCCGCGTTGATGCCGACCGATACCGGAGGACTTGGCTTCAATCCAACAAGAGGAGACAGACATGATGAATGCACTGCCGCCACTTCATAACGGCCACGCGCCGTTTACCCTCCAGCAATTGTTCCGCGAAGCGCTCTATGCCTTCGAGGAATGGGATAGCGAATTGACCGAGCCGATCGTGACCCACGAAGGACGGATCATCCCCATCAGCTTCGTTTTCGAAGCCATGCGCGAATGCACCGACATCGTGCCGATGAATATCGTCGGCGCCGTCACCGAACGGCTGACCAAGCCGTGGGAGGGCGAAGGCCCGCTCGACCAGATGACCTTCTCGACGGCGGCACGCGTCATGCGCGTGCTGGTGCGCAAGCGCCTTCTCGCCAACGGCACGGCGGATCTCGTCGCCGTTTCGGCCCACGCGGCCGAAGACCAGAGCCGCGACTGACAGGACGAGGATCGCGGCCATGGCTGCGATCCTTTTCCGCTTTTCGGCGGAACCTCGCTCATCCCCAGCCGTTTAGTCCGCACAGCCCGCCACTACGGCGCCTCGCGTCTTCGGACGCGCAATTCTGTACGCGCAATTCTGTAGTGATGACGGCCGAGGAACGAGCATCATGCTGAAATCCATCGTTCATGAAATCATCGGCGCATCCAGGCATGAGCCGGAGCTTCCGCAATCGCTGGAGCAGTTTCGCGACAGGAAGCGGGTATTGATCATCTTCGCCGACGCGCAAGACGACCGTCCAATCATTCAGGACGAATGGCTGCGCAAGGCGCAAATGCGCCTCATCGAGGAAGACGTCGAGGTATTCACCATTGCCGGCGGCGGCGCGTTCGCGCTGTTCGACGATGACTGGGAGCTCGATGCCGACGATATTCGCGCGCGGCTGCAGGGACCGCCGGCCGGTGAGTTCGGCCTGATCCTGATTGGGCGCGACGGAACCGTCCGACTGCGGTCGAGCGAGCCGCAAACCGCGGAGGAAATTTTCGCGGCCTTCGAGACGCTGCCGAAGGAGACACCCTGGTAAGGCTTCAGCCTTCGGTCTGAAACGAAAGCGGGGGTGGCGAAAGCTGCGCTCCCCCTTTGCGTGTTCAGAGCTCGAAGGCTTCCTTGAGGCCGAGGCTCTTGCGTTCGCGCAGATCGAGGTCGGCCTCGATATGGGCGATATGATGCAGCATCAGCTGGCAGGCGCGGTCGAGTTCCTTGACTTCGATCGCCGAAATGATGTCGCCATGTTCGGAGTGGCCGCAGCTCGATGCGGTCGACTGGCCATAGAGCGCAATGACGAGGGATGAGCGGGCAACGAGTTCCTCCATGAAGCGCTGCATGATGGCATTGCCGGATATCGCCGCCAGCGTCAGGTGAAAATCGCCCGATGCCTTGATCTCGGCTCGGCGCGCCGTCTGGCCGCGCTCGCTCATCAGGCGGCCTTCTTCCAGCAGCAGCTGTCTCAGATGGGCGATGTCATCCGGCGTGATCCGGGCGGCTGCCTCGCGCAATATGCCGGGTTCGACGAGCCGGCGGGCGGAAAAGATCTGGCGCGCCTCATCAGGCGAGGGATAAGCGACGAAAGCGCCGCGGTTCTTCTCGACGCTGACGAGGCCTTCATAGGAGAGTGCCTGCAGGGCGGCGCGGGCAAGCGTGCGGCTGACATTGAAGAGATTGCCGACATCGCTTTCCGAAAGCTTGGTACCGGGCGAGAGCCTGCGCTCGACGATCGCTTCGCGAATGGCATCGCGGATCTGTTGCGCGCCGGTCTCGGCGGAGTCGTCGGCCTGCTGAGCCTTGGCAGCGGATTTCATGAAATCGATTTCCTGATGGTCGGCAAACCATATCCGTGTTCGCGGCAAAAGTTAAATAGAATTTGTGCCCGAAGTGACGCTGAAATTGTATACGATCTTTTGCACAAATCGCGCACGATAGCCTAAATCGTGAGCAGATGCGGTTCTGCCTATAATTCGCCCTTGAAACTTCTGTTGATATAAAATCCTTATTTCGCAACGGTTTGATGCAGAAAACTGCATTTGGCACGGCAGATGCATCGTCTTTTTCGAACAGGGGAAGGCATGATGTCGAAAGCGGCAGAGATCGATATAGTATCCGTTTCGAAGGTCTATGGCGCGACGACGGCCGTCCATGCGATCAGCCTGAAAATTCCGGCCGGCTCCTATTGCTGCTTCCTCGGCCCGTCGGGCTGCGGCAAGACCTCGACGCTGCGCATGATCGCCGGCCACGAGAGCATTTCGTCGGGCGATATTCGGCTCGGCAATGTCGTGGTCACCGACTTTCCGCCGGCCAGGCGTGGCACGGCGATGATGTTCCAGTCCTACGCGCTGTTCCCGCATCTCGACCTGATCGACAACGTCGCCTTCAGCCTGAAGATGAAAGGCGTCGACAAGCAGGAGCGGCGGGCGAAGGCGCGCGAGATGCTCAAACTGATGCAGATGGAGGCCTATGCCAGCAGGCGTCCGGCCCAGCTTTCCGGCGGCCAGCAACAGCGCGTGGCGCTGGCGCGCGCGCTGATCACCGATCCGGAAGCGCTGCTGCTCGATGAGCCGTTGTCGGCGCTCGATCCGTTCCTGAAGATCCGCATGCGCGCCGAACTGAAGAAGCTGCAGAAGTCGCTCGGCATCACCTTCGTGCACGTCACCCACAGCCAGGAAGAGGCGATGGCGCTCGCCGATGTCATCGTCATCATGAATGACGGCCGGATCGAGCAGGCCGCAGCACCCCGCGAGGTCTTCGAACGGCCGGCGACGGCCTTCGTCGCGCGCTTCATGGGCGATCACAATGTGCTGTCCGGCCAGGTGACATCGAGCGAAAACGGGGTGCTGGTCATGACGGTGCCGGAGGGGCAGAGCTTTTCCGTGCGCGGGACGGGCAGGGAGGTCGGCGAGCGCGTCGATATCGGCATCCGCACCGATCGCGTGCGCCTGCAGGTGGCGACCGAATGGACGCTCGGCTTCAACGGCATCGTCTCCAACATCGAATATCGCGGCTCTTCCGTGAAGATCACCGTTATCGGCGCCGGCAGCGACGATTTCACCGTCATATCAGACGACGGCGACTATTTCGCCCGGCCGGTCGCCGTCGGCGACACCGTCGCGCTCAGCTGGGCGCTCGAGGATGCCGTGCTTCTCGGCCGCTCCTCGGCGTGAGCCATCACCATCAAGAACCATGAACCTTCCATATCAAGAAAAGGGGAACTGACATGACGACTGAAACGACATCGACCAAGGCGGAGAAGGGTCTGTCCCGCCGCACACTGCTGAAGACCGGCGCTGCCGCCGTCGGCGCCATCGCCGGCTCCGGCGCTATCACCGGCTTTCCGACAATCTGGGCGCAGACGAACATCACGCTTCGCCAGTTCGGCACCGGTGTTTCCAACATCAACGCCATCGCCGAGAAGTGCAAAGCCGATCTCGGCATCACGCTGGAGATGACGGCGACCGATTCCGACGCCGCCGCCCAGCGCGCCGTCACCCAGCCCGACAGCTACGACATTGCCGATATCGAATACTGGATCGCCAAGAAGGTGTTCCCGACAGGCGTCCTGCAGCCGATGGACGTCAAGAAGCTGAAATATTACGACAAGATCGTGCCGCTGTTCATCAACGGCAAGCTGAAGCCGGAAAGCGTCATCGCCCAGGGCACGGCGCCGCACACGGTCGGCTTCGTCGAGGCTCCGGGCGCCAAGACCTTTGCCAAGGAACCGACGCAGTGGATGACGATGGTTCCGACCATCTACAATGCCGATACGCTCGGCATCCGCCCCGATCTCGTCGGCCGCGATATTTCGAGCTGGGCCGACATCATGGATCCGAAGTTCAAGGGCAAGACTTCGATCCTCAACATCCCGTCGATCGGCATCATGGATGCTGCGATGATCATGGAGGCTATGGGCAACATCAAGTATGCCGACAAGGGCAACATGACCAAGGAAGAGATCGACAAGACGATCGAATTCCTCATCAAGGCTAAGGGCGACGGCCAGTTCCGCGCCTTCTGGAAGAGCTTCGACGAATCGGTCAACCTGATGGCATCGGGTGAAGTGGTCATCCAGTCCATGTGGTCGCCGGCCGTCGCCGCCGTCCGCTCCAAGGGTATCGCCTGCAAGTATCAGCCGCTCAAGGAAGGCTACCGCGCATGGGGCGGCGGCCTCGGCCTTGCCTCGCACCTCAAGGGCGCGCAGCTCGATGCGGCTTACGAATATATCAACTGGTACACGTCGGGCTGGGTCGGCGGCTACCTCAACCGCCAGGGCTACTATTCCGCCTGCATGGAAACGGCCAAGAACTTCATGACAGCCGACGAATGGGGCTACTGGATCGAGGGCAAGCCGGCACAGGGCGATATCCTGTCGCCTGAAGGCAAGGTCATGGAAAAGGCCGGCGCCGTTCGCGACGGCGGAGCCTTCGAAGCCCGCATGGGCGCGGTCGCCTGCTGGAACTCCGTCATGGACGAGGACCGCTACATGGTCCGCCGCTGGAACGAGTTCATCGCTGCGTAATGCGATTGCCGTTTTCCCCTCCCCAACCCTCGCCACAAGGGCGAGGGAGTCCGGAGGCGGTGCGGCAGAGAACTCCCTCCCCCTTGTGGGGAGGGTTGGGGAGGGGTCTTTTTTGAGCCCTCCCTGTCGGAAAGCCGGTGGCCCGGACGCCACCGCGATTCTCTTCTCCCCAGCGGGGAGAAGGTGCCGGCAGGCGGATGGAGGGGGCGGCACGCACCTTCGTTCCACTTGACGTAATCAGAACGGAGAACCGGATATGGCGACCATCGCAGCGGAAACGGAGGAGGACGGCCAGGGCGCGCGCGGCGGGCGTGGACTGAGGCTCTCCCCATCGGCGATATCCTATCTCCAGGCGACGCCGCTGTTCGCCATTCTCGGCTTCTTCTTCCTGCTGCCGATCGCCATGATCGCGGTCGTCAGCTTCTGGGACTACGATTTCGCCGGTCTCTACCCCGATTTCCTCACCATGAACTATACCGACACGCTCGGTTCGTGGGTGACGTGGAAGACCTATCTCAACACGTTGAAATTCACCGCGATCGTCTGGTCGCTGACGCTCGTCATCGGCTTCTGGGTCGCCTATTTCCTGGCCTTCCACATCCGCAAGACCTCAACGCAGATGATCCTCTTCCTCGTCTGCACCGTGCCGTTCATGACGTCGAACATCATCCGGATGATCTCGTGGATCCCGGTGCTCGGGCGCAACGGCCTGGTCAATTCGGCGCTGATCAAAATGGGCATCATTCCGCAGCCGATCGAATGGCTGCTCTATTCCGATTTCGCCGTCGTGCTCGCCATGGTGCATCTCTATACGCTGTTCATGGTGACGCCGATCTTCAACACGCTGATGCGCATCGACCGGTCGCTGTTCGAGGCGGCGCGCGATGCCGGTGCGTCGGGCTGGCAGATATTATGGAACGTCGTCATTCCGCTCGCCAAGCCCGGCATGGCGATCGGCACGATCTTCGTCGTGACGCTCGTCATGGCCGACTTTTCGACGGTGCAGGTGATGTCCGGCGGCCAGAGCGCCTCGGTGGCGCTGATGATGAAGAACCAGATGTCGCTGCTGCAATATCCGGCAGCGGCCGCCAATGCCGTGGTGCTGCTCGCCGTCGTGCTCCTGATGGTCGCGGCCATCCTGCGCGTCGTCGACATCCGCAAGGAGCTTTGAGATGAACCACGAAAAACGCGGCCTGGAATTCTATCTGCTGGCGATCTTCTTCATCATCTTCGTACTGTTTCTCTACGGCCCGCTTTCGGCGATCCTGATCCTTTCCTTCCAGGGACCGGACGGCGGCCTGACCTTCCCGATGAACGGCGTTTCCACCCATTGGTTCTTCAACCTGTTCGAGAAGCAGGCGGTCGGCGATTTCGGCGCCTCGTTCCGCCGTTCCTTCACCCTCGGGCTGATGGTGATGGCGGTGACGGTCGTCGTGTCGCTGCTTGCCGGGCTTGCCTTCCGCCGCCGCTTCCGCGGTTCGACCGCGCTGTTTTACGCCACGGTCGCAAGCCTCGTCGTGCCGTCGATCATCATCTCGCTCGGCATCGGCGTGGTCTTCCAGCAGGGAGGGCTGAAGCCCGCCTGGTATTCGTCGGCCTTCGGCGCGCATCTCACCTGGACGCTGCCCTTCGGCGTGCTGATCATGTTTGCCGTCTTCAACCGTTTCTCGCCGGCTTACGAAGAGGCGGCGCGCGATCTCGGCGCCAGCTCCTGGCAGACGTTCCGCCATGTCGTGCTGCCGATGATCGCGCCAAGCCTGATCGGCGTCGGCTTGTTCGGCTTCACGCTCTCCTATGACGAATTTGCCCGCACGCTGATGACCTCAGGCAGCTACAACACCTTGCCGCTCGAAATCTACGGCATGACGACCAACGTCACGACGCCGGTGCTCTATGCGCTCGGCACGGTGACGACGCTGTTTTCCTTCACCATCATTCTCATCGCCCTCGGTATCATGATGATGCTCAGCCGGCGGCAGGCAAAGATAAACTGATATGCGCATCCTCATCGTCAATCCGAACACAACGGCCTCCATGACCGAGAAGGCCGCGACCGCCGCGCGTGCGGTGGCAGCCTCCGGCACTGACATCATCGCCGCGACGTCGCGCATGGGGCCGGTTTCCATCGAGGGACATTACGACGGCGCGCTGGCGATCCCCGGTCTGCTCTCTGAACTCCAGGAGCGGCAGGCGGTCGGCTATGACGCGGCTGTGATCGCCTGCTTCGACGATACCGGGCTCGAAGCGGCACGGAGCTTTGCCGATGTGCCGATCCTCGGGCTTTGCGAATCCGCCGTGGTGACGGCGGGCTTCCTGGCGCAGCGCTTCACCGTGGTGACGACGCTGGAGCGCTCGCGGGTGCTGATCGACAATCTCGTGCGCCGCTACGGCATGGGCGAGCGCGCCAAGGTGCGGGCCTCCGACATCCCGGTGCTGGAGCTGGAAGATGCGGCCTCGGGCGCAATCGGCAAGCTCAGGGCCGAGATCGAGCGGGCGCTTTCAGAGGACGGCGCCGAGGCGATCGTGCTCGGCTGTGCCGGCATGACCGATCTGGCGCGCGAGCTGCAGGAGATCTACGGCGTGCCGGTCGTCGACGGCGTTGCGGCCGCCGTCAAGCAGGCCGAGGCGCTGGTGTCGCTCGGGCTTTCCACCAGCAAGCGCGGCTCCTATGCCTCGCCGCTGCCGAAACCCTTCAGCGGGGCGATGAGCGGTTTTGCGCCAGTCCGGAAAGCCGGCTGAGCCATGTCCGTTTCCTTCGATTTCAAACAGCTCACCGAGCGCGAACGCTACAAGCTGATGATCGGCACGATCATCCCGCGGCCGATCGCGCTGGTGACGACGGTGGATGAGGACGGCCGGATCAACGCCGCGCCCTTCAGCTTCTTCAACTGCCTTTCTGCCGATCCGCCGATCCTTGCGATCGGGGTCGAGAACAATGCCGACATGTCGTTCAAGGACACCGGCCACAATATCCGCATGACCGAGGTGTTCACGGTCAATATCGTCTCCTTCGCCATCGCCGAGGCGATGCATGTCTGCGGCGCCAAATATCCGCGCGGCGTCGACGAGCTGAAGGAAGCGGGGTTGACGGCGATGCCGGGCGAGAAGGTGGCATCGCCCTTCATCGCCGAAGCGCCGGCCGCCTTCGAATGCCGGCGGCATGTGACGCTGGAACTCGGCCGCTCGCGGCAGATCGTCATGGGTGAGATCGTCTATGCGCATTACCGCGACGGGGTCGTCGATCCGCAAAGGCTGCATGTCGATCCGGCAGCGGTCGATGCGATTGCAAGGCTCGGCGGCGATACCTGCGCCACCATCCGCGACCGTTTCGAGATGCTGACGCCGAAGCTCTGACGGGTGCGATAGGCCATAGGCCCAAGTTTTGCTTTACTTTTTCGGCTCCCGCGCGAATGGTCTGCACGGATTATCGCGGCAGAGGAGCGCTTACCCATGACAATCGAGAACGATCTCAGCCGGATCGCGGAGCAGGAGAAAGCGCTGAGCTTCGACGCTTTCGACCTGACGACGGCATGGCAGCTCGGCAAGCTCCTGCAGGAACTCGCCACCGAGCGCGGCCTCGGCATCGCGATCGATGTGACCTTGCATTCGATGCCGGTGTTTTACGCGGCACTCCCTGGCGTGACGCCCGATAACGTCAATTGGGTCCGCCGCAAGCGCAACATGGTGTTGCGCTATTTCCGCAGCAGCTATGCCTCCGGCCTGAAGTTGCAGAAGGACGGCAAGACGGTCGAAGACAATGGGCTTGATGGCGCCGACTATGCGCCGCATGGCGGCAGTTTTCCGATCAACGTCAAGGGCACCGGTTGCATCGGCGCCGTCACTGTCTCCGGCCTGCCGCAGCGCGACGACCACAATCTCGCGGTCGAGGCACTGGCGCTGATGCTGGCGAAGGATCTGGATACGTTGCGGCTTGCCCCGCCGCTCTGATGCGACCTTTCCTGCCGTGATTTTGACAGAAAAAAGCCATGAAAACTGCAAAATCGTGTCGCCGCTCCGGTGACGCGGCCCTATCCTGCGGCTAAGCTGCGGCATCGCACTCCTATTTTACCCCGGGACGCCATGATCCGCTTGTTTCTTGCGCTTGCCGCCATTGTCGGCTTCGGCCTTTTCCTTGCCTCCTGCAACACGCTGTCCAAGGAGGAATGCGTCGCCGCCGACTGGCGGGTGATCGGTGAGAGTGACGGGGCGGCGGGCTACGAGCCGCAGCAGCGTTTCGCCGCCCATGCGAAATCCTGCGAACGGGTCAAGATCATCCCCGATCAGTCGATCTGGTTCCAGGGCTATCAAGCGGGCCTGGTGCGCTACTGCACGCCGCTCAGCGGGCTTTCACGCGGCCAGGCGGGCAGCGGCTATGCCAATGTCTGCCCACCGGAAACCGCGCCGGGGTTCCTGCGCGGCTTCAACCTCGGCAGCAAGCAGCACGGGCTGCAGGAACGCCTCAACTCGATGCAGAACGACTATAGCTCCAAGGAGATGAGCATTGACGAGCTTTCCGACAAGCTGAGGGATGCCAAGGATGGCGACCGGTCGGAACTGCGCCGGCGGATCGAGGATCTGGAAGACGACATGCACGACATCCGCCGCGACCAGCGCGACGTGCAGGACGATCTCGACCGCGTCAACGAGGATGTCGAATGGTTCCAGCGCAACCCGAGCGCCGAACTGCCGGCGCCGGGTTACTGAAGCTCAGAGCTTGCCATTGGCCTCGGCGATGCCCTTCGTCAGGCTGCCGGTTGCCGGGAAGAGCGGAATGAGGCAGGCCTGCAGCGCGTGGTAGATATCGCCCTTGCCGGGGAAGAGCGAGTGCGAGGGCACGAGATCTTCCGTCAGTTCCTCATGCCAGCCGCCGTTCTTGTGGTCAATGAAGGCGCGCTCGATCACGTTCCAGATCTTGCGGTAGCTCTCCTCGTGGAAATCGCTCGGCAGATGTTCGTTGAGGAAATGGGCGGCAGCCGCACCTTCGCAGGCCGGCCACCAGAGCTTGTTGCGCTTGGCGGGCTTGTCGTCCCAGTCGAGCGTATAAAAGAAGCCGCCCTTGTCGTTGTCCCAGCCGAGCGCCATGGATTGGGCAAACAGCGCCTTGGCCGCATCCGGCATCCATTCGATGCGTTTGCCGCCGAGCGCCCAGAGCTGCAGGATGAGGCGAGCCCATTCCAGCCAATGACCGGGCGTCGTGCCGGCCGGGCGGAACATTTCGTTCGGATGATAATAGGTCTTGTCGAGATTCCATTCGGCGTCGAAATGCTCGGCGACGCGCCAGTCGACCGAACCGGCCGCGCGGCGGATGACGAGATCGGCGATGCTTTCGGCCTTGGTCAGATATTGCCTGTCGCCGGTCGCTTCGAAGGCCGCCATCAGCGCTTCGGTCAGATGCATGTTGGAGTTCTGGCCGCGATAGGCGCCGCCGTCGAGCGGCTGCCAGTCGGCGGTGAATTCCTCCGCGATTGCGCCGTGCTTGGCTTCCCAGAACTTTGTGTTGAGGATCTCGGTGATATCATTGAGCATGCCGTCGGCAAGCGGATGGCCGATGGTCTTTGCGGAGGAGGCGGCGAGCAGCACGAAAGCATGGCCATAGCCCTGCTTGTTGGAATCGACCGGACCGTCATTGTTAAGCGACCAGAAATAGCCGCCGTTTTTCCGGTCGCGATGATGGTTCCAGAGATAGTTCATGCCGTGGTCGGCGACGTCGGCAGCGCCCGGACGGCCGAGCAGGGCGCCGATCGAGAAGCAATGCACGGCGCGCGCGGCAATATGGATGCCGCGAACCTGGCCCTCGGCATCGAGCGGCCGGCCTCGGTCGTCGAGATCGTAGAAGCCGCCCTTGGGGTTGACCGAATTGTGCTGGAAGAAATCGAAGAGGCCGTTCGCCTGCTTGAGCAGCCAGTCGCGATGATAGGCGCGGGTCGTCCAGTTTCCAAGCGCGGCATTGCCGGTTGCGGGTGCCATGATGCTCCTCCGATTTCGTGCACAAGCGTTGCAAACGCCTATATAGAGGTCGGGCAAGCCTGTCATCGGTCTATCGCATCGGCCGTCCATTGCACGTCTGAAAAGGCGCGCGGCGCTGTAGCCTTGCAAAGCACGAAATCGATAGGCATATATTGACATAAAGATATCTTTATGTGATTTGGAAGTCTGGTCTTATGACGTCAAGGAGCCCTCCCGTGTTTGACAATCTCTTTGGTCCGGAAACGGGCAAGCGTGACGGCAGTGAAGTTTTCGCGGCTTTGAAACAAGCCGCGAGCGAACGCATCCTTGTCCTCGACGGCGCCATGGGCACACAGATCCAGGGGCTCGGCTATGACGAAGACCAGTTCCGCGGGACACGCTTCATCGGCTGCGCCTGTCACCAGAAGGGCAATAACGACCTTCTGATCCTGACCCAGCCGGACGCGATCGAAGAGATCCATTACAAATACGCCAAGGCCGGCGCCGACATTCTCGAGACCAACACCTTCTCCTCGACCCGCATCGCGCAGGCCGATTACGAGATGGAAGGTGCGGTCTACGACCTCAACAAGGAAGGTGCCGAGATCGTGCGCCGGGCGGCACAGCGCGCTGAGCGCGAGGACGGCCGCCGCCGCTTCGTCGCCGGCGCCATCGGCCCGACCAACCGCACCGCCTCGATCTCGCCCGATGTCAACAATCCCGGCTTTCGCGCCGTCACCTTCGACGATCTGCGTTCCGCCTATGGCGAGCAGATCGACGGCTTGATCGACGGCGGCGCCGACATCATCCTCATCGAGACGATCTTCGACACGCTGAACGCCAAGGCGGCGATCTTCGCCTGCGAGGAGCGCTTCGCGGCCAAGGGCGTGCGCCTGCCGGTGATGATCTCCGGCACGATCACCGATCTGTCCGGCCGCACCCTGTCCGGCCAGACGCCGTCGGCCTTCTGGAACTCGGTGCGCCATGCCAATCCCTTTACGATCGGTCTCAACTGCGCGCTCGGCGCCAACGCCATGCGCCCGCATCTGCAGGAACTTTCGGGCGTCGCCGACACCTTCATCTGCGCATATCCGAATGCCGGCCTGCCGAACGAATTCGGTCAATATGACGAAACGCCGGAGCTGATGGCCGCGCAGATCGACAGCTTCGCCCGCGAAGGCCTCGTCAATATCGTCGGTGGCTGCTGCGGTTCGACGCCGGAACATATCAGGGCGATCGCCGAGACCGTCGCCAAGTACAAGCCGCGGCCGATCCCCGAGCATCGTCCCTTCATGTCGCTGTCAGGCCTCGAACCTTTCGAGCTGACCAAGGACATTCCCTTCGTCAATGTCGGCGAGCGTACCAACGTCACCGGCTCGGCGAAGTTCCGCAAGCTGATCACCAATGCCGATTATACGGCAGCGCTCGACGTCGCCCGCGACCAGGTCGAGAACGGCGCGCAGGTGATCGACATCAACATGGACGAGGGCCTGATCGATTCCGAAAAGGCGATGGTCGAGTTCCTCAACCTGATCGCCGCCGAGCCTGACATCGCCCGCGTGCCCGTGATGATCGATTCGTCGAAGTTCTCGATCATCGAATCCGGCCTGAAGCGCGTCCAGGGCAAGCCGATCGTCAACTCGATCTCGCTGAAGGAAGGCGAGGAGAATTTCCTCGCCCAGGCGCGGCTGTTGCACAATTACGGGGCGGCCGTCGTCGTCATGGCCTTCGACGAGACCGGACAGGCCGACAGCTATGAGCGCAAGGTGGAAATCTGCACGCGCGCCTACAAGCTGCTGACCGAGAAGATCGGCTTCCCGCCCGAGGATATCATCTTCGATCCGAACATTTTCGCGGTCGCGACCGGCATCGAAGAGCACAATAATTACGGCGTCGATTTCATCGAGGCGACGCGGACGATCCGTGAGCGCATGCCGCTGGTGCATATTTCCGGCGGCGTTTCGAACCTGTCCTTCTCGTTCCGCGGCAACGAGCCGGTGCGCGAGGCGATGCACGCCGTGTTCCTCTACCACGCCATCCAGGCGGGCATGGACATGGGCATCGTCAATGCCGGCCAGCTGGCGGTCTACGACAACATCGATCCCGAGCTGCGCGAGACCTGCGAGGACGTGGTGCTGAACCGCCGCCCCGACGGCACCGAACGGCTGCTCGAAGTGGCCGAGCGCTTCCGCGGCGCCGGCGCCCGGGAAGGCCGGGTCCAGGATCTCTCCTGGCGCGAATGGAGTGTCGAGAAGCGTCTCGAACATGCGCTGGTCAACGGCATTACCGAATATATCGAGGCCGATACCGAGGAGGCGCGCCAGCAGGCCGCCCGGCCGCTGCATGTCATCGAGGGCCCGCTGATGGCCGGCATGAATGTCGTCGGCGATCTCTTCGGTTCGGGCAAGATGTTCCTGCCGCAGGTGGTCAAGTCGGCGCGTGTCATGAAGCAGGCGGTCGCCGTGCTGCTGCCCTACATGGAAGAGGAAAAGCGCCTCAACGGCGGCGAAGAGCGCCAGTCGGCCGGCAAGATCCTGATGGCGACGGTCAAGGGCGACGTGCACGATATCGGCAAGAACATCGTCGGCGTCGTGCTGGCCTGCAACAATTACGAGATCGTCGACCTCGGCGTCATGGTGCCGGCGACGAAGATCCTCGAAACGGCGATCGCCGAGAAGGTCGATGTCATCGGCCTTTCGGGCCTGATCACGCCGTCGCTCGACGAGATGGTGCACGTTGCGGCCGAGATGGAGCGGCAGGGTTTCAAGATCCCGCTCTTGATCGGCGGGGCGACGACCAGCCGCGTGCATACGGCCGTGAAGATTCACCCCGGCTACAACAACGGGCAGACGATCTATGTGACCGATGCCAGCCGCGCTGTTGGCGTCGTCTCGGCGCTGCTCTCGCCGGAGACCCGCCAGGGCTATGTCGACGATATAAGAGCCGAATATGCCAAGGTGGCGGCCGCCCATGCGCGCAGCGAGGCCGAGAAGGTGCGCCTGCCGTTGCCCCGGGCTCGCGAGAATGCGCACAAGATCGACTGGTCTGCCTACCAGCCGGTGAAGCCGCAATTCTTCGGCACGCGGGTGTTCGAGGATTACGATCTGGCCGAACTTGCCAAATATATCGACTGGACGCCGTTCTTCCAGACCTGGGAACTGCGCGGCCGTTACCCCGCCATTCTCGAAGACGAGAAGCAGGGCGAGGCAGCGCGCGCGCTCTGGACCGATGCGCAAGCCATGCTCAAGAAGATCATCGACGAGAAGTGGTTCCGCCCGCGCGCCGTCATCGGCTTCTGGCCGGCCGGCGCCGTCGGCGACGATATCCGGTTGTTCACCGACGAGAGCAGGACGCAGGAGCTTGAGACCTTCTATACCCTGCGCCAGCAGCTTTCGAAGCGGGACGGGCGGCCAAACGTGGCGCTCTCCGACTTCGTCGCGCCTGTCACAAGCGGGGTTCAGGATTATGTCGGCGGCTTCGTGGTGACGGCCGGTATTGAGGAAATCGCCATTGCCGAGCGTTTCGAACGGGCGAACGATGATTATTCTTCGATCCTGGTCAAGGCGCTGGCCGACCGTTTCGCCGAAGCTTTTGCCGAGCGTATGCATGAGCAGGTGCGTCGAGAATATTGGGGCTATGCCAAGAACGAGACGCTCAGCAAAGAGGATCTCATCACCGAAGCTTATGCCGGCATCCGCCCCGCGCCCGGTTATCCCGCCCAGCCTGACCACACCGAAAAGGCAACGCTCTTCAAGCTGCTCGACGCTGAAAAAGCGGCCGGCGTGAAGCTGACGGAAAGTTATGCGATGTGGCCGGGTTCCTCGGTCTCCGGCCTCTATATCGGCCACCCTGACTCCTATTATTTCGGTGTCGCCAAAATCGAGCGCGATCAGGTGGAAGATTATGCCAGGCGCAAGGGCATGGAGGTTTCCGAAGTCGAGCGCTGGCTCGGACCGGTGCTGAACTACGTGCCGCGCAAGGCGGATGAGGAGATCGACGACGCGGCGTAACCAGCCGTTTGGCGTCTTCCGCTGATAAAATAATTCAAGAAAGGAGGGAGCCGGAAGTGAATCACTTTCCGGCTCCATGCTTTTGAAAATCAAGAAGATTTTTCTTTTGAGCCGATGATGTCGGCCTTGCGGTTCAAGTCACCGCGATCGTCAGCTCCGCGACGAAATCATAGGCGTCGCCGCGATAGAGCGAGCGGGTGAATTCCACGGCGCGGCCGGAGCCAAGATAGGAGATGCGCTCGATCGACAGGCCGGCCGCACCGACCGAGACGCCGAGAAGCTGGGCGTCGGCTTCCTTCATATTGGTTGCCGAGATGCGCTGCACCGCGCGTACCGGGCGGACCTGGAGGCGTTCGAGTTCAGCATAGAGCGAATTGGTGACGGCCGAGGGATCGGGCAGGAACTCGCCGGAAACGCTGGCATTCTCGATCGCCAGCGGCTGGTCGTCGGCGATGCGCAGGCGGGAGAGGCGCGAAACCTTGACGTCGGTGCCGAGGCCGAGAATCATCATCTCGTCGGGCGAGGGGGTGTGGATGCCCTTGTGCAGCCATTCGGAGCGGGAGGACATGCCGCGGCGCGCCATATCCTCGGTGAAGGAGGTCAACTGCGACAGGCGTTGCTCGACCTTGGAGACCGGCTTGGCGACGAAGGTGCCCGAGCCGTGGCGGCGCACCAGCAGGCCGTCGGCGACCAATTCGTCGATCGCCTTGCGGACGGTGACGCGGCTGACGGCGGCGAATTCGGCGATGTCGCGTTCCGGCGGCAGCGCATCGCCGTGGCCGAGCGTGCCGGTGCGCACGGCCTCTTCGAGCATGCGGCGCAGCTTGACGTAGAGCGGGCCGGTACCGGCAGCCTGCAGGCGCTCCAGGGATAGGATGGTAGCGAGGTCGTCGCTCATGCCGCACCTCTCTGCCTGTTGTTCAGGAGCTTCACCGCAAGTCCCACCGCGCCCTGCAGGGCATCGCCCTTCGGTTTGGCGAGCAGCAGCCTGTAACGTTCGGCAAGCCAGGGTTCATAGGCTTCGGCAAGGCCGCCGAGCAGGCAGATCGACGGGCATTCGGGCCAGAGCAGCGCCTCGAGGCTTTCGCCGATCGCGGTCGCGGCGTCGGTGACGATGCCAACCGCAACAGTATCGCCCTTGGCCGCATGTTCGAAGACAACAGGTGCGTAGCGGGCAAAGTCCTTCGGTCTTGCCGAATGCGCGAATTCGACGATGCGCTCGGGATCGTTGCCGTATTCGGCCATGACCGCTTCGGTGATCGGCGATGCCGGCCGCACCCCGTCATGGGCGAGCAGCGATCGTTCCATTAGGTCGCGGCCGAGGCGGGCGCCGCTTGCCTGGTCCCCAACGACGAAACCCCAGCCGCCGATGCCGTTCAGCCGGCCATCCCTACGGGCATTATAGACCGAGCCGGTGCCGAAGGCGCCAACGATACCGTCGGCATCGCCGAGCGCACCCTGCAGGGCAATCAGCGCATCGGTGACGACGCGACCTTCGGTAAAGGGCAGGGCCGTTTCGATTCGTCTGCCGTAATCGCCGACGTTGGCACCGGCGACGCCGACGACGGCTGCGACGGAGGAGATGGTTTCAGCAGCAAGCCCGGCATCGCACAGCGCCTGCCGGGCGGATTCGACGATATTGAGAAGAGAGTTTTCGAGATCCGACAGAATGTTGGCAGGGCCTGATTTGCCGCGGCCGATGACATTGCCGTTTCCGTCCGCGACTGCGGCCCGGCAGCTCGTTCCGCCGCCGTCTATGCCGATTGCAAGCTCCGTCATCGGGCCTCCGAATATACCGTTCCCTATGTTTTTTAATACAATACCAAAAAAATACCATTTACCAAGTGGGAATGAGGGAGAAAATCAATCTTTTTATCTCATTGATTTCACTGGATTTAATTTTTTAACGAATTTTCTCAGGCCGAAAAGTTAAATTCGGCTGGACAATTGGTATTTTTTTGGCATTAATTCCGCAAAAGGGAACAGCACTTCGAAGCCCACGAAAACCGGCAGTTAAGCCAAGCCGGAACCGCTACGAAGGTGATCGAGATGACGACCCACTGGCCTATCGGGCTTGTGGCGAATTCGGGCATTCATCGGCTTTCCCCATCATTTCGCCGCCCCGGTGTAGCCGCTGGGAAGGTGCGCAGTCCGGCCGCAGGCGATCCGCCTTCGTGTCCGTCGAGCTTTCGGGACCGGCATTGCTGGCGGTCCTCCAAGGGGCGTTGGGTGTTGCCTCAGGCACGCCAATTGCTTGTTTCAGATCGAAAACAGCGCCTCGCGGCGCTTAAACAGGAGAGGGAAATGAAAAACACTGCTCTGAAAAGCTTCCTGCTTGCATCCAGCCTGCTGACGTCAGCAGGCCTCGTCCATGCCGCCGACGTCACGCTGACGATCGAAAGCTGGCGCAATGACGACCTGCAGATCTGGCAGGAGAAGATCATCCCGGCCTTCGAAGCCAAGAACCCGGGCATCAAACTCGTCTTCTCGCCGACAGCACCGACCGAATACGATGCTGCAACGTCTGCCAAGATCGATGCCGGCAGCGCCGGCGACATCATCACCTGCCGTCCCTTCGACAAGTCGCTGGCCCTGTTCAAGAGCGGCAACTTGACGAGCCTGAATGATCTGCCGGGTATGGAGAACTTCTCGCCGGTCGCAAAGGCCGCCTGGACGACCGACGACGGCAAGTCGACCTTCTGCGTGCCGATGGCTTCGGTCATCCACGGCTTCATCTACAACAAGGATGCCTTCGACAAGCTCGGCATCTCGGTGCCGAAGACGCAGGACGAGTTCTACGCAGCGCTCGACAAGATCAAGGCCGACGGCACCTACATCCCGCTCGCCATGGGCACGAAGGACCTCTGGGAAGCCGCCACCATGGGCTACCAGAACATCGGCCCGAACTACTGGAAGGGTGAGGACGGCCGCGCCGCCCTGATCGCCGGCAAGCAGAAGCTGACCGACGCCGACTGGGTCAAGCCCTATGAAGAGCTTGCCAAGTGGAAGCCCTATCTCGGCGACGGCTTCGAAGCTCAGACCTACTCCGACAGCCAGAACCTCTTCACGCTCGGCCGTGCCGCGATCTACCCGGCCGGCTCGTGGGAAATCGCGCTGTTCAACAGCCAGGCACAGTTCAAGATGGGCGCCTTCCCGCCGCCGGTTCCAAAGGCTGGCGACACGGGCTACATCTCCGACCATCCTGACATTGCGGTCGGCCTGAACGCGAAGAGCGCGCATGCTGAGGAAGCCAAGAAGTTCCTCACTTGGGTTGCTTCGCCTGAGTTCGCCGATATCTACGCCAACGCGCTGCCGGGCTTCTTCAGCCTGAACTCCAACCCGGTCAAGATGTCCGATCCGCTCGCTCAGGAATTCGTTTCCTGGCGCGGCCCGTACAAGTCGACGGTGCGCTCGACCTATCAGATCCTGTCGCGCGGCACGCCGAACCTCGAAAACGAGACCTGGGTCGAATCGGCCAACGTCATCAACGGCACGGATACGCCGGCGGTTGCTGCCGAAAAGCTCCAGAAGGGCCTCGACAGCTGGTACAAGCCGGCCAAGTGATGTGATCAGGGGCGGCGTTTGCTGCCCCTCATCCAGCCTGCCGGCCACCTTCTCCCCGCGTGCGGGGAGAAGGAGATTCGCAGCGACCTCCCAGCCCGACATAGCATCCCAGCAGGGCGTTCCTTTCTTCCCAGGTGGTGGAGAGTCCGGGTGAGGCGCAACGTTTTCCACCTGTGCTGCCCTTGCAGCCAGTCGACATGAACAGGCAAAAGCCATGAGCGAAACCAACAACGCGGCCGATATCGTCCCGCTCAAGCGCCCGGTGCGCTGGCACATTTTCGTCTTCATGCTGCCAGCCCTGATCGTCTATTCCGCCGTCATGGTGCTGCCGCTCATCGAAACCCTCCGGCTGTCGCTTTACAATATGGTCGACGGGCAGCCGGCCTTCGTCGGACTGGCGAATTTCAAGGTGCTGTTCGGCGATGCGCGCTGGGCGCGCGATTTCTGGAATGCCCTTGTCAATAACCTGATCTTCTTTGCCATCCACATGTGCGTGCAGAACCCGATCGGCGTGGCGCTTGCCGCCCTGCTTTCGGTGCCGAAACTGCGCGGCGTTGCCTTCTACCGCACGGCGATGTTCCTGCCGACGCTCTTGTCCTTCGTCATCGTCGGCTTCATCTGGAAACTGATCCTCTCGCCGATCTGGGGCGTGGCGCCCTGGATGCTCGATCTCATCGGCTTGAAATTCCTGTTCGCGCCCTGGCTCGGCAAGTCCGGTTCGGCGCTGATCGCGGTGTCGCTGATCTCGAACTGGCAATATATCGGCATTCCGATGATGCTGATCTATGCCGCACTTCTCAGCATCCCTGAAGAGGTGATCGAGGCGGCCGAATGCGACGGCATTACCGGCTGGGCGCAATTCTGGAAGATCAAGCTGCCGCTCATCCTGCCGGCGATCGGCATCATCTCGATCCTGACCTTCGTCGGCAATTTCAACGCCTTCGATCTGATCTACACCGTGCAGGGGGCGCTCGCCGGGCCTGACATGTCGACCGACATTCTCGGCACCTTGCTCTACCGCACCTTTTTCGGTTTCCAGCTTCAGCTCGGCGACCGCTCGATGGGCGCGACGATCGCTACGGTGATGTTCCTCATCATTCTCGCCGGCGTCTCGCTTTATCTCTTCGTCATCCAGCGGCGCATGCGTCGCTACCAGTTCTGAGGAGCGCGCATGTCCAAGGCACGCACATCTCCCATCCGCACCGGCCTCGTGCATCTGGCGCTGAGCGCCTATACGCTGGTCGCGTTGTTTCCGGTGTTTCTGACCATCGTCAACTCGTTCAAGGATCGCGCTTCGATCTTCCGCGAGCCGCTGATGATCCCGACGCCGTCGACCTTCAGCCTTGTCGGCTATCAGACGGTGCTGGGGCAGGGCGATTTCGCCACCTATTTCCAGAACAGCTTCATCGTCACGATCGTCTCGATCCTGCTGGTGCTGCTCTTCGGCGCCATGGCGGCCTTCGCCCTGTCGGAATATCGTTTCCGCGGCAATACGCTGCTCGGGCTCTATATGGCGATCGGCATCATGATCCCGATCCGTCTCGGCACGGTGGCGATCCTGCAGGGCATGGTGGCGGCCGGCCTCGTCAACACGCTGACGGCGCTGATCCTCGTCTATACCGCGCAGGGCATACCGCTGGCGATTTTCATCCTGTCGGAATTCATGCGCACGGTTTCGGATGACCTCAAGAATGCCGGGCGCATCGATGGGCTTTCCGAATATGCGATCTTCTTCCGGCTGGTGCTGCCACTGGTGCGCCCGGCCATGGCGACGGTCGCCGTCTTCACGATGATCCCGATCTGGAACGACCTCTGGTTCCCGCTGATCCTGGCGCCGTCGGAGGCCACCAAGACGGTGACGCTCGGCTCGCAGATCTTCATCGGCCAGTTCGTCACCAACTGGAATGCGGTGCTGGCGGCGCTGTCGCTGGCGATCCTGCCGATCCTCGTCCTCTACGTCATCTTCTCGCGGCAGCTGATCCGCGGCATCACGTCAGGAGCCGTCAAGTGACCGTAAAACCGATCCGCGTCCTCGTTGCCGGCCTCGGCAATATGGGCCGCAGCCATGCGCTCGCCTATCACAACAATCCAGGCTTCGAGATCGTTGGTCTCGTCAACCGCTCGACGCCGAAGCTGGAGCCCGAGCTGCAGGGCTATACGATCCATCCCGACTTCATGACGGCGCTCGCCGAGCTGAAGCCGGACCTCTGCTCGATCAACACCTATTCCGACAGCCATGCCGATTATGCCGTCGCCGCCTTCGAGGCCGGCTGCGACGTCTTCGTCGAAAAACCGCTGGCGACCACCGTCGCCGATGCCGAGCGCGTGGTCGCGGCGGCTGGGAAGGCCGGGCGCAAGCTGGTGATCGGTTATATTCTTCGCCATCACCCTTCCTGGATGAAGCTGATCGAGGAGGCGCGCAAGCTCGGCCCGCCTTACGTCTTCCGCATGAACCTCAACCAACAGTCCAGCGGCCCGACCTGGGCGACGCACAAGTCGCTGATGCGCACCACCTCGCCGATCGTCGATTGCGGCGTGCATTATGTCGACGTCATGTGCCAGATCACTGATGCCAGGGCTGTCGAGGTGCGCGGCATGGGGCTGCGCATGTCCGACGAGATTGCCGCCGACATGTATAATTACGGTCACCTGCAGGTGCTGTTCGAGGACGGTTCGGTCGGCTGGTACGAAGCCGGTTGGGGACCGATGATCTCGGAGACCGCCTTCTTCGTGAAGGACGTGATGTCGCCGAAGGGTGCGGTTTCCATTGTCATGGATCCGAACGCCAAGTCCGACGATATCGACACGCACACCAAGACCTCCGTGATCCGTCTGCACACGGCCGAGACCGGCGCGGACGGCAAGTTCATCCGGCCCGACCAGGATATGAGGATGACCGGCGAGCCCGGCCATCAGGCGCTTTGCGACCTGGAACAGGCCTTCATGCTGAGGGCGATCCGCGAGGATCTGAACCTCGACCGCCATATGGCGGATGCGGTGGCATCGCTGCGCATCTGCCTTGCCGCCGACGAGAGCGTGCGTACCGGCCAGCCGGTCAGATTGTAAGGGAAAGACAGTGGGATCGCTTCAACTCAAATCCATCCGCAAGACCTACGGCACGCATGAAGTGCTGAAAGGCATCGACCTCGAAGTCAAGGACGGTGAATTCGTCATCTTCGTCGGTCCGTCGGGCTGCGGGAAGTCGACGCTGCTGCGCAGCATTGCCGGTCTCGAGGACGTCACGTCGGGCGCCGTCGTCATCAACGGCCGCGACGAGACGCTGACGCCGCCGGCCAGGCGCGGAATCGCCATGGTGTTCCAGTCCTACGCGCTCTATCCGCATCTGACGGTCAAGGACAATATGGGGCTCGGCCTCAAGCAGGCCGGCACCGCAAAGGACGAGATCGAAAAGCGTGTCAGCAAGGCATCCGGCATGCTGTCGCTGGAGCCATATCTAGCGCGGCGGCCGGCCGAGCTCTCCGGCGGCCAGCGCCAGCGTGTCGCGATCGGCCGCGCCATCGTGCGCGAACCGGAACTCTTCCTGTTCGACGAACCGTTGTCGAACCTCGATGCGGCGCTACGCGTCCAGACCCGCCTCGAAATCGCCCGGCTGCACCGCAGCCTGAAGGCGACGATGATCTATGTGACCCACGATCAGGTCGAGGCGATGACGCTTGCCGACAAGATCGTCGTGTTGAATGCCGGCGCGATCGAACAGATCGGTTCGCCGATGGAGCTTTACAACCGTCCGGCCAATGTCTTCGTCGCCGGCTTCATCGGCTCACCGCAGATGAATTTCATCGCGGCCGAGAAGGTTGGCGATCACAGCGCCAAGACGATCGGCGTGCGGCCCGAACACATGACGCTGTCGCGTGAGCAGGGGAGTTGGGCGGCGAAGGTCGTGCATGTCGAGCATCTCGGCGCCGATACGATCATCTATCTGGAGTCCGACCAGTGCGGCCTGCTGACGGCACGCCTGTTCGGCGAGCATCAGTACGAGCCCGACGAGATCGTCTATGCGACGCCGGATCAGGCGCGTGTCCACCGCTTCGATGTCGACGACCAGGCGATCCGCTGAGGGCATGATAGAACGAAAAAGCCCCGTGTTGCGGGGCCTTTCACTTCCCGTTGGCGTGCAAGAGTTCGATCAGCCAAGCACGGGCCGCATGAAGCTACGTTCATAGCTGACGATACTGCGGTTGCGTTTGTCGAGTTCGAAAGCGGCCTGACATTCCGGATCACTCGCCATGCGCGTGCGATAGTCCTCATAGGCGGCAAGGCTCGGGAAGGAAAACAAGGCAACGGCAATGTCGTTGGCGCCTTCGGATGGCAGGAAATAACCGTGATGGGTGCCGCCCATCCTGTTGACGATCGGAATCCAGAGCCGGGCATATTCCTCGAATTCGGCAAGCTTGTACGGATCGATCACATAACGCAGGTGGCAGGTAATCATTGACATATCCCATTGCGTAAAACACCGAGCGGAGGGGTGCGGCTCATTTGGTTTGCTCACCTTCTGGCATCGCGTTGAGAGAGTTCAAGTGCTTTGCAGTGATGACAGCATCACGATTGCTGACGTGTCGGCCAGCCTGAAATGAAAAAGGCGCCGTTTCGCGGCGCCTTTTGCGTGAACGGTATCGGCGAAATCAGTCGCGGATGATCAGCAGGTCGGCCGCCATGAAGCGCAGCGTCACCGTTTCGCCGGCCTGCGGCGGGGTGATGCCCGGGCTGTTGAACATGTCGAAGGAGATGACGTTGCCGCCGACATTCATACGGGTGCGGATGACCGATCCCAGGAAGTGGGCCGAGACGACCTGGCCGGTTAGCGCCGTATCGCTTTTGACGTTGTCAGAGAGGGAACCGGCTTCCGGACGCAGCGCCAGCGAAATGGTTTCGCCAGCCTTGTGGGCGGCGACCGACTGCTTGAGCGTCACGCCCTGATCGCCGATCTGGATGCGGTTGGCGCCGGGGTCGATGACCTTGGCCTCGATGAGGTTCAACGTGCCGACGAAGGAGGCGACGAAGCGTGTCGCCGGCGTGTTGTAGATCTCGAAGGGCGAACCGATCTGGTCAGCCTTGCCGGCATTCATGACGACAATGCGGTCGGAGATCGACAGAGCTTCTTCCTGGTCGTGGGTGACGAAGACCGTGGTGATGCCGAGCTGCTGCTGGATCTGGCGGATTTCCTCGCGCAGCGACACGCGGATCTTGGCGTCGAGCGCGGAGAGCGGCTCGTCGAGCAGCAGCACCTGCGGCTTGACGGCAAGCGCGCGGGCAAGGGCGACACGCTGCTGCTGGCCGCCCGATAGCTGATAGGGGAAGCGGTCGGCCAGGTGATCGAGTTTGATCAGGCCGAGCATTTCCTTGACGCGGGCGTCAATCTCAGGCTTCGGCGCGCCGGCGACCTTGAGGCCGAAGGCGACATTGTCGTGCACGGTCATGTTGGGGAACAATGCATAGGCCTGGAAGACCATACCGATATTGCGCTGGTTCGGCTTCAGGGCGCTCTGGTCCTTGCCGTTGATGGTCAGCGTGCCGCCGGTCGGTGTCTCGAAGCCGGCGATCATGCGCAGAACAGTCGTCTTGCCGCAGCCTGACGGGCCGAGGAAGGAGATGAACTCACCCTTCTCGATGTTCATGTTGAAGTTCTTGACGACCTGAACCGGGCCGAAGGATTTCTGAATGTTGGTCAGTGTGAGAAAGGACATGAGCCAGTTACCTTAAGCCTTTGCCGGGCGGGCTTTACCGAAGCGGGAAACGAGGTTGAGCAGGCCCATGCTGAGCCAGGTGATCGAGAAGGCGATGACGGCGAGCGCCGAAGGCTCATAGGCCTTGTTTGCACCGACGAGCTGCAGATAGGGACCGAAAGCCGGACGGTTGAGCAGCGCGGCGAAGGTGAATTCGCCCATGACGATTGCCAGCGTGATGAAGGCGCCGGAGAGCACGCCGCTCATGACGTTGGGGAAAATGCACCTGAACATGATGGTCGTCCAGCGGGCGCCGAGACTTTCGGCCGCTTCCGTCAGCGTGCGGACGTCGATGGCGCGCATGGCGGTATCGACGGCGCGGTACATGTAGGGCAGGGACAGCGTGATATAGGAGAAGACCAGCAGGGCGTTGGTGCCGGTCGTCGAACCCGTCAGGGGCAGGTAGGACGACGAATTATACATCCTGAGGTAACCGAAGACGATGACGATCGCCGGAATGACAAGCGGCAGCAGCGTGATGAATTCGACGACGGGACGCATCTGCGGCAGGCGCAGCCGCACCCAATAGGCCGTCGGCACGACGAGCAGCATGCCGAAGACGATGGTGAATAACGCCATCAGCATGGAATAGCCGAAGGTCTCGCGGAACTGAATGTCTGAGAAGACCGATTCATAGGCATCGAGGCTGTATTCGCCGCGGCGCATGCGCAGCGAAAATTCGATCGTGCCGATCAACGGAATGACGAAATAGGATGCGCCCAAGATGACGGCGATCCAGGCCCCAAGACGTTGAGCTTTCATTTCTGCCACCGTTCGGCGCGCATGCGCAGCATGAGATAAAGGACGTTGGAGACGCCTGTAATGACGATCATGCCGAGCGCGATGGCGTAGCCGAGGTTGGCATTGTGCAGAACGTCGCCGCGGATCTGCGCATAAAGCAGGATCGGCACGATGTTCAGCGAGCTGCCGGTCAGCGCAAAGGCGGTGGCGATGGCGCCGAAGGCATTGGCGAAAAGCAGCAGCGTCGTGCCAAGCAGGCTCGGCCAGAGGATCGGAAGGGCAACCATCGTCCAATATTGGCGGTTGGTGGCGCCGAGGATCTGCGATGCCTCGCGCCATTCCTTCTTCATGCCGTCGAGGGCCGGCGTCAGGATCAGCACCATCAGCGGGATCTGGAAATACATGTAGGTGATGGTGAGGCCAAAGAAGGACAGCAGGTTGAAACCGGTGCCGTAGAGATTGAAGCCGAACCATTCGCGCAGGAAGATCGTCACAAGGCCGGTACGGCCGAGCGTTGCGAGAAAGGCGAAGGCGAGCGGCACGCCGGCGAAATTCGAGGCGACGCCGGAGAAGGTCAGCAGCGTCGAGCGCACGGAGGCGGGCAGGCCGCCGAGCACGACGGCCCAGGCGAGGAAGAAGCCGATCAGCGCGCCGCCGAGAGCGGAGGCGACCGAGACGCGGATACTGATCCAGTAAGCGCTCATGATCGATGGCGTAAAGAGATCGCCGATATTCTTCAGCGTGAAATCGCCCTCGGGCGTCAGGAATGCGCCCGCCACAAGATAGAGCGTGGGGATGATCAGGAATAGCAGGGAGAAAATGATGAAGGGTGCAATGCCCAGCCAGTCGATCACACGGTCTTTGTTGATCAAGGGGGCACTGCTCGCCATCGGCGTAGAAACGGTGCTCATGGAAAAGCTCATCCTGGGGCGTCGGAGTAACAAAACCTCCCCGCCTTGCGGCGGGGAGGCAGGAGCAGAGATTACTTGACGTTGGCGCCGACGACGGAATCCCAGTTCTTGGTGATGGCTTCCTTGCCGGCGGCCTGCTCTTCGAGCGTCGGGAAGACGGCCTTTTCGTAGGCCGCTGCCGGCGGCAGCTTGTCGAGCAATTCCTTCGGGATCTTGTTGTTCTTGGCAAGATCGTTGAAGCGGATCGGGTGGCAATAGCCCTTCAGCCAGCCGAGCTGACCTTCGTCGGAATAGAGGTATTCCATCCAGAGCTTGGCAGCGTTCGGGTGCGGAGCGAAGGCAGAAATCGCCTGAACGTAAACGCCGGCAACGACGCCGGTCTTGGGAACGACAACCTCGAACGGAGGATTGCCCTTCAGGCCTTCGCCCCAGGACATCGCGTTGTAGTCCCAGGCGACGATGATCGGCGTGGAGCCCTGCGCGAAGGGAGCAGCCTTGCCGACGACCGGCACGAAATTGCCGTTCTTGTTGAGCTCGGCGAAGAACTTCAGACCTTCTTCACCTGCCTTGGCTGCGTCACCGCCAGATGCGGAAAGACCGGCGGCATAGACGCCCTGGACAGCCTGGTTGGCCGTGCGCGGGTCGCCTGCCAGCGCGACGCTGTTTGCGTAGTCGCTCTTTTTCAGATCGGGCCAATCGGCCGGCGATTCCTTGACGAGATCCTTGTTCACGAGGAACGAGAGAACGCCGTAATAGTCGCCATACCAATAGCCTTCGGCGTCCTTGGCGGTATCCGGGATGGAATCCCAGGTAGAGACCTTATAAGGCTGGATCAGGCCGTCTTTCTTAGCGGACGGGCCAAAGGAGAGGCCGACGTCGATGACGTCAGGAGCCTGCGGGCCGGTATTGCCCTTGTTGGCCTTGATCGCTTCGATTTCGTCGCCGGAGCCGGCATCCGGGTTCAGTTCGTTGACCTCAAGACCGTATTTGGCCTTGAAGCCGGCAATGACGTCGCCGTAGCCGCACCAGTCGTGCGGAAGTGCGATGGTCGTCAGGGTGCCTTCCTTCTTGGCGGCGGCGATGAGTTCAGCGCTCGGCTCAGCGGCGGCAATCGCGGTCGAAGCCACGATCATCGCAGTAGAAAGCGACAGCAGTCGAGAAATGTTAGAGATCACTGTTGTTCTCCTTCGGGTTTTCAGTGTCTGGCGATGCTGTTAATGAGCTTACATGAAGCTTGTATGACGTTTGGATGACGTTCATTTCACCCTGAATATCAGGCCTTTGCGACAAATATTCTATTTGCGACAGCGCGGTCTGTTTCCGTGAAAATCCGTCATTGTCTTTCTTCTGTTTAGTCTTGTCCTCCTAACCCGGTTTACGGAAAAGCCTGGTCTGCTCAAACAGGCCTTCCAGCGTCTTCATGCGCTCCTTCGTCTCGTCCCAGGTCGAATTCTGAACGGCCTCGATCAGCGCTTCGACGATGAACAGGGTGACGACGGAGGAATCCCAGGCCGATGGCGCTTCGATCCGGACGCGGAAGGTATGTCTGGCGAGCTTGGCCGCGGGCGAGCCCCACTGGTCGGTGAAGACGACGATCTCGGCGCCGCGTTTGCGGGCGGCGGTGGCAAGGCTCACCATTTCCTGCTCGTAGCGGCGGATGTCGAAGATGATCAGGATGTCGCCGGCATTCATGTTGAGGACATATTGCGGCCAGCTGCTGGAATTCGACGACAGCAGCGTCGTTGCTGGCCGGATCACCTGCATGTGGGTGAAGAAATACTCGGCAAGCGCGCCGGTGATGCGGCCGCCGACGAAATAGAGGCCGCGTTTGCGGTCGGAGAGCAGCGAGGCGACGCTGTCGAAAGTCGCGGTGTCGAGATCGGTCAGCGTCTGGCGCAGATTGCCCATGATGGCATCGGCAAAGCGATTGAGGATATGGGTGCCCGGCGCGTTCTGCGCCCAGCGATCGTGCTTGGCGATGGGGTTCGAGATCGTCGCCTCGACCTCCTGATGCAGATGCGCCTGAAAGTCCGGATAGCCCTTGAAGCCGAGTTTCTGCACCATGCGCACGACGGTCGGCGTCGAGACGCCGGCATTCTCGGCGATCGTGGTGATGCTGCCGAGACCGGAAACCGGATAATTGTCGAGAAGGCTTTCGGCCAACTGCTTCTCGGCGCGCGTCAGCACCCCCAAATGCGAATGTATGACGTCCGAAACCGTCTTCGACGCAACTGTCACGTAACTATGCTCCCCGGGATGGTCTGGCGCCACTTTCCCACTCAAAGTTAACAACGCTGTCATAATCCATGTCAACTACTGTCATGAAAAGAAATTTTCAGTCGATGCTTGACAGTCATCGAAACCTGAAGAATTCTTTTCTTATAAGAATTTATTAATGGATAAGGAGTGGCGCTTTTGGTGCTGGCTCGACCGAACATCCTCAGCGAAGCGGACGGCGACTGCGTCGGGATCGAGCGCATCCGTGGCGGGAGCCCGGTGCTCTTCGTCTGTGAGCATGCCTCCAGCACTCTTCCTGAACGTTTCGGTGATCTCGGTCTTTCGCGTGAAGCGCTCTCCAGCCATATTGCTTGGGATCCAGGCGCACTTGCGGTTGCCCGCATCCTATCCGACGCCCTTGACGCGACGCTCATCTATCAGCGGTTTTCACGGTTGATCTATGATTGCAACCGCCCACCCAGCTCGCCGGGGGCGATGCCCGAGACAAGCGAGATCTATGCCATTCCCGGTAACAAGGATTTGACCGCGGAAGAGCGGCTGGCGCGCACCGAGGCGCTCTACGTGCCTTTTCACGATGCCGTTCGTGGATTGATCCGTGACCGTCGGGCGCGGGGCCAAGACAGCATCATCGTGACGATGCACAGTTTCACGCCGGTCTATCACGGCCGAGAGCGGGCCGTCGAACTCGGCATATTGCACGACAAGGACAGTCGGCTGGCCGACGGCATGCTGAAAGCTGCCGCTGAGGCACCGCTCTTCAGGACGGAACGCAACGAGCCTTACGGACCCGAGGATGGCGTAACCCACACGCTGATCCTGCACGGGCTTTCGAACGGGATTCGCAATGTTATGATCGAGGTCCGAAACGATCTCATCGCAAACGATGCCGGCCAAAGGGTCATGGCCGACTATCTAAAGGGGCTGCTCCAGCAAAGCCTGGACGCCCAATAAAAAGACCCGAGGGAGCAGTCTAACTGCGAACGTCTGTACGGCGCAAATGCCGCGGACAATTGGCACTGAACCGGCCCGCAATCCCGCGGCCGATCGTGAACAGGGGGAAGTCATGTCGGATTATACCGAACTGGACAAGAAGCAGGATGTGCACATCCTGCATTCCATGGGCTATGCCCAGGAACTCGAACGACGCATGAGCTCGTTCTCGAATTTTGCCGTATCATTCTCCATCATCTGCATTCTGTCCGGCGGCATCAATTCGCTGGCGCAGGCGACCTCCGGTGCCGGCGGAGCGGCCATCGGCATCGGCTGGCCGATCGGGTGCTTCATCTCGCTGGTCTTCGCCGTTGCCATGGCGCAGATCAGCTCCGCCTATCCGACGGCCGGTGGGCTCTATCACTGGGGTTCGATCCTCGGCAACCGCTTCACCGGCTGGCTGACCGCATGGTTCAACCTGCTCGGGCTCGTCACCGTGCTCGGCGCCATCAATGTCGGCACCTACTATTTCTTCATGGGCTCCTTCGGCACCACCTATCTCGGGCTGACGGATTCGACGGTAGTACGCATCGTCTTCCTCGTCATCATCACCGGTGCGCAGGCGCTCGTGAACCACATGGGCATCGGGCTGACAGCGAAGCTGACCGACTTTTCGGGCTATCTCATCTTCGCGAGCTCGATTGCGCTGGCAGTCGTCTGCCTTCTCGCGGCACCCTCGTATGAATTCGGCCGTCTCTTCACCTTCGCCAACTATTCCGGCGAAGTCGGCGGTAACGTCTGGCCCTCCACCTCGGGTACCTGGGTCTTCCTGCTCGGTCTGCTGCTGCCGATCTACACCATCACCGGCTATGACGCCTCCGCGCATACGTCGGAAGAGACCGTCAAGGCTGCTGAATCGGTCCCGCGCGGCATGGTCGCGTCGGTGCTGTGGTCGGCGCTTTTCGGTTATATCATGCTGTGCGCCTTCGTCCTGATGCTGCCGAACATGGACGATGCGGCAAAGCAGGGCTGGAACGTGTTCTTCTGGGCGATGGACAGCCAGGTCAACCCGATCGTCAAGGACATTCTCTACCTCGCCATCCTGGTCAGCCAGTGGCTGTGCGGTCTTGCGACCGTCACCTCGGTCTCTCGCATGATCTTCGCCTTCTCGCGTGACGGCGGTCTGCCGGCATCGAAGGCATTGTCGAAGGTCAGCCCGCAGTACCGCACGCCGGTAGCTGCGATCTGGACAGGCTCGATCTTATCGGTCCTGTTCGTCTGGGGCTCTTCGCTCGTTTCGATCGGCGACACGCCGGTCTACACGATCGTCGTCTCGTGCACCGTCATCTTCCTGTTCTTCTCCTTCGCGATTCCGATCACGCTCGGCCTCTTCGCCTGGGGTACATCGAAGTGGGACAAGATGGGTCCGTGGAACCTCGGCGAAGGCGTCTTCAAGCTCTTTGCCGTGCTGACGATCATCGCGATGATCCTGATCTTCATTCTCGGCATTCAACCTCCGAATGAATGGGCGCTCTATATCACCGTCGGCTTCCTCGTGGTCACCGGGATCGTCTGGTTCGGCTTCGAAAGCCGGCGCTTCAAGGGGCCGCCGATCGGCGCCGAAGTGGCAAAGCGTCAGGCCGAGATCGCGGCCGCCGAAGCGGCGGTCGGCGAGAGCGGCGAAAAGTAAGCATCGAGGCTTCCCTCTCAAATGGCGGGGCCGCATCCTGCGGCCCCATCACCGGTTCAACGAAAAGGCATCGGGCTGGGAGGTCCGGCCGAGCGTATGCGATTTCGTTGCCCCGATTTTCTCAATCCCAATTCAGGCGGATCAATCATGAGCAGCTACACGATCGACGATCTCAGGAAGGATGTTGCCGAAGGGCGCATCGACACGGTTCTGGCCTGCCAGGTGGACATGCAGGGCCGGCTGATGGGCAAGCGGTTCCAGGCGGAGTATTTCATCGAGAGCGCCTGGAAGGAAACGCACAGCTGCAACTACCTGATTGCCACGGACATGGAGATGGAGACGGTCTCCGGCTACAAGGCGACGAGTTGGGAGAAGGGTTACGGCGACTACACCATGAAGCCGGATCTGGCGACGCTGCGCCGCATTCCCTGGCTCGAAGGCACCGCGCTGGTGCTCTGCGACGTGCTCGACCATCATACGCATGAGGAGGTCGCCCACTCGCCGCGCGCGATCCTGAAGAAGCAGGTGAAGCGCCTCGAAGATATGGGCATGAAGGCCTATATGGCCTCCGAACTCGAGTTTTTCCTGTTCGACCAGACCTATGAGGCGGCACAGGCCTCGGGCTACCGCAACCTCAAGCTCGCCAGCGCCTATAACGAGGACTACCACATCTTCCAGACCACCAAGGAGGAAGAGGTGATGCGGGCGATCCGCACCGGGCTGCAAGGCGCCGGCATCCCGGTCGAGAACTCCAAGGGCGAGGCTTCGGCCGGCCAGGAAGAGATCAACGTGCGCTACGCCGATGCGCTCGCCATGGCCGACCGGCACGCGATCATCAAGAACGGCTGCAAGGAGATCGCCTGGTCGAAGGGCAAGGCCATCACATTCCTCGCCAAGTGGAACTACAACGCCGCCGGCAGTTCCTCGCACATCCACCAGTCGCTCTGGAGCCTGGAGGAGAAGCCGCTTTTCTTCGACCATACCGGCAAATATGGCATGTCGCCGCTGATGCACAATTACGTCGCCGGGCTTCTCGCCCATGCGAGCGAGATCACCTATTTCCTGGCGCCCTACATCAACTCCTACAAGCGCTTCATGGCCGGTACCTTTGCGCCGACCAAGGCGATCTGGAGCAAGGACAACCGTACCGCCGGCTATCGGCTCTGCGGCGAGGAGACCAAGGGAATCCGTATCGAGTGCCGCGTCGGCGGCTCCGATCTCAATCCCTATCTCGCCTTCGCCGCGCTGCTTGCGGCCGGCATTGACGGCATCGAGAACAAGCTGGAGCTCGAAGCCCCCTTCGTCGGCGACGCCTATGGCGGCAAGGGTGTCCGCGAAATCCCGCGCACGCTGCGCGCAGCCACGATTGAGATGACGGAATCGGCAATGCTGCGCAAAGCCTTCGGCGACGACGTTATCGACCATTACACCCGTACTGCCGAATGGGAGCAGGAAGAATACGATCGCCGTATCACCGACTGGGAAGTGGCGCGCGGTTTCGAAAGAGCTTAATAGGCAATCAGAGGCGGCTTGCCCCTCACGCTAACCGTTGCCGGGGTCGAGCCACTGGTCTCGACCCGTCCTTCGGACCCCCGCTTGCGGGGAGAGGGGACGTGCCCTGTGCGGGGTTTGCGGTTGGGGAAAACGGTGCTGTGTATTCCCTTCTCCCCGCGAGCGGGGAGAAGGTGCCGGCAGGCGGATGAGGGGCTATGGCCCTCGACGAAATTTTTGATCAATACGAGGACGGAAATCGATCATGGCAATGATCCAATGCATTTCACCGGTTGACGGGTCGGTCTATGCCGAACGCGCCGCACTTTCTCTCGATGCCGCCAAGGATGTGGTGGCGCGCGCCCGCAAGGCGCAGAAAGCCTGGGCGAAACGGCCGCTCGAAGAGCGCGTGCAGCTGGTGCTGAAGGGTGCTGCGCGGCTGAATGAGATGTCTGATGTCGTCGTCCCGGAGCTTGCCTGGCAGATGGGCCGGCCGGTCAAGTATGGCGGCGAATACAAAGGCTTTAACGAGCGCTCCAACTATGTCGCCTCCATCGCGGCGGACGCGCTGGCGCCTCTCGTCGTCGAGGAGAGCGAGCGTTTCGAGCGCCGCATCGAGCGCGAAGCCCATGGCGTCGTCTTCGTCGTCGCGCCGTGGAACTATCCCTATATGACGGCGATCAACACGATCGCGCCGGCGTTGATGGCCGGCAATACCGTGGTGCTGAAACATGCCTCGCAGACGCTTCTTGTCGGCGAACGGCTGGTGCAGGCCTTCATCGAGGCCGGCGTTCCCGAGGATGTGTTCCAGAACGTCTTTCTCGACCATGAGACCACGTCGGCGCTAATTGCCGCCGGCAGCTTCAATTTCGTCAATTTCACCGGATCGGTCGAAGGCGGGCGGTCGATGGAGCGGGCGGCCGCCGGCACCTTCACCGGCCTCGGTCTCGAACTCGGCGGCAAGGATCCGGGTTATGTCATGGAAGACGCCGATCTTGATGCGGCCGTCGATACGCTGATGGACGGCGCGACCTACAATTCCGGCCAGTGCTGCTGCGGCATCGAGCGCATCTATGTGCATAAATCGCTCTATGACGCCTTCGTCGAGAAATCGGTTGCCTGGGTGTCGAACTACAAGCTCGGCAATCCGCTCGATCCCGATACGTCGCTCGGGCCGATGGCAAATAAGCGCTTCGCCAAGGTGGTGCGCGAGCAGATTACTGACGCGGTTTCCAAGGGCGCCAAGGCGCTTGTCGATCCCAAGCTTTTCCCTCAGGATGACGGCGGCGCCTATCTCGCACCGCAGATCCTCGTCAATGTCGACCACTCCATGGCCTTCATGCGCGAAGAGACTTTCGGTCCGGCAGTCGGCATCATGAAGGTGAAGGGCGACGAGGAGGCACTCGCTTTAATGAACGACAGCCAGTACGGGCTGACGGCCTCGCTCTGGACCAGGGATGTCGAGCGGGCAGCGCGGCTTGGCCGCGCAATCGAAACCGGCACCGTTTTCATGAACCGCGCGGATTATCTCGACCCGGCGCTTTGCTGGACCGGCGTCAAGGAGACCGGCCGCGGTGGCTCGCTGTCGATCATCGGCTTCCAAAATCTGACGCGTCCGAAATCTTTCCATCTGAAGAAGGTCACAGCATGAGCAGCAACATCACCGCAAACTGGAGCTATCCGACATCGGTCAAGCTCGGCCGGGGCCGCATCACGGAACTGGCCGACGCCTGCAAGAGCCTCGGCATCAAGAAGCCACTGCTCGTCACCGACCGCGGCCTCGCCTCGATGGCGATCACCAAGACTGCGCTCGATATCCTCGAAGATGCCGGTCTCGGCCGGGCGATCTTCGCCGATGTCGATCCGAACCCCAATGAGAAGAACCTCGACGCCGGCGTCAAGGCTTTCAAGGACGGCGGACATGACGGTGTTGTCGCCTTCGGCGGCGGCTCCGGCCTCGATCTCGGCAAGTGCGTCGCCTTCATGGCCGGTCAGACGCGGCCGGTCTGGGACTTCGAAGATATTGGCGACTGGTGGACGCGTGCGAGCCTCGAGGGCATCGCCCCGATCGTCGCGGTGCCGACAACGGCCGGCACCGGTTCGGAAGTCGGGCGTGCCAGCGTCATCACCAATTCCGAAACCCATGTGAAGAAGATCATCTTCCATCCGAAGTTCCTGCCTGGCGTCGTCATCTCCGATCCGGAACTGACGGTCGGCATGCCGAAGATCATCACGGCCGGCACGGGCATGGACGCCTTTGCCCATTGCCTGGAGGCTTATTCCTCGCCCTTCTATCACCCGATGTCGGCCGGCATCGCGCTTGAAGGCATGCGGCTCGTCAAGGAGTTCCTGCCGCGCGCCTATAGGGAAGGCACAGACCTCGAAGCCCGTGCCAATATGATGTCTGCGGCCGCCATGGGCGCGGTTGCCTTCCAGAAGGGGCTCGGCGCCATCCACGCGCTGTCGCACCCGATCGGCGCCGTCTACAACACCCATCACGGCATGACCAATGCAGTCGTGATGCCGGCAGTGCTGCGCTTCAATCGCAAGGCGATCGAGGAGAAGATCGGCCGCGCCGCCGCCTATCTCGGCATTTCGGGCGGTTTCGACGGCTTTTACGACTATGTGCTGAAGCTCCGCTCCGAACTCGGGGTGCCGGAGACGCTGTCGGCGATGGGAATCGCGCCTGATCGTATCGATGAATTGTCGGCCATGGCGATCGAAGATCCGAGCGCCGGCGGCAACCCGGTCGCAATGACGCTCGAAAATACCAAAACTCTGTTCAAGGACTGCTTCTGACAATACGAGCGGACCAACTGACTGGCCGGAAAACCTTGGTTTTCCGGCCTTTTTTCATTCCGGCGGCATCCCCAATTTTAGGGATGTGAAAAATACCGGCTGCAATTTCGCCGCGCGTGTTTGGAATTTGTTAACCATGATTAGAAAGGATGGATTAACCGCACGATGCTCCCGAGGGTGCGTAAAAGAGCGATTCCGGCTCGCACCATCTCCTTCCGAGGACCGAACATGCCTGTCATCACATTCGCAAATACCAAGGGCGGCGCCGGCAAGACGACCGCTGTTCTCCTGCTCGCCACCGAGCTTGCCCGCAAAGGCTATCGCGTCACCATTCTCGACGCCGATCCGCAGCACTGGATTTCGCGCTGGCACGAAATATCGGGTCATGTTCCCAATCTTTCGGTGATCGATTTCGTGACCACCGCCTCGCTGCCGCAGCATATCAGCGAGAACAAGCACAATACCGACTATTTCATCGTCGACCTGCCGGGTGCGCGCAATCCGCTGCTTGCGACAGCCGTCGGCCTTTCCGACCATGTGCTGATCCCGATCCAGGGCTGTGCGATGGATGCACGCGGCGGCGCGCAGGTGCTCGAGCTGCTGCAATATCTGGACGAGAAGGCCGGCATCAAGATCGGCCATTCGGTGGTGCTCACCCGCGTCAACTCGATGGTGACGACGCGGGCGCTGCAACTCGTCAAGTCGCTACTCAGCGAACGGCATGTGCCGGTGCTGGACACCGCAATTATCGAACGCTCCGCCTTCCGCGACATCTTCGACTGTGGCGGCACGCTGCACACGATCGACCCCACGCGCGTCAGCAATCTCGACAAGGCGCGTGAAAACGCCACCTGTTTTGCCGAGGAAATGATGCGCAAGCTGCCGGTCAGGCTGACCGCCTCCGCCCGCATGGGAAACCCGCTGGTCCGCTCGGCGGCCTGATTTCCCCGTGATGAAACGAAAAGGCCGCCGGAGCGATCCGGCGGCCTTTTCTATCAGCGAAATGAAGCGGCTCAATCGACGAATTCGACCGTGACGCCCGGCTTGACCATCTTGGCCAGTTCGGTGGCATCCCAGTTGGTCAGTCGGATGCAGCCGTGGCTCTGGGTGCGGCCGATCTTCGAAGGCTCGGGCGTGCCGTGGATGCCGTAGGTGGGCTTGGAAAGCGCCATCCAGACGGTGCCGACGGGGCCGTTCGGGCCGGGCGGGATGTTGAGGATCTTGTCGTTTGCGCCCTGTTGGAAATTGATCTTCGGATTATAGGTGTAACCGGGATTGAGGGCGACACGCTCGACATTTACCAAGCCCGACGGAGAGGGAGTGTCGGTGGAGCCGATCGATGCCGGATAGGCGGCGAGGAGATTGCCGGCGCCGTCATAGGCGAAGACCTGCTTGCGGCCCTTGTCGGCGATGATGCGAGCGACTTCACCGGTCTTCGGCTCGCCGGGATTGACGACCTTGATCACCGTGCCTGGAACGCTGAAATCGGCGCCGGGGTTCATCTCCTTGAGGAAGGCTTCATCCATATGGAAGCGCTCGGCCAGCATTTCGGTGGTCGAGGTATAGGCAAGCGACGGCAGCAGCGCCTTCTGCGAATAATCTTCCGGGATCTGGGCGACGAAGGGACCGGCGGCATCGGCCGGCGTGATCGTGTAGCTGACGACGGGCAGGCCGCCGTTCAAGCGCAGCTCTTCGAGAATGGCATCGGTGTCGTTGGGATCGAGCTTCGACCCGGTCATCTGGTCATAGGCATAGATGCCCTTGGTGACGTTCGAGCCCATATGGCCGTCGATGACGCCGGGGGAGATGCCGGCGCGATCGAGGAAGACCTGCAGCGCGACGATCTCCGGCTTCGACTTGTTCTTCAGCGTGATGACGGGCTCTTCGGGTGCGGCCTTCGGCTGATCGGCAGGCGGGATCTGCTGGTCGGGGTCGATCGAGGCGTAGTCGTCGCCGGGCTGCGGATTGCCGATGCTGTTGTCATCAGGATAGGGCTGGTCGTCGAGCGGCTGCCGTTCGATCGCGGCATCGCGTGGAACGCCGCCGGTCACGGCGCCGCGCTCGGAATAACGCGTATCGCCATAGGGATTGTTGTCGGAATAATAGGGGTCGTTGCCGCCCTGGTCGTTATAGACTTCGCGCGGGCCGGGTCGCGGCGGATAATAGCCGCGGGCGCGCATCTCGGTGGCAACGACGTTGCCGTAGTCGTCGATCAACACACGATTGCCGCTGCGGTCGCGAGCATAGATATAACCTGCTGGTACATAGTCGAGGATTTCGCCGGTCGGCGTCACGAGCACGATATCGCTCTGGCGGCGATCGCGGAATTGCTGCGCGCCTGCCTCCGGCGCTGCAGCTGCAAGCGCAGCCAGGACGGCCGTAAGGCAAAATGCCGATCTCAAAAAGCGATTCACGTCTCACACCTCGAACAGTGACTGGGCAGACACACACCTGCGAATTTTGACGCTAGTGTGGAATTTATGAAAGCGTACTGAACAAAATATGAAAATCACTAAGATTTCCTTTTACTCATAAACGTTTGCGCCCTTCTGTCCGTTCCGCAAAATCCACGGTTGCTGCAAAAACACAAGATGAGAGCGGCGGCGATTGACGAATGGAGGCGTGAAACCTAACGCTACAGGCCGATAATTCCCTCAAGGAGACCGTGATGATCGAATTTGCCGCCGCAAGCGGGCCGCGCCTGATGCTGGACCAAACATCGGTGCTGGATATCGGCGGATGCATCGTCGACGGCGTCGATATCGCGCCGAAACGCGCCATTCCCGACGACGGCGATCCGCGAATCGATCACTCGCTCGAAGGCTTCCTCTTTACCTGCGGGCCGGATCACATCCGCCACCGTCAGCCGATTCCCGACCGGGGCGACGGCAAAGTCTATCCGCTGCACGGATCGGCCTCTGGCCATGCGGCAAAGGTGCTGTGGACGAAATTCGAGAACGGCAATGCCGAATGTCGCGCCGATATCGACATCACCACTGTCGAAGGACTGCCGCAGCGCATCGAACGGCTGTGGCGGATCGACGGGGCGACGGGCGAGGTGCTGCTCGAAGACCGGGTCGTCAATACCAGCGATCGGACGGTGCCGACCTTCCTGATGTATCACATGAACGTTGGCGGCAAATGGCTGGACGACGGCACGCGGCTCGAAGGCCGGATGCTGGAGAATGGTGGTTTCCCCTGGGCATTCGGCGAGGAGCCGGGCGGCATCTTCTGCGTCGCGGCGCCGGCGGTGGAGGAAGGTTTCGCGGAGGTCCGCCTCGGGCCGATCGCCGCAATCGGCGGCAGGACGCTCAGCGTGCGTTTCCGCGCCGACACGCTGCCCTATCTTCAGGTCTGGCGGAACCAGAAGCCGCCGGCCCATATCATCGGCATCGAGCCGGTGTCGCATCGCTGGGTGCTGCGCGACGAGCTCGAGGCAGCCGGTGAGTTCAACATGCTGGCGCCAGGCGAGAGCCGCAGCTATGCGCTGACCTTTACCTTTCTGTGAGCGAAGTGTTGTTGACGCTGGCAGACCTCCGTCGTAGACCTTCACCCCACGATTTTTGAGGAGACAAGACGATGGATATTCGCCAGATCGACGATGAATATTCGGTTTCGGGCCAGATCACGCTCGAGGAACTCGACGAGATCAAGGCGCTGGGGTTCAAATCGATCGTCTGCCACCGTCCCGACCACGAAAGTCCCGACCAGACGTCGTTTTCCGTCATCGAGGCGCGCGCCAAGGAGATCGGCCTCGAGATCGCCCACGTGCCTGTCGGGCCGATGGGCGTGACCGAAGAAGCCGTGCAGGGCATGGTCGACGCGCTCGACGAATTCCCGCGGCCGATGTTGGGCTATTGCCGTTCCGGCGCACGCTCGACGGCGATTTACCAGAAGACCCACCATATCCGTAACTGAGCCCCATTCCCGGGCGCAGATTTTCCGGCGCTGACCTTCAGCGCCGCCACCTTCCATTCACTCAGGAGACTATGATGAGCATTAAGCGTATCGACGTCGGCGCGCGCATGAGCGGCGCCGTCATTCACGGCAACACGGTCTATCTCGCGGGCCAGGTCGGCGAGGGCGAAAGCGTCACCGATCAGTGCAAGTCCTCGCTTGCCGAAGTCGACCGCCTGCTGGCTGCATCAGGCAGCAACAAGTCGAAAATCCTGCAGACGATCATCTACCTTGCCGACATCGCCGATTTCGCCGAGATGAACGCCGTCTGGGAAGGCTGGATCGATCCTGCCAATCCGCCGGCCCGCGCCACCAGCGAAGCCAAGCTCGCTGCGCCGAAATACAAGGTCGAGTTCATCGTCACGGCGGCCATCGACTGAAGTCGCAGCGTCCCTATCCTTCAAGGCCGGTGAGTTTTCTCACCGGCTTTTTGTTTGCGCGATTTCCGAGAGCGTACGCGTCGGCGTGATCGCCTCAGGATCGAGCTTGACTTCGATGATCGAGGGTTTGCCGCTGGCGCGCGCCCGCTCGAAGGCCGGGGCGAATTCGTCCGTCCTTTCCACCGTCTCGCCATGGCCGCCATAGGCGCGGGCAAGGGCTGCGAAGTCGGGATTGGTCAGATCGGTGCTGCTGACACGACCCGGATATTCACGCTCCTGGTGCATGCGGATGGTGCCGTAGATGCCGTTGTTGACGACCACCGCGATGATCGGCAGATCGTGGCGGATGGCGGTGGCGAATTCCTGGCCGTGCATCAGGAAGCAGCCGTCGCCGGCAAAGCAGATGACCTCGCGCTCGGGAAAGAGACGCTTGGCGGCAACGGCGGCCGGCAGGCCGTACCCCATCGAGCCGGAGGTGGGGGCGGCTTGAGTGTTGAAGCGCCGGAAACGATGGAAGCGATGCACCCAGGTGGCGTAGTTGCCCGCACCATTGGTGAAAATCGTCTCCGGCTTCGTATTGGCCTCCAGCCATTCCATGATCGGCCCCATGTGGACGGCACCTGGCCCGGTCGCCGGCGGGGTCGACCAGGTGAGATAGGCCTGGTGCAGGCGCGCGGTGCGCTCGGTCCAGTGCGGTTCGGCCGGCGCTTCCAGGTCGGCGAGTGCTGCGACGAAATCGGCCGGCGCGGCGCAGATGGCAAGATCCGGGCGGTAGATGCGGCCAAGCTCGGAAGCGTCGGGATGGATGTGCACCAGCGATTGCTGGGGGTAGGGGATATCGATCAGCGTATAGGACGAGGACGGCATTTCCGACATGCGGCCGCCGAGGAGGATCAGCAGGTCGCTCTCCTTAATCTCCTTTGCCAATGCCGGATTGATGCCGATGCCGACATCGCCGGCATAAGAGGGATGGAGGTGATCGAACAGCATCTGCCGGCGGAAGGAGCAGCCGACGGGGAGCTGGAAACGCTCGGCGAAGCTCTGAAAATCGGCGACGGCATCGGCATCCCAGCGCGTGCCGCCAAGGATCACCATCGGCCGCTCGGCCTTCAGCAGCCTTATATAGAAATCGTCGATCTGCCGGCGGCCGGGATGGGCCTCGACATTGGCATAGTGCCTGGCGCGGGGTGCCTCGACCTCGTCGCGCAGCATGTCTTCCGGCAGCGTCAGCACGACCGGGCCGGGACGGCCGGAGGTGGCGACCGCAAAGGCGCGGGTGACGAATTCGGGAATACGGGCGGCATCGTCGATCTCGCCCACCCACTTGGCGAATTCGGTGAAGGCGCGGCGGAACTCGACCTCCTGGAAGGCCTCGCGCTCGCGTGCTTCCCGCTGCACCTGGCCGATGAACAAGATCATCGGGATCGAGTCCTGCTTGGCGATGTGCAGGCCGGCGGAAGCGTTGGTGGCGCCGGGGCCGCGAGTCACCATGCAGATGCCGGGTTCGCCGGTCAGCCTGCCCCAGCAATCCGCCATCATCGCCGCGCCCCCCTCCTGGCGGCAGACGAGAACGTCGATATCGCTGTCACGCAGCGCATCGAGAACGGCGAGGAAGCTCTCGCCGGGAACGCAGGAAAGCCGCTTGACGCCATTCGCCTTCAGCGCCTCGACGATCAGTTCTCCGCCGGTCTTCTTCATGACAATGCCTTCTTCATGATGATCTCTCCCCATCACGCTCAGCGAGTTCCGCCAGAATTTCCGCCTGGTGTTCGCCGAGGCGCGGGCTCGGCCTGTCATAACGCAGCGGCGTCTCCGACAGTACGACAGGCGTCCTCACTCCGGGGATCACGGTGCCGGCGGCGTCCGCAAGATCGATGCGCAGGCCGCGGGCCTGCACCTGCGGATCGGCGAACATTTCCTCGATCGTGTTGATTGCGCCTGATGGAACGGCATTCTCCTCGCAGGCCTTCAAGAGATCCGCCTTCTGCCATTTCAGCGTTTCGGTGGAGATGAGGCGGCGCACCTCGCCGCGATTGCCGACCCGAGCCTTGTTGGTGGCGAAACGCTCGTCGCAGGCCACGGTCTCCAGGCCGAGGAGGGTGCAGAGGCGACGGAACTGGCCGTCATTGCCGACCGCGAGGATGAGATAACCGTCCGCCGTCGGCACGACCTCATAGGGCGAGATATTGGGATGGGCATTGCCAAGGCGGGTCGGTGCGGCGCCGGAGACGAGGTAATTCATGTTCTGATTGGCGAGCACGGCCGATTGCACATCGAGCAGGGCCATGTCGATCAATTGGCCTTCGCCCGATTTGAGGGCGTGGATCAGGGCGGCTTCGATTGCCGAGACGGCATAGATGCCGGTGAAGATATCGGCGATGGCGACACCCGCCTTCATCGGCTGGCCGCCCGGTTCGCCGGTGATCGACATGAAGCCCGACATGCCCTGGACGATGTAATCATAGCCGGCGAGGCTGGCATAGGGGCCGGTCTGGCCGAAGCCGGTGATCGAACAATAGACGAGCTTCGGGTTGATCTTGCGCAGGCTGTCGTAATCGAGCCCGTATTTGACGAGGCCGCCGAGCTTGAAATTCTCGATCAACACATCGGCGGTGGAAACGAGGCGGCGGACGAGATCCTGGCCTTCGGGGCTTTTCAGGTCGGCGGTGACGGAGCGCTTGCCGCGATTGGCGGCGTGGTAATAGGCGGCCGAGAGGTTCTCGCCATCGGCGCCCTCGACGAAGGGCGGCCCCCATTGGCGCGTGTCGTCGCCGCCCTCGGGATTTTCGACCTTGATGACGTCGGCGCCGAGATCGGCGAGCATCTGTCCCGCCCAGGGGCCGGCGAGCACGCGGGCAAGCTCGATCACCCGGATTCCGACAAGCGGCGGCTTCTTCGTCACGGTCTCTGTCATGTTCCTCCCGGCAATGTCTACGGCGCCATCGTCACCTCAGATGTATCGGATACAGGCTTTGAAGCAAAGCGGCGCTCGCGCCAGAGGATGTAGATGCCCGATGCCACGATGATGGCAATGCCGAGCCATTTGACGGCATCCGGAAAGTCGCCGAAGACCAGCCAGGCGAAGATCGTCGCCGAGACGATCTCGAAATATTGCAGCGGCGCCAGCGTCGAGGCCGGTGCTGCGCGATAGGCGTAGACGCCGACGATGCCGGTGATTGCGGCCATGGCGCCGACGCCGGCGACATAGAACCAGGCGCGGCCTTCCGGCATGACGGGATCGAAGAGGTCGGAACCGGTTCCCTGACCGAGGAAAAGCAGGAGGACGCAGAAGAGCAGGCCCCAGATGCTCATCTGGAACTGCATCGACCAGGGGTCTTCCCTGCGCGAGAGGGCGCGGGTCATCAGCACGAAGATGGCGATGCAGAGCGCGCTGACGACAGGCAGAAGCGCGATGTAGCCGACCTCTTCGAAACTTGGCTGAATGATCAGCATCGCCCCGAAGAAGCCGACGCCGCAGGCGGTATAACGTCGCCAGCCAATCGTCTCCTTCAGGAAGATGCCGCCGAGGATCGTCACCATGATCGGCTCGACGAAGAAGATCGCGATCGCGTCGGCGACCGCCATATATTTCAGCGTGGTGACGAAGGAGATCATCGAGATGGTGATGATCGCGCCGCGGATGGCATGGAAGAGGCTCTGGCGCCAGGCGAAATCGGCGAAGCTGCGCCGCCATATCACAAGCGGCAGCATGCAGAGCGCCTGGACGACGAAACGGCCGGCGGTGATCTCCCCGGATGGCACGGTGGTGATGGCAAGCTTGGCGAAGATATCGATGAGCGGCGAGACCATCACCGAAAGAACCATCAGCGCAAGCCCCGTCGTCACGTCGGAGGCGGACGAAACGGGGCGGGCGGAGGTGCTGCTCATGATGAAATCCCCGTACTCAGCATATTGGTCGCTCAGGATCTTGCGACCACCTCGTCGCACCAGTCGGCGAAAGCTGCGATCGCCGCATCCGCGCCGATCTCATTCAGCGTCTCGTGTCGCAAGTCCTGATATATCTGAGTGCTGATACGGGAGAAGCCCAGGCCTTTCAAATGGTTTGACAGCCAGAGCACGGCTTTTCCCCGCTCCGTCGCCGGGTCTTCTCCGCCGCCGACCAGATGAACCGGCATATCGCGCGGCAGCCGGTCGAGATGGATTTTCTGCGGTCCGCGGAAGGTCAGCTCGAAGAGATCGAGCCAGAGAGAGACCGACGCGTCGAAGCCGCAAAGCGGATCGGCGACATATTTGTCGACTTCATCAGGTCTGTGCGACAGCCAGTCGAACTCGGTGCGGCGGCCGGGAATGGATTTGCCCCAGGCGCCGAAGGTGAGCTTCGGCAGCAGGCCGCTCGGCACGTCGGAGCCCTTCAGCATGCGCTCGGCCAGCAGGATCGCCTGGGCGGCGCGGCCGGCGAGGCCGACGGCGAAATTCGAATTCCAGACGGCGACGGCGTCGAAGTCGGCCGGAGCGGTGACGGCTGCATTGAGGGCGATGAGGCCGCCCATCGAATGGCCGAAGAGGATGATCGGCAGGCCGGGATGGCGGGATGCCGCATGGCCGCGCATGGCGATGAGGTCGCCGATCACCCTTTCGACGCCACCTCGTCGGGCGAAGCGGCCGATCGGCGCATCGGGCGCCGTCGTTTCGCCGTGGCCGCGGTGATCATGGGCATAGACATGATAGCGGCGCGCCGCCATCGTCTCGGCAAAGGCGCGATAGCGTTTCGAATGTTCGGCGAGGCCATGCGATATCAACAGGATGCCGCGGGCCGGACCAGCAGCTTCAGCATGGTGATAAGCCAGCGACGCCCCCGCTACGGCGAGCTTCTGCGTTTCAGCAAACATATGGATCCTCCCTGCGGCAACAGACCAGATTGCCTGATAAAAGCAACATGGGGGTTTGGTTTATCCGATAACAAAATACGACGTTGCTGCGATTCAGGGTTGCGCCCGTTTGAGCTTCATGCTTATTTGTTCCCGTATTGTTCTTTTGGGGGTTGAAATGAGCAGCATGCAATTGCGTACCCTGGCGTTTGCCTTGTCGATGGTTGTTTCCGGCGCCGCTACGGCCCAGGAGGGCGGTGGGCGCACCCGTTTCATTCTGGCGGCGAGCTGGCAGCCCACCTTCTGCCAGACGAACCAGAAAAAGGCCGAATGCGCGACGCAGGCCGTGGAGCGCCATGATGCGACGAACTTCTCGTTGCACGGGCTCTGGCCGATGCGCCAGGATTATTGCGGTGTCAGCGCCGACCAGAAGGCCGCCGATAAGGATGGCAACTGGAACACATTGCCGGAGGTCGTGCTTTCGGCCGAGACGAAGACGGCTCTGGCAAAAGCGATGCCCGGCACGCAATCCGGCCTGGAACGGCATGAATGGACGAAGCACGGCACCTGCACGAAAATGAGCGCGGACGACTATTTCGGCGTCGGCGTGCATCTGGTCGGCGCGCTCAACGCCTCGGCGGTGCGCGAGCTCTTCGCCGCCAATATCGGCAAGCCTGTCAAGGCCGAGGCGATCAAGGCGGCTTTCGACAAGAGCTTCGGGCCTGGCGCCGGCGACCGCGTTAAGATGAGCTGCCGGCGGGCCGGCAATATCCGGATGATCAGCGAGCTGACGATCGGGCTTTCGGAAGCCGCCGGGGCGGTATCGGCGAAAAGTGCCGGGCTTGCCGATCTGATCCAGGGCGCGGGAAAAACCTCCTTCGGCTGCGACGAAGGTGTGGTCGACGCTGCGGGCTTTTGACCGGAAATCCGGAGTAAACCGGGTTTCGGCGTTGCCCGCAGGCGCTGTTTCGCCTACATAGCGGCACAATCGAAGTTTCCCGCCCGGAGCAGCGCAGTATGGCACGTCAGTTCATCTATCATATGTCCGGCCTCAACAAGGCCTATGGCAACAAGAAGATCCTGGAGAACATCCATCTTTCTTTCTACCCCGATGCCAAGATCGGTATCCTCGGACCGAACGGCGCGGGTAAATCCACCGTGTTGCGCATCATCGCGGGCCAGGACAAGGAGTATACCGGCGAAGCCTGGCTCGCCGAAGGTGCGACGGTCGGCTACCTCGAGCAGGAGCCGCACCTCGATCCCAACAAGACGGTGTTCGAGAACGTCATGGAGGGCGTTGCCTCGAAGACGGCGATCGTGGATCGCTACAATGAATTGATGATGAACTATTCCGACGAGACCGCGGAAGAGGGCGCCAAGCTTCAGGACGTCATCGACAGCCAGAACCTCTGGGACCTGGAAAGCCAGGTCGAAATGGCGATGGAAGCGCTGCGCTGCCCGCCGCGCGATTCCGATGTCACCAGCCTATCCGGTGGTGAGCGCCGCCGCGTCGCGCTCTGCCGCCTGCTGCTGTCGCAGCCGGATCTGCTGCTGCTCGACGAACCGACCAACCATCTCGACGCCGAAACCATCGCCTGGCTCGAAAAGCATCTGCGCGACTATCCGGGCGCCGTGATGATGATTACCCACGATCGCTACTTCCTGGACAACGTCACCGGCTGGATCCTCGAACTCGACCGTGGCCGCGGCATTCCCTACGAAGGCAACTACTCGGCCTATCTGCAGGCGAAAGCCAAGCGCATGCTGCAGGAAAATCGCGAAGAAGCATCGCGCCAGAAGGCGATCAGCCGCGAGCAGGAATGGATCGCTTCCAGCCCGAAGGCCCGCCAGGCCAAGTCCAAGGCGCGTATCAAGTCCTACGAGCAGCTGGTGGATGCCGCCGAAAAACAGCGTCCCGGCGATGCACAGATCATCATCCCGGTCAGCGAGCGCCTCGGCCAGGTGGTCATCGAGATGGAAGGCATCACCAAGGGCTTCGAGGGCCGGACGCTGATCAATGACCTGTCGATCAAGCTGCCGCCGGGCGGCATCGTCGGCATCATCGGCCCGAACGGCGCCGGCAAGACGACGCTGTTCAGGATGATCACCGGCCAGGAAAAGCCGGATGGCGGCTCGATCCGCATCGGCGAGACCGTGCATCTCGGCTATGTCGACCAGAGCCGCGACGCGCTCGCGGCCGACAAGACGGTCTGGGAGGAAATCTCCGGTGGCGCCGAAATCATCAAGCTCGGCAAGTTCGACATGAACTCCCGCGCCTATTGCGGCGCGTTCAACTTCAAGGGTGGCGATCAGCAGCAGAAGGTCGGCAATCTCTCCGGTGGTCAGCGCAACCGCGTTCACCTCGCCAAGATGCTGAAGGCCGGCGGCAACGTTCTGCTGCTCGACGAACCGACCAACGACCTCGATACCGAAACGCTGGGTGCGTTGGAAAACGCGCTGGAGAATTTCGCCGGCTGCGCCATCATCATCAGCCACGATCGCATGTTCCTCGACCGTCTGGCGACGCATATTCTCGCTTTCGAAGGCGATGGCCATGTCGAATGGTTCGAAGGCAACTTCGAGGATTATGAACAGGACAAGGTGCGCCGCCTTGGTCCCGATGCCCTCAACCCGGGCAGCCAGGCCCATAAGCGCCTGACGCGCTGATCCATCTTTTTTCCTTGCGAAAGCCCCGGTTCGGCCGGGGCTTTTTCATGTCGATCTCTGTCGCAATTTGAGCAGGCAATTTCGCGGAGAGTGCGAATTGTCGCTTGCCACGGCATTTCAAATCACATAAAGATATCTTTATATCTTGATTGGATCGAAGATGAGCGAACCTCTGAAGCTTGGACTGGATGCGCTGGTAGACGTCTTGAAGGCGGCTGGCGAACCCACGCGCCTGCGTCTTCTGGCTCTTCTTGACGGTGGCGATCTGACGGTGACCGATCTTACCGAAATTCTCGGCCAATCCCAACCGCGCATCTCCCGTCACCTGAAGCTGCTCGGCGAGGCCGAACTGATCGAACGATACCAGGAGGGTGCCTGGGCCTATTTCCGTCTCAAGCAGGACGGCAAGGCGGCCTTGCTGGTGCGGGCGCTGCTGAAGCATGTCTCCGAGAACGATCCGACCATCCTTCGCGACGGCGAGCGGCTGTCGCAGGTCAAGCGCCAGCGGGCCGAGCGGGCGCAGGCCTATTTCAGTCGCAACGCGGCCGAATGGGACGAGCTTCGCCGCCTACATGCCGCCGATGAGGAAGTCGACGCCGCCGTCATCCGGCTGCTCGGCAACCAGCCGATCGATTCGCTGCTCGATCTCGGCACCGGCACGGGCCGCATCCTCGAACTGCTGTCCGGGCTTTACCGCCGCGCCATCGGTGTCGATGCCAGCCGCGACATGCTGAGCGTGGCGCGCGCCAATCTCGACAAGTCCCGCATCACCAAGGCCACCGTGCGCCATGCCGATATCCTGAACCTGCCGTTCGAGGGGCAGGATTTCGACCTGGTGACGATCCACCAGGTGCTGCATTTCTTCGATCAGCCGGAAATTGCCATCGCGGAAGCGGCGCGCATGCTTCGGCCGGGCGGCCGGCTGGTGGTCATCGACCTGGCGCCGCACACGCTCGAATATCTCCGCGACGAACATGCGCATGTCCGTCTCGGCTTTTCGCACCAGGCGATGTCCGACTGGCTGCGCAAGGCCGGGCTCGACGTCGAGCAGGCCGTCGATCTTCATCCGGGTCAGCAAAGCGGGCAGGGCTTGACGGTCACCGTCTGGCTCGCGCGCGATCCGAGGCGCCTCATGGCTTCGCAGACGAACGAAGGCGCCGAACCTACATTTGCCGGGAGGATATGACATGGCTTTGAAAAACGAAGCACGCGGCCGCAACATCAGGATCTCGTTCGAATTCTTCCCGCCGAAATCGGAAGAGATGGAAGGGCAGCTCTGGCATACTGTCAGCCAGTTGCAGGATTGGGACGCGGATTTCGTGTCGGTGACCTATGGCGCCGGCGGCACCACCAAGGCGCCGACGCTGTCGACCGTCACGCGTTTCCTGTCGCAGACGCCGTTTGCCACCGCCTCTCATCTCACCTGCGTCGGCGCGACGAAGGAGGAGACGCATCAGGTGGTCGACACCTTCCGCAAAGTCGGCGTGACGCATTTCGTGGCGCTGCGTGGCGATGCGCCCGGCGGCGCCGGCGCGCCCTACCAGCCGCATCCCGGCGGTTACGCCAATGCGGCGGAGCTGGTGGCCGGCCTCAGGGAAATCGGCGATTTCGAGATTTCGGTCTCCGCCTATCCGGAAAAACACCCGGAAAGCCGCGATACGGCCGCCGATATCGACATGCTGAAGCGCAAGGCCGACAATGGCGCCAACCGGGCGCTGACGCAGTTCTTCTTCGACAACGACAATTTCGAGCGTTACCTGGAGCGGGTGCGCGGCGCCGGCATCTCGATCCCTGTTGTGCCCGGCATCATGCCGATCCAGAACCTGACGCAGTTGAAGCGTTTTGCTGGGGCCTGCGGCACGATCATCCCCGCCTTTCTCGACGAGCGCTTCGCCGGCTTTGACGACAAGCCCGAGGAGCGGGCGAAGGTGGCAGCCGATGTCGCTGCCGAGCAGATCGAGGATCTCGTCCGGCGTGGCATCCATGATTTCCATCTCTATACGATGAACCGTGCGCCGCTGGTTTCCGCCGTGCTCGACAATCTCGGCGTGTCGCGCCGGGAAACAAAAAGTGCGGGCGCAGCCGCCTGATCCTTTCGGGATGTTCAAAAGTAAAAGCGCATGTCGGGCGGGACATGCGCTTTTTCGTTGGCGGATTGATCAGCTACTGGGGAGTTTAGGCACTATCAGTCGTTACGCTTTCGTCGGCCGGCTCAGATGAAGAGCATGGACAAAACGAAAGCAAACGCTGCACTGACCAACAGAACATTCAAGGATTGCGTGAGTCCCATGTCTGTCTCCTCGCGTTAACCGGCCAATAATATGTCTGAAATATGTCGGTTGGAAAGCGGATTTTATGCTGCGCTGCAGAAGGGATCAGTGGATAAGTCGAGTGCAGTTTCGGTAAGCCTCTGAAATAAATCGATAATTTTCGATGAATTTTTGTTCACAGATTTTAACATGCCGTTAAATCAGGCGATTTCGGATTTACTTATGCGCCCAAAACATGGCGGACCGGCAACCGGTTGAAAACATGCGGAATTCGCAACCGGTTCAGGCGGTTCTCAGCAGCAGGCGATAGGCGCGGCCGTCGAGAATGACGAGGCCGAAACCGATCAGCGCCATACCGGCAAATTCGCCAAGTGCAAGCCTTTCGCCAAGGAAAAGCACGCCGAGCAAGATGGCGCTCGGCGGCACCAACAGGGTGACAAGCGAGGCGTTGGTGGCGCCGGCCGCCGCCATGATCCGGAAATAGAGGATATAGCCGAAGGCGGTCGACAACAGCGCCAGCGCCAGGATGGCAAGCAGCGCTTCAAGCGGCGGTGCGGCCAGCGCCCAGGGGCGATCGGTGAGCAGCGACAGCGGCAGTGCAATCAGCGAGGACGCGGTCAACTGGCCGGCTGCGGTGACAGGGGCTGGAACATCCCTGAAGCGTTTGCCATAGGTGGCGGCGAAGCCATAGGAGATGGCGGCAAGCACGGGAAGCATCAGCGCCCAGAGCGGCGCTTCGCCACCAGCCGAGATGCCGGGGCCGATCAGCACGATCGTGCCGAGGAGGCCGACGAGGCAGCCGACGATCTTTGCCGGGGACAGTTTCTCGTCCGAGGTGAAGTGGTTGGCGATGAGCACGGTCCAGATCGGCGTCGTCGCATTCAGGATCGCCGCAAGGCCGGCGCCGATGCGGGTCTGGCCGAAGAAGATCAGCGCGTGCGGCAGAGCATTGTTGATGAGCCCGAGGATCAGGAACTCGCGCCATCGGGCCTTCAGGATCGCATAGAGGTCGAAACGGCCGGCGACATAGACATGCAGCGCCAGCGCTGCCAGCAGCAGCCTGAGGAAGACGAGGGTCAGGGGCGGCACGTGCTGGACGGCAATGCGGGCAAAGAAGAAGGAGGCGCCCCAGATCAGGCCGAGCAGGACCAGCAGGCCCCAGGTCCAGGCATTCATTCTGCTGTCCACGCCGGTTCCTCCACCGCAAGCCGTTCGTTTCGCCGAAAACCGGCACCGGTTTTCGGCGTGAAGCTTTAGCGCAGCAGGCGGATCGCGCCACCCGTTTCTTGCGAAACGGGCGGCAAGGTGTCAGCGGGGATCAGAGGGCGTTGAGAAGGGCAGGCGTCGCCCAGCCGTCGGCCGGCATGCCGAGGCGCTGCTGTTCCTTCTGGATCGCGACACGCGTGCCGGAGCCGAGGATGCCGTCGATCTCGCCGACATCATGGCCGAGCGACTGCAGCTTGGTCTGCAGCGCCTTCATCTGGTCGCTGGCGAGCCCCTGTTCCGGCACGCCCTTGAGATAGGGCTCGGCGCCGGAAAGACGCGTGCCGAAATAGGCGGCAGACGTCGTGTAGATAAACGACTTGTTCCATTCGAGATAGATTTTGAAATTCGGATAGGCGATGAAGGCCGGCCCCATGCGGCCCTGCGGCAGGACGAGGTCGCCTTCGAGGTTGCCGAAGGCGGTATTGCCGTCACGCGGCTTGACGCCGAGCGCAAACCATTCTCCCGCTTTCATCGTGCCGCCGAGGCCGGATTTCTCCCAGGGCAGGTTATCGGGCAGGGTCACTTCCTGCAGCCAGGGCTGGCCGCGCTCGAAGCCGAGATGCTGGATGAATTTGGCCGCCGTCAGAATGGCGTCCGGGCTGCTCTGCTTCAGGCGGATATGGCCATCACCATCGCCGTCCATGCCATAGGCGATGATGTCGCGCGGCAGCATCTGCACCTGGCCGATCTCGCCGGCCCAAGCGCCGGTATTGGTGGCGGGGTCGAGGTCGCCGTGTTGAACCATCTCGACCAGGGCGATCAGCTGCGGGCGAAAGAGTTCCGGGCGGCGGCAGTCATGCGCCAGCGTCACCAGGGCGTTGCGGGTGTTGAAATCGCCTTGGACGGCGCCGAAATCGGTCTCCATCGCCCAGAAAGCGGTGATGACGCCCGGGGGAACGCCGAATTCCTGCTCGGCGCGGGCAAAGACGTCGGCATATTGCTTCATCTTCTGGCGGCCGATGTCGAGGCGGCCCTGGCTGACGGTGCGCTGGGAGAATTCGAGGAAGGTCTGCTTGAAGACGCCCTGGGCGCGATCCCGGCTCAGCACCTTGGGGTCGATCTCGGCGCCGGCAAAAGCCTCGTCGGCGGCCGCCGCGCTGGCGCCGGCTGCGACCGCATCTTTCTTGACACCTTCGAGGAAGGCGGAGAGATCGCCGCCGCAGGGCGCTGCCGGGGCTGCGTCCGTGGCCTGCTGGGCGGCCGCGCCGCCTGCGAGGGCGAGGACAAACAGAAGGGCGAGTGCAGAGCGGCTTGCGAGCGAGCGGTGCATGGATACGGTCCTTATATCAAAAAGATTGCCGTCGCTTTCACAGATGAATGTGACGGAAGCAAGAAACATCGCAGGACGTTACTAAGAATTTCTATCCTTGGAAACGGCCGCGACCCAGTTGTTCCAGTTCTTTGCGCTGCCGGCAAAGACATTGATATCTGTGGGACCGCTGATGCCGGGGATAACGCCGGTGGAGGTATATTGCCAGAAGGCCCAGCGGCGGTCGGTATAGGTCACCTCAGGGTGTTTTGCCACCGAACGGACCCAGAAATGATAATCCTGGAAGTAGCCGGCGAGATTGTCGCGGTGGAAATCGACCGAGGTGTAGATGATCGGGCGCTTGCCGTAATAGGCCTCCAGCCGGTCCATGAAACGCTGCATTTCGGCGCGTACGGTTTCCGGATCGGGACGGTAGCGGCAGGTCTTCGATTCGGCGTTCCATTCGACGTCGAGCACCGGCGGCAGGCGCATGGCCTCCTTCGGCACGTTGCGGATGAACCAGTCTGCCTGCTGATCGGCCGAAGAGCAGAAATAATAGAAATGATAGGGAGCGTGCGGGATGCCGGCGGCGCGGGCTTCGCGCCAATATTCGTCGAAGCGCGGATCGACCCTGTCCTTGCCTTCGGTCGCCTTGATGAAGGCGAAGGCGACGCCGGAATTCTTGACCGTGCCCCAATCGATATCGCCCTGCCATTTGGAGATGTCGATGCCGTGGATCTGGTTCTGCTGCGGATGCTTCGGGCCGAAATCCTGCGGATCGGTGTCCTTGAAACGCGTCTTCGGCTTGATCGACGCCGTTTCGAGATAGTCGTAACCGGAAGAGGTGCAGCCGGCCAGCATGATAGCCAGGGGCAAAACGCAAAACAAAAGCCGGCGCATGGGCGTCCCGTCGTAACTCGAATGATCTCTTTGCCCCACAGCCTGACCTTCGAAAAAGACGAGTCGGCAGAGGAATAACCCTCTTTTCACCATATCAACGTAAAAAATCGGTTAGTTTCAAGCGAATTATCAGCGCTTGCTGATAATGGCCGCCCGCCAGGCATAACCGCCGCCAACGGTATCGAACAGCAATCTCGCGCTGTTTTCATGGGCTTGCGCTTCCAGGACCTCGCGCAAATCGGGCCGTGGAGTGACGTGGAATTTCGCAAGCCAGGCCTGCAGCATGCGCCGGAACCAGCCCGGCAGGCCTTCCTGCTGGCCGAAATCGACGATGTGCAGCTGGCCGCCGGGATTGAGTGCGGCGATTGCTGCATCGACGGCGCGTTCCCAGTCGGGGATCATCGACAGGGCATAGGAAATCAGGATGCGGTCGAAGCCGCTGACACCGAATTCGCGCGGCGTGAACGCCGTGGCGTCGGCGACGCGGAAGTCCGGGATCGTCGCCTTGGTGGCGAAGGTCTTGCGGGCCGAAATCAGCATTTCCTGAGAAATGTCGAGGCCGAACAGCTTGGCGGTCGGGAAATGCCGATGGGCGAAGGCCATGTTGCGTCCGGTGCCGCAGCCGACTTCGAGCAGCGTGCCGCCCTCCGGCACGTCGAGCTTGCGGATCGTGCTGTCGCGGCCGAGAAGGTAATATTTGCGGGTGAGGTCGTAGATATGGCGCTGATAGCGGTACATGCCATCCATCAGGCTGGCATGTTCGTCGCTCTTTCCTGCCGTCTCAGTGCCGACCTTGCTCACGCCTTCTTCCCGTAAATGTGGAAGCCGCCATAGATTGCCGAGCGATCGAGCGCCGTCAGCTCACGCGACTTCTCCTCGAAATAATCCCACTGGTCGCGGATCACCGGCGCCAGGCGGCCTTCGATGATGCTCTTTTCAGCGGCGGTGCGGAAAATCACGCGGGCGCCTTCGCGCGCCGTGCGAGTGATTTCCCGCCAGACGTCGTTCAACTGCTCGTCCGTCATCCAGTCCTGTGCGTCGAGCAGGATATAGCGGTCGCGCGAGGCGGCCGGCTCGCGGGCGAGCAACTCGGTGAAGCTGGCGTGGTGGACGTTGACGCGGTCGACATTGGCGCGGATCACCTGATAGTGTTCCGACTTCAGATAGGTCGGCAGCGGGCCTTCCTCTTCGGTGCCGTAGCGGCGGCCGAAGGCCTGCCAGGCGAAATAGTTGTCGCTCATCGGGAAATGACAGGCGAGCTTTTCCAGGCGGTGCTTCAGCACCGGCGCGATCGAATGATCGGCGGCAAGGCTTGCGAGTTCGTCATATTGCTGCGGCGGAATGCCGAGGCCGAAGAGCGAGCTCTTGCGGCCGGTAATCCAGCGCACGACCGGCTTTTCGAACAGCGGCGCGATCTGCTCGTCGAAGAACTGGCGCTGCTCGCGGATCGAGCGGGTCTTGGTCATCTCGCGCAGCTTGACGCCGTGCAGGCGGGCAAGAAGATGGGCCGCGCCGATGAAGCGGCCGAGCAGGCCGGTTTCGTAGATGTTGCGGTCGAAGACGGTGACGCGGCGACGGCCGAATTTGCGGCCGTTCCAGTAGCTGCGGGTCGCCTCATCGAGGCGGGCAGCGAGATGCTGGTCATAGGCGCGGCTGTTCGACTTCTCGTTCGGCATGGCCAGGAAGCGGACGAGATCGGCGTGGCCGGGAAGATGTTTGAAGGCCGCAAGCTTCAGGCGGTTCAGAGCGATATGGTGCGGGTTGAGGTCGACGACGTCGATCGAGGCCGGCGCCTTGGAGAGATAGGCGAGCATGTTGCAGCCGCCGGAGCCGATGGTGACGATGCGATGGTTGGGCTTCAGCTCCATCGCCTGCATGTCAAGATCCGGATCCTCCCAGATCTGCGGGTAGACGAGGCCGGAGAAGAGAAGACCGAAGAGACGTTCGGAAAAGCCGTCCTTCGAAAAAGCCTTGTGGCGGAGAAGGGCGTCCTTGAGTTTCCGGTTCTTGCGGAAGCCGGCATCCGGTGCAAATTCTGACATGAGTCTGTCACCTTTTTAGCGTTCAGGGCGTGTAGCGCGCCTCTGCTACAGTTTGATGACGTGGGCTGTGGGGCGCCGTTCTTCGGAGACTTCGACCGGCTCGGAAGACCGACCGGGATGGCTCTCCTGGGAAAGTGATCGGGACGACAGGCCTTCTTGGCTTTGGCCCCTTTTCGGCGCCTGCGATTCCTGCTTCTCTCCCGGCATGGAGGAATGCCATGCGATTTGTCCTGCGTATCCTGAAGGCGCTTGCTCTCCTTGTCGTTCTCGTCGTCTTCGTCGCCGCCGGCTGGCTTTTTATTCAGCCGCCGGAACTGCTGCGTGTCGGTGACGGTTACGCCGCCAAGATCGTCTGCTCCAACGTCTTCATCGCCGGTCGCGGCGCCGAGGATGTGCTCCATGACGACGTTCAGGCGCCCGGAAATCCGCTGCTGCGGCTGATACGCGTCAGCGTTGACCACGACAAGGAACGGGTGACGGCGCGCTTCATGGGGCTGTTTGCGCCAAGTTATGCGCTCTATCGCGGCGCCTTCGGCTGTACGAGCGTGCCGGACGGCGATTTCGAGGCGGCGGCGAAGGCCGTGCCCTTCGATGCGCCTGTTAAAATGGAGACGAGCGACGCCTTGTGGCCGGAGGGCGAGGGCACCGGCAATCCGGCGGACGGGAAGATTGCCGCACTGCTTGCCGATCCCGGAATTGCCGGCCCGGCAATGCGGGCGATCGTGGTGGTGCACAATGGCCGCGTCGTCGCTGAAGCCTATGGCCCCGGTTTCTCGGCGAAGACTCCGCTGATCGGCTGGTCGATGACGAAGACGGTGAACGCTGCGATTCTCGGCCGGCTGATGCTCGACGGCAAAATCTCCTTCGACGACGACGAACTGCTGGCGCAGTGGCAGAAGGATGCGCGCGCCAAGATCAAGGTGTCCGACCTGCTCGGCATGGAGAGCGGCCTTGCCTTCAACGAGGATTATGGCGATGTCGCCGATGTGACGCGCATGCTCTATCTCGATCCAGACATGGTGTCGCTGCCGGCCAATGCACCGATGGAGGCGCCGCCCGGCCAGCGCTTCCGCTATTCGAGCGGCACGGCCGTGCTGTTGTCGCGCATCTGGATGGACAGGGTCGGCAATCCACAGGCGGGCTTTTCCTATCCGCACGACGCGCTGTTTTCGCCGCTCGGCATGACGAGTGCGGTATTCGAACTCGATGCGCGCGGCACGTTTGCCGGCAGCTCCTATCTCTATGCGACGGCGCATGACTGGGCGCGCTTCGGGCAGTTCCTGCTGCAAGACGGCGTGTGGAATGACCGGCGACTGTTGCCGGAAGGGTTCGTCGGCGCCATGCGCACTCCGACGGTGGCTTCGAACGGACGTTATACGCAGGGCCAGGCCTGGCTCGCTCCTGGCGGCTCAAGCGCGGCGTTCGGACTGCCGGAGGATACGTTTTGGTTGACGGGGCATGACGGGCAGAGCATGGCGATCGTGCCCTCCGCCAATCTGGTCGTCGTCCGGCTCGGCCTGACGCCGAGCTGGCTCGGCTATCAGCCGCAGGTGCTTCTCAAGAAGATCCTGGCGGCCTTGCCGCAAGCGGGGGAGCCACAACAGCAGGCTGGGTCGCAGCAACAGGCGCAGCCGCAGCCATAGGCTGCGATCGCCGTCTCAGCAATGCTCGATGTCAGTAATTACCCTGGGCGATGTCGGTCATGCCCTTGCGCTTGGCGTCGTAATAATAGCCGCGCGCATAGAGGCGGACGGCATCGTCTTCCTTGCTGTCGGAGACGAGCCAGGCGCCACGCAGATATTTGGCGGCATATTTGATGTTGGTTTCGGCATCGAAGAGCCCGCCCGGGGCGCCGTCATAACCCATTGATTTGGCGGTGTTGTATTTGATCTGCATCAGGCCGAAATAGCCGCGCTTGTTGTAGGCCTTCGGATTGTAGCGGCTCTCGCGATGGACGATGCGGTGGAGCAGCGTCTCGGGAATTTCGTAGATCTTCGAGTATTTCTGGATGAGCTTGGTGACGAAGCTCTTCTCCACTGTCGGCGCGTCGTCTTTGTCGTCGTCGCTGAACATCGGGGGTGCCGTCGGCGGATCGATCGGCCCGGATTCGTCGAAACCGTAGTCCATGCTGGCACGCGGCGTGGTGTCGACGGCGGCAAGTGCTGCAAGCGCGCTGTTCTGCGGTGTCGCGGCAAAGGCAAGCTGCGTCGTCGGCTGTGCCGGCGTTCCCGGACGCGGCGTCGGCACGACGGACTGGATTGCCGTCATCTCGGGCGTCAGCGGGATCTGCGCATAGGCTGCAGGCTGTATGCCTGCCTGCATGGCGAGGTCGGTAGACTGAGAGCCTGTTACGGTTGGCATCGCCGTCGCAGTCAGGGAGGGGGATGGCTGGGGAATGGTGGCGCCGGCAACCGCCTGACCGGCAGCACCTTCGGCTGTCGGGATCGCGGCGAGTGTTTCATCTTCGCCGGGTTTCGGCATCGGCACCACGGTCTGGGCGGCAGTCAGTTCGGCCTGCGATGTGTATTCGACGCTCGTGCATCCCGTCATCACACCGCAGAGTATCGTGGAAACGACAAGACTGCGTTTCAGGCCGGATAATCCGATCGCTACCATTCCGCCACTTTCGTGAAATCGCGCCGCCCCGGCTGCGTATAAAAGTTACCAAAAACCTTAAGCCCTGGTGACCCCATTAACCTATTCGTGGCATTCCGGCAACCACGCAATATTTCTATGCTGCAATACGGCGATACCCGGCGGTTACGGCGCCTGCAGCGATCAGCAGGGTGCCTCCCGTTCGGTTTACGGCGCGCTGGATGCTCGCCTTGCGAATCAGTCCGCGCGCGGTATGGGCGAGAAACGCGTAGGTGGAGGCGTTGAGGATCGCCAGCACGAGGAAGGTCGCTTCCATGATCGCCATCTGGCCGACGAAGGGCAGGGCCGGATTGAGGAACTGCGGCACGAAGGCGACGAAGAAGATGATGCTCTTCGGATTGAGGGCGGTGACGACATAGGCGTGGAGGAAGATCTTGAGCGACTTTTCCTCCGGCAGATTGTCGTTGTCGGCAACCGGTTCGCCGATGATGGGAGCCCGCCAGAGCTTGACTCCCAGATAGATCAGGTAGGCGCCGCCGATCCACTTCAACACGGTGAAGAGGGTGGCGGAGGCGGCCAGAACGGCACCGAGACCGAAGAGGGAAGCCGTCATCGCGGTGAAGTCACCAAGCGCCACGCCGCTCACCGTCGCAAACGCCGTCCTGCGCCCATGACCGAGCGCATAGGAAACGACGAGCAGTATCGTCGGCCCCGGTATGGCCAGCATGATGGCCGATGCCGCCGCAAAAGCGAGCCAGGCTTCAAATGACATGGTGTCTCCTCCTATTCCTCAGGAACAAGCAAAGACATCATATTAACCATCCGTCAATCACGCTTCTTTGTATTTCTGACCTATATTGTCCATGACTTCGGCAAACCATGCCGTCGACAGGTCAAAAGCCTTGCCGCCCTTGATGCGCGGGAATTCTATAGTGCGCAACTTACCGTTCTGCGCTTCGTCATGGCCGGTGACGCCGGAGACTTTATTGAGCGCGCTTTCGACGGCGAGATCGACCATGCTCTGGATCAGCCTGAGGTCGTCGCCGTTGGCCGGCGCCGAGCGGGCGAAATAGCCTGATTTCTGCACAAGGGAACGTTCGGCATTCAGGAGGTTGGCGAACTGCTTCTGGAACCAGGCGCCGACATTGATCGTGTCGATCTTCACATGGCCGAAGGCGTCACGCTTGACGGTTTCGCCGGCGGCTTCCCGCTCGGCGACGATGGCGTCGAGGCAGGCGCCTTCCGAGACGAAGACCGTGGCGTGGCCGTTGCGGTCCATGCTTTCCTTCAGGCGGGCGGCCTCGGCGTCGAGGTCGAAGGCCATCTCAGGCAGGTAGACGGCGTCGATGCTCTTCAGATGCGCATCCATCATCAGGCCGTCGACATACTGGTTGCGGCTGGTGCGCTGGAGATAGGCGCGGGCGGTGGCGGCCGTCAGCCAGCCGCAATGGCGGCCCATGACTTCGTGGATGACGAGGGTGCGGGGTGCGGCCGTCTGCTCGTTGCTGACATTGTCGAAGAAATGCGCGCCGACTTCGGCGGCCGTCCAGGCGCCGAGCGACTGGCGGATCGGGACGACGTCGTTGTCGACCGTCTTCGGCAGGCCGACGACGGTGAGATTGTAGCCGTTGGCGGCGAGGTAGGCGGCAAGGTCGGCGGCTGTGGTGTTGGTGTCGTCGCCGCCGATCGTGTGGAGAATGGTGATGCCGTCATTGGCAAGGCGTTCGGCGGCGACCCGCAGCGGGTTCTCGCCTTCCTTGACCAGGCCGCGCTTGACGCAGTCGGCGGCATTGGTGAGCTTGACGCGGCTGTTGCCGATCGGCGAGCCGCCGTAACGGTGCAGCAGCGGCGCCTTTTCGCGCATCTCGCGGGTGATCGCGATGCTGTCGCCGGTGAGCACGCCCTGGTATCCGGACTTGTAGGCGACGATATCGAGATCGGGCGCGACGTCGCTATAGCGTTCGATGAGACCGCCGACGGCGGAAGAAAGACAGGGTGCCAGGCCTCCGGCGGTCAGCATTGCGACTTTCTGCTTGGCCATGATCCCTCCTATGGCGTTTCGGTGCGGTGGCGTTAGCTAACGCATGGATGCGGCAGGGAAAGGGGCCTGTAAAGTAAAGAATTTACGAAAAATGCGCCTTTATGCCGAGTTGGGCCGCGAAGATGGCAGGAAGTAATGATATAATCGTTTCAAGCCCGATCTGCGTGTCGGGAACTGTTGTGGAAATTTCCGTCGCGCACTCCGGATTCACCTGCACGGGCGATGCGCCGGCGATCGTCAGCCGTTGCCATACGAGATGAAAGCGGGCGCCGTGAATCGTTTGCTGCGGTGCGACAATTACCAAATCGTGAAAACTGTGTTCGGCCCTACGACCAATAGTCGCCTTGCAAAGGCTGCGATTCTTTGGTCAAGCTGTTTGCTATAAGTTGACAAGTCTGTGAGATTTTCGATGTCCTTCTGGGAAAAACTGTTGAATGCCATTGGCAATACCGCGGGCAATGCGTTGTCTGCGGTGGTCGAGGCTATCCGTACGGTTTTCGAAGGCGATCCCGAGACCCGGCGTAAGGTGGCTTTCTCCGTGGCGATCATCGCGCTGTCGGCCAAGATGGCCAAGGCCGACGGCATCGTCAGCGAGAAGGAGGTCGAAGCCTTCCGCGAAATCTTCGAATTCCCTGAGGATCAGGCCAAGAACGTCGCCAGGCTTTACAACCTCGCTCGCCAGGATGTCGCCGGCTACGAAGCCTATGCCGAACGGCTCTCCACGCTCTGCGTTACCTGTGCGGCCAATTGCCCGGTGCTGGAAGACGTGCTCGACGGCCTCTTCCACATCGCCAAAGCCGATGGGCTGATCCACGAGAAGGAACTGAATTTCCTGCACCATATCGGCGAGATCTTCCAGATGAGCGAAACCCGCTTCGAGCAGATCGCCGCCCGCCACGTCTCGTCCGGCGGCGATCCCTATAAGGTGCTCGGCGTCTCGCCTTCGGATGATTTCCCGACCATCCGCCGCCGTTACCGTGGCCTCGTCAGCGAACATCATCCCGACAGGCTGATCTCGCGCGGCGTGCCGAAGGAATTCCATGTCATCGCCAATGAACGCATGGCGGCGCTGAATGCGGCCTATGCGGCGATCGAGAAGGAACGCCGCGCCGCATGACCTCTTTCGAGGCCGATTGCAGGAGCGCCCGCGTGCAGCCTTCGCCGAACCACGGCGAGCGGGCAGACGGGCGCCGTCCGGATATGATCCTGCTGCATTATACCGGCATGCCGACGGCAGATGGTGCGCTCGACTGGCTCTGTCGCGCCGAGAGCCAGGTTTCCAGCCATTATTTCGTGCATGAGAACGGCGAGGTGGTGCAGCTCGTGCCGGAAATACGGCGTGCCTGGCACGCGGGAAAAAGTAGCTGGCACGGCGAGACGGATATCAATTCGCTGTCGATCGGCATCGAGATCGCCAATGCCGGCCATCCCGGCGGGCTCCCGGATTATCCAAAAGAGCAGATCGCCGCGGTGATTGAATTGTGTCGCGACTGTGTCAAACGTTGGTCGATCGCGCCGGAACGGGTGCTTGGGCATTCCGATGTCGCCCCGATCCGCAAGGTCGATCCGGGCGAGAAATTCCCCTGGGCCGAGCTCCACCGGGCGGGTGTCGGGCACTGGGTCGAGCCGGCAAAGATCACCGGTGGACGGTTCTTCCAATGCGGCGATGCCGGCCAGCCTGTCGAAGCGCTGCAGTCGATGCTGTCGCTCTATGGTTACGGCACTGAAATTACAGGCGAATTTTCCGAAAAAATGGCGGGCGACGTGGAGGCTTTCCAGCGCCATTTCCGGCCCGAAAGGGTGGATGGCATCGCCGATTTCTCGACGATCGACACGCTGCACCGGCTGCTATCGACGCTGCCGCGTTATTCCTGATCGGAACAGCCTGATATCAGGAGCGGATTCCTCGCGGCCGGCGAGAAAACCGCCTCGCCACATCATTTCCCTATTATCTCCTCATTGCGATGGTCTAAGGACGCCCGCTGAACGGCGCTCACGGCTGTTTTCAAGTGTAACCATGAGCGCCAAATGAAACGATAAGAATTGCTACGGAACGCGATCAGTCCTTGCTCGCGTGTGACCGAATGACGGCGAGGCGCGCAGTCCTGCAATTCTTTGGGTCGGAGTGAAGAGACTATATGAAGAAGTTGATTGTTGGCGCTGCGGCGTGCTTCGGCATGCTGCTGGCGGGGTATAACTTTGCCTCGGCGAATGATGATTGGGGCGTCAGGGCGCAAACCATCCCGCTGAAGACCGTCGACCGCCAGAGTGGCTATGCCATGCCCGACTTTTCCGCCAGCATTCCCTATGCCGCGCTGATCAATAAATATGCCGCCGAATACGACGTGCCCGTCGCACTCGCCCAGGCTGTCGTACGCGTCGAGAGCAATTTCAATCCGAATGCCCGCGGCAGTGCCGGCGAAGTCGGCCTGATGCAGATCAAGCCGGCGACGGCGCGGATGATGGGATATTCCGGCACGAGGAAGGGCCTGTTCGATCCCGAGACCAACATCAAATACGGCATGAAATATCTGGCGGCCGCCCATCAGCTCGGCGGCGGGCAGACCTGCAACACGATCCTGAAATACAATGCCGGCCATGCCGCCACGCGCATGAACCCGGTGTCGAAGACCTATTGCGGCAAGGTCCTGGCGATGCTCGACTGAGCATAGCTCGGCGCGTCCCGGCAAAATTGCCTTGCGGCAATTTTGCCGTATGATGGAGCGCACTTGCCGTGATATTCCGCCTTGAAAACAAGGTGGGACATGGCAGTCGATTTCAGCTTCATCATCATCGGACGCGGCATGATGGGTGCCGCCGCCGCACGGCATCTCTCCTCAATGGCCGACGGCATCGCGCTGATCGGCCCGCGCGAGCCGGAAGAGCGCAAGGCCCATCATGGCGTCTTCGCCAGCCATTACGACGAAGCCCGCATCACCCGCACCTTCGATGGCAATCTGGCCTGGGGAAGCTTCGCCGCCCGCGCGCTCGACCGCTACCGCGAGATCGAGGCAAAGAGCGGCATTTCCTTCTATTCTGAGGTCGGCTGCCTTTTTGCCGGCCCGACCCCGACGGATGAGCAGGACTATATCAACCGGGCGCTGTCCGTCAGCCGGACGCTCGGCAGCGATATCGAGACCATCGCGCCGTCGGAACTTCGCCAACGTTTTCCCTATCTTGCCATCGATCCTGATTTCACAGGATATTTCGAGCGCAGACGCGCCGGCTACATCAACCCACGGGCGCTGGTGCGGGCGCAGGTTACGCTTGCCGAGCAGGGCGGCGTCTCGCTGATCGAGGCAATCGCGACATCCGTGCGTGATGCCGGTTCCCATGTCGAGGTGACAGCCGGCGGCAGATGCTACAGCGCCGAGCGCGTGCTGGTGGCCGCCGGCGGTTTCAGCAATTTCCATGCCCTGCTGCCGCGTCCGGTCGATACCAGGGTCATGGCGCGCACGGTGGCCTTCTACGAGATCGGTGAACGCGAGATGGCTGTTTTCGCGGACATGCCGTCGACGATCGTGCTCGGTGACCGGGAAGAGGATCACATCTATATCCTGCCGCCGGTGCGTTATCCCGATGGCAAAACCTATCTGAAACTCGGCGGCGACACCGAGGCGCTTTCTTTCGAGCGGTTGGAGGATGCCGGCGCGTGGTTCCGTTCCGACGGCAGCGCCGCTGAGCGCGATCATCTCTCGCGTGTCGCCTTGCAGTTGATGCCGGAGCTTGCCGGCTGCCGCGTGACCTCGGCGCCCTGCGCGGCGAATTTCACGCCGACCGGTTATCCCTATGTAGGATATACGCAGTCGCCGCGTATTGCGGTGCTGACCGGCGGCAATTTCGTTGCAGCCAAATCCTCCGACGAACTCGGGCGCCTCGGAGCGGTGCTGCTGGCGGAAGGGCAGCTCGGGGATGAGGATTTCGGCCGCGAACTGACGCCCGTTTTCGCCTAGGAGGACATGATGGCAGTCGATTTCAAATATATCGTCGTCGGCCGCGGGCTGATGGGGGCGGCGGCGGCGCGGCATCTGGCGCGGCAGGCGGACGGCGTCGCGGTGATCGGCCCGGACGAGCCTGGTGATCGCAAGGCGCATCAGGGCGTCTTCGCCAGCCACTACGACGAGGGGCGCATCACCCGCACCATCGATCCCGACCGCAATTGGGCGCTGCTCGCCAACCGCTCGATCGGCCGTTATGGCGAGATCGCCCGCGACAGTGGCGTCGACTTTTATCGCGAGGCAGGCTGTGTTGTCGTCGCGCCGAGGGCAAGCGATTATCTCGAGAGAACCCGGCAGGCGGCCGTCTCGCTCGGCGTCGAGACCCGCCTTCTCGATGGAGCGGGCCTGAAGGCTGCCTTTCCCTTCTTCGCCTTTCCTGATGATGGCGCCGGTGTCTTCGAGGTGAGAGGGGCCGGCCATATCAGCCCGCGCAAGCTGGTGAAGGCGCAGTCGCTGCTGGCGGAAAAGGCGGGCGCCACCATCATTCGCGACCACGTCGTCTCGATCCGCAGCGAGGGCGGCTTTGCCGTCGTCAAGACATCAGGCGGCCTGACCTATCGTGCTGAAAAGGTGCTGCTGGCGGCGGGCGGATTTTCCATTGCCGAGAATCTGTTGTCGCGGCCGGTTGCCCTGACGGTTTATGCCCGGACCGTGACGCTGTTCGAGGTGAGCGAGACGGAGGCGGCGCGCCTAGCCGCCATGCCGTCGCTCATTGTCGATACGCCCGACATCCATATCTACCTGCTGCCGCCGATCCTTTATCCCGACGGCAAATTCTACCTGAAGATCGGTGGCGACCCTGACGATGTGACACTCAGCGACGATACGGAAATGCGTGCCTGGTTCAAGACGGAAGGGCGCGACAGCGTGCGCGCGCATCTTCAACGCATCGTTGCCGGTCTGGTGCCTGATCTGGCGCCGCTTTCGATATCGACGGCGGCCTGCGTCGTGTCGCAGACGGAAAGCGGCTATCCGATGATCGGCTACACCTCGTCGCCTGAGATCGCGGTGTTGACGGGCTGCGCCGGCACGTCGGCCAAGAGCTCCGACGAAATCGGCCGGCTTGGGGCTGAGCTGCTTTTGTCGGGCAGAATCAGCGAACAAGGCTACTCCACGGATTTCACACCGCAATTTCGATAAATAATTTTTGATTTCGATAGCAATTGCCATCTCTCTCGTTTATGGGACCCCTGCCAGTTGGCCGGGCAGCCGCGCTTTACCAATGCCGAAAGGCGGTAGGGTGAGGAAAGTCCGGGCTCCACGGAAACACGGTGCCGGATAACGTCCGGCGAGGGCGACCTCAGGGAAAGTGCCACAGAAAGCAAACCGCCTGTCATGACAGGTAAGGGTGAAAGGGTGGGGTAAGAGCCCACCGCATCTCCGGCAACGGAAATGGCACGGTAAACCCCACCGGGAGCAAGACCGAATAGGGATGACGCGGCGGGCCGAAAGGCCTTCCGGCCGGTTTCCAGGCCAGTCATCCGGGTGGGTTGCGCGAGGCAGCGTGCGAGCGCTGTCCCAGAGGAATGGCTGCCACGTTCCGGTTCACGCCGGAGCCATACAGAACCCGGCTTACAGGCCAACTGGCGATTAACTTTTGTGGCGCGGAAAACCCACGATTTCAGACATCACTTCCATATAAGCCTCTGAAATCGAATGATTTCAAGCGGATGCTCATGCAACCCCGCGAGTGGAAATTCTTTTTGCGAAAGTGTGGTTGCGCGCCTCCTGCGGGAGGGTGATCCTAACCCTTTGTTAAACTTAACGGCTTATAAATTTTTGATCATGCGTCTATTGCAAAACGGGCGCATCCCATTGACGCCCATATGGTCCCATGCTATCCCAAATGCGCACTGCACCAGGGCAATCATTTGCCCATTCATCGCAAAGCAAAGGCGTCTTCCTCTCCGGAAGCGTCGGACGGGTTTTTGCTCATCCGGCTTGCGAAGCTGTGTCTGATATTGGGAGTTTCGGGCGTCTTTTTGTCCGGATCCCTGCGGGAACGGATGTTTCGTGTAATGAGCCGCTTCCTATCGAACGCGACCAACAGGATCGATGCCAAGGGCCGGGTTTCCGTGCCGTCGGCGTTCCGTTCCGTGCTGGCGCAGCGCAATGTCCAGGAGCTCTATTGCTTTCAGGATTTTGTGTTTCCGGCGATCAGCGTCGGCGGTCCGGATCTTCTCGAGAGATTCGAACGGCAGATTGCTGCGGAGGATCCGTTTTCGCCGGATGCGAACGAGATGTCGCTTCTCATTCATGGAGGCGGGGTCTTCATGAAGCTCGACGCCGAGGGGCGGCTGATGGTCACGGATTTCATTCGCGGCTTTACCGGCATCTCGGACGAAGTGACTTTCGTCGGTCGGGCGGATCATTTTCAGCTGTGGCAGCCGCAGGCTTTTGTGGCTGCGCAGGCGCAGGCACGAGGGGAACGCAAGCTGGCGGGCAAGCGTTCCTGAAAGAACGAGGAAACGGAATGGTGGCGAATCCTGGCGGAGGTTCAACTGATGCCGGTGGCGGATCGGTTCGTCACATTCCCGTTCTTCTCGAAGAGGTCCTTGCGGCGCTGGCGCCGGCTTCCGGCAAACTCATCCTCGACGGTACATTCGGTGCGGGCGGTTACAGCTCGGCCATCCTGGCGGCCGGCGCCGAGGTGATCGCGCTCGACCGCGACCCCACGGCGATTGCGGCTGGCCAAGCAATGGTCGCCGCCCATGGCGGCCGTCTCAAGCTTATTCATTCGCAGTTCTCGCATCTTGCCGATCATGCGCCGCGAGGCGGGCTCGACGGCGTCGTGCTCGATATCGGCGTCTCCTCCATGCAGATCGACGAGGCGGAACGCGGCTTCTCCTTCCAGAAAAACGGACCGCTCGACATGCGCATGTCGGCGACAGGCGTTTCGGCCGCCGATGTCGTCAACCGCGCCAAGGTCGCCGATCTCATCCGCATCTTCCATTTTCTCGGCGAGGAAAGCCAGGCGCCGCGCATCGCCCATGCGATCGAGAAGCGCCGCGCCGAAAAGCCGTTCGAAACGACACGCGATCTCGCCGGTCTCATCGAGCTCGTCACGCCGCGCAAGATGAAGGACAAGATCCATCCGGCAACGCGCGTCTTCCAGGCGCTGCGCATCTTCGTCAACGACGAGCTTGGCGAGCTGGCGCAAGCGCTGTTTGCGGCGGAGACGGCGCTGAAACCCGGCGGGCGGCTCGTCGTCGTCACCTTTCATTCGCTCGAAGACCGCATCGTCAAGAAATTCTTCTCCGACCGCGCCGGCAAGGCGTCGGGTTCGCGGCATCTGCCGGTCGCGCATGAACGGGCGGCAACCTTTGCGGCCATCGGCAAGCCGATGGTTTCGGCAAGCGAGGCGGAGGCGGAGATCAATCCGCGCGCCCGCTCCGCCAAGCTGCGCGCCGGCCTGAGGACGGACGCTGCGGCCGAGGCCGCGGATATGTCGCTCTTCGGGTTTCCCAATCTTGCCAGCCTCGGAAAGCTTGGTGGTTGATATGCTGAAAACCTTCGATCTCGTGCTCATCGGCGTCATGACGGCCACCGCCGCCGTGACCTACACGATCAAACATCGCGCCGAATTGAAGCTCGAGGAGGTTCATCGCCTCGAAGCCGAGATCAAGCTCGAGAAGGATACGATCGACCTCCTCAAGGCCGACTGGGCGCTGCAATCGCAGCCGAACCGGCTGGAGCGGCTGGTCAAGGCCTATAATGACGAATTGCAGCTGCAGCCGACGGCGTCGACGGCGCTGGTGCATGCCAAGGAATTGCCGATGCTGAAATCCGAGGTTCCCGTGCCCGACGTGACGGAGGCCAAAGCCAACGGCGCGGCCGGAGCGGGCGCCAAGGGCGCGACCGTGGCCAGCGCCAAAGGCGCGACTGGTACCTCCAAGATACAGCCCATTCCCCAGCCTGCGCCGCGTGGCGCGGCGGAGCCGCACGGCGCAGTGGCGCCTGATGGCGGGGCGGAGGACGACGCAGGCGCAGACGAGATCGAAACGGGGTCGGTGGAATAATGTCGTTTCTTTCCCGCATCATGGTTTTGAAGAGCCAAGCGCATTTCTCCGCCGGCGTCTATAACCGGTTCGGCGGTCCTTCGCCCGCCGGCCTGGCGATCGAGGGATCGCGCAAGAAAAAATCAGGACAGGCGAAAAGCCGCGTCGGCCTGCTGATTCTTGGCTTCATGGGTGTCTACGTCATTATCGGCGGACGTCTCGTCGAATATGCGATGAAGGATCAGGAGGTCGTCTCCAGCATCCTGCCGCCCGACCGGCTGATGGCCTCGCGCCCCGACATTCTCGACCGCAACGGCGAGGTGCTGGCGACCGACATCCGTACCGTCTCGCTGTTTGCCGAGCCCAACAAGATCGTCGATGCCGATGAGGCGGTCGAGAAACTTGCAACGGTGCTGCCCGAACTCGACGTCAGGGACACCTATAAGAAGCTCTCGGTCAAGACCTCGCATTTTGCCTGGCTGCGCCGGCAGCTGACGCCGAAGCAGCAGAGCCAAATCCTGGCGCTCGGCATTCCCGGCATCGGCTTCCGTCCGGAGAAGCGCCGTTTCTATCCGGGCGGCTCGACCGCCGCGCATATCCTCGGCTACGTCAACATCGACAACCGCGGCGTCGCCGGCATGGAGAAATATATCGACGACCAGGGACTTGCCGATCTCGCCTCGGTCGGCATGACCAGTGACCAGCCGCTCGAGCCGGTGCGGCTTTCGATCGACCTGCGCGTGCAGAACATCGTCCGCGACGCGGTCGTCAACGCCGTCAACAACTTCCAGTCCAAGGGGGCGGGAGCCGCCGTCATCGACGTGCACACGGGAGAAGTGCTGGCGATGGCGTCGGCGCCGGATTTCGATCCGAACGATCCGCAGGAAGGCGCCAAGGAAGGTTGGCTCAACCGGATGACCAACGGCACCTTCGAAATGGGCTCGACCTTCAAGACCTTTTCGCTGGCCATGGCGCTCGACACCGGCAAGGTCAAAATGACCGACAGTTTCGACGCCAGCAAATCGATCTATATCGGCGGCTTCACCATCCACGATTTTCACGGGCAGCGCCGCTGGCTGACCGTCCCCGAGATTTTCCAGTATTCTTCGAATATCGGTACGGCGCGCGTCATCGACATCGTCGGCATCGACGCGCAGAAGGACTACCTGACCAAGTTCGGCCTGTTGACGAAGATGCAGACCGAGCTGCCCGAAGTGAAGATGCCGAGCCAGCCGCGTGTCTGGAAGAAGATCAATTCGATCACGATTTCCTTTGGCCACGGCGTCTCGACGACAGCGCTGCAGACAGGGGTCGCCGCCGCCGCCCTCGTCAACGGCGGCAAGCTGATCGAGCCGACATTCCTGCCGCGCACGCGCGAACAGGCCGATCAGATCGCCACGCAGGTGATCAAGAAGTCGACCAGCGACAACATCCGCTATCTCCTCGACTTCAACGGATACAAGGGATCCGGACGTGTCGCCCGCGTGCCGGGCTTTGCCGTCGGCAGCAAGACCGGTACCGCCGACAAGGTGGTGAATGGGCGTTATTCGGCGACGCTGAATTTCAATTCCTTCATTGCCGCATTCCCGATCAATGATCCCAGATACGCCGTGATCACCTTCTGCGACGAGCCGAAGACCGGTGAGAAGCAATATGGCGGAACGATCTCTGCCGGTACGGCCGGCCCGATCGCTCGTGAGATCATCAGCCGCGCAGCCCCCATTCTCGGCATCGAGCCGAAATTCGGGGAGGGCGGTTCGGCCTTGCTGGTGTCTTATTGAGTGTGAATGAATATCGACGCCGATTCGCGAGGGGTGAACCGGCTTCAAGAGAGAAAAGTGCATTCGATGAAATTGCGAGACCTGGCCGGAGATCAGTTTCCGGAACTTGAAGCACAGCTCGAAGGCCCGGCAGGCTTGATTGATATCTCAGGCCTGTCTTCGGATAGCCGCAAGGTGACGCCGGGCAATGCCTTCGTCGCAGTCGCCGGCACCAAGGCGGACGGCGTGGGTTTCATCGCGGATGCCGCCGGCCGCGGCGCTGTTGTCGCGATCGCCTCTCAAGCTATCGATGCTTCCATCCCGGTGCTTGCGGTCAAGGAACCGCGCCGCTTCCTTTCCATCGCCGCCTCGCGTTTCCACGGCAGGCAGCCCGATACCATGGTCGCCGTCACCGGCACGGCGGGCAAGACTTCCGTTGCCTCCTTCGTCAGGCAGATCTGGGCGCATGCGGGCCATGCGGCCGCGATGATCGGTACGACGGGGGTCGTCTCGCCGACGCGCAACGAATATGGCTCGCTGACGACGCCCGATCCGGTGTCGTTGCACGAGCTGCTGGCGGAACTCGCCGAAGAAGGCGTGACGCATGCCGCGATGGAAGCTTCCAGCCACGGCCTCGACCAGTGCCGTCTCGACGGCGTCAAGCTTGCCGCCGCCGCCTTCACCAATCTCGGCCGCGACCACATGGATTATCATCCGACCGTCGAAGCCTATATGGCCGCCAAGATGCGGCTTTTCGATACGCTGCTGCCGAAGGGGTCGCCGGCGGTGATCTTCGCCGACGATCCGTGGTCGGCGCAGGCGATCAAGTCGGCGACCGATGCCGGTCACGACGTTCGTACCGTCGGGCGAAAGGGCAATTATCTTTCCTTGAAGCGCGTCGAGCACTTCCGCCACAAGCAGACGGCCGAGATCCATATCGGCAGCGAGATCTTCGAGGTGGACATTCCGCTGGCCGGCGATTTCCAGGTCGCCAACGCGCTTGTTGCGGCAGGGCTTGCCATGTCGACTGGCGTGGCCGCGAAGGTTGCGATGGCGGCGCTGGAGAAGCTCGTCGGCGCCTCCGGCCGTCTCGAACTCGTCGGCCATACGAAAGATGGCGCTCTCGCCTATGTCGACTATGCCCACAAGCCGGATGCTCTGGAAAACGTGCTGGGCTCGGTGCGACCCTTCACCACCGGCCGCGTCGTCGTCGTCTTCGGCTGCGGCGGCGACCGTGACCGCGGCAAGCGGCCGATCATGGGCGAAATCGCCTGCCGGCTTGCCGACGTCGTCATCGTCACCGACGATAATCCGCGTTCGGAGGAACCGGCTTCGATCCGGGCGGAGATCATGGCGGCAGCAGGCTGCGCCTCGGAAATCGCCGATCGCGCCACGGCGATCCGCGAGGCTGTGGGCATGCTGAGATCCGGCGATACGCTGATCGTCGCCGGCAAAGGGCATGAGGAAGGGCAGACGATCGGCGGCGTCACCTTGCCGTTTTCCGATCATGCGGAGGTGCGCAAGGCCTTGGAGGAACTGAAATCTTGAGCTGGCTCTGGACGACCGAAGACATGATCGCAGCGATGGCGGGGCGCCCCTTCGGCACTCTGCCCGAAGGCATCACCGGCATTTCCATCGACAGCCGCTCGATTACTCCAGGAGAGGCTTTCTTCGCGATCAAGGGTGATCGTGTCGACGGTCACGATTACGCGTCGATGGCGATGGCGAACGGTGCCTCCCTTCTTGTCGTCAGCGAGGCGAGGCTTCCGGCCATGGGTCGGCTGACGGTGCCGATGATCGTCGTGGAAGATGTGCTTGCGGCACTCGGCCGTCTCGGCCTTGCCTCGCGCGAGCGCTCGAAGGCCCGGATCATCGCGGTGACGGGATCTGTGGGCAAGACGACCACCAAGGAAATGCTGCGGCATGTGCTGTCGCCTTCCGGCAAGGTGCATGCTTCCGTCGCCTCCTTCAACAATCATTGGGGCGTGCCGCTGACGCTGGCGCGCATGCCTGCGGATACGGATTACGGCGTCTTCGAAGTCGGAATGAACCATCCCGGCGAGATCCGGCCGCTGGTGGCGATGATCCGTCCCGATGTCGCCATCATCACGACGATCGCGCCGGCGCATCTCGGCAATTTCAAGAACATCAAGGAAATCGCCGCCGCCAAGGCCGAGATCTTTGAGGGACTTGAACCCGGCGGCCATGTTGTGCTCAACCGCGACAACGACCAGTTCAATTTCCTCGACCGCACGGCGCAGTCGCTCGGCATCGAGCATATCCATTCCTTTGGCCAGCATGCCAAGGCCGAATTCCGGCTCGCAGAGTTCAATGGCTCCGACGAGAATTCGACGCTGTGGCTGACGATCGGCGGCGAGACGCTGGAGGTCGCGATCGGCGCGCCCGGCCGCCATATCGCCGAGAATGCGCTGGCAGCCCTCGGGGTCGTCAGGATCGTCGGCGCCGACATGGAGAAGGCGATCGAAGCGCTTGCGACGCTGAAGCCGGAAAAGGGCAGGGGCAAGCGCCACCGGCTTTCGATCGGCGGCGGCAGCTTCACGCTGATCGACGAGAGCTACAATGCCAATCCGGCCTCGATGCGTGCGGCGATCGCACTCTTGGCTGCCTCCGAGCCGACCGGCCGCGGACGCCGTATCGCCGTGCTCGGCGACATGCTGGAGATGGGCGACTATGCGCAGAAGGTCCATACCGACCTCGCCGTGCCGCTGCTTGCTGCCGGCATCGAATATGTCTGGCTCGCTGGAGCCGAGATGGCTGCGCTCAAGGAATCGCTGCCGGAGAGCGTCCATGTCGAATATCGCGAGAACACGAGCGAATTGACGGATTATGTATTGAACTCGGTCGCGCCAGGCGACGTGTTGATGGTGAAATCGTCTCTGGGCATCGGTTTCGGCAAGATCGTCGCCGCGCTCCTTGACAAGTTCCCGTCATTTGCCGACACGCAACGCGAACTTTGATCGGGTAAACAAGGGGCCCTGAATGCTGATCTGGCTTGTCGAACTGTCGGAATATTTCAAGTTTCTGAACCTGTTCAGATATATTACCTTCCGCACAGGGGCCGCTCTCTTCACCTCAGCGCTGATCGTCTTCCTGTTCGGACCGACGATCATCAACTCGCTGCGCATCCGGCAGGGCAAGGGCCAGCCGATCCGCGCCGACGGGCCGCAGACGCATTTCAAGAAGGCCGGCACGCCGACCATGGGCGGGCTGATGATCCTCGCCGGCATCGTCGGCGCGTCGCTGCTCTGGGCCGATCTTTCCAACGTCTACGTCGTCGCCACCTTGCTGGTGACGCTGGGCTTCGGTGCGATCGGCTTCTACGACGATTATCTGAAGGTGACGAAGCAGAGCCATATGGGCTTTTCCGGCAAGGCGCGCCTCGGCATCGAATTCGTCATTGCCGGCATCGCCGTCTATTTCATGATGCGCACCGCTCTTGCCTCGGGAATTGCCGGTTCGACCTTCGGCTCCTCGATCGCGTTTCCCTTCTTCAAGGACTTCATGATCAATATCGGCATCATGTTCGTCGTCTTCGGCGGCTTCGTCATCGTCGGCGCCGGCAATGCCGTCAACCTGACGGACGGCCTCGACGGGCTTGCCATCGTGCCTGTCATGATCGCCGCCGCCTCCTTCGGCGTCATCGCCTATCTCGCCGGCAACGTGGTGTTTGCCAACTACCTGCAGATCAATTTCGTGCCCGGCACCGGCGAGCTTGCCGTCGTGCTTGGCGCCGTCATCGGCGCCGGCCTCGGCTTTCTCTGGTTCAATGCGCCGCCGGCCGCCATCTTCATGGGTGACACCGGGTCGCTGGCGCTCGGCGGCACGATCGGCACCGTCGCCGTCGCCACCAAACACGAGATCGTCATGGCGATCATCGGCGGCCTTTTCGTCATCGAAACGCTTTCGGTCATCATCCAGGTCGGCTTCTTCAAGATGACCGGCCGGCGCGTCTTCCTGATGGCGCCGATCCATCATCACTTCGAGAAGAAAGGCTGGACCGAAAGCCAGGTGGTGATCCGCTTCTGGATCGTCGCCGTCGGCCTTGCCATGCTCGGCCTCTCGACGCTGAAGCTGCGGTGAGGCGGCGATGATCCCGGTCACGACGCTCAAGGACAGGAAGGTCGCGCTCTTCGGGCTCGGCGGCTCCGGCTTTGCCACCGCCCGGGCTCTGATATCAGGCGGCGCCGATGTGACCGCCTGGGACGACAATCCCGACAGCGTCGCCAAGGCCGCGGCCGAAGGCATCCGGACGGAAGACCTGCACACCATCGATTGGAGCCAGCAGGCGCTGTTCGTGCTGTCGCCCGGCGTGCCGCTCACCCATCCGAAGCCGCATTGGACCGTCGATCTTGCGCGCGCGGCGGGCGTCGATATCGTCGGCGACGTCGAGCTCTTCGTGCGCGAGCGCCGCGCCCATGCGCCGGATTGCCCCTTCATCGCCATAACAGGCACCAACGGCAAGTCGACCACCACGGCGCTGATCGCCCATATCCTGAAATCATCAGGCTACGACACGCAGCTCGGCGGTAATATCGGCACGGCCGTGCTGACGCTCGATCCGCCGAAGACCGGGCGTTACTACGTCGTCGAATGCTCCTCCTACCAGATCGATCTGGCGCCGACGCTGAACCCTTCGGCCGGAATCCTGCTCAACCTGACGCCCGATCATCTCGACCGTCACGGCACGATGCAGCATTATGCCGATATCAAGGAACGGCTGGTCGCCGGCAGCGATGTCGCGATCGTCGGTGCCGACGACAGCCATTCTGTCTTGATCGCCGACCGCGTCGAGCGGGCGGGTGTCAAGGTGGTCCGCATTTCGCGCCGGAACGTGGTGGCTGACGGCATTTATGCCGAGGGCACGAGGCTCATCCAGGCCGCCGGCGGCGCCATGCTGCCTTTCGCCGATCTCGACGGCATCCAGACGCTGCGCGGCAGCCATAATGCGCAGAATGCCGCCGCCGCCGTCGCCGCCTGCCTTGCCGTGGGAGTTTCCGCCGCCGACATCCGCGCCGGGCTCACCTCGTTTCCGGGACTGAAACACCGCATGCAGCCGGTCGGCCAGCGTGGCCGCGTCGTTTTCGTCAACGATTCCAAAGCCACCAATGCCGATGCCGCCGCACCCGCGCTCTCGAGCTACGATCGCATCTACTGGATAGCCGGCGGTCTGCCGAAGGCAGGTGGCATTACGACGCTTGCTCCCTATTTTCCACGCATCGCCAAGGCCTATCTGATCGGTGAGGCGGCGGCGGAATTCGCTGCGACGCTCGGCGAGGCCGTGCCTTACGAGATCTCGGGTACGCTGGAGCGCGCCGTCGCGCACGCTGCAGCCGATGCCGAGCGCGACGAAAGCGGTGCTTCGGCCGTGATGTTATCCCCGGCTTGCGCAAGCTTCGATCAGTATAAGAATTTCGAAGTCAGGGGCGATGCCTTCGTCGGCCACGTGGCAGCGCTTGACGGGATTGCGATGCTGATCGGTCCGGCAACAGGAGAGAAATGACATGGTAAGCCGTGCGGAGCGTGGGCCTCTGGCCGATTGGTTCTGGACCATCGACCGTTTCTTCCTGGCGATGTTCATCTTCCTGATGGGCATCGGTTTCATGCTGTCGTTCGCGGCTTCTCCAGCGGTTGCCGAGCGCATCGGGCTCGAACCCTTCCATTTCGTCAAGCGCCACGCAGCCTTCATGATCCCCTCGATCGCCGTCATGCTCGGGCTGTCGTTCCTGACGCCACGCCAAGTGCGGCGAACCGCGATCCTGATCCTGATCATCTCGATCGCCATGATGGTGCTGGTGCTGTTCGTCGGCCAGGAGGTCAAGGGCGGCAGGCGCTGGATCTGGATCGCTGGCCTTTCCATCCAGCCGTCGGAATTCATGAAGCCGGCCTTCGTCGTCGTCTGCGCCTGGCTGTTTGCCGAACATGCGCGCCAACCGGAAATCCCCGGCAATCTCTTCGCCATCATCCTGTTCGGCATCGTCGCCGCCCTTCTCATCGCGCAACCCGACCTCGGCCAGACCATCCTGACGACGGCCGTCTGGGGCGGGATGTTCTTCATGGCCGGCATGCCGTGGATCTGGATCATGCTGCTCGGCATCGGGGGCGCCGGCGGCCTGCTCAGCGCCTATTACGTCTTCCCGCACGTCGCCGGCCGAATAGACAAGTTCATGACCGGCGAGGGGGACACGTTCCAGATCGATACCGCCCGCGAAGCGATCATCCGCGGCAGCTGGTTCGGCCAGGGACCGGGCGAAGGTATCGTCAAGCGCATCATCCCGGATGCCCATACCGACTTCATCTTCTCGGTCGCGGCCGAGGAGTTCGGCATCGTCTTCTGCATGGCGCTCGTTGCGCTGTTTACGGTGCTGGTCTTGCGCGGCCTCTCGCATGCCTATCGGGAGCGGAACGATTTCAACCGTTTCGCCGTCGCCGGCCTGGTGCTGCAGATGGGCATCCAGTCGATCATCAATATCGGCGTCAATCTCGAACTGCTGCCGGCCAAGGGCATGACGCTGCCGCTGATTTCCTACGGCGGCTCGTCCATGGTGGCGATCTGCGTCACTGCCGGCTTCATTCTGGCGCTGACGCGCCATCGACCGGAAAAGCGTGCGCAGGACCGGAGCCTCTTCCGCGTCCCGCACGGCATGCCGGCGGAGTAGAGGACTATGAGCAAAGGCATCGTGCTGCTTGCCGCCGGGGGAACCGGCGGCCATGTATTCCCGGCTGAGGCGCTGGCCTTCAAGCTGAAGGAGCGCGGCTATTCGGTGCATCTCGTCACGGATAGCCGGGCCGAGCGTTACGCCGGCAAGTTCCCGGCCGAGGAAATCCATGTCGTGCCGTCGGCGACGATCGGCTCGAAGAACCCGGTTGCCGTCGCCCGTTCGCTGTGGACGCTGTGGAGCGGCATGCGCGCGGCGAAGAAGCTGATCCAGCGGCTGCGGCCTGTGATCGTCGTCGGTTTCGGCGGTTATCCCACCGTGCCGCCGCTGCTTGCCGCCACCCGGCTCGGCGTGCCCTCGATGATCCACGAGCAGAACGCCGTGATGGGCCGCGCCAACAAGGCCTTAGCAACCCGCGTGCAGGCCATCGCCGGCGGCTTTCTGCCCGAAGGCGGCGCCGCTTTCCCGGACAAGACGGTGACGACGGGCAATCCGGTCCGCCCGGCGATCATCGCCGCGGCCGAGGTACCTTACACGCCATCGCATCCCGGTGAGGCCTTCAACCTCGTCGTCTTCGGCGGCAGCCAGGGCGCGCAATATTTCTCCAAGGCGCTGCCGACGGCGATCAGCCTGCTCGACGATGCGCTTCGCGTGCGGCTGCGTATCACCCAGCAGGTGCGTCCCGAAGATATGGAAATGGTCAGCGGCTGCGTCGCCAAGCTGGAGATGGGGGCCGATATCGCTCCCTTCTTCACCGACATGGCGGAACGGCTGGCGAAAGCGCATCTCGTCATCTGCCGTTCGGGCGCCTCGACGGTTTCGGAAATCTCGGTCATCGGCCGGCCGGCGGTGCTCGTGCCTTACCCGCATGCTCTCGATCACGATCAGGCGGCCAATGCCGCAGCACTCGCTGCGACCGGCGGGGCGAAGGTGATTGCCCAGTCGGAACTATCGCCGGAGAAAATCGCGGCGATCCTGACGGCTGTCATGAACGATCCGGAAAAGCTTTCGCACATGGCAGCGGCGGCGAAACTCGCCGGCAAACCCGATGCCGCGAACTTGCTTGCCGACATGGTTGAGGCTATTGCCGCCGGACGGACAATTGCGGAATTCAAGAGGACACGCGCATGAAACTGCCAAAGGCGATCGGTCTCGTCCATTTCATCGGCATTGGCGGCATCGGCATGAGCGGCATTGCCGAGGTGCTGCACAATCTCGGCCACAAGGTGCAGGGATCGGACCAGGCCGACAGCGCCAATGTCCAGCGCCTGCGCGAGAAGGGCATCGAGGTGTCCGTCGGCCATCGGGCGGAAAACCTGGGTGACGCCGAAGTCGTCGTCGTCTCGACGGCGATCAAGAAGAGCAATCCGGAGCTCATCGCCGCGCGCGAAAAGCTGCTGCCGGTGGTGCGCCGCGCCGAAATGCTGGCAGAGCTCATGCGCTTCCGCAATGCGATCGCCATCGGCGGCACGCATGGCAAGACGACGACCACCTCGCTGGTCGCGACGCTGCTCGAAGCCGGCGGGCTCGACCCGACCGTCATCAATGGCGGCATTATCAACGCCTACGGCACCAATGCCCGCATGGGCGAGGGCGAGTGGATGGTGGTCGAGGCCGATGAATCGGACGGCACCTTCCTGAAGCTTCCGGCCGATGTCGCCGTCATCACCAATATCGACCCGGAACATCTCGACCATTACGGCAATTTCGATGCGGTGCGCGCCGCCTTCCGGCAGTTCGTCGAGAATGTGCCGTTCTACGGTTTCGGCGTCATGTGCCTCGACCATCCGGAGGTGCAGTCGCTGGTCGGCCGCATCGAGGACCGCAAGATCATCACCTATGGCGAGAATCCGCAGGCCGACGTGCGCTTCACGAATGTGCGCATCGACGGCACGCGCTCGATCTTCGACGTCGAAATCCGCCGCCGCCGCACCGGCCAGGTGATCGAGCTCAAGGGGCTGGTCATGCCGATGCCCGGCCGGCATAATATTTCCAACGCCACGGCGGCGATTGCCGTTGCCAACCGGCTCGGCATATCGAGCGCCGATATCGCCAAGGGGCTTGCTTCCTTCGGCGGCGTCAAGCGGCGCTTCACGCTGACCGGCGAATGGAACGGAGTGCAGATCTTCGACGATTACGGCCACCATCCCGTCGAGATCAAGGCGGTGCTGCGCGCTGCCCGCGAAGCCTGCAAGGGGCGCATCATCGCGGTTCACCAGCCGCACCGTTATAGCCGTCTTGCCAGCCTCTTCGAGGAATTCGCCGCCTGCTTCAACGATGCCGACAGCATCTTCCTCGCGCCTGTTTACGCAGCGGGCGAGGATCCGATCGAGGGTATCGATTCCGTGTCGCTGGTTTCGCGCATAAAATCGGGCGGCCATCGCGACGCCCGCTTTCTCACCTCGGCGGAACTTCTGCCTCAGATGGTCTCGGAGGTTGCAAAGCCTGGCGATTTCGTGGTTCTGTTGGGGGCTGGGAGCATCACATCCTGGGCAGCGGCGCTGCCCAAACAACTGGAAGGCCTTTCGGGAAAGTCCGTATGAAACAGGTGAATGGGGAAAAGCTTCTCGCGTCTCTCGGAGACGGTGTAAAGGATATCCGCGGCCGTATCACGCCGGATGCCCCCATGGACCGCGTCACCTGGTTCAGGGCCGGCGGCCTGGCCGAATTGATGTTCCAGCCGCATGACATCGACGATCTCATCGCCTTCCTGAAAATATTGCCGGAAGAGGTGCCGCTGACCGTGGTCGGCGTCGGCTCCAACATCCTGGTTCGCGACGGCGGCATTCCCGGCGTCGTGCTGCGCCTGTCCGCCAAGGGGTTCGGCTTCGTCGAGCTTGCCGGCGAAAACCGCATCCTGGCCGGCGCCATCTGCCCTGATAAACATGTGGCGGCGATGGCGATGGATAACGGTATCGGCGGCTTCCATTTCTTCTACGGCATTCCGGGCAGCATCGGCGGCGCGGCGCGAATGAATGCGGGCGCCAACGGCGTGGAAACGCGCGAGCGGCTGATCGAGGTCCATGCATTGGATCGCAAAGGCAACAAGCATGTGCTCAGCAATGCCGAGATGGGCTATTCCTATCGCCATTCGACCGCATCCAGCGAGTTGATCTTCACCTCCGTGCTGTTCGAGGGCTATCCGGAAGAGCGGGCGCAGATTCGTGCCGAGATGGATGCTGTGCGCAATCACCGCGAGACGGTGCAGCCGGTGCGCGAAAAGACCGGCGGCTCGACCTTCAAGAACCCGCCTGGCCATTCGGCCTGGAAGCTGATCGACGAGGCAGGCTGCCGCGGCCTCGTCATCGGCGGAGCGCAGATGTCGTCGCTTCACTGCAACTTCATGATCAATATGGGGCAGGCGACCGGCTACGATCTCGAATATCTCGGCGAACAGGTGCGCCGCGAAGTCTTCGAGAAAGAGGGCATCAAGCTCGAGTGGGAAATCAAACGCTTCGGCGTCTTCATGCCCGGCCGGGAAGTGCGCCCATTCCAGGGTGTCACGAGCGAATAACGGTTAATTCACCGCAAGCTTCAGGCCCTCGCGCGGCGTGACGACGGGCGACCAGCCGAGCACGTCGCGGGCATGGGATATGTCGACCTGCAGGGAGCCGCAAAGACGCTGGTAGACGGCGCTCTTTCCCGTCACTCTCGCCCCCATCTGCAACAAGGCGGGAGGGAAGGGAAGCAGCATCGGCTCGACGCCCAAGCCTGCGGCAATTCCTTCGATAAGCCCCGGGGTCGACAGATCTTCCCCATCGCCTGCAAGAAAGGTCTGGCCGGCAGCGTCCGGATGCGTCATGCCCGTGACGATCAGATCGACGAGATTGGGAAGCGCGACCAATGTCCGGCGGTTCTTCAGCGAGGCGAAGGGGAGCGGTATCTTCTTCCGGACAAGTCCGACGAGCAGGGCGAAGTTGCCCCTGGCACCGGGCCCATAGACGAGCGGCGGTCGAATGACGACAATTTCGATGCCTGTTCGGGCGGAGATTTCCTGCAGCCCGATTTCGCATTCCAGCTTCGAAATACCATAGGGATCAACCGGCATCGGCGTGTCGTCGTGCCGGAAAGGCCGGTCGTTCTCTTCACCATTGACCTTGATGCTGCTGATGAAGACGAGCCTTTTTACGCCCGCGCGGGCGGCTTGCTCGGCGAGATTCAGCGTGGCGGCAGTGTTGATTTGGCGGAATTCCGTCAGAGGATCGGCCGCGCGGTCATCCATGATGTGAACGCGGGCAGCGAGATGGACAATGACATCGACACCGTCGAGAGCTGCCGTCCAGTCGGTTTCGCTGGTTATCTCGATGGGAAAATGCCGCACATCCGCCGGGAAGCTGGCGGCGGCCGAGCGGGTGGTTACCGCAAGCTCCCATATCCGCTCTTTATGCAGCCTTTCGACGAGGGGGCCACCGACAAAGCCGGCCGCGCCGGTAATGAGGCATCGCATCATCTGTTCCCCGTTTTGCCGTGACTGCTCCGGTTAGCCTGAAGTGCCCACGGTATCAATAAAAAAGCCGCGACGGTGGCCGTCGCGGCTTTTCGTTGATTGGTTATCCGAGGCTCAGACTTCTTCGCGGCCCGACAGCAGGATGCAGACCAGCGAGATCACAGCCGAGGCGGCAAGGTAGTAACCGACATAGTTCAGGCTGTAGTGGGTGGCGAGCCAGGTGGCGATATAGGGGGCGAGCGAGGCGCCGAAGATGCCACCGAGGTTGAAGGTCATCGAGGCGCCGGTGTAGCGCACCATGGTCGGGAAGGGCGCTGCAAGAGCCGCGCCGATCGGACCATAGGTGAAGCCCATCAAAGCGAGGCCGATGATCGAGCACAGGAAGGCGCCTGTGAGACCGCTGGTCAGCAGCGTCGCGTAGAAGAAGCCGAAGATTGCGATGGCAATCGTCGTCAGCGACAGAATGATGCGGCGCGAATAGAGGTCTGAAAGCCAGCCGGAAAGCGGGATCGTCAGGCCAAAGAAGACGACGCCGACAAGCTGGACGACCAGGAACTGCTCTCTGGTATAACCGAGCCCGCCCTTTTCCAAAGGTGTCGTGCCCCAGGAGAGCGTGAAGACCGTCATCAGGTAGAACAGCACGAAGGTCGCCACGGCGATGAAGGTACCGAGGATCAGGCTGCGCAGATGGCCGCGGAAGACCACCTCGATCGGCACGGCGACGCGCTCGTGCTTTTCGACGGCTTTGCGGAACTCCGGCGTTTCGGCGATCTTCAGGCGGACATAGAGGCCGACAGCGACAAGGGCGAGGCTGGCGATGAAGGGAATGCGCCATCCGTAGTCGAGGAAATCCTCGTTGCTCATCGTTTCCGCCAGGATGAGGAAAAATCCGGAGGAAAGAATAAAGCCGATCGGCGCGCCGAGTTGCGGGAACATGGCGTACCAGCTGCGCTTGCCGGGAGGAGCGTTTTCGGTGGCGAGCAGAACGGCGCCGCCCCATTCGCCGCCGAGGCCAAGCCCCTGGCCGAAGCGGCAAAGCGCCAGCAGCAAGGGTGCTGCGATGCCGATCGAATCATAGCCCGGCAGCATGCCGATCAGGACGGTCGAAAGCCCCATCGTCATCAGCGCGGCGACGAGCGTTGCTTTGCGGCCGATGCGGTCGCCGAAATGGCCGAAGACCACGGCACCGATGGGGCGGGCGAAGAAGGCTATCGAGAAGGTGACCAGCGACTGCAGCGTTGCGGCGTTCGAATCGCTTGCCGGGAAGAAGAGATGCGGGAAGACGAGGACGGCTGCCGTCGCGTAGACGTAGAAGTCGAAGAATTCGATGGTGGTGCCGACAAGGCTGGCGATGAGAACGCGAGCCGGAGAATTGACTTGCGCGCTGTTCGAGGCAGGTGTCGGCGATGCGGAGATCGCGTCTGTCATTTTCATTCCAATCAGTCTGTCTATGGAACGCCTTGGGAGGCCGGCGGGTCTTAACGCAATTTCAGATCTAAGAAAACGTCTCCTCGCGTCGCAAGCATCGCGTCTCGAACCTGCGGTTTCTCGCTCCTTGCGTGAAGCTTGCTGCGCGCATGCCGGCGCGCTTGACCGGAATCAAATTGTGGCTGAAGCATTATTAACCCTTTGGTTGAAATGGAGGAGGCGCGCATGCAAAAGAGTCTTGTTGCCGAGTTTCTTGGCACATTCTGGCTGGTCTTCGGCGGATGCGGCAGCGCCGTGCTGGCAGCGGCCTTTCCCGAACTGGGGATCGGTTTTGTCGGCGTGGCCTTTGCGTTCGGCCTGACCGTGCTCACCATGGCCTATGCCGTGGGCGGCATTTCGGGCGGTCACTTCAATCCCGCCGTTTCCCTCGGTCTGACGGTCGCCGGCCGGTTTCCCGCCGCGCGCCTGGTTCCCTATATCGTCGTCCAGGTTGTCGGCGCCGTCGCCGCGGCCGCAGTGCTCTATCTTATCGCCAGCGGCAAGGCGGGTTTCGAGCTCGGCGGTTTTGCCGCCAACGGTTATGGCGATCATTCTCCGGGCGGCTATTCAATGCTTTCGGCGCTGCTGATCGAAGTGCTGCTGACCATGTTCTTCCTGATCATCATCCTGGGATCGACCAGCAGCCGGGTGCCTGCCGGCTTCGCGCCAATTGCGATCGGCCTCGGGCTGACGCTGATCCATCTCATTTCCATCCCGGTGACGAACACCTCGGTCAATCCGGCACGTTCCACCGGCCAGGCGCTTTTCGTCGGCGGCTGGGCGCTGCAACAGCTCTGGCTGTTCTGGATTGCGCCGCTTGCGGGTGGTGCGCTCGGCGGACTGGTGTGGAAATTCCTCGACGACGCCGACTGACTGCAAGATATCGAACTATCCCATTGAGCCCGCGTGGTTTTTCCGCGCGGGCTTTTCTCTTTCCGCGGATCGGCGGGCATCCTCGCTCGACATTTCCGAAGAGGTGAAAGTTAAAAAATGAAGGGCGCAGCAAGACGGAGTTAACGAAAGTAAACACTTCATTAACCATAATGATGCTCTAATGCGTGCAGGTCGGACAAAGGCCTGAAACGGAGCAGACAGCTTCGCGCAAGCGTCGCTTTCGAGAATGGAAGTTATTTTTGGGGGTGTTGATGAGTCGCAAGCATGTCGCTGTCCTGATGGGCGGATTTTCCTCGGAAAGGCCGGTCAGCCTTTCCTCGGGAAAGGCTTGCGCAGAAGCCCTCGAAGCTGAAGGCTTCGACGTGACGACGATCGACGTCGCGCGCGATGTTTCCGAGAAACTCGCCGCGCTGAAGCCCGATGTCGTCTTCAATGCGCTTCATGGCCCGTTTGGCGAGGACGGCACCATCCAGGGCATCCTCGAATATCTGGAAATTCCCTATACGCATTCCGGCGTGCTTGCCTCGGCGCTGGCGATGGACAAGGACAAGGCGAAGCTTGTTGCAGCCGCCGCCGGCATTCCGGTCGCCGAATCGCAGGTGGTCAATCGTTTCGCCTTCCCCGCGACGCACCCGATGAAGCCGCCCTATGTGGTGAAGCCGGTCCGCGAGGGCTCGAGCTTCGGCGTCGTCATCGTCACCGAAGACCAAGCGCATCCGCCGCAGGTCGTCAGCTCCCCCGAGTGGCGTTACGGCGAGGAAGTACTCGTCGAGCGCTATGTCTACGGCCGCGAGCTCACCTGTGGTGTCATGGGCGAAACGCCGCTCGGTGTCACGGAAGTGGTGCCGCAGGGACACAATTTTTATGATTACGACTCCAAGTACGCGGCGGGCGGTTCAAAACACGTCATCCCTGCGAAAATTTCACCGAATATTTACCAAAAAATACAAACATTGGCCCTAAGGGCGCATCAGGCAATCGGTTGTCGCGGCGTCAGTCGGTCCGACTTTCGTTACGACGATCGTTTCTCCGAAGACGGCGAAATTATCTGGCTGGAGGTCAATACCCAGCCAGGCATGACTCCAACTTCGCTCGTGCCCGAAATGGCCGGTCATGCCGGCTATTCCTTTGGTCAGTTTCTCCGGTGGATGGTGGAGGACGCGTCTTGTTTGCGTTGACGGTCAAGAGGTTAGGGCGTCCCAGCCATCATGCCGTGCTTCCGATGATGGAAGCCGAAGAGCGGTTCGTGCTGCCGCGCCCGCTGCGCCGGGTCACGCGCTTCCTGATCAGCCTCTGCAGCGGCCGCATCTACATTCCAGCCCATACCGGCACGGTCTCGGCGCTGGCTTTCCTGGCTGCGACAGGGCTTTACGGCATGTCGCTCGGCGGCCACACCGAAGCCGTCGCCCAGGCGACAACGACGGCGGCAGGCTTTGCGATCGAGGACGTGAAGGTCTCCGGCAATTCGGAGACGTCCGAAATCGAGATCCTGCAGCTGATCGGCCTCGACGGCACGACCTCGCTGGTCGCTCTCGACGTCGATGCCGCCCGCCGGAAAATCGCGCATCTTCCCTGGGTCGAAAATGTCGAGGTTCGCAAGATCTATCCGAAGACGATCGAAGTGAAGCTCAAGGAGCGCCAGGCCTATGCGATCTGGCAGCACGGGCAGGAGCTTTCCCTGATCGAGAAGAACGGCAGCGTCATTGCGCCGCTGCGCGACAACAAGTTTTCGGCGCTGCCGCTCGTCGTCGGCCGCGATGCGGAAACGGCGGCGGCATCACTCGACGACGCCTTCTCGAAATGGCCCGACGTAAAGGCCCGCGTGAAGGCCTACGTCTGGATATCCGGCCGTCGCTGGGACCTGCATATGGACAACGGCGTCGTCGTCAAGCTGCCGGAAGACGGTATCGACCAGGCACTGGCGACGCTTTCGACGTTCGACAAGGAGCATCAGCTGCTCGAGCGGGACATCGCTGCGGTCGATCTGAGATTGCCTGACAGAACCGCGATCCAGCTGACGCCGGAAGCGGCGGTTCGCCGGCAGGCGGTTGTGACGGAGCGTACGAAAGAATTGAAGAAGGCGGGGCAGAATATATGAGCTTGTTCGGTTCGTCCCATTTCGGATTGCCGCGCCTGAAGCCGCTTTCGTCGAAGCGGTCGCATATCGTTTCGGTGCTCGACATCGGCTCGACCAAGGTCGTCTGCATGATCGGCCGGCTGACGCCGCGCGAGGAAAGCCAGATCCTGCCGGGCCGCACCCATAATATCGAGATCATCGGCATCGGTCATCAGCGTTCCCGCGGCATCAAGACCGGCGTCATCGCCGATCTCGACGCGCTGGAAGGCGTCATCCGTCTTGCCGTCGACGCGGCCGAGCGCATGGCGGGGCTGACCGTCGAGAGCCTGATCGTCAATCTGACGGCCGGCCGCCTCGGCAGCGACATCTACACCGCGACCATCGATCTCGGCGGTCAGGAAGTCGAACTCAACGATCTGAAGAAGGTGTTGTCGGCCGCCTGCCAGCAGTCGCTGCGTCAGGACCGTTCGGTGCTGCATTCCCTGGCAACCGGCTTCTCGCTCGACGGCGAGCGGGGCATCCGCGATCCGCTGGCGATGTACGGCGACGCGCTCGGTGTCGACATGCATGTCGTCACGGCGGAGCGCTCGGCGCTGAAGAACCTCGAACTCAGCGTCAACCGCGCGCATCTGTCGGTCGAGGGCATCGTTGCGACGCCCTATGCATCCGGCCTTGCGGCTCTCGTCGACGACGAGGTCGAGCTCGGCTGCGCGGCGATCGACATGGGCGGCGGCACGACGACGATCTCGGTCTTTGCCGAAGGCAAGCTCGTTCACACGGATGCCGTCGGCCTCGGCGGCCATCACGTGACCACGGATCTCGCGCGCGGCCTTTCGACCCGCATCGAGGATGCGGAGCGGCTGAAGGTCGTGCATGCCACGGCCCTCTCGAATTCTTCCGACGAGCGAGAGCTGATCTCGATCCCGCCGATCGGCGAGGACGATCGCGACCAGCCGTCGCAGGTGCCGCGGGCGCTGGTTTCGCGCATCGTATCGGCCCGAATCGAGGAGACGATGGAACTGATTCGCGACCGTATCCAGCGCTCCGGCTTCAGCCCGATCGTCGGCAAACGCGTCGTGCTGACGGGCGGGGCGAGCCAGCTGACCGGTCTTGCCGATGTGGCGCGGCGCATCCTTGCCCGCAACGTCCGCATCGGCCGCCCGATGGGCGTCTCGGGGCTGCCGACGGCGGCCAAGGGCCCGGCCTTTTCGACGGCCGTCGGCCTGATGATCTATCCGCAGGTCGCGGACATGGAGACACATGCGTCACAGAGCGGTCTGCTCATGTCGCTTGGGGGAAATAACAGCCGGATAGCCCGCATGGGCCAGTGGCTGAAGGAAAGCTTCTGAAATTGAGTAATTGGCCGGCGTGGCGATGCGGCCAGAGAGAGAAGGAACAGGTACCATGACCATCAAGCTGCAAAAGCCTGACATCACAGAGCTGAAGCCGCGCATCACCGTGTTCGGCGTTGGCGGCGGTGGCGGCAATGCCGTCAACAACATGATCACCGCCGGCCTCCAGGGCGTCGACTTCGTCGTCGCCAACACGGATGCGCAGGCGCTGACGATGACGAAGGCCGAGCGCATCATCCAGCTCGGCGTCAACGTCACCGAAGGCCTCGGCGCCGGCTCGCAGCCGGAAGTCGGCCGCGCGGCTGCCGAGGAGTGCATCGATGAGATCGTCGATCACCTGAACGGCACGCATATGTGCTTCGTCACCGCCGGCATGGGCGGCGGCACCGGCACGGGTGCGGCTCCCGTCGTCGCGCAGGCAGCCCGCAACAAGGGCATCCTGACGGTCGGCGTCGTCACCAAGCCGTTCCATTTCGAAGGCGGGCGCCGCATGCGTCTGGCTGAGATGGGCATTCAGGAACTGCAGAAGTCTGTCGATACGCTGATCGTCATTCCGAACCAGAACCTCTTCCGCATTGCCAACGACAAGACGACCTTTGCCGATGCCTTCGCCATGGCCGACCAGGTTCTCTATTCCGGCGTTGCCTGCATCACCGACCTGATGGTGAAGGAAGGCCTCATCAACCTCGACTTCGCCGACGTCCGCTCGGTGATGCGCGAGATGGGCCGCGCGATGATGGGCACCGGCGAAGCCTCCGGCTCCGGCCGCGCTCTCCAGGCCGCAGAGGCTGCAATCGCCAATCCGCTGCTCGACGAAACCTCGATGAAGGGCGCTCAAGGGCTGCTGATCTCCATCACCGGCGGTCGCGACCTCACCCTCTTCGAAGTCGACGAAGCCGCGACCCGCATCCGCGAGGAAGTCGATCCGGACGCCAACATCATCCTCGGCGCCACCTTCGACGAATCGCTCGAAGGCATCATCCGCGTCTCGGTCGTCGCAACCGGCATCGACCGGGCGATGAACGAAGCCGCCGAGCGGAACCTCCAGCCGGCAGCAAGGCCCGCTATCCGTCCCTCCGCGGCTGTTGCTCCGGCAGCGGCCGCAGTTCAGCCTGCCCCCGTGATGCAGGCACCGAAGGCCATGGATCCGATCGCGCAGACCATCCGCGAAGCCGAGATGGAACGCGAGCTCGAAATTCCGGCCCCGCGTGCTGCCGCACCGCTGCAGCAGCCGGCTCCACAGCAGGAAACCTTCCGTCCGCAGAGCAAGATCTTCGCGCCTGCGCCGGAAGCTCCGGCAATGCGTCCTGCCCCTGTGCAGCAGCAGGCTCCGGCACCCGTCATGAGCCAGCCGGTGATAAGCCAGCCGGTTCAGCAGCAGCCGGTCCGGCAGGAGCCGATCATCCGCCAGGCGCCCGAACCGGTGCGCATGCCGAAGGTCGAGGATTTCCCGCCGGTCGTCCAGGCCGAACTCGACCACCGCACGCAGCCGGCCTCCGCGCATGCGGCGGAAGAGCGCGGTCCGATGGGCCTGCTCAAGCGAATCACCAATTCGCTTGGCCGCCGTGACGACGACGCCGTTGCCGCCGACATGACCGCCGCACCGCCGGCTGCTTCGCAGCAGCGCCGTCCGCTGTCGCCGGAGGCAAGCCTCTACGCACCGCGTCGCGGCAACCTCGACGACCAGGGCCGCGCGGTTCCGCAGGCCCGGATGATGCAGGAAGACGACCAGCTGGAAATCCCGGCATTCCTGCGTCGCCAGTCGAACTGATACCGTGCTTCGGCACCGTTCATGCCCGGGATCAAGGTCCCGGGCATTGCCGTTTTTCTGGCTGCGATTCGCAAGTGATTTCAATTGCGTGACTTCGTAACAAAGCGAAAGAAACAGTGATTTGGATTGGAGCGCCGGCGCACGTAAGTATGGTGCAAGGAAACTGCCCTAGGAGACCTTTCGACAGGCTCCTGCTGCAGAATGAACGATGACCGTGCCGATCGGACAGGCCGCCGGTACGGAAGAATAAAAGGCAGAATTTATGGCAATTGGCTTGCTGGGTTTTCAAACGACGGTATCGCGTCCCGTAACGCTCTCAGGCATCGGAGTGCATTCGGGCGCTGATGTCTCGATCACCCTGAACCCGGCCGAATCGGGCACCGGCGTCGTTTTCCAGCGCCTGCATGACAATGGCGACATCACCGAACTCAAGGCCGTCTCCTCGCAGGTCGGCAATACCGACCTCTGCACCGTGCTCGGCTTCTCGCCCGCCCATTCGGTCGCGACGATCGAGCATGTCATGGCCGCCATCTATGCGCTCGGCCTCGACAATGTGGTGATCGAGGTGCAGGGCTCCGAAATGCCGATCATGGATGGCAGCTCGCTGCCCTTCGTCGAGGCAATCGAGCAGGTCGGTCTCGTCTCGCTCGGCGTCAAGCGCCGCTATATCCGTATCACCAAGCCGGTCAGAATCGAGCATGGCGGCTCCTGGAGCGAATTCCGTCCCTATGACGGGACGCGCTTCGAAGTCGAAATCGATTTCGAGTGCCCGCTGATCGGCCGGCAGAAGTGGGCCGGCGACATGAACGCCGCCGTCTTCAAGGCAGAGCTTTCCCGCGCCCGCACCTTCGGTTTCATGCGCGATGTCGAGCGTCTCTGGGCGTCGGGCCACGCGCTCGGCTCCTCGCTTGAAAATTCCGTCGTCATCTCGGACGACAATACCGTCATCAATGTCGAAGGGCTGCGTTACGCCAAGGACGAATTCGTCCGCCACAAGACGCTCGATGCCGTCGGCGATCTGTCGCTTGCCGGCGCGCCGTTCATCGGCTGCTACCGTTCCTATCGCGGCGGTCACAAGATGAACGCCAATGCGCTGAAGGCGCTGCTCGCCGACCCCTCCGCCTACGAGGTCGTGGAGACGTCGACGCCGCGCCAGCGCGTCGCTGCCCGCGAATTGATCGCAGTTAGCGCTTCGGAATTCGCTCCCTGGTCGGCATGACCTCCAGCACATTCTTAAGACCAGGCCGCCTCTTTCCCAGAGGCGGTTTTTTTATATCCGCCGCGTCGTCGGCAATAGGCAGATGCATGACTGCCACAGGTCGGGAAGAAGATGAAAAGCCCGGTCATTCTGCGGCGGCTGCCACAAAAATGCGTTAATGCCTTATCATTGCGTTGCTCTTGATGCACATTTGTGGCTAGAAACGCCAGCGAGGCGTGGCTGCCGTGGAGCGAGCGGCGGCAGTGGGGTTCTTTCGAATGGGTTATGCAGGATCTGAAGGTATGATGAAGACAGCGCGTGCTTTGTTCGCATCGCTTCTGGTGCTCAGCGCAGGCGCCGCGATCTCCGGTTGCCAGTCGGACCCTGATATCGACATCACCAAGCTCGGCCTCGAAACCGATCCGCCTGATGTGCTCTACACCCAGGGCCTTGCCAATATGAAGGCCGGCAACATGGCGGAAGCGGCGCGCAAGTTCGACGCGATCGACCGCGAGAACCCGTTCTCCGAATGGGCGCGCAAGGCGCTTGTGATGAGCACCTTCGTCAAATACCGCCAGGGCCGTCTGGACGATGCGCTTGCGTCGGGCAACCGCTACATGTCGCAATATCCGAAGTCCCAGGATGCCGCCTATGTGCAGTATCTCATCGGTCTCACCTATTCCAAGCAGATCGTCGACGTGACGCAGGATCAGCGCGCCTCGGCCAAGACGATCGAGGCGATGCAGGCTGTCATCGACAACTATCCGAACTCCGAATATGTCGACGACGCGCAGGCGAAGATCCGCTTCGCGCGCGACCAGCTCGCCGGCAAGGAAATGCAGATCGGCCGCTACTACATGGAGCGGAAGGAATATCTCGCCGCGATCTCACGCTTCCGCATCGTCGTCGAGAAATATCCGAACACCAACCAGATCGAAGAGGCCCTAGCGCGTCTCGTCGAAGCTTATTACGCCATGGGCATCGTCGACGAGGCGCAGACGGCGGCTGCCGTTCTGGGTCACAATTATCCCGACAGCCAGTGGTACGCCGATTCCTACAAGCTGCTGCAGACCGGTGGTGCCGAGCCGCGTGAGAACAAGGGCTCGTGGATCGCTGCGGCAGGCAAGAAACTTCTTCTCGGTTCCTGAGGCCAATGCTGATCCAGCTTTCGATCCGCGATATCGTCCTGATCGAGCGGCTGGATCTTGCCTTCGAGACCGGCCTCTCCGTGCTGACGGGGGAGACCGGGGCGGGCAAATCCATCTTGCTCGACAGCTTGTCGCTGGCGCTCGGCGGGCGCGGCGACGGCGACTTGGTGCGCCATGGCGAGGACAAGGGCCAGGTGACGGCGGTGTTCGACGTCGGCATGGATCACGGCGCCCGCACACTCCTGCGCGAAAACGGCATCGATGACGAGGGCGATCTGATCTTCCGTCGCCAGCAATCGGCGGACGGGCGCACCAAGGCCTATGTCAACGACCAACCGGTCAGCGTGCAGCTGATGCGCCAGGCCGGTCAAATGCTGGTCGAAATCCATGGCCAGCACGACGACCGCGCTTTGGTCGACACCAATGCCCACCGCACTCTGCTAGATGCCTTCGCCGGCCTCACCGACGAGGTTTCGGAGGTTTCCCGGCTCTATCGCCTGTGGCGCGACAGCGAGCGGACACTGAAGAAGCACCGCGAGAAGGTGGAAAGTGCGGCGCGCGAAGCCGACTATCTGCGCTCTTCCGTCGAGGAACTCGAGAAGCTCTCGCCGCAGGATGGCGAGGAGGAAGAACTCGCCGACCGCCGGCAGAAAATGATGAAGGCCGAACGAATCGCCGGCGATATCGCCGAGGCCTCCGAGTTCCTGAACGGCAATGCCTCGCCGGTGCCTCACATCGCCTCGCTGGTGCGCCGGCTGGAGCGCAAGAGCCATGAGGCGCCGGGACTGCTCGAAGACACGGTGGCGCTGCTCGATGCCGCGCTCGACCAGCTTTCCAACGCGCAGATGGAAGTCGAGGCGGCGCTGCGCAAGACCGAATATGATCCGAGGGAACTGGAGCGCGTAGAGGAGCGGCTTTTTGCGCTCAGGGCCGCCTCGCGCAAATATTCCGTGCCCGTTACCGAGTTGCCTGCGCTTGCCGTCCGCATGATCGCCGACCTTGCCGATCTCGACGCGGGTGAGGAGCGGCTGGCGCGGCTCGAAGCCGAGGTCGGCCTGGCCCGTGAAAACTACGATACGGCGGCGCGCTCGCTCTCCGACAAGCGCCATCATGCCGGTATTGCCTTGGCTGCGGCTGTCATGGCCGAGCTGCCGGCGCTGAAGCTCGAACGCGCCCGTTTCATGGTCGAGATCACCACGGATGCGCACGAGGCCCTGGCTGAAGGCATCGATGTGGTCGAGTTCCATGTCCAGACCAATCCCGGCACGCGGCCGGGCTCGATCATGAAGGTTGCCTCCGGCGGCGAACTCTCACGTTTCCTGCTGGCGTTGAAGGTGGCGCTGGCCGATCGCGGATCTGCTCCGACGCTGGTCTTCGACGAAATCGACACCGGCGTCGGCGGTGCGGTGGCCGATGCGATCGGCCAGCGGCTGAAGCGGCTGTCGGAGCGGGTGCAGGTGCTGTCGGTCACGCATGCGCCGCAGGTCGCAGCAAGGGCGGCGACGCATCTGTTGATCTCCAAGGGACCGGCGGCCGAGGGATCCGAAAAGATCGCTACGCGCGTCGCGACGATGGCGCAGAAGGACCGAACCGAGGAGATCGCCCGCATGCTGGCCGGGGCATCGGTGACCGAAGAGGCGAGGGCCGCGGCGAAGCGGCTGCTGGCCGGCAACGGCTGATCGCAACTCGGCTGTCGGTAAGGCCGACGGCGGTGACGAACATCTCGCTTTGCGCTATCCGTAACATTCCGATCCGCGCCGATCTGTTGCCATGCGCCTTTTCCATTTCAGCGACGATCCCGACATTGCGGTGTTCGAACCGCACCCGGTTCGCGTACCCTCGATTCGCCCGGCGGGCCGGGAATGGCTGAACGGTCCGCTCGTTTGGGCAATCGATGGCGACCATGACTTCATGTATCTCTTTCCGCGCGACTGCCCGCGGATACTGATCTGGGCCACACCCGAGACGCCGGAGGCCGAGCGACGGCACTGGCTCGGGGATTGCAGGGCCGCGGCCTATGTCGAGCGTCACTGGTTGGAAAGGCTCTCGGCGGAGACGATCCATCGCTACGAGCTGCCGGCTGGGGATTTCGAGGATCTGGATGATGCCGGCATGTGGGTGGCCCGCAGACGCGTTGTTCCCATCGAGCGCACCGCCGTCTCGCGGCTCGACCGGGAGTTTGCCCCGCGCGGCGTGGAGCTCAGGGTGGTCGATAGTCTTGCGCCGTTGAAGAGCCTTTGGGACACGGGCTTGCATGTCAGCGGCATCCGGCTGCGCAATGCGCGGGATTGGGAACAGGATGGGTAGATCGATCTTCGCAGCGCGGCATGCGCGGCCTCCCTTTTCATCCGGAATTTTTGCTCTAAAAACAATCCAGATTTCTGGCCAGATTCCCTGGAGTGTTATTCCATGTCCATCGAAGGTTCCGCCGTCGACACGTTGACGATCGAAGAGGCTGCCGCCGAGCTCGAACGGCTGGCAAAGGAGATCGCGCATCACGATGCGCTCTATCACGGCAAGGACCAGCCGGAGATTTCGGATGCCGATTACGACGCGCTGAAGCGCCGCAATGATGCGCTGGAAGCACGCTTTCCCGAGTTGATCCGCGAAGACAGCCCATCGCGGCATGTTGGTGCAGCGCCCTCCGTGACGTTTTCGCCTGTCGTCCATGCGCGGCCGATGCTGTCGCTCGACAACACCTTCTCGCAGGAGGACGTGCAGGATTTCGTCGCCGGCGTCTATCGCTTCCTCGGCCGTCTGCCGGACCAGTCGATCGCCTTTACCGCCGAGCCGAAGATCGACGGTCTCTCGATGTCGATCCGTTACGAGAACGGCAGGCTGGTGACGGCTGCGACGCGCGGAGACGGGACGACGGGGGAGAACGTCACCGCCAACATCCGGACCATCTCCGAGATCCCCAACGAGCTGCCGAAGGGCGTGCCCGCCGTCGTCGAGATCCGCGGTGAAGTCTATATGGCCAAAAGCGATTTCCTGGCGCTGAACCGGCAGATGGAGGCGGAGGGCAAACAGACCTACGTCAATCCGCGCAACACCGCGGCCGGGTCGCTGCGCCAGCTCGACGCCAAAGTGACGGCGAGCCGCAAGCTCAAATTCTTCGCCTATGCCTGGGGCGAGATGTCGGAGATGCCCGCCGATACACAGTTCGCCATGGTGCAGACCTTCAGAGACTGGGGTTTTCCGGTCAACCCGCTGATGAAGCGGTTGAATTCGGTCGCCGACATCCTGGCGCATTATGACGAGATCGGCCTCGAGCGCCCGGATCTCGACTACGACATCGACGGCGTTGTTTATAAGGTTGACAGTCTCGAACTGCAGCAGCGCCTCGGCTTCCGCTCGCGTTCGCCGCGCTGGGCGACGGCGCATAAGTTTCCGGCCGAACAGGCCTTCACCGAGGTCGAGAAGATCGAGATCCAGGTCGGCCGCACCGGGGCGCTGACGCCGGTGGCGCGGCTGAAGCCGATCACGGTCGGCGGCGTCGTCGTCACCAATGCGACGCTGCACAACGAGGATTACATCAAGGGCATCGGCAATAGCGGCGAGCGCATCCGGCCGGAGGAACACGATATCCGCGAAGGCGATACCGTCATCGTCCAGCGCGCCGGCGACGTCATTCCGCAGATCCTCGATGTCGTGATGGAAAAACGCGCGGCCGACGCCCGGCCCTACGAATTCCCGAAGACATGCCCGGTCTGCGGTTCGCATGCGGTGCGCGAGGTCAACGAGAAGACCGGCAAGATGGATTCGGTGCGCCGCTGCACCGGCGGCTTCATCTGCCGAGCGCAGGCGACGGAGCATCTGAAGCACTTCGTTTCGCGCAACGCTTTCGATATCGAAGGGCTCGGTTCGAAGCAGATCGACTTCTTCTTCGAAAATGAAGATCCGTCGCTGCAGATCCGCACCGCGCCCGACATCTTCACGCTGGAGAAGCGCCAGCAGCAATCGCTGACCAAGCTCGAAAATATCGACGGCTTCGGCAAGGTCAGCGTCGGCAAGCTCTATGCGGCGATCAACGAACGGCGCAGCATTGCGCTCCACCGCTTCATCTACGCGCTCGGCATCCGTCATGTCGGCGAGACCACGGCGAAGCTGCTGTCGCGCTCCTATGGCACCTATGCGGCCTTCGAGACGGGGATGCGGGAGGCCGAGACGCTAGCCGGCGACGCCTGGAACGATCTCAATGCCATCGAGGGCATCGGCGAGGTCGTGGCGCGGGCTATCGTCGAATTCTACAAGGAGCCGCGCAATGTCGAGGTGATCACCCGGCTTATCGAGGAGGTGACGCCCGAGGAGGCCGAACAGCCGGTGACGGCGGGCAGCCCGGTCGCCGGCAAGACCGTCGTCTTCACCGGGTCGCTGGAAAAATTCACCCGCGACGAGGCGAAGGCGAGGGCGGAAAGCCTCGGCGCCAAGGTGGCGGGATCGGTCTCCAAGAAGACCGACATCGTCGTTGCCGGCCCCGGCGCCGGCTCCAAGCTCGACAAGGCGCGCGAGCTCGGCGTGCAGACGATGGACGAGGATGAATGGCTGGCGTTGATCAGCGGGTGAAGGGCTGAGGGCAGGCCGCCAGCCTCCCGCTCGCTCATAGCCTGAGCCGTGCCATCGTATAGGCGTCGACATATTGACCGGCGCGATATCCGAAAGCCCTTAGCAGGCCTTCCTGTTCGAAGCCGAATTTGCGGTAGAGACCGATGGCGACATCGTTGTCGGTATAGACGGTCAGTTCCAGCCGTCTGATATCGAGCCAGTCATCGGCAGCGTCGACAAATGCCCCGAGCAGGATCCGTCCGAAGCCGCGGCCGGTGAAGTCGTCATGCACGCCCATGCCGATGCTGGCGACGTGTTGCCTGCGGCCGGAAAGACGGTTGAGGCCGCCACTGCCGACGATCTTGCCATTCAGGGTGACGACAAGGTTGAGCGCGCCCGGGGAGGGATTTTCCATGTGCTTGCGAACCTCCTCGACTGCCTGGTATGGCGGCCGCAAGGTACCTGCCCGGTAGCCCGGCAGATTTATGAGATCGGTGATCTCCTCGGCATCGGAAAGGCGGACGGCACGCACCAGGACGCCGTCCGGCAGGGGCGCCCGGCCGCGCGGTTCATTCTCTTCGTTTTCGGACATTCATGCTCTCCATCGGTTTTACGAGGAGAGCCGGTTTCCGAAAACCCTGCTCGCCTCGGCAGGGTTTCGGGATGATCGGATCGCTGCTAACGCGCCATCGCTCCCGCGTACCCTTCCAGGGTCGTGGTGTGATGAATAAGCGTTGCCATGGTCACGAAGCCGATCATGGCAGGTAGGTTTCGATATGCGGGTTAAAAAGTCAACCATGCGTCGTGCCGAATTTGCGCGGTGGGAAGCGGGGCGGTATTCCTGTGCCTGGAGAAACGATTCGGGTTGCTGCATTGAAAACCATCGCGATTGACTTCGAGACGGCGAACGAACAGCGCGGCAGCGCCTGTTCGGTCGGCCTTGCCTGGATCGAGGATGGCAGGGTGACGCGCGTCGAAGAGCGACTGATCCGGCCGCGAGACATGCGTTTTTCCGGAATGAACATCGCAATTCACGGCATCCGGCCGGAGCATGTCGAGGATGCGCCCGAATTTCCCGAGGTGATGGACGAGTTCCACGAGGATTTTCGCGGTGCCACGATGATCGCGCACAATGCCGCCTTCGATTTCAGCGTCTGGCGGGCGTGTCTCGATCTCTACCGGCAATCCTATCCGGAGCTTACCTATCTCTGCAGCCTGAAGATGGCGCAGCGGATCTGGCCGCACTTCCTCTCGCACCGGCTGAACCTGATCGCCGAGCATCTCGGCCTGCGTTTCGTGCATCATAACGCCGCCGAGGATGCAGCGGTCTGCGCGGCGGCGGCGATCGAAATGGCGAAGGCGGTCAAGGCGAACGCCGTTCACGCCATACCGGCGCTGATCGGCATGAGGCCCGGCCGGCTGACGGCGCGGGCCTACGAGCCCTGCACCTGCCGGAAAGGCTGAGCGTTCTCGCAACGGCGATTTCTTGCAAAGCATGAGTGCATGCTTATCTAGAATCCGGATCATTCAGGGAGCCGCCATGTCCAAGCTGCGCAATCTTCTCCTCGCCGCCTTCTCTTTCTCCGTTCTTTCCGCCGGGGTCGTCTCGGCCGAGGTGGTCGGCAAGGTCGGGGTCGACTGGATCGGCAACGACATCATTGTCGAGGCGGTCTCCGACCCTGAGGTCAAGGGCGTTACCTGCCACGTCACCTATTTCGACCGCAGCCTGATCGACCGGTTCAAGAACGGCAACTGGTTCGAAGACCCGTCCAACAATTCCATCGCCTGCCGGCAGACGGGGCCGATCGAGATCGGCAATATCGACCTGTCCAAGGACGGCACCGAGGTGTTCCGCCAGGGCATGTCCCTGATCTGGAAAACGCTGGTCGTCAACCGCATCTACGACAAGACCAACGACACGCTGATCTATCTCGCCCATTCGCGCGAACTGACGGACGGTTCGGCGAAGATGTCGATCTCGACCATTCCGCTCTATGGGCAGAATGTTGTGTGGAAGAACGGGAAGCCGTAGGGGCGGGAAGGTTCCTGGATTTTTCGCGTTCGTTATTGAAAAGCCCGCCCCACAAGGGGGAGGGGCTTAACTTGTCGCACCCGCTTTCCAGATCTTTGACGTTTCGGGAGGAGCGAGGCGGGGCCTGAGCTTAGTCCCTCCCTAAAGCTGATCCGATGCTGGCTTATGCTCCACACCAAACGGAAAAGGCCCGGACGAGCCGGGCCTTCCAATACGCAAACGGAGAAATATCAAGCCGCCTGCGTCAGCTCGTCGGCAATGACCGTGTCGAGGTTCAGGAAGCAGACCATGGTCTTTTCGAGCGCGACGATGCCGCGGCAGAAGGCGCGCTGGGCTTCCGGGATGATTTCCGGCGGCGGCTGCAGGTCTTCGCTCTTGATGGTCATCATGTCGGAAACCTGCTCGACCAACAGGCCGACCAGTTTGCCGGCGATGTCGGTGACGATGATCGCCGAGCGCTCGGAGGGCTCGGTCATCTTCATGCCGAGGCGGCAGGCCATGTCGATGACGGGGATCACCGCGCCGCGCAGGTTGATGAGACCCAGCACGTAGGGCGGGGTGTGCGGCATCGGCGTCACCGGCGCCCAACCGCGGATTTCGCGGATGGCCATGATGTCGATGCAGAACTCCTGGTCGCCCAGGTGGAACGAAACGATTTCGAGATAGGCGCCCGATTGCTTGATGGCGTTGTTGTTCATGGTCAGAATTCTTCCCAGTTGTCCCCGGCGGGAGAGGCGATGACTTTGGCGGCAGAACCGCCGTTGAATGCGCCCGCGACTTTGCCGATCAGGTTGCGCGCGGGAGATGGTCTCGAATGCGAGGCGGCATTTGCCTCTCGCGGCGTTTGCCGGGCGCTCATGCCCTCGCCGGTCTTGAACTGCTTGACCAGTTGCGTCAGGTTTTCCGCGTCGATGGCGAGCGTATGGCTTGCAGCGTTCGTCTCTTCCACCATGGCCGCGTTCTTCTGCGTGACCTGATCCATCTGGCTGATGGACGTATTGATTTCATTCAGTCCCACTGATTGTTCGCGCGCAGAGGTTACGATTGATTTAACATGTTCGTCGATGCGCAGAACATCTTCGCCGATCTGGCGAAGCGCTTCGCCGGCGGCCGTCACCAGTTCGCCGCCGATCTTCACTTCGTCGCCGGATTTTCCGATCAAGGTCTTGATATCCTTGGCAGCGCCGGCGGCGCGGCCGGCGAGTTCGCGTACTTCCTGGGCAACGACGGCGAAACCCTTGCCGGCTTCGCCGGCGCGTGCTGCCTCGACGCCGGCGTTGAGCGCCAGAAGGTTCGTCTGGAAGGCGATCTCGTCGATGACGTTGATGATCTTGCCGATCTCGCGGGACGCGCCTTCGATTCGCTGCATCGCCGCCATTGCGTCGCCGACGACGATATCCGACTTCGCCGTGTTCTCACGGGTATGGGTGACCATATGGCCGACTTCCTCGGCGCGGTTGGTCGCGTTGCGGACGGTGGCGGTGATCTGGTCGAGGGCGGCTGACGTCTCTTCGAGCGACGCGGCCTGCTGCTCGGTACGCTTGGCGAGGTCGTCGGCGGCAGCGCGCATCTGGCGGCTGTTCGCCTCGATCGAGCTGCTGTTGACGGCGATGTCGCTCATCGCCTTGCGCAGCGTTGCCGTCGTCTGGTTGAAGTCGCGGCGCAGGCGCTCCAGTTCCTCGCGGAAAGGCTGGTCGATCGTAACGGTCACGTCGCCTTCCGACAGGCGGGTAAGGCCGTGGCCGAGGGCGGTGACGGCGGCGTTCAGAGCTTCGGCGTCGGCGAGCTTTGCGGCTTCGCGCTCACGGTGCTCGGCATCGCTGCGCTGCCTGTCGGTCTGGTTCTGCGTCTCGAGGTTACGCTTCTCGATGGCGGCGAGACGGAAACTGTCGGCGGCGCGGGCCATTTCGCCGATCTCGTCGCCGCGGCTCTTTTCGGCAACGTCGCTGGCGAAATCGCCGTTCATGATGCGCTGCATGCTTTCGCGCACGGCGCCGATGCCGCGGCGGATCGAGCCGCCATGGACATATTGCAGAATACCCATGCTGAGGATGGCGAAGATGCCGAGGCCGATCTGGAGAACAAGGGCTTCCCGCGATACGGCATTGGCAAGATCGACATGCTGCTGGGCAAAGACGGTGCCGTCAGCGGCGAGCTTGTCGAGCGTTTTGGTCAGCTCCTCGCCGGCGCCGTCAATCGTGTCGTCGATCTTGTCGAACTCGGCATCGGGCGCACCCTGTTGAACCAGAGCGACGAGATCGACCTGGATCGCCTTGCCCATTGCGGCGACGTCGGCGTCATAGCTTTTCAACAGACCATCGTCATGCATTTCTTCGGCAAGCCGGCGCATTTCCTTCGAGCCGCCGGAAAGGGCGGTGAGCGAATCGCCGATCAGCTTGATGCGCTCCGGCTCCACCGCCTTGTCGTCCTTGTCGACGATGATATCCATGGCGGCCAGCACCATCGTCAGGTTCGCAAGGCGCATGTCGTCGATATGGTTGACGCTCGTCTGGATCTCGCTGGCGCTACGCAGGCTGGCATCGACCCGCATGTTCTCGTACCAGCCGACGCCAAGCATCGTTCCGAAACCGAGGAAGGCCGCGCCACCGAGCGTCCAGAGCCGCTGGCTGACTGACAGGCTCTTGCGCACTGCTGAATTCGTCATGAAAAGACCCCTCCACAAACCGCTCGGGTTTATGTTCTCCTACCCTCATGCGGACGTCCGGGGTTTTTGCCACTCGGCAGACTTCATGTCAGAACGGCTCGATGGAGCCGCACGCATTGCTAAATATAGATATGACGGCTTAAGTCTTTCCTAACGATATGTGCCTTGAGACTGTCTGTTCGCTTCAAAAGCAAATTATTCAAAACACGATGTTTTTCGATCCATGGCAATTTCGACGGGCAGATTTTCCGCTGTGGATGGCCTCTATCAGTGAGACAATCAATCACGGGTCAGAAAACATATTGTTGAATTGCGCGCGTCCGGTCGGGGCTATAATCACGCGGGGCACAAGGGGTGGGCGGCAGATATCCGCCTGGATCGAGGATCATCCAATGAAGACTTTCCGCATCGCCGTCTGGGTCGGTGTCCTGATACTGGCCGGGTTTCTCGGCGGGTTCTCGTACTATCTCAGCAGATCGGGGAATGTAGTGGCGGAGGCTCCCTTCGGCGTGCCCTTTACCCTGGTCTCCCAGACGGGCCAGCCGATCACCGAGCAGGCGTTGCGCGGCAAGCCGACGGCGCTGTTTTTCGGCTTCACCCATTGCCCGGAAGTCTGCCCGACGACGCTTTTCGAGCTGAACGGCTGGATGGAGAAGGTCGATCCGAAGGGCGACAAGCTCCAGGCGTATTTCGTCACCGTCGATCCGGAGCGCGACACGCCCGAGATCATGAACCAGTACGTTTCCAATGTTTCCAAGCGGATCACCGGCATATCAGGTGCGCCTGACAAGGTCGCCGAGGTCATCAAGGGATTCCGCGTCTACGCCAAGAAGGTGCCGGTCGACGAGAAGGATCCGAATGGCGACTATACGATGGATCACACCGCCTCGGTCTTCCTGCTCGATTCGGCCGGGCGGTTTTCAGGAACGATCGCCTATGGCGAAAACCCGGACACGGCGGTAAAGAAGCTGGAGAATCTCGTCAGCAAGGGGTGATGGTTTCAGCGTGATGGGGCGTTGGCCCGACCGGCGGCGGGCAACGGAAACGGGAAAGACCGCCTATCGTGAGTGAAATCCGCCTTTACGTGACGACGACCGAAAGCAAGGCCGAAGAGATTCTCGACCTTCTGAGCACGGTCTTCGGCGAAGAAGACTTTGCCATCGGCACCACCGAGATCGATGAGAAGAAGGATATCTGGGAAGCCTCGATCTATATGATGGCCGAGGACGAGGCCGAAGTGCGTTCCCGCGTCGAGGATGCACTGAAGACCTCTTTCCCCGATGCCCGGTTGGAGCGGGAAGTCATCCCCGAGGTCGACTGGGTGGTGAAATCGCTGGAGGGGCTGAAGCCCGTCAGGGCAGGGCGCTTCCTGGTGCATGGTTCGCATGATCGCGACAAGGTCCGCCCCGGCGATATCGCCATCGAGATCGATGCCGGCCAGGCCTTCGGCACCGGCCATCACGGCACGACTGCCGGCTGCCTCGAAGTGATCGATGCCGTGGTGCGCTCACGCCCGGTCCGCAATGCCCTCGATCTCGGCACCGGAAGCGGCGTGCTGGCGATTGCGGTGCGCAAGCTCAAGAATATTCCGGTGCTGGCGACGGATATCGATCCGGTCGCGACACGGGTGGCGGCCGAGAACGTGCGCCGCAACGGCATCGCGTCGGGCATCGTCACCAGGACCGCGCCGGGCTTTCATTCAACGGCCTTTTCCGAACACGGTCCCTTCGATCTGATCATCGCCAACATTCTCGCCCGCCCGCTGATCCGCATGGCGCCGAAGCTCGCGACGCATCTTGCGCCGGGTGGATCGGTGATTCTTTCGGGCATTCTAGCCGCGCAGCGCTGGAAGGTGATTGCCGCCTATAGCGGCGCACGGCTTCGCCATGTGCGGACCATATGGCGCAATGGCTGGGTGACGATCCACTTCGATCGACCGTAATTTTGCTGGGTTGTTTCTGAGTGGGGTTAGGGCCTTAGCCTACGTCACGCTTGCTTGGGGCACCAGGTTCCTTCCCCGCCCCAATGCTGTGCCTGTCACAGGAATGAGCGAGGAGGGGCTTGCGCTCCATCCCCACGACGCCACGACTCGCACTCTTCCTAAGACAAGAAAAAAGGCGGTGCCGATGGCACCGCCTTGGACCGGTCTATCCGGCCAATGCCCGCGAGCTCAAGGGGAGGAGCGCTCAAGCGGGCTCTACTGCATTCCAATAGGCCGGTCCGGGAGGGAGGAGACGGACGGGCTTTCAGGCTTAGAACGCGTAGCTGAGGGCGCCCTTGTGGCGCGTAGCGCGCTGGCCGGCTCCGAGCAGCTTGAGGCTGTCCTCGTTCTGCGGGCGGCGGGCGCCGATCACGTGACGCACGGTCTGGCGTTCGCCAGCCTGCACCGGGCTGCTATATGCGAAGCGCGAGAGAGAGGCGGTCATTTCAAGAATTCCTTTGTTTCGGGTTCATCGCGAACCGTTCGATGGCGTCTATATAGCTATTCTGAAATGCGGAGGCAGAGGGTTTTGCTCATGGGAGCCATGCGGCCAATGCATAAAGCGTGCCAAATTACGATTTCGTGTCACAGTTCTGCCAAAATGTTGAGCGGCCCCAAGGGTTTCGACTCGTTTCGTCGCTTTTTCTCCCCATCGGTTGAAATTCCGCTAACATGGCAGCTATCCCATTAACCGGATTCGTCTCAACCATTCGGATTTCCAGCATGTTCCAGTCTTTCGAGGTCACTTCCACGCCGCAATTCGGCAGGGATCGTGTATCGGCGTTGCGCGCCGGTTTCGATTCGCTCGGCATCGACGCCTTCCTCGTACCGCGCGCCGACGAGTTCAACGGTGAATACGTTCCCGCAGGTTCGGAGCGTCTCGCATGGTTGACGGGCTTTACCGGGTCGGCGGGTATTGCGCTGATCCTGCGCACGCAGGCGATCGTTTTCGTTGACGGGCGCTATGTGACACAGCTTGCCGAACAGGTCGACGGTTCGGTCTTTTCGGGCGGCGATCTTGTCAATGAGCCGCCGCATGTCTGGCTGGCCGCAAACGGCGCCAAGGGCCTGCGGCTCGGCATCGATCCCTGGCTGCATGCGGGTGCCGAGGTGCGTCGTCTGGAAAAGGCGCTTTCGCAGATCGGCGGCACGCTGGTCTTCCTGCCGCACAATCCGCTCGACAGGCTTTGGAGCGACCGGCCGGCCGAGCCGCTCGGCGCGGTCAGCATCCAGAACGTCGCGCAGGCCGGCGTGCTGGCCAGAGAGAAGATCGCGACAGTTGCGGCCGATCTTTCGAAGAAGAACCTCGCTGCGGTGCTGATCGCCGATCCCTCTTCGGTCGCCTGGATCTTCAATATCCGCGGCGCCGACGTGCCGCACACGCCGCATCCGCTGGCGCGCGCCATCATTCATGCCGACGGCCGAGCCGAGCTCTTCCTCGACAAACGCAAGACGGGCATCGAGCCGGAGGCCTATCTCGGGCAGATCTGCACGCAGCTGCCGCCCTCGGCGCTGGAGGAGAGACTCGCTGCCGTTTCCCGGAATGGCGGCCGCGTGCTGATCGACCCCGATATCGCTTCCTATGCGCTGGCGGAAATCATCCGCCGGGCGAGCGGCGAAGTGGTGGAGGGCGCCGATCCCGCCAAGCTGCCGCGCGCGGTGAAGAACGACGTCGAGATCAACGGCTCGGCCGCCGCGCATCTGCAGGACGGGGCGGCGATGGTGGAATTCCTCTACTGGCTGTCGCAGGAAAAACCCGGCACGGTGAGCGAGATTGTCGCGGCCGAGCGTCTCGAAGCGGCGCGCGCCCGTGTCGGCCAGAGCATGCAGAACCCGCTGAAGGACATTTCCTTCGACACGATTTCGGGTGCGGGCGAACATGCGGCGATCATGCATTACCGCGTGACGACCGAGACCAACCGGATGATCGAGGCCGGCGAACTCTTCCTGATCGATTCCGGCGCGCAATATATCAACGGCACGACCGACATCACCCGCACGGTCGGCATCGGCAGGGTAACCGAAGAGCATCGGCGCTTCTTCACGCTGGTGTTGAAGGGCATGATCGAGATCAGCACGGCGCGTTTCCCGAAAGGCACGCGCGGCTGCGACCTCGATCCGCTGGCGCGCATCGCGCTGTGGCGGGCAGGCGCCGATTTCGCCCACGGCACGGGCCATGGCGTCGGTTCCTACCTCTCGGTGCATGAGGGCCCGCAGCGCATCTCCAGGCTTTCGACACAGGAACTGCTGCCCGGCATGATCCTTTCGAACGAGCCGGGCTATTACCGGCCCGGCAGCTTCGGCATTCGCATCGAGAACCTGATCTATGTGCGCGGCGCCGAAGAGATCGAGGGCGGCGATACGGCGATGCTCGGTTTCGAGACGCTGACCTTCTGCCCGATCGACCGCAGCCTCGTCATTCCAGAGCTTCTGACCCATGACCAGCTGCATTGGTTCAACGACTACCACCGCCGCACACGCGAGGCGCTGATGCCGCTGATCCACGATCACGATGTCAGGGCATGGCTCGAAAACGCGACGCTGCCGCTGGAATATTGAGAACGGCGTCGACGCGCCGGCGCTGCAGCCCTCAGGCGCCGATCGTGTGGCGCCAGGTCATCACGACGATCCAGGCGGCGACCAGCATCCATGTATGCGAAACGCGCAGGCCGACGAAGAGGGCGACGATCAGCGCCAGTTTCGACTCCCAGCCGCCGATGAAGAAGGCGGGGGCGACCAGCGTCGTCAGCACGGCGGCCGGCACGGCATTCAGCGCCGCCTCCATGCGCGGCGGAATGCTCTTCATTCGGGTGATGAGGATGTAGCCGCCGATGCGGGTGGCGAAAGTGGCGACCGCGGCGGCGAAGATGACGAGCGCCATGTGAAGATCGAATTCCATGGCTCAAACCTCGTGCACTTCGGATTGCAGGGCGTCGGCTTCGAGATCCGGCGCTTGCGGCGGCAGCGGCAGCAGGGCGGCAAGCACGATGCCGACGGCGGCGCCGAGGCTGACATGCCAGGGCGAGCCGACATAGCGATAGGCGAGGACTGATGCGACGGCGCTGACGAGCGCCACGGGCAGAAAATTGTCGCGCTTGCGGAAACCAAGGACGATGCCGAGGAAATAGGCCGGCAGCAGGATATCGAGGCCGATCGCCTTGGGATCGCCGATGAAGCCGCCGAGCATGCCGCCCAGGACGCTGATCAGCACCCAGGGAACGTAGATGATGATGCCGAAACCGAAATACCAGGCGAAGCTGACCGGCAGACCCGACTCGCCGCGTTTCACCGCTGCGGCAAATTGCGGATCGACGAGCAGGAAGAAGGTGAAAAATTTCTGGACCGGCGTGAACTGGCCGATATAGCGCGCCATCGCCGCCGAATAGAGCACGTGGCGGAAATTGACGGCGAGGATCGACAGCACGATCAGCCAGGCATGGACATTGTGGCCGAAGAGTTCGATGCCGACCATCTGGCTGGCGCCGGCATAGACGGTGGCGCTCATGAAGGCGGCTTCGGAAAGCGACATGCCGTTTTCGACGGCCAGCGCTCCGAACAGGGCGCCAAAGGGCGCCGATGCCAGCGCAACGGCAAAGCCGCCCCGCAAACCTTCAACAAAGTCGGCGCGATTCATGTGATCTTGTCCGGTTGGAATTCAGGTTTCCCCTTATGGTCTATGGCTTGCAACGGCAATTGAATTTCCTTGATTGACCAATCGATTTCGCTGAACCATCAAACTTCCGAGTGCATTCGGCCAAGAGGAAACCATGAAGAAGATCGAATTTTCCAAGGAGGCGAAGGCGGCGATCGTTTCAAGCATCCGCCGCTATTTCGAGGCGGAGCTCGACCAGCCGATCGGCGTGCTGCCGGCGGAGTTCCTGCTCGATTTCTTCGCGGACGAGATCGGCGCCCATTATTACAATCAGGGTCTTCGCGATGCGCATGCCGCCCTTCTGAGGAAGATGGAGGACCTGGCGGAAGACATCTATCTGTTGGAGCGCGAGGAGAAGAACAAGGGCACTACCGCATAGTTCTACAGCGTTCCCTACGCATCTGAGAAGGAGCACGGCGCTGTCGCCATAACGGGACGCGGCGGCGCCGCGGCCCGCAAGATCGCAGAGGATCAGCCCTCGCGCTTCATCCGCTCCCGGCGAGCGATTTCGGCCTCCGAGGGCTGCGCCAGCTCGAACGTGCCTGTCTTGATTGCGCCCGCACGCTCATAGACGCTCATGATGACGCCCGTCGTCGATACGCTATTGGCGGTCAGCTTCAGCGCCTCCGGCTTGGCGCCTTGACCGAAGAGGCGTTTGCCCGGGCCAAGCACGAGCGGGAAGGTCTGAAGCCGGAATTCGTCGATCAGGTCGTGCGCCAACAGGGTCTGCAGCAGGCCGCTGCTGCCCTGCGTCAGGAGGGCGGGACCGTCCTCCTGCTTCAGCCGGGCGATTTCGGCAGCGACGTCGCCACGCAAGGCGATAGAATTCTCCCAGTCGAGCGGTTCCGTGGAGCTGGTCGCGACATATTTGGTCACGGCGTTGAAGACCTGGCCGATCGGATCGTCCTTCTCGACGAAGGGCCAATGCGCGGCAAAAATCTCGTAAGTCCTGCGGCCGAGCAGCAGTTCGAAGGGGTCGGTAAAGATCCCGCCCATGAACTGGCTCATCGGCTCGTCCCAATAATTGACGGTCCAACCGCCAAGCGTGAAGCCGCCGGTCGGATCCTCCTGTGGCGCGCCCGGCGCCTGCATGACGCCATCCAGGCTGACGAAGGCTGCAGCAACAAGCTTTCTCATCTCTCAACTCCCATTGTTGGTGTGTTCAGAGCCAAGGACGGATCGGCTTGCACCGATCCGACATTCGACGCGTGGTTTTTTAGGCGCGATCTGACTTAATCTGACAAGACCTTGGCGCTGTCGATGATCGCGATGCCATGCGCCCGCATCTCCTCGATGGCGGCGGCGACACCTTCGGGCGTGATGCCGCGGCTTGCATCCTCGATGAAGCGCACGCGGACACCCGGCATCATCTCCAGCGCGTCGAGCGCGGAGAATTTGACGCAATAGTCGGTCGCGAGCCCGCAGACGTCGAGGTCGGTGATGCCCTGGTCCTCGAGGAAATCGGAAAGGCCGGTCGAGGCATCGCGGTCATTGTCGCGGAAGGCCGAATAGCTGTCGATATAGGGATGCTCGCCCTTCTGCTGGATCAGATCGATCTCTTCCGATCTGAGCGCAGGATGCAGTTCCGCATCGAGCGTACCCTGAATGCAGTGGTCGGGCCACATCATCTGCGGCTTGCCCGAGAGTTCACCCATCTCGAAGGGGGCCGCGCCCGGATGGGCGGAGGCGAAGCTGCCGTGGCCCGGCGGATGCCAGTCCTGCGAGGCGACGATCAGATCGTATTTGCCGCTATCGATCAGCCTGTTTGCGACGGGAATCACCTTGTCGCCATCAGGTACCGGCAGATTGCCGCCCGGGCAGAAGCCGTTCTGAATGTCGATGAGCAGCAGCGCTTTCATCAAGCCCAATCCCTTCGCTTTATTGCAGTGTAAGACGCCAAGCACACTCAATGCATCAACTAGTGGATTTCCAGGCGCGGCGGCGCAAGTGTTAATTCTGGTACTAGCGGTAGTAAGTCGTCAAAGTAGAGAGCTCTAATGCAATCATCGCGATAGTTGGCGGCGGCTCTCGTGTTGAAATGGAATGGAGGGAAGGTTCGTGGATAATCTCCGGATCGCAGACGCGGCCAAAGACGGCGGCGATTGCCGGCAAATCGCTTTGACCGCTAAGACGCTTTTGCGCGGCATCGGTGGATCGAGGCTCCCCCGGCAGAGCCCGGATCTCGGCCGGCTAGATCGCAACCGCGGTGTCGGCTGCGGAATCACCTGCCGCGGCGGAAGCGCCGTAGGTATTGCGGTAGGCCTGAAGCGCCGTCTGCATGTCGCTCAGCACCTTGGTGAGCAGCGGATCGCTATCGCCGGATGTACTGATTTTGCTCGGATCGGCGGCGAGGAATTCCGACTCGGTCAACTTGCCGTCGCCATTCGTATCCATCGCGGCGAAGACACCTTTGGAAGTGTCGTCGCTTTGATCGCTACCGTCGCCCTGATCGTCGCTGTCGTCGGTTTTCTGCATGGACAGCATCAGCGACAGGATGTCGGCGGTGATCTTCTTGACGATGTCGGTACTGCTGTCGTCGCTATCGCCGTCGGTCGCGACCGTGCTTGATGTCGAGGACTGCGATGCGGCGGCGAGCTCGTCCGCCGAAATGACGCCGTCACCGTTCTTGTCCAGGCTTGAAAGCGGAGACTGATACTGTGTCAATGTGCTGCCGAGAGATGAAACACTGGTCACTTGAACCTCCTTTGAAAAGTTCGTCGTGAAGCCCGCCTTTCATGGACGGGCAGTCTCCGGGCTAAGCTGATTTGCGCAAAGCGTCAAAGCGACGTTTTGACAGGGAAGAAGGTGCGATTGACGGCGTGGGGCAACGCACGTTAACCTTTCGGTTACCAAAGCTGTTTCATTGAAATGATTGGCGTTTTTAGCGATCGACGGGTTCGGGCGAGCGAAAGTCCATCTCTGCGAGCGCACGCGATGGCGCCATCGCGGCTTGTTGAAGGGGCAATGGGCGGTGCGCCGGGTCTCCGCCCACTGCGGCATTTCGTCCAGCTTCCCGGAGCGCGATGCCAGATCGATCTTGCTCAGGACTGCGATTTCTGCCTTTCTTGCCTCAGAAGCAGGAACCGAAGCCATGTCCGAAGCGGACCCCGACGAAAAGATCGATGCGACCTTCCGCAACGGATCGCTGACGGCGACCGGGATCATCCTCGGTTTCTCCCTCAATTTCATCAGTCTCTGGGTATCCAATCCGAATGACTGGAGTCGCATCGATCTGCTGCCGATGTCGTTCCTGACGGTCGGCATCGCCATTCAGGTGAAGGTGTTTGCCGATCTTCTGGCGCGGGACTCGCTGGTGGCTGTCAAATATGACCGGGCTCGCCGGCTTTTCCTGATCGGATTGTCGATCGTCGCCACCGGGATGGGAATTGCCCTGATGAACGATATTCTCGGGCTTGGAAGCATGCGGATGCTCGGCTGAAGGTGCTGACGCAAGGTCAGACGCGTTCGACGAACCCGTCCAGCACCCGCTTCTGTCCGGCCCGGTCGAACTCGATCGTCAGCTTGTTACCTTCGATGCCGGTGATGTTGCCGTTGCCGAATTTCAGATGGAACACGCGATCGCCGAGGGTGAATCGCGACGGTTCCGACGAGGTCGATTTCGCCACCAGCTCGCCGTCGATCGTGCGCCCCTTCGGGCCGCTTTCGCCATAGCCGATGCGTTCGACGGCGTGGCCGGAGCGGGTGCCCCAATTGTCGCGGGTGGCGTCGGTCTTGTTGGCCTGGGCGCGTTTCCAGCCTGGGGTGGAATAGGAGTTGGCGAAGGGCTCGGCCTTGTCGAAGCGGGACTGGCCGTAGCCGCCGCGGCCGTAACCGCCATAGCTCTGCTCCATTTCGGCGACCTCGACATGGGTTTCCGGCAGTTCGTCGAGGAAACGCGAGGGCAGGGTCGACTGCCAGAGACCGTGGATGCGGCGGTTGGAGACGAACCAGATATGGCAGCGGTGCTTGGCGCGGGTTATGCCGACATAGGCGAGGCGGCGTTCCTCCTCCAGGCCGGCGCGGCCGCTCTCATCCAGCGAGCGCTGGTGCGGGAAGAGGCCTTCCTCCCAGCCGGGCAGGAAGACGGTGTCGAATTCCAGGCCCTTGGCCGAGTGCAGCGTCATGATCGAGACGGCGTCGAGGTTCTCGTTGGTCTCGGCATCCATGACGAGGGAGACGTGTTCAAGGAAGCCGCGCATCGACTCGAAGCTCTCCATCGAGCGGATCAGTTCCTTAAGGTTCTCAAGGCGGCCGGGCGCTTCGGCGCTTTTGTCGTTCTTCCACATGTCGGTATAGCCGGACTCTTCGAGGATCTGCTCGGCAAGTTCGGTATGCGGTGTGTTTTCAAGCAGTTCCTGCCATCGGCGGAAAGATTGAATCACGTCGAAGAGGGCCTTTCGCGCCTTCGGTTTCAGCTCGTCGGTCTCGATGATGTCGGCCGCTGCCGCAAGCATCGGGATGTCGCGAGCGCGCGCGTAGTCGTGCAGCGCACGCACCGTCGTATCACCGAGGCCACGCTTTGGCGTATTGATGATGCGTTCGAAGGCGAGGTCATCGGAGGCTTGAGCGACCAGGCGGAAATAGGCCATGGCATCGCGGATTTCCAGGCGCTCGTAGAAGCGCGGGCCGCCGATGACGCGGTAATTGAGGCCGAGGGTGACGAAGCGGTCTTCGAATTCGCGCATCTGGAAGGAGGCGCGCACGAGGATCGCCATGTCGTTCAGCAGATGCTTGCTGCGCTGGAGCTGTTCGATCTCCTCGCCGATGGCGCGGGCTTCCTCTTCCGAATCCCAGGAGGCGTGGACCTGAACCTTGATGTCGTCCGGATCGGAGCGATCGGTGAACAGCGTCTTGCCGAGCCGGCCTTCATTATGGGCGATCAGATGGGCCGCGGCGCCGAGAATATGTTCGGTCGAGCGGTAATTGCGCTCGAGCTTGATCACCTTGGCGCCGGGGAAATCCTTCTCGAAGCGCAGGATATTGTCGACCTCCGCGCCGCGCCAGCCGTAGATCGACTGGTCGTCGTCGCCGACGCAGCAGACATTCTGCGGCTCGCCCTTGGCGCGCTGGGCGAGGAGCCTCAGCCACATATACTGGGCGGTGTTGGTGTCCTGGTACTCGTCGACCAGGATATAGCGGAAGCGGCCGTGATATTCCTTCAGGAGATCGGGATTCTTGCGGAAGATCGCGATCGGATGCATCAGCAGGTCGCCGAAGTCGCAGGCGTTCAGCGTCGTCAGGCGGTTCTGATAGGCAAAATAGAGATCGCGGCCGCGGCCATTGGCAAAGGCGCGGGCGTCGCCCTCGGGAATATCGGCAGGCCCGAGGCCTTTATTCTTCCAGGTGTCGATCATGCCGGCGAACTGCTTGGCCGGCCAGCGCTTGTCGTCGAGGCCTTCGGCCTGGATCAGCTGCTTGATCAGGCGGACGACGTCGTCGGTATCGAGAATGGTGAAATCGGAGCGCAGGCCGACGAGCTCGCCGTGGCGGCGCAGCAGCTTGACGCCGATCGAGTGGAAGGTGCCGAGCCAGGGCATGCCTTCGACGGCGCCGCCGACGAGCAGCGCAATGCGCTCCTTCATCTCGCGGGCGGCCTTGTTGGTGAAGGTGACGGCGAGGATCTGCGAGGGGAAGGCGCGGCCGGTGTTGAGAATATGGGCAATGCGGGTGGTGAGCACCCGTGTCTTGCCGGTGCCGGCGCCGGCGAGCACGAGGACCGGGCCCTCCAGCGTTTCGACGGCATCTGTCTGCTCAGGATTCAGCCCGGCAAGATAATCCGGCCGCTTGCCGCCGTCGCGGGCCGCCATGGCGCGCGCGGCGAGGCCTCCAGCTGCAATGCTCCCTGTTGCAGGCGCCTTTCCCAACGAAGCCTGAGGCGGCTGCGGCTTGCGCGCCATCTCGCCCGGCTCTTCATCAAAGAAGGGAATATCGTCGAAACTATTGCTCATGGCGCGTAATGTAGTGATTCGGGAAGGAAAGACCAGAAAAGATGTTCTGCTTTCATTCCCAAGTGGCCGCTATCCCAAGCGGGATGCTCTGGGCAGTAAGGGCGCCGCGAGCGCGGCTGCGATCGCCACGCCGGCGAACCGGGCGAAAAAATTCAGATCGCAGCCTGTCGGAAGCGATGCCGGCGCGACGTCCTTGAAGCATCGGGCTTCGATCATCGGACGGGGTCCGGATCAATACTCGTCAACAAGGAGGCCGTTTCATGCCGAAGGTCGTTTCAAATCTCTGGTTCGCCGAGCAAGCGCGCGAAGCCGTCGAATTCTACACGTCCGTTATCCCCGACTCCCGGATCGGCCGCATCACTATATTGCCGGCGGAAACGCCGAGCGGGCCTCCCGGCAGCGTCGAGCTGATCGAGTTCACGCTCGGCGACCAGGCCTTCCTGGCGATGAAAGCCGGGCCGCTCGATAGCTTCAACCATTCCTTCTCGATCGCGATTCTCCTGGAAAGCCAGGCCGAGATCGATCGGATATGGGAGGCATTCCTCGCCAATGGCGGCACGCCGGAGGCCTGCGGCTGGCTGAAGGATCGCTGGGGCCTTTCCTGGCAGATCGTGCCGCGCATGCTTTCCGAGATGGTCGCCGATAGCGACCGCGAGCGGGCGAGGCGCGTGACCGAGGTGATGCTCGGCATGATCAAGATCGATATCGCCACGCTGGAAAAGGCGTTCAACGGCTGAGTCGCGCCGGTGGCATATCGTTACGAAAAACGGGCGGATGGCTGTGATGCGCCCGTCTTTATCATGTCAGGTGCGGATGGGTATGCGCTGTCCAGCATCGACTTTGCGCAGATTGGCTGCCAAGCGTCGATTTTTCCAGGGCTCGAATCACGGGCGACATTGCACACCCTTTTCATCTTTCTGTCACGTCGCGAAATGTGCTGATACCGCAAAAGCCCTTTTCTCAACTACAATAAGAAACAGTTTCGTAGAGTAAAAAAATAACCGGTGCATGCACGTTTTTGTGCATTGCCAGAAACAGCCGGTGAGCGTGGAATATACCTGCGAAACTATTGATTCTTAGGAATGTCGTGGCCATCTCCTTTGGTATGACGACCTAGAGCCTGTGGCAGTAACCTTGAATGGAGGGCCCATGCTGAGCGAATCCGTATTTGATGCGTTCACCCGCAGTTATGATGCGCGCCGCGAGACTGATATGTCGATCGCGGAGTATCTCGACCTTTGTAAAAAAGAACCGCTTGCCTATGCCAATGCGACCGAGCGGCTGCTCGCCGCGATAGGCGAGCCGCAGATGGTCGATACCGCCAGGGACGCGCGCCTCGGCCGGATCTTCATGAACCGGACCATCCGGATCTATCCAGCCTTTGCCGGCTTCCACGGCATGGAAGAGACAATCGAACGCATCGTTTCCTTCTTCCGGCACGCAGCCCAGGGGCTCGAAGAGCGCAAGCAGATCCTCTATCTGCTCGGCCCGGTCGGCGGCGGCAAGTCATCGCTGGCGGAGCGGCTAAAGCTGCTGATGGAGGTTCATCCGATCTACGTGCTGAAGGCCGGTGACGAGATCAGCCCCGTTTTCGAAAGTCCGCTCAACCTCTTCGACCCCGACACGATGGGATCGCTCCTGCAGGAGCAATACGGCATTCCCCTGCGTCGCCTGAACGGACTGATGAGCCCGTGGTGCCTGAAGCGACTCGACGATTTCGGCGGCGATATCTCCCGCTTCCGCGTCGTCAGAGTTCAGCCTTCGCGGCTGCGCCAGATCGCCATCGCCAAGACCGAGCCTGGGGACGAGAACAATCAGGATATCTCGTCGCTGGTCGGCAAGGTCGATATCCGCAAGCTGGAGACCTATTCCCAGAACGATCCCGACGCCTACAGCTATTCGGGCGGCCTCAACCGCGCCAATCAGGGCGTGCTCGAATTCGTCGAGATGTTCAAGGCGCCGATCAAGATGCTGCATCCGCTGCTGACGGCGACGCAGGAGGGGAACTATATCGGCTCCGAGAATATCGGCGCCATACCCTTCTCCGGCATCGTTCTTGCGCATTCGAACGAGGCGGAATGGCAGACCTTCAAGGCCAACAAGAACAACGAAGCGTTCATCGACCGTATTTGCGTCATCAAGGTGCCCTATTGTCTGCGCGTGACGGAAGAGCAGAAGATCTACGAGAAGCTGATCGAGGGATCCGAACTCGCCGATGCGCCATGCGCCCCGGCGACGCTCGAAATGCTGGCCCGTTTCTCCGTGCTTTCACGCCTGCGCAAGCATGAGAATTCGACGTATTTTTCGAAGATGCGCACCTATGACGGCGAAAGCCTGAAGGAGACGGATCCGCGCGCCCGCAGTGTCCAGGAATATCGGGATGCCGCCGGCATCGACGAGGGCATGGACGGCATATCGACCCGCTTCGCCTTCAAGGTGCTCGCCTCCACCTTCAATCACGACACCACGGATATCGGCGCCGATCCGGTTCATCTGATGTATGTGCTGGAGCAGTCGATCCGCCGCGAGCAGTTTTCCGACGATGTCGAGAAGCGCTATCTGGAATTCATCAAGGCCGATCTTGCGCCGCGTTACGCAGAGTTCATTGGAAATGAAATCCAGAAGGCCTATCTTGAATCCTATGCGGACTACGGACAGAACCTGTTCGACCGCTACGTGGACTATGCCGATGCCTGGATCGAAGATGTGGACTTCAAGGATCCCGATACTGGCCAGCTTCTCGACCGCGAGCTCCTCAACCAGGAACTGACGAAGATCGAAAAGCCGGCGGGAATCGCCAATCCGAAGGATTTCCGCAACGAAATCGTCAAGTTCTGCTTGAGATCGCGGGCAGCCAACGGCGGAAAGAATCCGTCATGGACGAGCTACGAGAAAATCCGGGAAGTCATCGAAAAGCGAATGTTCTCGCAGGTCGAAGATCTTTTGCCGGTCATTTCCTTCGGATCGAAGAAGGATTCCGAAACGGAAAAGAAGCACAGCGAATTCGTCTCGCGCATGGCCGCGCGAGGTTACACCGAGAGGCAGGTTCGACGCCTTGTGGAATGGTACATGCGCGTCAAACAGGCAAGTTAATGCGGAGCCATTATGCACATTGTCGACCGGCGGCTGAATCCGCGCGGTAAAAGTCTGGAAAATCGGCAGCGGTTCCTTCGACGCATGAAGGGCGCCGTGCAGCAGGCGGTAAAACGTTCTCTGCAAAACCGCAACATTCGCGATGTGCTCGACGGCGGGGAAATCAGCCTGCCGATCGATGGGATGGCCGAACCGAACTTGCGAAGGGGCGACGGCGGCATCCGCGATCATATCCTGCCTGGAAACAGGGCCTTCGTCGAAGGCGACATTCTCCCGCGCCCGCCGGGGAGCAGGGGCGGAAAACCCAAGGATGCGGGCGAAGGCGACGGCGAGGACGGCTTCCGTTTCGTGCTCACGCGCGAGGAATTCCTCGATGTGTTCCTGGACGATCTGGAACTGCCCGACCTTGCCAAGCGGCGCCTGGCCGAAACCGAGGAGGAAACGCCCTTCCGTGCCGGCTATTCCGTGTCGGGATCGCCGTCCAACATCGCCGTCGGCCGCACGACCAGGCTCGCGATGATGCGCCGTGTCGCGCTTGGCCGTCCGCGCCGCGAAGAAATCGAAGCCCTGCAGCGGCAGATCGAGGAATGCGAGGACGACGAGAGCCGCCTGACGCTTGAGGCAAAACTCAAATCCCTGACGGAAAAAAGCCGGCGCATTCCCTATATCGATCCGCTCGACGTGCGGTATCGCCGCTTCGAAAACGAGCCGAAGCCTGTGGCGAAGGCCGTGATGTTCTGCCTGATGGACGTCTCCGGCTCGATGTCGGAACACATGAAGGACCTGGCGAAGCGTTTCTATCTGCTGCTCTACCTCTTCCTGTCGAAGCGTTACAAGAAAGTGGAGATCGTCTTCATCCGCCATACCGACAAGGCCGAGGAAGTCGACGAGGAAACCTTCTTTTATGGCCCGGCAACGGGCGGCACGCTGGTCTCCAGCGCGCTGGCGGCAATGCGGGCGATCATCGCGGCGCGTTTCGATCCGGCAGAATGGAATATCTATGGCGCCCAGGCCTCGGATGGCGACAATGCCCATTCGGACGGGAACCTGAGCGGGCAGCTGCTGCGCGAGATTTTGCCGCTGTGCCAGTATTTCGCCTATATCGAGGTTGGCGAAGAGGGCGGCGACTCCTCCGTATCCCGCTCACCGCTTTGGATGCTCTATGACGGGATCCGTTCCGAGCTGCAGCCGCTTTCGATGCGCAAGGTCTGCCGGCGAAACGAAATATTCCCGGTTTTCCACGATCTCTTCCAGAAACGTGACGCACAGTCGAAGGTAACGCCATGACCATGACGATGAGGCCACGAGAGCGGCTATTGTTCGAGGGGGCCGACTGGGACTTTTCAACACTCCAGCGCATCCACGACGCCTGCGAGGACATCGCGCTTAACGAACTCGGCCTCGACGTCTATCCGAACCAAATCGAAGTCATCACCTCCGAGCAGATGCTGGATGCCTATTCCTCAACCGGCATGCCGCTCTTTTACCGCCATTGGTCCTTCGGCAAACACTTCGCGCATCACGAAACTTTCTATCGCCGGGGGATGCGCGATCTTGCTTATGAGATCGTCATCAACAGCTCTCCCTGCATCTCCTACCTGATGGAAGAGAACACGGCGACGATGCAGACGCTCGTCACCGCGCATGCGGCCTTCGGCCACAACCATTTCTTCAAGAACAATTATCTCTTCAAGCTCTGGACCGATGCGGAGGGCATCCTCGATTACCTTGATTTCGCCAAGGGTTATATCACGCGCTGCGAGGAGCGTTACGGCGAGACGGCCGTCGAGCGCACGCTCGATGCAGCCCATGCGCTGATGTCGCACGGGGTGCATCGATACGCGGGCAAGACCACCATCGATCTTCGCCAGGAGGAGAAGCGGCAGCAGGAGCGCCGCGCCCACGAGGAACAGATGTTCAACGACCTGTGGCGCACGGTTCCCGTCGGCAAGGCCAAAAAGGCGAGCGACAGCGGCCTGGATAAGCGCCGCGCCGCCCTCGGTCTTCCGCAGGACAACATCCTTTACTTTCTCGAGAAAACGGCGCCGCGGCTGCAGCCGTGGCAGCGCGAGATCCTTCGCATCGTCCGCCACGTCGCGCAATATTTTCATCCGCAGCGCCAGACCAAGGTGATGAACGAGGGAACCGCCACCTTCGTCCACTACCAGATCATGAACCGGCTTCACGAGCGAGGGCAGATCAGCGACGGAAACTTCCTGGAATTCCTGAAGTCGCACGCCAATGTGGTGTTCCAGCCGAGTTATGACGACCGGCGGTTCTCGGGATTCAACCCCTATGCGCTTGGTTTTGCGATGATGCAGGATATCGAGAGGATCGTCACGGCGCCGACGGAAGAGGACCGCGCATGGTTTCCCGATATCGCCGGACGAGGCGATGCGATGGCGGTGTTGCGCGACATCTGGGCCAACTACCGGGACGAGAGCTTCATCAGCCAGTTCCTGAGCCCGAACCTGATCCGGCAGTTGCGGTTGTTCCATCTCTACGACGATCCGGAACAGACCGAGGGGATACTGGTTTCGGCGATCCACAATGAGCGCGGATATTTGCGCATCCGCCGCCAGCTCTCCCGCGAATACGATATCGGCTGGACCGACCCGGCAATCGATATCGTCGATGTCGACCTCGCCGGCGACCGCCGCCTGTTGCTGCAGCACATCGTCGTGAATGGCTGCTACCTTCAGGAAAATGACACGAAACTCGTCCTGCAGCATCTCGCCGATCTCTGGGGCTACGACGTCTTGCTTCAGGAAATCGACAGCTCCAGCACGGTGGCGAGAGAACACACGGCGAGCCCGCGCAAAATCGTTCAATAATCAGCCGTTATGCTGACGGGCGATAATCAACAATTATCGGTGGCAACAAACACAAAGCCTTAGTAGTTTATCGCCGTTGCAATCGCCCACCTGTTCTCGGCCAGTTTCACCCTTTGCAGCGATCTTTCCCGGCGGGCGGATAGCGCGGAGACGAGAGACCATGAGTGAAACGCGGCGCAAGCTGACGACGATCTTCTGTGCTGACGTGCAGGACTATACGCGGCTGATGGGGGCTGACGAGGAGGGCACGCTTGCCAGCCTGAAGCGCTGCCGCGAGGCGATGGGGCGCCTGATCGAAAGCCATGGCGGCCGCGTCATCAATACCTGGGGCGATGGGCTGATCGCCGATTTCCCGAGCGTGGTCGAAGCGGTGCGCGCGGCCGTCGACACCCAGAACGAACTCGCGGGCTTCAACGCCCGCCGCCCGGCCGACGGGCGCATGCTCTTCCGCATCGGCATCAATCTCGGCGACGTCATCGTCGAAGGCGACGATATTTATGGCGACGGCGTGAATATCGCGGCGCGGTTGCAGGCTTCGGCGGCGGCCGGCGGCATCGTCATATCGAGCACCGTTTACGACCAGGTCCGCAACAAGGTGGCTGTGGGTTTCGAGTTTCTCGGGCCGCTGATGGTGAAGAACGTCGATGAAGGCGTGCCGAGCTATGCGGTGAAGATCGGCGACGCCAGGGATGAGACGCCGCCTGCTGGAAGATCCGGTCCGGCGCGACCGCAGCCGGCGGCGGTTATGCCCGCTGATATGGCCGAGGTAAGGCCGGCACCGGGCGGACGCAGGCTGTACGGGGTGCTTGGCGTCATCGCCGTGGTCCTGATCGGCATCAACCTTCTATCGTGGCAGGGCGTTTTCTGGGCGCGCTTTCCGGTGCTTGCGCTCGCCGTTGTCGCGGCACTCGCCTGGAATCGCGACCAGACCCGGTTCCACCGGAAGATCACCTTGCTGGCGATCCTGGCGCTCGGCTTTGTCAGCATCAACCTCTTCACCTGGACGGGGCAGTTCTGGGCGGTGTGGCCGATCCTCGGGATTGCCGCCGCAATGGGCCTGCGATGGTCGATGCGCCGATAGGCACCAACCCGCATCGCCAGAGATTGGATACGGCATCTCGCCCGAAATCGACGGCGTCAAAGACATGCGTGAGTGTCCGTTCAAGCAAAAGTGAGCGGCCGGGTTATTTCCATTCTTTGCTGATATTACAAATCGGTAATGCCGGCTGCTTATGCTTGCCGGTAAACTGTAAACGCGCGATATTGTCGCATCAGACGGGACTCTCGATCCCGCGGCGCCTCTTTCGACCGACCCTGGTCCAACCTCGAGTCCCTCTGGAGACGTGAATGGCCTTTTGGAAGCAGTTTATACTGTCGCTCGTCGTCATTATTGCCGGCTTTGCCGCGTGGGTTTTCCTTGTGCCCGGCGCCGGCGATACGATGCGCGATGCAGGTATTCCAGAGAGCATCGTTTCCAAGATCGCGCCGAAGGCCGAGGAGACGGCGGATGCCGATGCTCCCGGCCGGGCGCAAAGTCAGCAGCGCGGTGAGGGACAAGGCCAGGGCCAGAACCGCCGCAATGGCGGCGGGCGCAACAGCGCCATCCTCGTCGCGACGCAAGCCGTCGTCCAGGGCGTCGTCAACGATCGGCTGAATGCCATCGGCACGGGTGACGCGATCCGTTCGGTTGCGGTCACGCCGCAGGCATCGGGCACAATCCGCGAAATCCTCATCAAGTCGGGCGACAGGGTGAAGGCCGGGCAGGTGCTGGCCAAGCTCGACAGCGAAGAGCAGGTGATCGCCCGCGGCCAGGCGGATGTGGCAGTCAAGGCCGCCGTCGAGAAATCCAATCTCTATCACAACATCAAGTCCAGCGTGTCGCGCATGGATGTCTTCGATTCCGAGATCGCCGAGCAGGGCGCGCGGCTGCAGCTGCAGGCTGCCGAGCTCAATCTCGCACGGCGCAACATCACAGCGCCGATCGACGGCATCGTCGGCATCGTGCCGGTCAATATTGGTGACAACGTCACGACGAGCATCCCTATCGTCACCCTCGACGACCGTTCGGAAATCCTCGTCGACTATTGGGTGCCGGAGCGCTTCGCCAATACGGTGTCGGTCGGCCAGCCGGTCGAGGCGATGTCGGTCGCAAGGCCGGGACAGGTGTTTTCCGGTGTCGTCGAAGCCGTCGACAACCGCATCGACGCGGCAAGCCGCACGCTTCGCCTGCGCGCCCGGATCGACAACAGCTCCGATGAGCTGCGTGCCGGCATGTCCTTCAGCGTCAGCATGAAATTTCCCGGCGACAAATATCCGGCCGTCGACCCGGTCGCCGTGCAGTGGGATTCGCAGGGTTCCTTCGTCTGGCAGGTGACCGACGACAAGTCGCATAAGGTGCGTGTCAGCGTCGTGCAGCGCAATCCCGATTTCGTGCTCGTCAAAGCCGACCTTAAGGACGGCGACAAGATCGTAACGCAGGGCCTGCAGCGCGTGCGGGAGGGCGGGGCGGTGCGTATCAGCGCCGATGTCGCATCCACTGCGGAGGTCGCGACCCAATGAGCGTGACCGAGATTCATCAGGACAGGGCCTCGGGCAAGCAGAGCTTCACCGCACTTTTCGTTCGCCGGCCGATCCTGGCGCTGGTGTTCAACACGCTGATGGTCGTAGCCGGCCTTGCGGCTTATGTCGGCGTCGAGGTGCGCGAACTGCCGGATGTCGACCGTCCCGTCGTCACCGTGCGCACCACCTTCGACGGCGCATCGCCGCAGACGATCGACCAGGAACTGACCAAGGTGATCGAGGGGGCGGTTGCGCGCGTCAGCGGCCTGAAGTCGATCTCGTCGACCTCTTCCTTCGGCCAGAGTCGGGTGACGCTGGAATTCTCCGATGCGATCGATCTGGCGGTCGCCGCCAACGACGTGCGCGACGCGATCGGCCGCGTCACCCAGAACCTGCCGGATGAGGCGGATGCGCCGCAGATCGTCAAGGCGGATTCGGATTCCTCGGCGATCATGCGCCTTGCCGTCACCTCCACCAAACTCAACATGGACGACCTGACACAGCTCGTCGAAAACGAGGTGATCGATCGCCTCGCCTCCGTCGATGGCGTTGCCGATGTCGAGGAATATGGCGACCAGGAGAAGGTTTTCCGCGTCGATGTCGACCAGGGCGCGCTGGCCAGCCGCGGGCTGACCATCGGCGACCTGACGAAGGCGCTCGACAATGCGGCCCTCGACGTGCCGGCCGGCTCGCTGAAAAGCAAGACGCAGGATATCGTGGTGCGCGCCACCGCCAATCTGCAGACGCCGGCGGATTTTTCCAACGTCATGCTGCAGGATCGTATTCGGCTCGGTGATGTGGCGACGGTGACGCTTGGGCCGCGCGACGGTGAAACGGCGCTGCGCTCCAACGGCAAGCCGGGCATCGGCCTCGGCATCATTCGCCAGGCGCAGTCGAATACGCTGAACATCTCGACCGGCATCAAGGCCGCTGTCGACCAGCTATCGAAGACGTTGCCCGAGGGCACGAGGATCGCCATAACCAGCGACGACGCCGTCTTCATCCAGGGCGCGATCCACGAGGTGGTGCTGGCGCTGGTGCTCGCCGCCGTCATCGTCACCGCCGTCATCTATCTCTTCCTGCGCGACTGGCGCGCGACGCTGATCCCGGCGGTCAGCATGCCGGTGGCGCTGATCGGCACGCTGGCGGCGATCTATATGGTCGGCTTCTCGATCAACATCCTGACGCTGCTTGCCATCGTGCTGGCGACCGGCCTCGTCGTCGACGATGCGATCGTCGTGCTCGAAAATATCGTGCGCCGGCGCGCCGAAGGCATGGGGCCGCGCGCGGCCGCCGTGCTCGGCACGCGCGAGGTGTTCTTCGCCGTCATCGCCACGACGGCGACGCTGGCGGCGGTGTTCATTCCGCTCTCCTTCCTGCCGGGACAGGTCGGCGGCCTTTTCCGCGAATTCGGCTTCGTACTCGCCTTCTCGGTCGGGCTGTCGTCGATCGTGGCGCTGACGCTGTGTCCGATGCTTGCCTCGCGCATGCTGACCAAGCCGGTTCTCGAGGATCACGGCGCGCTCGGCCGTTTCGGCGGGGCGCTTGCCGATCTCTATAAATGGGCCCTGCACGGCTGCCTCAACGCGCCCTTCGTCGTCATCCTGTTCTCGGTAATCTTTGCAGGCGCGGCGGTCATCGCCTTTTCCACAGTCAAGAGCGAGCTGACGCCCGAAGAGGACCGCTCGATGGTGATGATGCGGCTGACGACGCCGCAGGGATCGAGCCTCGAATATACCCGCGACAAGATGCAGCTCGTCGAGGAATATCTGCAGCCGCTGGTCGACAGCGGCGACATCCGCAACGTCTTCTCGATCTCAGGCCAGGGCGGTTCGCTGAACAGCGGCTTCATGGTGCTGACGCTTGCTCCCTGGGGAGAGCGCCAGAGGACGCAGGCGGAGATCGTCGGCGACATCAACCAGGCGGCATCAAGGGTGCCGGCGCTGCGCGGCAATGCCATCTCCTCCAACAGCCTGCGCATCCGCGGCGCCGGCAGCGGCGTGCAGATGGCGCTGATCGGCAATGATCACGAGGCGCTGACGGCGGCAGCCGCCAAGCTGGTTCAGGCGCTCGAGGCCACCGGCCAATACGATACGCCGCGCCTGACCAACGAGCCGAGCCAGGCGCAGGTATCGGTGGCGATCGACCGCGAGCGTGCCTCCGACCTCGGCATCGACATCACCGGGCTTTCGACGGCGATCCAGTCGCTGCTCGAAGGGCGCTCGGTGGTCGACGTCTTCGTCGACGGCGAATCCTATCCCGTGCTTCTGACCTCGACGACGCGGCCGATCGACGATCCGACCGACCTCGAGAACGTGTTCCTGAAGACCGGCGACGGCAAGATCGTGCCGATGTCGGTCATCGCCACGATGAAGGAAGGTTCGGTTGCGCCGCAGCTCAACCGCGAGCAGCAGCTCGCTTCGGTCGCGATCACGGCCGGCCTCAGGAACGGCATGTCGCTCGGCGATGCGGTCAAGCAGGTCACAGCGCTCGCCGAGCCGCTGTTGCCGGCAGGCTCCCGCCTGTTGCCGCTTGCTGAAGCGGCGACGCTCGAGGAGAATTCGAGCGGCATGGCGCTGACCTTCGGCTTCGCCATCGTCATCATCTTCCTGGTATTGGCCGCGCAGTTCGAAAGCGTGCTGTCCTCGCTGATCATCATGTCGACGGTGCCGCTCGGCCTTGCCTGCGCCGTTTTCGCGCTGGTGATCACCGGCTCCAGCCTCAACATCTACAGCCAGATCGGTCTCGTGCTGCTCGTCGGCGTCATGGCCAAGAACGGCATCCTGATCGTCGAATTCGCCAATCAGCTGCGCGACCGCGGCGAGGACGTGCGGTCCTCGATCGAAAAGGCCTGCGCGCTACGCCTTCGCCCGGTGATGATGACGATGATCGCCACCATCCTCGGCGGCGTGCCGCTGGTTTTTGCCCATGGCGCGGGCGCCGAAGCGCGCGTTGCGCTCGGCTGGGTGATCGTCGGCGGTCTCGGTTTCGCGACGCTGGTGACGCTGTTCATCACGCCGGTCGCCTATCTGCTGCTTGCCCGCTTCGCCAAGCCGCACGCCCATGAGGAAGCGCGCCTGCACGAAGAGATGGCGGTCGCCACACGGTCGCGCACTGCCCCCGATGATGAGCAGCTACAGGCTGCCGAATAAGGCTTCCATCCGATTTTGCAACGCCGCCGTACCTCGTTCGGCGGCGTTTCTTATGGTGTACGAAACCTTGAAAAATAAGATGAATTACTTCTGAAGTTTAGCCGTTTGTTAAGCATAAACGGCAATGATTGCTCCAGACACCGACTGGTCTTCTTCGTTTCTTGAAGGCCGCAGCGCTGAAGCGTCAGCGACCCCGGACATGAGCGTCCGCGCGGCACGGTTCATTTTTGTACAGTTTGCGTCTGTTGAGTTTTTGGAGTCTAGTTCCCGTGAGTATTTATCAGCGCGTTTCCGTGGACGCGGCGCTTCATGTGCTGCGCGATATCAATCGGAACATGGCCGTCACTCAAAATCACATCACGACGGGCATGCGTGTTGCAAAAGCCAGCGACAATGCCGTCTACTGGTCGGTCGCCACAACCGCGCGAACCGATAACAAGGCGATTTCAGCGATCCAGGATGCGCTCGGTATGGCGGCGGCGACGATGGGAACGGCCTATACCGGCGTTCAGGACGTCATCGACGTCGTCTCCGAGATCAAGGCGAAGCTGGTCGCCGCAACGGAAGATGGTGTCGACAAGAACAAGATCAACGAAGAGCTCAAGCAGTTGCAGGAGCAGTTGCGCAGCGTCTCGGAAGCGGCGACCTTCAACAGTGACAACTGGGTGGTCCTCAATAACGATGCGACCCCGACGCAGCCGCGCCAGATCCCGGCTTCCTTCATTCGCAATGCCGACGGCACTGTCTCGGTCGGCATGCTGAGCTACCATATCGATACGACGCCGAGCGGAAGCACGTCCTCCAAGGATGCGCGCTATCTGATCGACGATCGCGCCACCGGTTCGGGTGAATACGGTGTGCTGACGTCGGCCTATTTCGCCACCGAACTCGGCGCCTCGCAGAACTACGTGCTGATGACGAGCAAGAATGGCACCACCACCGGCCAAGTGGTGATCTCGCTTTCGGACACCACGACGAAAGGACAGGTCAGCGAAATGATCAGCGTCGTCGATGCAGCGCTGACGCAGCTGACGACGGTCGGCTCGGCTTTCGGCGCGCTGGAGAAACGCATCAACCTGCAGAACGATTTCGCTGGCAAACTGCACGATAACATCACCGCCGGCATCGGCCGGCTCGTCGATGCCGACATGGAAGAGGAGTCCAGCAAGCTCAAGGCGCAGCAGACGCAGCAGCAACTCGGCCTGCAATCGCTGAACATCGCCAATGCGACTTACGATACGGTCAGGCAGTTGTTCCAGAATTTCTAAGAGTGCGATCCCACTCTCCCTCATTCCGGTGACGAGCACAGGAATGAGGGAGGAGAAGTGGCGGCTCCAACAACGCACTATGCGACGGCCGATGACGGCAATCACAGGCGCGCTACTCGCTAAAACTGGTGATATCCGCGCATTCCCGCAACATGGCTTCTGTTTCGGCGCCTGAAATTCCCCTATCAAGAGAGCATCTTCATTTTCTTGCCGCAATCCTTGCCATTTGCTCGCATCAGTTCGAACGGAGACCGTCCTGTCCATGATCAAGAAATTCATACTTCTGGCTGTTGCAGCAAGTTATCTCAGTGCCTGCACGACGACCGATCCCTATACCGGTGAGCAGAAGGTTTCCAATACGGCCGGCGGCGCTGCGCTTGGCGCCCTCGGCGGTGCCCTCGTCGGTGTGGCTGTTGGCGGCGGCGGCCACGGCAAGCGCAATGCGGCATTGATCGGCGCAGGCGTCGGGGCTCTCGCCGGTGGCGCGATCGGCAATTACATGGACCAACAGGAAGCCGAGCTTCGTGCCCAGCTCGAAGGCACGGGCATTTCGGTGACCCGCAACGGCGACAACATCATCCTCAACATGCCCTCGAACATCACCTTCGACGTCGACCAGGATGCGGTGAAGCCGGGCTTCTATCCGACGCTGAATTCGGTGGCGATCGTACTGCGCAAGTTCAACCGGACGCTGATCGACGTCAACGGCCATACGGATTCGACCGGCAGCCTGCAACACAATCAGGACCTGTCGCAGCGCCGCGCGCTTTCGGTTGCCGATTATCTCGGCGGCCAGGGCATCGACCAGCGCCGCGTCTCCGCCGTCGGTTTCGGCCCGTCGCAGCCCGTCGCCTCCAATGCGAGCGAGGCCGGCCGCGCACAGAACCGCCGCGTCGAAATCCAGATCGCGCCGATCACGCAGGGCTGATCGCACGCTTTCCCAGACAACACGAAGGCCGGGTCATTGCCCGGCCTTTTTCATTCCAATCTTTACGTCAGTGCTGCATCGTCGCGCCCTTGGTGATCTTGTCGACGATCTTCTTTTCGGCGCGCAGCGCGATACCGACCACCTTGGCATCTTCGGGCGCGAATTCGGCGAAGACGGCGCGGTTGGCGGCGTCGTGGCCGGTTGCAAACATTTCCTCGATGAACAGCGAGGCGGTGACATCGCGCTCCAGCGCACGGCGATGGATGGCTGACATCGTCGCCTCCTCGGCGGAGAGCACGATGATCGGTTGGATCGACAGCGGATTATAGAGATTGCCGGCGCGGTCCTTGTAGGGTTCACCGATGATTTCGGGGTGTCCGCCGGCGATGCCTGTCATCAGGAAGGCGGTGACGTTCAGTTTCTGCCAGCCGGCAAGATTGTTTCGCAGGACGACGGCAATTTTGGTATCAAACATCGGATGGTCTTTCACCTCGGGTTAAGGAGTATCGGGCGCGTTGAGCCAGGATTTACATCCGCAGGCCTTCGAAGGTCTTGAACGTTTGTGCGCGGGACCATCCGGCAACGCCATCCTGGCCGCGCCGGCCTTTCCCGGCATCGAGCGCATCGAGGCGCAATTCTCGGGCAATGCCTTCGAGCCGCACCGGCACGACACCTATGCACTCGGGGTCACACTGAAGGGCGTGCAGACCTTCCGCTACCGCGGCGAACAGCGCTTCAGCCTGCCGGGGCAGGTGATCGTGCTGCATCCCGACGAGGAACACGACGGTGGGGCGGGGACGGAGGATGGGTTGCAGTACCGCATGCTTTACCTGGAACCATCGCTGCTTCTCGAATGCCTGGAGGCGGATGGCGCCGGCCTGCCTTTCGTCGACGAACCTGTCATCGGCGATCCGGCGCTGGCGGGTGTGCTGCTCGCGGCGCTCGGCGAACTCGATCGCGAACTGGACGAACTTTTCGTTGACGATTTCCTGTCGCGGGTGACGGGCGGGCTGTCACGGCATGCGCGTATGCCGCGCCGGCCGCTCGGCCTCGTCGCCTGGCGGCAGGCGCGGGCGGCGCGGGATTATCTCGAGGCGCATGCGACCCGGGCGGTGCGTTCAGGCGAGCTGGAAGCGGTGACGGGGCTCGACCGTTTCGCGCTGTCGCGGCATTTCCGGGCGGCCTTCGCCACCAGCCCGCATCGCTACCTCTTAATGCGGCGGCTGCAGCAGGCGCGGGCGATGATCGGCGCAGGCGAGGGGATTTCGGACGCGGCGGCGGCGACCGGCTTTGCCGACCAGAGCCATCTCAATCGCCATTTCAAGAAGGCCTACGGCATGACGCCCGGCCAGTGGGCAGCGCTCGCGCATAATTCCGCGCAGCGTTCTATGCGGGATTTTCCGCAAGGCCGGAACGGCGTGCGATGAAGCGGGCGAGCATCGGCCCGATCATCAGGATCACCAGGAAACGGCCGGTCTGCATCGCCATCACGAAGGGTACGTCGACATCGCTGGAGGCGGCGATAATGGCGACGGAATCGGCGCCGCCAGGGCTGGTGGCGAGATAGGCGGTCAGCGGATCGATGCCGGCAAAGACATGCAGTGCCGCCGCCATGCAGCCGCAGAGCGCCATCAGCAGCACGATGCAGGCCGATACCCTCGGCAGGGCGCGCGCCACATGCTTGAGGATCGAGCGGGTGAAACGCAGGCCGATGCTCCAGCCCACCAGTGCATAGGCGATGGCGAGCAGCCACACCGGCAGCTCGATCTTCAGGAGACCCATGCCCTGCAGCAAGGCACCGAGAAAGAGCGGTGCCATGATCGTGCCGCCCTGGAGGCGCAGGCGCCGGATGCCATAGGCACAAAAGGCGGCAAAAGCCATCGTCGCAGCGAAGGCCGGCCAGTCAATCTCGGGAAAGAGGACAAGCGGCGGCGGCTCGCCGCCGTCGGCCGCCACCCACAGGCGCGAGATCACCGAGGCGCCGACGGCGACGAAGACGACGCGGAGATATTGCATGAAGGCGACGAGGCGGGCATCGGCGCCATAGGCTTCCGACATGATGACCATGGCGGAAGCGCCGCCCGGCGAGGAGCCCCAGACGGCAGTCGTTCCCGGTAGCACCTGCCAGCGCGTCAGCAGCCAGCCGAGGCCGGTGGCGATGGCGATCACCGAGAAAATGAACAGCAGGAAGAGCGGCGCGTCCTTCGCCATGGTGCCGAGAATATCGGCGGTGATGGTGCGCGCCATCATCAGGCCGACGAGGACCTGGCCGAATTGCAACGGCCAGAAGGGCACGCGAAGCTTTCCCTTGCCGACGGTCAGCGCCAGAAGAATGGCCGCAACCATCGGCCCGATCAGCAGCGAGGCGGGCAGAGCGAAGAATTCGAGGAAGATGACGAGAGCTGTGGAAAGCGCCAGCAGCAGCGCCCATTTCGGCAGGCCGGCATCCCGCAGCAGGCGGCTCGCGTCGCTCAATGACATGATCCCCGTGTCTTTTTCTGGCCGGCGCCAAGCCCTGAGGCTGAAGATGGGAGGGGGCTCCGGCATGACGAAGAGAGGCCGGCTGCAAGAGCCGGCTGGCGCGGGTCCGATATAGGCGGGTGGAAGACGAACGGTCAATTGCGAAATCTGGCTTCTCGGCGCCTGGGAATGCGAAATTGATTCATATAGCTTTTGTAAGCTATTGTTTTCATGGAGGTTGACTTCCGAAGCCACTGAGCGGTTTCGGTTGATCTGCCCTCAAAAACGCACGTGGCTGACGAGGAAATCGAGCAGTGCGCGGACCCGTGCCGGCAGCGGCCCACCCTGGCCCATGTAGAGGGCGTAGAATTCCTCGAGATCGCCGGGATTGGCCTCTTCGAGCACCGGCACCAGACGCCCGGCATCGATATCGGCGCGCACGGTGAAGGCGGCGAGGCGGGCAAGGCCGGCGCCTGACAGAGCGAGGTGCCGCATGGCTTCGCCGTCTGTCACCTGCACGCCGGGGGTGATCGGGATGGTTACGGTCTCGCCGTCTTCGTGCAACGGCCAGCCCTCGACGGCGCGGGCGTAGGAAAAGCCGATGCGGCAATGGCGGCGGAGATCGGCGACAGTGCGTGGTTCGCCATGACGCGAGAGATAATCCGCCGATGCGACGATGATCTTGCCGGTGGCGCCGAGCTTTCGGGCGATCAGCCTGGAATTCTTCAGGGGGCCGGCGCGGATCGCGACATCGGCGCGCTCCTCCATCAGGTCGACTATTCTGTCGGTATGGGAAATATCCAGCGTCACGGCCGGATGAAGCGCCATGAAGGCGGGCACCAGCGGCGCCAGCACATGATTGCCGAAGGAGCCGCTGGTGTTGATGCGGATGCGGCCCGAAGCCTGCTCGCCTGTCGAGGCCTGACGTTCGGCCTCGGCGATATCGGCAAGGATGGCAATGCTGCGCTCGTAGAAGGCGCAGCCTTCCGGCGTCAGCTGCAGCTTGCGGGTCGAGCGGTTGATAAGGCGGGCGCCGAGGCGCGTCTCCAGCCGGGCGACGAGCTTACTGACGGCCGACGGTGTCATGCGCCGGGCCGTGGCGGCCGCGGAAAAATCGCCGCGCTCGACGACACTGACGAAGACTTCCATTTCGCCGGAGCGGTTGATGTCCTGACGGCTCATGATGAAATCAATTCACAGATGATTTTCTTTCAGGCAATCTATATCACAAGCTGGCCAAGGTCTATCTCAGAGGAAATACAGGAGACAGATCGATGGATTACAGAAATCTCGGTGCATCCGGCCTCAGGGTGCCGGTGTTGAGCTTCGGCGCAGGCACATTCGGCGGCAACGGTCCGCTGTTCGGCGCCTGGGGCAATACCGATGCGGAAGAGGCGCGACGGCTCGTCGACATCTGCCTCGAAGCCGGCGTCAATCTCTTCGACACGGCCGACGTCTATTCGGCCGGCGCTTCCGAAGAGGTGCTCGGCCAGGCGATCCGTGGCCGGCGCGACGCGGTGCTGATCTCGACGAAGACGGCGCTGCCGATGGGCGAGGGGCCGCAGGACTGGGGAACGTCGCGGGCGCGGCTGATCCGCGCGACCGAGGATGCGCTGCGCCGGCTCGGGACCGACTATATCGATCTCTTGCAGCTTCACGCCTTCGATGCCTCGACGCCGGTCGAGGAGGTGCTGTCGGCGCTCGACGGCCTCGTCGCCGCAGGCAAGATCCGCTATGTCGGCGTTTCCAATTTTGCCGGTTGGGAGCTGATGAAGTCGCTTGCTGCCGCCGAGCGCTATGGCTATCCGCGTTATGTCGCCCATCAGGTCTATTATTCGCTGGCTGGGCGCGATTACGAATGGGAACTGATGCCGCTTGGCGCCGACCAGGGTGTGGGGGCTCTCGTCTGGAGCCCGCTTGCCTGGGGACGGTTGACCGGCAAGATCCGCCGCGGACAGCCGCTACCCAAGGCAAGCCGGCTGCACGAGACGGCGCAATACGGCCCGCCGGTCGATGATGAGAAGCTGTTCGACATCGTCGAGGTGCTGGACGCCATCGCGGCGGAGACCGGCCGGACGGTGCCGCAGATCGCCATCAACTGGCTGCTCGGCCGGCCGACGGTATCGAGCGTCATCATCGGCGCCCGCAATGAGGAGCAGCTCCGGCAGAACCTCGGCGCGGTCGGCTGGAGCCTGTCGAAAGACCAGATCGAAAGGCTCGACGCCGTCAGCACTGTCACTGCGCCCTATCCCTATTTCCCCTATCGGCGGCAGGAGGGTTTTGCGCGGCTCAATCCGCCGCTCGTCTGAGGTGTCGGAAGGCGAACTTGGCTATAACAGCCGGCCTATAACAAAAGGGGAATGAAATCTTCTGCCAATCTTAACTGGACAGCCGCTTTGACTTGCCGCATACCCAGCCTGCTGCATAATTCCTTAAATCGGAATCGAATTAAGGATGAAATTATGCAGCAATTTTAAAGTCCTACAGCGTCCTTTGCGCGTCTGAAATGACCGCGGCGCTGTAGCCTGCGAGACATGATAGGGTTTCTGCGGAATAGCAGGGAGATCAAAGGAATGGCGCTGAAGGACGCGAAGGCCGGCACACGCAACGAGGCGGGCATAGCTGCCGTGCTCGGCATTCTCAAACAGAGCTTCGGCGAGCGCTTCCAGACCGGCCAGTCGTTCCGCGAGCAGCATGCCCACACGACCACCTATATCCCGTCGCAACTGCCGGACGGGGTGCTCTTTGCGGAGAGCGCCGAGGATGTGAAGGCGGCGGTCAGGGCGTGTGCGACCCACAAGGTGCCGGTGATCGGCTTCGGCGTCGGCACCTCTCTGGAGGGGCAGGTCAACGCCGCCAATGGCGGCATTTCGATCGATTTCAGCCGCATGAACCGGGTGCTCGAGGTCAATCCCGAAGATCTCGACTGCACCGTCGAGCCGGGTGTGACGCGCGAGGCGCTGAACATCCACCTTCGCGATACCGGCCTGTTCTTCCCGATCGATCCCGGCGCCAACGCCTCGATCGGCGGCATGGCCTCGACGCGGGCTTCCGGCACTAATGCCGTGCGCTATGGGACGATGAAGGACAATGTCCTTGCCGTCACCGCGGTCACCGCCAGTGGCGAGGAAATCCGCACGGCCCGGCGCGCCCGCAAATCTTCCGCCGGCTACGACCTGACGCGGCTCTTCGTCGGCGCCGAGGGCACGCTCGGCATCCTGACCTCGGTGACGCTGCGCCTGCAGGCGATCCCGCAGAAGATCGCCGGCGGAGCCTGTGCCTTCCCGAGCATCAAGGCTGCCTGCGATGCCGTCATCATGACGATCCAGATGGGCATTCCGGTGGCGCGCATCGAGTTGCTCGATACGGTGCAGATGCGGGCCTGCAACGCCTATTCCAAGCTCTCCTATGCCGAGAGCCCGACGCTGTTCCTCGAATTCCACGGCACCGACGAGACGGTGCCGCTGCAATCGGCGGCCTTTGCCGAGATCGCGGCGGAATGCGGTGGCGGCGAATTCCTGTGGACCGCCAATGCCGAGGAGCGGACGAAGCTCTGGAAAGCGCGCCACGACGCCTATTGGGCTGCAAGGGCCCTGGCGCCCGGGCTTGCCGCACTTTCGACCGATGTTTGTGTTCCGATATCGAAGCTCGCCGATTGTGTTTCCGAAACGCAGGCGGATATCGAGGAACACGGGCTGCTGGGGCCGATCGTCGGCCATGCCGGCGATGGCAACTTCCATGTGCTGCTGCTGTTTGACGACAGTAGTGCCGAGGACATCGCCAGGGCCGAGAGCTTCGTGCAGCGGCTTAACCGGCGAGCGCTCGACATGGATGGGACATGCACCGGTGAACACGGGATCGGGCAAGGCAAAATGGCGTTTCTGGAACAGGAGCTCGGAGGCGCGGTGGATCTGATGCGACAGGTGAAACAGGCGCTCGATCCGGACGATATCTTCAATCCCGGCAAGATTTTCCACCATGGCTGAAAACGGAATATTCTCATGAAGTTGGGCCTTGCCCCCGGCATGAACGGCGCTAGAGCATTTCCGTTTTTTTCCAAGCTGCGGAAATGCTCTATCTTTTTGTTTTTCCGCAACTCCGGACGCAAAACCGCTGTGCACTTGTGCTGGAATTGCTCTAGTGTCGGCAACAGAATCCCGAATGGAGACTCCTTGCATTGGTAGGCCGGTTCCTCGTCTTTCTGGGGGGAGTGATCGTCGTAGTGCTGTTTGTGGCGCTGCTTGCGCCACTGTTCATCGACTGGACGGATTTCCGCAAGAATTTCGAGGATCAGGCAAGCCGCATCATCGGCAAGAAAGTCACCGTCTACGGCACGGTGGACGCGCGCCTGCTGCCGTTTCCGTCGGTCACGCTGCACGACGTGCGCGTTGGCCAGGAAGTGGACGGCACGCCGATCGTCAAGGTCGAGCAGTTCTCCATGGATGCGGAACTCGCGCCTTTCCTGTCGGGCGAGGCGCTGATCTTCGACATGCGTGTCGTCAATCCGAAGGTGCGCCTGAGATTGCTCAAGGATGGCACGCTCGACTGGATGCGCGGCAGCCGCGCTGAAATACCGGCAAAGACCGTCGTTCTCGAAAATGTGCATGTCAGCGGCGGTGAAGTCGAGTTCGTCGACGACCAGTCGGGCCGCTCGCGCCGCATCACCGGCCTCAATGCGGAAATGTCGGCGAAGTCGCTGGCCGGACCCTGGCGCATCGAAGGCGATGCGGCACTCGACGGCGAGCACGGCAGTTTCTCGATCTCGAGCAGCCAGCCGGATGAGAAGGGCGTGCTGCGCATGCGCACGAAGCTTTCGCCGGACAAGCACCCCGTCAGCGTCGATCTTGACGGCGAGCTAAAGCTCGTCGACAGCAAGCCGAATTATCAAGGCCAGCTTTCGGCGGCGATCGAGACCCGCAACAGCGCCAGGCCGGCCGACAAGAATGAGCAGCCGCCGCGCGTCAAGGGCCGCTTCGAGCTGACCAACGAACGCATCCGCATTCCCGAATACCGGATGGAGATCGGCCCGACGGACGATCCCTATGTCATAACTGGCGAGGCGACGCTCGATACCGGCAATGCGCCGGAATTCCTGTTGACCGCCGACGGCCAGCAGATTGACGTCAACCGTATCGGCAATCAGGGCGCGGCCGGCAAGACGACGCGGGATGCGGCGGTTTCGGCGCGCCAGCGGCTGAATTCGCTGATCGATATCGTCGGGCAGGTGCCAATCCCGCAGGTGCCGGGCAAGGCGAGCGTCAAGCTGCCGGCCATCGTCGCCGGCGATACGACGCTGCGTGACGTGCAGCTGGAGCTGGAGCCGGCCGGAACAGGCTGGATGATCGACAGCGCCACCGGCACGTTGCCGGGGCGCACGCAGGTGGAAGGCAAGGGCAAGCTCCAGCTTCAGGGCGAAGCCTCCTTCAACGGCCAGATCGTGGTGGCTTCGAGCCAGCCGACGGGACTTGCCTCCTGGCTTGCCGGCTCGGTCGATCCGGCCATCCGGCAATTACGGCAGGCGGGCTTTTCCGCCAATGTCAGCCTGACGCATGAATTGCAGCGTTTCGAAAATCTCGAGATCGCCATCGGACCGGCGACGCTGAAGGGTCGACTGGAGCGCCAGGCGATTTCCGGCCAGACGCCGACGCTGTCTGTGGCATTGAATGGCGATACGCTCGATCTCGACGCGCTGCAGGCGCTGAGCGGGCTGATGACCGGTCAAGACGCCGGCGACAACGTGCTCGACCACAAGATCGCCGCCCAGCTCAAGGCGGACAAGTTCACCGCCTTCGGCGTCAATGCCGAGAATGTCGAGACCACCTTCACGATTGCCGATGGGGAGCTTGCCGTCGACCGGCTGTCGATCAAGAATATCGCAGGCGCCGAGCTGACGGCGACGGGCAGGGCGGAAGGTTCGCTGCTCGATTACAAGGGCGCGGGTGAGATTACCTTCAAATCCGCCGATCCCGGCGGCTTCTTCACTATGCTGCGCGAGCATCTGCCGCATCACCCGGTACTCGACCGGTTGGTGCGCAATGCCGGCTGGTACGGCAATACCGCGCTTCGCGGGGCGCTGACGCTCGGCGGCGACGAGGGCGACGCGCTGACGGTGACGCTTGCCGGCGTCTCGAACGGCAGCCGCGTCAATCTCGATTACCGCATGTCCGACCTCTTGGCGCTGACCGGCAACGGCACGACGAGCCTGGAGGCGACCCTCGAAAACGCCGTGCCGTCCATCCTGTTCGGCCAGGCCGGGCTCGACCCGCTGCCGGTCGATGTCGGCGCCAACGGCCGCCTGACGCTGAAGGTGAAGGCATCGGGCAACGATCCCGCCGATGCGGCGCTGACCTTTGCGACCGACCGGACCTCGTTCACCGCCAACGGCAAGGTCGATGTCCGGCCGGAAACCTTCATGAACGGCCGGATCGCCCTTTCGCTCGACAGCGCCGATATCGACCCATATCTGATCATGAACGGCATCGCCCTGCCGCAGACTGGGACGGGGCTGCCGTTCGGCCTGCAGGTCAATGCCGCCGTCGACAGCGACAAGATCGTCTTTTCCGATCTCAAGGGTCATGCGGCCGACAACGAATTTTCAGGCGGGCTGAGCTTCGACCGGAAGGCTACGAAGACGACGGCGAGCGGCGGGCTGACGCTTTCGAAGGCCGATGCCGGCTGGCTCGGCGAGGCAGTGTTCGGCCAGATCGTCGATCCGGCCAACGGTCAGCTGACGACGGCGCCGCTGGGACTGCCCATCTTCAAGGATCTCGACGTCAACGTGAAGCTGACGGCCAAGGAGTTCTGGCCCGGCCTGCCGGAAACTGCGGTGTCCGACTTTACCAGCAACGTCGCCTACAAGGGCGATGAGCTGCAGCTCAACGACATGGCCGGCAACTGGGACGGCGGAAAACTCTCCGGCAACCTGCTCTTCACCAATGCCAACGGCACCGGTTTCCTGCAGACGAAGCTTGCGCTTGCCGATTCCGATCTTTCCGGCATCGTCTGGCTGCGCGATGGCGCGCCGATCGCCAACGGCAAGTTCGGTTTGTCGCTGTCGATGGAGGCCTCGGGCAAGACGATCGGCGAGATCGCCAGCTCGCTCAATGGTTCGGGCGAATTGAGGCTCGGCGATACCAGCATACGCGGGCTGAACCTCGCCATCCTTCCGCCGCTGCTTGCCGCAACCGACACGATGCAGGAGCAGATCAATGCCGGGAAGGTGCATCCGATCGTCGAGACTTTGCTCAGCAACGGCGAGGCGAAGCTGCCGCCGCTCGGTATTCCCTTCAACATCACCGACGGCACGCTGAGGGTGCAGAATGTCACCGTCGCCAACGATCTCGCCCGCATCACCGCCGATGCGCAGATCGCGCTGCCGGAGGAACGGATCAGCGCGACGCTGGCTGTTGGCCTTAATCCCGGCACGGAAGCGCTTTCCGGCGCCGAGCCGGCGCTCAGGCTGAATTTTTCCGGCATGCTGCCATCGCCCGGCAAGACGATGGATGTGACCGATATCACCAGCTATCTGTCGCTGCGTGCCTTTGAGCGCGAGCGCCGGCGGGTCGAGCGGCTGCAGGCGATCGTGCTCGAAAAGCAGCGGCTGCGCCGCGAGGTGGCGCTCTACCGGTTCAACGACGCGGAGCGAGTCCGGGCAGCCGAGATCGAGCAACAACGTCGGGCGGAAGAAGAGCGGCTGCGCGCATTGGCGCAGGCGGCAGCGGTACAGAAGGCGGCTGCCGAGGCGGAGGCCGCGCGTGTGGCGGAAGCCAAAGCCAAGGCGGATGCGCAAGCAAGGGCCGCTGCCGAGGCGGAAGCGGCGCGCCGTAGCGGGCAGGCGCAGCCCGGTCCGCTCAATTTCGACCAGCTGCCGGGCGTTCAGGCGCAGTGACGGCGGATAGAATTTGATTCATGCAACGCGCCTCAGCTCTTTGTTTTCATTGATGTCGCCGTCACAAAGCGCCATGCGATCTTAAGCAATATGTATCAGGTCCGGCGGTCGCCGCCGGCCTTCGCCCAGGCGAGCACGTGGAGCCGCAGCGCCGAGGACAGGTTGCTGTCGGCAGGACGGTGGTCGTCGATCTCGGAGATCAGCGCGGCAAGCGGCATCGAGCGGCATGCGGCGATGGTCTTCAGCTCGGCCCAGAATTCATCCTCCAGCGAGAAACTGGTGCGATGGCCGTGCAATGTTGCCGAATGCTTGCGGATCATGAAGGCTGTTTCGCGTTTCGATCGGGTTCGAAGATCGATTCAAGGCGGCCGTGCAAGTGGTTGATTGCGGAATCCATTCCGGCTCTTCAAGCCGTCGGTGAAAGCGTCACGCGCCGTCGTCATCCGTTTCGATACGGCCGTCGCGATGGGCCTTGTCGGCCTTGTCGTTCAAGCTGCGGGTCAGCTGCTTTTCGACCTTGGTGCGGCCGAAGGAAATGCGGTTCTGCTCAGCCTGCTTTTCCTTTTCGGAGCGGGCCTGCTTCTTGCGGAACTGGCGCAGATTGATGATTTCGGCGCTCATGCGGTTGCCTGAATTCCCTATGAAAAAGGGAGGCTTGGCCTCCCTTCAAATCACTGCTTCTTGCGGAAGGAGTCGAGCGAGACGACGGAGCCCGGCTTCTTCTCTTCGCCGTCGGCAGGTTTCGCGCCCGCCGCGTCATCGGGCTTTGCAGCCGCATCGACAGGATAAGCGGTGATCTCGCCTGATGGCAGCTCCTCGCCATCGGCCAGCGGCACGTCGAATTCGAGTTCGAAATTGACAGAGGGATCGTAGAAGCCGCGGATCGCATTGAACGGGATGACCAGCTTTTCCGGAACGTCTGAGAAGGAAAGGCCGATCTCGAAATGCGTCTCGGTGATCTTCAGGTCCCAGAACTGGTGCTGGATGACGATGGTCATCTGCTCGGGATATTTCGACTTCAGGTGCTGGGAGATGCGTACGCCGGCGGCACCCGTGAGGAAGGTGATGAAGAAGTGATGGTCGCCAGGCAGACGGCCGGTCGCGCCGACTTCCGCCAAAACCTTGCGGATGACGCCGCGAAGTGCATCCTGTGCCAGAATGTCGTAGCGGATATGATCCTGCCCCATGCTTTTCCTGTCTTTCGTCGGTTCGGAAGTCTTTTCACAAGGTTATATGCCACGTCCGGGCGCCTTGGGAAAGACCGGAGCCGAGTCACGTTTTGAAGCAGCATACATGATTTCGGCGGCAGGGAGAAGGTGAAGGCTTCTGTTGCCAGGTGCCTTCGGACCCCGCCTAGAGGTGCGAACCACTAGGACTTTGATTGAAGTGTCACACCGCGATTAAGCAGCGAGACGAGCTTCCGCATAGTTGTCGTTTGCAACTACAATTTTAGCCCGATAACGGCGGTACAATGCCGAGCAAAAAGACGATCTTTACACCCTTGTCGATCCTGTTTCGCCCCCATCAAAAGCCGGCCTTCGAGGCCGCCGGTTTTTGGTGGAGGCGCCGGGTACCGCCCCCGGGTCCAATAGGTTTATTACACCGCTCATTTATCGCCATAGCCGACCCGAAAGCCGGCAAGGGTGATATAGTGGTTTCCTCAGCCCAAGGAAAGGGCAAACGTCATAAAAGCGTTATGCAGCCCATCAGAAACATTGGGAAAATGCCCGGTGGCGATTGGTTTCCCGCCGCTGAGGGCTTAAATTGGGGCAAACGGAATCAGCGCGACATGAAGCAATATCTCGATCTCCTGAACCATGTGATGGACAAGGGCTCCGACCGGGGCGACCGCACCGGCACCGGCACGCGCTCGGTCTTCGGCTACCAGATGCGCTTCGACCTCGAAGAGGGCTTTCCTGTCCTCACCACAAAGAAGCTGCATCTGCGCTCGATCATCCACGAGCTTCTCTGGTTCCTGAAGGGCGAGACGAATATCCGCTATCTCAAGGAGAATGGCGTTTCTATCTGGGACGAATGGGCCGACGAAAACGGTGATCTCGGGCCTGTCTACGGCGCCCAGTGGCGCTCCTGGCCGGCGCCGGATGGCGGCCATATCGACCAGATCGCCAATCTCGTCAAAGGCATCGTCAACAACCCGAATTCACGCCGCCATATCGTCTCGGCCTGGAATCCGGCCGAAGTGGATGAAATGGCGCTGCCGCCCTGCCATTGCCTGTTCCAGTTCTATGTGGCCGATGGCAAGCTTTCCTGCCAGCTCTACCAGCGCTCGGCCGATATCTTCCTCGGCGTGCCGTTCAACATCGCTTCCTATGCGCTGCTGACGATGATGGTGGCCCAGGTGACCGGGCTGAAGCCCGGCGATTTCGTCCACACGCTCGGCGACGCCCATCTTTATCACAATCATTTCGACCAGGCGAAGCTGCAGCTGGCGCGCCGGCCGAAGCCGCTGCCCTTCATGCGCATCAATCCTGATGTGAAGGACATTTTCGGCTTCACCTTCGACGATTTCGAGCTGATCGGCTACGAGGCCGATGCCAGCATCAAGGCGCCGATCGCCGTCTGATCCGGGACATTCCATGGCCGACATCCGCAGGACCATCTTCGCCGCCGTTGCCCGCAACGGCATTATCGGCCGCGACGGCGATATGCCCTGGCGGCTTTCGAGCGATCTCAAGCGCTTCAAGGCGCTGACATTGGGCAAGCCCGTCGTGATGGGCCGCAAGACCTACGATTCGATCGGCAAGCCGCTGCCGGGGCGGCCGAATGTCGTCATCTCGCGGCAAGCGACGATAAATCATCCCGATGTCAGCATGGCGCAGTCGCTGCCGGAGGCGATGACGGCGGCTGAAAGGCTGGCGCTCGAAACCGGCGTCGATGAGATCTGCATTCTCGGCGGCGGTCAGGTCTATGCGCAGGCGATCGGCCTTGCCGACCGGATGTGCATCACGCATGTCGAGGCCGATCTCGATGGGGACGCCTCATTTCCCGCCATCGATCCCGATATTTGGCAGGCGGGGGAGTCTATCGCGGTTCCGGCCGGCGAGAAAGACAGCTATCCCACGCGTTTCGTCGTCTATGAACGCCGACACGCCTGAAAATGAACTATTTTCCAATTAAATTGACCAAGTTTCCCACGTTGCGTTGAAAGCCGATGCGGCGATACCTATAACGGTCACCAACGCATCCGCCGGTCAGCCCCCACGGTTCCGGATGTGTGGAAGACTTAACGAACAACGAGGTTTTGATGCCCTGGAGCAATCAGAATGGCGGCGGCGGCCCTTGGGGCGGCGGCGGCGGTAATAATCAGGGACCATGGGGCCAGGGGCCGAACCGCCCGCGCGGCGGTGGCGGCAAGGGCGGACCGCCCGATCTGGAAGATATCATCCGGCGCGGCCAGGACCAGCTGCGCAACATCGTTCCCGGCGGTTTCAACGGCGGCGTGGCGGTGATCGTCGTGGCGATCCTCGCGGTGTTCTGGCTGATCCAGTGCATCTACGTGGTGCAGCCGGACGAGCGCGGCGTCGAGCTGCGGTTCGGCAAGCCGAAGGAAGAGATCTCGATGCCCGGCCTGCATTTCCATTTCTGGCCGATGGAAACCGTCGAGACGGTCAAGGTGACCGTGCAACAGCTGAATATCGGGGCGACCTCGGCCTCGTCTTCGAACGGCCTGATGCTGTCCAGCGACAAGAGCGTCATCAACGTGCAGTTCGCCGTCTTCTACACGGTCAGTGATCCGAAGGCCTATCTCTTCAACGTCGAAAATCCGGCAGAGACCCTGCAGCAGGTTTCCGACAGCGCCATGCGCGAAATCGTCGGCCGGCGTCCGGCCCAGGACGCCTTCCGCAGCAATCGCCAGCCGATCGAAGTGGATGTACTCAACATTCTGCAGGATACCATGAACCGCTATGGCGCCGGCGTGACCGTCACCGGCGTGACGATCCAGAACGTGGCGCCGCCGCGGGAAGTCGCCGATGCTTTCGAAGAGGTGCAGCGTGCCGGCCGTGACCGCGATAGCACGATCGAAGAGGCCAATCGCTACACCAACCAGAAGCTTGGCCAGGCGCGAGGCGATGCGGCCAGAATCCGTGAAGATGCCGCCGCCTACAAGGACCGTGTCGTGAAAGAGGCGGAAGGTGAAGCGCAGCGTTTCACCGCGATCAACGACGAATATTCCAAGGCGCCTGACGTGACCCGCAAGCGGTTGTACCTCGAAACGATGGAGCAGGTGCTGAAGAACTCGAAGAAGGTCATCATCGATGAGAAGCAGGGCGTGTTGCCCTATCTGCCGCTCAACGAGCTCGGCAAACCGGCGCAGCAGGGAGGTTGAGTCATGACATCGAACAGACTTCCCATCATTCTCCTCATCCTCGCCATCGTGCTGGTCGGGCTCTATTCGTCCATCTTCGTGGTGAATGCGCGCGAGCAGGCCATTGTCGTCCGTTTCGGCCAGATCCAGTCGGTCAAGACCGAGCCTGGCATTTATTTCAAGCTGCCGTTCGGCTTCATGGATGCCGACCGCGTTCAGTTGGTCGAAAAGCAGGCGCTGAGGCTCGATCTCGACAATATCCGGGTTCAGGTCCAGGACGGCCAGACCTTCGACGTCGATGCCTTCGTGATCTACAACATCTCGGATGTCCGCCGTTTCCGCGAGACGGTATCGGGTGATCGCGAGGCCGCGGAAGCGCGGCTGAGGGCGCAGCTCGATTCATCGCTTCGCCGCGTCTACGGTCTGCGTGACTACAATGCCGCACTCTCGGAAGAGCGTGTCGCGATGATGCTGGAAATTCGCGACGACCTGCGCACAGATGCCGAAAATCTCGGCCTGCATATAGACGACGTTCGCATCCGCCGTACCGACCTTTCGCCGGAGGTTGCGCCGAACACCTATAATGCCATGCGTTCGGAACGCCTTGCCGAGGCCGAGCGTATCCGTGCCGAAGGCAATGAGGAAGGCCAGCGGCGCCGGGCCGTCGCCGACCGCCAGGTTGTCGAGCTCACCGCAGGCGCCCAGCGCGATGCGGAAATCCTTCGGGGCCAGGGCGATGCCGAACGCAACCGCGTCTTCGCCGAAGTGTTCAGCAAGGATCAAGCCTTCTTCGAGTTCTATCGCTCGATGGCGGCCTATTCCTCGGCCCTTTCGTCGCAGGACACGACGCTGGTGCTGTCGCCGAATTCGGAATTTTTCCGCTTTTTCGACAATGCCGCCGGCACTCTGCAGCCGTCGCCGGCAAATCCGGCCGCACCGGCTGCGGCTGCTCCCGCAGCACCCGCCCAGCCGGCGAACTGACGGCAGGGATGCCGATCGCATCCCGACAATCCTCGAAGGGCCGGCCCGAGTGCCGGCCCTTTTTTCGTGGGATGATTGAGATGATCCGGCATTTGCGAGGCCACGTCACATTGCACGGGGATTTCGCGAAAAGGTGATTTCACCCTCCATCATTCCGCCTTATGCTGGTGCTCAATGTGCGCATTTACCCCTTATGAGGAAGCTTGATGGCCCCCACGAAACGCTCGCCCTTCAGACGAACGCTCGCGCTTATGGCCAGCGCTGCAATTCTTGCGCATGCCGGCATGAACGGGATTGCCTATGCGCAAACCGCACCTGAGACGACCGCTCCCGGGGTTGTCACGCCCGCTCCGGCTGCTCCGGAGGCGGCTGCTCCTACGCCCACGCCGCCCGCACCCGGCGCGCCACAGCAGATCGCCCCGATCCAGGCCGTCACGCCAAACAACGGCCCGGCTTCGGTCGCCGATCTCGCCGAGGGGCTGCTCGATGCCGTGGTCAATATCTCGACCTCGCAGAATGTGAAGGACGACGAGGGGGCCGGCCCGGCGCCGCGTGCACCCGACGGCTCGCCGTTCCAGGAGTTCTTCAACGATTTCTTCAACAAGCAGCAGGGCAACAAGGGCGGCAATCACAATGTCAGCTCGCTCGGCTCCGGCTTCGTCATCGATCCGGCCGGCTATATCGTCACCAACAATCACGTGATCGAGGGCGCCGATGACATCGAGATAAATTTCGCCAATGGTTCGAAACTCAAGGCGAAGCTGATCGGCACGGATACGAAGACCGATCTTTCCGTGCTGAAGGTCGAGCCGAAGGCGCCGCTGAAATCCGTGAAATTCGGCGATTCCAGCACGATGCGCATCGGCGACTGGGTGATGGCCATCGGCAATCCGTTCGGCTTCGGCGGTTCGGTGACGGTGGGCATCATTTCCGGCCGCGGCCGCAATATCAATGCCGGCCCCTATGACAACTTCATCCAGACGGATGCGGCGATCAACAAGGGCAATTCCGGTGGACCGCTCTTCAACATGAAGGGTGAAGTGATCGGCATCAACACGGCGATCATCTCGCCGAGCGGCGGTTCGATCGGCATCGGCTTCTCGGTGCCGTCGGAGCTTGCGTCCGGCGTCGTCGACCAGCTGCGCGAATATGGCGAGACGCGGCGCGGCTGGCTCGGCGTGCGCATCCAGCCGGTGACCGACGATATCGCCGACAGCCTCGGGCTCGACAGCGCAAAGGGCGCGCTGGTCGCCGGCGTCATCAAGGGCGGGCCCGTCGACGACGGCTCGATCAAGGCGGGCGACGTCATCTTGAAATTCGACGGCAAGACCGTCAGCGAAATGCGCGACCTGCCGCGCGTCGTGGCGGAAAGCACGGTCGGCAAGGAAGTCGACGTGGTGGTGCTGCGCGACGGCAAGGAGCAGACCGTCAAGGTGAAGCTTGGCCGGCTCGAAGACAGCGATCAGGCGGCCGCATCCGGCGATGCGGCGCCCGATGGCTCGCAGGACGACGGCGTAATCACGCCGGATCCCGGCGAAAACAATGACATGGACCAGCCTGACAGCGGCGATCAGGTCCAGCCCGAACCCGGCACGCCGGACCAGCATAAGGGTCAGGTGGCGCCGGATGCGGCAACGCCGAAGAACGTGCTCGGCCTGTCGCTGTCGCTTTTGAGCCCCGAGACGCGCAAGGCTTTCGGCATCGCCGAGAGCGTCGACGGCGTCGTCGTGACAGAGGTGACGCCCGGCTCCGCCTCGGCCGAAAAGGGGCTGAAGCCCGGCGATGTGATCGTCGAAGTGGCGCAGGAGTTCATGAAGTCGCCGGATGCGGTCGCCGCCAAGGTGCAGGCGCTGAAACAGGAAGGCCGCCGCAACGCCCAGCTTATGATCGCATCGGCGAATGGCGATCTCCGGTTCGTGGCGGTGCCGATGGAATAAGAAAGTTGCGGCGGTGGTGAATTACCGCCGTCGTCTCCAACTCTCGCCCATTCCTGTGACGAGCACAGGAATGAGGGTGTGCCACGTCGGTCTTCAAGCCGTCACGAAATCCGTCTTCCGGTAGCCCTGGATATAGAGCAGGGCTGTGAGATCACCGTGGTTGATGCGCATCTCAGCTTCCGCGGCGACGGCGGGCTTGGCGTGGAGGGCGACGCCGGCGCCGGCGAGGTGCAGCATGCCGAGGTCGTTGGCGCCGTCGCCGACGGCGATCGCTTCTTCCGGCGAAATGCCGAGGCGAGCCGAAATTTCGTTCAGCGCATCGACTTTCGCCTGCTTGCCGAGGATCGGTTCGGCGACGAAGCCGGAGAGTATGCCGCCGTCTTCGAGCAGCGTGTTGGCGCGGTTCTCATCAAAGCCGAGGGTGGCGGCGATGCGGCTGGTGAAGACCGTGAAGCCGCCGGAGACGAGGGCGGTGTAATGGCCTTTCGATTTCATGGTGGCGATCAGTTCCGGGCCGCCAGGGGTAAGTGTGATGCGCTTGGCGATCACTTCGTCGACGACCGACAGCGGCAGGCCCTTGAGCAGGGCGACACGCTCACGCAGGGCAGGTTCGAAGGCGATCTCGCCATTCATGGCGCGGGCGGTGATGGTGGCAACCTTTTCCTTCAGGCCGACTTCGGCGGCGAGTTCGTCGATGCACTCCTGGCCGATCATCGTCGAATCCATGTCGGCAATCAGCAGCTTCTTGCGGCGGGTCTCCTGCTCCTGGATGACGAGGTCGATCGGCGCGCCTGATATGAGCGCAAGGATATTGGCCTCGGCCGCCTGCGCATCCGTGCCGTCGCGCAGCGCGATGTCGCAGGCGATGCCGTCGGCCAGCCAATAGAGGCCGGAAGCCTTCACCACCTCGGCCGCCTGTTCGGCGATTGCGGGTGTCAGCACGGGATTTGACGGATTGGCAACAAGCGTGGCAACGAGGGCCATGATGGAAAACCTTCTGAGCACAGTGAACGCGATCCTGATAACCGGGCCGACCGCCAGCGGCAAGTCCGCGCTCGCCGTCGAATTGGCCAAACGCCATGACGGTGTCGTTGTCAACGCCGACAGCATGCAGGTCTACGATACGCTGCGGGTGCTGACGGCGCGGCCGTCGGAGGGGGAGATGCAAGGCGTGCCACATCATCTCTACGGCCACGTGCCGGCGGGGGCGGCCTATTCCACAGGCGCCTGGCTGCGCGATGTCTCGGCGCTGCTGCCGATGCTCAAGGCCGAAGGACGGCTGCCGGTCTTCGTCGGCGGCACGGGGCTTTATTTCAAGGCGCTGACCGGCGGACTCTCGGATATGCCCGGGATACCGGAGACACTGCGGCAAAGCCTCAGGGCACGGCTGCTGGAGGAGGGGCCGGACGGGTTGTATGCGGAGCTCGCTGACGCCGATCCCGCCACGGCGGCAAGTCTCAACCGCCAGGACGGACAGCGCATCGTCCGGGCGCTGGAAGTGATGAAGGCGACGGGGCGGTCGATCGCCGATTTCCAGGGCCAGTCGGGACCGGTGGTGATCGACGCGGGTGAGGCCCGCAAGATCGTCGTGCTGCCGGACCGGGCGGTGCTGCATCAACGCATCAACGGCCGTTTCGAAAAAATGCTGCAGCAAGGCGCCGAAGACGAGGTGAGGGCGCTGCTTGCGCTCGACCTGCCGGCCGAGGCGCCCGTGATGAAGGCAATCGGCGTGTCGCAGATCGCGGCGATGCTGAGGGGCGAGATGACACGCGACGAGGTGCTGGAGAAGGGTGCTGCGGCGACGCGGCAATATGCCAAGCGGCAGATGACATGGTTTCGCAACCAGATGGACGACAGCTGGGAACGGCTGATCGCTTAAGTGTCAGACCTGACGCGTGCCTTCCGCTCCAGTCATCTGCAGGCTCAGCAGTTTGGCGAGTTCGCCGACCGCCGCCCGCAGTTGGTCCGGAAGAAATCCGCCGAAGCCCAGCATCAGGCCGGGGCGCGTAGGCTCCGCAGCATACATCGGGGAGATAGCCCGCACGGCGAGGCCGGCCGATAGGGCGCGTGCCGCGAGTTGCACGTCGTCGGCCTGCTCGGGCAGCCACAAAAGAATATGCATGCCCTGGTCGCTCGGCTGAACTTGGAATCCCTTGGGCAAGGCCCGCTCGAGCGCTGCGAGCAGGACAGCGCGGCGTTCGGCATAGAGGCCGCGGATGCGCCGGATATGCGCCTCGAAATAGCCTTCCCGCATATAGGCCGCCAGAACATGCTGTTCTGCGATCGGCGAATGCCGGTCGAGAATGGCGCGGGCGCCGGCAAAGGCTTCTACGAGCGGAGGAGGGGCGATGACGTAGCCGAGGCGCAGGGAGGGGAAGAGCACCTTGCTGAAGGTGCCGAGATAGATGACGCGTGACGGACGCAATCCTTGCATCGAGGGAAACGGGTGTCCGGCATAACGCAGCTCGCTGTCGTAATCGTCCTCGACGATCCAGGCGCGATTCTGGTCGGCCCAGGCGATCAATGCATTGCGCCGCGCCATGCTGAGCGGCATGCCGATCGGATATTGGTGCGAAGGGGTGACGAATGCGGCGCGCGCCTGCGGACAGAGTTCGAGGCCGCGTTCCACGTTCATCCCCTGTGCATCGACGGGCAAGCGGTGCGTCCTTACGCCGAGATCGTCGAGCACTGCCGTCAGGCCGGGATAGGCGGGGTCCTCGGCCCATACCGGATCGTCACGCGAGAGAAGCACCCGGCCTGCCATATAGAGGCCTTGCTGGGTGCCCGATGTGACGATGACCTGTTCCGGCTCGCAATGAACGGCCCGCGCGCGCCTGATGTGGTCGGCAATGGCAAGCCTGAGCTCGTGCAGACCCATCGGGTCGTGGTAACCCGAGGGTGCGGCCTGTCTCGACGCGCGCACGCGATTGCCGAGGCGGCGCCAGGTGTCGTCGGGCGCAATACCGGACGCCGGGACGGCAATGGCGAAGGGAACCGGCGGGTGCGGGGTGAGCGCACGGGCAACGGCGATCAGCCGGGCAGCCGGGGGAGGCAGATCGACAGCATCAACGATCGGCGGTGCTGCCGGCGCCGGCATCGCGTCCAGGAGATGGGCGGCAACCCGAGTTCCGGCTCCGACCCGCGCTTCGAGATAGCCTTCGGCGACCAACTGATCGAACACCTCGACGACAGTGCCGCGCGCGATCTTCAGCGAAGCCGCAAGGCTGCGCGTCGAAGGAAGGCGTTCGCCTGGCCTCAGTTCGCCGCCGGCGATTGCGCTGCGCAGGCTCTGGGCAAGCTGGCGGCCGACATTGGCCGTTCGATCGATCGTGTTGAGCGACGGGATTTCGATGGTGCTGCGCCGTTTGGACATCGCAAAATGGTCTAGAGATTTTCTTCAAAAATGGTGCTTTATGGTGGACCAGTTTTCGAGGAAAAGGAAGCGGATTGGCTGCTCCCCGTATTCTTCGTTTCTGGGGGCCGTCCGTGGGCGCAAACTTCTGGAAATACGCAAATGCAGGATCTTCTCGTCGTCTATATCGCCTATGCAATTGCTGCAGGCAGTCCCGGACCAAGCAACATGGCCATCATGAATGTGGCGATGCGGCAGGGGCGTCGACCGGCGTTAGCCTTGGCCGCCGGGGTCATCACGATGTCGACATTCTGGGGGCTGATCGCGGTCACCGGCATTTCGACACTGCTGGTCCGTTATGCCCATGCCCTGCTGTTCCTCAAGGTCGCAGGCGGGCTGTACCTCCTCTGGCTCGCCTGGAAGGCGGCCCGCTCGGCAGCCGCCCCGGACAGGCCGGCAGGTGAGCTCGTCCGGCCTGACGCGCAACTCGGCATGCTCTATCGCCGCGGCGTTCTGATGCATCTCGGCAATCCGAAGGCGGTTCTGGCCTGGGTCGCGATCATGTCGCTCGGCCTTAAGCCCGGCGCTTCGCCAGAGATGGCCGTCACGGCGTTCGGCGGCTGCGTGCTTCTCGGGATCTCGATATTTGCCGGCTATGCCGTGCTCTTCTCGACGGCGCCGATGGTGCGCGGCTATGCCCGCGCGCGGCGGTGGATCGAGGGAAGTCTCGCCGTCTTCTTCGCCGGCGCCGGATCGCGCCTGCTGTTTTCACATTGACCGTTTTTCAGGATCGCATCATGTCTGTCGCTTCTCCGTTTCATGGTCTTTCGGCCTTTCCGCCAACGCCCGCCGATCGGGATGGCAGGGTCGACACCGAAGCTCTTAGCCGCCTGCTGGAGCGCCTGTGCGATGCAGGCGTCGCCTCGATAGGTCTTCTCGGCAGCACCGGGATCTATGCCTTTCTTGCACCTGAGGAGCGGCGGCGAGCCGTCGAGGCTGCGGTCGAATGCGTTCACGGCCGTATTCCCCTCGTCGTCGGCGTTGGCGCTTTGAGGACAGACCAGGCCCAAAACCTTGCGAGGGATGCCGAGGCCGCTGGTGCAGATGCGCTTCTGCTGGCGCCTGTATCCTATACGCCGCTGACCCAGGAAGAAGCCTATGGGCATTTCCTTGCGGTCACGGAGGCGGCGAAGCTGCCGCTTTGCATCTACAACAATCCCGGCACGACCCACTTCACCTTCAGCCGCGAGCTTCTGCAACGCCTGTCCGACCTCGAGACGATCAAGGCGGTAAAGATGCCTCTGCCTGTTGACGGCGATCTCGCAGGCGAACTGGCGGCATTGCGGGAGAAGACCGAGCTTGCGATCGGCTATAGCGGCGACTGGGGGGCGGCCGAAGCGCTGCTTTCAGGCGCCGATGCCTGGTACAGCGTCATCGGCGGCTTGCTGCCGCGCGTCGCCCTTGCGCTCAGCAAGGCCGCGATTGCGGGCGACAGTGGCGAGGCGCGCCGGCTCGATGCTCTCCTTCAGCCGCTCTGGAAAACGTTCAAGGAATTCGGAAGCCTTCGCGTGGTCTATACGCTGGTCGACATTCTTTCACTCGCTCGGGCAGAGCTCCCACGGCCTCTGTTGCCACTCGCATCGATGGACCGGCAACGGGTGCTCGACGCCGTCGGACCTCTAATGACGCTGGAGAGTGAGCTGAAGCGTCAATCCTTGTTGTAGAGGCTGCTCAGCGGTTTTTTCAGGATGCTTTCGCGCAGCGACGTGCCAGGCTCCCGGCGGGTGATCGCTGGCTGATCCGCCGGCGGCGCCGGCCGGGGAAAGACCGGCTCCTCGCGGCGCATCTCGCGGCGGAGCGCGTCCAGCCGGGGATCGATCGCCGGCACTGCAGCCGGATCCAGTCGCGGCGTTTGCGGCAGCAGTTCGCGTCGGTAGGATTCGAGCGGCGCGGCCGAAGAGGTTGGTGGTACGTAGGGCTTGGCGTCGAGATCCTCGTCGGCTGCATCAGCCTCGTCCAAGCTTGCCACGGATGCGGCATAGTTCTGCTGAAAATTCGAAATGTCGGGTCCGACGGTCACCGCCCGCATACGGGTGACGATCTTGCGCAGGTCGACCGTATCCGGATCTTCCTCGCTGTGCTTGCTATTGGCGCTGCTCGCCTTCGGCAGCAGGTTCTCCTCGACGCGGGAAAAGCGCATGCGCATCGGCACGCTGATCGCCTCGCCGAAAGCGATTGCCTCGCCATTGCCGATCGAGGAGATGAAGCTCGTCGTCGAGATCGACGAATTCGGGATGGCCGAGCGGATGATTTCCTGGTCTCGGTCGTTGGCAAGGCGCATGGCAAAGAGCGTCGAACACTGCGACAGGATCGTCTGGTCGAGCTCGCCCGGCCGCTGGGTGATGATGCCGAGCGAGACGCCGTATTTGCGGCCCTCCTTGGCGATGCGGGCAATTGCCTGGCGTGTCGGCACGAAGCCGAGGCTCGGATCGGAGGGAATGTAGCGGTGAGCTTCCTCGCAGACGACGAGCATGTGGATGGCGCCGTCGCTCCACAGCGCCACTTCGAAGGCCATGCGGCAGAGCACAGAGGCGACCGAATTGACGACCTCGGAGGGAATGCCGGCAAGCTGGAAGGTGCAGATCGGCCGGTTCTCGCCGGGGATGCGGAAGATCTGCGCGATGGTTTCGGTGATCGTGTCGCTGATCGTGTTGTTGGAGAACATGAAATGATAGCGCGGATCGTTGATCGCGGCGATGAGGCGCATCTTCAGCGACCGCAGGAAGGGCTTTTCCGAGCGGCCTTCCAGGCGGCCGATGCGTTCGTCGATCAGCGCCAGCAGATCGGCCATGCGGTAGGGAACCGGCGTATCGGCGGTGATCGAGCTTTTTTCCGTGGTGCGGCGCACCAGCGAGTTGTCGCTGCCGCGGAAGGCGCGTTTGGCTTCCGGCAGGATATCGCGCAGCATGTCGAGCTCTTCGGGCACCGGCGGACGGCCGCGAAAAACGACCTCGGCGAATTCCTCCAGCCGCATCAGCCAGAAGGGCAGGTCGAGTGTATCGGTATCGATGGTGACGGCGTGCTTGGGGAAGGCGGCGGCAAATTCATTATGCGGATCGAGGATCAGTACACGCAGCTTCGGATCCGCCTCGATCGCCTTGTGCAGGAGCAGCGAGACCGCGGTCGACTTGCCGACGCCGGTGGAGCCGACGACGGCGAAATGCTTGGAGAGCATCGAGGGGATGTGGATCGCCGCATCGATGCTTTCGTCCTGCGTCAGCTTGCCGATGACGGCGGTCGTACCCTCGCCGGCATCATAGATGCGCATCAGGTCGGCGGAACGGATGCGGTGGGCGATGGCGCCGAGATAGGGATAACGCGAGATGCCGGTCGAGAACTCCTCGGTGCCGTCCTCATCCACACGGACTTCGCCGAGCAGTTCGGTCTCGATCCGGAACGTGTTGTCTTCGCCTTCATCCCAGGCATGGCTGCCGGTGTTCATCTGATAGACGAGGGCGACGACACGGTTGCGGCCGACGCTGATCGAAATCAGCCGGCCCACGGACCAGAGTTCGGTAAGATCGGTGCCGCCCTGTTCGGCGACGGCGGCAATCGTCGCCCTGGAGCCGCTGCATGCAACGACGCGGCCGAGAAAGCGATTCCCCGGCGCATGGCCATCGCGGCGATCATGCTCGCCTACCTTGCCAGACGTGCGCAAGTCGTTGTTGAGCAAAGGGCTACTCCATGCGGTAGCGTATAAGAATAAAGTCGATCCTTTAACAAATCCTTCATCCTATCGATTTTCGGGGATACGGGCGCCGGGCAGTTTTTTATTGCGGCATGCGTTGACGCTGCGAAATTTTCTGTCTATCACTGCCGACCATGAAAATCGCAACGGCTCTTATCGTGGTGGGAAAGCGCATGGGCAGGATGGTGTAACCATCCGGCGATAGCCACCCATGCGCTAGATGACAGGCTCCTCCGGGGCCTTTTTTTATGCCCGAAATCAGGGCTTCCGGCCACAAACGCAAATCCCAGCATAAACGGAACAGACAGATGAGCACGGACAATCAGGCGGCAGGCAATCGGATGACGGGAGCGGAGATCGTTCTCAAGGCGCTGAAGGACAATGGCGTCGAACATATCTTCGGCTATCCCGGCGGCGCGGTCCTGCCGATCTACGACGAGATCTTCCAGCAGGAGGAGGTCAAGCACATCCTCGTCCGCCACGAGCAGGGGGCAGGCCATGCGGCCGAAGGTTACGCCCGCTCGACCGGCAAGGTCGGCGTCATGCTGGTAACCTCGGGTCCGGGCGCCACCAACGCGGTCACGCCACTGCAGGATGCGCTGATGGATTCGGTCCCGCTCGTCTGCCTGACCGGCCAGGTTCCGACCTCGCTGATCGGCTCCGACGCCTTCCAGGAATGCGATACGGTCGGCATCACCCGGCCCTGCACCAAGCACAACTGGTTGGTCAAGGACGTCAACGAGCTCGCCGCCGTCATTCACGAGGCCTTCCGCATCGCCCAGTCCGGCCGTCCAGGCCCTGTCGTCGTCGATATTCCGAAGGACGTGCAGTTTGCGACCGGCACCTACACACCGCCGGCCGACTACACGATCCAGAAGAGCTACCAGCCGAAGACCCAGGGCGACCTCAACCAGATCCATGCGGCGATCGAGCTGATGGCGAATGCACGCCGTCCCGTCATCTATTCCGGCGGCGGCGTCGTCAATTCCGGTCCCGAGGCTTCCAAGCTGCTGCGCGAGCTGGTCGAGCTCACCGATTTCCCGATCACCTCGACGCTGATGGGCCTCGGCGCCTATCCCGCTTCCGGCAAGAACTGGCTGAAGATGCTCGGCATGCACGGCTCCTACGAAGCCAACATGGCGATGCACGATTGCGACGTCATGGTCTGCATCGGCGCGCGTTTTGACGACCGCATCACCGGCCGTCTCAATGCCTTTTCGCCGAATTCGAAGAAGATCCATATCGATATCGATCCGTCTTCGATCAACAAGAACGTCCGGGTCGATATCGGCATCCGCGGCGATGTCGGCCACGTCCTCGAAGACATGGTCCGCCTGTGGCGGGCGCTGCCGAAGAAGCCGGAAAAGGGCCGGCTCGACGATTGGTGGACCGATATCACCCGCTGGCGGGCGCGCAACTCCTTCGCCTATACGAAGAGCAACGACGTCATCATGCCGCAATATGCGCTGGAGCGGCTCTACGCCCACACCAAGGACCGCGACACCTACATCACCACCGAGGTCGGCCAGCATCAGATGTGGGCGGCGCAGTTCTTCGGCTTCGAGCAGCCGAACCGCTGGATGACCTCGGGCGGCCTCGGCACGATGGGTTACGGCCTGCCGGCCGCACTCGGCGTGCAGATCGCCCATCCCGACAGCCTCGTCATCGACATTGCCGGCGATGCCTCGATCCAGATGTGCATCCAGGAAATGTCGGCAGCGATCCAGCACGATGCGCCGATCAAGATCTTCATCATGAACAACCAGTATATGGGCATGGTGCGTCAGTGGCAGCAGCTGCTGCACGGCAACCGCCTGTCGAACTCCTATACCGAGGCGATGCCCGACTTCGTCAAATTGGCGGAAGCCTATGGCGCCGTCGGCCTGCGCTGCGAAAAGCCGGATGAGCTCGACGACACCATTCTGGAAATGATCGAGGTCAGAAAGCCCGTCATCTTCGACTGCCGCGTCGCCAATCTCGCCAATTGCTTCCCGATGATCCCTTCAGGCAAGGCCCATAACGAGATGCTGCTGCCGGATGAAGCCACCGACGAGGCGGTCGCCAATGCGATCGATGCCAAGGGCCGCGCGCTCGTCTGACATTTTTAATTTGCGCATAATCCTTTCCGGAAATCGTTCCCGATTTTCGGGGGTATGCGACAGGGAAGAGGAAACTCAGGACCATGAACGCACATCTACAGCCCACGGGCTCCGCCTATTTCATCTCGCCGGAAACGGCGGCCGTCGAAAGCCACACGCTTTCGGTTCTCGTCGACAACGAGCCGGGCGTTCTTGCCCGGGTCATCGGCCTGTTCTCCGGCCGCGGCTACAATATCGAAAGCCTGACGGTCTCCGAGACCGAGCATCAGGCGCATCTTTCCCGTATCACCATCGTCACACGCGGCACGCCGCACGTGCTGGAGCAGATCAAGGCGCAGCTGGAGCGGATCGTGCCGGTGCATCGCGTCGTTGACCTGACGGTGCGCGCCCGCGAACTCGGCCAGGACCGGCCGATCGAGCGCGAGGTGGCGCTGATCAAGGTGATCGGCGAGGGCGACATGCGCGCCGAGACCCTGCGCCTTGCCGATGCCTTCCACGCCAAGGTGGTGGATGCGACGGTCGGTCACTTCATTCTTGAGATCACCGGCAAGTCGTCGAAGATCGACCAGTTTGTAGCGATCATGAAGCCGCTCGGCCTGATCGAGGTCTGCCGTACCGGCATTGCGGCGATGAACCGCGGTGTCCAGGGCATGTAGAGACTACAGCCCGGGCATGTAAAGATTACAGCCCGGGCATGTAAGCCCGCTGCTGAAATAATTGCGAAAGCCGCTGGAGATCAGAGCATCTCCAGCGGCTTTTTCTTTGCCGGCGGCGGGAAGGCGGCGTCCAGCGCCTGCCAGTCCTCGTCGGTGATATCGAGCGAGACGCAGTCGCGGTTTTCGGCCGCGCGTTCGGCATTCGAGGTCTTCGGGATGACGATGACGCCGTCGTGTTCCAGCAGGAAGGCGAGCGCCAGCTGGGCGGGCGTTGCCTGATAGGCCTTGGCAATACGGATCAGCTCGGGATGATGCAGGATATTTCCCTGCTCGATCGGCGAATAGGCCATGATGGGAATCTTGCGGCTCTGACACCAGGGCAGCAGGTCGAATTCGATGCCGCGGCGGGAGAGATTGTAGAGCACCTGGTTGGCGGCGACATTGGCGCCGTCGGGCACTCCAAGCAATTCCTGCATGTCGTCGGTGTCGAAGTTGGAGACGCCCCAGGCGCCGATCTTGCCGGATGTTTTCAGCATTTCGAAGGCGGCGACGGTTTCGGCGAGCGGGTAGTTGCCGCGCCAGTGCAAGAGATAGAGATCGATGCGGTCGGTGCCGAGCCGTTCGAGACTGCGCTCGCAGGCTTCGATCGTGCCTTTCAGGCTGGCGTTCCAGGGATAGACCTTGCTGACGACGAAGACCTCGTCGCGCCGTCCCCTGATTGCCTGGCCGACGATCTCCTCGGCGCCGCCGTCGCCATACATTTCGGCGGTGTCGATCAGTGTCATGCCGAGATCGATGCCTGCCTTGAGGCTTTCGATCTCGGCCCTGGCGTGGCCGGCATCCTCGCCCATGGCCCAGGTTCCCTGGCCGAGCGCCGGCACCGCCGTGCCGTTCGGGAATGTGATCAATGGAATCGGGTCGTCTTGCATAATTTTCTGTCCCTTCGGCAAGAGATTGGGCCGGCTCGCCATCTTTCAAGTAATCCTGTCACCATGACAATGATGTCATGGCATCGGCAGTTTAGGGCAGCTATGCTGACCTAAATAAGCAGGCCGCAAAAAGCTGGCTGGGGAGGTCGCATGCCGCTGGATACGTTTCTCGCCCTCGTTCTCTTTGCCTTCACGACATCGATCACGCCGGGACCGAACAATATGATGCTTTTCGCATCGGGCGTGAACTTCGGCTTCCGCAGGACGATCCCGCATATGTTCGGCATCGGCGCCGGTTTTTTCTCGCTGCTCATCGGCGTCGGCCTCGGGCTCGGCGCGCTTCTGCATACGGTGCCGGCCGTCTATACGGCGCTGAAATTTGCGGGCGGCGCCTATCTCGTCTGGATCGCCTGGAAGATCGCCACGTCGCGCTCGCTCAGCGAAGGCAAGAGCGGCGTCGAGCCGATGTCCTTCTTTGCGGCTGCCGCCTTCCAATGGGTCAATCCAAAAGCCTGGGTGATGGCGGTCACCGCGATGGCCACCTATACCAATCCGCAACTCTATCTCGTCAGCGTGCTGATCGTCGGTCTCGCTTTCGCGGTGGTCAATGTCCCCAGCGTTTCGACATGGGCAGGCTTCGGCTCGGCGCTCAGGGAATGGCTTTCCGATCCGGTGCGGCTGAAATGGTTCAACATCAGCATGGCAGTGCTCTTGGTGCTAAGCCTCTGGCCGATGTTAAAATAGAGCGATCGACGGCTTCATCAGCATCAGCCAGAAAATGCCGAGGACGGCTGAGAAGGCTGGAAAGCCGAAAGCAAACCAGATGCGGTAAAGGCTGAAATAGGCTGGCGGCAGGGCTTTTCCCGATGCCGCGGCAGCGCGAGCGAGATTGCGCAGCCGGATCTGGATCCAGACGACCGGCAGCCAGAACAGGCCGGTGACGACATAGAGCAGCAGCGACAGCGCAATCCAGCCCTCCGACAGGTCCCAGCCGATCGATCGCGCCAGCAGAGTGCCGGTCACCGGCTGGAGGATGGCCGCGGTGGCGGTGAAGAGCGTATCGGCGATGACGACGGTTGCTGAGACATGGGCGATCAGTGCGGGATCGCGTGTGCGATGCGCCATCGCCATGAAGAAGGCGATACCGGCGCCGGTACCGAAGAGCACGGTCGCGCCAATGACATGGGCGAGCAGCAGCCATTCTTCAAGCATCAGCGTTCATCCAGGATGGCAAGGGCTACCAGCGTCAACAGGATCGACGGCAGCACCTTGACGAGAACCCCGAGCGGATCGAGCCAGAGCACGGGTTCGAGCAGGCTGGCGCCGGCGAGATAGGCGATCGACACTCCAAGCATGCCGAGAAGGGCGCGTTTCGCCAGGGGACGGACAAGGACGGCGGCACCGAGGACGATGTCGACGAGGCAGGTCGCCAGCGTCAGCGCCGTTGCGGCAGCGTGAGGCATGAATGGCAGGAAGTGAGCGGATGTCCTCTCGAGCGCCAGCAGCGGGATCAGGCCGGAAAGCAGCCAGAAGACGGACAGGCCCGATATGACAAGCGACTTCAGGAGATAGAGCCGGGCAAACCAGAGATCCTGGACGCCGGAGGGATTGGCCGAGAGCGTCGCAGCCGCTGATGTCGCGACGAGGCCGCTTCCTGCTTTCGAGCTTTGCACGCCTTCCGACATGACGGTCATCGCTGTCGAACGCAGCGGCGAACGCCAACCGAGCAGGCCCGACAGATCGGCGAGCCATGTCACCGGCCGGGCAAGCCAGGGGGCAAGGGCAAACACGCGGGCGGGAGGGAGGCCGAGCCATTGCCGGTGCAGGCGGACGAGATCGGCGAGCGTCAGGGTCTCGGCGGCGGCAAGATCGACATCGCCGGAGATGTCGCCGGAAACCGCCCGCGACACGGCTTCCGCCACATCGTCGACAGAGAGTGTTTCGACGAGGCTTTCGGCATGGACCAGGGGCAGCACCAATGGAAAGGCTGCGAGTGCGCGCAGCAGCGCCGAACCGCCATGGGCATTGCGGCCGAGAACCAGGGCAGGGCGCAGGATGAAATATGGCAGGCCGCTGGCAGCAAGCGCCTCGTCGGCCCGCCGTTTGGTGGCGAGGAAGGGAAGATCGCCGGCCGCTCCCGCCGTCCTTGCCGATATCTGCACGATCAGCGGGCGCGACGAGGCTTTTGCGGCGGAATATAGCGCCAGCATCGCCTCTGCCTGGGTGGCCGACAGATCGTCCGAAAGGCCGTCCTGCAGGGCGCCGGCGCAATTGATGACGGCATGCTGGTCCTTGAGGATGTCGTCCCAATCCGCCGGTTTCGTCATGCGCGAGAGATCGGCGCGCCGCCAGTCGACCTTCGACTGTTTCAGGCGGGCACGCGCGGGATTGCGGCCAAGCCCGGTCACTGCGTGGCCATCGGCAACGAGCCGGGCCGCGACCACGGAGCCTATGAAGCCGGTTGCGCCGAGAATCAGAATGTTCATGGCGGGAGATTAGCGGAAAAGCTGAGGGCGCATAGAAGGGCTTGGCGGACCTGCGGCATATGGTAAAAATAGGAGAAAGTTTCGGGAGGACAGTGTCTTGCACGACGATCATGACGCGCATAGCCATGACCACGATCATGCCCACGGGCATGATCACGACAATCTCTATTCCGACATGCAGGCACGTGTGAAGGCGCTGGAAACGTTGCTGACGGAGAAGGGGCTTATCGATCCGGCGGCGATCGATGCGATCGTCGAGACCTATGAGACGAAGGTGGGGCCGAGAAACGGCGCGCATGTCGTTGCCAAAGCCTGGGGCGATGCCGATTTCGCCGACTGGCTGAAGCGTGATGCGACGGCGGCGATCGCCAGTCTCGGCTACATTGGCCGGCAGGGCGAGCACATGCGTGCCGTCTTCAACACGGCCGAGACCCATAATCTCGTCGTCTGCACGCTCTGCTCTTGTTATCCGTGGTCGGTGCTCGGCCTTCCGCCGGTCTGGTACAAGGCGCCGGCCTATCGCTCGCGCGCCGTCATCGATCCGCGCGGCGTGCTTGCGGAATTCGGGCTGACGCTGCCGGAGGACAAGAAGATCCGCGTCTGGGATTCGACGGCAGAGCTGCGTTACCTCGTCATTCCCGAGCGGCCGGAAGGCACGGAAGGAATGGACGAACAGGCGCTTGCCGGTCTCGTCAGCCGCGATGCGATGATCGGCACCGCGGTTGCTGCCAGCCCGGAGAGCACACCATGAACGGACCGCACGATCTCGGCGGGCAGATGGGCTTCGGGCCGGTCGCGCCCGAAAAGAATGAGCCCTATTTTCATGCAGCATGGGAAAAGCGGGCGCTCGGCATCACCATCTCCTGCGGCGCTTTCGGCGCGTGGACGATCGATGAAAGCCGGCATGCGCGCGAGAATATTCCGCCGGCCGATTACCTCGCCGCCAGCTACTACGAGATCTGGATCCGCGGCATCGACAAGCTGCTGGAGCGGCACGGCTTTGCGACGCGCGAGGAGTTGCTGTCCGGCCATGCATTGCAGGACGGCGCGGTGCCGAAGCGGGTGCTGAAAGCGGACATCGTGCCCGCCGTTTTGGCAAAGGGTGGGCCTTGCGATCGTCCTGTTAAGACCGCTCCGCTCTTTGCGGTCGGCGAGACGGTGAAGACGAAGAATTTCAACCCGCCGACGCATACGCGCCTACCGCGTTACGCGCGCGCCAGGACCGGTGTGGTCGAAGCTGTACAAGGTTCGTTCGTCTTCCCTGACGACAATGCGCATGGCAAGGGCGAAAACCCGCAATGGCTGTATACCATCGTCTTCGACGGCGCGGAGATCTGGGGCGCGGATGCCGATCCCACGCTGACCGTGTCGATCGATGCATGGGAGAGCTATCTTGAGCCGGCATGAGACATCGCCGTTGAGGCAATCGCCCAGCCTGCCGAGATCGCCGGAGGGAGAGCCGGTCTTTCCCGAGCCATGGGCGGCCGAAGCCTTTGCCATGACCGTGCACCTGCACGCAAAAGGGCTGTTCAGCTGGAGCCAATGGGCTGAAACGCTGTCCGCGCAATTGCACAGGCCTGGCCGGGCCGAAGATGGCAGCGACTATTTCGACTGCTGGGTGGCGGCTCTCTCGGATCTGATCGTCGGCAACGGCATCGCCGATGCGAAAACGATCCTGGCACTGCAGCACAGCTGGCAGCGGGCGGCGGAAGCGACGCCGCACGGACGGCCGATCGAGCTCAGCAACGATCCCTCGCGCTGATCCTCACGACGGAAACTGCTTATAGCATTCCTCAGCCACCTTCCGTAGCGTCTCGCGGGAGATTTCGCCGGTGACGGCATAGCCGAGTTCGCCGTCGATCCAGTAAAAGGTCTCGACATTGCCCGACGAGGCGAAGCGGAAGCTCGTCGTGCGGTTGTCCGTGTTGCGGCCGACCAGGACAGTCAGGCGCTCGCCGGCCTGGTTCTCGTACATGAACATGGCGCCCGGCCTGCCGTCGACCGGCAGCAGGCGGCCGCCGACCAGCTTGAAGCCGAGCGGCTGCAGGTTCGGGATCTTGAGATTCTGGATTGCCAGGCGCTTGCCGAGCCAGGTGGCGAGATGGGCCTCCTCGTCTGCGAAGACCTCGACGGGGTGACGAACCTCGGCGGCATAGACCGCGAAGGCGGTCTCAGCCTGTTTCGGCAGCGTTTCGTCGCCGGCAAGCTGCAACTCCGGCTTTTCCAGAAGTGCTGGGCCATAATGGCCGCTGACGGCGCCGAGCGCGAAGACGACGAGGGCGGCCGCAGCGATCGCCCAGCGTTTCGAGCCTGATGGAATGGCGCGCGGGGGGACGACCAGCAGGGGGTCGGTGTCCTTCGCCTGCTCATAACCTGCAAACATCGAGCGGATCGCCCCATTTTGCGCCTGCCATGCGGCGACCATCGCCGCTTCATCGGGATTGTCGGCCAGGAAGGCCTCGATGCGGGCACGCGCCGTTTCTGGTAGTTGGCCGTCGGCATAGGCGTGGAGATCGGCTTCGGTGACGCTCGGATTGGTCTCGTTCATTTCGGTCTCCGAAGCGTAATGATGTTGTCGGCCTTTAGCCGCTCGGCGATGCGCCGGCGGGCGCGCGACAGGCGGGACATGACGGTGCCGATCGGGATGTCGAGCGCGGCGGCGACCTCGCCATAGGTATATCCCTCGATGACCACGAGCATCAGCACGGCGCGGTGTTCTTCCGAAAGGCTGTTCAGCGCATCGTCGAGCCGCGCGCGCTCCAGCGGATCGGCCGGTGGTTCGGAAGAGGCCATATCCTCAGCCGCGTCGAGTTCGATCAGGCCGTCGCGCGCCTTGCCGCGCCGGCCGTTGCGATAGAGATTGGTCATGATGGTCAGGACCCAGCCGCGCAGGTTGAGGCCGCGCCATTGGCCACGGCGCGTGAGAACCTTCTCGACGCAATCCTGGAGCAGATCCTCGCCATCGGCATCCGAGCGCGTCAGGCTGCGCGAATACCGCCGGAGCGAGGGCAGGAGGGCCAGGATCTGGCCCTCGAAGGTTTCGGGTGCGGGTATCTTCACGCCGGCTCTCTGGTGATTTGGGTCTGGGCGATCAGGGCCGCCACAATCAGGGTTTGGCGAGATCCCAATTGCCGCCGACGCCATCGCCGGTGATGTCGCCTGCCTTCTTGTCTTTGACCCAGAAATAGAGCGGCATGCCGTCCTTGGCCCATTGTTTCGTGCCATCCTTGCGATCGATGATCGAATATGCACCATCGGCCTTGGCGTCGCCAGCGGCCATCAGCGGTGGCCAGTTCTTGGCGCAGTCGTCGTTGCAGTTGGAAACGCCCTTGACGTCCTTCTTGAAGGTGTAGAGCGTCATGCCGTTTTCGCCGGCGAGCACCTTGCCCTTGGCGGAATCGACGGTCTTGACGGGAGCGGCGGCGAAAGCAGCGGTCGCGGCAAGGGCGGCGGCCGCCACGACGGACAGAAATTTCACGGACTTCATGATGTCTCTCCTCAGATTGGGCACGCAATCTTGCGATGCCTGAGATGAGACACGAGGCGAGGCAGTTTTATTCCCAGGTGGCGAAATTTTTACGGGCGAGGCTGGCCGAAACCCGCTTCGCCCGTGCGGTCGCGTCGGGTGGCTTGTCGGCTATTGCCCCGAGGCGGACGCCGCCGCCATATCGACCCATACCGCTTCGAATATATGGCCGTCGAGATCCTCGAAGGCGCGGTTATAGAGCCAGCCCATGTCTGTCGGGGCGCGCGGATCGGCCTTGCCGCCGGCGGTTGAGGCCGCCTCGACGATGGCGTCGACGTCTTCACGACTGTCCATCGTCAGTGCGATCAGCATTTCGCTCGCCTTCTCCGCTTCGGCAACAGGTTTTGGCGTGAAACTCGCGAAGAAATCGCGCGTCAGCAAATGGAAGATAATCGCCTCGGACCAGACCATATTCGAGGCCTGGTGATCGCTGAACTGTTCGTTCTTGCTGCATCCGATCGCTTCGTAGAAGCGGGTCGCAGCAGCAATGTCTTTTACCGGCAGGTTCACGAAGATCATCTTGGACATTGCGGTTTCCTCCTCTTTGGGGTGTTTTTCGGGGGCAGTCTCGCCTCACACAAACTCCTGCACGATAGTGTCGCTGGCATGAATGCAGACGATTTCGAGCCGTCCCGTGCCGACATTTTCGAAGCGGTGGGGAATGTTGGCGGCCACGACGACGATATCACCGGGAAAGGCCCGGGTTTTGGCGTCACCAACGGTGAACTCGGCTTCGCCTTTCCGGACGGCCCATGTCTCGGAATAGGGATGGACATGCAGATCGGGGCCCTGGCCGGGCTCGTTGTCGACGAGGAAGAGCGATATCTCGCCGCCGTAATCGTGGCCTTCGAAGCGGACCGTCCTGCTCTGATCCGGCCGTGGTTCCTGGTGTCGAAGAATCCTGAACATCACGTGCCTCCTGCTCGTGCCGTCTGCGAACGCAAACTATCTTTGCGAGAAGATATATCTCTGAAAATTATCTTCCCGTCAAGATATCTTCCGTGAATCGAGTGAAAGGTGTATGTCTCGCCCGTGGTGATATGAGGCAGAGAATGATGGATGGAACTGAAGGGAACGGTGACCGCCCCGAGGACGAGGGCCGCCCGAGCGAGGACCATGTCGACCGGCTGCGCCGGCAATGGACGCTGGAACTGCCCGACCTCGACACGGAGCCGATGGCGATCCTGGGGCGGGCCTTTCGGCTGTCCAACCTGGTGCGCCCCAGCATCGAGGCGACCTTTGCCGATTTTGGCCTCGACCGAGGCGAATTCGACGTGATCGCAACGCTTCGCCGTTCCGGGCCACCTTACCGGCTGACCCCAACGGACATGTATTCGGCGCTGATGATCTCGTCGGGAGGCATGACCCACAGGCTAGACCGTCTGGAGAAAGCGGGCTTGATCTGCCGGGAGAAATCGCCACGTGACGGGCGCAGTGTGCTGGTGGCGTTGACAGAAGCCGGCGCCGCACTCGCCGAAAAGGCCTTCCGCACCGATATGGCGAGCGAATCCTCGTTTCTGCAGGCTCTTGACGGACAGGAGCGCGAGGCGCTCGCGGCGCTGCTGCGCAAGCTGATTGCCGGGATTGAGAATGATCAGGCGAGGGGCGAGAGCGAGGCCGGCTGAGGTTCACGGCTCAGGCGGCAACACGCTGCTTATGCAGGTCGTTTACATCATACCGGTTTTCGGATATGATATATCCTTAATTCCAATGGCCGAGCCAGCCATCACAAGAGTTGCCGAATGATCCTGAAAAGCCAGGTCGAGTGGGCGTTGCATTGCTGCGCCATTCTCGCGGGCCTGCCAGAGGGCAGGTACCTTTCCACCAAGGCGCTCGCCGAGCTTCATGGTTTGCCGAAGGAATACCTCTCCAAGGCGCTGCAGAGCCTTTCGCAGGCATCGCTGGTCAACACCACGCTCGGCCCGAGCGGCGGCTACCGGCTTGCAAGACCCTCGTCCGAGATCAATTTCCTCGACATCGTCGAGGCGGTCGAGGGAAGCGCGCGCAGCTTCACCTGCACGAATATCCGGGAAAACAATCCATGCCGGGCGGAAGGCTATTGTGACAGCAAGCCTTGCGCGGTCGCCCGCATCATGTGGGAAGCCGACGAGGCCTGGCGCAATACGCTGAGGCGCGTCCGGCTTTCCGATCTCGTCGGGATCCTGTCCGAGGAGGTTCCGGCCGAACTCTGGCAGAGCACCTTCGCATGGGTGCTGAAGCGCGCCGGCTGAGGGGAAGACCGCGCTTGAGGGCATTTCCGCTTTTCTTTGAGCCACGGAAATGCCCTGTATTTGTTTTTCGCAATTCCGGACGCAAAACTGCTGCGCACTCTTACTGGAATTGCTTTATGCCCTGAAGATGGTCCTGATGGTTTTCAGAATGGCGCGCGCGCTGCCGGCATGTTCCGGGGGCAGGGCGGCGCCGTCGCGAAAGCGCTCGGCGCGGCTGGCGAGGTCGTCGGCGATCTCTTCTGCCAGTGTGGGACGTTCGTTCAGCAGCGGCGCGAAGGCCTCCTGATCGATTTCATAGGCGATAACCGGGGTCAGCGCCTCCAGGGTGCAGACTTCCTGCATGCCCGCGAGCAGCCCGGTCTCTCCGAAGAAATCACCTGGTGCCAGCCGCCCACGCTCCTGATCTCCGTGGCGCGCCGCGATGATGCCCGCCCGCACCATCATCAGCGATGGCAGCATTTCGCCCTCCCGCACGATGACATCGCCCTTGCGGAATTCGCGCACGGCCGTGGTCTCGGCGAGTTTCTGCTTTTCATCACGCGTCAACGTCGCAAAGATCGGAATGGCCTCGATCAATTCGAGCGGCGTCACGCGGGGCGGCCGTGCGCTCTCTTCGGTCGGCAGTTCGCCGGTCAGGACGGAGGCCGCGGCTGGAACGGCCAAAAGCAGGCCGGCCGATTTGCAGTGGCGATAGACGAGGTCGAGCACCTCGTTTCGCGCCGGCACACGCTGGCTGGGGCTCGTTACCCGGAACTGCAGCTCGACCTCCAGCGCCGTGGCATCCAGCCCCTTGAGCGCCACAACCGGCGGCGGTTCGCGGACGATCGAATTGCAGCTCGCCAGCGCTGTCGCCATCACGTGCCGGACCGAGGCGGGCATCCGCGTCGGGGCGATGCGGATGGTGAGGATCAAGAGATGGGTCTCGTCCGGCCGGCTTACATTCGTCAGGCCGAGCTTTGCCAGAAAACTGTTCGGCAGAACGACGATATTGTTTGCGCTGGTCAGGATATGCGTCGCGCGCCAGTTGCTTTCGACGACACGCCCCTCCGTGCCGTCGCTGAGGAGGATCCAGTCGCCGATGATGTAGGGCCGGCCGAGCGTCAGCGCGATGCCGGAGAAGACGTCGGCGAGGGTGTTCTGGAGCGCCAGGCCGAGAATGATGGCGACGACGCCCGAGGTCGCGACGAGCGTACCGATCGGCACGCCGAAGACGAAGGCCAGGACCGACAGAGCCATGCCGATATAGACGACGCCGATGACGAGATCCTGGAGCAGGCGGGCCTCTCGGGGGCTGCCCTCCAGCACCAGATACAGTCTGATGAAACCGATGACGGCCCATGCCAGATGGATCCACCAGAGCGATTTCGCGACGATGACGAGCAAGGCCTGCGGATCCTCGGACTCATATCCGTGAAACCGGTGAGGTTCGATACCGCTGCCGACGAGGATCAGTGTCATCGCCGCAAAGAAGAGAATCTGCACCACCAGTCGCGTCGTCGGCCGATGGCTGGAGAGCAGATGCCAGACGACGATACCGGCGAAACCTATCGCAATGAGGGATATCAGAGGCTTGCCGAAGAGCACGTCGTAGATCATCTCTCTGTCTCCGGGATAGGGCGGGCCGCACATGATTCAGCATCTCGGCCGCCCGCGCAAGCATCGGGCTTGCACGGGCGGTATCGGCGGATGTCACTTCTTGAGCGGGTAGGTGAGTTCTTTCTGATTGGTGTCGACGACGAAAACGGCGAGCAGACGGGCGGGCTTGGTCTCGCTGTCGTTGGCGCTGACGCCGTGACGATCGCCCGGCATTTCGGAGAAACTCTCTCCGGCATGATAGACCTTGACCGGGCCGTCATTGACCTGGCTGCGGATCGCTCCTTCGAGCACGGTGGCATAGATGAAGGCGGTGGTGGGATGGGTGTGGCCTTCGGAGAAGCCGCCCGGACCGTATTCGACCAGCACGCCCTTGATGCTCTTGCCCGGCACGTTCGGAAGCTCGTGCTCGTAAACGAGGGTGACCTTCGAGGCCTTGTTTGCGTCGTGCGCGCCGGCGCCGGTGGCTGCAAGGCAGGCGAGGGCGGCGGCGAGGAATGATGTTCTGATCATCGGAATCTCCATGGGATCGTGGTGCGCAGGGCGCGCATGGCGCCCTGGCAAGATCACTTCGGCTGCGCGGTCTTTGCGAACCATTGCTCGAAGGTGATCGAGCCGAGCCGCGGGTTATTGTCGGAAACGAGCGACTGGTCGTTGAGCCTGGCGCCGAAATATTTTGCTTCGGCATCAGCCTCGACGGTGCGCGGATCCTTCATGGCCTTCAGATATCTGGCGACGAGCTCGCTCAGGCGCGCCCGTTCCGGACCTGATATCTCGATCGTCGCGTTGGCGGGCGGTGAGAGCGCCACATCCGCCATGACATCGGCGACGTCGTCGGATACGATCGGCTGCACATAGGCCGGCGACAGGCGAACCGTCTGGCCGACAGTGCCCGATTGGGCGATGCCGCCGAGGAATTCCATGAACTGCGTCGAATGCACGATGGTGTAGGGAATCCCTGACGCCTTGATCAGCTTTTCCTGGGCGAGCTTGCCGCGGAAATAGCCGCTTTCCTGCAGATGCTCGGTGCCGACGACGGACAGCGCGACATGATGCTTCACGCCGGCCACCTTTTCGGCGGCGAGAAGTTTGCGGCCAGAGGTCTCGAAAAATTCGAGCACGGCCTTGTCTTCGAAGGATGGCGAATTGGCGAGATCGAGCACGACTTCGGCGCCTGCGAGCGCCTCGGCCAGTCCTTCTCCCGTGATCGTGTTGACGCCTGAGTTCGGCGATGCGGCTACCACGTCATGTCCCTGCTTGCGCAGACGTTCGACAGTCTTCGAACCGATGAGGCCGGTTCCGCCGATGACAACGATTTTCATAACAGATCTCCGTTCACTGCCGAGATGCGGCAGCGTTAAAATTGAATCTTCTCAATGAATTGCGAAGCTTAGTTCAGTCCTGCCTTGTCGAGGCCGTAAGCCTTGTCGGCCGAGCCGGGCACGGTCTTGAAGCCGACATTGACGCGGTTCCAGGCATTGATGGCCATGACGACGAAGGTCAGGTCCGAGATTTCCTTCTCCGAAAGCTGGCCGCGAACCCGTTCGTAGATCTCCTCGGGAACGCCGCCTTCCGGCAGCTTGGTCAGGGCTTCGGTCCAGGCAAGGGCGGCGCGCTCGCGGGGAAGGAACAGGTTCGATTCCCGCCAGATGGCAACGTGGTGGATCCGTAATTCGCTCTCGCCATAGATCTTCGCCTGCTTCACATGCATGTCGAGGCAAAAGCCGCATCCATTGATCTGCGAAGCGCGGATCTCGATGAGAGCCTGCAGCTTTTCGTCGATCACGCTGTTCTTCAGCGCCATGCTGAATTCCATGAATTTCTTGAAAAGCTCGGGGGACTGCTGGGCGTAGTTCAATCGCTGGGTCATATCGTTTCTCCTCTAATTAAGGATACAAAATATCCTTATGGATATAAGATATCCTTAATTGCTGGACTGTAAAGCCATTCTCGCTTAGTCTGGCTGCATAAGGCCTATGCGCAAAAGTATGAGGGGGCGGGGATGGATATCGTATCGGCATTGCGGACCTTTCTGCGCGTCGTGGAGACGGGCTCGTTCTCGGCGGCGGCGCATGATCTTGACGTGACGCAGCCGGCGGTCTCGCGGCAGGTCGCGGCCCTTGAGGGGCATTTCAACACCCGCCTGCTGCATCGCACGACGAGTGGCCTCTCGCTGACGGCGGAGGGTGAACGGATGCTGCCAATGGCGATGAGGATTCTCGAGGCGGTGGAGGAGCTCGGCGATGCCGCCGGACCGGAAGGTGCCATGGCCTCCGGAAAGGTCAGGCTCAGCGTTCCAGCGCCACTCGGCCTCTATCTCAGTGATCGGCTGGGCGATCTTCTCGCCGCCCATCCGAAACTCTCGGTGGAACTGATGTTCCGGGAACAAAGCTCCGACATGATCGAGGAGCGCCTCGACCTCGAGGTGCGTCTGGGCTCCGTCGCCGACAGCAGCCTCGTTTGCCGGCGGATCGGCTGGACGACGGCCTTCCTCGTCGCCTCGCCCGCCTATCTCGCCCGCAGGTCGCCGCCGCGGACGCCGAAGGACATCAAGGACCATGAATGCCTCTGCTACAGCAGGGCCGGCGATGCCTGTTCATGGTCGTTTTCGAACGGCTCGGAAGACATATCCGTCAGGATCTCGCCGCGGCTGACGGCGTGCAGCGCCGTCGCCATTCACAGGGCGGCCCTTGCCGGCGCGGGCCTAGCTGTGCTCTCCCACATCATCGCCGTGCCGGATATCGCCGCGGGTCGGCTGATCCCCGTCATGAACGACTTTCAACCGACCCGGCTGCCCATTTATGTCGTCTATCCCTCCCGCAGAAACATACCGCTGCGGGTCAAGACGGTTCTGGACTTTCTGACTGATGCCATCGGGCAGGATCCGTCGATGTCAGCAAGCGGAGCGGATCGGCGGTGGGAGGGATGATTGTCGGCCGGGCGGATTTGGCGTCATCGGCCTTGCCGCGTCAGTTTCCGCCTTGCCTAACGCCCGCGAATCCTGCCAAGTCGTGCAATCATGCAATTTGCGCCGCAACAAGACGAAGCCCTCAAGGCTGTTTCGAAATGGCTGAATGAAGGGCGCTCGCCGCTCTTTCGCCTGTTCGGCTATGCCGGAACGGGAAAGACGACGCTTGCCAAGCACTTCGCCGAGAATGTCGATGGCGATGTGCTGTTTGCCGCTTTCACCGGCAAGGCCGCGCAGGTGCTGCGCTCGCGCGGCGCCTCCAACGCCCGGACGATCCATTCGCTGATCTACCGGCCGCGCGGCGAGGAGGCGGTGGAGGACGAGGAAACCGGCAAGACGTCGATCGCGCCGATGTTTTCGATCAACCGGCAAAGCCCGGTCGCCAAGGCTGCGCTGATCATCGTTGATGAATGCTCGATGGTCGACGAGGCGCTCGGCAAGGATCTGATGAGCTTCGGCACACCGATCCTGGTGCTCGGCGATCCCGGCCAGCTGCCGCCGGTCAGCGGCGGCGGTTACTTCACCAATCAGGACCCGGATTACCTGCTCACCGACATTCACCGCCAGGCGCGTGACAATCCGATCATCAAGCTTGCCATGCAGGTGCGCGAAGGCAATGAGGTGATGTATGGCGATTACGGCACGGCCAAGGTGATCTCGAAGAACGAGGTGACGCAGGATCTGGTGATGAAGGCCGACCAAGTACTCGTGGGCACCAACCGGACGCGCCGCCGCTACAATCAGCGCCTGCGCGAGCTGAAAGGCTTCAATGCCGATTATCCGCAGACCGGCGACAAGCTTGTCTGCCTGCGGAACGATCCGGCCAAGGGCCTGCTCAACGGCTCGCTCTGGCAGGTGATGACCTCGTCGAAGGAAACGACGAAGCCCGGCATCAATCTGCTGGTCCGCCCCGAGGACGACGACATGGACCGCGGCGCTGCCAAGATCAAGCTGCTGAAGCAGGCCTTCGAAGATGTCGAGGGCGAGATCCCCTGGAACACCCGCAAGCGCTACGACGAGTTCGACTATGGCTATGCGCTCACCGTGCACAAGGCGCAGGGTTCGCAATGGAACGATGTCGTGCTGTTCGATGAGAGCTGGGCGTTTCGCGATACGCGGGAGCGCTGGCTCTATACCGCGATTACGCGCGCGGCGGAGACGCTGACGATCGTCCGTTGACGTTTGGCGGGCAGGAGACGGTGGCGGCCGTCGTGTGTGTTCAGGCCTGCACAATGCCGAGCAGAACCGCCTTGGCGATGGCCTGAAAGCGGTTGTTGGCGCGGAATTTCAGGATGATCCCGGCCTCGAGATCCTTGGTCTCGTCATGTTTCAGGTCGAGCGCCCGGGCGATGCGCTGGGTGGAATAGCCTTCCGCCATCAGTTCGAGGCAACGCCGCTCCTGTGGACTCAGGCTGGCGCTGTCCTGATTGTCGTTCAACGGCGGCTCCTCGATGGTGCCGTCGTAATCCAGGAGGTCGCCGACCTGTTGGAGCTGGCGGTGCAGCGTCGACATCTCGGCGGTCAGCTCGCGCTTGCGTACCTGCAGGGCCTCGCGGAACATTGCCTCGGCCGATTCCTGCGAATCGGCGCTGCGAAGCTCGTCCATCAATTCCTGGATGACGGCGATCGCCATGCCCGTCTCACGGCAAACGGTGATGACGGCCATGCGCATCACGTCGTCCTGCCCGTAGACCCGCATCAGGCCGATGCGATTGGCCGAAATCAAGCCCTTCTCTTCGTAGAAATGCAGTGTCCTGTGTGTCACCCCGAATGCATTGGCCATATCGGCGATGGGCACGGGACCATCAGATAGATCCGGCGGCAGCGCGGCTGAAGGCAGGAACCGATATTTCGATCGGGCCTCCGAAGCGATACCGGCGGTGGCAAACAGGCGTTTGGAACCGTCTGGCATGAACCCTCCTAGGGCATGTTGTTGCACCTCATGCGGATTTGCCAGTTGCTTCCCATGCGCGGCGAGTGGGGTTTCCTCTAAGCGTTCTTCTCAGTGGGAAAGAAGCAGTACGCGGCGTACTCTACGCGATACGATGTCCACGTTATGCGTGAACGATCTTTTTTATAAGTGCTAAAAATAATCTCTTTTAAATGGGATAGCAACTTTACCGGCATATTTTGCCGGGTTCTTGGGTGTGTCGCACAAAAACATGTGCTGCACTGCGGAATCTCGCGGTCCTCTTCAAGGGTGACGGGATTTACTATCTGCGGTACGCGTGCGGCAAATGCTCAGCGCAATTTCGGTGTCCATCAGCGATTGGCATCGCATCCATTTGTGAATCTCGTTGGCCATCACGGAGCACATGGCTTAAAAGCAGGGCCTCCCATTTTCATGACCGATGGATTTCGCCATGCCCGCCAAGCTCTCCGTGAACCTCAACGCCATCGCCATGCTGCGCAACCGGCGCGATCTGCCCTGGCCAAGCGTCGAAGCGCTCGGGCGGATCGCACTCGCCTCCGGCGCCAGCGGCCTGACGGTGCATCCGCGCCCCGACCAGCGGCACATCCGCTTTTCCGACCTGCCCGTGATCCGCAACCTGATCGACGACGAATTTCCCAAGGCCGAATTCAATATCGAGGGCTATCCCACCGAGGAATTCTTCGAACTCTGCGCCGGGGCGGCGCCCGAGCAGGTGACGCTGGTGCCCGACGATCCCGCGCAGGCGACATCCGATCACGGCTGGGATTTCCGCAAGCACCGGGCGTTTCTGACTGATGCCGTCGCCCGTTTGAAGAAGATGGGATGCCGGGTGTCGCTGTTTGCCGATGGCGACGGGGATGCCGAAGCAGTCGAGATCGCCAAGGCAGTCGGCGCCGACCGGATCGAACTTTATACCGGCCCCTATGGCGGCTGTTACGGCGCGCCGGAACGGGCGGCCCCGATCCTCGAAGCACTCGGACGGACGGCGGATGCGGCCCTTGCAATCGGCCTTGCCGTCAATGCCGGCCATGATCTGACAGTTGAAAACCTGCCAGCGCTGGTGAAACGCATTCCCGCGCTTGCTGAAGTTTCGATCGGCCACGGGCTGACCGCCGATGCGCTGGAATACGGCATGGCGGAAACGGTACGGCGCTTTTGCCGCGCCTGCGGGCAGGCAGTTTGATCGGGGCGTTGCCTTCAACGCTTTGACTGGAAGCGGGTTATTACGCTTCTGTCTGTGAGTCACACAATGCGTTTTGAAGCAAGAGTCTCCCGCGCCCAAGGACCTGGGCGCGCTGGATTCCTGTGCCTGTCACAGGAATCCAGCCACGGCGCGCCCTGGCCGTGCGTGACTCATCTGCCCTGATGAGGGATCCAGAATCGGAGTTCGCTCATCCCTGCGACTAGCGCAGGAACACAGCGAAAGGCTTCAATGGCCTCCGGCATTGCCTGACGCCGTCAGGGCCGCCTTGTGTTCCACGAAGAAATCCTTCAGCGGCTGTGGTTGTTTGCCGGTCAGCTTGGTGAAGTCTTCGGTGACGATCGCGAAGTTGCCGGCGCGGATGTTGGCGTCGGCCGAAACCAGCATGTCGGCGACGAAGCCGGGAAGACCCGCGCCGCGGATGCCCTGGCCGAGCTGTTCGTCATTGACGTCGACGACTTCGAGCGGCTTGCCGGCGGCTTCGGAGACGATGGCGGCGATCTGCCGGTTGTTCAGCAATTGCGCGCCGGTTAGCGTATAGGTGGCGCTCTCGGCGGTGCCGGAGGCAAGGGCTGCGGCGATGGCCAGCGCGCAGTCGTCACGCGAGATGGTCGAGATCTTGCCGTCGCCGGTGGCGCTGTACCATTTGCCGCCCTGCAGGTTGTGCGGCATGCCGTGCAGGTAATTGTCGTGATACCAGGCGTCGCGGATGATCGTGTAAGCGATGCCGCTTGCCTTGATGGCGTTCTCGCTGCCGAGATGATCGGGCGCGAAGGAAACGAGCGAATTGTCCGGCGCCGGCATCGAGGTGTAGGCGATGTGCTTGACGGCGGCTTTGACGGCCGCTGCAACGGCGCCCTTGTGCTGGGCGATACGCTTGCCGGGCGTGTCGAGCGCGTCGGTGCTGATGATCAGCAGGCGGTCGATGCCGGCAAAAGCCTTTTCCAGGCCTGCCACATCGTCGAAATCGGCCTTGCGGGTGAGAACGCCCTTCTTTTCCAGCTCGGCGAGCTTTTGCGGGCTGCGCGTTGCCGCGACGATGCTGCCGGGCGCGACCCTGTAGGTCTCGATGAGGTGGTGGATGACACGCTGGCCGAGCTGCCCGGCAGCGCCGGTGACCAGGATGGTTTCGCTCATAGGTCGTTTCCTTCTATGTTTTGGTGGCGGTCTCAAAAAGAGAGTTACACTAGAATAGGAATTGACTTGGCGGTGTAAAGGAGGCAGTTTTTCGGCTCTACGTTACCAAAAAGGAACCAGCAGATGACCGGCGCGGTCCTCAGTCTGAAGAACAGAATGCCGGGGATGCGGCGCGAGATCGATCTCGCCAGTCTCGATTTTTCGAATTGCCCGGTCAGGGACATGATGCAGCAAATTGGCGGCAAATGGTCGACGCTGCTGCTCGAAGTGCTGGCGGCTCGGCCCTGTCGCTTCGGCGAGCTGCGGCGGATGCTCCCCGATATCTCGCAGCGCATGTTGACGCAGACACTACGTGACCTGCAGAGGGACGGGTATATCCATCGCGAAGTGTTCCCGACCAAGCCGCCGAGCGTCGAATATTCGATGACCGAACTCGGACGCTCGCTCTACCAGCCACTGTCGCAGCTGCTGAACTGGGCGGAGGCAAACCACGACGCCGTTCGCGCCGCCCGTTCGCATTTTGATTCCACCGACAAATAGGCTGGCTTCCTACCGGCCGCGCCCTTCCGTCAGGAACAACAGGAAGGCTAGCGCCGGAAAGCAGAAGCCGATCCAGGCTGTCATCGTCCAGCCGCCGGTGGCATAGGCCCAGCCGCCGAGCGCCGAGCCGAGCGCGCCGCCGGCAAAGAAGGTCGCCATGAACAGACCGTTGAGCCGGCTGCGGTGTTCCGGGTTCAGGGCATAGATGGCGCGCTGGCCGCAGACCAGATTGGTCGTCACGCCGAAATCGAGAAGGATCGCCGCGGCCGTCAAAAGCAGCAGAGCGGTGAGCGAACCGTCCGTGGCGAAATGGCTGATCACGAAGGAAGCCATTCCGAGCAGCATGGCAATCGTCGAGGCGATCCTCGTCATGCCGCGGTCGGCAAGCCGGCCGGCGATCGGCGAGGCGATGGCGCCGGCAGCGCCTGCAAGCGCAAAGAGGGCGATGCCGTTCTGTGTCAGGCCGAAAGCCGGGCTTGCAAGCAGCAGCGGCGTCGTCGTCCAGAACAGGCTGAAGGCGCCGAACATACCGGCCTGGTAGAGCGCGCGGCGCTGCAGCACGCGCGAGGTCAGCGCCAGATGACCCATGGAGGCGAGCAACTCGCCGTAGCGCAGCTTCGTCTTCGGCAGCCGAACCGGCAGGTTGAAGCGCAGCACGACGGCAAGCACGAGCATCAGCGCCGCGGTGAGGTAATAGACCACATGCCAGGAGGAAGCTTCGGCGACGAAGCTTGCAAAGGGGCGAGCCAGCATGATGCCGCAGAGCAGGCCGCTCATGACATTGCCGACGACCTGACCGCGCGTTGCATCCGGCGCCATGTTGGCGGCGAAGGGAACCAGGACCTGAACTGCCACCGACGAAAGACCGATGCAGAGCGAGGCGATGAGGAAGGCCGTCGGCGTCGACGACAGCGCCGCGCCGATCAGCGCAACGGCGGAGACGGCGATCAGCAGCAACACCAGACGGCGATTTTCGGTGAGGTCGCCGAGAGGCACGATCAGCAACAGGCCGAGCCCGTAGCCGATCTGCGTCAGCGTGACGATCAGGCCGGTGGCGGCAGGCGTGAAGCCAAGATCGGCGCTGATCGGGCCGGCAAGCGGCTGGCCGTAATAGAGATTGGCGGCCACCAGTCCGCAGGCGGCGGCAAAAAGGAAGGTTAGCCAGGGGGATAGCGCCCTGGGAATGGCCTTATCCGGCGTGGTGGCTGAAATGCTCATCGGGAACTCCGGTATTCAAAGATTGAAAGGAATGATTTCAAATGGTCTTGCCGCCGGCCACCCGCTTCCGGCTGTGCAACAGCTTGCCGCTCCTCCGAGAGAATGGCTTGCCTTTCTCCGGGGGATGTCAGGTCACCAACTTCATCGCGGCTTCGGCGACGGCCGCCATTTCTTCACCGCTGCGCTCCACCTTGCCGATGACGCGCATGCCTTTGGTGAGGCAGAGAAGCGCAAGCGCGGTCGCTGATATATCGAGGTCTGCAGAAATCGAGCCGTCGGACTGGCCGAGGCGGATCAGATCGGCCAGCAGTGTCTCGTCGGTCATGAAGGCGGCGGCGACACGTTCGGCCGCTTCGCTGTCGAAGAGAGCGAGATCGCCGGCGCTGCCGACCACCAGGCAGCCACGCCTGCCGGTTTCGCCGTGGGAGGAGGCCGCAAAGAAGGCGATCAGCGCATGCAGCTTATCCCGGCCGGTCTCTGCCTTGGCGAGTTCGGCATCGAGCATGCCACGGCGCACGGCGCGGTAGCGGTCGAACGTTGCAAGGAAGATGCCACGCTTATCGCCGAACGCCTTGTAGACACTGCCGGCGGCAAGACCCATGGCCTCGGTCAGTTCGCTGATCGAGGCGGCGTGATACCCGCGCTCGGAAAAGACGCGTAGGGCAGCGTCGAGCGCTGCCTCCACGTCGAATTCGCGCGGCCGGCCGCGGCCCCTGGTCTTTTCTTGATGTTCAATGGTCGCCGTATTCATGGCATCTAATTAGGAAATGTTTGTTTCCAAATCAAGCGAAACTTTTGCGACGCAGCAAATCACAGAGCCAGAACCCAGTTCTGGCCGTTCGCCTCGGGGCCGAACATGCGGTGTCTCTCCTCGGAGACAAGCCGGAAGCCGGCCTTGATATAGATGGCGCGGGCGGTCTCCAGCATGTCGTTGGTCCAGAGCGAGAGTTCGCGGTAGCCCTTCTGTCTGGAGAAGCGGATGCATTCGTCGACCAGCATCTTGCCGAGCCCGAGGCCGCGGGCTGATTTGTCGACATAGAGCAGACGGAGCTTGGCGATGCCGTCGCCGCCATTGGTGACGAGGGCCGAGCCGACATTGACGCCGCCGCGCTCGGCGATCCAGCAATATTCCTTGGCCGGATCGAAATTGGCGAGGAATTTCCCGGCAACTTCGGCGACCAGCGCTTCGAAGCGCAGGTCCCAGCCATACTCCTCGGCGTAGAAACGGCCCTGGCTCTGAACGATCCAGCCGATATCGCCGGCGCGATGGGCGCGGATGACGGCCGGTGCGGGTTTGGCCGTAGGGTCGAGGAGGGCGCGGATGGTGTGCATGGCCGAGACTGCCGCCTCCGGCTCGCCGGCCGCGAGATTGTCGAAACGGGCGGCGATCTGCGCATTGGCGCGCCGGCCGAGTTCTTCGAACTGCTCACGTCCCCGGTCGGTGACAATGATGACCTGGCTGCGCAGATCGGCCGGATCCGGACTGGTCTCGATCAGTCCCTCTGCGCGGAAACGCTTGAGGATACGGCTGAGATAGGCCGGGTCGAGATGCAGGTCGCGGACCAGCGCCACGGCGCTGACACCGTCATGCGAGCCGATCTCGAAGAGGATGCGGGCATCCGTGAGCGTGAATGCGGTGTCGAGATAGGCCTTGTTCAGGAGGCCGAGGAAGTTCGTATAGAAGCGGTTGAAATCGCGCGCGGTTTCGATGAGGGCGATATCGGACATGGCAAAGATCTCCAGATGGAAACCTTGTCAGACTGCTGACAAGTCGGCCCACTCATCTTTCGTTTATCCTCGGCACAAGGCCGAGGATAACGCCGAGGAGAGAACGAGCCTTGTCAACAACTCAAGAATCTCCAAATAGAGATCTTGTCCTGTATTTAATGGACTGAGTCAACTAATTTGGCAATCCGAGGCGAGACACTTTCAGGCCGCTTCCTCTTCCGCGATCTCGTCCGCGCCAAGCGCGAAATCGACTGCCGCTCGCGCATGAATCGCCGTGGTGTCGAAGCCGGGCAGCGGCAGATGGTCGGGATCGAGGATCAGGCAGATCTCGGTGCAGCCGAGGATGATGCTGTCGGCGCCGTTGTCGATGGCGCGTGATATGACCGCCATGAGCTTGTCGCGTGAGCTGTCGAGTACCTTGCCGGCGCAGAGTTCATTGAAAATGATGTCGTGCACGGTGGTGCGGTCGCCGGCATCGGGAACCATGATGTCGAGACCGAGGTTTTTCATGCGGTCGCTGTAGAAGCCGTGTTCCATCGTGTAGCGGGTCGCAAGCAGCAACGGGCGCTTCCGGCCGCCGGCATGCAGCGATTTCGCCGTCTCGTCGATGATGTGGATCAGCGGCACGGAGATCTTCTTGGCAACCTCGTCGGCAATCAGATGCATGGTGTTGGTGCAGATGAGGATGCAGCCGGCGCCAGCAATCTGCAGGCGCAAAGCCACGTCGGCAAGGCGACGGGCGGCCATATCCCAGGCGCCGGCCTTCTGAAGGGCGACGATCTCCTCGAAGTTCACCGAATGCAGGATGAGTTCGGCCGAGGCAAGGCCACCCTTGCGGTCTCGCACCATCTCGTTGACGAGACGGTAATAGACCGCCGAACTTTCGAAACTCATGCCGCCGATCAGGCCGATCGTTTCCATGTCTTCACGCTCTCCATGATTCTGAACTTTCGAAAATGATGCCGTAATCCCGGCGCGGTGTGTTTGCGTTATTTGTTTCCATGGTGGGATATGTGCTATAATTTTGCGCCATTTGATGAAATCGTGCAAATATTGGGCGGAGGATACATGCTTGATGATCGCGACAGGCGCATTCTCGACATGCTGCAAAAGGATGCAGGCATATCCGTGACCGATCTTGCGGAGCGCGTGGCGCTTTCGGTGTCGGCCTGTTCGCGGCGTATCCAGCGGCTGGAAGAAAGCGGCCATATCGCCCGGCGCATCTTCGTGCTCGACCGGGAGAAAATGGGCGTGCCGACGACGGTCTTCGCTCTCGTCAAGACGGCTCACCATTCCGACGAATGGACGGAAAGCTTTCGCCGGATCATCGGCGACATTCCCGAGATCGTCGAGGCGCACCGACTGACCGGCAATCACGATTACATTCTGAAGATCGTGCTGCCGCGCGTCGAGCATTACGACGTGATCTACAAGCAGATCGTGCGCAAGCTCGAACTCTTCGACGTCTCGGCGTCGATCTCGATGGAAGAATTGAAACATGGAATGGCAATACCGGTGGGCTACGCCCGGTGAAAAATCATTTGAAGGGGCATGACAGTATGAGCGATAGCGATATTCGTAGCTTTCTCATGCCGGGGGAAAAGCTTCTTTGGTCAGGGCATCCCGGACAAGGATTTCTTTTGACATCGCGGGATTTCCTCCTCGTTCCGTTCTCGCTTTTGTGGGGCGGCTTTGCGATCTTCTGGGAAATTACTGCCATCAGCACGGAAACGCCGGTATTCACAAAATTATGGGGTATTCCGTTCGTACTCATGGGCCTTTACCTAATGGCCGGACGCTTTTTCGTCGATGCGGCTGCCCGGGCTCGGACGGAATATGTACTGACCAACAGACGTGTGATCATTCGCAGAAGCGGGCTCTTTCGACATTTGTCCACCAACCAGCTCGAACTCCTGCCGTCGATCAGTCTTGAAGAGGGCAGCCGCGGCAAGGGTACGATCAAATTCTGCGTGCCGTCCAACAGGAGGATGAGCGGCTGGACGCCAAGTCTGGCCAACGAACCTCAGCTTCTGGGGATCGAGGATGCGCGACACGTTTACAGCCTCCTGGAAACAGCAAGGTCGGATTGCACCAGCAGCCGATAATTCGCAGTGCCATCGATAGGGATTAATGTGTCTCTATAAGGAACGTTTTTGGACATATTGCGTTCACCTTTGGTTCAGGAGGAGGGGAAGATATTTCCCTCACTTGGAGGAGCAGAGGAGAACAGTCATGAGAAAGCTGACCGTCGCCGCGTTGTGCTTGATCATAGGTGCCCCCGGCATCACGCCGGCTCAAGCGTTTCCGGCTATCAACCCACCCAGGATCGAAGCGCAGCAGCAGATAGAGCATGTGCAATGGCGTGGCCGAGGCGGCCACTGGGGTGGCGGCCATTACCGAGGCGGCTATTACAGAGGTTACCACCATAACCATGGAGCGGACTGGGGCTGGGCCTTGGGTGGCCTAGCCGTCGGCACCATCATTGGCGGCGCATTGGCACAGCCCTATTACGGCTCGTATTACGGTTCACCCTACGGCTATTACGGCTCGCCCTACCGCTATTACGGTTCGCCGTATCGCTATTATGGCCGGCCCTATCGGGCCTATGCGTCGTCTGGCTATTATGGACGGGGCGGCAACCACGAGAGTTGGTGCTATGCGCGTTATCGGTCGTACAGGGCGTTCGACAATACCTTCCAGCCCTATCATGGACCCCGTCGCCAGTGCGTCGGTCCCTATTGATTGCTGCGCCGTGAACTGTTCCGGGCCGACTACCCGTTCGAACGCTATGTCTGTGTCGCACCTCGACCGAGGCTCTGGGCAGTTATAATTCTGCCCGACGTCCGCTTCACAAGCGTCGCCGGGTTGGATTGCAGGAGTTGCCGATAATCTCGGCGCTAAAGCGCGCCGCGATCGGACTCGTTTGTCGCGCTTTGGTCTAGGCCTTTCAATTCCAGCATGTCGTTCTCGCAAAACCGCTGCACACTTTTGCGCGACATGCTCTTTCGACTGCGGGTGACGCAGGGGAGACATGCCGAAACGGCGGTTGCAACCTTTGCGGCGAGGGCCACATTGGCTTTCAGCGAAATGGCGCAGAAGGGGCAGGTCATGGGCGATCATCATGTCGTCGTTGTCGGCGGCGGTTTTGGCGGGTTGCAACTCGTCAACGGTTTGAAAGGCGCTGGCGTCAAGATCACGCTCGTTGACCGGCGCAACCATCATCTCTTCCAGCCGCTGCTCTATCAGGTGGCGACGACCATTCTCTCCACCTCGGAAATCGCCTGGCCAATCCGCCGGCTCTATGCCGACCGGCCTGACGTGACGGTTCTGCTCGGCGAGGTCACAGGCGTCGACAGCGGCACAAAGACTGTTTCCCTCCGTAACGGCATGACTCTTGGTTACGATACGCTGGTGCTGGCGACCGGGGCGACGCATGCCTATTTCGGCCATGATGAATGGGAGCCGGTGGCGCCGGGCCTGAAGACGTTGGAGGATGCGACGACGATCCGCCGGCGCGTGCTGCTTGCCTTCGAGAGGGCGGAGATGGAGGCCGATCCAACCGTGCGCGATGCGCTTCTGACCTTCACCATCGTCGGGGCCGGGCCGACCGGTGTCGAGCTGGCCGGCATCATTGCCGAACTCGCGCATTTCACGCTGCCCAAGGAATTCCGCAACATCGATACGCGCAAGACCCGCGTCGTGCTGGTCGAGGCTGGTCCGCGGGTGCTGCCAACCTTCGCCGAAGAGCTTTCGGCCTATGCCCAGAAGGCGCTGGAGAAACTCGGGGTCGAGATCCATCTCGGCAGGCCGGTGACGGAATGCAATGCCGACGGCGTGAAGATCGGCGACACCTTCGTTGCCAGCCGGACGATCGTCTGGGCAGCCGGCGTCACCGCCTCGCCGGCGGCACGGTGGCTCGGCGTTGCGGCCGACCGGGCAGGGCGCGTCGTGGTCGAGAAGGATCTGGGCGCGCCGGGGCTACCCGACGTCTTCGTCGTCGGCGATACCGCATCGGTGATGCGCGAGGACGGGAAGCCGGTGCCGGGCATCGCGCCTGCCGCCAAGCAGCAGGGCGGCTACGTCGCCAAGGTGATCCGTGCCCGTCTGTCCGGCAAGCCGGCACCGGCGCCCTTCCGCTACTGGCACCAGGGCAGCCTCGCCACGATCGGCAAGAGTGCGGCCATCATCGATTTCGGCCGGATCAAGCTGAAGGGCTGGATCGCCTGGTGGATCTGGGGTCTTGCCCATATCTACTTCCTGATCGGCACCCGCTCGCGCTTCTCCGTCGCCTGGAGTTGGTTGTGGATCTATCTGAGTGGCCAGCACAGCGCCCGGCTGATCACCCAGAAAGAAACGATGCGAGAGGAGGAGTAGGCCTCCTTTGCCCGTGAAAGCTGTCCGGGAATGCGCCGTCTCTCCTGCCTCATTCTGAGGTGCACCCGGAGGGCCTCGAAGGATCGGGGACGGCCACCGGCGCTTCACCCAGCGACATCTGCATGCAGCATGCACCGCTTAGCCACCCGCCCTCGTAGTTCGAGACGGCCCTGCGTTTGTCGCTGCAATCGATCACTGGATCGATTGCTTCGCTCCTCACCCTCACCATGAGGGCTGATTGTCGTGCCCTGCGGCACACATGTCGGAGCCTTTAGACAACGCGATACGCCCAAGCTTGACACATCTCCCCGCACACCCTTAGCATTCCATCCGCGTCTCCCAACCACCGGGAGGTGCGCATCCAGCCGTAGCAACGGGTAGAGGTTCCAATGCGCCGATTCACTTCTCACGAAAATCACATTCGAAATTCTGAGAAGTTGGTGGTTCATGCGCACTTTGAATCTGGGCATTCTCGCCCATGTAGATGCAGGCAAGACTAGCCTTACCGAAAGACTGCTTTTTGACGCCGGCGTCATCGACAAGCTCGGCAGCGTCGATACCGGCAATACACAGACGGACACTCTCGAACTCGAACGACTACGCGGCATCACGATCAGGGCGGCGGTGGTGTCGTTTGCGATCGGCGACAGGATCGTCAATCTCATCGACACGCCCGGCCACCCGGATTTCATCGCCGAGGTCGAGCGGGTGCTGGGATTGCTGGATGCCGCGGTCGTCGTCGTTTCGGCGGTCGAAGGCGTGCAGGCCCAGACACGGGTGTTGGTGCGAGCGCTGCGGCGGCTTGGCGTTCCCTTCATCTTCTTCGTCAACAAGGTCGATCGTCTTGGGGCCCGATATCAGGAGGTGGTGGAGGCCCTAGCCGCGCAGCTGGCGGTCCGCCCCATCGCCATGTCGTCGGTCATCGATGCCGGAGCCAAGCTTGCCCGGGCGGAGACGCTCGCGCCGGGAGACGAGCCGCTTTTCACGCCGCTCTGCGAGGCACTGGCAGAAAACGACGAGGCCCTGCTTGCCGATTATATCCTTGCTCCCGGTCGCCTGACCGAGGAAAGGCTTGGGCGCTGCCTGGCCGATCAGGTGGCGAGCGGCCTCGTCCATCCGGTCTTCGCGGGCGCAGCGATGACCGGTGTCGGCATGCCCGCCCTGGCATCGGCCATTGCGACGATCTTGCCCGGCCGGTGCTCCAATCCGGATGGCCCGGTCGCGGGCAAGATCTTCAAGATCGAACGCGGCTGGGGTGGGGAAAAGCTCGCCTATATCTACCTCGCCTCAGGCACGGTGCGGCTTCGGCAATATCTGGACCTGCCCAGAGGCCCGGAACGGGTGACTGCGATCCACCTGTTCGAGGCCGGCCGGATCGAAGGCGCCGAGAGACTTCGCGCAGGGCAGATTGCCCGCGTCGCCGGCCTTGCCGGCGCCCGGATCGGGGATGCGGTGGGCGGAGATCCCGCGGGCGGGCGGGCTCACTTTGCGCCGCCGACGCTCGAAACCCGGGTTCTTGCGCGGCGGCCTTCCGACAAGGCGGCGCTCTGGCTGGCGCTGAACCAGATGGCCGAACAGGATCCCTTGATCAATTTGCGCCGCAACGAGGAGACGGACGAAGTCTTCGTTTCACTCTACGGCGAGATGCAGAAGGACGTTATCCAATCGACCCTGCTGACGGATTTCGGACTTGAGGCAAAGTTCGAGGAAAGCACCGTCATCCTGGTCGAGAGGCCAGTCGGGACCGGGGCCGGCCTGCAGATCCTCTTCAAGGAGCCCAATCCCTTCCTGGCAACCGTCGGCCTGCGCGTCGAACCACGCCCTCCCGGGGCGGGCAACAGCTTTGCGCTCGAAGTGGATGTCGGCCAGATGCCCATCGCCTTTTATCGAGCGGTCGAGGAGACCGTGTTCGAAGCGCTGAAACAGGGGATTTTCGGCTGGCAGGTCATCGATTGCCACGTGGCGATGACGGCGGCCCGGCACAGTTCGCCTGCAAGCACCGCCGCCGATTTCCGGCAGTTGACGCCATGGGTGCTGGCAACGGCGCTATCGGCCGCGCGGACCGTGCTCTGCGAGCCAATCGACCGCTTTTATCTCGAAACGCCCGCGGAAAATTTGAGCGGCGTGGTCACCCTGCTTGCAAAATCGGCAGCAACGACGACGGATTCGGTCATTGCCGATGGCGTCGCCCGGCTCGAGGGTACCATGGCGTCTCAGATGGTCCGCGGTGTCCAGCAGCAATTGCCGCGCCTGACGAGCGGGGCGGGGACCATGGAAAGCAGCTTCGATCATTATGCCCCAGTGGCTGGCCCGCCGCGCTCGCGCCCGCGATCAGGTCCTGATCCGTTCAACGGCGTCGAATATCTGCTGCGCCTGCATCGACTTGCCGGAGGCATATCGTGACATCCGAGTGTCGCATTTGATCGTGGGTGGCAGACGGTGCGGCTGCGCCCAAGGGCGGAGATCTTGACAGCACCGCCACAGTTGAAATCGCCCGACATTGAAAAAGGCGGCCCCCGAAGGAGCCGCCTCTCGTTTTCTTATGCTGCCAGCGAGGCGATGTCGATGACGAAGCGGTAGCGGACGTCGCTCTTCAGGACGCGTTCATAAGCTTCGTTGACCTGCTGGATGTTGATCTTCTCGATCTCGGAGACGATGTTGTGCTTGCCACAGAAGTCGAGCATTTCCTGGGTTTCCTTGATCGAGCCGATCATCGAGCCGGAAATACTCTTGCGGCCGGGGATGATCGAGAAGGCGTGCACGGGGATCGGATTCTCAGGCGCGCCGACCACCACGAAGGAACCATCCACCTTCAGAAGGCCGAGATAGGCATTCCAGTCGATTTCGGCGCTGACGGTGCAGATGACCAGGTCGAAAGTGCCGGCGAGCTTCTTGAAGGTTTCCGGGTCGTTGGTGGCATAATATTCCTTGGCGCCGAGCTTCAGCCCATCTTCCTTCTTGGAAAGGCTCTGGGAAAGAACGGTGATATCGGCGCCCATGGCCGCACCCAGCTTGACGCCCATATGGCCGAGGCCGCCCATGCCGACGATCGCGACCTTCTTGCCGGGGCCGGCATTCCAGTGGCGCAGCGGCGAATAAAGCGTGATGCCGGCGCAGAGCAGCGGCGCGGAGGCATCGAGCGGAAGGTTGTCCGGGATGGACATGACATAGCCTTCCTTGACGACGATCGAGTCGGAATAGCCGCCCTGGGTGCGTGTCTTGCCGTCGGCTTCGAAATCATTGTAGGTGCCGCTGAGACCCGGCATATACTGTTCGCGATCGAGGTCGCGCTCGGCGCAGCCGATACAGGAATCGACGAAGCAGCCGACGCCGACGCGGTCGCCGACCTTGAACTTGGTCACGGCGGAACCGACGGCCGAGACGATGCCGGCGATCTCATGGCCCGGCACGATCGGATAGACGGCGTTCTTCCATTCGTTGCGGACAGTGTGGATGTCCGAATGGCAGATGCCGGCAAACTTGATGTCGATCACGACGTCATCGGGGTTGGGGTTGCGGCGTTCGAAGGTGAAAGGGGTCAGCGGTTTGGAAGCGTCGGTTGCGGCGTAGCCTCTTGCAATAGGCATGGGAACCTTCCTTTTCGATTGTGGTGGGGGTTGAACGGGATGGCGGACTATTGCCCGGAACTGCGTGAGAGGGTTAGAGCGATCCTCTCAGCTTTTTGCACGATCCTGCAAAAGTGAGGCGCCGGCCTGTTTGCGAAATGGCGAAGGCACTCTAGATAAGGGCGGTATCACCGGCGTCAGCCAGTTGACAGAAAGAGTTGCCGCATGACTTTGCCCTTCAGCCCCTATCAGGAAATTGTCGACATCGCGATGCGCTTCGCGCCTGGCGACGGCGAGTTCTCAACTGATATCGGCAATCTTCACGTCAGCCGTCGGTCCAAGCCAAGCGATCCGCTTCACAGCAGCTACCGGCCCTGTTTTGCCTTCGTCCTGCAGGGGGCCAAGAGCCTGCGCCTCGGCACCGAACTTATCAGCTACGGGACAGGAGACTATCTGCTGACCTCGCTCGACCTGCCGGTCGCCTGGCAGGTCACCGAGGCAAGCCCTGAAGTGCCGCATCTCTGCCTGGGGCTGGCAATCGATTCCGAAAAGCTGCTTGAGCTTTTGAGCCGTATCGATATTCCGCGTCCGGCGGCCCATACCGACGGGCAGCGCGGGATGGCGGTGAACGTCGCTCCGCCGGAGCTCCTGGATGCCGCCGTCCGCCTGCTGCGCTTGCTCGATCGTCCAGGCGACATTCCTGCCATGGCGCCGCTGATCGAGCAGGAAATCCTCTACCGGGTGCTGACCGGGCCGGATGGCGCGCGGCTGATCAACATCGCCACAGCAGACAGCCACAGCAACAGGATCGCCCGCGCCGTCGCATGGCTGAAGGAGAATTTCGCGCGGCCGCTGCGCATCGAAGATCTTGCCGTCCGCGTCAGCATGAGCGTGTCGTCCTTCCATCATCACTTCAAATCGGTCACGGCGATGACGCCGGTGCAATATCAGAAGCAGCTTCGCCTGCACGAGGCGCGTCGCCTGATGCTGGTGGAGCGCCTCGATGCCGGCACGGCCGGCCACCGCGTGGGCTATCAAAGCCCGTCGCAGTTCAGCCGCGAATACAGTCGCCTCTACGGCGCTTCGCCGGCGCGCGATATCGATGGCGCGCGCGAGGTCATGGCGGCGGAGTAGTCTGTCGCGCATCCCGGGCATCCGATCATTAAAGGATGTTTGACGTTTCGTGGCTAGTCTGGCGCCAACCATCCAGCAGGCCCGAAGTCCGTATGACGCAAGAACCATTTCTGTCCATCGTCGCGCCTTGTCATAACGAGGAAGAGGGCCTCCGCGAATTCTGCCGCCGAGCCGTCGCAGCTGCTCGGAGCGTTGCTGGGGATGCCTTCGAGCTCATTCTCGTCGATGACGGCTCGTCCGACCGCAGCTGGGAGATCATTTCCGAATTGGCGGCTGATGTGCCGCAAGTGCTCGGCGTTCGTCTTCTTCGCAATCACGGCCACCAATTGGCATCGACGGCGGGTCTCTCCGCGTCGCGGGGCGAGCGTGTGCTCCTGATCGACGCTGATCTTCAGGATCCGCCCGAACTGCTTTTGATGATGATGCCGATCATGGAGCGTGGCGCCGACGTCGTTTATGGTCAGCGCACGCGCCGCGAGGGTGAAACCTGGTTCAAGGTTGCCTCGGCTTCGCTTTTCTATCGTGCGCTGTCCAGGCTCGCCTCGGTGACCATTCCGCGCGATACCGGCGATTTCCGGCTGATGAGCCGGCGCGTCGTCGATATCCTGCTGGCGATGCCGGAGCGCGATCGCTTTATCCGTGGCATGGTCAGCTGGATCGGCGGCAGGCAGGTTGCTCTCCCTTACGAGCGTGACGCCCGTTTTGCCGGCGCGACGAAATATCCGCTGCGCAAGATGATCAATTTTGCGCTCGATGCGATCACCAGCTTTTCGACGACGCCGCTGCGTATAGCCACATGGCTTGGCATGATCAGCGCCTGCGTCGCGATCTCGTTGCTCGTCTACACCTTCGTTCGCTGGCTGGAAGGCGAAACGGTTACCGGCTGGTCGTCGATCATGGCCGCCGTCAGCGCCTTCAGCGCCATCCAGCTGATCTGTATCGGCATCATCGGCGAATATCTCGGCCGTCTCGTGCAGGAGAGCAAGAAGCGGCCGATGTTCATGATCGAGACGATCCTGCGCGGCGGCGAACACGCCGAGCTGCCGACTGCTTTTCCGGAGATGAACGCCAGCGATAAGCGCGCCGCACTCGATGTCGCCTTTACATCCGGGGAGTTTCCGCGAGCGCAAAAGAGCAGTCGGATCGGATAATGGACCAGATCGACACGCCTGCTGTGGTCGCAGGCGAGCCTCAGGGATTGGCCGCCAGACAGGATTCCGCCATTGCGGTCGCCGCTTTCGTCGCGCTTGCCGCGGCGCTGGTGGTGCTGTTTCGTTTTCCGCCGGTTCTCGATTACCCCAATCACTACGCCCGGATATGGCTCCTTTCGGGCGGCATCGGCGAGCAGCCGTTTCCTGAGATTTATGCGGTCGATTGGAGCCGCACCTTCACCAATGTCGGGATCGACATTCTCGCCACCTGGCTGGGACCGCTTGTCGGCGCCGACAGGCTTGCGCGGACTTTGCTTTTCCTGGCGATCGTGCTGCCGCCGCTCGGCGCGATCGGCTTGCATCGCGCGCTTTTCGGCGGCCGGCACCACTGGCAGACCGCCATGCTGTCGCTCGGCTGGTGCGCCACCATGATCGGCGGCTTCATCAATTTCCAGATCGGCCTCGGCATGGCGCTCTTCTTCGCCTGCGTCGACCTCCGGCTGCAGGGCAAAAATCCCGCGCTGGTTTTTGCCTGGCGGCTCGCCGCTTCGCTGCTGCTGACGGTGATGCACATCTTCTCGCTCGGCTTCTATATGGCGATCGTCTGCGGCCTCGAATTTTCGTGGCGCATCGACATACTGCGATCGAAGGCGGGTCTCACGAGGCTCGTCGGCCGGTTGGCGTTGGCGATTGGCGCCTGCGTCTTGCCACCGCTCGCGCTCTACCTTCACACGGCATCTTTGCCCAACGCCGGTGGCAACGGCCTTGGGCTTGCATGGAACGACAGCGTCGTCCTGATCGTCCTCAATCTGCTCTCCGCCATCACGACCTATGTCCCGGTGGTGGATGTCTTACTGGTTCTGCCGCTGATCCTCATCTGCACACGTGCCGCACGAGCGGGCGACATCCGCATGCATGCGGGGCTTGCCGTCGCCGCTGGCGGTCTGCTGCTGCTCTCCTGTATTTCGCCTCGCCACATGCTCGGCACCGGATGGATCAGTTGGCGCTTTCCGATCATGACGGCGCTCGTCGCCATGGCGATGGTATGCCCCTTCGCCAATCTCCCGCGCCGGCAGGCGCTGTTGCTTTCGCTCGTCATCAATCTTGCGGTCTTCGGCCGTACCGGCTGGATCGGCTGGAACTGGTGGCTGGCGCAAAAGGATGTTGCCGCTGTCGAGAGCGTGCTGAAAAGGGTGCCGGCCGGTGCAGCCGTGCTACCACTTGGGCATGAACCTGAGACAGTGAGCTACCTTGCCCACTCCAACCGGCATTTTTTCTGGGGACTGGATACTTTCCGGCATCTGCCGACGCTTGCCGTGCCCGTCTCGCATGCTTTCGTGCCGACGCTCTTCACCGCAAAAGGCAAGCAGCCACTTTCCGTTCTGTCGCCCTGGTCTGAGATCGCGGTTCCAGAGGGCAATCTGCTGTCGGTGGGTGTGCTTTCATGCCCGACAATGTTGCAGCAATATCGAGACTTCACGCCCTATCTGTCGGATTGGCGCAGTCGTTTCGATTTCGTCCTGGTCGCCAATGCCGATATTCTCGATCGCTATGTCGGCACCTTCATGCCGTCGGGCCTGACGGTCATCGAGGATGCCGGTTTCGCGAAGCTTTACGCGATCGATAAGACGATGCCGGCAGAGCCTTTGGCTATCCCGGCGGGTTGCGCCACGGCGTTATAAGCCGCGGCTCATCAGCCGGGGAATTTCAGCGCCTTGTCGGCACGGCATTTGGCGAGCTTGAGCTGGCGGAAGGAGAGGATTTTCGTGATGCGCTCCTTGCCATCCGTCTCCACACTCATGCAGGCGCAGGCATAGCCGTAATTGCCGTTGGTTCTGACATACTCACGTTCGGAGATGTCGGAGATCAGCTCCATGCCTTCCACCTCGCCGGCATCGTCGCCCTGGGTCATGATCGTCCAGGTGTTTTCCGCATCTTCCAGCCACCAGTTGGCGGGCGTCGGATTTTCAATCCAGCCGCAGCGCGTTTCGGCCGCCTGTGCATTTGCGGCGATGGCAAGGGCTGCGGTGATGACTGCGGCAGCGATCCGGTATTTCATCGGCTTTTCCTCATCGCCAGATTTCAGTTGTTGATCGCGATGATCGCCCAATGGCTTTCCTCGCAGGCGTCGTCATCGCAGACCGCGCCCATCCAGAGGGCGCCACCCGCGAGCATGACGCCGTCGCTATTGACGAAGAGATCCCCGTATTGCTGGCGCCCGACGGCGCGGCGCGTTTCCGGCGTCACCAGATCGTCGAAATTGTCGATGAAATCTTCGGCGCTCTCGACGTCGTAAGTCTCGCCCCTGGCCTCGACCGTCAGCGGGTATTCGGCAAGCCCGGCAATGGTTTCGGCGTCGCCCGAGCGCATCGCCCGAACGAGTTGGCGCAGCGGCCGGTCGAAGCCTGCGGCGTCGCCGTGCAGTTCTTCGATGCGGTTATAGACGTCGCTGTCGGACTGCGCGAGAGCGCTTGAGCCGCCCAGGAAAATTGCTCCGAGCAGGAGAAGAGCTGCAGACAGGCGTGACATCGAAGCCTCCAGGCGCAAACGGGTACCGCGACAATATGCGATCACCAAGGATTCGCGCCTATCCAATTCTGGTGTTTGATCGCGGTTTCCCGTATTAAAAAAATGATCCGGGCTTCTTGACGATCTGATCGGTTTATCGCATAAACCTCGCGAACCGTACCGTACGGTACGTACATGGGAGCTACGACCTTGTCTGTCGATACCGCAGAGCCGAGCGAATTTTCGCCGCGCCAGAACGCCGTTCTGGAGCAGGCGTTGCGGTTGCTCGTCGATGGCGGCGAGAAGGCGCTGACGACCTCGGGTGTGGCGCGTGCCGCCAATTGCTCGAAGGAGAGCCTCTACAAGTGGTTCGGCGATCGCGATGGGTTGTTGTCGGCGATGATCGCCTATCAGGCGAGCAAAGTGCGCACCTTCGAGCGCAACGGCGAGCGACTGACGGCGGCAAGTCTGCACGACCATGTGGTCATTTTCGCGCGTGATCTGCTGGAGGTGCTCGCCGGCGACGTCTCGCTGGCGCTGAACCGGTTGGCGATCGGCCAGTCGAACCGCGACGGCTCGAAGCTCGGCAAGCTGCTGCTCGAGCGCGGCCGCCGCCAGATCGACCGGCGCGCCATGGCGTTGATCGATGCCGGAAAGAGGGCAGGGCTCCTGCGTTTTTCCGATGCCGACGAGGCTTATCACACGCTTTACGGCCTTGTTGTTTCCGATCTGCATGTGCGCATGCTGCTCGGCGAGCCGGGCCTCAAGGATACCGCGCGCCAGGCGGAGAGGGCGGTTACCGCCTTCCTCCGGCTCTACGGCACGGACAAGGTTCTGGTGGAGATGCCGGTTCTCGGTTGATTCCGCTTTAATGACAGTCAACAAGACAAGCAAAGGGAAGGAACTTCAAATGCGCGTCTATTACGATCGTGATGCCGATCTCAACCTCATCAAGGCCAAGAAGGTCGCCATCATCGGCTACGGTTCGCAGGGCCGTGCCCATGCGCTGAACCTCAAGGACAGCGGCGCCCAGAACGTCGTCATCGCGCTCAAGGCCGGTTCGCCGACCGTCAAGAAGGCTGAAGCCGACGGCTTCAAGGTCATGACGGTTGCCGAAGCCGCCGGCTGGGCCGACCTGATGATGATGGCAACGCCCGACGAACTGCAGGCCGACATCTACAAGTCGGAAATCGCTGCAAATATCCGCGACGGCGCGGCGATCGCCTTCGCCCACGGCCTCAACGTGCACTTCGGCCTGATCGAGCCGAAGGCCACGGTCGACGTCGTCATGATCGCGCCGAAGGGCCCGGGCCACACGGTTCGCGGCGAATACCAGAAGGGCGGCGGCGTTCCCTGCCTCGTTGCCGTTCACCAGAACGCTTCCGGCAATGCGCTTGAACTCGCTCTCTCCTACGCCTGCGGCGTCGGCGGCGGCCGCTCGGGCATCATCGAAACCAACTTCCGCGAAGAGTGCGAAACCGACCTCTTCGGCGAACAGGTCGTTCTCTGCGGCGGTCTGGTCGAACTCATCCGCGCCGGTTTCGAAACGCTTGTTGAAGCCGGCTACGCGCCTGAAATGGCCTATTTCGAATGCCTGCACGAAGTGAAGCTGATCGTCGACCTGATCTATGAAGGCGGCATCGCCAACATGAACTACTCGATCTCGAACACGGCCGAGTGGGGCGAATATGTCTCCGGTCCGCGCATCATCACCGCTGAGACCAAGGCCGAGATGAAGCGCGTCCTCAAGGACATCCAGACCGGCAAGTTCACTTCCGACTGGATGCAGGAATACCGCGCTGGCGGCTCGCGCTTCAAAGGCATCCGCCGCCTGAACGACAGCCACCAGATCGAGGAAGTCGGCGCCAAGCTGCGCGGCATGATGCCCTGGATCGGCAAGAACAAGCTGGTCGACAAGAGCGTGAACTAAGCGGTTTTCAGACTGTAGGAATCGAGGGCCGGGGCGAAAGCTCCGGCCTTTATCGTTGTGCGCTGACGGTCAGCCAGCGCGTCGGCTTGCCGTCATATCCGCCGCCGTCGTATTCGCTTAGGGCGATATTCCTCCAACCGCCTTTCGTCAGAAGCTCCGAGAGCCATTCGGCGGAGGGATAGTTGTAATAACGCCCGAAGCCGTCATGGCCTTCTGCTTCCCCGGCCTTGAAGCTTGCGTGAAGGAGGCCGCCGGGCCTCAGGGCGCGGCGGATGCGGGCGAAGACGTCGGGCAGTTCGGATCGGGGGACATGAAGAAGGCTCGCATGCGCCCAGACGCCGTCGAAGGCGCTGTCGGCGTCGAGTTCCTGGAACAGCATGACCCTGACCGGCCTGCCGATCAGCGCTTCGGCCTGTGTTGCAAGCTCGGCAGAGCCATCCGTCGGCGTCACGTCGAAACCCTGCGACAGCATGTAGACGCTGTCCTGTCCGCCACCGCAGCCGAGTTCGAGGATTGCCGCACCCCGCGCAAGCCCGGCGAGGAAGGCATCGAGCTGCTGCTTCGGCAGGCTGCGCGCCCGGTTGGCGTAGGTCTCGGCGTTTTGCCTGTAGAAGTCAGAGGTATTGTCACGAGGCATGCGGATCGGCCGTTCGGGAGCGTCGGTTGGATTGAAGGTGCCTTTCGGGGAGCCGATCGGCGCCGATGATGTCGATGACGAGGATGCCGTCCGGTATTTCACGATAGAAGGCGACGTGGCGCATGTGAAGAAGGCGGCGAAGGCCGACGCCAAGCTCTTCGCATTCGTCTCCCATGGAGGGCGCGCGCGAAAGAAGCACGAAAATTCTGTCCCAGTCGAGAAGATAGGCATCCGCCTGTGCCTCGCCGAAGTGCAAGCTGGCATATTCGTCGATGCCCGACAGCACGGCATCTGCGGTTCGGGTCAGCCTATAGGTTGATGTCACGCAGCTTTGCCTTCGTTTCCAACAGGATATCGGCAATGCGCCGGTCGCTGATGCCGCTCTCTTCGGCCAGCCTCAGAATCTCACGCAATTCTTCGTCATCGAGCTTGCGATGGTCCTGGTCCCTCAGGACGAGTTCCGCCAGATATGTGCTGGCATTGGCGTATCTGCCGCTTGCGACACGGCGTGCGACGTAATCCGCCAGATTATCCGGAAGAGAGATCGTCATTTTCGCCATTGAATTCGGTGCAGTCCGTCCATGCCGGTTGATGCCAGATTACCATTTCCCACGTTGTGATAGAAGCGTTGCGCTCCGCCGTCGAGCACTTGGGTCACATCCAGGTCAGTCTTTTTTATCGACATAGATGACGCGTTCGAGATCCTTGAAATGGGCGTCGCAGGTCAGGATGTCGGCATCATGGCGCTCCGCGGTCGCATAAATGATCGCATCGGCGGTGGCGAGTTTGTGGATCGTCGAGATTTCGGCAGCACGGCGGGCAAGCGTCGTGTCGAGAGAGACAACCATGCATGTCGCGGTATAAGCGATGAAGCTGTCGACGGCTTCCTCGTCCTTCTCGCGTGCCAGCCATTTGGAGAGCTCGAGCTGCACGATCGTTGGAACGATGCATTGATCGCGCACCGGGATATTGGCCTGCAACCGGGTTCCGGCGGCACTTTTCGTCAGCCATTCTATCCATGCGGAGCTGTCGACCACGCGCATCAGAAACGGTCGTTCCGGTCGCGGTAGTTTTCCTTGTCAGCGCCTTCGGCAATGCCGCGAAGATCGGCAAGCGTCGGGACCGGCATCAGCAGCACGCCTTTCCCTTTGGGGATGAACACGAATTCCTGCCCCGCCGACCAGTGCTGCTGTTCGCGCACTTCCTTGGGAATGGAGATCTGGAATTTTGTGGAGAGGGTTGCGGTTGTCATTCTTACCTTTCCTCCATCGATAGATGAATGGTAAGAATTCATCTGACATCCGTCAATGACGAAGTGTTTTCGGCGTTAGTGCTATTTTGGTCGCCAAAGGAGAAGTAGCGATGATTCTTCCCGCTGACTCGGCCACAAAAGACCGGGCGGCGCGCGGTTTCGAAAGAGATCCGCGGATTGCTTGGTGGCCGTCCGCTCGAAGAGCATCGTAGCGTATCGTGCAGCTCGACACGAACTCCGGCGAGGGCGGAATAGGGTCGACAGCCCGGCGGCTTTGCGCGCGAGGCGGAGAGCGGCGCCCACCATGTCGGTGTTGACGCCGCCGTTTGCGTGGAACGTCGGGAATTCAGGCCGGGATAAGGCGGGTCCAGCCGCGCTCATCGTTCGTTACGCCCTTCTGCAGACTGACGAGCTGCTGGCGCAGTTCGCTGGTCAATTTGCCGGTCTGTCCGTCTCCGACCAGAAACTCGCCGCCGGCATGTCGAACCAGGCCAATGCCCGCCAGGACTGCGGCAGTGCCGCAAGCGAAGGCTTCGACGAGCTTGCCGCTGGCAGCGTCGTCTTGCCATTCCGCGAAGGAGTAGGGACGCTGCTCGACGCGCAAGCCTCTTTCTTCGGCGAGTACGATCACGGAGGCCCGGGTGATGCCCGGCAGGATCGTGCCGCCAAGGGGCGGGGTCACCACCGATCCGTCATTCATCAAGAAGAAGACGTTCATGCCGCCGAGTTCTTCGACCCAACGATGCTCTGTTGCGTCGAGGAAGACGACCTGATCGCAATTCTTCTTCGCCGCCTCGGCTTGCGCCACGAGGCTGGCTGCGTAGTTTCCGCCGCATTTTGCAGCGCCGGTGCCGCCGGCAGCCGCACGGGTGTATTCGGTCTCGACCCACAGGGAGACGGCCTTCGCGCCGCCCTTGAAGTAGGCGCCGACCGGAGAGGCGATGATGCAGAAGATATATTCCTGAGCCGGACGAACACCGAGAAACGCCTCGTTGGCGAACATGAAGGGGCGAAGGTAGAGGCTGGCGTCGCCGGACGGAATCCAAGCCTTGTCAATGCGGACCAGTTCTTCGACGGCCTTCAGGAAGAGTTCTTCGGGCACAGGAGGCATCGCCATGCGGGCTGCAGACTGCGCGAAGCGGCGGGCATTCTCTTCAGGCCGAAAGAGCAGAATCCGGCCATCGTCTGCCTTGTAGGCTTTCATGCCCTCGAAGATTTCCTGAGCATAATGCAGCACGGCGCTCGCGGGATCGAGCTCCAGCGGCCGCCTGGGCGTAACCTTCGCATCGTGCCAGCCCTTGTCGGCAGTCCATCGTGCCAGGACCATATGATCGGTGAACACCTTGCCGAAGCCGGGTGTCTCCAGTGCCTGGATGCGATCGGCGTCGGAGACGGGAGACTGGTGGAGTTCGATTTTGATTTCAGGAGAGGCCGACGTCACGGTCATTGCTGGCACCTTGATAGTAATTTGAATAGTGGCGGCGACACTACTGCCGCCGAGCTGGTCTTGGAAAGGTCTGAATCAGCCGGTTTCGACTTTGATCAGAGGAATAATCGCTTGGAGTGGCTGACGTCGAGCAGCAAATTCGGGATCGAGCGTCTTCGATATCGGATGGCGTCTACGCTTGTCACCATGACAAGAAAATAGGTCAGTATTATTGACATAATTTCCCTGGCATGGTTTGTCGGCGGTATAGAAAATATGAGGAAACCCCATGCTGAACTGGGACACCATGTTTGCGTCGCGCTCGTCGCGCATGCGCGCATCCGAGATCCGCGAGTTGCTGAAGCTTCTCGACCGGCCCGACATCATCTCCTTTGCCGGCGGCATCCCTGATCCGGCGCTGTTTCCGGATCGGGAATTCAAGCAGGCCTATGCCGATATCTTCGACGGCGCCGCCGTCAACTCGGCGCTGCAATATTCAGTGAGCGAAGGCTACAAGCCGCTGCGCGAATGGCTGGTCAAGCAGATGGCAGCTCTCGGCATCCCCTGCGAACTCGACAACGTCTTCATTGTATCAGGCTCGCAGCAGGGCCTGGATTATCTCGGCAAGCTATTCCTGTCGCCTGGTGATACCGCGCTGGTGACATGGCCCACCTATCTCGGCGCGCTGCAGGCCTTCAACGCCTATGAACCGGCCTATGACCAGTTGACGCCGAACGGCAACCGGACGCCGGAATCCTATCGGGCGGCCGCAGCGGCTGCCGGCGGCAAGGTGAAGTTCGCCTATCTCTCCGCCGATTTCTCCAACCCGACCGGCGAGACCGTCGATCTCGATGGCCGCAAGAAGGTATTGGCATTAGCCGAAGACCTCGACATCGCCGTCATCGAGGATGCGGCCTACCAGTCGTTGCGTTACGACGGCGATCCGATCCCACCGATCCTGGCGCTCGAGATTGCCGAAAAGGGCCATATCAACGATACGCGCACCATCTATTGCGGCAGCTTCTCGAAGACGCTGGCGCCTGGCCTTCGCGTCGGCTTCATCGTCGCCAATGCGCCTGTCATCCGCAAGCTGGTGCTGATGAAGCAGGCGGCCGACCTGCATTCCTCGACGATCAACCAGATGGCGATATCAGATGTCGCCGAGCGCGGCTTCGACGCGCAGGTCGCCAAGATCAAGGCCGCCTACAGCAAGCGCCGTGACTGCATGCTGACGGCACTCGAGAAATATATGCCCAAAGGCACGAGCTGGACGAAGCCGGAGGGCGGCATGTTTATCTGGATCACGCTGCCGGAGGGGATGGATGGCGCCAAGCTCTTGGCGAAATCGCTGGAGACCGCCAAGGTCGCCTTCGTACCCGGCAAGGCATTCTTCGCCGATGGTTCCGGCGCCAACACCTTCCGCGTCAGCTTCTCCTGCGCCAACGAGCAGATGATCGAGGACGGCATCGGCCGCTTGGGCGCGCTGATCTCGGCCGAAATCGGCGGCTGATCCAGGCTGGCGAGGGCGTCGATCAGAAGATCGTCGTCCAGCCTTCGTTCGCCGTCTCGCTCTTGCCGTAGCCGACCCGGTCGGCCACGGCGCCGTCGGCGTTGCGCAGGATGATGTCGCCGCCCCTGTTGGCAAGCTGCGGGCCGCCGGCCGCGGCATCGAGTGCCACGGTGCGCAGCTCGCCTGCGCCAAGCGACCCCGACAGTGTCTGGGTCCTGCCGTTTTCGTCTTCCAGCTTCCAGCCGTCGAGCGATGCGGTCATGTCGGAGCGGTTGATGATCGTGACCGTTTCGGCCTCGGTGCCGCCTTCGCCGTTCACCGGGTTGATCAGCGCGGCGACGATGCGCAGCGACGAGGCGACGATCGGCTGCGGTCGGCGCGTGCCTTCGCCGCGGCCCTGGCCGCCACGGCTGTCGGAAACCGGATGGCCGGTCGCCGCATCGGTGTTCCAATTCTGCGACTGGAAGCAGAGGAAGATCGCCGCCCATTCGTCGGTATCGTTGAAGTGGACGAGAAGGGCGCCGTCCTGGTTGGGGCCGTTGGTCGCCTTGAAGCTGCCGCCGTCGCCCTGGTTCATGTGAATGTCGTGGATGCCGTTGCCCGGCTCGAAACGGAAATATTGGTCCGGCTTGTTGTGCTCAGGACCCCAGGCCTCGCCGAAGGCGTAGAAATGCACGTCGGAATCGGCAATGCCTTCCTGGACGATCGGCTCGATGAAGTCGCGCAGGTCGTTCTTCGGGCCGGATAGCTGGAAGGGTGCGACATTCATATCCTCGCGTTCGATCAGCCCGCCGCGAACATAGTCTATCGCAAGCTCCGGACGGTCCTTGCGGATGTCGATCAGCCCCATCGGCAGCGCTTCGAGCGCCTCCGTCAGCGCTGAGTGCTTGAAATCGACGATATTGGCGTAGAGCAGATCGTGCGGCGTTTCCTTGGAGCGGACATTGAGCGCGATGCGATAACTGACGCCGTTTGCCTCGATGCGGATCTCGATATGAGGATCGTTGTCGTCGTCGAGGGCAAGTGCGCTCGCCGTGCCCTTCAGGACCTTGTAATTCTTCAGCATGGAGAACCTCGCGGGAGTGGCGGGGTCTGACGATAACACGGCGAAAGTGCATCTTTTGTGACGACTAAAGTATGGCGCGATCCTTCAGATTCGCCTGCCACGCTTTAGGTCTTTGATTTACCCATGTCGTGGTCGCAAAACCGCTGCACACTTTTGCGGACTTATGTAGCAATTGCCATAAAGGTCACGCAGTGCAATCAGAGCGGTTGTTAAGCAGATAAACGGCCAGAAATGACCGGCGCACGGATAGCTTGTTCGTGGGCAAGAGGTGCCAATCGCCGTAACGCAGTGATCGCTATTCGTCGGCCCTATTCGGTGCATCGCCGACCCCGAACTGATCGTCAGAGGCCGGCAAGATAGTGAGCCATGGCAGCGATGTCGTCGGCCGAAAAATTGCGCACCAAGGCCGTCATGCTGGGCATGTTCGGGCGCTTGTTATCGCGAAAGTCGGAGAGGGTTTTGATCAGGTAGTCCAGCTTCTGATTTGCGACGCGCGGAGTGTTGGCGTATCCGACGAAACCCTCCCGGTGGCACGAGGTGCACTTCTTCCCGGCGTCGAGCGCTCGGACGCGGGTAATGCTCGCTGCGTCGGCCGGCTCGCGGTAGGCGGGCCAGGGCAGTGCGGAGAAGTAGGCCGCAAGCGCCTTCATGTCGTCGTCGGAAAGATTCTTCGCGATCCGGCCCATGAGGTCGTCGGTGCGCTCTCCATTGCGATATTCCTGCAAAGCTATCAGCAAAGAGGACTCGTGCTGGCCGGCGATGATTGGCGTGTTCTTAACAGTCGGCATACCTTTCATACCGTGACACATCCCGCAAAGCTTGGCCCTGTGGGAGATTGCCGCCGGCGGTGGCGCAGCATTGTTCTGCGCTCTAGCCGGCAGCGGACCGAGGGCCACGAGAGCGGCGATGACGAACGGAGCGAGCGCGCTGCTGCAAGGCATGCGAGGCCTCCAGATCGGGGCTTAATTTAAGCTGAAGTGTGATGCTGAGCTTATCAGGAGATGCAACCATTGGCGAGCGGACCCCCGTCGCCTCCATGCGACTATGGCTGCGTTTTTATGAGTTCACGCCCTAGTTGACTTGGAGTTTTGTGGCGGCCGTGCAGTGCTTGATCCGCTGCCTATTGTTGCAGATGCGGGGCGAAAAGCTCGAGATCGGCCTCGCCAAGCCTGTCGCTGACCGTGTTCAGTTGGTGCCAGTAGGGATAGATCACCAGTGGCAGGCTGACCGCGTCGAGGCGCTTGCGCTCCTCGTCCGTCAGCTTCAGCTCGGCGGCGGCGATGTTGTCGCGGAACTGGGCTTCGGTGCGGCCGCCGATGATGACCGAGGTCACGGCTTTGCGGCCGATTAGCCAGGCGAGCGCCACCTGAGCCGCCGAAACGCCGCGTTCCTGGCCGATCGCGACCAGTGTCTCGACGATGTTCCATAGACGGTTTTCGTCACGGATCGGCGGCTCGGTCCAGCCGGCGAATTGGCGCGTGCCTTCAGGGGCTGCCTGGTTGCGGCGATGCTTGCCGGAGAGCAGGCCGCCGGCGAGCGGGCTCCAGACCAGCACGCCGAGGCCCTGGTCGATCGAGATCGGTAGCAGCTCATATTCGGCATCACGGGCTTCCAGCGTATAGTGGATCTGCTGGCTGACGAAACGCTGGTACCTGTGCTCGTTGGCAATGCCAAGCGCCTTCATGATGTGCCAGCCGGAATAGTTGGAGCAACCGACGTAACGCACCTTGCCCTGTTTGATCAGGGTATCGAGGGCTTCCATCGTCTCTTCGAGCGGCGTCTGGCCGTCCCATTCATGCACCTGGTAGAGGTCGATGACATCGGTCTTCAGGCGCTTGAGGCTCGCCTCGCATTCGCGGACCAGGTGGTAGCGCGACAGGCCTTGGTCGTTCGGGCCGTCGCCCATGCTGAAGCGGGCCTTGGTGGCGAGCAGCACACCCTGCGGCCGCTTGCCGGAAAGCACCTCGCCGATGATGTTTTCGCATTCGCCTGATGAATAGGCATTGGCGGTATCGATCAGGTTGATGCCGGCATCGATGCACATATCGATCATCTTGCGAGCCTCGGAAACGCCGAGGTCCCCGACGGTCTTCGCCCAGCCGACGCCGCCGAAGGTCATCGTGCCCATGGTCAAAGTCGAAATCTTCAGGCCGGAACGGCCGAGCAGACGATATTCCATAGAAATTCCTCCTTCATTGAAACGTGAGTGACGTAGCGCAAAGCCCGGCAATGGCAATCTCCGAGTGTTCACGCCTGGGTGAGATTGCTTGGCGCCAGGATACCAGATGATCGGATGTTTCACAGGGTTGAAGACGACGCCTGCGAGATTGCGCCACAGCTATCGCCCCGATTGTCGGCAAAGCCGGGGGAGGTCAAGGAAGGTTGTGAAGCCTGGGCCTGGCGGCTGCGGCGTGCTGTCACATCGCTGTCAACGACCCCTAATAAGGGAGGGGTATCGAAATCGAGGATCCTTCCCATGAAAACGATCGTTTCTGCCGCAGCACTTGTCGCCGCGAGCCTCTTTGCCCTTCCGGCTTCGGCCGCAAACCTCGTTCTCTACACCAGCCAGCCGAACGAAGATGCGCAGGCAACGGTCGATGGGTTCATGGCCGCCAATCCTGATATCAAGGTCGACTGGGTGCGCGACGGCACGCCGAAGATCATGGCGAAGCTCCAGGCCGAGATCCAGGCCGGCAACCCGCTCGCCGACGTTCTGCTGATCGCCGATGTCGTGACGCTGGAGCGCCTCAAGGAAGACGGCAGGCTCCTGGCCTACAAGTCGCCGGAAGCCGCAGGGTACGATGCTGCCCTCTATGATGCCGACGGTTACTACTACTCCACCAAGCTGATCACGACAGGCATCATGTACAACACGTCGGCTTCGATGAAGCCTGCGAGCTGGAAGGATCTGACCAAGCCGGAAGCCAAGGGCCTCGTCACCATGCCGAGCCCGCTTGCTTCGGGTGCGGCACTCATCCACGCCCAGACGCTTGCCGCCGTTCCCGGCCTCGGCTGGGATTTCTACAAGTCGCTCGCGGAAAACGGCGCGATCGCGGCCGGCGGCAACGGCGCCGTGCTGAAGTCGGTCGCCTCGGGCGAGAAGGCCTATGGCGTGGTCGTTGACTATCTGCCGATCCGCGAGAAGGCCAAGGGCGCTCCGGTCGATTTCGTGTTCCCGAGCGAAGGCGTTTCTGTTGTCACCGAGCCGGTCGGCATCCTCGCCAGCACTGAGAATGCCGACGCCGCCAAGAAGTTCGTCGACTATGTGCTCTCCGAAAAGGGCCAGGAAGGCTTTCAGAAGCTCGGCTACATCCCGGCCCGCAACGGCATGAAGGTGCCGGAAGGCTTCCCGGCGCGCGACACCATCAAGGTCCTGCCTATCAAGGCGGCCGAAGCGTTGAAGAATACCGACCAGGACCTGAAGACCTTCTCGGGCATCTACGGTTCGAACTGATACTTTCATGCACGGATATGTCAAAACAGGAAACAGCCAGCCCGCCTGGCTGTTTCCTTTTGTCGTCATCGTCGTCCTGATCCTCAGCGTGCTGCCGCTCGCTCGTCTTGCCATGGTCGGGATCTCGGCCTTCGCCGATGGCGGCGTGATGACTGTTTTGAGCGAGGCGTCGCTGTGGTCGGCAACCTATTACACGGTTGTCACCGCCATCCTCGGCACGATCATCTCGCTCGTCATCGGCTGCCTCTTCGCCTTTCTGCTGACGCTGACCGATATCCGCGCCAAGGGGCCACTCAGCTTCTTCTTCGTGCTGCCGATGATGATCCCGCCGCAAGTGACGGCATTGGCCTGGGTGCAGATGTCCGGCCCCTCCAGCCCGATGTTGAAGGCGCTTTCCATTGCCCCGCCGCTCGGCTCGCCGCAGCCGCTCTATTCGGTGGGTGGTATCGCGCTGCTTTACGGCGTCCAGCATGCGCCGCTGGTCTATCTGGCGCTTCGGGCCGGCTTGATGACGCTGCCGCGCGACGGTGTCGAGGCCGCACGGCTTTCCGGCGCCTCCAGCCTGCGGGTGTTCCGCGACATCATCCTGCCCCTGTCGCTGCCCGGCATCATCGCCGGGGCGGCAATTTCCTTCGTCTCCTGCACCGGCAATTTCGGCATTCCCGCCATTCTCGGCATTCCGGCCTCGATCTTCACGCTGCCGACGCTCATCTTCACCAAGTTTTCCGCCTTCACCAGCCGGACCTTCGGCGATGTCGCCGTGCTCTCGGCGATCATCGCCATCATCTCGGTCGTCGGCCTGATGATCCAGGACCGGGCACTGCGTGGCCGCGACTACCGTGTCATCGGTCTATCCGGAGCGAGCGCCGCCTTCGAACTCGGTGCCTGGCGATTTGCCTTGGCGCCACTCGTCTGGGTGATCCTGTTCTTCATGCTGGCGGCGCCCTTCTTCGCGCTCCTTGCCGGCGCGCTGGTGCCGGCCTATGGCGTGCCGCTCACCTTCAAGACCATGTCGCTGCATGCTTTTGAGGAGATCCTGTTCCGGCAGGCGGTGACGCGCACGGCCTTTGTCAATTCGCTGTCGCTTGCCGGCGCCACCGCGCTTGGTCTCCTGGTGGTGACAATGCTTGCAGCCTATGCGCTGACGCGGCGCAAGGATGCGGCTTCCCGCATCGTTTCCGGCCTCATCGAAATACCCTATTCGCTGCCCGGCATCGTCATGGCTGTTTCCTTCATCCTGGTGTTCGCTGCACCCATCCCATTCCTGCGCGTCTCGCTCTACGGCACGATCTGGATCATCCTGATTGCCTATTTCTCCTCCTTCTTCGCCGTCAGCCTGAAACCGGTGGTCAGTGCCTTTCATCAGCTCGATCCGGCGCTCGAAGAGGCGGCACGGCTTTCCGGGGCCGGCTTCTTCCGCCGGCTTGCCGATATCATCGTGCCGCTGATCGCGCCGGCCGCTGGCGCCTCCGTCATCCTCGTCTTCCTGATCGCCTGCAACGAGCTGACGATCTCCGCACTTCTCTGGTCGGCCGGCACGCAGACGCTCGGTGTCGCCATTTATAATCTCGATGACAGCGGCAGTTCCGACCTTGCTTCGGCGCTTTCGGTGCTCGTCGTCGTCATGGTCGTCATGCTGATGCTGCTGCTTGAGCTTCTGGCCAAACAGCTGCCGAAAGGAGTGGTCCCATGGCGAGGCTGATCCTCAATCAGCTCGGCAAGGATTTCGGCACCGGACGGGCTGTCGTCAGCGGGTTTTCGCTCGATGTGCGTGAGGGTGGCTTCCTGGCGCTGCTCGGGCCTTCCGGCTGCGGCAAGACGACGGTGCTGCGCATGATCGCCGGTTTCGAGACGCCGACCGACGGGTCGGTCCATCTCGGCGAGCGGCTGCTTGCCGATGCCGCGCAATCGCTGCCGCCGGAAAAGCGAAACATGGCGATGGTGTTCCAGTCCTATGCGCTCTGGCCGCATATGAGCGTCGCCGACAATGTCGGTTATCCCCTCAAGGTGCGCGGCATTTCGGGCGAGACCTATCGGACGAAGGTGCGCGATGCGCTCGGCATCGTGCGGCTTGCCGAATATGCCGAACGGCGGCCGGCCGATCTTTCCGGCGGCCAGCGCCAGCGCGTGGCGCTTGCCCGCTGCCTGGTCACATCGCCCGACGTCGTGCTGCTCGACGAGCCGCTCGCCAATCTCGACCGCCACCTGAAACAGGAGATGGAGGAAACGTTCCGCGATTTCCATCAACGCTCGGGCGCGACGATGATCTATGTCACCCACGACCAGAGCGAGGCGATGGCGCTCGCGACCGACGTTGCCGTCATGTCGGAAGGGCGACTGCTGCAGGTGGCGTCACCGGCCGAGATCTACGCCCGGCCGGAAGGCCGCGTCGTCGGCGGGCTGATCGGGCGAGGGGCGATCGTGACGCTGCCGCGGATTGCCGGAAATTGCAGGGCGTTTGACCGGCCTGTGCTGGAGCCGTTGTTTGCCGGTGCTGTCGCCGGGACCGCCAGCGGCGACCGGATGGATGTCCTCGTCCGGCCGGAGGATGTGATGGTCTCCGGCGAGAATACCGCCGCCGGCGAGGGGATCGCGGCGGCGGTCGAATCCGTTCTCTTCGAGGGCGAGCGCTATGCATTGAAGCTCACCCTCGCCGACGGGCAGGCGCTGCGGGCCTATTCCCGCTTTCCAGTCCGGACGGGTGACAGTCTCAGGTTATCGGTGCGCGCGGCATGGCGGCTTTGAGACGCCCGCGCCCTTTCGGGATCACTCGCTGCCGGAACATTGCCAGCGGATGACACGGCAGGTTCCGGTCTGACGTCCACAGCTGCCGATCGCCTGACGCTGGGCCTCACGGTTGTCGTAACCCCAGCCGCCGCGATGGCCGACGGCCACCGCGCTGCAGCCATTGCGGAACCAGATGGCGATGCGGCAGTCATCGGCGCTGCTGTCGCAATTGCGCCGGGCGACGGTTTCGGCGTCGCCGCGATTGTCATTGGCATTGGACCAACCCAGAGCGCCCGTTGATGGCGAATAGGTGATGGCACCGTAGCTGTCTGCAAGTGCCGGGCCGGTGCCGGCGAGGGCAGTCAAAACCGCAATCGATGCAGAAATCCGTTTCATGAAATGCTCCCGCCCCGGAACCGGTGAATGTCGTCCGGGACGAATTATTCGGAGCCTGCGGGAGCATGTCAGCGGCCTAAGTCACTGGCAATCGCCTCCGGGGCCGCAAGAGGGGTGGTTGTCCGCATATTTCTTGGCCGGCCATCTTTTCCTGCGGCTTCTGCTGGTTAAGGTACTCCCCGCAACCGGATCCTTCCCATGTCGCTTCGCCTCGCCACCTTCAATGTCGAAAATCTCCTGACCCGTTTCGATTTCACCGGCTTCCGCAATCAGCTGCGCCAGGACCGCGTCATCAAGCTTTTCCAAGTGTCGAGCGAGGGCGTCTACCAGCAACTCGAGCAGGCTCGGGTGATCGCTGCGACCGACGATACGCGGCAGATGACGGCGCTCGCGATCGCCGATGCGGATGCCGACATCCTCTGCCTGCAGGAAATCGACAACATGGCGGCTCTTCAGGCCTTTGAATACGGCTATCTCTTCCGCATGGTCGGAAACGGCTACCGGCAGAAATATCTGGTCGAGGGCAATGACAGCCGCGGCATCGATGTCGCGGTGCTGATGCGCGAGGAAACGCGCGACGGCCAGAAGATCGAGCTCAGGGACATCCGCAGCCATGCAATGACGACCTATCGCGATCTCGATCTGTTCGACGAGGAACTGGGGCTCACCAACCGCATCGACGACAAGATCTTCAAGCGCGATTGCCTGGAGCTCGACCTTCTGATCGGCGGCCGGCCGTTTTCGCTCTATGTCGTGCATTTCAAGTCGATGGGCAATCCGCGCGACGGGCTGGACGGGCGGCAATCGACCATGCCGATCCGCCGTGCCGAGGCGCGCGCGGTGCGCCGTATCATCGAGGATCGTTTCGGTGCGGATCACGCGGGCACCAAGAGCTTCGCCATCTGCGGCGACATGAATGATTATCAGGAGCGCGTCGACGTCATCGGCCGGCGGGGCGCCGGCTATCGTTTCGAGCATCAGGACGAGGCCGAAAGCGCGCTCGACGTTTTCAGCCGCGACGGCTTTGCCGAAAACGTCGTACGCCGCCGCGCGGCGCTGGACCGCTGGACGCTCTATCATGCGCGCGGGCCGCAGGAGCAGTGGCTCTGCCAGCTCGACTATCTCTGGCTTTCACCAGCGCTCGCCGCCCATAATGCCGGTCGCCTGCCCGAAATCATCCGCAGCGGCCAGCCCTACCGCACCATCTTCCCGCCAGGGCAGGAGGTGGAGCGTTATCCGCGCACCGGTTGGGACAGGCCGAAGGCGTCCGATCATTGCCCCGTCGTCATGACACTGGATCTCCCCTGAAAGCGAACATGAAAACGAATTTGAACATGAATTTCACCAACGCCAATTTCTCCGATGATTTCGCCGGCTGGCCGCCGTCGGCGACGGTCTTCCCGATTGCCGGCGTGGATCTGCGCGTCCTGCCCGGCCCCCATCCCCTCGTCGCCACCGAAGAAGCGGCGATTCGAGAGAACTGGGCACGAGAGACCGCTGCCAACCCGGCGCTATTCGACGGGCGCATGGTGTTCCAGCGACTGATATCGCTCAGCGAAGACGGGATTGTGGGCGAGGGCCATGTTATTCCCTTTTCCGCGTTCATGTGGTGGCGCCGGCAGCCGCAGCGTCAGGGCGGCATTCACGTCTTCGCCTATCCGGTGCTGGAAAGCTCCGACGGCGCGCTGGTGGCGATCCGCATGGGCGCCCATACCGCCAATCCCGGCCAGGTCTATTTCGCCGCCGGTTCGCTCGAACCGGAGGATATCGTCGACAACAGCTGCGACATCGAGGCAAACATGCGCCGCGAGGTCCACGAAGAGACCGGGCTCGATCTTGCCGATGCCGTCGCGGGGCAGGGACTGTTCGCCACCCATAACAAGCGCACGGTAACGCTGCTGCGGCTCTTCCGCTTCGAGATGACGGCGGACGAGATGATCGAGCAGATCGAGCGCCACATGCTGGTCGCCGACGACCAGGAGATCGCGGGCGCCGTGGCCATCCGCTCGGCTGATCCCTCGGCCTATCCCTATAACATCGCCATGCTGCCGGTGATCGACTGGTATTTCGGCAAGGCCGGCGCATAGGCGATCAGTTCGTCCGCGTCACGCCACACCAATCAGCCCTCATCCAGAGGTGCTCCGGAAGGGGCCTCGAAGGAAGAGGGCGGTGGTTCGTGCCTCCCATGAGATTCGAAGCCGATGCCTGGAACCGTATTGGGCGACGCTTCAGGATATTATTTGGGGATCCTGTTATAGAAGGACTGGGGATCGTAGACGCATTCGTAGTCGAGAAGGCAAAGCTTGCCGTTGGCATCCCTTACCCTGGCGGTGTCGTACTTGTCGCCCAGATTGCACCTGGCCGGCGGATAACGGAAGCTGCGGCCGCCAAAGCCCATGCGCACAAAAACAGCCTTGTCCTTCCTGATGATCTGCGCAAGCTCCTCGCAGCTGTGATCGCGGGCATTGACCTCCACCGCCTCGACGGCAAGGGCTGCGGACGGAAACAGCAATGCGACGGCTAGAACAGTGCTTTTCATGGAAACTCCTGCATGTGAGAAAGAGGCGGCTGGCGCAATCAGAGTGTTAGAGCGTCCTTTGTGCGTCCGAAAGGACGAACGGCGCTCTAGGGGAAATTATAGGGCGATGCCGGGTCGAAGACGCAGGCATAGTCGAGAATGCACTGTTTCCCCTTAGCATCGCGAAAACTGGTGGTGGTGCGTTTGTCGCCCATGCTGCATTGGGCGGGCGGATAGCGGAAGCTGCGGCCGCCAAAGCCGACGCGGACAAAGACCTTTTTATTCTGACGGATGATCTGCGCAAGCTCGCCGCAGCTGTGATCGCCCGCATTGACCTCCGTTGCACCGGCGGCAAAGGCCGGCAAGGGCAGAGACAAGGCGACGGCCAAAATAACGCTTCTCATGCACCCCTCCCGTCTGTGAGAGGGAGATAGGGCGCGCGGATCGCGGCGGCCAGCCTTGAGGGCAAGACGAACCATGCCGCCGGCGTCCAGAACGGTTCCCGGCAGGCCGGAAAATCCGGCCTGAATTCAGAAACATCAATCTTTTCAAGAGATTTGGTGGGTGATGTAGGGCTCGAACCTACGACCCGCTGATTAAGAGTCAGCTGCTCTACCAACTGAGCTAATCACCCGTTCGCGCTTGGCTGCGCGGTGTGACGGGGCGTATAAACAGGATCGGCAGGCTTGTCCAGCGCATAGGCGAAATTTCTTTGGTTAATCGCGAAGATTTTTCGGCATGGCTGAAATGCAGCGCATAACCCCGAAAATCGGAAGCGATTTTCGGAAAGGATTATGCGCCGATTCAAAGTGATAGGGCGCGTCCTGGCGGACGCGCGGCGCTCCGGTGAAATCAGAGGTCGAGCGTGCCGCTGGCCAGCCGCACCGCCTGGCCGCCGATGCGCGCGTTGGAGATCGTCCCGCCGTCGACATCGATATGAAGGTGGATAAAGGATGGACGATCCATCTCGACGCCCTGCTCGATCATGATTGGATGATGTCCGTCCGTCAGCCGGTCGAAATGGTGGATCGCTCCGGAGAGCGCCGCCGCTGCCGCCCCGGTAGCCGGGTCTTCGACGATGCCCATGCCGCTTGCAAACATGCGCGCATGGAACTTCGCCACGTGGTTGACGCCGCCGCGACAATAGACATAGGCCGAGGCGAGCGCACCGTCGACGAAAGGCACGATCTTTTCCCAGAGCTGCGGATCGAATTCCACCCGCTGCGTGGCTCCGACATCGTGCACCGGAATGAGCAGGAAGGGGACACCGGCGCTCCAGACCGATGGGACATGATTTTCGAAGCCGATTTCGGTCACCTTCAGCGACAGCGCATCGGCAATGCCGAGCTTGTCGAGCGGCATGATGGCCGGCTGCGACTTACGCGGCAGGTCAAATTCGGCAAAGCTCGCTTCGCCCTCCCTCAGCCGCACCGCACAGCGCACTGGCCCGACATTTTCCTCGAGTACCGAGACGAGATCGCGGGTCGTCGCGCCATGAGCCCGCTCGGCCAGCGCCACCGCCGTGCCGACCGTCGGATGGCCGGCAAAGGGCAGCTCGCGCCCCGGCGTGAATATCCTCAGCCGCGCTGCATAGGCGGGGTTGCTCGAAGGCTGCACGAACACCGTCTCGGAGAGATTAAGCTCCCGGGTGATCGCCTGCATCGCCTCGTCGCTGAGATCGTCTCCGTCGAAGATCACCGCCAGCGGGTTGCCCGCAAGCTTTCGATCGGTGAACACGTCATAGACGCTGTAGCTTCGCGCCACATCAGCCTCCTTGAATCGTCATCGCGCCGCCAACCTGCCCGACCAAGCGGTCGAGTGCAAGGCGCTAGCGCATCGGCCCGAAAATCGGAATCGATTTTCGGAAAGCACGATGCGTAAATTCAAGGTGTTAGAGCGTCCATTGTGCGTTCGAAAGCACGCATGGCGCTTTAGGTCGGCCTGGAGCGCCGCGACAATCGCTTTCGATTTTCGGGTAGCGCTTTGGCAGGAGCAGGCATGACTGCCCCATTCGGCATCGATGACGAGGTCAAGAAAAAGGCCGGGCGAAACTCGCACCGACCTTCCTCGATCAGTCTCGATAACGGCTGCCAGTACATCCGTGGTCAGCCGTTAGAGACAGATATGATATCCCTTAAGTAGGGTTTGCTTAATAATCTTCAAGAGCCCACAGCGGTCAGGAAGCCGGCATCCGGCCGGCTTCCTTTGGCCGAGCAGCGGTTACTGCTGGGCAGGGGCAGCCGGCGGAGTGGCCGGTGCCGGTGCCGGTGCGGGCGTTGCGCTGTTGTCGGTCGGAGCGATCGGCTTGGCCGGCGCCGGCTCGGATTGGGTCGTGGAGGCTGTCGTATCCGGCGATGTGCCGGGGGTGCTCCACTGCGAATAGGCGAATGCAGCGACAGCGATCACGGCCAATGCAGCGACCCAGACAACCCACGTATTATTGTTGCGCGCGCTCGGCGTGGTGCGCAGATCCAAATTTGGGTTCAGGGGGCGGTTGGGGTCGTTGGCATTATTGGGGTCGTACGTCATGGTACTTTCTCCTCTTTCGGTGACAGAAGAATGCCGAAGTGGGCATTTTGTTCCGTTCTGGGCCGAAGCGCCTGTGTTGATTGAGTTTTCGTCCTCTTCATTCTTGTCCCGGAGGACGAGATGCCGGCCGATCGGGTGCCCTGCGGACAGCAGCCGCCGCGACCCAATGCCCTTGACATGGCGGGGGCACTTTTGCATGGTTTTCCCATGGGGTCGCGATCACCCCACGAGGCGTCATGCTGAAGAATCGCGTCCAACAGAACCGATCAACGGAGGGACGCGTCATGCCGTCATTTCTCGAAATTTCTCCCGACAAGCTCAGCCGCCTCATCGGAACTCCCGGTGCGCCTTGCATTATCGACGTTCGCACGAAGGAGGACTTCGGGCTCGATCCGCGCCTGGTGCCGGGCTCGATCCGGCGCGACCATACCGAGGTAGCGTCCTGGGCCGGCAGCGTCGATGCCGATTCCGTCGTCGTGGTCTGCCAGAAGGGCAGCAAGCTCAGCCATGGCGTTGCAGCCTACCTGCGCCATGCCGGTATCGATACCGAGAGCCTCGAGGGCGGCTTCGAAGCCTGGATCGCAGGCGGACCGGCGGTCCCCTGGGAAAAGCTGCCGCGCCGCGACGCGGAGGGACGGACTGTCTGGGTAACGCGCGCGCGGCCGAAGATCGACCGCATCGCCTGCCCCTGGCTGATCCGGCGCTTCGTCGATCCGAGCGCTGTCTTCCTGTTCGTGCCGGCGCCGGAAGTTATCGCCGTCGGAGAACGCTTTGGGGCGGCGCCCTTCGATATCGAAGATGTGTTCTGGAGCCACCGCGGCGAATTCTGCACTTTTGACGTCATGGTCGAGGAGTTCGGACTGGCGTCGGAACCGCTTCTGCGTCTGGCGCGGATCGTCAGGGCGGCGGATACCGCAAGGCCCGACCTCGCGCCCGAGGCGCCTGGCTTGCTTGCGGCGTCGCTCGGCCTCTCCAGGATGTATTCCGACGATCTGGAGCAACTGGAAGCCGGGATGCTGCTCTACGACGCCTTCTTCCGCTGGTGCCGGGATGCGACCGAGGAAACCCACAACTGGCCAGCGCCGAAGAAGAGGGCATGAGATGGCCGAGATGACGGATGCTGCATCCGGCGGCAAAATGGCGGGGGAGGACGCGAATGGGGCGCATCATCACGGCGTCTCGTTTGGTGACGCCTTCAGGGTGTGGCTGCGCGTCGCCGCCTTGAGCTTCGGCGGTCCCGCCGGCCAGATCGCCGTCATGCACCGGATCATTGTCGACGAGAAGCGATGGATCGGCGAGCATCGTTTTCTGCATGCGCTGAATTATTGCATGCTGCTTCCCGGACCCGAGGCGCAGCAGCTCGCCGTCTATATCGGCTGGCTGATGCACCGGACAGCGGGTGGTCTCGTCGCCGGCTTGCTGTTCGTGCTGCCGGGGTTTCTATCGATCCTCTGTCTCAGCTATATCTATGCGGCTTACGGTAACGTCGCCATCGTCGCCGGTCTGTTTTTCGGGCTGAAGGCGGCGGTGCTCGCCGTCGTCGTGCAGGCGGTCATCCGCATCGGCAGCCGCGCGCTGAGGAATAACGTCATGGTCGCTATTGCGGCCGTGGCCTTTATCGCCATCTTCTTTCTCCATATGCCGTTCCCGCTGATCGTGCTCGCGGCCGGCATCGCCGGCTTTGTCGGCGGCAGGTTCGGGCTTGCGGCCTTCCGGACGGGCGGTGGCCACAAGGCCGGAAGCGGCCCGGTGCTGTCGGATGCCGAGTCGGCGCTCGGCGAGGGCATACCGGCGCATGCGCGCCCTAATCTTGCCTGGTCGCTGCGCATGTCGGCCGCGCTGCTCGCCCTCTGGCTCGCTCCGCTCGCCGTGCTCTACGCAACCTTCGGTGCCGACAGTGTCTTTACCCAAATCGGCCTGTTCTTCAGCAAGATGGCGGTCGTCACCTTCGGCGGCGCCTATGCCGTGTTGGCCTATGTCGCGCAGGAGGCCGTGCAGCATTTCGGCTGGCTGAAACCCGGCGAGATGCTGGATGGTCTCGGCATGGCCGAGACGACCCCGGGGCCGCTGATCATGGTCGTGCAGTTCGTCGGTTTCATGGGCGCCTACCGCGATCCAGGAGCACTGAACCCGATGCTTGCTGCCACGCTTGCGGCGATGCTGACGACGTGGGTCACCTTTGTGCCCTGTTTCCTCTGGATCTTCCTCGGCGCGCCCTTCATCGAGAAACTGCGCGGCAACATCGCGCTTGCCGGCGCGATGTCGGTCATAACGGCGGCGGTCGTCGGGGTCATTCTCAACCTCGCCATCTGGTTTGCCCTGCACACGCTGTTTGCCGAGGTCGCGACCGTCGGCCTTGGCGGCTTGCGGCTCGATATCCCCGTGCTGCAATCGGCTGTGCCGGCGGCTATGGCGCTGTCGGCCGCTGCTGCCGTCGCCATCTTCCGCTTCAAGGCTTCCGTGATCGCGACGCTGCTCGCCTGTGCTGTTGCAGGGATGATCTGGACGCTGGCGGTGAACTAGAGCCGTGCGTCCTTTCGGACGCACAAAGGACGCTCTAATACTTCAGACCTCCGCATCGTGCGGGACGATCCGCTAGACTAGGCTTCCGCCCCATCCGCGGGAATGCGCGTGGCGAGCATCTTGTCGATGCGCATGCCGTCCATGTCGAGCACTTCGAAGCGCCAGCCGTCGAAGAGAAAGGTTTCGCCGGCTTCGGGGATGTGCTGGAGCTGATGCAGCGCGAAGCCCGCAAGCGTATGGAAATCGGCATCCGGACGATCGCGCAGGCCCAGCCGTTCGAAGGCGTCGAAGGCCGGCATCATCGCATCGATCAAGAGCGAGCCGTCTTCCCTGACGACGATGTCGGGCTCTTCATCGGATCCCGGCAGGTCGCCGGCGATGGCTTCGAGCAGATCGGTCTGGGTGACGATGCCTTCGAGGCTGCCATATTCGTCGATGACGATGGCGAGGCGAACGGGCGAGGCCTTGAAACTGTCGAGCACGCGGACGACCGAGGTGCCCTCATGCAGCACCAGCGGCTGCTTGATCACCTCCATCGGCCGGACCTTGCCGCCGTCCAGAACCTGGTCGAGAAGGTCCTTTTTCAACACCATGCCGATCGGTTCGTCGATCGAGCCACGCGCGACCAGCAACTGCTCATGGCCGCATTCGCGGATGGTCTTCAGGATCTCGGCGTCGCTGTCGTCGGCGTCGAACCATTCGATATCGAGACGCGGGGTCATGATGTCGGAGATCGGTCTGTCGCCGATGTTGAACACCCGCTCGACCAGTTGCTGCTGCACCTGGTTGAGAAGGCCGGCCTCCTGGCTCTCGGCGACCAGCAGCTTGAGCTCCTGCGGCGAATGGAACGACGATTCGCCGGTTCCGGCGCGAAGACCCACACCGCGCAGCACGAGGTTGCCCATGCCGTTCAGGGCAAAAATCGCCGGCTTGAACAGCAAGAGGAAGAACCCGAGCGGACGCACCACAGCAAGCGAGGTGGCCTCGCTGCGCTGAAGCGCCAGGCTTTTCGGCGCGAGCTCGCCGAGCACGATGTGCAGCGCCGTGATGATGACGAAGGCAATGACGATGGCGACGGTATGCGCGCCTGTCGCCGCCCATTGCCCGGGCAGCCAGGACAGCAGAGGCTCGATCAGGTGCGCAAGCGCCGGCTCGCCGACCCAGCCAAGGGCGAGCGACGAAATGGTGATGCCGAGCTGAGTGGCTGCGAGGTTGGCATCGAGATTGTCGACGGCGCGCTGAAGTGCGGAGGCATTCATGCGGCCTGCCGCGGCAAGTTCCGTGACACGGCTGCGCCGCACCGACACCAGTGCGAATTCGGCGGCGACGAAGAAGCCATTGGCGGCCACGAGAAGCAACACGGCTAGTATCCCGACATAGTCGAAGAGCCCGCCCGCGGATTCGGACATGTTTCCCTACCTCTGAATTGATGCGAGTCCGAAACTACACGCTCGGACAGAGGTAGCAAGGCGCAGCCGCATTCTTGCTGCACGCGATGTGGATGTCGGGTTGCCGTCATCGGGTGACCGCTGCCGCGTCATCTCTTCGGTGCTTCGAAGAGTTCGATCGGGTTTCCGGCCGGGTCTTCGAGGAGGATTTGCTTGCCGCCCATGCCCTGCACGATCTCGTTGCGAAAACGCGCGCCGGCCTGGCGCAGCGTGGCGACTTCGGCTTCCAGATCCGCGACTTCGATCTGGATGCGATTCCATCCGCCGGGCTCGGGCTTTCGTCCGTCTGGCATCGCCTGAGACGCTCCGCCCGGTCCCGTTACGCCGCTGACGAGCAGACGAAAGCCGTCCCTGGTGAGGATGGCGAAGCTGGGCGCGGGATGAAGCGCGATCGAGAAGCCGAGATGTCTCGTGTAAAATTCCAACGCGACGTCGACGTCGTCGACGATATAGCGCACGCTGATGCCGGGCATGATTTCCTCCACTGTCTCTAGAGCGATCCCGCACGACAGTCCCGACGGCGCCAAGCGCTCGTTCGGAGGCAGGGACACGCTGCATTATTTGAATCTGCGCCCAATTCTTCCGAAAATCGAATCCGATCTTTTGGGGCTATGCAGCGATTGTGCCGTGTCGGGTAAAACGGCTCTTCGTCATAGTGTATAAGACTAACCTAAAATATTAGCCGCAACCCACAGCCATCGGATTCTATTACGAAAATTTAATTTATATTTCAGTTTCGGTTCATCTTTTCAGCCCTAGTTTGTTCCCGTGCCAACACGAGGAACCCGACATGAAAAAGATTCTTGCAGCTCTTTTTTCCGCCTCCTTTCTTCTGTCTCCGATGATTGTCTCCCAGGCCAGTGCTGACGATTATCGCCGTCCGCCTGTCGTGCAGAAGCGGGTGATCGTTGAGAAGAAGGTCATCCGGCCGCATTGGAAAAAGGGATACCGCGTCAATGCCAGCGAGCGTCGCCGGTTCTCCGATGTCAACGACTACCGCCGCTATCGGCTGGCGCCTCCGCCGCGCGGTTATCGCTGGGTCCGCGCTGACAATGACTACCTGTTGATCAGCGTCACCAGCGGCATCATCTCCAGCATCATTACCGTCCGTTGATCGCAGATGGATGAGGAAAGAGGACGGATTTGGCTGCCCTCTTTCCAACTGAGGGCAATGAGTATCGATAGGTATCCTCGTTCTCTCCGTCAGTCCTGCGACAGGCGCAGGTGAGGGAGGGGTTGCTCTCGCCGGTGATCGGTTAATCCTGCCGGCGCAAAGGCATTACCCGGTCAGCGATGATGCCGAGAAATCCCTTCGGTTTGCGGGTTTCAGTCTCAGGGTCCGGTGGATACGTCAGCGGATGAAGTCCTTCGATTGTTGGCAAGGGATCGCATTCCTGGCAGATGCAGCGGTAGGATTTGATCGCCGTCGCTTTCATGCTGCCTGCCGGCTCCAACTGGCGAAGGGATCAGGCAGTTTGCGCCAGCGTTCCGGTGCAAACACCGTGGTGTCGACCAGACAGGCGTCGAGTTCCTTCCTGATCCAGGCTTCGTCCATCGGATCGGCGCCGATGAAAACGATTTCCTGGCGGCGGTCGCCCCAGACCGGGTCGAGATAGGGGCCGATGGCGCGCATGAAGCCTGGCTCTTCGGGCCATTGTTCGCGGGGTACGGCCGCCCACCACAGACCCATTTTGCCGGTACGAACGATCGCGCCCGCCTGGCTGATCTCGCCGACATGATGCGGCCGGGTCGCCAGCCAGAAGAAGCCCTTGGCGCGCACCACGCCCGGCCAGCTTCTGTCGAGGAAGGCTTGCAGCTTTGCCGGATGGAAGGGCCGTTTTTCGCGATAGACGAAGGAGCGGATGCCGTATTCCTCGGTCTCCGGCACGTGATCGCGGAAGCCGTGCAGCTCCTTGTACCAGAGTGGATGGGTCTCGGCCTTGTCGATGTCGAAGCGGCCGGTGCCGAGCATTTCGTTCAGCGCCACCCTGCCGAAATCCGCCTCGATCAGCTTGGCATCGGGGTTGAGGCCGGTGACGATCTTGCGGGCGGCGTCGCGCTCTTCCTCGCTGGCCGTGCCGACCTTGTTCAGCACCACGACATCGGCGAATTCGATCTGCTCGACCAGCAGGTCGACGATGGTCCTGTTGTCGCCGTCACCCGCCGTTTCGCCGCGGTCGGCGAGGAAATCGGCTGAGGCATAATCGGCAAGCAGGTTGGCGGCGTCGACGACGGTCACCATGGTGTCGAGCCTTGCGACGTCGGAAAGGCTTTGGCCGTTCTCATCTCGAAATTCGAAGGTGGTGGCGACGGGCAGGGGCTCGGCAATGCCGGTGGATTCAATCAGGAGGTAATCGAAGCGGCCCTGGTCGGCGAGCTGGCGCACCTCGTTCAACAGGTCGTCGCGCAGTGTGCAGCAGATGCAGCCGTTGGTCATTTCGACAAGCTGCTCCTCGGTGCGGGAGAGATTGGCGCCGCCGTCGCGCACCAGCGCCGCGTCGATATTCACCTCGCTCATGTCGTTGACGATGACGGCGACGCGCAAACCTTCGCGATTGGCGAGCACATGGTTGAGCAGCGTCGTCTTGCCGGCGCCGAGGAAGCCTGAAAGCACGGTGACGGGAAGTCTATTGTCCATGGGAACCTCATCGAATTATTAATGTTATATCATTACATGGATTGCGCTGAAAAAAGGCGGAACGGGGGTGTCCGCCTTCTTCCGCTTCAGCTTTCTCCAAAACGTCGCGTGTCCGGCAGGACGCGCAGCGCGGCGCATGACAATCATGCGCCGGAGAGGCAGCCCTTAATGCTGTTGGCGATGCCGCGCATGAGGGTGAAGTAGAGATCGGGGCCGGCCTTCAGCGTCGCCGCTTCGGGGTCGAGCACGCCTGATTTGGCGTGCGTGCCTTCGATGACCACATCGACGAGGCGCGGTTCGAACTGCGGCTCGGCAAAGACGCAGGTGGCGCCGAGTTGCCCGACCTTGCTGTGGATTTCCGAAACACGCTCGGCGCCGGGAATGGTTTCCGGGCTGACGGTGATCGAGCCGGCGACCCGGATGCCGTAGCGATGCTCGAAATACTGGTAGGCATCGTGGAAGACGATGAAGGGCTTGTCCTTGACGGGAGCGACAATGCCCTTGATCTCGGTATCCAACGCATCCAGCTTGTCGTCGAGAGCCTTGGCGTTGCCCTGATAGGTCAGCGCATTGGCGGGATCGGCGGCGACCAGCGTCGTGGTGATCATGGCGGCCATCGCCTTGGCATTCATCGGGTCGAGCCAGAGATGGGTGTCGAAGGCGCCGTGGTCGTGGTGATCGTCGGCAGCATGCGTGGCTTCGGCATCGTGATGTTCGTGACCGGAGGCAGTGTCGTGCTCGTCGCCGTCATCGTGCGCTTCAAAGGCGCCGCCCTCGCGGAAGGGGAGTTTGACGAGGCCGGGCGCTTCATCGAGTGCAGCGATGCTGGCATCCCGGCCGAGCGCCTGCAGTGGCTTTTCGAGAAAGGCCTCGAGGCCGGGACCGACCCAGAAAATCACCTTGGCGTCCTGCAAAGCGCGGGCATTCGACGGCTTCAGACTGTAGGTGTGCGGGGAGGCGGCGCCGTCGACGATCAGTTCCGGTTCGCCGACGCCCTGCATGATCGCCGAAACCAGCGAATGGATCGGCTTGATCGAGGTGACGACGACAGGCGCATCGGCGGCCCGCATCGTTCCGGCAAAGAGCAAGGCGGGGATTGCGACGCCCATGATTGCGAGAGCCGGTATTTTGAAGGCCAAGACTTTGAGAAATGGCCCCAGGGCACGTTGCATCAGTGTGCTTCCCTTGAATTACAATTGTTATGTTATTACATCAATTGCGTTATGCTATAACGTGTGCAATAGCAGGACGCAACAGCACTTTCGGAAAATTTGATGCTCTCTCCCGCAAAGACCCTCGGTAGTGTCAGGGCCGAACCGCTGGTTTCGCTTGAAAATGTCGGCGTTCTCCGCAATGGCCGCTGGCTGGTGCGCGGCGTCGATTTTTCCGTCTCGCGCGGCGAGATCGTTACCCTGATCGGGCCGAACGGCTCCGGCAAATCGACGAGCGCCAAAGCGGCAATCGGCGTGCTGAAGCCCGACGAGGGCAGGGTGGAGCGCAAGGCCGGCCTCAAGGTCGGCTATGTCCCGCAGAAGCTGTCGATCGACTGGACCCTGCCGCTTTCGGTGCGTCGGCTGATGACGCTGACCGGCCCGCTGCCCGAGCGCGACATGCTCTCGGCGCTCGAATCCGCCGGCATCGCCCATATGCTCGATGCCGAAGTGCAGCATCTTTCCGGCGGCGAATTCCAGCGGGCGCTGATGGCACGCGCCATTGCCCGCAAGCCGGATCTGCTGGTGCTCGACGAGCCGGTGCAGGGGGTCGATTTCTCCGGCGAGATCGCCCTCTACGATCTCATCAAATCGATCCGCAACGCCAGCGGCTGCGGCATTCTGCTGATCTCGCACGATCTCCACGTCGTCATGGCCGAGACCGACACCGTCATCTGCCTCAATGGTCATGTGTGCTGCCGCGGCACGCCCGAATCCGTCAGCCGCAGCCCGGAATATGTGCGCCTGTTCGGCAGCCGGGCGGCGCAGACGCTGGCCGTCTACAGCCATCATCACGATCATACGCATCTGCCGGATGGGCGCGTGCAGCATGCGGACGGCACGGTCACCGATCATTGCCACGCCGATGACGGGCATCACGCGCATGACGGCGGCCATGCGCACGACCACGGGCATGACGGGCATGACCATGGGCATGCCGGTGATGGCCACACGCATCCGCACGCCCATGAGCATGCGGCGGGAGATCGCCATGCTTGACGATTTCTTCGTGCGCGCCATCCTTGCCGGCGTCGGGCTGGCGCTGACGACGGGGCCGCTCGGCTGCTTCATCATCTGGCGGCGCATGGCCTATTTCGGCGATACGATCGCCCATTCGGCGCTGCTGGGCGTCGCATTGTCGCTGCTCTTCGAACTCAATCTGACACTGGCCGTGTTTGCCGTCGCCGCCCTCGTATCGGTGCTGCTGCTGTTCCTGCAGAAGCGCCAGGCGCTGTCGGCCGATGCGCTGCTCGGCATCCTCTCGCATGCGACCCTTGCGATCGGCCTCGTCATGGTCGCCTTCATGAGCTGGGTGCGGATCGATCTCATCGCTTTCCTGTTCGGCGATATCCTTGCCGTTTCCACGACCGACATCGCGCTGATCTGGGGCGGTGGGCTCTTCGTTCTCGTGGCAATGGCCTGGCTGTGGCGGCCGCTGCTGGCGGCGACCGTCAATGCCGAGCTCGCCGAGGCCGAGGGGCTGAAGCCGGAGCGGGCGCGGCTGTTCTTCATGCTGCTGATGGCCGTCGTCATCGCGATTGCCATGAAGATCGTCGGCATCATGCTGATCACCTCGCTGCTGATCATTCCGGCGGCTGCGGCGCGGCGCTTCTCGTCGACGCCTGAGGTCATGGCGGTGCTCGCCTCGCTGATCGGGGCCATCGCCGTCGTCGGCGGGCTGTTCGGTTCGCTCACCTACGACACGCCCTCCGGCCCCTCGATCGTGGTTGCGGCGCTGATCCTCTTCATGCTCAGCCTGCTTCCCCTCAGGCGCCATCGCGCGGTCATGCAAGGACAAGGCTCATGACGACACCGCAATTGACCAAGAACCAGTCGCTTGTTTTCGATGTGCTCGAAAAGGCCGATGGGCCGCTCAGCGCCTACACCATTCTCGACAAGCTGCGCGATCACGGTTTTCGCGCGCCGCTGCAGGTCTACCGGGCGCTGGAGAAGCTGCTCGAATATGGCGTCGTGCACCGGCTTGAAAGCATCAACTCCTTCGTCGCCTGCGCCCATCCCGGCGACGACTGCCACAGCCACGGCATCGTCGCCTTCGCGATCTGCGAAAGCTGCGGCCAGGTGATGGAGTTCCACGACCATGAAGTCGACCATCGGCTGATGGCCTGGGTGCGCGGCCAGAAGTTCAAGCCGGAAAAGACGACGATCGAGATCCGCGGATTGTGCGAGGCCTGTGCGGCCTGATTGGAGCGGGTTGCGGCCGTTTCCCGATGCGCCACGTCTGGTGAGAACGCCACCCACCTCATTCCTGCAACACAGGAGCAATCGCGTGACGAAAACCGACCTCTCCGACCGCTACCGCGATTACATTGCCTGCCTGAACAGCCAGGACTGGCAGAAGCTAGGGCAATTCGTCGACGACGGCGCGATCCATAACGGCCGGCGGCTTGGGCTGTCGGGTTACGTCGCCATGCTCGAGCGGGATTTCGATGAGATTCCCGATCTCCATTTCAATGTCCTGATGCTGATCGCCGACCCGCCTTACGTCGCTTGCCGGTTGGGCTTCGACTGCACGCCGAAGGGAAAATTCCTCGACCTCGAGGTCAACGGTAGGCGCGTTGCCTTCAGCGAGAACGTGATCTACGAATTTCGCCACGGAAAGATCGTCGAGGTCTGGTCGGTGATCGACAAGGTGGCAATCGAAGCTCAGCTTCGAGGCGAGAGGTGATTGCACGGTCTTGCGGTTTGCCGACCTTGGTGGGTTCTGACGGAACGGTGGCGGAGATGGGTTGATCGCGTCGACCATAAAATTCTTCTGCAGGTGGCAAATTGGCGAAACGAACCGGCCGTTTCCCGGGATGAAAACGGCGCGGTCTTCGGGCCAGTCAGAAAGAGATATCGAGCCCTGACCGAGAAACACCAGGGGACATTGACGTCGCCGCCAGCTCGAGCAAGGGCAAAATCGGTGGCAGGTTGCGGTAAATTCGACGAAGAATTGTGTGCCCGACGGGCAGCTCCGCGAGCGTTTGGTGTAAGAATCGGAAACACTTTGTGACTAAGTGTCTCCAAAAGCAGCGTTTTTCGACTTGCTGCGCGCGACGACATGACGGATATTGTTTAAACGTTGAGGAAGCCGTCATGATCAGAATGATTGAAAACCCTGCCGAGCTGGCGGGCGAAGATATCACCGGCAAATATATTCTCCGGAAGCTGAACTATCATTGGTTCGCTTACGGCAAGGCAGCTATCGTGACCGCTTGCAAGGGAACGATCCTGCATCTCGAACGGGAAGAGACGGTCTATTCCGAGCGCTGGGGTCGCCGCGCCTATACGGGCAGCGGCAAACGTTATCCCGGCGGCATCTGTCCCATTTCGGCGGTCGCTTGCGTCTGCGATACACCTGACGACGTCAATGCCGTCATCCAACTGGATGTCGAAGCGCAGGACGAATTCTATCAATTGATCGCCAAGGCCGAAGCCAGGGTTCAGGCTCTTGCCTCTTCCTCACGGAACAGCCAGTTTCTCGAAGCCGCCGAATAAGGCACTCTTCCGCGAAATCGGGCTGGGCCGTCATTTCGAGGCGTCGGGGATCGATGCGAGGTCTCCACTGGAGTGGCTACGGCAGCTATTGGCCCGGCTGCGATTAGTCGATGCCGGCAATACCCGACCAGACTCTATATAGCACTTCGGAATCCCGAAATTGGTTGCGGCATTGAAATCATTGGCTGTTTCTCTCCGTCCACACCTCACGAAACGCCGCGAATTTCGGAATCCCGAAGCGGCGTTTTTCTTGATTGGATTGCCAATGGCAACAACTCTGTGGCGCGTCACCCGATCTGCTTGAGATCGCGGGCGAAGCGTTGCCAGTTGGCGACGTAGTTTTCCGCCGAGCGGCGGATGGCTCCGATTGCCGCTTCGTCGAGCGTGCGCAGGACGCGGGCGGGTGCTCCGACGATCAGGGAGTTGTCTGGGAATTCCTTGCCTTCGGTGACCAGTGCATTGGCGCCGACGAGGCAGTTGTTGCCGATTTTCGCACCGTTGAGGATGGTGGCGCCCATGCCGACCAGCGCGTTGTCGCCGATGGTGCAGCCGTGGAGAATGGCGTGATGGCCGATGGTGCAGCCTTTGCCGATCGTCAGCGGGAAGCCCATGTCCGTATGGGCCATCACGCCCTCCTGGATGTTGCTGCCTCCGCCGACGGTGATCTTCTCGTTGTCGCCGCGCAGCACTGCGCCGAACCAGATGCCGACATTCTCGCCGAGCTCGATTCGGCCGATGATGTTGGCATCCGGTGCGATCCAATAGAGGCCGGCGGCGGGCAGTTTCGGCGTCGATCCGCCGAGCGCATAGACGGGCATGACTCTCTCCTCAGACGACCTCGACCGATAGGGTGGCGATACCGTCGATGCCGCAATAGATATGATCGCCCCTGGCGACTGCGCCGACGCCGGCGGGCGTGCCGGTCATGATGATATCGCCGGGCGCCAAGGTGAAAAGCTTCGACAATTCGGCGATGATCTCCGGCACCTTCCAGATCATCTGGTTGAGATCACCGTCCTGAACGCGTTTGCCGTTCTGTTCCAGCCAGATCTTTGCCTGCGTGGGGTGGCCGAGGCGACTGGCCGGAACGATCGACGAAACGGGGGCGGAATGTTCGAAAGCCTTGCCGACTTCCCAGGGACGGCCGAGCTTCTTTGCCTCGCCCTGCAGATCGCGGCGGGTGAAATCGATGCCGACGGCATAGCCGTAGATGCAGTCGAGCGCATCCGCGGCCTGAATGTTCGCGCCGCCGGATTTCAGCGCCAGCACACATTCGACCTCGTAATGCACGTCTGATGACAGCGACGGATAGGGAAAGGCGTGGCCCGCCGGCAGCAGGTTGTCGGCATTCTTCTGGAAGAAGAAGGGTGGCTCGCGGCTGGGATCATGGCCCATCTCGATCGCATGGTCGGCATAGTTGCGCCCGACGCAATAGACGCGGCGCACCGGAAAACGCTCGGCGCTGCCTTCCACCGGCAGCAGTACCGGTGCGGGACGCGGAATGACGGTGGCGGGATGGGGCATGGGCGGGCTCTTCCTGTTTTCGACTCTTGCGCCATCTTAGACGGAAAACGTCGCGCCGGGAAAGCATCCCTGGCGCCCGGATCGGGTGCATTGACGCCGTCACGGTCGCGGGTTAACCTTGGCCATGAGCAGGATTTTTGCAGTTTCGACCAAGTCTACGACCACCGCGCCGCGGTGGGTGGTGGACGCGTGAACTGAATTCCGTTCATCGCTGCTGAGACCAACCCGCCGGAAACGAGCGGGTTTTTTGTTCCCGCCCGTGTCCCGCATTCGAGGACGAGATCGTGGACGATATCCAGAAACATATTCTCGCGGAGCGGGCGCTGGCCGCTGCCCGCCGCTGTGTCGCCAGCCGCTTTGCCGGGGCTGCTTTCACCTATGTGGCGGGTTCCATCATGCGCGGCGAAGGGACTGCGTTTTCCGATATCGATCTGGTCGTCGTCTTCCCGTCGCTGGAAAGAGCCTGGCGGGAATCGTTCACTGAGGACGGCTTCCCGGTCGAGGCCTTCGTCCACGATGCGCAGACGCTAGCGCATTATCTTCATCGGGATGCTGACAGCGGCTATCCGATCATGGTCAACATGGTGATGACAGGCTGCATTTTGGGACCGGATATCGACAGCGCCCGCCTCATCCAGGCAAAGGCGGCGGATATTCTGGCGGCAGGGCCCAAGCCTCTTGCCGGGGCAGACTATGACATGCTGCGCTATCAGGTCACCGATCTGGCCGATGACCTGCGCGGCGCCCGCCCGCCCGAAGAGGTCGCCGCTATCGCCGCACTGCTCTACCAGAAGCTCGCCGATCTGATCCTGCTCGGGCGCGGCGCATGGAGCGGCCGCGGCAAGTGGGCGCCGCGTGTCCTGAAGACGCTCGATGCGCAACTGGCGGCCGAATTCGACGCGGCGTTCAGGCTGGCGGGGCAGGGCGACGGCGCCCGGTTGCTGGCCCTTGCCGACCGCGAGCTCGCCCTGCATGGCGGCCGCTATTTCGACGGGTACCGGCAGAACGCGCCGCTGGAAGCGCGCCGCCTGGAATAATTTGGTATCGGTCACGTTGCCGCATTTTGAAAATTGGATGAAAGATGTTTGAGAATGAGTTCAAAGGTGTCTTGCAGTCTGCCGTGAGGCGCACCGCCAGATTGCTTCTCAGACCTCCGGTGGAAGGGGATGCCGATTTCCTGATCCGGCTTTTTTCGCGGCCGGAACTGGTCGCACACCGACCGGTGCCCCGGCCTGATACGCCGGAGGAAAGTGCTGCGCGGCTCGCGCGCGATATCGGGCATTGGAAAGATCACGGGTTCGGGCGTTGGGCTGTTGAGTCAGACGGCGCGCTGATAGGGTTCGGCGGCGTCACTGTTTCCACGGAATTCGATGGCCTCAACCTTTCATATCATCTGCAACCTGAAAGCTGGGGCCATGGCTATGCCACGGAATTGGTCAGGGAATCCCTGACATTTGCATTCGACGATCTGCAGGCCGATCGCGTGATCGGATTGGTTCGCACCGCCAACACCGCGTCAAGACGCATTCTCGAAAAATGTGGCTTCGCCTTCGAGTGCGAGGTGATGTTGCACGGCGCGCCGACCAACATGTACGCCTTCGGCAGTTTCCGGACTTAAGCGGCAAGCGCCGATCGCATCCGCACAAGCGTTCACGCTCGCGAGGTCATCCAGACACCCACCATTGTCACCGCCAATCCGACGAACATCGTTGCCGTCAGCGGCTCGGAAAACAGGGCCCAGGCCCATAACATGGTGACGGGTGGGCTGAGGTAGATTGCGGCGCTGACCTGCGCCACCGGGAAAAGTCGAAGACTGGTGTAATAGACCGAATAGGCGGTAAAGGTTGCGATCAGCACGAGCCATGTCATGCCGATGGCGAAATCGATGGTCATCGGCGGGATCATATTGCCCTGCATGAAGGCGCAGAACGAAAACAAGGCCGAGCCGGTCAGGGTCTGGATGCAAAGGCTCTGATGGACAGGCATGTGCTCGTCGCGCCGCCGTCTGTAGAGAACCGAGGCGAGGGCGAAAATCAGCATCGAGCCGGCCGTCAGCCCATAGGCCCAGAGCGGGGCCTGGCCGAAGCTCAGGCTTTCGAGCGAAACGAGCAGAACGCCCACCACGGCGATCGTCGTCCCCAGCCATTGCCGCAATGTCAGCCGTTCGCCCAGGAGCGGTTGCGACAGGCACGCAATCGCCAGCGGCAAGAGGTCGGAAATCAGTGCGACCAGTCCCGTCGGCACGCGCTGCTCGATGGCGAGAGCGAATCCACCGAGATAGAGGAAGACCGACATCACGCCGAACAGCATTTGCCCCAGCACACTGCGCAGATGCATCCTTGGCCCGATGGTCAGCGCGAAGGGCAGCAGTATCAGTCCCGACAGAAGGGTGCGCCAGAACAAGACCAGAATGACGCTTGCCCCCTCGCTGGCGTAGCGGATGCCGACGAAACCGGAACTCCAGCTGATCACCAGAAGTGCCGCGAGCACGGGCCAGAGGAGAGGGTGTCGTCGCGGCTCGGGCCGGACGATTGATTGATCTGTCATGGCATACTCATTTCGATAACGTTCTGCTCTGACATAGGTCAGGCCAGGTGTCATCGCACATGACAAATTTCGATCGTGACATGACAAGACGCTCGCTTTATCGATGGCGACTTGTCAGGCCGACCAGCTCCATGCATAGATTTTGCGACACAGTGAGCAGAGGGCGCCGCCGTGACCGAACTCAACAGCCGACGATTGGAAATAGACGCGTTGCGGGTCCTGTGGTCCGTTCGCCGTCATGGTGGAGTCACCCGCGCCGCCGAGGCGCTCGGTCTGTCGCAATCGGCCGTCAGCCATAAGATCAAGCGGCTCGAGGTCAGCCTCGATTGCGATTTGCTCAGCCGCAAATCAGGCTCGGCCATGTTCACCGCCGCCGGAGAGGACTTGCTGGATTATGCCGAACGTATCCTTGGCCTTCATGACGAAGCGCTTCTCAGCCTGACGAAAACGCCGCTCGCCGGGCGCATCGCGCTGGGGCTGACCGAGGACACGACCTGCACGGACCTTGCCCGCATATTGGGCCGGTTTCGTCGTCTCCATCCTGATGTCGCGGTGCGCACCAAGGTCAGAATGAGTCTGGTTCTCAGGGGGATGCTGGAGCGGGGCGAGCTCGATGCTGCGATCGTGCAGATCTTTGCCCACGAGGTTCGCCCGACCGATATCGTCCTTTTCCGGGAGCAGCTCTACTGGGTGAAGCATGCGGACTTGCCTCTGCCGCCGAGTGGTCCCATTCCATTCCTGTCTTTTGACGACGAATGCTTCTATCGCCAATGGGCGCTTGATATCGGGCAGGACGGCGACACGCTGCTCGAGACGGTGTTCGAATGCGCCAGCGCCGCCGGAATCGTCTCGGCGGTCACATCCGCCCTGGGTGTGGCGCTTCTGAACGGGCGCCACCTGCGCCCCGAGATGAATATCATCACCAACCGCCTGCCCACACCTCCCGCCCTGGCCTATGTGGTGCGCCGCGCCCGAAAGGCGCGAAATCCGGCGCTCGATACGCTGGTCGCCGAAATCGAGAATGAAGTCAGCCGTTACGGCGGCCTGACTTTGGCGAGCTGACGGGTCGGGACATGCCCAGCGCATCGACCCGAAAATCGGAATCGATTTTCGGAAAGCACGATGCGAGGATTGAAAGTGCTAGAGCGTCCTTTCTGCGTCCGAAGGGGCACGCGGCGCGCTAGCCGAGAGCGCTTTGCGCGGCGCATATCCTGTCGATCAGGGCATCAAGTTCACCTTTTGGCGGACGGCTTTTGGCCAGGCGCTGTTTGAGGTGCATGATCGGCTCAGCCAGGATTTTATCCAGGCTCTCGGCACAGGTGAAGTCACCCGCCACGCGCTTGACCTTCGAATTGTCGAAGATGGCCGTCCAGGCCTTGTCGCCGACCAGCGGGCCTCTCCAATCCGGATTGTACCTGATCAGGGTGTCGGTCGGTACGTGGACGATCTTGGCTTCTACGCCCAGCAATCTTGCAATCGTCTTCTGGATATCGTCCCAGATGTGGGCGCGATCGGAGGTGATGTGGAAAATCTCGCCGAGCGCTGCTTTCTTGCCGAAAAGCCCGACGAAAGGCACTGCGAAATCGACGGAGCGGGTCAGTGTCCAGGGCGTGTGGCCATCGCCCGCCACGATGGTGGGTTCGCCGTCCAGCATGCGTCTCGCCATGACGTCGCTATCGCCCATCATGATCGGCAGGCCGGTGCGAACGGTGTGGCTGGGGCGGATGATCGTCCAGGCCAGATTGCTGGACTTCTTGAGCAATTCCTCGCAGGCGATCTTGGCCTGGCTGTAGGGCCAGTAGGGATTGATCGCCGGCGTCTCCTCGGTGATCACGTAGTGACGCGGCGGCTTTTCATAGACCGAGGCCGAAGAGATGAAAATATACTGACCGCAATTGCCCGCAAACAGCTCGATGTCGCGCGCCACCTGATCGGGCGTGAAGGCGATGAATTGGCATACGACATCATAATTGGCCCTGGCGAGATCCGCATAGGCGGTCGACCCAAGTTCACCGACGATCGAGGTCACCCCCGCAGGCAATGGGTCGCTTCTCAAGCCGCGATTAAAGACGCTGACATGATGGCCCTCAGCAACGGCGCGGTCGACGCAGGGATAGGAAATCTGGCCGGTGCCGCCAATGAAAAGAACTTTCAAAGCCATGAGTGACCTCGGGGTCTATGGGCGGGATCTGGTGATCACCCTTCATAGCGCGAAAGAACGTAATCGTCTCCCGCAAATCTCGTGCACCGAAGATTGCGCCGCGAGCGGGGTCGCGTTGAGCCGAAAGCCGTCACTGATCGCCTGCCGTACAAGTGGCCATCATTCCCCACCATCGCCCACCAGCGCATCCCGCACGATCGCGTAGTAGGCGGCAAGCTCGGGGATATCAGCGGCCAGCCTGTCGAAGGCGGGGTCGGCTGGCGCAAGTGTGCCGGCATATTTCGTCTCGATGAAAGCCTGGTGGGCGGCAAGCGCTTCAGCATCGGCTTTGTGCACGACGGTATAGACCGGTGAGGGCACGGTGCGGCCCTTGACGATGATGCGGTCGAGTTCGACGACGGTGTAGGTATCGGCGACCAGCCTGGCGGTTTCCTCGCCGAGCAACAGGGCGACGCCATAATTCTTCGAGGCGCCTTCGAGGCGGGAGGCGAGGTTGACGCTGTCGCCGAGGCAGGAGTAGTCGAAGCGGCGGGTCGAGCCCATATTGCCGACGATGCATTCACCGGTGTTGATGCCGACGCCCATCTTCAGCACATGCGGCTTGTCGCCGCGTATCGCCGCCTCCCGCTCCAGCTGGCTGTTCAGCCTCGATATCGCCGCCTGCATGGCAAGCGAGGTGCGCACCGCATGGAGCGCGTGGTCGGGATCGTCGAGTGGCGCGTTCCAGAAGGCCATGATGCAATCGCCCATATATTTGTCGATCGTGCCGCCGTGATCCATCACCACGTCGGAGAGCGGCGTCAGCAGCCGGTTGATCAGGCCGGTCAGTTGCTCCGGATCGTCCTTCAGCGTCTCGGCGATGGTGGTGAACCCCCGCACATCGGAAAACAGCACCGAGAGCGTGCGCCGCTCGCCGCCGAGCTTCAGCTGCGAGGGATCGTTCGACAGGCGGCGGACCAGATCGGGCGAGATATATTGGGCGAAGGCGCGAATGATCTGCCGCTTGTTGCGGCGCTCCTCGGCATAATCGAAGGCCGCCTGGCCGAAGGCGACCGAGACATAGGCGACGACTGGGCCGAGCGGCGAGACGAAGACATGGGCAAAGCGCATGCCGGCAAAACTCGCTGCCGCGAAGGCGATGAGTGCGGCGGCGCTGGCGACGATCGTCAGCCATCCCGTCGAACGCCAGACGGTGGCGGCGGCCAGCAGCACCGAGATCAGAATGCAGGCGGCGACCAGCGGCAGACGAGCCTCCGTGATCGACAGGCCACGGCGGATATTGTCGTAGATCGTCGCCTGGATCTCGACGCCGGAGACGAGCTTGCCGGTATGCACGGTATAGGGCGAGGCAAAGGCATCGACGCCGCCCTTGTCGATCGCAGGTGCATTCTGCAGGCTGAGGCCGACGAGCACGACGCGGTCCTTGAAATAACCCGGCGGCAGCAGATTCTCGGGGTCGAGCGCCTGGTAGTAGGAGACCGTCGGATAGGAGCGGGCCGGGCCGAAGGACTGGATGAGCCGGCCGGAGGGCAAGGCTATGTTTGCTGCTCCCGACGCCGTCTTCATCAGCATGGCGGCAAAACCGTCCTCATAGCCTGGAATGCGCCGGAACGTGCCGTCGCCGCTGAGATCGATGGAGGCGATGCCGGTCACCGCACCCGCTTCGGTCAGCTGCGGCAGCGGCGTGGCGCGGATCAGCTGCGAGGCCTGCGGCGTTTCGATCAGCGTTTCATCGCCGGCGAGCACGACATCGGGGCCGACGGCCTCGGTGATTGCCGCATCATTGTCGGGGTTCGACGGTTCGGCCATGATGATGTCGAGGCCGATGACACGGGCGCCGGCCGCGCGCAGCTGCCTGACGAGTTCGGCATGCAGGCTGCGCGGCCAGGGCCATTGCGCATTGATATCGGCAAGCGATGGCTCGTCGATGGCGACGATCACGGGTCCGCCGGGTGGCGGGCGCGGATCGTCGACGGTCGAGAGATAGTCGAAGCTTCTGAGCTCGAGCAGCGACCAGGCGGGCAGGCGCGACAAGAGCGAGATGGCGACCAGCGTTGCAAGCGCCAGCACCAGCAGCCTGAGATGACGGCTTTCGGCTTGCCGGCTGGCGGGTCCGACCTGCCGAGGCTTGTCCTGCGCCTGCATCAGAAGCGGACTTTGAGCGTGCCCTTGAAGGCGCGGCCCCAGCCGGGTACGCCGGGCGTCAGCTCGAAATCCTCGTCGAGCAGGTTATAGGCGGCCGCCTCCAGCGCGATGCGCTTGTCCAGGGGTTCCCAGATCAGGTGGGCGTCGAGGCTCCAATAGTCGTCGAGCTTGGTGCCGAGATCGTCGCCGTCGCGTTCGCCGATATAGTTGGCCGCCACCGTCGCCTTGACCTTGGCCTCATTGACCCAGGTCAGGGCGATCTGGCCGGAATTTTTCGGAATGAATGGAAGCGAGCCGCCGTAGTTCGGCTCCAGCGGGTCCTTGTTCTCCGACTCCATGTAGGCATAGGTGGCGGACAGGCCGAAGCCATAGCCGAGGGCGACGTTGGCGGTGACGGCGGCGCGGTCGATGCTGCCGCGTGACAGCGGCAGGCTGTCGGCTGCCGGAAGCGAGATCAACGGAAAATCGATCGAGAAATCATGCAGTTCCTGGTGCTGGTATTCGACCGAGGTGAAGAAGCGGTCGGTCCACTCTGCATCCCATTGCAGCGCCACCGTATCGCTATAACCTTCGATGCCGACCGAAAACTGGTTCGGCTGCAGGCCGAGGATGCCGACCGGGGCAAGGGTCGGAACGCCGGTGTCGACGCTCTGGCGCATGAAGGCGGCGCGCAGCCAATGGTTCTGGACGGGCGCCCAGGCAAGGCCGAAGCGCGGCTCCAGCCGGCTGACATCGACGCCGTCGCCTGACATGCGGGTGCCGAACAGCGCATATTCGCCCTTCAGATCAGGCGTGATCTCGTGCAGCACGTCGAGATAGGCGCGGGCAATGTCGACGCGGTTGTCGGCCTCCGTGGGGCCGAGCGTCGTGCCGTCGAGGAAGCCCGGAACGATATCCTCGATGTGGAGGAAGCTGCTGTTGTGGGTATCGATCCAGCCGCCCTCGATGCCATAGCGGAAGGTCATGGGTCCCGCGCCGATATCGTGGTTGAGGGCGGCGACATAGGTCTTCGAGCTCTGGTCCTGGCTGATCTGTCCGAAAGGGCGGATATCGGTGCCGGGACCGCCAAGGAACGGCACCGTCTCCCAATCGAACGCTAGTTCGTCGGTGGTCTTCGTTCGCGTGCCGGAATAGAGCAGCGCTGCATTCAGCACGTTTTCATAGCCGAATGTGTGGCTCCAGCCGATGCCGGCATTGGTCGTCGTGATGATGTCGCGCCGGGTCTGATAAAGCGGCAATTCGTCGGGTGCCAGAGGGAAGCCGAGCAGGGGAATGAACAGGCCGTCGTTCAGAATGGTCGACAGCTGGGAATTGCTGCTCAATGTGTCGAGGTCGAAATCGCGTTTGGCGCCATTGAAGTAGGCGACGACGCGGTCATCCGGGGTAATCGTCGCTGTGAGATAACCGTTGCCGCTGAGGATCTTGTTGTCGGTGGAGAAGCCGCCGAAATCCGTATAGTCGCCGTCGCGGGCGATCTCCTCCCAGTTCAGGTTGCCGTAGAAGCTGAGCGGGATGGTTTCGTTGGAGAAGCCCTGGATTTCTGCCTCGCCGATGCGTCTGGTATGGCCGTCGACGCTGTTGATGCCGCCGCCGAGCGAACCTTCGATGAAAGGAGTGCGCAGAAGCGTGGCCGAGCGCGAACGGCCCGACAGCATATGCGGATCGAGCAGCAGGCCCTGGAAGAGCGAGGAGAAGCTCGACGTGTTGAGGCGGTACTGGCTGATATTGTCGTCGCCGAAATCAGTCGCATTGCTGAAGGGAAAGATGCTGCCCTTGATCGACTGGTCGGTATAGCCGCTGCCTTCGAAGGGACTGAAGACCGCATCGCCATAATAGCGGCCCCAAGCGTCCAGGCCCTGGAGGCGGAAGGCGTTGTTCAGGGTCGAGCCGGCGTCCTGGTTGGCGCCGAGCGCGCTGTAATCGCCGCCGCGCGCCCTTGAGCGGCGGAGAAACTCCTGGGCGTTGCGGATCGCGCCGTCGGCGTCGTAATCGTCGATATCGACGGCAGTGCGGAAGGAAGAGATGACGGGATCGTTCTTGTCGAGCCTGTCGGCATTGTCGACCGCTTGCTCGGAGGGGAGACGGTCGCCCTTTTCGTAGTGGGCGGCGGCAAGCATCAGCTGCGACTGCGAATGCGCCGGATTGGCGGTGCTGGCCGCCAGCAAGTCCGCCAGCGCCTTGTCGCGCTCGCCGGTCTGCAGGTAGTAGCGGCCGCGGGCGAGGAGAGCGATGTCGTAGGACGGATCGACGGCGAGCGCTGTGTCGATCTCGCGCTTGGCATCCTTCATCCTGGATTGGTCCAGGTACAGGATGGCAAGATTGCCGTGGGGAACCGGGTCCTGCGGATCGAGCGCGATCGCCTTCAGGAAGGCCGCCTCGGCCTCGCCATTGGCATCGCGGGCGCTCTGCAGCAGGCCCAGCGAGTTCAACGATCCCGATGCCCCGGGCGCAAGCTCGATGGCGCGGTTCAGATCGGCGAGGGCGCCGTCGATATCGCTTTCATAGCTCGCCTTGTAGGAGGCGCGCGCGGCAAGGGCGATCGGATGGTTGGGATCGAGCGAGAGGGCGCGGTTCACGGCCTCCTGCATCTGGGCGCGGTCATCGATCAGCTGCGCCAGTTGGGCGCGGATTGCGGGTAGGGTGGGATCGTCGGGAAAACGCTTCTCTGCTTGGCTGATCACATCGAGAGCGGCGCGCGGGTTTTCTAGGAAGCCGGCGGTGTAGGCCTTCATGATCGCGCCATAGGGACCGACGGCAGCCGACGGCGGTTTTTCGACATGGGCGGGATCGGCAAGCGAGCGGGCGAAGTAAGCGCCATACTGCGCCATGTTCCGGCGGTTGGCGTCGAGATGCGGCAGTGCCGTCGCAAACAGCCTTGCGGCTTCGTCGTAACGTTTTTCGGAGCCGGCGATCGTGGCATCGATCAGGTCGACGCGCGCCTTCTGGGCGGTCGTCAGCTTGCGGCTCCGAACCTGCTGAAGCGTCTCTGCGGCGACCTGCCGGCCGTCGAAGGCGCTCTGCACTTCGGCAAGCTCCAGCCAGTCCTCGGTTGTGCGACGCTCCGGCGGCAATGCCAGCAGCCGGCGGCGCTCGTCGGCCATGCGGCCTGCCGGCAGCGGCGAGGTCGGCATCAGGCCGAAGCCGTCTCGCAGGTTCAGGTAAAACAGCATCTGCTCGCGATCGTCGGGCGTGACGATAACGAGCTTGCGCGGCGCCTGACCGATGGTGGCGACGGCGCCTTCACCTTCGCTCACTTCGACGCTGCCCTGTGGGTTGCTGAGCGCGACGCGGCCCTCGAGCACGATCATCGAGGTCTTGTCGCCCTCGACCGTCATGGTCCAATCGGTGCCGCGGATGGCGGCTGCGGCCGCCGGCGTTTCCACCGTCAGGCCTTGGCCGCCGCGCTCGGCGCGCGCCCAGATCGTTCCTGATTGCAGCTCCAGCGTCGTGTCGCCGCTTGCGGCCATCTTCTTGACCTGTAGCGAGGAATTGCGGCCGAGGCGAACCTGGGTGTGATCGGAAAAGACGATGGCGAGCTGGCCGTTGGCATTGGTGCGCAGCACGTCGCCAGTCAGCAGATCCTGATGGATGTCGACGACGCGCCAGTTCGACACGTCGATGAAGCGGACCTCCTCGCCGGTCTTGCGGGCGATGACGGATCCGGCGACCGGTGTTGCACGTTGCACCGGGTCGGCCGCCGCCGGGGAAAAGCCCGGCACGACAAGCGTAAGCGCCACCCCGGCGCGACAGATGTTTTTCCAGCGACCCAGCATGACCCCAACCCCAAACCCCACTTCCCCTTTGTCCATGTAGAAAAGAAAAGTCAAGCGCGTTGCACACGTGTTCTTGAATTCGCTGTGAAGTGTAATATCAGGGAAACACTTTTGGGGTGGAGTATTCAGGTGAGTGAATTCGAGAGTGCAACTGAACTTATGCCAAGCGAACCGTCGACAGGTGACATTGGCGCCGGTTATTTCGACCACATCAAGAAAATCAATGATATATTCTATGATCAGATCAAGATCTCCGATCAGAAGGCTGCCTATATCTTTACTTTCATGCTGGCCTTCCTGGTGAGCTCTAGCGAGGTGAGGGCAGTCTTCAGCCCGGCTCGCTACGCGAATGGGGCGCCAGGGAGCATGTTGTTCTCGGGCCTGCTTGCTGCCGCTTCGGTCTTTTCCATCCTGTCGGCGATCCTCGTCGTGCTGCCTCGCCGTTTGGACAGCTCGACCTCGCTGTTCTGGGGCGCATGGCACAACCACCGCGATCTGTTCTTCGAGGCGGCGCTGCGGCGAGACGAACGCTATCTTTTCGACCAATATCTCGAAAACGCCAACATCCTCTCCGCCATCGCCCGCAGCAAATACCGCTGCGTTACCTTCGCGTTCCGCGGGCTGATGGTGAGTGTGATCGCCTATGTGCTGCTGTTGGTGGCGGTGTGAGCGCATCAAGTCTGATGCGGACGCTTTGGCCGGGCATGCCGCAACATGCCCGGCTGCTTTCAGCCATCAACTTCGAGGACGAGCTCCAGTTCGATCGGCAGGCCGAGGGGCAGGCTGGCGACACCGAGCACGACGCGGCCTGAGAGCTTTTCCTCGCCGAAGACAGCAAGCAGCATTTCGGATGCTCCGTCGGCCACCTTCGGATGGTCGCGGAAATCACCTTCGGTCGCGATGTAGACGCCGAGCTTGACGACTCTGGCGACCCTTTCCAGCGAGCCCAGATAGTCCCTGGCGGCCGCAAGCGCGCTCAGCGTTGCCGTTTCGGCCGCCTTCCTGCCGTCTTCGACCGTCAGGGCACCGCCGACGCGGCCGATATAGCGGGGCTCATGACCGACGACGGGCAGCATCCCGCTGAAGAAGACCAGATTGCCGGTCCTTGTCGCTTCGACATAGGCGCCGAAGGGCGTCGGCGGCGGGGGAAGGGTGATGCCGAGTTCCTGCAGCCGTCGTTCCGCGCCGGCTGCCTGCGCTTTTGCATGGTTTACCATTTGCCCAGATGTGCGCCGCCGTCGACGTGCAGCACCTCCCCGGTTACGCGCGGCGCTTCGGTCAGGAAGATGACAGCGTCGACGATCTCCTCGACGTTGGATATGCCTGTTATCGGCGACAACGTCTTCAGGAAATCCTTCGGATTGTCCTTGTGCAGCGGCGTGTCCACCACGCCGGGAGCCACAATGTTGAAGCGAATTTTCTCGTTTGCATATTCCATCGCCAGGTTCTTGGAGATGGCGTTGATGCCGCCCTTGGTCATCATCGACACCGAGGCGGAGAAGCCGGCGATCGGATGATCGGTCAATGGCGTGGTGATGCTGACGACGCTGCCGCCGGTTTTCTGCGCGAGCATCTGCCTGACGACCAGTTGGGTCAGGTGGATGAAGCCTTCGAGATTGGTCGAGGACAATTTATTGAAGTCGGCCATTGTGAAATCGACGAACGGCTTGGCTAGGAAAATGCCGGCATTGTTGACGAGGCCGTCGATCGAGCCGAACCGGTCGATTGCGGTTCTTGCTACCCGCGCTGCGGTTTCGGCATCGCCGATGTCGCCGTCAACGAGCGCCAGCTTGTCGGAGGCTTGGAACGCCTCTGAGGCGCTGACCTGGCGCGAGGTGGCAACGACATTGTAACCGCGCTCGATGAAGGCGTTGACGAGCCCGGCTCCGATACCCTGGGAGGCGCCCGTGACGATGACTGTTTTTCCCGTAGTCATGCTGATCTCCATAAACTGGTTCGGGCAACGCGGGCCTTGGCTTTGCGAAGGCGGGGTCGCTCGAGATGGGGCTGCTGCGAATGCGCCTCCATCGGGTTGTGATTGTTTTCGCAGGGTGAATATGGCGAAAACTCCATTACTCGATTAGATGGAAATATCTGGATTCTCTTTTGCACATATGCAAAAATCCCGGCATGGTCGATCTGAATGACATCGCCGTTTTCGTGAAGGTGGCGCAGTATGGCAGCTTCAGCCGTGCGGCCCATTCACTTGGCATGCCGGTGTCGACCGTCAGCAGGAAGGTGACGTCGCTGGAGGAGCAACTCGGCGTGACGCTGCTGCAGCGGACGACCCGCAAGCTGAGCCTCACGGCGCAGGGAAGGGCCTATTTCGATCAGTGCAGTGAACCGCTTGCCCATCTCCTCGACGCCGAGGAGGTGCTGACCGAGACCCAGAAAAAACCTGAAGGTCTGCTGAAGATCTCCGTGCCCGTCATTTTTGGACAGGAGGCCTTCTACGAATTCGTCTCGGCCTTCCTGAAGACATATCCGAAGATTCAGGTCGATCTCTTCGTCACCAACCTGTTCCTTGATCTGATCGCGGAGAACATTGATCTCGGCATCCGCTTCGGCGATCTCAAGGATTCGACCATCGTTGCGCAGCGGCTCGGGAAGAGCGTACGCTATCTGGTCGCCGCGCCGGACTACCTGAAGGGCAGGGTGCTTCCCTTAAAGCCCGAAGACCTGAAGGACCATCAGTGCGTTCTGCTGAACGGTCGCAACGGCGAAGCGGAATGGCATCTCGTCAGCGGGCGCAAATCGGTCGACGTGCATGTATCGGGGCCGGTATCGAGCCGGGATTTCGATGCGGTGAGCGCCTTCACCTATCGCGGACACGGGATCGGGTTGTTGCCTTCGACCTATTGCGACGAGCAGATCAAAAGCGGCGAGCTTATCCGCCTGCTGCCGGACTGGTCGTCCGAAGAAATTTTCGTGCATGCCGTCTATCCCACGCGCCGCTTCCTGCCCTCCCGGTTGCAGGTCTTTCTCGAGGCGCTGAAAACATGGAAGAGCCCCTTGTGGCTTCCCTTGCATTGACGGCTTTCGATTCCATCACCGAAAATTGAAGCTGGGCGCACGGCCGGGCATCCTGCGTCGGCCAAGCTGTGTTAGAGTTCGCTGGCCTGGATGGTGCGGGGATTGGATTGCCAATGCTGACGACACTTGCGGTGCTTATGGGTCTTTCCGGCCTCGTCCCGGCCGCGCAGGCGGGGGGAAGCGAGGTCGACGTGACGCTGGTGCTCGCCGTCGACACCTCGCGGTCGATGGATTTCGAGGAGATCGGCATCCAGCGCGAGGGTTATGTCGAAGCGCTCAAGCACAAGGAATTCATCGACGCGGTGAAGGGCGGGCTGACCGGCCGCATCGCCATCAGCTATTTCGAATGGGCCGGTTATGTCGTCCAGGATTCGGTGATCGACTGGCAGGTGATCGAGACGGAAGAGGATGCGATCGCTTTTGCCGACAAGCTCGAAGCCCGGCCGATTGCCACGCAGCGGCGCACATCGATCTCCACCGCGATCGCCCAGGGCGCCAGCATGATCGTTTCCAGTCCCTTTCAGTCCAGACGACAGGTGATCGATGTCTCCGGCGACGGGCCGAACAATTCGGGCAATCCCGTCAGCCCCGCCCGCGACAAGGCGGTGGAAGCAGGCATGATCATCAACGGCCTGGCCATCATGCTGCGACCTTCCGATGCGCCCAACGGGCTCGACAAATATTATGCGGACTGCGTGATCGGCGGGCCCGGCGCCTTCGTGCTGCCGGTCCGCAAGATCGAGGATTTTGCCGTTGCCGTGCGCCGCAAGTTGGTGCTGGAGATCAGCGGCCTTTCCCCGCCGGCGACGGTGCAGAAAACAGCCGGCGGCGAGACGGGTGCCGACTGCCTGATCGGTGAGAAGCAATGGCGGGACATGTTCGACCGCTGATGCCAGAACCGGATGTCGTCCGAAAACCGCGCACACTTTTCGGCATCATGCTCTACCGGGTCAGGGCGCCGAAATTATATCAGTCAGTATTCGGTAAGCGGCAGAGACGCGATCCTCGTTGGGATAGTTTTTGTTGGCCAGGATGACGATGCCAATCCGCTCTTTCGGGATGAAGGCTACATAGGCGCCGAAACCATTCGTCGAGCCGGTTTTGTTGATCCATTGATCGTCGCGCGGCTCCGCTGCAGGCGTCAGTTGCTTGACGGGAATGGTCTTCAGCATCGCGCTGGAATTGTTGTCCATCAACGTCGTCAGCGTGGTGGGATAGGAATACTGCTCCCAAATAAGGTCTTGGGTCATCGCGCCGACATCGAAGTATTCCCGATGCGTATTCGTGATCGCCCGCTGGAACGTCTCGTCCAGCTTGACCAGGCCCATGTTCGCGTCGACGAACCGGATCATGTCGCTCGCTGTCGATTTGACACCATAGGCTTCCGATGAAAGAGATGCCGACGTCATCCGGGCGGGATCGCCGCTCCGCTTGTAGCCTTGGGCATAGTCCGCCATTCGCGATTTCGGCACATCGATGAACGTGCTTTTCAATCCAAGGGAGGGAAACAATTTGCCTTCCATCAAAGCGACGAAACCCTCATCCATGCTTTTCGCCGTTATATATCCAAGCATTCCAATGCTTGGATTGGCGTAAGTTCGATGGGTCCCAGCCTCGTATGAGGGGCGCCAGGTTTTAAAATAGTCGATCAGTTGTTTTTCGGTTTTGATGTCATCGGGAACCTGCAGCGGAAACCCACCAGCCGTATGCGTGGCCAAATTCATCAGCGCGACTTCGCCGAAAGGCTTTCCCTTCATCGACGGAAGATATTTGCTGACCTGATCCGACAGTGAAAGTCGGCCGATCGCTTCCGCGTAGGATGTCAGGGTCACCGTAAATGTTTTGCTGATCGATCCCAGTTCGAACATGGTGGTCGCAGTGACCGGCCTGCCGGTGTCCTTCGAGACGACACCGTAATTGAAGATGTGGTTCTCGCCGTCGACGGTGATGGCAACGGCCATGCCGGGGATGCCGTATTTGTCCATGACCGGTTTGATCGCAGCGTCCGAGATGGCTTTGAGCTTCATCTCGTCGGCCGCAAAGCCACTTGTAGAAACGCATGTCGAGACCAATGCGGCCGATAGAATTCCTAGCCAGTCACACTTCATTTTTTCATCCTCTGGAAGCAGCTTTCTCAGCGCCAAAGGGCGCATGAGCATGGCATTTAGCGGCACTGTTTTGTGGCGGCAAACGATGATATCTCGGAGGAAACACAAGAAAATCTAGGGCTAAAATGGTTCGGCAATTCCTTCCTTTGAATGGCTTGAGGGCCTTTGAAGCTTCGGCGAGACATCTCAGCTTCACCCGCGCCGCGATCGAGCTTTGTGTTACCCAGGCCGCTGTCAGCCAGCAGGTCAAAAGCCTGGAGAAGCGATTGGGCGTTGCCCTTTTCCAGCGCCTTCCAAGGGGCCTGAAAATCACCGCAGAAGGTGAAGCTCTTTTGCCGACGTTGACCACTTCCTTCGATCAAATGGCAATCACGCTGGACAGGATTGAAGCCGGTCAGGTTCGGGAATTGCTGTTTTTGGGCGTCGTCGGAACCTTTGCTGTCGGCTGGTTATTGCCAAGGCTTCCGGATTTTCAACAGCGTCATCCCTTCATCGACGTGCGCATTTCGACAAACAATAATCGCGTCGACATGGCCGCTGAAGGACTGGATCTCGCCATTCGCTTTGGCAGCGGCTCCTGGCACGGCACGGAAGCCTCGCGTCTGTTCGACGCTCCGCTCTCTCCACTCTGCACCCCCAAATTGGCGGAGCGTTTAAGGTCGCCCGCAGACCTGCTCGAGGCGACGCTTTTGCGCAGTTACAGGGCCGACGAGTGGAGCACCTGGTTCGCGGCAGCGGATGTTCCTCCTGCGGCGCAGGTCAACGCAGGCATCGTTTTCGACTCTTCCGTCGCCATGACGGAGGCGGCGCTGCAAGGATTGGGAATCGCTCTGGCGCCGCCGTCGATGTTTTCCAGGCACCTGTCGTCAGGGGCTCTAAACCAACCCTTTCCCACGACGATATCATTGGGGAGCTATTGGCTGACCCGACTTCAATCAAGGCCGCCAACGGCAGCCATGCTCGCATTTTCCGATTGGATAATGTCGCAGATGTCTTCCACATCTCAATGAGACCTTCTGGCGCGGAGTCGAGGGACCGGACCGCGAAGATCCATGTGCCCGCTCTCAGGGAACGGGCTTCCTAGGCGACGCAGATGCCCGGCACGGCGACCTTCTGGAAGAGGTGCGGGGAGGCAACGGCCGAGGACGGGTAGGAGGAGAGCTTTGCCCTGAACTCTGGATGCGAGAATGCCGCCCTGAAGTCGGCGGTCGATTCCCAGACGGCATAGTTGAGATAGGCAGGACTTTCGCCGATAGCCCGGTGAAGCTGGGTCGAGATGAAGCCCGGCTGGCGTTTCATGAAGGCCGCATCGGCCTGCCAGGCTTCAAGGAAGGCCTGCTCGTCGGCCTTGTCGAGCGTGAAGAGATTGATGAGGACGATCGCGGAAGCATCGAGCGCGATTTGACGATCGATCGGGAAGGCGGGGTCCATCGGACGCATGAGTGACATGGTCGGCTCCATCTGAATTGGTTACATGATGTCAATCTGGTGATAAGGATACATATTTCCTTTGACACCATAATGTCAATATAGGTACATGGTGACAAATGCAAAAACCTCAGCGAAGCCCGGCTGGAACAGCCTTGACCGACCTCATTCTGGATCTCTTCCGGCTCAACAACCGGATGATCAACGCGGGCGACAAGCTCGTCGAGGGGCTCGGTCTGACGAGCGCCCGATGGCATGTCCTCGGCACTGTGGCCACGGCAGATCGGCCGCAGCCAGTCGCGTGGCTGGCGCGCGACATGGGGGCCAACCGCCAGAACGTCCAGCGCATCGTCAACGATCTGGACAAGGAAGGGCTTCTGGCGTTCCAGCCCAATCCGCATCACCGGCGGGCACAGCTCGTCGTGCTGACGGACAAGGGAAAACAGGCATATGAAACCGCCATGCACCTGCAGGCGCCGTGGGTCGATATGCTCTCCGAAGGGCTTCAGGTCGAGGATCTCAAAACCACGCACGCCGTCATGAAGGCGCTGCGCAGCAAACTGGAAGGAAATGGAGATGTTGAAGAGCAGGCCTGATCGCTATGGCGCAATAGCGGTCTCGATCCACTGGCTGAGCGCGGTTCTGATCCTGGCGCTGCTCGGCTCCGGCTTCCGGGCCGCCAACGCCGTGGACGCGGTGACCAAGGCTGGGCTGCTGCGCTTCCACATTCCGGTGGCGGTCATCGTCCTGCTTCTCACGGCTCTTCGCCTTGTCTGGTGGTGGCGTTTCGATCGCAAGCCTGCGCCGGTTAAGGCATCGCCTCGCTGGCAGGCGCGCCTCGCGCGCTTTGTCCACGTCGCCTTTTACGTCTTCATTCTCGGCATGGTCGCCAGCGGCATCGGGATGATGATCCTCAGCGGTGCCGCCCCCGCCGTCTTCGGGACACCCGGCGCCATGCTGCCTGATTTCACTGCCTATCCGCCGCGTGGCCCGCATGGGTTAGGCGCCTTGCTGCTTGTCGGCCTGCTGGTCTTCCATGCCGGCGCTGCGCTCTTTCACCAACTCGTCCGCGGCGATCACCTGCTGCGGCGGATGTGGTATGGCGGCTGAGGTCGGCTGACGAGGCGGCGAGGGTGTCTGAACCGAGAGCCGCTACGAGGAAGGCAGACACGATAAAACGTCTCGGCGCGATGCGTGCCGAGACGCTTGTCAAACGATGTTGCCGTCTGCGATGACGCTGGAGCCCGTGCCTATAGCGGCAACTGCTTGCCGGCCTGTTCGCTGACCATGTATTCGGCGTACCAGTCCGGCCAGCCTTCGTCGTGCTTGCCGCCGTTTCGCTTCTCGTGTTCGCCGTGGGCGGTTGCCGCGCGGCGCAGTGCTGCCGCAAGCTCGGTGGAAGTCGTGAATTTCGTTTCGTCGGCGTCGATGCGTCCGGGCAGCCGCGTGGTGACTTCCTGGAACAGCCAGCCGTTGCCGTCCGGATCCTTGAACGAGGCGAAGGAGCGGTAGCTGCGATGTTCGGGATCGCGGCCGGCGATGCGCAGCCGCCCGAACAGATAGGGCTCGTCCCTGCCGGCATAGACGCCGGCAGCGTCATGAAACACGTCGCTGACCTCGACGCCGCGGGCGATCAGATCGCGACGGGCAGCCTCGATATCGGAGACGACCAGGTAGAGTCCCTGGGCGGAACCCGGGGCTGCGGCAGTGACATTCTTGCCGAAGATGATCGCGCAGCCGGAGCCGGGCGGGGTAAACTGGATCACACGGAAATCGGCGTCATTTGCAAAGTCGGCGTCGAGCCGCCAACCCAAGCCGTCGTAAAAACGTTTGGCGCGGTCGACATCGGAAACGGGGATGACGACCACCTCGAGCTTGGTGTCGACAGGCTGTGATTTTGGGGTTTGCATGGGGGTTTCGCTGCGCAGTGCATTGCTCATCTTCAGCTCCATGGGGTTTGGGATGCGTTAAGAATGGCGATACATGTCAGCGGTCAGTGGACCACAGCGCGGTCGGGCCGTCGAATCAATTATTCTGTCGGATTTGGCCGGTATTGGCGGATTCCGCTGCGACACAAGGCCTGTTGCTCCGATCCGCGGACGTGTCGTTTCCGACCCGCGGGGTGGCAAGGTCAGTCGATCCGGTGAGGCGGCGGGTTTGTTCCCGCCGTCTTCGCTCTTGTGTTGCGGCTCATCGAGCCGCGTTCGGGAAGATGGATCCCACTACGCGGCGAGAGCTGCGCGGGTTTTGCCGATCGTCAGGGCTGCCTTTGCTGCCTCGCGCCCTTTTTCGATGAAGTGCGCACGGTAGATCTGCTTGTGGTGTTCGGTTTCCTGATACTGATGCGGCGTCAGCGAAACCGACAGCACCGGCACGCCGGTATCCATGCCGGCGCGCATCAGCCCATCGACGACGGCCTGCGCGACGAATTCGTGGCGGTAAATGCCGCCGTCGACGACGAAGGCGGCGGCAATGACGGCGCCATAGCGCCCGGTTGCGGCGAGATCGCGCGACAGCAGCGGCATCTCGAATGCGCCGGGAACATCGAACACATCGACCTGCTCGGCCGGAACGAGCTGATAGAAGCCATCAAGGGCGCGGTCGACGATGTCGGCGTGCCAGCTGGCTTTGACGAAGGCGTAGCGGGTGGGTGTCATGGTAATCTCCTTTGGCGAACAGACACATCACCCAAGGCGATCACGAACGTTCCCGACAGCCGCAAGGGCGGCAGGAACGTACGTTCTCTTTCATCCGGACTATGACCGTCGGCTCAGGCATCTCACCTGATCTGCTGACCCTTCCTAAGAAGGCGCTCGCGGGCTCGCAATCGAAACTGCATACCGCCGGTAGGGACTTTCACCCCGCCCTGAGAACGGCGGCGACAATAGGGGGAAGGCGGCGGGCTGGCAATAGGTCGGAAATGCTTTCGTGATCGATGAATCTGTCGATGCGGATCAAGGCTCGCAAAGTGGCGGTTTCGTTTCTCCGTCGATGGCGAACAGCCGATGCCTCTTGCTGAGGATGGGCTTGCGCCTACATGCTCGGGTGAGGACATCCACGTCGGAACAACATGACGGAACAGGATACGCCGTCTTCGCCCGAGGCGGGGCAGGCGACAGCCACCATGGGAGGGAGTGATGCCAGAATCTTTCGTCGTTCACCGCGAGGCGCATATCGCGGCGCCGCCGGCTGCGGTGTTCGCGCTGATGACCGATCCGGAGAAGATCCTGCGCTGGATGGGAACGGAGGCGCAGGTCGAGCCGCAACCGGGCGGGCTCTATCTCGTCAATGTCACCGGCGCCCGCTTTGCGCGCGGCTCGTTTCGCGAGGTGGTACCGGTTCATCGCCTTGCCTACAGTTTCGGCTGGGACGGCAGCGAAGTGGTGCCGCCGGGATCGAGCCTGGTCGAGATCGACCTCATCGAGCAGGGCGGCGGAACGCTGCTGCGGCTCACCCATAGCGGCCTGCCCAGCGCCGACCAATGCGCCGGCCATGAGGAAGGCTGGGCCCACTATCTCGGACGGCTGACCGATGTTGCCGCCGGGCGTGATCCGGGTCCCGATCCTTTTTACGGCAGGACATGAACGGTTTTGCGCCGGCAGCAGGGTGCCCGGAAGCGTTTGCCGCATCGGGGAATACTGCCGGCCGGCGCTGCGATCGGCTGTCCGAAAGCGCTTCTTTTGCTCCCGCAAACATGAACGCGCAGTTCATCTCCAGTTCAATTTGGCGCTCCTAAAGTGATTGCGGCTGGATTGAAATGGAGTTCTCGATGAAGGCACTTTCTATCGCGGCTGCCTTGCTTGCCGGCAGCCTCTCTATCGGTACAGCTGAGGCGATGCCGATTGGAACAATCAATGTGCAGAGCAATGTGACGAAGGTCGACTATGCCTGCGGTCGCGGCTGGCACCTGACCCGCTGGGGCGAATGCCGGCGAAACTGGCGCCGCCCGCCGCCGGTCGCTTTCTACGGTGGTCCGCCCCGCTGGGGCTGGGAGCGGCGTCACCGGGATTGGGATGGCCCGCGCTGGCGCCATGAGAGGCGCTGGGATCGCGACCGTCGTTGGCGGGATGATGACTAAACGTCTCGCTTAAAGCGCGTCGCGTCAAACCGGAATCATGCGACGCGCTTTAAGTCTTTGATTTATGCATGTCGTTGTCCCAAAACCGCTGCGCACTTTTGGGCGACATGCATGAGATCGAGATGGACGAAGGCCGGAGCGATTTTCGCCCGGCCTTTTCTGATGAAACGGCTTCGCCGACGCTGACAGGCAGCGTTCTCTGCATTTGTCCGATATGGTCAAATACTGCTGACGAGCCAGTACTTGCCGTCGATCAGTTCTTCAAGCTCGACAGGATCCTTGACGCCGAATTCGAACCATTCGACGAGTTCCTTCGCCTTACGGCTGCTCTCCTCCGCCGTCAGCTCGACCTGATATCTTTCGCACCATCGCCGGAGGATCGACGTCAGCAGCGTCATGTCATCCCCATCCAGCGGATCTTTCGGCCAGAATATCGTGCCCATCGTACCCCTCAATCACACGATGACGAACGATCCTATAATGGAATCAAAGTCGCGCAAGTTTAAAGTGTTTATTTTTTGTTTTCCACCGCGCTGGACGGTTTTCGACAGGCGATGCCGACGCCTTTTACAGGCGTCGGACTGGGTCGCTGAAAAACGTCTCCACGATCACCCCGGCGATATCCTTGCGGACGTCCACGTCGGCATGCGATGTTGAGCGATGGATCTGCCGTCTCCCCTTGCCTGGCTGGTTGACGAGGCCGGGGCCTCGCCTGGTCCCGAACGGTTTCTGGCCGAGCTCGGGCGACGGTTGCTGGCCGATGGCCTGCCGCTTTCCGGCGGGGCGCTGACGCTTTCGGTGCCGCATCCGATCATCGCGCGGCGCACCTGGCTGTGGCGGGCCGAGACCGGCGCCGTCATCGAGGCATTGGCCTTCGCCGCGGCCCCGCAAAGTGAGGCCGGGCGCGAGTGGCTCGCCGGGTTGGGGCCGGTATGGGAGGCAAGGATCGGGCCGCCGCGGGACAAACAGGCATCGGACAGCCCGCTACTCGGCTGGGCAGGGATTGCCGACGGGGCAGGGGGCGGTGCATTCGCTCCGGCCGAAGCCAGCCTGCTCTGCGAGGTCGCGCGTTTTGCCGCAGCGCCGCTCGCCGCTTTGGCGGCGCGGGAGGCGCGGGCCGCGCTGCTCGAAGCCTATCTCGGCCGGCGCAGTGCCGCCCGGGTGCAGGCCGGCGCGCTTGCCCGCGGCACCGGCGAGACCATCCGCGCGGCGCTTCTCTGCGCCGATCTGCGCGACTTCACCGCGCTCTCCGAGGTAACCGAACCTCACGTGATGATATCAGCGCTGGATGCCTGGTTCGACCGCGTCGCCGGCGCAGTGCATGCCTTCGGCGGCGAGGTGCTGAAGTTCATCGGCGACGGCGTGCTGGCGATCTTTCCGGTCACTGTTGCGTCGGGCGAAGGCGATGCAGCCCAAGGGGATCGCGAAGCCTGCGAGGCCGCCCTTCGCGCGGTCGCCGCCAGCCGGGCGGGCATGGCCCATCTCGACCAACTGCGGCAGGCGCAGGGGCTGGCGCCGCTGCCCTTCGGCGCGGCGCTGCATTTCGGCGAGATCCTGTGGGGCAATATCGGCGCGGCCGACCGGCTGGACTTCACCGCCATCGGCCCCGCCGTCAATCTGGTCAGTCGATTGGAGGGGCTGTGCAAGCCGCTCGGCCGAAGCGTGCTGATCTCGGGTGCCGTGGCAGCGAATACGACGACCGCGCTGATGCCGCTGGGAGAGCATACCTTGCGGGGCATTGCCGACCCTTGTGCGGTGTTCACGCTGCCGACGGATTGAGCCACGCGCAAGGCATCTATTATTGCAAAGAAAGCTTTGCAAAGATGTCTTTGCAATAGTAGGCTTCGCGCATGAAAAAACCGCGCCCACAGCCTGTTCAATCCGTCACCGCACCGCGCACCGTCAGTCGCGTCGTGCCGGATCCGACCGCCTTGAAGGCGCTGGCGCATCCGGTTCGGCTGCGCATGCTCGGCATGCTGCGGATCGACGGGCCTGCCACGGCGACACAGCTTGCAGCGCGGCTTGGGCTGAACAGCGGCGCGACCAGCTATCACCTGCGCCAGCTCGCCCAATACGGCTTCATCGAGGAAGCGCCGCATGCTTCGCGGCGCGACCGCTGGTGGCGCGCCAGCCACGAACTCACCTCGGTGCCGGCAAGCGAGGCCGAGGGCGAAGCGCTTGACCTCGACCTCACCTTCAACCAGGCGGTACTCTCCCTGCAGGTCGGCCAGATGCAGCAGGCGCTGGAGGAGTATGCCGAACTGCCGGCGGAATGGCGCAAGGCGAGCGCTGCCAACGACGTCATCATCCCGATGACGGCGGAACAGGCCGAGGTCCTGACCAGGCAGCTGACCGACATCATCCTCGAAGCAATGCGGGTGGCTCCGCCTTTGGGCGAGGCGACCGCTCCGGGCATGGTGCCTTTCTCGATCATGCTACACGCCTTTCCCTATCCGGGCCGGCTCCCGCATAGCGAGGAGGATGGCGGGTCATGAGAAGGGGTGGGCCTTTCCTGGCGCTTGCCGCCGCCGAGACGCTTTCGCTGTCCGGCACACGGCTGTCGACCATCGCCATTCCCTGGCTGGTGCTGGTCGCTACGGGCAACCCGATTCTAACGGGGCTGACGGCGATGATGGAAATGCTGCCCTATGTCGCTGCCAAGGCGCTCAGTGGGCCGCTGATCGACCGCGTCGGCGCGAAGCGCATCGCTGTCGTCTGCGACGCCGCCTCGGTGGCCGTGGTGATGCTGGTGCCGCTGCTCGACCGGCTCGGGCTGCTTGGTATGCCGGTACTGCTACCGATCGTTTTTGCCATGGGTGTGCTACGCGGTCCGTCCGATGCCGCCAAGCAGGCGATGGTGCCCGATATCGCCGAATTGGCGGCCGTGCCGCTTGAGCGGGTGACCGGTGTCGTTGGCGCCATCGAGCGGCTGGCCTCGACAGTGGGTGCGGCCGGTGCCGGTGCGGTGATCAGCCTGATCGGCCCGGGCCAGGCGCTGGTCGTCAATGCCGTCACCTTCGCCGCCGCCGCGCTGATTGTGGGGGTAGGCATCCCCGGGCTGAAAAGCATGCCCAGGCTGCAATGCATGCCCGGGCTGCAATGCATGCCCGCGCCGCGCGGCGCGCCCGAGGCTCGGCCGGGCGGAATGTCCTCCTATCTCGGCGATCTCAGGGAAGGCTGGTGCTTTCTGCGCGGCGATGCGGTGCTCGTCAGCATCGTCATCATGGTGGCGACCACCAATCTGCTGGACCAGGCCTATGGGGCGGTGCTGCTGCCCGTCTGGACGCAGAGTTCGGGCCATGGCCCGGAATTGCTGGGGGCGATGTTTGCGGCCTTCACCGGCGCTTCGATCGCCGGCGCGGCGATTGCCGCTGCGATCGGCGAGCGGATGCCGCGCCTGATGATCTATACGGTGGCCTTCCTGCTGACCGGATTTCCGCGTTTTCTCGTTCTTGCGCTGGACGCGCCGCTCCCCATTATTTTTCTCACTTTGGCAATCGCTGGATTTGCCTCGGGCTTCCTCAATCCGATCCTGTCGGCGGTGATCTTCGAGCGCATCCCCAAGCCGCTGATCGGCCGCGTCACCGCAATGAACGCCGCCCTTTGCTTTGCCCTCATCCCGTTCGGCGGCCTCTTCGGCGGCGCCCTGATCAGCATGATCGGCCTTGCCGCAGCGCTCTCGCTCACCGGGTTCGCCTATCTCGCCGCAACCCTCTTTCCTCTGGCGCTGAAAAGTTTCCGCGGCTTCGACAAGCCTCTCACCGAGAGCTAGCGTCATGGTCGCGTACCTGGCCCCCAAGCTCCTCGACCATCAGATCGATGAAGCGGCGGACACGCGGTTCCAGCAGGCGTTTGTCGGGATAGAGCGTAACGATTTTTGCGTCGTCGGTTTCGAGGTCGGGCAGGATCTGCCGGAGGCGACCGGCGGTAAGATCGTCGGCGACGAGAAAATCGGGAAGCAGCGCGATGCCCAGCCCCGCGAGCGCGGCGTCGCGGATCGCCTCTCCGCTGTCGAGCCTCAGGCGACTGCGGCCCTGCGCCTTGACCCAGGAGCCGCCTTCGCCGCGAAAGCGCCAGCCCTGCCTTTGATGGCGGCTGGCGAAGATCAGGCAATCGTGGGCCGCGAGGTCGTCGATATTGCGCGGTTCCCCGCGCTCAGTCAGGTAGGATGGCGACGCGCAGAGCCGCGCCTTATAGGTGGCGATCACACGCGAGACCAGGCGGGTATCCGACGCCGTCGCGTCGATCCGGATCGCCAGATCGGAGCCTTCTTCGACGATGTCGGCCGGGCGATCGGTGAAGCTCACTTCGACCTGGATGTCGGGCCAGGCCCGAAGATATTTTTCAAGCAGGGGCAGCACGACGAGCCGCCCCAGGGTATCGGGAACGGTGAGCCTGAGAACGCCTTGCGGCGTGCCGCTCTGCCCCGCCACGCTCGCCTCCGCCTCGTCGACCGATGCGAGGATCTGCAGCCCGCGCTGGTAAAACATCCGGCCTTCATCGGTCAGGCCCAGCGTTCTCGTCGTACGGTTGAGCAGGCGCGCGCCAAGCCGGTCTTCCAGGCGGATGACGGCCTTTCCTGCCGCCGAACGGGAGAGGCCCATGGCCTGGCCGCCGGCGATAAAGCTTCCGGCATCGACGACTGCCATGAAGATCAGGATATCGTTCAGGTTCGTACGTGGCATCAGGGCACTCGAGCGGTTCGGCTACAGCATACCTCGGTCAGTCATGCGACAGATTCAAGGTTCGCAGCATCAACGTCCGACGCGGCAGTAAGGTCCGGGCGCTTCGCTTCTGTGTCGACGTCCGTTCGTCAATCAACCTGCCATAGCGGCCATCACACCGGATTGCCGGTCAACAACGGCCGCCGCGACCACGCTGACGGGCGTTTTTGGCCTCGCCTTTCCGCAGCAGCGCCGTCGCCTATACCGGATGATGCGCCGGCAGAGCCGGGGCTGTGCCCAATGAGGCCGTCGAACCGCGCTACAGCATGTCGCCGAGACTCCAATGGTTGTTCCATCGGACGTCGATCTCGTCGTCGACATTCTGATATCTTATGTCGGTGGAGAGGCGCAGCCGTCGGCTGCAGTCCTGGTTGGTGGTCGAGGCATGGATCATGTAGGGCGAGTGGAGCACCACATCACCGGCCTCATAATCGGCGGCGAGCCAGCGAGTATCGAAGCGCTCCGCCATATCAGGGAGATCCTTCGAGACCCAGCCGCCTTCGGCCATGTGGCGGTTATAGGCGCTGATCCGCTCTTCCGGAGAAAGATCGCCGCTTGCGGCCTGGAACTCGGCCTCCATCCTGACACCAACCGCGTGCGAGCGCTCGAGGTAGACCAGCCCCCCCATCTCGGCGGGGATATCGCCGATCGGAATCCAGGCCGTCACCAGGCGTCTGGTGCCGCCGCGGAGATAGACGAGATCATAGTGAGCCGGTGTGGCCGTTGGCGATCCCGGCTGAACGAAACGCATGATCTTGCGCTTGTGCAGATAAGAGATGCCCTGCAGGAAATCGTCCATGAAACGGGCAAGCGGCGGCTGCGCGCAGAAGCCTTCATAGGCGGCAGAGCGGACCAGCGACATCAAGCGCCGGTCCGCCAGGCTCCTGTCGAAGCCGGCGGCAGACGCGATGCCCAGCGAAAAATCGCTGCCGGGCTCGACCAGCCCGGTTTCGGCAAGGCGTTCGAAGACCCAGCGGCGAAAATCGAGAACATCGGTCCGCGGCAGAAGGCGTTTCAGCCAGACATAACCATCGTCCTGGTAGCGGCGGCGGATGGCGTCGACGCCGATGGCGGGATCGGTCGGCGCGAGCCAGCCCGTCCGCTCCGCAGGCAAGGTCTTGCCGTGGGCGGCAAGGGGAAATTCCGGCTTTCGGGCTTGCATCGTTTTGGCGGTAATTGACATTTCAGCCTTCCATCGCTTGAGTTGGCTCGCCATTCGTTAGCTGATCTGTTGGGACAACCGACATAGAGGAAAATCATAGCTGGACTTTTCGCTCACCATGAAAGACGTCGAGGCCATCTATCGGTCACCGCTCGGCGCGGCCGGCGGACTTGCGGTCACCGGCAGTGGCCGGCAGCATGCCCATCATGCGGTGAGGGATCGGAAACTGCCGAGTTTCGCCGTCGTGCTGGTGGAGCGCGGGCAGGGCTGGCTGGAAACCGCCGCCAGCGGCCGCTTGAGCTTGGCGGGACCGGCCCTCTTCTGGCTGTTTCCCAACCGCGCCCATTCCTATGGCCCCGATGAAGCAGGCTGGGACGAGCGCTGGGCGCTTTTCGAAGGGTCCTTCACGCGGGACTTCGTGCGGCTGAGGCTCATCGCCGAGCGGCACCCGGTCGTCGCCTTGCATCATCTCGATGACGTCGCGCGGCTCTTCGCCAAGCTTCATACCGATCTGCTTGACGATACCAACCTCGGACAGGCGTCGGCGGCAGTGATGCTGCATCGCATCGTCATCTCAGCCGCCAGACAGGCGGCAAGTGTCGCGGGCGATCGACGACAGGAAAGGCCCGACATGGCCGCAATCGTGGAAACGCTGCGGCAGCGAGCGATGCAGCCGTTGGATCTCGCTGCCTTCGCCGCCGAGCACGGCATCTCGCCGGCCACCCTGCGCCGGCGGTTCACGCTCGAGACGGGGCTGCCTCCCAAGGCATTTCAGCTTCGGGCGCGCATGGATCACGCCAAACAGCTACTGGCAACTACCGACGAGAAGATCGAAACGGTTGCTGCCATGATCGGCCTGGATGACCCGTTTTATTTTTCGCGTGTCTTTCACGAACGCGAGGGCTGCAGTCCTCGTGAATTCCGCACGAGATACAGGCGGGTTTGAACGTCAGCGCCAGCCGAGCGCCGGGGCAACATGGGTGAGGATCGCTTCGATGACATGGGTGTTGTAGGCGACGCCGAGCTGGTTGGGGACGGTCAGCAGCAGCGTGTCGGCTTCGGCGATTGCCTCGTCCTCGGCGAGCTGCTTGATCAGGGCGTCAGGCTCGGCAGCATAGCTGCGGCCGAAGATCGCCCGGGTCTTCTCGTCGATGAAGCCGATCTTGTCACCCTCGTCGTTGCCGTAGCCGAAATAGGCGCGGTCGCGGTCATCGACCAGCGCGAAGATGCTGCGGCTGACCGAGACGCGCGGCTGGCGTGTGTGGCCGGCTTCTTTCCAGGCCGCGCGATAGGCGCGGATCTGGTCGGCCTGCTGGACGTGGAACGGCTCTCCCGTTTCGTCGTCCTTCAGCGTCGAGCTCTGCAGGTTCATGCCGAGCTTGGCTGCCCAGACGGCAGTGGCGTTGGAACTCGCGCCCCACCAGATGCGTTCGCGCAGGCCCTCGGAATGCGGCTCGAGGCGCAGCTGGCCGGGCGGGTTCGGAAACATCGGCCGCGGATTCGGTTTGGCAAAACCTTCGCCGCGCAGCACTTCGAGGAAGACTTCGGCATGGTGCCGGGCCATGTCGGCCTCGCTCTGGCCTTCCGGCGGGGCATAGCCGAAATGGCGCCAGCCATCGATCACCTGCTCGGGCGAACCGCGGCTGATGCCGAGCTGCAGACGGCCGCCGGCAATGAGGTCGGCCGCACCGGCATCTTCGGCCATATAGAGCGGGTTCTCGTAGCGCATGTCGATGACGGCGGTGCCAATCTCGATCCGGTTGGTTCTGGCGCCGACGGCCGATAGCAGCGGGAAGGGCGCGGCCAGCTGGCGGGCGAAATGATGCACGCGAAAATACGCCCCGTCCGCCCCGAGCTCTTCGGCCGCTACGGCAAGATCGATCGACTGCAGCAGCGCGTCGCCTGCCGAGCGCGTCTGCGATTGGGGCGAGGGCGTCCAGTGCCCGAACGAGAGGAAACCGATCTTCTTCATGCCGCGCCTTTTCCGTTGCATCTCATGGTGGATGGGTCATGGCATAGTTTCGGGCCGGAAGACAATCGGAAGCGGGGGGATGTGGCGTATCACTTATCCGGCATTTGACGCGCTATCTTCCGCTATCTCTGGAGAGTGTCGCGTGCCCTTTCCTCCGTCATTCCTGTGGCGAGCACAGGAATGGGGGAGAGGAGATGCTCGTGTGCTAAAATTTCCATTGAATCTCCACAGGCTTTCACACCGCGCCGACATCCTCCAGCTGCGTGTGCACGGCGTTGAACACCTGCGATGGCACGCGCAGGCTGGCATCGTCTTGATAGAGCGCCCGCACTTCGCCGGCAAAGGTCGGGAATCGCCGGATTCGCGAGAGTTTTTCTGGAATCATTCAAATGAAATTAAGGAGATAGTGGTTTTATCAGTTGGTATTTGGGAGATTATATGTTTCGCGCTTTTTCGTTTTTTCTGGTGCTTTTCTTTTTTTCGATAGTGTCCGCGAATGCCGCTGAGGGTGACTGGCAAGTGGCCAAGGCCAGCCAGCAGGTGAATTTCACCGTCGACAAGCGGAACTGGGTAGCGGTTCGAGCGGGAGACATCATCCCCAACACCGCCTGGATCGCGACCGGGCCGAGGGGACGCGTTCAGCTGGTGCGCGGCGTCGAAAGCATTTCGTTTCAACCCAACACCGTCGCCGGCATCTTCACATCGGGCTTTGGCGAGAGGAAGACGGAGGTCGTCGAGCAGGCGGGTGTGCTCGATCTGGAGATCGAGAAACGCAGCAAGCCGCATACAACAGTCCAGACGCCTTTCCTGGCGGCCGTTGTGAAGGGGACGAATTTCCGCGTTTCCGTCTCGAAATCCGCGGCTGAGGTTACGGTCAACCGCGGCCTGGTGCAGGTGACATCGTTTGCGAGCGGTCAAAGGGCGAATGTCGGGCCGGGGCAGGGCGCATCCGTCGACGGTGTGAAAGGGATGACGGTTTCCGGCGACGTTTCGACGCCTGTGGTGACCGCGGTCTCCCCGTCGGTGGCGCGAGTGCCTGCCGTCGGCGCGACGACCCTCAACGGGCAGGCGGAGACAGAGAGTTCGAAGGCATCTGGCGCATCTTCATCCGTTTCCAATAGCGCCGGCTCTGGCGACCGAGATAGCGCTTCCCACTCCTTCGGCAATGAAGGCCGCAATGGCAATCGCTACGGCGCCGATAATGGCTCCAGCAATGGCAATGAGAATGCAGCCGGCAACGATGACGGCCAAGGAAACGCTGTCGGGAATGACAGCGACAACGGCGACAACAATGGAATCGGGAGCGGCAAGGATAAGGACAAGAAAGATAAGAAAGACAAAAGCGACAAAAAGGACAAGAACAAAGGCAAGGGAAACGATGACGACTGAAGTTTCCCCGTCGGCCGGTGTGAGAGGTTTCCATCGTTGATGAAGGGCGGTCGTGGCTTTCGGCTGTCGCGCTTGCGCCCAGTCAGGCTGTTATTCATCCTGATGATGATCGGCCTGCCGCTCTCGGGGCAAGTCCTGCCCTTTGTGAATTATCTCGACAATGCCCTGGTGAGCTGGCGCTTCAGCGCGGCACCACGGGCGGCGTCCGGAAATATTGTTTATGTCGCGATCGATAAGCGCAGCATCGATGCGGTCGGCACCTGGCCGTGGCCCCGCAGCCTCTATGCCGAGCTCATTGACAAGCTGATTGCGGTAGGCGCAGGCGACATCTTTATCGACGTCGATTTCAGCACGCCGTCGAACTCTGCCGAGGATGACCGGCTGGCCAAGGCTCTGACTGAAGCCGGAGGCGGCGTGATCCTGCCGGTCTTCAAGCAATATCTCGGCGCCGAGGCCGGATCGCAGACGGTGGTGACGCGGCCGATTCCGGATCTCGCCGACAATGCCTGGCTTTCCCTCGCCAATGTCGGCCTCGACGGCGACGGCACGGTCAGGCGGTTCGCACTTGGCGATACTCTCGACAATCAGCCGACGCAAAGCGTTGCCGCAGTGCTGGCGAAATTCGACAGGGCGGCAGGCTCCTATCCGATCGACTATTCGATCGCCCCGGCGAGCGTCCCGACATTCTCGCTGTCGGATGTTCTTGCCGGGAAGGTCGGCAGGCCCGATCTGGAAGGGCGTTCGGTGGTTGTCGGCGCCTATGCGACCGAGCTGAAGGATATCTTCCCCGTCCCGGTCTATGGCGCACTGCCCGGCGCAATGCTGCATATTCTCGCTTCCGAAACGATCCTGCAGAAGCGGCTGCTCGAGGACATCGACCAGATGCCGCTGGAGCTTCTCTTTGCCGCAGCCATTATTGCGCTCGCCCTTGGCATGCGCAGCCGGTCCGCAGCCCATGCCGTCGCGTTTGCTCTTGCCATTGCCGCCGCCGGTGAAGTGACGGCCTTCTTTCTCCAGAAGGATCACGCTCTCATCCTTCACACGGTGCGGCCGTGGATCATTCTTCTTGCCGGTCTCGTGCTGTTGTTGAACGAGAAGGTCGATTTCGGCCGGTTTCTGGTCGAGCTTGCCAAGGCCGAGCAGCGCAACACGCGCCGGCTGCTCGAGAGGATCGTGGCTGACAGCGCCGACGCCGTCATCGCCTTCGACGATCAGTTCCGCATTCTGAACGAAAGCGCCTCGGCTGCGGCGATGCTGGCTTTGGAGCCACAGGCGGACAGGCGCAGAACGCTTGATGCGATGATCCCGCCCCCTCTCGTTCATCGCATCATCAAGCTTGCTTCGGATTATATGGCGCAGCCGGGCACGATCCACGCCTGCAACGCGCGTTTTTCGCTTCAAACCGAGAGAGGGACAAAGCATCTCGAGGCAGCGATCACCATTTCGCCTGTCGAACGGCCTGGCGAATCCGGCATCGTCGCCGCGAAATCCTTCATCGGCAGCCTGATCGTCAGGGACATGACGGCCCGCCGGCGGTACGAAGACAAACTTCAGCGCCTGTCCGAATTCGACGAGTTGACCGGTCTGATGAACAGGCGCGAATTCCGCCGTCGCCTCGATCGGCTCGAGGGTGAATGCCATGTGATCGCGCTGGGGCTACACCGTTTCTCCGTCCTGAATACGGCGATGGGACGGGATGTCGGGGATGAGCTTTTGAGGGCCGTCGCCGTGCGGATGGAGGCGGAGGGTGCAATCAGCCTCGTCGGGCGGTTGGGGGGCGATGTCTTCACGGCCGTCATCCCGGCGTCCGAGGAGTGCGGTCAGGAGCGGTGCGCGCAGCTCATCCTTGATCTTTTCAGAGAGCCGTTCGCGCTTGGCGGTTCGATGATCCATGTCGCCGCCCGGCTCGGGATCTGCACCAGCGAGGCGCGCAACGGTGACGCCGACATTTGGATTCAGAATGCCGAGATTGCGCTCGACGACGCCAAGCGGGTGGCTGGCAGCGGATGGCGCGCTCATGATCCGGTGACCGCCCTGCGGCAGCATCAATCGCGATTGCTCGAGCGGCAGATGCGCGCTGCTCTCGATCGTCGCGAATTCTTCCTGTTGTATCAGCCGCAGGTGGACCTCAAGACGGGCAAACTGGTCGGTGCTGAGGCCCTTTTGCGGTGGAAGCATCCGGAGTTCGGGCTGGTTTCGCCGGCAGATTTCATTCCGGTCGCCGAAGCCAGCGGTTTCATCTGCGATCTCGGCTGCTGGGCGCTTGCCGAAGCATGCCGGGCGGCGACCGAATGGCCGGATCGACTCAATCTCGCCGTCAACGTATCGCCGATCCAGTTTTCCCGGCCGGAGCTGGTTGCAGAGGTCAAGGCTCCATTGGCGACAAGCGGCCTGGCGGCCTCGCGCCTGCATCTCGAAATTACCGAATCCGCCTTTGTCGACGGCAGCGAGCAGATCATGTCGGTCATCTCGGAGCTCAGAGCGCTCGGCATTGCCGTCGCGCTCGACGATTTCGGAACCGGCTATTCGTCGCTGAGCTATATGGCCGGCTTTCCCCTCGACAAGCTCAAGATCGACCAGTCCTTCGTCAGGAAGATCGCGGACGATCCCAAGATCCTGGCGATCGTCGCGACGGTCGGCTCGCTTGCCCACGGGCTGGGGCTCAAGGTCGTGGCAGAGGGGATAGAGACCGAGACGGAATGGCAGATGCTGGCGCAGATGGGCTGTGAGGAGGGCCAGGGCTACTTCTTCGGTAAGCCGCAATCGTCCGCCGCTCTGATGACGCTTTCGCGCCAGCCGGGCTGGACGCGTGCTGCATGACCGATCTCGCCGGCCGCTTTCTTCAAGCGGAAGCAGAAGGAATTGCGGTAAGCGGCTGAGAGGGAGTCGGATTTTCTGTCGGCATCGGTGGTGCGGACTTCACCTGGCTCTCGACAGGCGTTAAGAATGCGACATGCGCTACACATTCGCCATAGGCGATATCCATGGCTGCATCGATCCGCTGAACAGGATGATCGATCGGGTCGAAACCTATGCGCCTGAAGGGACAGTCGTCTTCCTTGGCGACTATATCGATCGCGGGTTTGACAGCAAAAACGTCCTCGACCGCATCATTGCCGGCACGGCCGACCCATGGCGATGGATATGCCTGAAAGGCAATCATGAGGACATGATGGTCGCTGCCTATGCCGACAGCGGCAGCCGAGCCGTATGGCTCGGCAATGGCGGGCTCGAGACCGAAATATCCTATGGCGGCAGAGTTCCGCCCCAGCATCTGCAATGGGCGGCTGATCGTCCGCTCATGCATGTCGACCGGCATCGCATCTTCGTCCATGCCGGCGTCGATCCGGCGTTTCCGCTGGAACGGCAGAGCGAGGACGATCTTCTGTGGTTGCGGTTCCCTCCCGGTGAATCCAGCGACTATTGGGGCAAGCACCTGGTCCACGGCCATACGCCGTCACTGTCCAACCCGGTGACGACAGGAAACCGCACCAACATCGACAGCGGCTGTGTCTTCGGCGGCAAGCTTTCCTGCGCGGTCTTCGACGACGAGGTTGCCGGCGGGCCGATCGACTTTATCGAGGTGAGGGCATGAACTTGGGCGCGTCGGTAAGGGTGTAAAGCTGGAGACGGCGGAATGGGAGCCGCGCGGAGCGAGGAAGCCTTTCGCTCCGCCGCGCTCCGTCAGCAGAAGTTTGACGAGGGCGCTACCCCATCTCTCTTTTCCCAGCGGCGAGAAGAGAGATGGGGTGCGGCAGAATCCTCACTTCCGGCCCTGCCGGCCGGCGAAGAGCCGCAGCCAGGGCGCTAGATGGAAACCGCCCATCAGCAGGTACATCGGCACCATTCCCCCGATCGGGAAGGCATCAGGCGTTGTCATACACATCATGTCGGTGCTGCCGGTTGCTGCCGTCAGCAGCGCCATGATCGCGAATGTTGGGGCGGCGGCGAATGCCAGCCAGTCGGCGGCGTGGGCGGCGAGCCGGCCGCCGGCGCTAGCCACACTGCTGCTCGGCTTATCAGTTGATCCGACTGCGGCGGCGGCCAGCGAGAGCCATTCGGCGTTGCCGTCGCCTCTCTCCGGGGTGGGGGTGGAAAGCAGCATCGCAGTCACTCCTTGCCGTAGCGGTCGTGATGGCGCCACCAGATGCCGGTTTCGTTGCGGCCCTTGGGCGCGCGGTCGAGCCATTGGTACATGCCCCAGAGCCCATCCAGCCCGCGGGCATAGCTGGAATAGCTGTGGTAGACCGTGCCATCGATGAGTTCGAAGGCGCTGACACCCGGCCGGTCGCGGGTGTAGGTCGCGACATCGGTGCCGGTCATGGCGGCAATCTGCGCGACCGGGCCCTCGCTGCCGGGCGACTGCCATTCTTGCACGGTCTTGCCGGCGAGCGGTTCGGGAGCGGGGAACTCGCGGCGGTAGTTGTATTCTATGCCGCCCTGGTGCTGCTGCTCGGCAGAGAACCAGACGCTGAAATCGCCGTTGAAATCGCTGCCGAAGGAGGAGGCCCAGGGAAAACTCCAGTCCATGCGTTGCTTGAAGGCCTGAAGTTTGGGCAGTCGCGCACGCGAAACCGCCCAGAAGGCGAGGTCGTGGTTTTCGAGGTGGACGAAGAAGCCGTTGAAACCGTCGGCGATCGAGGAGCAGGAGGGGCATCCCGCGCTATAATCGGGCCCGAACATGAAGTGATAGACGAGAAGCTGCGAGCGGCCGCCGAAGAGGTCCTTCAGTGAGACGTTGCCGTCGTCCGTATCGAAGCGGTATTCCTTATCGATTCTCACACGCGGCAATTGCTGGCGCTTGAGCGCCAGCGCGTCGCTTTGCCGGGTCAGCGCCTTTTCCTCTTCGAGCAGGTCGAGCCTTGCCGCCAGCCATTGCTGCCGTGTTGCGTTCAGCTCTGTCGTCATGGGTCTTCTCCTTTGCCTGTCTGTCGTCGTAGCATCCGGCGCGGATTGGTTGCCGGGTCCAGAGCAGATTACGGCCGGGCGGAAGGAGGCGGGAGTGACAAGTGTGACGGGATTTGAATGGACTCGCTGATCACAGCCGCGGCGCAGGCGCTGGCATCGGGCGATGCGCTCGGCGCACTGAAGCGGGTGGCGCTGCGTGACGACGCGCCGGCGCTGGCGTTGCGCGGCATCGCGATGGCGCAGCTCGGCGATCTCGTCCGCGCCAAGGCGCTGCTGAAGAGTGCTGCGCGCGCCTTCGGCCCGCGCGAGGCGGTGGCGCGGGCGCGTTGCGTGGTTGCCGAGGCCGAGATCGCGCTCGTCTCGCGTGATCTTCTCTGGCCGCCGAAGGCGCTGGAAGCGGCGCGCAAAGTGCTGGAAGCGCATGGCGACAGGGTCAATGCCGCGCATGCGGGCAATGTCGCCATTCGCAGGCTGGTGTTGATCGGGCGTCTCGACGAGGCCGAACGCGCGCTTGCAGCACTCGATCCGACGCCGCTGCCGCCGGCTCTGCGGACTGCCCACGAGCTGGTGGCCGCCGGCATCGCCGTCCGGCGCCTGCAGACGCAGGCGGCGCGTGCGGCGCTCGCCCGGGCAAGGGTTGCGGCGCGCGCGGCCGATATTCAGGCTTTGACGGCGGAGGTCGAAACTGCGGCCCTCGTGCTCGACACGCCAGCGGCGCGGCTGATGTCGCGCGGCCAGGAGCGCTTGCTGCTGCTCGGCGAGGTGGAAGCGCTGCTCGGTTCGGGCACGCTCGTCGTCGATGCCTGCCGCCATGTGGTGTGGAATGCGGGCGCCGCCGTCTCGCTGGCGACGCGGCCGGTGCTGTTTGCGCTTGCCCGTACGCTGGCCGAAGCCTGGCCGGGCGATGTGACACGGGGAGCGCTCATCGCGCGCGCCTTCCGCGGCAAACACGCCGATGAATCGCATCGCGCCAGGCTGCGGGTCGAGATTGGCCGGCTGCGGGCCGAACTGCGAGGACTGGCGGAGGTGTCAGCGACGAAGCGCGGCTTTGCGCTTTCGCCGCGTGGCGCCCGGGATATCGCGGTGCTGGCGCCGCTCGTCGAAGGTCAGCATGGGGCAGTGCTCGCATTCCTCTCCGATGGCGAGGCGTGGTCGAGCTCGGCCTTGGCGATCGCGCTCGCCGCCAGCCCCCGCACCGTGCAGCGGGCGCTGGATTCCCTTGCGGGCGAAGGCAAGGTGCAATCGCTGGGGCGCGGGCGGGCGCGGCGCTGGATGAGCCCGCCGCTGCCGGGTTTCCCGACGATCTTGTTACTCCCCGGACCGCTGCCCAGCGATTAGTGTGGGCTGACTGATTGTGATGCCCGAACCATAGGGATGGAAGAGATGAAGAAATCGGCTGCGAATATCCTGCGTGAATATGGACCTTTTCCCGGCGCTGAGCGCGTCAATGGCGTCACCTTCGACGGCGAGCACGTCTGGTTTGCCTCGGGCGACCGCCTGAACGCGCTCGATCCCGAAAGCGGCGAGGTGGTGCGCTCGATCGAGGTTGCATCCCATGCCGGGACGGCCTTCGACGGCGAGTTCCTCTATCAGATCGCCGAGGATGTCATTCACAAGATCGAGCCGAAGACTGGCCGTATCCTCGCCACCATCCCGGCGCCTGGCAATGGCGGCGATTCCGGCCTTGCCTGGGCCGAGGGCACGCTCTGGGTCGGCCAGCATCGCGGCCGCAGGATCCACCAGATCGATCCCGAGACCGGCAAGATCCTCCGCACCATCGAATCCAACCGCGTCGTGACAGGCGTCACCTGGGTCGACGGCCAGCTCTGGCACGGCACCTGGGAGGGCGACGACAGCGACGTCAGGCGCATCGACCCGGAAACGGGAGAGGTGCTGGAACGGCTCGACATGCCCGAAGGCACCGGCGTCTCCGGCCTCGAATCCGACGGTGCCGACCGCTTCTTCTGTGGCGGAGGCGGCAGTGGCAAGATCCGCGCGGTGCGCCGGCCGGCGTGAAGCCCGGAAGAATTTCGGTCGAGTGAGCGATTGATTTCGTCATGGGACGATCTACTTTCGCGGCAGTGTCGAAGCTTCGGGGGCGGTCGAGGGCTCGACGCAAGCGGCATGACCGCGGGGAGAGACTTTGAAATATCTGCGCACGACACTTGGGCCTAAGAGCAAATCCGAACTTGGGATGATCCTCCCGCACGAGCACGTCTTCGTCGACCTCAGGACGCCGGACCAGCCCGGTTATGCCGAAGCAGACATTGAAGACGTCGTTCGGCTGATGGCCCCCGAAATCGAACGGATCAAGAAACTCGGGGTGACGGCACTGGTCGAATGCTCGACGGGCGGCGTCGGACGCCGTGCGGATATCGATCTTGCCGTGTCGCTCGCGACGGATTTTCCGATTGTCGTTCCCACCGGCAATTACCGTGAACCCTGGATTCCCGAATGGGTCCGCCATGCTTCCGAGAAGGAACTGGAGGTATGGATGCTTCGCGAGCTGACAGAGCAGATCGACGAGACCGGGTTCCAGGCAGGCTGGATCAAGCTCAGTGCCGGCGATGACGGCATGACGGCGCTCGAGACAAAAATCCTGCGGGCGGCCGCGCGCGCCGCGGCGCAGACAGACGCCGTCATCGGCAGTCATACGATCAGGGGACGGGTCGTCATGGATCAACTCGATGTCATCGAGGCGGAGGGCTACAGGGCCGACAGATTCATCTCGATCCATACGCAGGAAGAAAAGGACTTCGCCTATAACGTCGCCGTGGCCGAGCGAGGCGCCTGGATCGAGTATGACCATGTCGGCCGGGCCGAAGATAACGAGGTGGCGGATCTGGTCATCAAGGCGCTGGAGGCCGGCTGCGGCGACCGCCTGTTGTTGAGCCATGACCGGGGCTGGTTCGATCCGGCACTGCCGATGGGCGGGACACCCAAGCCGTACACCCATCTTTCCACGGTCTTGCTGCCCGAGTTGAAACGGCGCGGCATAGACGACGGGACGCTGATGCGCCTGACTCACGACAATCCGTTCGAGGCTTTCGCCCGATAGGGGATGGCTGGGCTCATTGCGTGCAAGGGCATTTGTTCCAAGTTCAGGCCGAAATGATGATCAGCCGGACTCGCCCCGTTCAAAAATCGACGCGATACCAGGATCTATGAGAAGCCGCGCTCGTCGAACAAAAGCGCCATGCTGATCGCATCGATGAACCGGCCGTCGATGCGTGCCGCCCGTCGGACGATGCCTTCGCGGGCAAATCCGACCTTTTCGTAGAGAGCGATCGCACGGGCATTGTCCTCGTAAACATCGAGTTCAACCCTGGCAAAACCGCTTTTCTGTGCGGCGCTCAATGTCGTCTCGATAAGCCTTCGTCCCAGACCCTTGCCCCGATAGGCAGGAAGGATACCCATTCCCAGGTTTCCACGATGGGCATGCGACGGGAAAAAATGACGGCTGATGTCGCACCAACCGACGACTTGGGTTTGAGCGGTGGCAACGAATTGAGGATTGCCTTTTGCAATCATGCCGATCACGAACTCCCGCGTCTGCGGCAGAGGAGTCGCTTCCAGCATAGACAGGTATCTTTTCTCCCGCGCGACCAGGTCGAGTGCGTGATGAAAACTATCGATGTGGGCGGCAGCGATCGGTTCGATCCTGATATCCGACGTTTCCGGCGATGCGGGAGCATCCATACGCTTCTCCTTCGGAGATTGTGAAATGCCTATAGGAGACAAGTTGTGGACCTGCACGGGAGCGCATAATTCACGGTCCGTCAACCTTTGCGTGTCAATTTCTCGGTGGCAGTCGCCATCAAAAGGTTGCAGGTATTGAAGGTCAGACTCACATCCCACATTACGTTTGTCCTGGTAACGCTCACCTGTGCTGCGGCCGTGTTGCTGTGCGGTTTTGCGTGGCTCGCCGCAATCAAGGTCGATGATCTCTATTTGCGCCGACAGGCCGATTTCGTCCGACAGGGACTGGAAGAGCAGATCGCAGCACTTCCCCGTGAGCAGGAAAGCGTCACCAAATGGGACGATGCCTTCCTCTATGCCAAGCAGCGGAACCATGAATGGCTGCTCGACAATGTCGGGCGGTGGACGAGCCAGTATTTCGCGCACGACAGAACCTATATCTTCGACGATGCCAATCGCCTGATGTTTGCGTTCCGTGACGGCGCGGATGCGATGCCGCCGCGGCTCGATGACGACGACGGCAAAGAAATGACCGCTCTTGCCGGAGAGATGCGTGCCGCTCTCGTCGAGCGGGCTGCAGAGCCCGGCGCCGAACCGATTGGTCAACTGGCCACGGTTCGGACGATCATGATCGGCAAAAGGCCGGCGATAGCAAGCGCGCGTCCCATTCTGCCGAGTTCGACCAGGATGCAGATCGAGGCGGGCCAGGAGTTCATCGCCATCTCGGTCAAGTTCATCGATGGAAAAACTGCCGAAAGCATCGCCCATCATGCGCTGCTCGAAGGATTGCATTTCGCGTCTTCGAAAGGTGAGGACGAGCGGGCGCAAGTGCCTGTGTCATCGCATGACGGCGGCACGATCGGCTATTTCGTGTGGCCTCCCATCCGGCCCGGATACATGCTGCTTCAGCAGATCGCGCCGGCGGGGCTCGGTTGTCTGGCGCTGCTGATCACCGTCGTGTTCTGGCTGGGACGAGGTCTGCATCGCACCTCGCTGACCCTGCTGGACAGCCAGGCGCAACTCACCCATCACCGCAACCATCTGGAAGAGATGGTGGCCGATCGAACGGCCGAGATCGAAAGGCAGAGAGAGGAACTGGATCGCCTGCTGGTGCACGAACGCCAGGTGAATGCGCTCCAGCGCCAGTTCGTCGCCATGGCCTCGCACGAGTTTCGCACACCGCTCGCAATCATCGACGCCGCTGCCCAGCGGCTCTGCCGCTCGACGACCAACGTCAGTGGCGATTACGTTCACGAAAAAGCAGGCGTGATCCGCAGCGCGGTGGTGCGCATGGTCGATCTGATGGAGAGCATTCTCGCCAGCGGCCGGCTCGAAACCGGACAGATCACGCTGAAGCGCAGCGAAGGCGATCTGAAAGCCCTGCTCGTCACCTGCTGCGACAGGCAGCGCCATCTCAGCCGCTCGCATGTGTTTCATCTCGATCTCCAGCCGATACCCGATGTATTGACATTCGACCGCAGCGCCATGGAACAGGTCTTCACCAACCTGATTTCGAACGCCGTCAAATATTCGCCCAACGCGCCCGACATTCATGTCCGCGCCCGGGCTGACGAGAAGACGGTGGAGATCGCCATCTCCGACAGCGGCATCGGCATGGATGCGGAGGATCTGCCGAAGCTGTTCCAGCCCTATTACCGCGCCCGCAGCGCCACGGGCATTGCCGGAACCGGCATCGGCCTCAACGTCGTCAAGCAGGTCGTCGAACTGCATGGCGGCACCGTCGAGGTAAGCAGCGAGCTCGGCAAGGGCACAACATTCACCATTCTTCTGCCAATAGCGTTCCTATTGTCGGATCAACAAGTCGCAGCTTAAGGAAGAGCTCATGGTTACAGTCCTGTGCATAGAAGACGAAGTCGAGATCCGGAACCTCCTCGTCGAAGAGTTGAGCGAAGCCGGCTACAAGACGCTCGAGGCTTCGAACGGCGCCGAGGGGCTGGAAATGATCCTGTCGAAATGGCCCGACATCGTCATCAGCGACATTTCGATGCCTGTCATGGATGGGCACCAGCTACTGGCGGAAATTCAGATCAACCACCCCGAGCTCTCCAACATCCCCTTCATCCTGCTGACGGCGCTGACCGACCGGGAAAACACGCTTGCCGGCTTACGCGGCGGAGCGGCGGACTATCTGACGAAGCCGCTCGACTTCGATCTGCTGCTCGCCAAGCTCGAAGGCTGCGTGACGCGTCTTGCCAATGACAAGGCGGTTCACCGGTCGTTTTGATCGTTGCGGGCGGAGACCGAGACAGCCTCACTCAGAGGTGCTGCGCAGGAGGCTCCGCCCTGCGGGCTGCGCGCCTCAATGATGAGGGCGTTGGTGAATGCCACTCCGGAAGCGTTGGGGGTGCCGCCCTCATGAGAGGGCCTGGACGCAGTGAGAAGAAGGCGCTTGAGCCTGTGCCTCCGACCTCCATTGTCCTCGTCCTGCCAGTGCATCGCCCAACACCTCGAACACCCGCGCATCGAGTGTTTGAGACACGTTGAAGCGCATGAAATTGGTCGCCGATTGCGACAGGCTGAATGCGTTTCCGGGAGCCAAAACGATCCTCCTTTCCAGTGCAGCGCGCGCCACATCGGCCGCATCGATGCCCTCGGGCAGCTGGCACCAGAGGAACATCCCGGCCTGTGGCTCCAGCCACGGCGTTATCCCTAAGCCCTTCAGTCTGGCCGAGACCTCGCTCATCGCCCGAGAGAGCCGGTGTCTCAGCGTCTCCATGTGTTTGCGATAGCTGCCGTCGCTCAGGACGTTCAGCACCAGTTCCGCCGTCAGCCGGCCGCCGCCGAAGGAGGTGGCGATCTTGAGATCTGTCAGTCCGTCGATCCATTCCGGTTTTGCCACGACGAAACCGCAGCGGGCCGAGGCCGACAGGGTCTTCGAGAAGCTGCCGATGTGAATGACCCGCTCGAGCCCGTCGAAGGCGGCAAGGCGGGGCGCCGGCGAATATTCGAAATCGGCGAAGATATCGTCCTCGATGATGGTCAGATCGAACTGCTCGGCGAGTTTTAGAAGCCGGTGGGCCGTCACGGGGGAAAGCGTTGCGCCTGTGGGATTGTGGATGGCGGAGTTGGTGATGTAGAGCCGCGGCCGCTTTTCGGCGACGACTTGCGCGAACAGTTCGATATCGGGACCGGACGGGGTATAGGGGACGCCGACGATCTTTGCCCTATGGGCGCGCAGCAGCGCATGGAAGTTGAAATAGCAGGGATCGTCGACCAGCACCGTGTCGCCGGGTTCCAGCAGGAAACGGCAGAGCAGATCGATTGCCTGCGTGCCGGAATCTGCCAGCATGATTTGCTCAGGGGAGGCTTCGATCCCCCGTTCACCCATGCGCCGCGAAATCAGCTGGCGCAGTTGCGGCAAGCCGAGCGGCGAGCCGTAGTCGGCGAGGGCCGGCCCGTCGGCGCGGGCAAGCGTCCTCAGCCCGCGGCGCATCCCTTCCCCCGGCAGCCAGGAGGGTGGCAGCCAGCCGCAGCCGGGCTTCAGGTCTGTTTCATCAGCCTCCAGCGATTGCCGCGATATCCAGAACGGATCGACGGCGCGGTCGAGCTTCGGTCCGCTCTGCGCAAGCGCAAACGGGGCTGCCTGGTTGGCGACATAGAACCCCGAACCCGGTCTTGCCAGGATCGCGCCTTCGGCGACCAACCGCTCATAGGCGTCGACGACCGTCGATGTCGACAGCTTCAACGTCGCCGCCAGCCCCCGGACGGACGGCAGTCTTGCGCCCGGCGTCAGGCTGCGCCCGGCAATGCGTTGCCTGATCGTCGCGACGACCATCTCTACGCGTGTGCGTCCTTCATTCATCTGTATTGCTTTCTGCATCATTACAGTTTCACGAAATCGTATCAGACTGTTACTGTCATGACCATCGCCGTTGGCCGATAAGAGCTGGGAAAAGAAGGAGTGCAGCGCATCATGGACCGCATGGCATCGGGATGGATCAATGGTTTTATCGGGGTGGTGATCTTCAGCGGATCGCTGCCGGCGACGCGCGTGGCGGTGATGCAGTTCGATCCCGTCTTTCTCACCGTGGCGCGCGCGGCGATCGCCGGCATTCTCGCCCTCGGCCTGCTGATCGCTTTCAGAGAGAAACGGCCGAGCGGGCGCGATACCCTCTCCCTTGCTGTCGTCGCGCTCGGCGTCGTGGTCGGCTTTCCCTTGCTGACGGCGCTGGCGCTGCAGCACGTCACATCAGCTCATTCGATCGTTTTCGTCGGCCTGCTGCCGCTGGCGACGGCGATCTTCGGCGTGATCCGCGGCGGAGAACGCCCGAAGCCGGCATTCTGGCTGTTTTCCATCCTGGGCAGCGCGCTGGTGGCGGGCTTCGCGCTGGCGCAAGGGCTGACTGCGTCACCGATCGGTGACCTATTGATGCTGGCGGCGATCATCGTCTGCGGCCTCGGCTATGCCGAAGGCGGCAGGCTTTCGCGCACGCTCGGCGGCTGGCAGGTGATTTCCTGGGCGCTGGTGCTGTCGCTGCCGGTGATGGTCGCGGTCGCGCTTTTGCATCGGCCGGCAAGCTTTTCCGGCATTGAAACGCCGGCGCTGCTGGGTCTTGCCTATGTCTCGCTGTTTTCCATGCTGATCGGCTTCATCTTCTGGTATCGCGGCCTGTCGCAGGGCGGCATTGCCGCCGTCGGCCAGCTGCAGCTGCTCCAGCCGTTTTTCGGCCTGGCGCTTGCTGCCACCCTGCTGCACGAGCCCGTGACCTGGGCCATGCTCGCCGTCACGGTCGCCGTCATTCTGTGCGTGGCCGGCGCCCGCAGGTTTGCGCGGTAGCGGTTGCTCCGGTCACGGCAAGTGGTTGGAAGTGACGGTGCGGTGACCACCAGCCGACATGTCGACGGTCACAAAGCCGCCGCTCAATCGTCAGCAAATCGCCCCGTTGCCGCCGCACCGTGCCCTCTTAAAGGTTCCATCGTCGCGACCTCGCCAGCCCCAACGGCTGAGCGATCGACCGAGCCGGTTCTGCTGCCGCTCAAATCATGCACGTGAAAAGGAACGAATATGATCACTCGTTACACACCCGTCGCAACGATGACCGCTGCGGTCTTCAGCCTGCTTGCTTTCAGCCCGGCATTCGCTGTTGATATGGCCCAGGCGCAACAGCAGCCGCCGGCACAAGGCCAGGCGCCGATGCAGGGACAGACCGGTGGCAACGGCGCGGCCGCACCCGTCAGCGATAAGAAAATCGAGGCCTTTGCCGTTGCTTATCTGCAGGTCGACAAGGTCCGCCAGGAATATTCGGCCAAGATCGGCGCGACGAAGGACGAGGCTGCCAAGCAAAAGCTACAGGATGAAGCCAAGAAGCAGATGGTCGATACCGTCGAAGCCTCCAACGGCATCTCCGTCGAGGAATATTCCTCGATCCTGACCGCCGCGCAGAGCGACCCGGCCCTGGCCAAGAAGGTTCTGGAAAAGATCGGTACGCCGCCGCCGGCAGCGCCAGCGCAACAGCAGCAATAAGCTGCCCGCCCTAAGAAAGCAGTGCCCGCCGTTTGGCCGGGCGCTGCTTCAAGCCCTTGGTGTCTCGTGCCTTCAGAGCCGATCGAAAACCTCGGGCTGCAATTTCCGGATCTTCATCAGATGCTGCAGCGTGTACGATAGCGACAGAGCGTCGTCGAGCCCGTCATGCGCCTGCAAGGCAGGATGGTCGACGTTGTAGTAGTCGGCCAGCTTGTTGCTGGGCGTCTTTGCCAAATCCTCGATCGGCATGCCCGCTGCGATGAGAAGCTTGACGGCGTTGTCGAACCGGCGGGCCGGGATGGAAGGCTGGATGCCTGCGACATAGCAGCTGATGGCCACCATGTTCATCTCATCCTTACCCCAGGACCAGAACCGGGCGCCGCCCGAGAAGCTGTCGACACCGGAAAGCGCATCCTCCAGCGCCACGCCATGGGCGTCGATATCCTCTTCGGTGATGCCGGTCAGATGGGTGAAGTATGGATCGAGCGGATACCGCTTGCCGAAGCGGTCGACGGGCCGGACGTAGGACTTGTACGTGCCAAGGATCGGAAACTCGCCTTCGAGTCCGAGCTTGACGGCTCCGATCTGCGCAATGACAGGATCGGGATCGTGGGCCGCGCACCAAAATCTGCGCTGCGAGCCTTCGAGGCAAAGAAATTCACAGTCGAATATGATGGCAGTCTTCATGGCCGACGTTCCCCTCGTAGTTGGAGCTTCGGACTGAATACCCTCCGTCGTGGCCCGACAAGTTCTCGATAACAGGCATCAGCGATCCGTTCGTCCTATGCGTGTTTCGACAATTTCGCTCACCTGTTTTCGTCCACCGTGGCCGAGGTGGAGGTCGGTGCCATCCTGGCCTGGCTTCCCGTGATTGCCGCTGCCCGCCTGACGGAAGGCGTCGCAGACGAAAATGACGCGCTGCTGCGGCTGGCCGAGGCGAACGGGTATCATTGAAAGGCTTGGCATCCACAGTCTGTGCGGACCGTCGGTCCCCGTTCCTCTCGATAATGCCGGCTTTGCGCAAGAACATCCAAAATCCGCGCGTGTATCCAAAGGGCGTTGAATAATTGTGTTTTATCAAGGGAATTTACTCTTTGCAAACCATGCCGGCCGTCAATTCGCGGTTGTCCGATGGGCGGGGTCTGCACGACAAGCTGCTATGAATACGGGTTTCGGAGACGGATTCCCGCGCCACATCGGTTACCGAAGTTCTGTCTCTAAGAGGTGCCAATGTCGAACTATTCCCATGCCCCCACTGGTCATCAGGCTCATGGGCACCCGACACCCGGACAGGTCGATGCCGGGTCGCAAAACCGGAATATCGAACGTCGCCTCGAATTCATGGGGCTCGACCAGCAAGGGCGTGCCGGGATCCGTTCGCTGAAAGCGCTGATCGAGCGGGAATTGCCGCATGGTCTCGACAAATTCTATGCGCAGTTGCGCAACAGCCCCGAGGTCAAGCGCTTCTTTTCGTCGGATGAGCATATTGCCAGAGCCAAGGGCGCCCAGGTGGGGCATTGGGCGAATATATCCGATGGCAACTTCAATGAGGACTACGTCGCCAAGGTCCGTACCATCGGCACCGTTCACGCGCGTATCGGCTTGGAACCCAGATGGTATATCGGCGGCTACGCCATCCTTGTCGACCACCTGATCAAGAGCGCTGTCGAGGAGATGTTTCCAAAAGGCGGAATGTTTTCCAAGAAAACCATGAAGCCGGCGGACTTCGCAAAGGCGTTGGCAAGTCTGGTCAAGGCCGTGATGCTCGATATGGATCTGGCCATTTCGGTCTATATCGACGAAGCGGAAATCGCCAAGCAGAAGGCTCAGGCGGAAGCGATTGCGAGCGAGCAGAAGCTTGTGAGTGACTGTTTCGGCAAGGCGATGTCCGCCATCGTCGCCAAGGATGTCAGCTATCGCATCACCGATGACCTGCCCGCCGCCTATCACCAACTGCGTGACGATTTCAACCACGCGCTGGATCAATTGACGAGCACGATCAGCGAGATCGATTCCGCCGCGTCGCAGATCCATGCCGGATCGCAGGAGATTCGCTCCGCCGCCGACGCGCTTGCCAAGCGCACCGAGCAACAGGCCGCTTCCATCGAGGAGACTGCGGCTGCGCTCGAAGAGATCACCACGACCGTCAAGGATTCCAGCAGGCGCGCGGAAGAGGCGGGGCAGCTGGTTTCAAAGGCGCGCGCCGGTGCGGAAAAATCCGGCCAGATCGTCCAACGGGCGGTTACCGCGATGGGCGCGATTGACAGTTCATCGCGTGAGATTTCCAGCATCATCGGCGTGATCGACGAGATTGCTTTCCAGACGAACCTGCTGGCGCTGAACGCCGGCGTCGAGGCCGCGCGCGCCGGTGAGGCCGGCAAGGGATTTGCCGTCGTCGCCCAGGAAGTCCGCGAGCTGGCCCAGCGTTCGGCCAAGGCGGCAAAAGAGATCAAGGAATTGATCAATACCTCCGGCGAGCAGGTCAAGACAGGCGTTTCGCTGGTCGGGGAAACGGGAGAAGCGCTGGCTGTCATCGTCGATGAGGTCAAGGAGATCGACCATCATATCGGCTCGATCGTCGAGGCGGCGCGCGAACAGGCGACCGCGCTTGCCGAGATCAACATGGCCGTCAATGCCATGGATCAGGGCACGCAGCAAAATGCCGCCATGGTGGAGGAATCCACGGCCGCAAGCCATGCTCTTGTCCGGGAGATCGGACGGATCGCGGAAATGCTCAGCCAATTCCATATCGGCAAGAGGTCCGCATCTGCCGCTCCCCCAAGGCCGGCGCCGGCGAAGCCGACGGATGCGGGGTCTCCCGCGCGCGAACTCAAGGCCAGGGTCGCCAAGGCGTATCAGACACAGGGCAACGCGGCGCTGGCGAGCGGCCAGTGGGACGAGTTCTGAGATCGTCACCTAGCGGGCGCTCGGACCAAAGGTCCGAGCGTGAGCGCTTTACGTGCCGGCGGTTCAATGCTGATGTGGTCTCACTTCGCAGGCACGACGAGGGTCTCTCCCTTGCGCACGACGTAGGTCGCCAATTCCGACGCCTTGCCGCTGCCGATGTTCTTCGCCGAGTGAACGACGCCTGATGGAATGAACAAGGATTGGCCGGCTTTCAGGGTCACCGGCTCTGCGCCTTCGAGCTGGTATTCCAATGTTCCTTCGATGACGAATGCGATCTCTTCGCCGGGATGCGAGTGCTTGGGGGCGAGAACGCCGGGAGCAAAATCGACGCGGACCTGAATAGCCTCGTGGCCGGGCACGTCAATATCGTTCCTGATGAGATCAGTGCGCTGCAGCGGCTGTTCTGCCTGTGCTGCTGCTGCGCCGCCGAGAACAAGGGCGAGTGCGATAGCCTGGATCATTTTCATCGTTGCATCCTTCTGAATTGACCATTTTCGGCTCATCGGCCGCATCGGTATTTCAGTCGATGATTGAACCAGGGATGTGTCTGGAAACCCCCATTTTTGTAAGACAGTGTATCTGCAGGCCTACGCTCCTGCGAGGACGGGATTTTTCTTACGCGAAGCGGATCGCGGTTCTCGCGCGCGCCTTCGCCGCTACTTCCTCGCGGTCGCGAGGCGGTTGAGACGTCTCCAGTGAATCGAGCAGTTCGCGGGCGCAAGCAGCGATCGAACCGACCGCGCGTTCGAACGCAACCTCGTTGCGCTTCGACGGCTTGGTCGCTCCGCTCAGCTTGCGTACGAACTGCAGCGCGGCATCATGAATCTCCTCGTCCGTCGCTGGCGGATCGAAATTGAACAGTGGTTTTATATTTCGGCACATGGCTTGCTCACGGTCATTTCTCTTTGCCACCGAGGGAGCGTGGCGCGGTATAAAAACTAATCGCGCGAGCGCGAATTGCAACCGACCACGGGAACTTCCCACCCAGTGATCCCTTCGCGGTGCTCGCAAGCTGCCGAAACCACACGTCCGCCAGCAGCAATGAGCTCATCGCTCAAGCCGCCGACGAAGACCCCGGCGCTTTCAACCTAACCCCTCCCAGCGTCGCAATATCAGTCACCCCACCCGACGATTCAAAGTCGAAGATCTTCTGCGTCACCAGGGCGGCGGCACCCCTTGCCCAGGAATTGTCTTCCCAGTCGGGCAAAAGCGGTGGCGCGGTCCTGAAGGTTCGGGCGGCCAGCGCCTCGCGCAGCGGCACCAGGAAAGGATCGCCGAGGGAGACGGCTTCGCCGCCGGCGACGATGACTTCGGGATCGGTGATATTGACGAGATTGGCAAGGGCGGTGCCGATGCCGCGGCCGGAATCGGCGACGAGGGCGAGGGCGGTGGGGTCGCCTGATGTGAGCGCCTTGCAGAGTTCTGGCAGATCGAGCTCGTCTCGGCCAGTTGCTTCCCGCCAGCGCCTTAGCATCGAAGCTTCGGAGTGATAGGCCATCAGGCAGCCGCGCTTGCCGCATTCGCAGAGCCGGCCGTTCTCTTCGAAGAGGGTATGGCCGAACTTGCCGGCCGCTCCATTTGCGCCGCGATAGAGCTTGCCGTCGATGACGAGCGCGCAGCTGATGCCGACGCCGACGGCGAGGACAGCCATGTTGCGATGTTGGCGGCCGAGCCCGAAGAGTTGCTGGGCGATGGCATAGGCGTTGGTATCGTCTTCCAGCCAGACCGGGACATGCACGCGGTTTGCGACCAGCGAGGCGAGGGGGACGTTGTCCCAGCTGAAGCGGTGGCTGCGCACGCAGGCGGTCTGTTCGTGGTTGAAGACGCCCGGCATGGAGATGCCGATGCCGGCGAGCTTGGCGTTGGGACGGCCGGCGAGCTTCACCAGTTCCGGCACGGTACCCGCCAACAGGTCGGCGACCTTCTCGGGCTCATGGCCGTCGAGGTTTACCCGCATGGCGGCGATGGGGTTGGTGGCGAGGTCGGTCGCCACGCATTCCACCGAATCCACCATCAGCTTGAAGCCGACGGCAAGCGCGTGTTCGTAGTTGATATCCACGGGGATCGGTCGGCGGCCGGTGAGGCCGGGCACGGTCTTGCCTTCGACGACGATGCCTTCCTCCAGCAGGTCTGAAACAACGAAGGTCACGGCCGCCGGGCTCAAGCCGATGACGGTGGCGATGTCGGCGCGACTCCTCGGTCCCTCGCGCCTGAGGAGGTTGAGGATGAGGCGTCGGTTCATGGCTCTCGCCGTGGTCTGGTCGCCTTTGAGCTTCACTTTGCATTCCTTAATTTTGTAAATTAATTATTGCGGGCTGCCAAGATCTATGCATAAGTTCGGCCGCGGATCAACTCAGCCAGGCGGATTATCGCTGGAATCGGGGTGGATCGCAGCGTTGAAAGCCTGGTCGGTCGTTTCATGGAGGAGGCGGCGGTCGGGAGATGTCGATCGATCAACTGGGAGGAATTCAATGGCATTTTCGAAGCAATTTCCGTCAGCCACCCGCAGGAGCTTCCTGAAGGGTGCGGGCATCGTGTCTGCCGCTGCGGTCACCGGCAGTTTTCCAATTCCCGCGATCGCGCAGGCCCAAGAGGTCACGATGATCTCGGCCGAAAACAATGGGGCCGCGCTCGATGCGCTGAAGGCAATCGCCGCGGGCTTCAGCAAGGAAGCCGGCGTCAACGTCGTCATCAACAATATGGATCACGAGGCCCACAAAACGGCCATCCGCAACTATCTCGTCGCCGGCGCGCCTGATGTCTGCTCCTGGTTTTCGGGCAACCGCATGCGCGCCTTCGTCAAGCGCGGCCTGTTCGACGACATCTCCGATCTTTTCGAGAAAGAGAAGTACAAGGGCGTGCTCGGCGCGACGGCGGGGGCCGTTACCGAAGACGGCAAGCAGTACGGCCTTCCCACAGGCGGCACGCTCTGGGGCATGTTCTATCGGAAGGATGTGTTCGAGCAGCATGGGCTGACCGTGCCGAAGACCGCCGAGGAATTCATGGCCTATGGCGACAAGTGCAAGGCGGTGGGCATTACGCCGGTTGCGATCGGCACCAAGGAATTGTGGCCGGCTGCCGGCTGGTTCGATCAGATGAACCTGCGCATCAACGGCCTCGACAAGCACATGGCGCTGATGAATGGCGAGATGAGCTATCTCGATCCGTCGCTGACGGCCGTGTTCGACCAGTGGGAAGCGATGATATCAAAGGACTTCTTCACGGCCAACCACACGTCCTTCGGCTGGCAGGAGGCCGCGGCGCTGCTGGCGCAGAAGAAGGCCGGCATGATGAACTTGGGCGCCTTCCTGCGCTCGGCCTTCACCGCCGACGATCTGCCGCAGCTCTCCTATGCGACCTTCCCGGTGCTCGACGCCAAGGTCGGCCACTTCGAAGAGTTTTCGGTCAATTCGATCCATATTCCGGCGAAGGCCAAGAACAAGCAGGGCGCGCGCGAATTCCTCGCCTATTTCTACAAGCCTGAGAATCTGGCGGCCTATCTGGAGCCGGGCGGCAACGTGCCGCCGCGCCACGACCTGCCGCCCAGCAAGGACCCGCTGGTCAACATTGCCGTCGAGACGATGAAAACGGTAGAGGGCACGTCGCAATATTACGACCGCGACAGCGACCCCGACATGGCGCAGGCCGGCCTCGTCGGCTTCCAGGAATTCATGGCCAAACCCGAACGGCGCAAGGCGATCCTGACGCGCCTCGAGGGCACGCGTAAGCGGATTTACAAGATCTGACGTCGGCCGCTCGTCCTGGCGTTCATGGTTGCCCCTCACCCTCTCCCCGTTTTGACGGGGAGGGGGACGTGCCCTGCGAGACGTGTGCGGGCGGAGAGGTTGCGGCTTCGTCTCTTCGCCCCGCGAGCGTGGGTCCGAAGGACGGGTCGAGACCCGTGGCTCGACCCCGGTCGGTGGCGGCAGCCGGATGAGGGGCAGCCCGACCAGCGCAGCCCGATGAGGGGCAGTTCGCCGCTTGCTTTTGTCGTAAACGAGGCTCCTGAAATGCAGACATTATGGCGCCGCCAGCGTTGGTGGCTTACCCCGACCTTGCTCATCGCGCCGGCGATATTGCTGTTTTTCACCGTCATCCTGCTGTCGGCCGTCCGGAGCCTTTGGATCAGCCTGCACGACTGGGACGGCTTCGGCCCGATGGTGTGGATCGGCTTTGGCAATTACGTCGAGCTCTACGACGATCCGCAATTCTACGTGTCGCTGAAGAACAACCTGATCTGGCTTGTCATGTTCATGGCGGCACCGCCGCTCGGCCTCGCCATCGCGCTGCTGGTCAATCAGAAAATCCGCGGCATGCGCTTTCTGAAATCGCTGTTCTTCATCCCGCTGGTGCTCGCCTCGGTCACCGTCGGCGTCGTCTTCACCTGGGTCTATACGCCGGAATTCGGGCTGCTCGCGCTGATCTTCAAGGCCTTTGGAGCGACGGCGCCGGCGGTTCTCTCCGACGAGCATTTCGTCACCTTCGCCATCGTGATTGCAGCACTCTGGCCGCAGATCACCTTCTGCATGGTGCTTTATCTCGCAGGTCTCAACAATCTCAGCGAAGAGCTGATCGGGGCCGGCCGTGTCGACGGGGCGAGGGGCTGGAACATGCTGTGGCACATCGTGCTGCCGCAACTGACCCAGGTCACCTTCATCGCCATTGCCGTCACCGTCGTCGGCGCGCTCAGATCCTTCGACATGGTGTCGGTGATGACAAACGGTGGTCCGTTCGGCTCGTCGTCGGTTCTCGCCTACCAGATGTTCGAGCAGTCGATCTTCTCCTATCGTTTCGGCTACGGCGCCGCGATCGCCTCCGTGCTCTTCGTGATCATGGCCGCCTTCATCGCCTGGTACCTCAGCCGCATCATCCGCACCGAAGAAAGGGGAGGCTGATGTATCCTCGTCCTATTCCCGAAGCCGCCGTCTGGCAGCGACGCCTTTATGTGATCGCCGTCGTCATCGTGCTGCTGCTCTGGCTCTGCCCGCTGTTTGCGATCATCCTGACCTCCTTCCGCACGACCGAGGATGTCATGGGCGGCAATCTGTGGGGATGGCCGACCGGCATCGGCGTGATCGACAATTATACTGATGTCTTCACGCAGACGCCGATGGCCCGCTACTTCCTCAACAGCCTGATCATCACCGTTCCCTCGGTGATCGGCGTGCTGGCGCTCAGCACGCTCGCCGGCTACGTGCTGTCGCGGTACCGCTTTCCCGGCAACATGCTGATCTTTGCGCTGTTCGTCGGCGGCAATTTCCTGCCGCATCAGATCATGATGATCCCGGTGCGCGACCTGATGGTGCAGCTCGATCTGATCGACACGACCGCGGCGCTGATCATCTTCCACGTCGCCTTCCAGACAGGCTTTGCGACACTCTTCATGCGCAATTTCATCGCGGCACTTCCCGACGAACTGTTCCAGGCGGCCCGCGCCGAAGGCGCCTCTCCCTTCCAGACGCTCGTGCACGTGGCGATCCCGCTGGTGCGGCCGGCACTGGCAGCGCTTGCCATCCTGATCTTCACCTTCATCTGGAACGACTATTTCTGGGCCGTGGTGCTGACCGTCAGCGACAGCGTCAAGCCGGTCACGGCAGGCCTTGCCAATCTGCGTGGCGAATGGGTCTCGGCCTGGAACCTGATTTCGGCCGGCACGATCGTCGTCGCCGTGCCGCCGGTCATCATGTTCTTCCTGATGCAGCGGCACTTCATCGCCGGCCTGACCATGGGAGCGGTGAAGGGATGATCCAGCACCTCGATTTTCCAGTTTCAACAGCAGAGAGCCAGGACGCATGACCAGTCTCGAACTCCGTGAGATCAACAAGAATTACGGCGCTTATCATGCGTTGCGCGGCATCGATCTTTCCGTCGCGCAAGGCGAGTTCATCGTCATGGTCGGCCCCTCCGGCTGCGGCAAATCCACGCTTTTGAAATCGATCGCCGGCCTGGAGGCGATTTCCTCCGGCCAGATCCTGATCAACGGCCGCGACGTCACCAAGCAGGAACCGGGCGACCGCGGCATCGCCATGGTCTTCCAGTCCTACGCGCTCTATCCGCACATGACGGTAGCGGAGAACATGGGCTTCGGCCTGCGCATGGCCAAACGGCCGAAGGCCGAGATCGAGGCGGCGGTGGCACGCGCCGCCCAGATCCTGAGGATCACCGACCAGCTGGAGAAGCGGCCGAAGCAGCTTTCCGGCGGACAGCGGCAGCGCGTAGCGATCGGCCGGGCGATCACTCGCTCCCCCGACGTCTTCCTGTTCGACGAACCGCTGTCGAACCTCGATGCGGCGCTCAGAACCCAGATGCGTGTCGAGCTCAGCAGCCTGCATGCGGAACTCGGCGCCACCATGGTCTATGTCACCCACGACCAAGTGGAGGCCATGACCATGGCAAGCCGGATCGTCGTCTTGAACCAGGGGGTGATCGAGCAGGTCGGCTCGCCGCTGCAGCTCTACCGCAACCCCGACAACCTCTTTGTCGCGGGCTTCCTCGGCGCGCCCAGAATGAATTTCCTCGGTGTCACCGTCGACGAGGTGTCCGGCCGCAATATCACGGTTTCGGCGTCCGGCCTTGTGCCGGTGACGGTGGAACTGGCGGAGGCGACAGCGCTGGCGAAAGGCGCCAGCCTGACGCTGGGTGTGCGGCCGGAGAACATCTCGGTGGTCGCCGACGGCAGCCAAGGCGGGGCAATCAACGGTCAGGTCCGGCTCGTAGAGCATCTCGGCCGCGAGACCATTCTCTATATCGACGCCGGCAATCTCAGGACCGTCGCCTCGGAGAGCGGCACCGGCAACATCACGGTGCAGCTCAGCTATGTCGCACCTTTTGCCGCCGACCAGAACGTCGCGCTGAAGCTCGACGCCAGCGAACTCTATCTTTTCTCGCCCGACGGCGGACGCACGATCAGCGCCCGCAAAACCATCCTCGACAGATAATCACAGGAAACCCACCGTGTCCGACAAGACCCTCTCCGCATGGAACCCCGTCAAGACCGACCGCTTCCTCGTCGGTGCGCCGCACTATCCCGAGCATGTCGACGAAAGTTATTGGGAACGCGACGCCGAGCGCATGGCGAAAGCCGGCTTCAACGTGGTCAGAATGGCCGAATTCGCCTGGCACATTCTCGAGCCGAAGCTCGGCACATACAATTTCGATCTCTTCGACCGCGCCATATCAATGCTCGGGCGCTACGGCATCGACACGATCATGTGCACGCCGACGGCGACCCCTCCGCGCTGGCTGACGGCGGCACACCCTGAAATTCTAAGGGTCGACGGCAAGGGCCGGCCGATGAGCCATGGCTCGCGCCAGCACTGCGACACGGCAAGCCCGGTTTTCCGCGAACACAGCAAGCGCATCACCAGGGCGATGGCCGAGCACTATCGCGACAATCCCTTTGTTGTCGGCTGGCAGACCGATAACGAGCTGAACACCAGCATGCCGGAGAGCTTTTCCCAAGCGACGCTCACCGAATTCCAGGCCTTCCTTGCCGGCAAATATGGCGAGATTGCCAAGCTCAATACGGCCTGGGGCGGTGATTTCTGGGCGACGGCCTATGACAGTTTCGACCAGGTGGTGCTGCCGATCGAGTTCGGCCCGACCTTCCCGAGCCCTGGCCACCTGCAGGATTATCACCGCTTCCTCGCCTTCTCGACGGCGCGCTTCCAGCATGACCAGGTGGAGATCCTGCGTGCCGTCAAACCCTCCTGGTTCGTCTTCCACAATCTCGGCGGCTTGCGGGATATCGACTTTCGCGGCCAGTTCTCGACCGATCTCGATTTCGTCGGCTACGACATCTATCCGATGCTCTATGACGAGTTCCAGCGGCTCGGCAATCACGCCAAGGTTCAGGCGCTGCACCTCGATATCTGCCGAGGCTTCTCCGGCAATTACATCGTGCCCGAGCAGCAGTCGGGTTTCGGCAGCCAGCCGGGCTTCTGCACGCTGACGCCGGAGCCGGGCGAGCTTCGCCGCATGGCGCTCTCCTCGGTTGCCCATGGCGCCGATGGCCTAATGTTCTTCCGCTGGCGGCCCGCCCATTTCGGCGCCGAGATCTACTGGATGGGCATCATCGACCATGACGATATCGGCCGCCATCGCTATGAGGAGGCCAAGCGCTTCGCGACCGAGATGACCGCGCTGGCGCCCAAGATCCTCGGCACCTATGTGCGCATGGATGTCGGCATCGCCGGCTCCGATTTCGACAATCAGGAGGCCCACAAGACCTATCCGATCGGCCTGCCGAGCCCGCAGGACGATGCGATCCTGCTGCATCAGCACTGCTATGACAGGGGCATCGCCTGCGGCTTCATCCATCCCGAGGACGATCTTTCCAAGCTGAAGCTCTTCTATGTCCCCCACTGGGTGATGTGGAAGGACGAATGGACGGGCAAGCTCGAAGCCTTCGCTGAAGCAGGCGGCACTGTCGTCATCGGCGCGCGCACCGGCACCCGCAACGAGGACAATCACGTCATCCGCGAGACCGCGCCCGGGACCGCGCTTTCGAAGCTGACCGGCGTGCGCGTGGAAGATTTCGGCCGTCTCGCCGCCCCCGGCGCCAACGGGCTCTTCGACGTGATGGAACGCTCCGGCGGCCTCGTCATTCCGCCGAACAAGCCGGCCGAAAGCAACCGCCGCCAGCGCCGCTTCAAGATCGGCAACCGCGAAATGGCGGCCGGCCATTTCTACGAAAACCTCGCCATCGACCCCGACGTCGAGGTGATCGCCGCCTGGTCCAACCGCTATGCCGAGGGCCAGCCGATGGCGACCTCCCGCAAACTCGGCAAGGGGCAGGTCGTCTATCTCGGCACCTATCTCACGCCCGACCTGACCGAGGCGCTGACCGAACGCTTGTTCGCACCCGCCGGCATCGAACCGCTGGTCGGTGGGCTGCCCGAGGGCGTGGAGGTGACGATGCGGATGAATGACGAGCGGCGGCTGCTGTTTGTGCAGAATTATACGGATCAGGCTGTGACGGTCGGTGGCGTGCCGGCCGGGCGGGATTTGCTGGATGGGGAGAAGAGGGTGACGGGGGCGCTGGAGCTTGAGGGGTATGGGTGTGCGATTGTGGAGTTGGAGGGGTGAGGTTGCGGCATATTGAATGGCGGTGAGGGAAAGTGGACCGCGCGTGTTCAACAGGCGGTGTACCTGACCGCACCTGGGCACAAGTGCAGAATCTCGTTCGAAAGACCAGTTGCCTTGAAAACTAAGGCAACTGACCATCGATCGTGGTCAATCCGCAAAATTACAGGCTATCTATAAAGGCACGTTGGATAGCTACCCATTCGTCAGGATATGGTTCTTGATCTTGCTGATGCTCCGCCTGGTACTCACTTCAGCCCTGAAGTTTCCAGTGTTTCGTCATCACCTCAACCCAGGCGTGCGGGGTTTTGGCAGCTTTACCTCACGATCAATCAGTTGCCCCAGCCAATTTGGAACCGATCAAATCGAACCTCGCTCAACGGCTGGTTGGAGGGGCCCAGCCTTACTGAACGAAGAACGAGATGAAGCTCGGGGGAATAGTATTGTTCGAAAATAATCGGAGGCAATCCCGTCAGTTCCAGACGGCTGTTGGTGGCCCAAACTTTGTAGGAGCAAGATGCAATCGTTTCCTCTCCCAAGCCGTCGAACCTAATAAAAGTAGTGCCCGAAACGGATTTTTTGCCATTGATGAAAAGCGTAGTGTCGGATTGCCAGTTCTTCTTCTGTGGTAGATCGTCCAACGCAACCGCATTCGCGTATTTCAGCTCATGCGTCCCATTGGGACCAACTCTCTTTTCGACGAGCAGGGGGTGTAAATATACGGCCGACACCGGCTGCAGTGAACGGTTACGCTCCACCAGCTTTTGTTCGGTGAGACCTGGACCGTTCGGCTTGTAGAATACGGAAAGGAAAGGCACTTCTCTGGTTAGCAGTACGCCCTGTTTGGTCTGATTGGCGGTTAAGCAATTGCCAAAGGCTGGTGCCGCCAATATTATTCCAACCAGTAGCGACAAACTTCTTAGCAAGATCGACATCCCAGATTCCAACTCATCCAAGTCCGCTACCATGGTGCTTGGGTGAAATTGGGGAGATCGAAGTCGCCGGCCCGGACCTTGCCCACAACCTGACCGAACTTGGCCTGATCGACGAATATCATCTACCTGCACCCGGTCGTGGTGGGGCAGGGCAAGACCAATTTCGCGGGGCCTCGCCCTCCGCGCCAGTCGAAAATCCATTCACCATGCCAAGACACCCGCGATAAACCCTAATGCCACAACCCCACCTCCAACCCGCCCAAACACCCGTCTTTTCCGCCAGCTGCCCCCTCCACTTCAACCTTCCTTAAACGCCCGCCCCATAGCGTAACCCCTCAAATCGAGGGTCCTTTTCCATGTTCACCGTTCTGACGTGCGTCACCGAGCAGCATAATCTCACGCTGGTCGGTCTCGCGGGTTTGATCTGCTTTCTTGCCAGCCTTTGCGCGATGGTTCTGCTCGATCGGGCGATGTCTTCCGATGGCGCTGCCCGGTGGGTGTGGATCGGGACGGCGGGGGCGGCTGGGGGTTTCGGGATCTGGGCGACGCATTTCGTTGCGATGCTGGCCTATGATCCAGGTGTCGTCGTCGGCTATCATGCCGGCTTGACGCTGGTTTCACTGCTGGTCGCGATCGTCGCGACGACGGGCGCGATCGCGGCCAAGATCGCCTATACCAGGTGGACGGCGAATATTCTGGCGGGCGTGCTCTTCGGCGCCGGCATCGGGTCGATGCATTTTTCTGGAATGCTCGCCATCGAATTCCCGGGAGCGATCTCATGGGATAGCGGGTTCGTGACGGCCTCGTTCACCCTCGGCATCGTCTTTTCGGTCGCGGCCTTTCGGTTTGCGGTCAGGGACGAGCGGTCGCTTCTCGGCGGGCTCGCGCCGACGCTTTTGTTGACATCAGGTGTCGTCGCGCTGCATTTCACCGCGATGGCGGGTGTCACCGTCACGCCTGGCATTGTGGCGCTCGATCCCGCGACGCTGCTTTCGCCCGCGATCATGGTGGTGACGATCGCCGCCGTCACCTTTTCGCTGCTGGCGGCGGGTTTTGCGGCGGCCATTTTCGCCGTGCGCTCGGAGGCCAAGACCGCCAAGGCGGAGCGCAATTTCAAGCTGCTGGTGCAGGGCGTCACCGACTACGCCATCTATATGCTCGATCCCGACGGCAAGGTCAGCAACTGGAATGCCGGGGCCGAGCGCGCCAAGGGCTATCGCGCCGAGGAGATCGTCGGCAAGGATTTCTCGCTGTTCTATTCGGCGGAAGATCGCCGGAACGGCCTGCCGCAGCGGGCGCTCGCGACCGCCCGCACCGAGGGCAAGTTCGAGGCGCAGGGCTGGCGCTATCGCAAGGACGGCTCCTCCTTCTGGGCTTATGTCGTCATCGACCCGATCTACGACGAGACCGGAGCGCTGATCGGCTATGCGAAGATCACCAAGGACAACAGCAAGCAGAAGGCGGATGCCGACCGGATGGAGGAGGTCAGCCGCAATCTCGATGTCGCGCTCGAAAACATGGGGCAGGGCATCTGCATGTTCGCCGCGGATGAGCGCCTGGTGCTGTGCAACAAGCGCTATCTCGAAATCTTCAAATTTCCCGAAGGGTCGGTGCGTCCGGGAATGTACTACAGGGAGATCGTCGAGGTCGGCTATGCCGCCCACGCCGAGACCCCGGCGGAAGCGGCGGCGCGGGCCGAGGCCCATTACATCAGGAACATGGCGCTGATCCGGGGCGGGGCCGGCAGTGCGGTTCACAAATATCCAAGCGGCATCTCTATCCAGCAGAATGTCAACATCCTGCCAAACGGCGGCTGGGTCGTGACCTTCGAGGATATCAGCGATCGCGTGAAATCCGAGGAGCAGGTCGCCTTCCTGGCCAAGCACGACGCGCTGACGGGCCTGCCGAACCGGCTGGAGTTCGGCGAGTGCGTCTCCGAGGAAATGATGGTCGCCGACCGGATGAGGGGCAGGGTTGCGGTCATCGGTATCGATCTCGACAAGTTCAAGGAGGTCAACGACCAGCATGGGCACGGCACCGGCGACTTGGTGCTTGTCGAATTGACGCGCCGTCTCGGCGAGGCACAGCAGGAGGGCGAATTCATCGCCCGCTTCGGCGGCGACGAGTTCGCCGCAACCAAGCGCTTCGACGATCTGAGCGCGCTCCACGATTTCATCGGCCGCCTGGAAGGCGCGCTGACCGGAATGGTTTCCGTCGACGGCTTCGAGATCAAGACCGGCGCCAGCCTCGGCGTCGCCATCTATCCCGGCGATGCGGAGAGCGTGGACGGGCTTCTCGCCAATGCCGACCTAGCCATGTACCGGGCCAAGCAATCGCTGCTGCAGAAAGTCTGCTTCTACGAGGCTGCCATGGACGAGACCGCGCGCCGCCGTCGCGCGCTCGCCAACGATCTCTGGGCCTGCATCGACCGCAACGAACTTCATCTGCATTATCAGGTGCAGAAATCGGTGCGGACGGGAGAGATCACCGGCTATGAAGTGCTGCTGCGCTGGCGCCATCACGAACGCGGCAACATCCCGCCCATGGATTTCATTGGCCTTGCCGAGGAATGCGGCGCGATCCTGCCGATCGGCGAATGGGTGTTGCGGGAAGCCTGCCGCGAGGCCGCGGGCTGGAGCAGCGGCCACAAGATCGCCGTCAACCTCTCGCCGATCCAGCTCGGCCATGCCGACATGGCGGCCGTCATCGCCAGCATCCTCCTGGAGACCGGCCTCGATCCGCGACGCCTCGAAATCGAGATCACCGAAAGCTCTATCATCATCGACAAGGACAAGGCCCTGCGCACCATGCGGGAGATCAAGGCGCTCGGCGTCTCGATCGCGATCGACGATTTCGGCACCGGCTACTCGTCGCTGGAGACGCTGCGCGCCTTCCCCTTCGACAAGATCAAGCTTGACAAGAGCTTCATGGCCGAGGTCGAGAGCAACGCGCAATCCAAGGCGATTGTCCGGGCCATCCTGGCGCTCGGCCGCAGCCTGGAGGTTCCGGTGCTCGCCGAAGGCGTGGAGACGCAGGCGCAGCTCGATACGCTTTTCGAAGAGCAATGCGACGAGGCGCAGGGTTACCTGCTCGGAAGGCCGCAGGCGATGCGCGAGGCGGTGGCTGAGAAGGCGGCTTGAGGCATCGCCACGGCGTAGTGTTTCATGAGAAAAAAAGAGCATCTCCGTACTGAAACAAAACGGAAATGCTCTCTCGTAGTTTAGTGCGGAGCCATACTTGTCAGCTCCACACTGCTCGCACCTGTTTATAGGCTATTCCTCGGATGTCTCCGGCGCGGCGTTCTCCAGCGAGGCGCGGATTTGATCGATCTTCCCGTTCGCCTCGCCAACCCCGAGGATTGACTTGGCTTCGGCCAAAACCGCCGGGCTGACCTGGCCGGTTTTCGTTGCGGAAGCCAATGCGTCCTCCAGCGCCTCGTCCCCCAATAGAGGGTCATCGGCGGCGGGCTCGATGCCATTGTCGAGTTCATACTGGGCATAAGCCATGGCATAGGCCGCGATGGCGGTCATGCGCGGGTCCGACGTATGCATCAGCGCCCGGTAATTTCGCTTCAGGGAGTTCAGGCCTGCCATCTGCGCCGACAGGTTCTTTTCTTTCGTGACGGTTTTGGTCCCATCAGCCTTCGCGGATTTGGACTTGCTTCCTGCTTCGGTGGATTTGCCTTTCACGCCTGAGGATTTAGAGCTGCCATGGGTTGAACCGCTACCCTGGTTGCCGTTGCCGTGACTGCCGCTATTTCCGTTGCCGCCGCCATGACCGCCCCCGTTGCCACCACCATTGCCCCCGCCGTTCCCACCGTCTTTTGCCAGCGCGGCAATGTCGATCCCGGCAATCGTAGCCGGGCTTGCTGCAAGAGCCAGCGAGAGCACGGCCAAGGACGCTAAGGTTGCTATCCGCATCATTTTCCTCCGAGTCAGATCATCAAGTGCGGTGCAACTGCACTGCATAGGGAGATGTGAGAGGTTAGACGCTGATTGCGTATCGCACATCGGCACGAGGTCCGACGTCGGTCGGGACTATGGTCCTAAACAAGTTGAAATATTTGATAAATCCACATCGTCAGCCAGGTTGGGCTGATGTGGCGACACGCCGTGAAAAGGGAGTAGGTGCTCGGCGCGGCTGAGGCAGCTGAACACCGGACGATCTTTTACCGGAACCTTGGAGCCGGCGATCCGCCGCCGGTGGATTTTTCTCAGTCGGCCGGAAGCTGAGACATCGCAGATTGTCAGAACCAAGGATTGCGTACGCAGCGTCCTTTGGATGGAGGGTCTTCAAACGTGTCCGCGCCGTCGAAATGATCGACATGCAGATCGCGCACGAGAGGCGGCGGCGCAATCACCCCAGACGTAAATCAATAAGCGGATGTAACTTCTTCAGGTTCGGCAGAGACTTAGCTTGCCAGGGATATTGATTGGTGCCTTTGATGACGAGCAGGAGATCGCCCATCTTTCTGGCTTCGATCGTCAGCTTGGCCAACAGATTTATGCCGGAGGAATTGAGGAACTCGAGACCCGTCAGGTTGAACGTCACCTGTTTGTGTCCCTCATGGAGCAGACCCGAAATCAATGAATAAATGGGTGCATAGGCGTCCGGTCCGGCCAGCCGGAATACGCCGTCGAAATATACCTGGTTTCTTTCCGCCCATACGCGGAAGTTTTCGTCGCTGATTTCCATTCTTCGCTCACAGATTGGAGGAGGGCGGCATCGCCACAGCTGCAGTCGTCGTCAGTATGATACGCTGGTCATTGTTCTCTTCGAATGCCCAAGCCATTTTTGCGTCGTAGTCGCTCAGAAGGGTGAGCAATCCCAAGCCCGAACCGCTCGTTGCCGATATGGCGTTGGTTTCGATTTGCTCAAGAAGAAGTTCCCCGGGATCTTTCGATTGGAGGCGATGCAGCAATTGCTGGAAGCGGGACGATGTCACGCCATCGATCGTGTTCTTGACCCTTATCAAAAAGGCTCCGTCGAATATGCCGGCTTCAATGAGGATCTCCCCAGGTTGTCGAAACTTGACGGCATTTTCAATCAGCTCATTGCTGAGATATCCGATGTCATGATGCGCCTGCGTGTAATCTTTCCTTGAACGTGAATAGGGCAGAGCCATGACTTCCGCTATGAAGTCCGCCGTCATTCCCGAGTGCTTCCATCCAAGCTGAAGAGGTCCATCGCTTAACGTGAGGCGAGTGGCCGAACCTAAGCTTATGCCCGCCAGAGATTCCTTGCCGTATACCGTTGGCGTCATTGTCTCACCTATGCCGCACTGCGAGAAGCGTGATGTCGTCGTAAATCTTCTGCGATCCGACAAAGCGCATCAATGCCGCTACAATTCCGGAAACGACTTTCTCAGCACTCTGATCCTTCAAACGACGTGCTTCGCGGCAGAGACGTTCAATGCCAAAGAGTTCTCCCCCGTCGTTTGCTGCTTCTGTTACGCCGTCCGTATGCAAGAGTATGAGATCCCCCGTCGCGAACGCTATCTCACGGGTTTTGATGAACGCAGAAATATCGGCTTCCAGCCCGATCGGCATGCCCAGATCCATGGTGTCTATGCGCTCGACATCGCCGTTCGCCCGCACAATCACAACTTCCTCGTGTTGTCCTGATAGAATCATCTCTTTACCGTCGTAGTCAAGAAACGCCAGAGTGAGATGCTTGTCGATTTTGGTCCTGACGATATTTTTAAACAGGGCGCTGTTCAGGTCTGTGAGAAATTTGACGGCATCGGTGTTTCCGGCTTCCTGCAGGGCGCGGGCAACGGACTGAACCATCAGCATCAGCACGCCGCTTTCGAGCCCGTGTCCGGTGACGTCGCCGATGCCGATCTTCAACCGATTTCCGTTCTTCAATACGTCGTAATAATCGCCGCCGACTTCTTCGGCCGGCCTCATATAGGCGGCGATCTCGAGGGCTTGAAACTCCTCGAGCTCCTGATGCAGCGGAAGGACCATGAGCTGGATTCTCTCGGCGACGGCGAGCTCGGTTCCAAGACGTCGATTTTCTCGCTCGAGCTGTGCGTTCAGCGTCGAAATCTCTTCCTTTGCATCTTCGATTTGAGCAGTTCGCTCTTCGACGAGTTGCTCGAGATTTTCGGTGTGATAGCTGATCTGCTCAGCCATCCGATTGAATGCTTCGCCAGCCTCACCGACCTCGTCTTTGCTCGATATGGCCACCCTGACCGAATAGTCCTTCGCCTGAATCCGCTTGGCTGCATCTGCAAGTGCACTGATCCCGCCCGTTATTCGTTTCGAAGCCGCAAATACCGCGATCGTCACAACCAGCAGCGACAGTAAGATCGCGAGAATTTGGTAGAGCACGATCCGGTTCGTAGCCTCTGAAATCTTGGCCTGGGCCGCATAGAGCGAGGCTTCGATTTCTCGTTCGGGCACAACGACTCCAAGAGACATCGCCTCTTGCCGCACCGGGCCGCTGACCCAGAGATTGGTCGCAGGGAGTCTTTTGACGATAACGATATAGGGGACCTCGTTACCGTCCTGCTGCAACATCAAATGTTGGATGCCCTGTTCGCGGTCAAGGGCCAGTTTTGCGATCGCAGGCTGGGCGCTTCCCTTGAGGGAGCGCTCCAGTCCAGTCACTCCGGCTCCGCTCGCATCGCTCGCAGAACGCAGACCGAGAGTTTTTTCGCCCGTGCTGTTGATCGCCACAACATTTCCGTCGGACATTGCGAGAAATCCAAAGCCGGACTGGGCCACTTTCACATTTTCAACAGTCTGCGCGAGCTGGTCGAGTGTGATGTCCGCACCGGCCGTCCCGGCGACATCCTTCCTGTCGGCGGTCCACAGTGGCTGAAAGAAAGAAACGATCAGTTTCCCGGTAATGGCGTCCGTATATGGCGCAGTCTGTGTTATATCGTCCGCGACCGGCCGCGTTTTCATGTCCTTGGCCCAGCCCTGCCAGGACTCGTAAAGTCCGGGAAAAAAGAAGTCCCAGAAATTGGCCTCGTTGTGTCCGGGATAAAGGCGGTCGAAGGTCTGAGCCTGGTCGGTGTAAGGCGCCGTCCTGAAGATTGGTCGTTCTTTCGAGCCGATGAAATACATCTGCAGCTTCGAAGCACCGCGCTGCAGCAGGCTCGGCGCAACAAGGTCGAGAACCGCACTGGTCTGGATATCGCTCTGGACGTCGGGCCTTGGCTGATGGTCTTGTCCGAGCAAGTAACCCCAAACGCTCACAACCGAGGCGGAGCCCGGAGCGTTCTGAGACCAGTTCGTCTTTTGATCGTAGGACAGGCTGACGCTGCCGGGAGATGTGCGAGCGATCGCCGCGCCGACGTCGGAATTGCGCTCGGGATCATCGATCTGCGCCTGGAGCACCCCTGCCAAGGTGCCGACGTCGTTATGAACCTGCCGCAGGAGCAAACTTACCTGCGCCGCGGTCGAATCAGCATATGTGCGAATGTATTCCTGGCTTGCCGCTTCAAGACCTTGGCCGACTTCGAGGGTTGCGTCGCGCGACAGTCTCTGAACGTTCCAAAGCGCCAGTCCACCGCTGACCAGCAAGTCGAAGAGAACGGCTCCACCGACGACCAGGATGAACTTTGCCCGAAATGAGCCCAATCTTGCCGGTCTTTTCGATGAGCGTGCGTCCATCACAGCGGCTTTCGCCCGGAGGCCGCCCAGATGGGCCAGCCCGCATAACCCTTGGGGTGAAGAGCGGCAAAGACATGGTCCTTGAATCCCTGCCGGAACCGGCGAATGAAATCTATTGAGTCGCCCCGCCGGACGGCCATCTCACCGGCGTAGACATTTTCCCAAGCTTCGATGACGTCTGCGAAGTCTTGGGGATCGCCGTCGAGGTTCGTTACCATAAAACAATCCACCTTGATGTTGTCGAAGCCTGCATCGGCAAGGAGATGGCGGCTTTTCGGCCCCATCTCGACATCCATGTCGAAGTGGCTGAACAGTTTGGCGACCTCCTCGTAAGTCCATTTTATCGTGTCAGCATGTGGCTCCCCAAGGCAATGAGAATTTTTTTCGTTGGTGATGTAGACGCGGCCGCCGGGCTTGCAGATGCGGTAAAGCTCCCGCAGGAGCATCTCGGGACGGTTGAAAATCTGCAGCGAATGACGGCAGGTCACAAAGTCGAATTGATTGTCTCGCAGCAACATTTGCGAGGCGTCGCCATAGGTGTACTCGATTCCCTGTAGATCGAAGTCGGTAGCGACCCTGCGCGCATATTCGAGGCTGCGCACCGAATGATCCAGCGCGACAAGGCGTGCCGGTTTGAATTCCCGTTGAACCAAGGCCGCGAAATCACCTATTCCACAGCAGATATCGGCGATGGCAAGACCGTTGCGCAGGCCGTGGCGCGGCAGCAGTTCGCGTTCATGTCGCCATGTCATTTTCGTCTGGGTGCGGAGGATGGGAATGAAAGTCTCATCCTCGACAAAGCTCTGGCCCGGATAGAATGCCGAATCGTAGACCTCGACCGACAAGTTTGGTTGTGATGCCGCAAGCGTTTGGAATAACGAGGTCGACCATGCCACCACGCTTGACGTAACGATGACGATCTTCCGTTCCGGCCTGGCCCGGCAGGTTGCCGCGAGGACATCCGACAGGGCAGAGAAGGCAGTCATGTTGATATGCGTCAGACGTTTGACGTTGAGGTAAACGACCCCGCCGTATTTTTCCAAACTTTGCTGCACCAGTTCGAGAGCATCGCCAATCTCAGCGGCACTTTCGGGCCGCATCTTGCCAGACAGCACCAGCTCCTGATTTGTCGGATCAAAATAAACCGTGAAAGGTCGCAGCAGCAGGTTCATCGGAAGTCCTCGGCCGAGGGGAAATCCGCAATGATTTGAATCCCTTGTCCGCCGTCTTTCTCAATTCGGATAGCGGCGCGGAATATTGTTGCCAAATCGCTGAGCAAAACCGTCCCATCGGATTTCATGACCAAGTATCCAGACTCGGTATCGGGGACAGGCAGATATTCGCCTGATCTCGCACTCGTTTGTTTGCGGCCAAATGCTTCCTCGCCGGGAAACGCAATTCTCAGCCGATTGAATGCTGCGCTCCGATAGAGACTGAAACGTATCCTTCCCAACTCACCCGTTGAACGGAAAGCGAGTTCAATGAGCTCGTTGGCTGCGACGGAAAGAAAGTTCGAATATCGAGCGGGATCGTTGTGACCCTGGCCGAGAATGTCGGAGAGATATTCCGTGATCCTGTCGCAAAACTGCCATCGCGATTTGAACATGGCGGTATTCATTTCCAGCGATACCATCGGCGCAAATGCATGGTCATCGAAGCGAGATGCTTCCTTTTCCACTACACCCTCCATTCGTTTGTCCGGGGCGTCAGGTTGATTCCGAAAATCGATTGTTCACTATGATAGCGCGGGGCTCAGGGATGTTTCGGCTCTGGCGAGGAACTCGCCAATTGCCTCGATCGGAAGCGGCCTGCTGACCAAGTAGCCTTGAAGCCTGTCGCAGCCCACGCCGCGCAACCATTCGGCCTGACCTGGCGTCTCGACTCCTTCGGCGGTCACCTGCATGTCGAGGTCATGGGCGAGGTTCACGATGCAGCGGACGATTGCCTGGCTTTTCAGATCGCTTTCGAGATCGGTGATGAAGTATTTGTCGATTTTGATCGTGTCGAAAGGGAATGTCTTCAGATAGCTGAGCGAAGAATATTCGGTGCCGAAGTCATCAAGCGAGATTCGTATCCCCAGCACGTTGAGCGTATTCAGGGTGTCGATGTTGTTGACGGTCCGCTCGAGCAGCACGCTTTCGGTTATCTCAAGCTCCAGACGGTCGGGCGGCAAGCCGACCAGGTCGAGCGTCTGGGAGACCCGATCGGTGAGGCCACTGGTCAGGAATTCGGCCGCCGATAAATTGACGGCAACGATGTAGTTCTGCGGCCACTTCATCGCCTCGCGGCATGCCTGCTCTAAAACCCACGCTCCTATTTCCGGCATCATTCCATCGGCCTCGGCCATCGGAATAAATGCCGCCGGTGAAATTTTTCCAAGCAGGGGATGGTGCCATCTCAGCAATGCTTCGAAGCCGACAACGCAGCCGCCCTCTGAGATGGGTTGGTATTCGACAGAGAACTGCTGCTGGGCCAAGGCCATGCGAAGGCTGCGGCGCAGCAGTTCGCGTTGCTCCAGCGATTCAAGCATCGAGGGATCAAATGCTTTTGCCCGGCCGCGCCCGTCTTTCTTCGCGGCATAGAGCGCGAGATCGGACGCCTTCATCAGTTGCTCCGGACTTGCACCGTCCGATGGCGCGGTGGAAATGCCGATGCTGGTACCAACAAATACGGCAATGCCATCTATCGTGAAGGGCTTTTTGAATTCGGCAACCAGAATTTCTGCTAGCCACTGCCCCTTGGCCGGATGTCCCGAGCCCATGGAAATAACGGTGAATTCGTCACCCGCCAGTCGATAGGCTCTGTCATCGCTGGTCAGGCAGCCTTGAATACGCCTTGCCGCAAATTGAAGGACCTTGTCGCCGGCCGGATGCCCAAGCGTGTCGTTCACGGGCTTGAAATCGTCGAGGTCGAGCTGCATCAAAGACAGGGTCTCGTTCGCGCCTGCGGCCTCCTGCAGCAATACTGTGAGGTCCTCGCTGAACTGTCGTCGGTTCGGCAGTCCGGTCAGGGGATCATGGGTCGCCAGGTGCAGAAGGGTTGCACGCTCATCATCGAGACTTTCCTCGGAGCGCACCACGGCAAACAGATCTCCGATCCGATAGATCGTCAGTCCGCGCGATCCAGGCTCGCCAAGGTCGCCCGATATTCGCAAAGGCTGGGCACTGTCACCCAGTGAACGTAGCGCAAGCGTAATCGCCGATTGGTCCAGTTCTGGAAAATGCTCCCAAAAGGACGCTGCTGGTTTGACAGAAGCAGGCAGCTCATTGCCCAGCAAATTCTCGACGGGATTGAGATCGCGGTCAAAGAACAAAAGTCGGTCGATCGAACTCGAAGCCTCTGCCTCTGTTTTTCCGAGGGCCGAGTGGGCCGCACGAATTTTCCGCATGTCCGAGGCTCTCCCTTGCTGAATGTCCTAACCAGATATTGTAGCAGTTTGACTCCCACACAACTTGTGCACGCTAAGATTTACATTAGGCATTTCTGATTAACAATCCCCAACCGCAGCATTGAGATACACTTATGTCACGGATAAAAAGAAGCAATCGATCACCTGTCTTGCCCGCGCCTGCACTGGGATAGGCAGGACCACAGGAGGCCGTCAGGCGGTGATCCGATTTCGGAGCCTGCCTTCATCGAGCAATATTCTGACCGTCCGCGCTGCGTTTTGGCGCATCTCGACCGCGGCGTGATCGGAGTAAAAGGCATTGTGCGGGGTTATCACCAACCGTCCCGCGAGCCAGTCTTCACGTTTGCGCCAGGCCGAAAGCAGCGGATGGTCGCCCGGCGGTTCCTGCATCAGCATGTCAATCGCGGCCGCTGCCAGGTGGCCGCTTCTGAGGGACGTTTCAAGCGCATCGAGATCGTCAATAAGTTCGCCGCGCGCCGTATTGACCAAAATGGCTCCGGGTTTCATCCGGGCAAGTCCGTTGGCGTCGAGCATGCCGCGTGTCTCCTCCGTGGCTGGACAGTGGAGCGTGAGGATATCCGAGCGCGCGAAAAGATCGCCCGCATTGTCGACACGCTCGTATCCCACCGCCTTTTCGTGACCAGGCGGTTGGCCGGGATCATAGCCGAGGATGCGAAAGCCGAAGGGCTTCAGGCGGTTGATGACCGCCGTTCCGATCCGTCCGACACCGACGACGCCCACAGTGGCCCGGTTTGAACGGGAAAGCGGCTTGAGGCTGTGGACTTGCCATCCGGACCGATAGCCACGGGCGCGGGCATCATGTTCCCAGAGCCGTCTTTGCAGGGACAGGATCATCGCGACCGCGTGGTCGGCAACTTCCTCGGTGCCATAATCCGGGTTGTTGGCGAAGGGGATGCCGGCGGCCGCCAAGGCCTCGATATCGATCTTCTCGTAACCGACGCCGTAACGCACGACGCCCCGGCAGCGGGTCAAATGCGCGATGCTTCGCGGCCCGAGCCGTGCGCCCCAGACCATCAGGGCATCGAGCCGGGCGAGGCGATCGGCAGCGAAAAGCGTTTCATCCGTGGTGGCGAAGAAGTCGATCTCGACCTCCCGGCCGAGCATCTCGGCCTCGAGGTCCGGAGAGCCGATCATGTGGTCGGTGATTCCGACCACATATTTTCTCTGTTCTGTCATTCGGAGGAAGAGCCGCCTTGAATTGTTGGTCCCTCGGTCACGCCAACCGTCCTACCTCTTCAATGCCCAGCGAACCCGGCTTGCCTCCATCGCGTGCAAGCTTTGCCGCCGCTCGTTGGAAGGCCGCGTTGAGGGGTGCGGCTACGCCATGAAGACGTCCGAGCCGCACGATCTCACCGTTCAGGTAGTCAACCTCACTTGACGTGCCGCGCACGAAGCTCTGCCATGTCGATTGCTGGCCGCGTTCGATGCCGCTGTCTTCGGCGACGCGCCAGCCTGATATGTCGATCGCCCGTTCCGAAGGGGCCGCCAGATCGTATCCCGCCGCCTTCAGGACGGTGCGGGCTTCTTCTGCCAATTCGGCGGCGGCTTTTGCGCGCACCTCCGGTGTGCCGGCGAAAAGCTCGACTGCGTTAGTCGCATTGTGCTGCAGTTTGGCGGCCTTCCAGCGGCGAATGTCTGCACGCGCTTCGGCCAGATATCCCGCCTTCGTCAGGTCGGAGACAACAGCCGATGCGGTATCGTCCAGTCCGTGCGGATAGCGTCCGAGCGTGACGATGCCGAGATTCGGTTCACCGCCGACGACGACCTCACCGGTCACGGTATAGCGCGCGGGAATGAGAATGCTGGCCGCGTAAACACGATGGAAGCGTCGCAGCGCGATATCCTCGGCCGCCAGCCCGTTTTGGAGCGTGACCAGCGGCAGATCGGATGCGAGACCTGCGCCATCCACATCGCGCCAGGCCCAGAAATCGGTTGCCGCTTCGACATCCTGCGCCTTGACCGTGAGGATCAGGATATCGTCCGGCTTCAGAACGGGCGGCGTTGCGGTGTCGACCGCATTGAGCTGAACCACCCGGGTTTCCCTCGGGCGGCGATAGGAAAGGCCATGGGCGGCGATATGAGCGATCTGAGCGCCGCGTCCCACCAGAACGTAAGGAATGTCGTGGGTTTCGAACTCGGCGGCAAGGCTTGCGCCGACCGCGCCGGCGCCGATGATGATGTAGCGTGTCATGTTCGTCCACTGCGAGTTGGCCGGAGGGCTGAAGGGGAAGGTGGGAAGGTCATGAGGTGAGGTCCGTCCCCGTCGCGTCAGGCTGTTTTAAGGACGGGGACGCCTGTCGAATAGCTCGATAGGGCGGTCTCATCCCGGTTCCACCGGTCGAAGGCGGCGCGCCCCAGAATGGAAATCGATACGTCTTCCTGCGGAGCATGGACGAGCACGGACTGGATGTCCCGGAAATGCCGTTCAAGCCCCAGGTCGGCGCTCAGGCCCGGATTGCCGATGCCGCGCACCGCGATCTGGACTGCCTCGCGCAACTGCCGGCCGGCAATGAGCCGGGCTCTTATGAATTTTTCCGCGTCAGTTTGGCCAGCTTCGAGCGCGCCAAAAATGATCTGGCGGGCGCCGGAGACAAGCAGGTCGATTTCGCCCGAAAGCGTCACGAAACGCTCCGTGCGGGCAATGGGATGGCCGAGATTGGTCGGCACCCGCTCATGCGCGAAGCGGATGAACGCGGCCTGCGCGGCTTCCGCCACGCCGAGATAGAGCGCGGTCAGCGCCAGCGTGAGCGCCGCATGGGCGCGATTGTCCTGTTGGGCAACTGTGGCGTCGGTGAGATCAAGCACGTCCTCTGCCGGGATCTCGACGTCGGTATATTCGACGTCGTGCGAACCTGTGGCGCGCATGCCGAGGCTGCTCCAGTTTTCGATCACGCGAATGCCAGGCAGTCCATTCGGCACGACGAAGGTTCCAACCCGCGTTGGGGTTTCATCGGTATGCGCCCAGACGAGGAAATGCGTGAGACCATGCGCGCCGGTCACGAAGCGCTTGCGACCGGTGATCGACCAGCCGTTGGCCGTGCGGCGGGCGCGCGTTGCCGGCAGACCGCCGCGCGCCGGCGACCCCAGTTCCGGCTCGACGCGGGCGGCGTTGAGCAGCAGCGGACGCTGCTTTCCCTCCGCCAGCAGCCTGATGTAGAGATCTTCCGGCCAATGGTTTTTTCCGGCCTGGCCGAGATGGTTGAAAATTGTCATGGCGCTGATGAGCGCGACCGACGGATCGCCTCGCCCGAGGGCGGCTAGGATGTGAGCCGTGTCGGCAAGGTTGGCACCTCCTCCGCCGTAGCGGACGGCGACAGTGCTTTCCAGAAGGCCGCTTTCATGAACGGCACGAATGCCCGTCCATGGAAACTGACCGGTACGATCCGCTTCCGGAGCGGCCTCGGCTAGAACCCGCGCGGTTGCGTTCAGGACGGTTGTGTCATGGGGCATGTCGTTGAAGCCTTCTGATGGAAGCCCGAGCGATATCCTCCGACGCGATGAAGACAGCGTCGCCTGCTCGTTCTGGGATTGAATGCATGGTCCAACCGTACCGGACCGAGATCATCAGGCGGCCGTTTTCTTTTTGGCCTCTTCCCGCTCGCGGATGCCGTCACGCACCAGCGGCAGGATGTAGCGGCCATAATCGACGGCATCGTTGTAATTGTCGTAGCCGCGGATCGAGATCAGGTCGGCGCCAAGATCGATATAATCGAGGATGGAATCGGCGATGGTGCGCGGCGAACCCACCAGCGCGGTGGTGGCGCCGCTGGCATTGGTGGCGGTCACGGTCGGATACCACAGGGCGCGGTCCTGCACATGTCCGCGTGCCGCAATGTCCAGCAGCCGCTGCGAGCCGACATTGGCCGGACGCGGAGCCGAAAGCGGCGCACGGCTCAGGCCCTTCTCGCGGTTCTCGTTCAGCCGGTCCAGAACCTTATGTGCCTTCGCCCAGGCCAATTCGTCGGTCTCGGCCACGATCGGCCGGAAGGTGACCCAGATGCGCGGACGATCTGCGCGGCCAGCCTTGGCGGCTTCGTCGTAAATCCGGTCGATCTGCTGCTTGGTTTCGGCAAGCGGCTCACCCCATAGGCCGAAGATGTCGCACAGCGAACCGCCGATCCGGTAAGCCGCATCCGACGAGCCGCCGAGCGAGATGGGGATGAGGCCCCTGGTGGGACGCACGGCGCTGCGGAACTGCTTGAACTGGTAATATTTCCCATCGAAATCAAAGGGCTCGGTCGACGTCCAGGCCAGACGCAAGATGCGAATATATTCCTCCTGCCGCTCGTAACGCTCTTCCTTATTGAGGAAGTCGCCTTCACGCGCCTGCTCCTCGTCGCTGCCGCCGGCAATGAAGTGAACGACGACGCGCCCGCCGCTCAACTGATCGAGCGTCGCCAGCGATTTCGCCGCAACCGTCGGATAGACCGTGTTCGGACGTAGGGCGACGATGATGCTGAGTTTTTTCGTATGTGCGAGGATCGTCGCTCCAAGCGTGAACGGATCGAAGGAAGACGAGGAATAGGGGATCAGCGTGTAGTTGAAGCCGTAATCGTCGAGCGCGCGCGCGTATCGCTCCAGAAAACGCGCATCCACCGGCGCGTCGGGAATAGGGTTGAGGTCATTGGAGGCATTGGCAAAGCTTGCGCTGATGAATTCCGTGGCCATGTGAGCGTTTCTCCCGGGGTTGCCGAACATGCCCTCACGTTATGGCGTGACAAATCCCATAGGAAGACAGGTCTTTCTTTTTCTACTAAAACTGTAGAAAATATTCGCGCGTCGCAGCCTGGTGGGGAAGAGTTGGTCACCTTCTCCATTGAAAACCCTGATGGCTGCTCTAGCCGCAATGGCGACGCTCGACCGCTGGCATCAGTGTGGTTCAAATGGTAGGCGACCAGCCGAGGTTGGGGGCCACCGTGTCTGCCAGGTCCGTCAGCAGCCGCACGTTTTCGGCAAGGTCGAAGGCGGGGGGAAGGAAGAGCACAAGCTCATCGGCGGAGGCAAGGCCTGGGTCGTCAAGCACGGCCTCAAGCACCTGGTCGGGCCTGCCTTGGAAGACCGGGGAGATCTGGATGCCGGGCGGCTGATTGGCTGGCGCGGCCGGCGTCAGCGCCCCCTTGGGACGGGACGCGGCAATTCCCTGGGTGCGGCGCTCGAGGTCGTAGGCTGCATACTTCTCCCGAAGCTCGGCCGTGGTGCCGACCAGGATTGAGGCGGCAACGGCGACTGGCGGCGGTTGGGTGTTCCACGTCTCGCGCCAGGTCGCACGGAAAGCCGCGATGCAGCGAGCCTGATACTCCCCGAAGGTTTCGCCCTCGTCGTGGTCGTGCTGCACTGTGCCTGAGATGAGCCCGATTCCGAGCTTGGCAGCCTGCACCGCCGAATCCAGACTAGCCGAGCCCTGCCTGATCCGCGAGCGCAGGGTCGGGCTGTGCGGCGTCACCCGCAGTTCAGTACCCTCCGGGGCGCCCTGGCCTTGCCCAGCGACGGTGTGGAGAACCTCACCCGAGATCGCGGCGAGGAAGCGCGCCTGACGGCGTTTGGCTTCCGTCCGGGCATCGGTGTCTGCCGTACCGAAGACGGCGTCGAACGCCGCATTGGCGCCCGTCGAGATGGCCAGCTCCAAGCGGCCGCTGATCAAAAGGTCGGTCGTGCCGGCCGCCTCGGCGAGCAGGATGGGGTCCTGGTAGCGCATCGGGATAACAGCCGAGCCGAGCGTGATATGCCTGGTATGCTGGCCGGCCGCGGCGAAGAACGGAAGCGGTGACGACAGGTAGTGGTCGAAGTGCCGTTGGTAGGCCCAGCCCGACTGATAACCCAGTCGCTCGGCGGCCTTGAACAGCTCGATCCCGTCGCGTAGCCCCTGCGCCGGCCCGGCGTCGTCGTTGAAGGACACCCGGGTGTTGAAGCCGAGCCGCTGCTTCGGACGAAACGGTGCGGGCAGGGGGATGGCAGGGGCGGCGATGGTCATGCGATCTTTTCCTCGTTGACGAACCGCTGCGGTCTGGGGTGTGGCGCGCGGGCGATAGCAGCGGCGCCTGATGGGATCGATTCCAGCAGCGAGCGTGTGTACGGCTCCCTGGGGCGTTCGAAGATGTCGGTGACGGTCCCATGCTCGACGATGCGCCCACGCTGCATCACCGAGACGGTGTGGGCAAGCTGGCGCACCAGAGCCAGGTCGTGGGAGACGAAGACATAGGTGAGGCCGAGCTTGGCTTGCAGCGAGAGCAGCACCTCGACGATGTCGGCCTGGACGCTGACGTCGAGTGCGGAGGTTGGCTCGTCGAGCACGATGACGTCGGGCTTGAGCACCAGTGACCGGGCGATGGCCACGCGCTGGCGCTGGCCACCTGACAAGGCCTCCGGCTTGCGTGAAAGCAGATGTTCGCCGAGCCCGACATTGGCCAGCGCTTCGCGGACCCGCGCGGATCGTTCCTCGCGGGTGCCGATCTTGAACCGGTCGAGCGGTTCGCGCACCAACTGCTCGACTTTCCAGGTCGGGTCCAGCGAGGTGAACGGGTTCTGATAAACGAGCTGAAGGTGGCGCCATACGGCGCGCAGGGACTCGGGCGAGCGACCGGCGAGCTGCTCGCCGGCGACGGCGATATTGCCGATGTCGGGTTGCTCGAGCCCAAGCAGCAGCCGGATTGCCGTCGTCTTGCCCGAACCGGATTCGCCGACTAGCGCGTGTGTGGTGCCAGCCGGGACGGCAAACGACACCTCATTGACGGCCGTCAGAACCTTGCCGTCGACCGTGAAGGTCTTCGTGACGCCGCTGACTTCGATCTTCGGTGCCTTGTCGGCTTTGGTTCCGAGGAAACGGAAGCCGGGATCGCGCAGCGCACGGTAGCGATCGGGGTTGAGGGCCGGGACGTCGGCATGCAGCTTCCTGGCGTATGTCGACGAGGGCGCGGAGAAGACGGAAGCGGTGCTGCCGGCTTCCTGGACGACGCCGTCCTTGAGTACCACCAGCGAGTCCGCCCGCTCGGCGGCGATCGCCAGGTCGTGGGTGATGAGAAGCAGGCTGATCTCAAGCTCGTGCTGCAACTTGGAAAGCAGGTCGAGGATACGCTTCTGGATCGTGACGTCGAGCGCCGACGTCGGCTCGTCCGCGACCAGCAGCGACGGCCGTGGCAGGACCGCAAGGCCGATCAGCACACGCTGCAGCATGCCGCCGGAGAGCTGGTGCGGGTAGGAGTCGTAGACCCGTTGGGGATTGTCGAGCCCGACCTGGGCGAAGGTCTCCAGGATGAGCGCCTTGCGGATTGCCTTATTGGGCTCGTCGACGAGTGCTGCCGCCTCCATCGCCTGGGCGCCGATCGTCCGCACCGGGTTGAGCGAGTTGCCGGGATCCTGCGGGACGAACCCGATCGCCCGTCCTCTGAGCGGCCGGAAACGGCGCTCCGGGAGTCCCAGTATCTCCTGGCCGTCGAACTCGACGCGGCCGGCAGCGCGTCCACCGCTGGGGAGCAGCCGCAACACCGCCCGGGCGATGGTCGACTTGCCCGAGCCCGACTCGCCGATGAGGGCGAGGCTCTTGCCACGGCCGAGTTGAAACCCGATGTTGCTGACGACTTCGTGCGGCCCGTAGGAAACCGACAACCCGTCAACCCGGAGCAGAGGGGCTGATCGCTGGAGCGGCGGCCCGGTGGCGTCGGTGTGGGCGAAAAGCTCAGTCAGTCTGTTTTGCGAAGCCATCGGCTGATCCTGTTCACGGAGAGGACGGTTGCGATCGTGACGAAGGCGGGGGCGTAAACCAGCCACGGCCATTTGAGGTAGTCCTTGCCGATCGAGATCAGCAGGCCCCAGTCGGAGGCCGGCGGCGGGTCGCCGTAGCCGAGGAAAGCGAGACTGGCGATCACCAGGATCGAGTCGCCGAACTGCAGCACGGCGAGCGGCAGCACCGATCGCGAGGCATTCGGCAGCACGTGACGCCACAGGATGTGCCAGCGCGACCCACCGAGCAGAAAGGAAGATTCGACGAATGTGGCCTGCCGGGTTTTGATCACCTCAGAGCGCATCACCCGGGCGAAGAGGGCGACCGCCGAAACGCCTGTTGCAATGGCGGCGTTGGTGGTGTCGAAGCCGATCGCGGTGACGACGATGACGGCCAGCAGGAATTTCGGAATAGCCAGCAGAACGTCGACGAGGCGGGCGAACAGGGTGTCCACCCAGCCGCCGAAGAAGCCGGCCAGGAGGCCGATGAGGCCACCGGCGACAACGCCGATGACGACGGCGATCAGCGCGCTCGCCACCGAGGAGGCCGTGCCGTAGACGACGCGGGTGTAGAGGTCGCGGCCGAGGTGATCGGTGCCGAACCAGTGCGCCGCACTGGGGCCGAGCAGCTTTTGAGCAGGAACGCCGTTGACCGGGTCATAGCTGGTGAACAGGCTCGGGGCGAGAGACCAGGCGATGGCAAGCGCGACGATAGCGAAGGACAGCGCGACGACCGGCGGTACGCGCAGCGCCGTCAGGCGGCTGATCGCCGTGACATACGAGGCAGAGGAGGCGGAGGCGAGGGTCATAGCGTCACCGCCTTGGAAATGCCGGCGGAGCCTTCGTCAGCCGTGGTTGGACGGCGCTCGGGAGCGCCAAGAAGCTTTACGCGCGGGTCGAGCAGTGGGTAGGTCAGATCCGCGATCAGGTTGACGATCACGAAGACCACCGCTGCCAGCGAGACGACCGCCTGCAGGACGGGCAGATCCTGCGTGCTCACCGACCGTTGCACCAGGCTGCCGAGACCGGTGCGCCCGAACACCGTCTCGGTGATCAGCGAGCCGCCGAGCAGTTCGCCGATGGTGAGCGCGATGACGGTGATAACCGGCAGCGACGACGGCTTGAGCAGGTGCTTGGCGAACAGGCGCATTTGCCCGAGGCCGCGGCCCCGTGCGACGGCGGCGTATTCCTGCCCGGACTCATGATCGAGATTGGCGATGAGCACTTCGGCGATTTGTGCCGAGATGGGGATGCCGAGCGCGATGGCCGCGAAAAGCGTCGCCCAGAAGCTGTCGGGCTCGATCACGCGAAAGACGCCGAGCTGGAAACCGAAGAGATGGATCAGCACCAGGCCGATCACGAAGTTCGGCACCGACAGGAACAAGGAGGGGAAGCCCCGCAGCAGGCCCTGACCGAGCCGTTTTGGCAGAAACTGCGTGCCATAGGCGATCACTGCCGACAGCAGCAGCGCGACGACGAGACCTGCGGAAGCAAGGACCAAGGTCGACGGAAGCACCTCGGCGATCAGGGTCGAGACGGGCCGGTTGGTCCGCATCGACAGGCCGAGATCCCCGGTCACGAAGCCGGAAAAAGACGTCCACAGCTGGACCGGGATCGGCTTATCCAGGCCCTGGGCGGCGATGATCTCCTTGATCTCATCCGGTGTGAAGCCATTCTGAGGATTGTTCAGGACATTGGTGATCGGGTCGCCGGGCAGGATGCTGACGACGACGAAGGTGAAGACATAAGCCAGCAGGATCACGACGATCGCCTGCACGAGGCGTTTTGCGGCGTAGTTGAGGTAGGCTTTGCTCATGCCGTCACCTTCTTACGTTGCTCGGTTGAATTGCGGATTATTCGCTTTTCGTGGCCGTGTAGTAGCTGGCATAGGCGACGCCGTTGTAGACTTCGCCCTTGAGCTTCGGAGACTGCACGTAGATCCGCTGGACGATCTGTGTGCGCGGGATGAAGTAACCCTGATCGAGGATGTATTTCTGCAGTTCGTCGAGGAGCGGTTTGCGGCTTTCGATGGAACCGGCGCTGGCGATCTTGTCCCGGAGTTCGTTGAGCGTCTTGTCGCTCTCGTCGAGGGCGAACCAGTTCTCGCCGTTGTTGGCATTTGTCAGGATACTGGCGACGGTGCCGGCGTCGATGAAGCTGCGGGTCACCTCATAGGCCGGCACGGCCGGGCTGCCGTATTTGACCTTTTGGCCGTAGGTGACGACATCGTAGGAACGGATGGCGACTTTCCAGCCGATTTTGCCGAGCTGCTGGGAGATAAGCTCATCGACTGATTTCGAGGTTGCGAGGTAGGGGTTGGAATGCAGCGTCAGCACCAGCGGCTGGCCGTTCTTGGTGCGGATGCCGTCCGCGCCCTTTGTCCAACCCGCTTCGTCCAGGAGCTTCTCGGCCTTTTCGGGGTTGTAGACCAGCAGGGCGCTTTGGTCGGTCGCTCCCGGCACGTTGCTCTGGATGAAGGAGGTCGCCAGTTTCCAGTCTGACGTATAGACGGTGTCGATGATCTCCTGGCGATTGATGCCGGCCTGGAGGGCCTGGCGTACTTTCACGTCATCGTATGGCGCAAGCTTGGTGTTGACAGCCCAGCCGTTCACGAAGCCGAGATAACGTGGTGTCGCGGTGGTGAAGCCCTCTGTCTTGAGAGATTCCAGCTCCTGCGGCGAGGCGTTGTAGGCGACGTCGGCCTGACCGGACTGAACAGCGGCAACGCGCAGCGACGGCTCGGACACCAGCTTGTAGGTGATCGTGTCGAGATAGGCCGGGCCGGTATGGCCGACCGCGGCGGGACCCCAATTGTAGTCCTTGCGCTTGACCAGCTTGACGAAGTCGCCTTCCTTCCAGGAATCGACCACATAGGGGCCGCTGCCGGCGGTCTTGCTGAGGTCGGCCTGCTGGGCGGCAGGCTGCGCGAGGGTCTTGGGGGAGATCAGGATCGAGCCGTGGTAGCCGAGGGTCGGGATGAAGCCGAGTGTCGGCGCCTTGAAGAAGACCTTCACGGTAGCCGCGTCCACTGCCTCGGCGTGGTCGTAAGTCTTCGGGAAGAGACCGATCGGGTTGATGCCCTCGCTCTTGCGGCCGGCGTACCAGATGTCGAGGTTGGCGACGACGGCGGATGCGTCGAGCGGGGTGCCGTCGGAGAAGGTTACGCCGCTCTTCAGGTGCAGCGTGAACTCGGTGGCCTTGTCGTTCTGTTCCCAGCGCTCGGCAATCCAGGGGCTGACCTTGCCGTCAGCGTCGACGTAAAGGAGCTTATCGGTCACATGGCCCCAGATGTGGCCTTGGAAACTGGAGATGGCGCTGTTGTTCGGGATCCAGGTATCGCCCAACGAGTCGATGAGGAAGGTGATGTCACCGCCGTTGTGAGGGCTATCGGCACTCAGAGCCGGATTGAACTCCGCCGTTACCACCAAGGCGGCGATTGCCAGTGCAGACGTGGCGATCAGCAGACGACGCCGGGGAAGGGAGAACGGGGAAAAGCGTTCGATCATAATGCGGTCCTGTATTGTTTGCCAAGGAGATCACGACGCATAGCCTAAGCAGGGCAACAGGAGGGAGAAAGACCAGTTGTTCTTTTTCTACTAAATTTATGGATTATTTTGTTCGGTTTCTGCGTGTGTGTGGATCAGCTTTTCCGGGCTTGTCGCGATATGTCTGCGAACTTCATTCCCTCGAAGATCCGCACCGGCGGCAGTTCGCCGGCGAACCGCTCCGCCTCCACCCTGGTAAGCTGTCCGGTCGAGCCCTGGGCCAATTGCGAGGTTCCGACGTCGCGGGTGAGGATATTCGGGTTGCCGTGGATGCACATGGATTTCTCGGCGGTCGGGTCGTTCGGTTCGAACCACGCACCCGTCGCAAGCTGCATCACGCCCTGTCTCACGTCCTCGCTTATCACCGCCGCCGCAAGGCAGCTGCCGCGGGCGTTGAACAGCCTCAGAATGTCGCCATCGGCGATGCCGCGCTCGGCCGCGTCGGCCGGGTTGATGCGGACCGGTTCCCGGCCCTTGATCTTGGTGGAACGGCTGAAATCGCCATAGTCCAACTGGCTGTGCAGCCGTTGATGCGGCTGATTGCAGACCAGATGGAGCGGGTAGCTGCTTGCATTGCCCTCTAACTGCGGCTTGGCCGGATACCATCGCGGATGGCCGCGGCAATCGTCGTAACCGAAGCTCTCGATCGTCTCGGAAAAGATCTCGATCTTTCCGGATGGCGTCTGCAGCGGAGATCCGGACGGATCATCGCGAAAGGCGCGCGCCGGTCCGCCGTCGTCAGGCTTCAGCGGCAGGCGCATCTCTCCGCGTTCCCAGAACGTCTCGAGGTCGGGAGCTTCGTGTCCGGCGGTAGCAAGCGCCTTTTGCGTCGTCTCGAAAAGAAAGGCGAGCCATTCCTTGCTGGTGCGGTTTTCGGTGAACTCTTCGGCTCTGCCGAGGCGGCGGGCTATCTCGGAAAAGATGTCATAGTCGTCCCGCGCTTCGCCGACCGGCTCGATCAACTTTTTCATGGCGATCATCAGCGGATCGCGGTCCGCCGCGCCGATGTCGTCCCGCTCGAGCGTGGTGGTCGCCGGCAGCACGATGTCGGCATGACGGGCCGACGACGTCCAGGCCGTCTCATGCACGATGATGGTTTCCGGCCTCCTGAACGCCGCCCGCAGCCTGTTGAGATCCTGATGGTGATGGAATGGGTTGCCGCCCGCCCAATAGACGAGGCGGATGTCGGGATAACGCATCGCCTGACCATTATAGTTGAACGCGCTGCCCGGATTGAGGAGCATGTCGGCGATGCGCGCGACGGGAATGAAATCCGGCACGGCGTTCTTGAATTGACTGAGCGTGGGCAGTGGGACGGCAAGCTGGTGTTTGCCGATATTGCCCAATGCGCCAAGCGAATAGGAATAGCCGCCGCCATCCAGTCCGATCTGCCCGAGCATTGCGGCGAGCACGATGCCCATCCAGACCGGCTGCTCGCCATGCTCGGCACGCTGCAGGGAATGGCTGACGGTGATCAGCGTTCTGGCGCGCGCCATGGAAAGCGCGAGCTTCCTGATGGTGTCTTTGCCGATGCCGCAGATATGGGACGCCCATTCCGGGCTCTTTTCGACACCATCGGTCCGGCCAAGCAGGTAGTCTTCGAAGCGCTCGTAGCCGACCGTATAGCGGTCGAGAAATTGGCGGTCGTGCAATCCCTCGCTGGCAAGCACATGCGCGAGGCCGAGCATCAGCGCTATGTCGGTGCCGGGCAAGATGGGCAGCCATTCGGCGTTCACGTCAGCAGGAAAATCGTCTTTCAACGGGCTGACGAGGACAAAACGCGCACCGCGCGCGTGCGCGCCATTCAGCGTCCGGGGCACGATATGTGCACTGATGCCGCCGCCATGCACATCCGTGTTCTTGATCGCCATTCCGCCGAAGGCGACGACCAGTTCGCTGCTCCGCTCGATGGCATCCCAGGTGACGCTCTTGCGCTCGAAATGGTCGTAGGGTCCCAAGACATGCGGGATGATGACCATGGCCGCACCCGAGCTGTAGGTGTTGACGGATCTGATATATCCGCCCAGCACATTCAGAAACCGATGGATCTGGCTCTGCGCATGATGGAAGCGTCCGGCGCTCGACCAACCATAGGACCCGCCGAAGACGGCTCGCGGGCCGAAGTCCGCGTAAACGCGCTGAAGCTCCTTCGAAACGAGGTCCAGCGCCTGCGGCCAGCTGACTTCGACATAATCGTCTGCCCCGCGATTTTGCGCGTTGCCGGTGCTGCCTTCGAGCCAGCCGCGCCGGACAGCCGGACGTCTGATGCGCGCCGGACTATGGGCGATCGCGGCGAGATTGCCCAGCAGGGGCGATGGATGCGGGTCGGCCGGATGGGGACGGATTTCAAGCTTTCCATCTTCGTAGCGGCCGGAAAAGGCGCCCCAGTGGGAGCTATGGGGCTGAAACGAACTCATTTGTAAAGCTCCAGGCAAACAAGGGTTTATCAACGGACTGCGGACGTCTATCCGGGCAAGACTTTGCCTGGGTTCATGATGCCTGTCGGATCGATGGCATGCTTGATGACGGCCATGAGATCGACGGCATCGCCATGTTCCCCGCGCAGATAGCCAATCTTGCCGGTACCGACGCCGTGTTCGCCGGTAGAGGTGCCGCCCACCGAGATTGCATGTTGCACCATCTTCTTGTTGATGGCTGCAACCTCATTGAGTTCCGCCTGATTTCCCGGGTCGACAGCGAAGACGACGTGATAATTGCCGTCGCCGACATGGCCGAGAATGGCGGCGGGAACGCTGCAGCCGCGCAGAAGATCACGCGTCTTGAGGATGCAGCTGCTGAGCTGTGAGACAGGGACGCAGACGTCGGATGACCAGCCTTTGGCATGCGGCCGCTGGGAGACGACCGCGTAGAACGCGTTGTGACGCGCCTTCCACAGCCGGTTGCGCTCTTCAGGTGCGTTTGCCCATTCGAAATCCTTGCCGCCATTCTCCTCGACGATCGCCTTGACCATTTCGACCTGCTCCTGAACCCCAGCCGGAAAGCCATGAAATTCGAAGGCGAGCGTGTCCTCGATCTTCAGCGACAGATTGGAATAGGCGTTGACGGCCGCGATCAGGCCGCGGTCCATCAACTCCATGCGGACAACCGGAATGCCGAGCTGCACGACCGCAATCGCCGCATTGACCGCCTGCTCGACGCTTTCGAACGAGCAGAGCGCTGCGGAAATCGTCTCCGGGATGCCGTAGAGCCTGAGCGTCACCTCGGTAATGATGCCGAGCGTACCCTCGGAACCGACGAACAGTCGGGTCAGATCGTAGCCGGCTGACGACTTGCGCGCCCGGCCGCCGGTGCGGATGACCTGGCCGCTCGGCAGCACGACGGTCAGTGACAGGACGTTTTCGCGCATGGTGCCGTAGCGCACGGCGTTCGTCCCCGATGCCCGCGTCGAGGCCATGCCGCCGATCGAGGCGTTGGCGCCGGGATCGATCGGGAAAAACAGGCCCATATCGCGCAGATGCGTGTTCAATTGCTCGCGGCTCACACCGGCCTCGACGGTGCAATCGAGGTCCTCGGCGCTGACGCGGACGATCTGCGACATGCGTGAAAGATCGATCGAGACACCGCCGCGCACCGCCGTCAGATGGCCTTCGAGCGAGGTGCCTGCGCCAAACGCGATCACCGGCACATCTTCAGCCGCGCAGAGCCGGACGATCTCGGCCACGTCCTCGGTGCTTTCCGCAAACACGACAGCATCCGGGATGGCGGGCGTGTGGTAGGATTCACCGCGGCCGTGCTGTTCGCGCAAGGCCTGCGAGATGGAGAAGCGATCGCCGAAACGGATGCGAAGCGTTTGCGAAAGAGCGGGAGAAAGAACACTCATTTGCCGCCTCGACGCTCTTCAGGAATGACGCGGCTAGGGTTATCCGGATGCGCCGCCAGCCATTCGGTGGGGGTGATGGACATGGAGTGCTCCGGATGATGCTCTGGCGGGGGACGAACGGGCCGATGCTGTTGGCGCCGGCCTGCTCGATGATCCATCAGGCGGCGATCTTGTCGCCGTTGAGATGGCGCTCGAGGAATGGCAGGCTGTCCTGTCCCCAGTACAACTCGTCTTCGTATCGGAAGGTTGGAAGCCCGAAGACACCGGCAGCCTTGGCGGTCTCGGCGTTCGATTTCCAGATCGCCTGCACGTCCTCGGCCTGAGCGCGCTGCTCCAGAACTGCACCGTCGAACCCTGCCTTATCCGCAATTGCGCGACGAACCTCGGCTCGGCCGATGTCCTCGCCACATGTCCAGAAGGCCTCCTGAAGCGCCTTTGTCAGTCTGAGCCAGTCTTGCCCCGCATCGATGGCGGCAATGACCATGAAACCGGCGGGGGTCGGGTCAGAAAGGGCGGCGCGGTTTTCGAAGTTCAGCGTTTTACCCCGCAGCGCGGCCCAACGTTTCAGGTCCTTGACCCAATAGGCGCGGCGCGCTTCCGGCCGGTTGCGGGAATAGATCGCGCCATTGTCCTCGATCAACGGGATCACATAGGGGCGGATCGATGCCCCATGCTCGGAGGCGAGCGCCGCAAATGGCTCGAGGCCGATAAAAGCCCAGGGAGAGCCAATGCCGAAGAAGTAATCGATGGTCTTTGTCATGTTCCGTTCTTCTCAAGAGATGTGGTCGAGTAGATTGCCGCGTCGAATACCGATAGCGCGCAGTCCCGGGCGACGAGAACGGCCTGGGGATCGCGTCCGACCGCCACCGTGGCAAGGGCGCCTTCATAGAGAAGGGAAAGGTGAGCAGCCGCCTGGTCGGGCTTGACATCGGCCCTCGACAGGATGGTGCGAAATATGTCCCTCACGACCTTCTTGTGCGTTCGCGCGACGGTGAGGACACGTTCTGAATCGCCGTGCTCGGCGACGGCAAGTGCAAAGGCGCAGCCCCGAAACTCCGGGCTGTCGGCCTTTTCGTACAAGCGCTCGAAAATCAGTTTGATCTGATCCCTCGGCATGCTTGCCGCATCCAAAACCTCCTGTAGCGAACGAATGACGCGGTCGTGGCGATCCTGGAGATAGGCTGCCACGAGGTGGTCCTTGGATGGGAAGTGTCGATAGAGGGTCGCCTTGGCAACGTTTGCTTCTTCGATGATTCGATCTATGCCGACGGCGCGAATACCTTCGCTATAAAAAAGCGCGCTGGCGGCGGTAAGGATCTGATCTGATATAGGCTCTTTCATTGGATCGCTTCGGGTTGGGAATGTATCATGGGATCAGCAAGCCCATATCATCAGGTCATTGCAAGGGTTCTGCCGAGGTTGGCTGCATTGTTTCGCGATCGGTGGTGTCGAGCGGACCAGAAACCCAGGGGGCGAAGGCTTGGCCATGCTGCGTCCGACCGGTAGACTCCTAAGGCGCAAGCCATTTTTGTTTTTCGTCTTCCTTTCAAGCGTGACTCCCCATCGACCGTCGACAGATGATTCCGCTGGATTTGCAATGTGGAAGCTAGAGGATTGAGAGATTATGAGAAAGACAGGTCGTTCTTTTTCTACTGAATTTGTGGAAAATGTTTCGTCCACGGCTCTCGCAGACAGCTGACTTTTTCGTGGCGATAGGTGGTAACCTCATGTGTCCATCTATCTCTCAGGTCGGACAGTTTGGGCGTGGCCGCGGCTGCAATCTTGTCTGCCTCTGCTATGGGGAATAGGCTGACGGGATGATCAAACAGGTTCTCTTTGTCCAAGGCGCCGGCGAAGGCGTTCATGACCACTGGGACAACAAGCTCGTGGCGAGCCTCGAGCGCGAGCTCGGTGGAAATTATGTTGTCCGCTATCCCCGAATGCCCGGCGAAGACAATCCCAGCTTCTCTGTGTGGAAGTCTGCGCTGATGAGGGAATTCGCCTTGTTGGAAGATGGCGCAATGCTCGTGGGCCATTCGTTCGGCGGCACCATCTTGATGCATGCGCTTGCCGAGCAGCCGCCGACACCGAGGTTGGGCGGGCTATTTCTCATCGCCGCACCCTTCATCGGCGAAGGCGGATGGCCGAGCGATGACATCGGCGGTGCCGAGGATTTCTCGGGGTCCCTTCCGCCCGGCCTTCCCGTCCATCTCTATCATGGGATTGATGACGACGAGGTGCCGACGGCTCACGTCCATTTCTACGCGAAAGCGATTCCGCACGCCGTGGTGCGCACGCTCGAGGGCAGGGATCACCAGTTCAATGATGACATGAGCGAGGTCGCCTGGGACATCCGTTCGTTGGGTTAGGCTTCTGCTCAGACAATTCTAGCAAACACCACGCGGGAAAGCTTGTTTCCCAGCGCAGCCGCTCTATGTCCTCTCCCGTTTCAGCATGAGATCTGCAGGCAGTATTCACCGTAAAACCGGGCGCCGACGGCGTTGTCCGCCGGCCGGCTTTGAAGGAGCTGAGCAATGAAAATTCTCATGGTTCTCACATCGCATGATCAACTGGGAAACACCGGCAGGAAGACGGGCTTCTGGCTCGAGGAGCTCGCCGCCCCTTACTTTGTTTTCCGTGGCGCCGGAGCCGACATCACGCTCGCTTCGCCGAAGGGCGGCCAGCCTCCACTCGATCCGAAGAGCAACGAGCCGTCCTTCCAGACGGAAGACACGCGGCGGTTCGAGCGCGACCAGGCGGCAACGGCTGCGCTCGCCAACACCTTGAGATTGTCCGACATCAACCAGGCGGACTATGACAGCGTGTTCTTCCCCGGCGGGCACGGTCCGCTTTGGGATCTGACGAACGACCGCAACGCTCTGTCGCTCATCGAGGATATGCTCGCGGCGGGAAAACCCGTGGCGCTCGTTTGCCACGCACCAGGTATCCTGACGAATGTGAAGGCGCCGGATGGAAAGCCCATCGCCAAGGGCCGGACGGTCACGGGTTTCACCGATTCCGAAGAAGAGGCGATGCACCTGGTCGAGGTCGTTCCCTACCTGCTCGAGGATGTATTGAGGGAGCAGGGCGCAAAGTTTTCGAAGACGGCGGATTGGGGCGTGCATGTCGTCCAGGACGGCCTGCTGATCACCGGTCAAAACCCGGCTTCGTCAAAACAGGGCGCCCGGAGGCTTCTTGAGGCCTTGAGAAAGCAGGACGCGGCTTAAGGGCTTAAGCCCTGGGCACGACGGCTGCCCTGGAGGTCGAGATCTCCTCATTCGGCTTGTGCCGACGCCGGCCGCAGGTGCGTCTCGACGACGTCTGCAGCACGGCGGCGGCGAGCCAACGTTCAAACACGGATGAAAGGCGCCTGACATGACGGGGAAATATACGGGACAATGCGCTTGCGGCGCGGTGAGATTTGCCTTCGACACCGACCCGAACTTTGTCGCCAACTGCCATTGCCTGGACTGCAAGAGGGCAACGGGCGGCGAGGCCGCCACGTTCTTCGCCGTACCGCAGGATGATTTCAACGTGATCAGCGGTAGCCCGAAGGCGTTTCACTATGTCGCCAATTCAGGCAAAGGGCTCGACCGCAATTTTTGCCCGGATTGCGGCGCCAGATTGTTCAGCAGCAACCTGGAGAGCTTTCCTGGCCTCGTCTTCGTGACGCTCGGCAGTCTGGATCAGCCCGAGCTCATCAAGCCGGGAGTCGAAATGTTCACCAAGCGGCGGCTCGCCTGGGCAAGGCCGCTCGATCTTCCGCAGTTCGACGGCATGCCCGGCTGAGCCGCGACGCAAACCGCTGCACAGTTTTGCGCGATATGCTTTGAGCAATTTTTCTTGAAGAAAAGTTCCATTCGGTGTCGGATCGGTCAGCCCACGCCCGTCCTAGGTTCGTCCATTCCGTCCATTCAAAAAGGATCACGACCATGCCGAGTACCATACGCCTGCACCGCGTTCTGGCGACCAGCCCGGAGAAAGTCTACCGCGCATTCCTGGAGGCGGACGCGCTTGCCAAGTGGCTTCCGCCGAACGGCTTCCTCTGCACCGTGCATCATTCGGAGCCGGTTGTCGGCGGCACGTTCAGAATGTCTTTCCGTAACTTCACGACGGGCAACAGCCACGCCTTCGGCGGCGAATATCTGGAGCTCGTCCCAGGTGAACGCCTGCGTTACACCGACAGGTTCGACGACCCCAACCTGCCCGGCGAAATGGAAGTCACCGTGACACTGAAAAAGGTCTCGGTCGGCACCGAGGTGGACATCGTGCAGGCCGGCGTGCCTGACGTCATTCCGCCCGAGGCTTGTTATCTCGGCTGGCAGGAGTCGCTGCGAAACCTCGCCAGGGTCGTCGAGCCCGACATCCAGGAATAGTCCAAGATCGCGCTGGCCGGGCGGCAACCGCCCGGCACCAGCCGACATCAATGACTGCCGATGCCGCGTTTCGCGAGCGCGTTGCGGGCGGCCGCAGCGCCCCAGTCGTCGGAAAGATCCTGCCCTTCGATCTCGGCTTCGGCGATCGGCGTTGCCCGGATCAGCGGCACGGAGCCGAAAGGCAGGCCGTCGATCCGCCCGGGGGCCTGGCTCAGCATGATCCGGCTCATCGGGCTATAATCCTCGGTCAGCCGGCAGAACAGGATGGCGCCGTGTTTCTCGACATCGCGGGCGACGCGATAGCCGTCTGCCACGAGGTCGCCGATGTTGATCAGCAGGTTTGCCCAGTTTTTGATCCCCTCCGCATTCAGGGTCGCGGGGCCGAATTCCATGAAGAGTTCGCATTCCACGCCGTTCTCCGGCTCGGATATGCCGGCCCAAGGGGTCGACAGCCCGTCGGTGGCAAGCGTCAGCCTTTCCGGCGCCTGGACGGCGAGGATGCGGCGATGCGGGCCGAACCATTTCGTCTGGGCGTGAATGTTGGCCGTTCCGCGCTCGGCCGCAAAGTTCTGAAGCACTGTACCGCGGCTCTGCCAGAAGACGCGCCGCGCAGCGGCTGCGGTTTCGTAGATCGGGTCGTCGGGGGCGCGCGGCACGATCGTCCCATCATAACTGGTTTGGAGCGTGATCTCTCCCCGCATGAAGGGAAACTTCGGCTTCTTCCAGCGTATTAGCACCTTGTTGAAGCGAGGCACCCCTGATGCACCGAGCTTTTCGACGACTTCGGAGATGATATCGAGCGGATGCCTGGAGGCCTCCGGGACATAGTTTCCTTCGGCATCGCGGTAACCGCCCGTCCGGGACGAGTGCCCCGCCTGCATCGTGGTGGCAGTCCATTCGCCACTGACCGCGCCCGCCGGCGCCTTGCCGAGAGCCGGCGCAAGTTCCCGGATCGCATCGTCAATCGAATAGGATGCCACGTCGCCCCTCAGCCTTCGCCCAAAGATTGTATCCCTCGCGGCCGCTCTGCCCGCGAGCAGAAGCTAGAGCGGAGGCGTCGCCGATCAATAGCGAGGTGGAGTGGCGCGAGCAGAGGAGGCGCCCAGGTCCCTGGGCGCAGGAGAAATTCTTTTACTGGGTGAGGTAGGGTCCGCGGCGCCTATTTGCTTCCGTCGTTCGGCCGCGCCTTGGCGCTGTCGTTGCTGGTCGACGAGGCGGTCTTTCCATCCGGTTGCTGCCCGAAATATGTGCCGCCGAGATGGCCGCCGGCGCTGGTGTTCTTTACCTGCCGTTCGGCGCGTTTCTGGAGTTCACGAACGTTGGTCTTGCTCATTTTCGGCTCCATGTTTGAGGTAGACCTCTGGTCAACCAATGGCGGACAACACGGTTCCATATTTTTTGCGGAGGGCGGGGCCGGGTAGCGGGTTGGGCCTGCTCACCTCTGCTGCGCCAAGCTTGCTTTCGAACGACAGGGCGGCTCACCGGGGAAGAATTCCCGCGGGAACACTTCCTGATCTTTTCGGTTTCCCCTGTTCAACAAGGAGAAACGAAGATGGGCATGACGACACCGAAAGACGGCGCCCCCGGCACCACCGATCAGTCTCCCCGCTGGGAAGGGCCGAAGGGAAATAAACCTCGCGGCTACATGAAGGCCAAGGACGATCCGGATCGCGATCGCGACGCGCATGGCGAAAACAACCGCGATCCCGAGACGAAGACTCTCAGCGATGCGCTGAAGCAGAAGGGCCAATGACATGGCTGATCCCAAAAAAGACGCAGCCGGCCAGTTCGCCAGATCCCAGGCCGACCGGAAAAGCAGCGGTGTGGCCAGCGCCAAACCGACCGTGATCACCGGCTCGGAAGATGCCACGGTGAACAAGAACCCGCCCGGCAAGAAGAAGTCCGGGAAGGATTGGGATATCAACTACGATCCGGCCGCTAGGAACGAGAGCCGGTCGCACTAGCTCCGGCTGTCGCTGCTTCTCCTCACGAGCCAAGCCGCGAGGCATTTCCGTTTTCTCCAGTCAGGGAAATGCTCCAGTTTCATATGTGGACACTGTTCCTACCCACCGAAATAGGCCGGATGGTCGATATCGGCGAGGAGGCCGGGCTGCTTTGGCTCCCAGCTGAGCAGCGCGCGGGTATGCTCGCTCGATGTCGGGACGTCGAAGCCGGCGAACATGCCAAACCAGCCAAAATGCTCGGCCGCTTCTTCCCGTGAGAGCGAGACAGCGGGCACATCGAGCCGCCGGCCGATGACCTCGGCAATCTGCCTGAAGGGAACTCCCTCTTCTGCGACTGACAGGAACGGGCCACCGACAGCGCCGCGCTCCAGCGCCAGCCGATAGAGCCGGGCGGCATCGAGCCGGTGCACGGCGGGCCAGCGGTTCTGCCCTTCGCCGATATAGGCCGAGACTCCCGTCCGCCGGGCCAAATCGATCAGGATCGGCACGAAACCATGATCGCCATGGCCATGTACTGACGGCGGCAGCCGGACGGTGGCGGCCCGCACGCCACGCGCGACAAGCGATATCGCGGTGATTTCGGAGGCGCGAGGGTAGGTCTGCGACGTTGGCATGGGCGGGTCCTTCTCGGTGCCGGTGCGCCCCGGCGCATGGCCGAGGCCCGCCGTCACCAGCAGCGGCCGGCCGGAACCTTGGAGGGCTTCGCCCAGCGCCTCGATGGCGCGCCGGTCGGCGGCGCAGTTCTCGGCAAATTTCGAGAAATCATGATTGAAGGCCGTGTGGACGACGCCATCCACCTCTGCCGCGCCGCTCTTCAGGCTGTCCAGGTCGTCGAGCGTGCCGCGATGGACCTCGGCACCGGCGGCGGCCAGTTGATCCGCTCCCTTGTCCGAGCGGGTGAGGCCGAGCACCTTGTGGCCGGCGGCGATCAGTTCATCGACGACGGCCGAGCCGACCCAGCCGGTGGCTCCAGTGACGAATACGCGCATGTGATATCTCCAGTTTTTGCCGGAGACACATATCGGCCCTGCCTATATCATGGTAAAGTAGTGACATTATCATGGTATAAAGGCTAACAGGATGGGCGAATTCGTCACCTCGGACAATCGGCTCGGTGCCTATTTGAAGGGGCGCCGCGTCAGGCTCGATCCCGCTGCCTTCGGCTTTGCGGGGGAGCGGCGGCGCACGCCGGGTCTGCGGCGCGAGGAGGTCGCGAGCCGCGCCAATATCAGCCCGACCTGGTACACCTGGCTGGAGCAGGGGCGTGGCGGGGCGCCGTCTGCCGACGTGCTCGACCGGATCTCTCGCGCGCTGATGCTGACTGATGTCGAGCGCGAGCATCTCTTCCTCATCGGCCTCGGTCGACCGCCCGAGGTGCGTTACCACAGACAAGAGGGCGTGACGCCGAGGTTGCAGGGCGTGCTTGATGCGCTGGACCCGAGCCCGGCGCTGATCCGCAACGCCATCTGGGACGTGATTGCCTGGAACAGGGCGGCGACGGTGCTTCTAACCGATTACGGCGCGCTGCCGCCGGAAGAGCGCAACGTGCTGCGCTTCATCTTCCTCGATCCGCGCGTACGCGCCGCTCAATACGACTGGGAAAGTGTCGCTCGCTTCGTCGTCGCCGCTTTCCGCGTGGATGCGGCCCGCGCGGGTGCCGCGGCCGAGGTCGAGCCCCTCGTCGACGAACTCTGCCGCAAGAGCCCCGAATTCCTGGCGATGTGGCGCGACAACGACGTGCGCAGCCACGGCGAGGGCGCCAAGCATATCCGCCACCCCATCCTCGGCCCGCTCGCCTTCGAATATTCCGCCTTCCAGGTGGACGGGCGGCCGGATCTCAGCATGGTCGTGTACAACCCGGCGACGGCGGAGGATGCGGCGAAGATCAAGGGATTGGTGGGGTGAGGCTAGGGCAATTCCGTGACGCCTTTAGGCGCGGCATCTTCCGTCGTCCCTAGTGGTTTGGTGTGCAACCCATAAAGCGAAGCATTCATGGCAAAGCTGTGAAAATCTAAAATACTACCTTTGCTAGAAAATTCGTTGACCGTCCCAGTCTCTGCTGCTTTCTTTCCGATAGGCCAAGGCGAATGGGTCTTGAAGGAGATATCCATGACAGAGCTTGCAAAACCTGTGACGGTCGACGATGTCAGCAGCGCTTCCGAGAATGACGTGATCTCAGGCAATCTGCTGGAGAATGATCTGGCCGGGGGCTCCGGCAACATGTTTCTCAACTTCTTCGACGGCGAGAGAGTTCTTGCCAAGAGGGACGGGCAGGTCACCGATATCGAGGGTGAATACGGCACGTTCCACGTCAAGGCCGACGGCTCTTACACCTATACGCTGAACGAGACCGCCAAGGCGGGTTTCCTCCAGGGAATGACGCTGACGGAGACGATCGGCTACAAGATCTCCGACGGTGCCGGCAACACCGATGTCGGCCATTTCACGCTCGACATTCACGGGGTCACGAGCCCGCCGGTCGCGGTCGACGACGCCTTTTCCTTCCGCGAAGGAAGCGAGATGGCCGGCAACGTGCTCGCCAATGATCACGCGGGAGAGGCCGGCACGCTCTTTCTGCGCTCGGTCGAGGGCACCAGCATTCCTGCCGGTCAGGGGCAGGGGCAGACGACCGACGTGGCGGGTGAATTCGGTATCTTCCATTTCGCGGGCGATGGAAGCTTCACCTACGATCTCAATCCGGCCGTCAAGGCGGGCCTCGACGATGGCGAGCATGTCACGGAGAAACTCCAATATTACAAGGTCTCCGACGGCGCCGGTCACGCGGATGCCGGCGTGATCACCCTGACCGTCGACGGCGCGACGGACGGGAAGTCGTTGAACACCAATCATGTCGAGGTCCAGGCGGATGTGGTGCGCCCCTTCCTGGATCATTACGAACTCCAGGGAGTCGCGGTCGATCCGCTAACGGGCAAGTATTACGTCAGTTCCGGCCACGGTTTCCCGGATGATTCCATGGTGAGCGTTTACGACAACGCCTCGGCATTTGAAGCCGGCAACGCCAGCGGCGCCATCTCCCTCGGCGACTATGACAAGGGCGAATATGACATCGGCGGAACCTATTTTTCGGTCCGTGGAGGCGAGATCATCGGAAGAACCAACGAGGCGAGAAGCGAGGAGGACCCTTTCCCCGATCAGACCTATCTTGCAAAATGGGATGCCGCCGACGGATCTCTCGATCAGAAGGGTGCTTCGATTCCCGGCCTTATCGGCAAGAATGGCGCGGGTACGTTCGACTGGGGTGGATTCACGACCGTCAATACGATGCAGGATTCGACCGGCATTTACGTCGTCGGCCGCATCAATGATTCCACCTGGCAGGTCTCGAAGATCGACCCCGAAACGTTGAGCCCGATCGAATCCAAGACCTTCGCGGCGGGCGGGCTCGGATACGGCTTTGCCGTCGACGGCACGTTCTTCTTCGGCGATTCCTCCAGCAGCGAGCATATCGGCACGGCCTTCGACTTCGAAACCGGGGTCAAGACAACGGTTGACGTCAACATCGCCATACCGGGAGACGACTTGATCACCAACGTGGTCTATGACTCAGCGGCGGATAATCTCTACCTCACCAACACCGGGACCGACGAAATCGCCGTGGTGCACAATATCTCGGACGTTCTGTTCGCCTAGCGCATCGGCCCGAAAATCGGAATCGATTTTCGGAAAGCACAATGCGAGGATTGAAAGTGTTAGAGCGTCCCTTGTGCGTCCGAAAGGACGCACGGCGCTCTAATGGGGCCTTACCGCTCGAATGCCGACGCCGCCCCGCGCGTTCTGTTGACGGCAGGGCGTTTAACCGGCCGGAGCCTTCGTAAACACAAATCAATAGAATTGCAGCCACGCTACTGCAGCGTGCGCGTCTGGATCTGCTCGGCGGCGTGAGGCGCGGATGCGGGCAGGGGGCTGCCTTCGAGGCCGGTCGCTACCACTGAAACGCGGAACTTGCCGTCGAGGCTGCGGTCGGAAATCGCCCCGACGTATGCAGTCTTGCCGTTCCGGACAAGGCCGCTTTCCAGCAAGTACGAGGCGTCTCCGGCTGTCCTGGCAGCAAGAGCGGCGGGGCGTGCGGAACATGGATGGCGGCCGACGCCTTCAGCCGGCCGCGTGGACCGGTTTCGGCCGATGATTTGGAACCATGATCCCGCAGTACTGTTTAACTGGAAGGCGCGGAAGCGCCGATAACGGGGATGCCGATTGCCGGCCAACCCGGTAATGACGATCGGCCTTTCGGTTCGCCTATGGAGGAATACAACATGCAAACGACCCGATCGAAAGAACTGGCGGACGAATACCTGCGGCTTGGCGGCAAACGGCTGGCCAAGATCGATGACAATATCGTTAAAATCCGCCACTGGGAGGATGACACGCCGGAGGCCGAGGCCTTCTGGCAGGAGCACATCGAGCCGCTGGATGACAAGCGCCGCGTAGAGGTCGAAACGCACCTTCCCACGATCAACGACAGGTGATCGCGAATCAACGATCGGTGATCGCAGCGATTTCCCCGGAGCGCATGACATTGAAGCGCGACAGCGCCGCGCGTCTGAAAGGACGCGGCAGGCTGTCGTGCTCGGATATGTCGCGCCGCTGCGCTTACTGCAGCGTGCGCGTCTGGATCTGCTCGGCGGCGTGAGGCGCGGATGCGGGCAGGGGGCTGCCTTCGAGGCCGGTCGCCACCACTGAGACGCGGAACTTGCCGTCGAGGCTGCGGTCGAAGATCGCGCCGACGACGATATCGGCGTCTTCCTGCACTTCGTCACGAATGCGGCTTGCCGCCTCGTCCACTTCGAACAGCGTCATATCCGAACCGCCGGAGATCGAGATCAGCACGCCCCTGGCGCCCCGCATCGAGATATCGTCGAGAAGCGGATTGGCAATTGCCGCTTCCGCCGCCTTCATCGCGCGGCTCTCACCGGAGGCTTCGCCGGTACCCATCATCGCACGGCCCATGCCTGACATGACCGACTTCACGTCGGCAAAATCGAGGTTGATCAGGCCTTCCTTGACGATCAGATCGGTAATGCAGCCAACGCCCGCATAGAGCACGCGGTCGGCCGTCATAAAGGCATCGGCGAAGGTCGTTTTCGCATCGGCGATGCGGAAGAGGTTCTGATTGGGAATGACGATGACCGTATCGGCCGCCTGGCGAAGCGCCTCGATGCCGATTTCCGCCATCCGCATGCGGCGGTTGCCTTCGAAGGTAAAGGGCTTGGTGACGACGCCGACCGTCAGGATGCCGGCGGCACGCGCAGCGCGGGCGATGACGGGTGCAGCACCCGTGCCGGTGCCGCCGCCCATGCCGGCGGTGACGAAGCACATGTGCGAGCCGGCCAGGTGATCCATGATCTCATCGAGCGACTCTTCGGCAGCCGCATGGCCGACCTCGGGCAGCGAACCGGCGCCGAGACCCTCCGTCACATTCGCGCCAAGCTGGATGCGGCGCGTCGCCTTGGAGGTGGCCAGCACCTGGGCATCCGTGTTTGCGGCGACGAATTCGACACCTGCCAGCTTTTCCGCGATCATATTGTTGATCGCATTGCCACCGCCGCCGCCGACGCCGATGACTGTAATATGCGGCCGTAGTCCAGAAATGCCGCTCTTGGCGTCCGACATCGCGCTCTCCTTTGATGTTTCGTTCATGCCCACCCTCGTTTGCGGACGGCGAATCGTGCCTCACGATACGCGAGCAACAAGGCAGAGGCGAGGCGAAAGACGTCTCGGATGGAGCGGAGATGGTCGGGAAAGGCCCCCGGCCGGTGCCTTTCAGGGAGGGAGCATCATGCCGAGAGCTGACAATTATGCTTCAAGGACAGGCCGTGAAGGTAGCTTGCGGCGATATTGTTGAAAAAATCGCCGCGTAGGGTTTTGTTTTACGCCTCTCGGAATGAAATTGCGCTGTGACTCCATTTCTGCATCGACGCAGAAGAAACCTACAGCCTCGATCCCACAGTCACCGGCAAACACAATACACACCGCAACCCCGCCGCCCCATTCGCATCCAGCATCAGCGAGCCGCCGTAAAGCCCCGCGAGTTCATTGACGATGCTGAGCCCGAACCCGTTGCCCGGGACATGTTCGTCCTCGCGCACACCCGGCAGCAGCACAGCGGCGAGGCGGTCCGGGGGGATGCCGGGGCCGTCGTCTTCGATGGTGATGCGGGCGATCGGGCCGTCGCGGCGGGCGCGGACGATGACGTGCGCGGAGGCCCATTTGAAAGCGTTGTCGATCAGGTTGCCGAGCATTTCCTCGACATCGCTTTCGTCGCAGGCGACTCGAAGGCCCTCTGATATATCGGTCTCGAAGGCGATCTTACGCTCGGCGTGGATCTGGCCGATCGCCCGATGCAGATCGGTGATCGCTGCCGCCACGTCGGTGCTGGCGACATTGTCCGAGGAGGCCATCACCCGGCGGGCGGCGGCGAGATGATGTTTGATCCTGTTGTCTATCCGGGCTGCGAGGCCGCGTAATGCGCCTTTGGGGTCGTTTTGCTCGTCGAGCGCCAGCAGCAGGCTCGCCACCGGAGTCTTGAGGCCGTGGGCGAGGTTGGCAAACTGCATGCGCGTTGCCGCAAGCCTCTCTTCGTTGGCCTCCAGCAGCGCATTGGTTTTCAGTGAGAGCGGCGCAAGTTCGACTGTCGCCTCATCGGGTAGGCGGCCGCGCTCTCCCCGGTTGATGGCATCGATATTAGCCGCCATGGATATCAGCGGGCGCAGGCCGAAGCGGATCTGCCAGAGCGTGCCGGCCATCAGCACGAGGCCGAGCAGCAGCATGCAGGGCACCAGCCAGAAGAGGGCGCGCAGTGCCGGGCCGACGAGGGCGATCATCGGCGCCGTCGCGGTGATCGTCAGCGTCATTCCGTCGATGCTGCGGATGGCCTGCCGAAGATAGAGCGGTCCTCTTCCGCGATCACCGCCCATGCCTGATGTCGGCATGCCCATCAGCACATGGCGCAGATCCTGCCGGGGTGGCGGCGCGTCTATCGTGCCGTTCATCAGGGAGCGTGAGGTCAGGCGCTGCTGTCCGTCATCGATCTGCCAGTACCAGCCGGATGAGAGGCGATCAAATGGGGGCGCATCGAGCGGTGCGGAGAGGGCGAGCCTTCCCCCAGCGTCACGCGTCACCGCGCTGGCGAGGGCGCCGATCTGAATGTCCAAACGCTGGTCGACCTGCTCGCGCACCACAGTCTTCAGCGCCAGCCAGAGTACGATGGCGGCGACGACAAGCGCCAGCGTCACGAAGATGCCGGAAAACATCAGCAGCCGGCCGGCGATCGATCTCGGCTTGACGGACGGGGCCTTCATGATGCCGCTGCTGCCGTCAGCATATAGCCGCGGCCGCGCACCGTTTCGATGCTGTTGGCCCCGAGCTTCTTGCGCAAGCGGGCGATGATGACCTCGATGGAATTGGAGTCGACTTCGGCATCACCGTCATAGACGCGCTCGGTGAGTTCGCGCCGGTCGACGATCATCCCCTTACGCAGCATCAAGCAGGAGAGCACCCGCCATTCCAGCGCCGTCAGCTTCAGCGGCAGGCCGTCGAGCTCGAAGGTGCCGAGTTGGGCATCGAAGACCAGCGCGCCGCAGACAAGGCGCGAGGCGGCGTGACCGGACGCCCGGCGCACCAGGGCGCGCAGACGCAGCACCAATTCCTCCACCTTGAAAGGTTTGGCAAGGAAATCGTCGGCGCCGGCCTTGAAGCTCGAGACCTTGTCCGGCCAACCGTCGCGCGCCGTCAGCACCAGAACCGGCAGATTGCGATCACCCTCGCGCCATCCCTTCAGCACGCTGACGCCATCGATCTTCGGCAGGCCGAGATCGAGGATTGCGACATCAAAGAGTTCGGTCAGTCCCGCATGGAGAGCGTCCTCGCCGTTGCGCGCAATATCGACGACGAAGTTTTCCGATCGGAGCACCGCGGCGATCCGGCCGCTCAGGTCTTCGTCATCTTCGACGAGCAGTACGCGCATGGGCAGGGCTTTCATAGGGTATCGCCGTGGACGGACCAAAGCTATCGGGCCGAGCTTAACTCAATCTGAACGGAGAGGTTCAGGCAGGCGAGGGGGTGTCGCGGTTAGATTGCGGCCATTACTGAAGCAAGGAGCAGATATATGCCTGATGAAAACCAGGACAACGGACATCCCGAAGGTGCCGCCGCGCCGATGCCGCCAGGACACCGCCGGCGCCGGCTGGCGATCCCTGTCATATCAGCCGCAGTGGCGCTTGTTATCGGTGCTGCCGGTGGTGCCGGCGCCGTGAAGATGATGCGTCCCACGCCCGAAATGGCGCCGATGACGCCGGTGGCGATTTCGACCATGCCGGTATCGAGCCTCGTCACCATCAAGGGCAAGGTCGCCGAGATCTACGGCAACAAGTTCGTGCTGCAGGACGACAGCGGCAAGGCGCTTGTTGAGACCGGTCGGGCCGGCGAGGGTGGCGCACTCGTCACCCAGGATGAGGCCGTCACCGTCCAGGGCCGCTTCGACGACGGCTTTGTGCATGCGAGTTACCTCGTTCGCCAGGACGGACGAACCGAAGCGCTGCGTCCGCCGAAAGGTCCTCTGCACAGACGGTTTGCAGATTTCGATCACAGGCCGTGACGGGCGTGAACCAAAGCCGCGCTGCGGTGTTAACAGACACGCCTCATAACTCCGAAAGGAACGTTTCCATGCAACGACTTCTGCTATCAGGCCTTGCCCTTGCCGCACTGGCCGGCACCGCCTTCGCCCAGCAGCCGCCGGCTCCGCCATCCGCCGCGACTCCGCCCGCAGCGGCTGAACCCGGCTCGCCGCCTCCGCCGCCGTCTCCGTCCGCTCCTGATGACGATGAGCAGATGACGGACCGGCCGGACGCGAGGCCGGGAGATCGCCCGGATTTCCGCTGGCATGGTCGGAGAGGCGATATGGGCTTCCGTGGCTTCCGCGGTCATCGCCCGCCACCGCTACCGCCATCGAAGGCAGCGCATTTCCGGATCGAGGATGGAAACACCCGGATCGATCTGAAATGCGCCGAGGACGAACCGATGAAGGCCTGCGCGGATCTGCTGCTGCAGGTGATGGACCGCCTGCAGGGGCAGGACTGATCATCCGCACTTGAGGCGGATGCCGCACGATAATGCAACCGTCCGCGTTTTCTCGCGGGCGGTTTAAGTTTGACGCGAACGCCGCCCCGCTCTTCGTCATGTCAGGCCTTGTGCCGAGGATCTGCGGCGCCGGATGCAGATGCTCGGGACAAGCCCAAGCATGACGGAAGAGCGGTTGGCGCGTCCTCTCGCAGGTGGTTTTGTGACTTTCTCGGAGGTGATGGCTCGATGTGGCAGACCGCCACCCCCATCTCAACAGCCTGCTATTGCATGACGCTCACGTTCAACACCATCTCCTTGATCTCCCCGTCTCCAACAGGGAACCTGACAACGAACCTGTCACTGCCGATGTAGCCTGGCTTTGATGTATAATAACCAGCAACGCCTCCCACCTTGACCGTCCGGCATTTTGCCAGTTTTCCCTTTGCTTCGTGGGGAAATATCGGTTCATGGACAATCTGGAGACGCCCATGCTTGGGCTGCTCGATGATATGCGTAGGCGGGTAATCGGCGAGGCTGCAATCGCTGTGGATACGCCAGACTTGGCCCGCTCTCGTCCTTTCACCACTGCGTACCGTTAATGATGCGGACTCGCGTCTGAAGCTGTCGGAGGTTGTCGTGCAGCTCGAAAGCGAAATCACCGCCGCTGCCAATATCGAATATGCAAAGATGCTTTTCACTTATAAACCCTCAACTTTTGCTTGAATGAATATTGGATTTTTCTTGAGAGTCAATCAGAGTGCAAAGCTTTGATTTGGCAGTTGTTCTGCTTGTAGACATTGGCGAGGTGCAATCTTGAAAAGACGGGTCGTGGCGTGGGTCTTCTTACTCGCGGGCGGCGCTGGGGTGCTTCCGGCCGGCACCAGTGATGCCGGCGGGGTCCCGTTTTCCGCCAGCGGAAATGTTCCGGACTACAGGGCGTCAATGACCGTTCGAGAGGCCTATCATGAGCCGAAGGAATATTGGCGTTCGGTCGTCCATCACGATGGCTGGACCCGGGTCGAGGAGGTCATAAGCAATAGGACACGCATTGCCTATGGAAGCGCCCGCGATAACGTTTTGTTGTGGGCAACAAAGACCGGTGACGAGGACTTTACGGGGATCTTCATCGACAAGACCACGCCGCGGGAAGCGAGGGACACCGGGGACGCGGACAATCAGGCTGGTGAAGCTTGCAAATGGTCGGAGATCACCCGCAAGGCCTCGCACAGTAGCACGTCCGAACCGCTCTGGCTCAGTTGCCTGTCAGGTGACGGCATTGAAATTGGCACAAGGGTATTGCTCAGTAGCAAGGAGCTCAAGGAGCCTATGACCGAAACGCAATTGGTCAAGCTCGAGCGAACACCTGTTGCCGATTCCGAAGTCCTGCCCCCGAAGAGGCTTTTCGACCCCGGGTTCTGGCTGAAGCCGCTCAGGTACTATCCGGACAGACCCGCCGCGCTCGTCGATTTTGAAGCCAGAATGGCGGGGATAGACTCAGACCTCAGAATATTCAGACATTATCCCTGGCAAGCTGAAGAGCGTCGCGGCAAGGACGGATCGGTGCGGTTCAAGGTTTGGAACGACCTCGAAAATCAGGGAATCAATGTCATTTACTCCAAGCGCGAATATAGTCTTCAAGCCTTCCGTTCACCGCTTGATCCCGCACGACCGTTCAATCAATTCGACGCTGAAACAGGCCATGCGGACATGAAACGTAGGGATAATCACCTTGGTGAATCCTGCGCCTGGTTCAACATGACGCCCGACGCGGCAGACGCGATCAGAATGGAATGTTTGACGCCGGATGGCGTGCCCCTGAAAGTGGAACTGCATTTCGGTATGGGGGACGGTGAATTCTACACCGCCGTCGAGGTCAAACGCCGTCCCGTCGACATCAACGAAATGCTCCCGCCGCGCGAATTGATAGAGCCGTCGGCATGGGGATTTACGGTTGACGACTGAAGGCGCCACTCCCTGCATCCATCGGACGCCGGCGCATTGAGGGACAAGGATGTTCGTGCTGTCGCATCGAACTCGGTGTCGTCGGCTCACCGCGTGACGCGGGCTGCCGACGTTGCGGAGTAGCGGTCGCCGTGGATCTCGATGCCTGAGAACACCGCGTCGATCTCAGCCAGTTCTTCCGATGTGAAGGTGATGTCGGCGGCGGCGATATTTTCTTCCAGCCGGTGCAGCTTGGTGGTGCCGGGAATGGGGACGATCCAGGGCTTGCGGGCCATCAGCCAGGCGATGGCGATCTGGGCCGCGGTCGCGTTTCTGCGGCCGGCAATCGCCTCGATTGCATCGACCACCGGCTGGTTTGCCTTGCGGTTTTCGGCCGAAAGGCGCGGATTGGTCTTGCGGTGGTCGTTGCCGCCTTCGAAACTGGTGTTCTCATCCATCTTGCCGGTGAGGAAGCCACGGCCGAGCGGGCTATAGGGCACGAAGCCGATTCCGAGTTCTTCGAGGACGGGCAGGATTTCCGCTTCGGGGTTGCGCCACCATAACGAATATTCGCTTTGCAACACGGAGACCGGCTGCACGGCATGGGCGCGGCGGATAGAGCCGGCATCGGCTTCGGATAGGCCGAAATGCAGCACTTTACCGGCGCCGATCAGATCCTTCACCGTGCCTGCCACCTCTTCGATCGGTACTGCAGGGTCGACCCGATGCTGGTAGAAGATATCGATGCGATCGGTGCGAAGCCGCTTGAGGGCTTCTTCTGCGACCACACGGATGCGTTCCGGCCGGCTATCCAGGCCGACTTCCGGCCGGCCATCCTTGAAGCCGAATTTCGTCGCGATCACCACCTCATCACGGATCGGCGCCAGCGCCTCGCCGACAAGATCCTCGTTGGTGAACGGCCCGTAGGCCTCTGCCGTGTCGAAGAAACTCACGCCCCGCTCGTGCGCCGCCCGCAAGAGCGCAATGGCATCGCCGCGCTCCACCGCCGGCCCGCGATGGTAGTTCAGTCCCATGCAGCCGAAACCGATCGCCGATACATCAGGGCCTCTTTGGCCGAGCCTACGTTTGATCATGCGGATGTCCTCCTCAGGTTCGGTCGTAAGCTAAGGGCAAAGGCTGGTATCGATTAGCCGGTGATATCGGCATGGGCTTATGAGTTGGGTTCATAAATGCATCTCCGTTGGATCAGAGACGATCCTCGGAGGACGGCGCTACGCCGGCAGTCCCGCCATCCTGAGAGCCTCGATATAGCGTGCACGATCGTCGGGCCGCCGGAACGGTGGGAGCACGTCGGCGAGGTTGGAAAGCCGGAGCGCGGGATCCATCAGGCACAGGCGAGCGACCGTTTCCTGGGCTTGGCCAATCCGCCCGGCCATGGCCTGGCCCGCCGCCATCACGCGCATGGCGCTCGGGTAGTTCGGCTGGTGGCGTAGCGATTTTCCTGCCCAGGCTGTAGCGTCGTCATAGCGGCCGGCGCAAAAATGCGCGAGCCCGGTGTTGAACTGCCAGGCAAACAGGCGTGGATCCAAAGGGCTCAAGCGCATGGCAAGGGCGGCGTGTTCGACGGCCATATCAGGCTCGCCCAGGCACGCCTTCACCCAGCTGCTGACGCCGAGTGCTGCGGCGAGGTTCGGGTTGAGAAAGACCGCGCGATCGATACAGGCCGCGCTGCCGTCGAGGTCCCCGCCGACATAACCGATGACATATCCACCGTAGGAGAGCGTAACTGCATCGTCCCAGCCGAGTTCGACAGCTCTCCTCGCCAGTCGGGTGGCTTCGGCAGTTTCCTCTGCGGGATTGACCATCCAGCCGTTGCTCTTTCGTGTGGCGTAACACCGCGCCGCCCGGGCATGGGCTATGGCGAATTCCGGGTCGCGCTCGATCGCCTTCATGAACAGCCGCAAGGCTTCGTCGACGACCGATCTGCTGGTGATGGTCCGGTCGAAGGCCGCCAGGCCGCGGAGATAGTAGTCGTAGGCGTCGAGGCTCTCGGTCGGCTTGCGTTTGGCACGCTCGATCTCAGCCTCCTCCACTTTCGGCGTTATGGCGCCGACGATGCTCGAGGCGACCTGATCCTGAAGATCGAAGACATTCGCCAGGGTTCCATCAAAACGATCGGCCCAAAGGTGCGCACCGGTCGAGGTGTCGATGAGCTGGCCTGCGATGCGCAGGCGGTCACCCGTCCGGCGCACGCTTCCTTCGACCACGTAGCGGACGTCCAACTCGCGCCCGACCTGCTTTATGTCGACCGCCTGACCTTTGTAGGTGAAGCTCGAATTCCGCGCGATGACGTAGAGGTGGCGGAATTGAGCAAGCGCGATGGTGATGTCCTCGACGATGCCGTCGGCGAAATATTCCTGCTCCGCGTCGCCGCTCAGATTCTGAAACGGCAATACGGCAACCGATGGCCGATCGTGATGTTTCGCCGGCGCTGAGATGGCCTGCGGCTGCGGTACGAGGTCGGGGCCAGGTGCGCTCCGCTGATATTCGGATCCCTGCCGCGATTGCAGCGAAGCAGCCAAGGAGGAGGTTTCTGCCTCGGGTTCTGCCTGAAGATGCTTCCTCAACAATGCCCGGCAGGCTTCGAACTGGCGCAGGGCGGCGTTTTCGTGACCCCTGAGAGTGTGTATCCGTATCAGTGCCCGATGGGCGCCCTCGATGGTCGGGTCCGCAGCCAATAGCCTTTCGGCGAGCCTTTCGCAGGCCGATTCTTCCCCGGAACCCGGCTCGGAGAATGCGAGGCTCAGTCGCTCCACGAGCTGCAGCGCCTTCCGTTGATATGTGCTCCGGTAGGGTCGAAACCACTCATCCAGCCCGTCCGGAATGGCTTCGCCTGCCAACACCTCGCCGCGATAGAGATCGGCGGCGAAGGCGAGATCGGCCGTCCGGCCCGCCTCGAGTTTACGGTCGAAGATCGAAATGTCGGTCTCTTCAGGACCTGTTATCAGCGCGATGGTCTCTTGATCCCCATCGATGTAGATGGTGGCATCCCCGCCGGCTGGAAACGATCGCCTGATATCGACGAGCGCTTGCCGGAGACTATTGCGAGCTTGATCACTGCCTCGTCCCGGCCAAAAGGCTTCGGAAAGCGGTTCCCTGCGATGACCGCGGTGGCCGGCGAGCACCAGGGCAGCAAAGAGAAGCGACGTTTTGCGCGTGGTGAAGCGGACCTGCCGGTGCTCCCGGGACGTCACTTCGAGGCCACCCAGCAACCTGATGCGCACAGACCGTCTCCCAGATTTCGACCGCCACCGCAGATTAACATCTCGGCAGACAGATTTAACACCGATTTAGCGGCGGCTTGTCGAAGTTTTCCCGCCCGTTCACGCTCAGCCGAACGGCGCGAAAACACCGGCGTGGCAGGCTCCCACTTGCAAATCTGAAAAATGGGAGACGGAAAAATGGCTCACATGGAAACGCATGCCGGCATCAGCGCGCCGAAAGGACAGTTGTTCGGGGCCAAGCCGAACGCCGTAGCAATCATCGTCGCCGCCCTGAGGACGTGGCGGCTGAGCGTCGTAAGACGGAAGGCAATGGCGGACCTGACGCCGGATCAACTGAGGGACATCGGCTATCCCCGGGATAAACTCGGCCATCCCCAGATCAATCGCCCTGTGATCGAGATCAAGGCAGGGCTGATGACGAAGTTGATGTCGATGCGCTAGTCGGAAAATTCCGCTGCGCGGATGCGTCGGCTGCAGGTCGATGGCATAAGGATCCAAAACGCAAGCGCGGATTCGATTTGCAGAAGGCGATCATTGATTCTTCCCAGGATGTAATGCAGGCCGATTTTCAACATGCACAGCCCCGTCAATGATTGGCGGGGCTTTTGCTGTCCGGCGGGCAGGTGGCAGACGAGGTATGGGCGAGCCCGCGCCGTTGGGGCAAGGGCCGCTGATCTGGCATCCATCCTTCGCCAGCAGTCGTCTGTTTTTCCGCCGCGGCGATTTCGCCTATGATGGGATGATGGAACGATAGGGATGCACGGCATGATTGATCATATCACCATCGCAGTGAGTGACCTCGAGAAGAGCAAGCTGTTTTATGAACGTGCTCTCGCCCCCCTCGGCTATCGCCGTACCTTCGGGAAGGAGGGCGTGTTCTGGGCCTTCGATGTCGGCGGCAGTCTGTTCGAGATCCAGCACACCGACGACAAGCCGCCTCTGACGCGTGTGCACGTTGCCTTCCGGGTCCAAAGCAGGGCGGAGGTCGAGGCGTTTTATCGAGCCGCGCTTGAAGCCGGTGCGAGGGACAACGGCGCGCCCGGTCCGCGGCCGGAATATGAAGAGAACTATTATGCCTGCTTCGTTCTCGATCCCGACGGATACAATATCGAAGCGATGCTCAATCAGCCGGCGTCGCAAGGGTGAGGGGCAGGCTCCGCCCAAAGATTGCAATCGAGGGGAGGTGGGTATGTCAAGTTTCAGGAACGCCGTCGTCTCTTTACCCGGCAAGGAGCGCCTGGCGAGGACGCCCTTTGGCGCGAGGATCATCATTCATGCGACGGCCGCCGAGACCGGCGGCGCGTTCGGCATGTGGGAAACCTTCACACCGCCGGGTCATGGTCCGGCTCCCCACACGCATACGCGGGAGACGGAAGTCTTTCGGGTCATCCGGGGGCTCTATCGATTCCAATGCGGCGACGAAGCGTTCGACGCGCCTGTGGGAACCGTCGTCGTTCTGCCGCCACATGTCCCGCACAGCTGGCGAAACATAGGCGACGAACCCGGCCAGATGTTCGGCACGGTGACGCCAGGCGGCTGCGAGCAAATGTTCATCGATATCGAGGCTTGCAGTGCCGATACGCCTGAGAAAATCGCGGTGATCGAAGCGCGACTGGGGATCATCAACGACATTACGCTGGCGCTCGGATTGACGGGCCCGCAACCGCGCTGATCGATCATCTGGGTGTCGATCGAATCCAGTTCGGCCCTCGCCATCGCCCGCCACAACATGTCTCATTGGGGCGGCTCTTGGACTTGGGCGTCGGCCCTCTTGGGTCTCAGCTGACGGTTTCGATGACGGCGGCGAGATCGGCTGATGTGAATGGCTTGGTCAGCACCGGCCGGCCGGCAAAGGCGGGATCGATACCCGCTGGCCCATATCCGGTTGCGAAGGCGAAGGGGATACCGCGCTGCTGAAGGACCGCCGCCACCGGAAATGACTTATGGCCGGCGAGGTTTACATCGAGAACGACGAAATCGAGATTGCCATCGGCGGCAACCTCCAGCGCCGAGGGCAAACGCGCGGCGGTCGCCACGACCTCGTGACCGAGGTCCATCAGCATGTCCTCGATCATCATGGCGATGGTCATTTCATCTTCAACGACAAGTACACGCTTGGCCATGTCATTCGTTCCGGAGACGGTCTGCCGGAGCGTCGAGACGGAAGGAAAAACCCCGTTCGGCAAACGAAATCTCCACATTGCCTCCCGTCTCCGCGGCAAGGCCGCGCTGGATGAGGACCGTGCCGAACCCCTTCCGCTTCGGTTGTTCCACCGGCGGTCCGCCATGTTCGTCCCAGTCTATGCGGTAGCGTTGCGTTCCGTCGTCGATGATTTGAAGGGAGCATCTGACGCGGACGGCGCCGCCATCACTCGACCATGCGCCGTGGCGCACGGCATTTGTGCCGAGTTCATGAAAGGCCATGGTCAGCGCCAGCGCCGTCTTTGCGGAAACCCGGATATCGTCTCCGGTGAGCTCCCATCGCCCGCCATCCGGCCTATGCGGAACTGTCGCCTGGTCGAGCGTCTGTTTCAGGGACGCGCTGCTCCACAGTTCTCCCGTCAGCAGATCATTGGCACGGCCGAGCGACACCAGCCGCGCCGTGAAACTGTCCAGTGCACGCGGGATGTCGTCGGCATCCCGGAAGGTGCGGTACGCAAAAGCCTGCACCATCGCCAGATTGTTCTTAACGCGATGATTGAGCTCATGAACGACAAGTTCCAGCTGCTGCTGCTTGCGTCGCCGCTCGGTGATATCGGTCGCGGCCCCAAACCATTCGACGATGGCGCCTGCGTCGTTCAGGAGTGGAACAGCCCGTGACAACACCCACCCGGTGCTGCCGTCGGCCCGCCGGACGCGATGCTCGCATTCGAAAACACCCTTGCTTGATATCGCCTCGTCGATCACCGCCTGGATCGCCGGAATGTCCTCGGGAAACAAATAGGCCTCCTGCCAGGCGACAGTCGGATTGGCGGTGTCGGCAAGAACGTTGCGACCGTCGAGCTGCTGCATCTCCTTCCAGTCGGCGCTCATGCGATAGACGATATCGGTCGTGGCCGTAGTGAACGCCCTGAACCGCTCTTCGCTCTCGCGCAGCCGCCGCTGGGCAAGGACGCTTTTCGTCGTTTCGACGACGATCGCGATGACGCCCGCGGGTTTGCCACTTTCGTCGAGGACGGGCGAATAGTCGAGGTTCATCCAGGCAGGAGCCGGGCTGCCGTGGCGCAACAGCGTCAGTTCCTGGTTTTCGTAGGCGAGCGTTTTACCGGACAGCCCAACTTTCATGACATTGTCGTTGAAGTCGGCAATTTCGCTCCAGCCCTCGCGGACCTTGGAACCGAGAAGATCCGGATGGCGGCTGCCGGCGAAGACGGAATAGGCGTCGTTATAGATCATCACGCCGTCCTCGCCCCAGAGAAGAACGATCGGCACGGGTGAGAGCAGGAGCATGTTGGTGGCCGTCTTCAGACTTTGCGGCCAGAGATCGAGAGGACCGAGCGGCGTCTTGCTCCAGTCGCGGGTCTGGATCAGTCGGCCAATTTCCCCGCCACCGACAGGAAAGCGAGTTGTGAGTGGCTGAGGGGATTCGGAATCCAAGGCGCGCTCCCGATTTTGATGGTGCTTCTAATTAGCGCATCCTTTGATTTTTTCCACCCATGAGTGTTGCGGCTTCCTCATGCCAACCTTGTCCGAGCCGATCACACTCTGGGCCCGCGCCATCGCCCGCCACGTCGCCGGCGGGGTGGCGAAGGCGCGAGAGAAGGCGCGATTGAAGGCGGCTTCGGTGGCGTAGCCGGCGTCGTAGGCGATTGTTGCGATAGGCTGACCTGAGGTGGCGAGGGCGACACTTGCGAGGTAGAGCCGCCAGTCCCTGATATAGCGGATGGGCGAGGTCGAGAGCATCGCCTGGAAGCGGTCGGCGAGGGCGCTGCGCGACAGGCCGGAGGCTGAGGCGAGGTCCTCCAGCGACCAGTCGTGTCTGGGATCGTCGTGAATGAGGGAGAGACAGCGCGACAGCGCGGGGTCGGCAAGGGCTGCCAGCCAGCCGACCGAGCGCGGTTCGGCCATCATGATCTGATGGCGCAGGATCTCGATGAACACGATTTCAGTCAGCCGCGGCAGCATGGAAACTCCGCCGGCGCGCGGCCTGTCGACCTCCTCGATCATCTGGCGGATGGTGGCGCGCAACCAGTCGCCGTCATTGACGGCCCGTGTCCTGACATGGATCATTTTCGGCAGCGCCTGGTGCAGCGGCGCAAAGCTCAAGCCGTCCCATTGCAGATAGCCGCAGAGCAGCCGCACCCTTTGCGCCGCCTCGCCATAGCGCAGCACGGGAATCTCACGCCAGGGCTTCTGCGGCAGGTCGCGCGTCGGCAGCACCAGCATGCCGTCCCTTCCCGCGCCGAGCTGATGTCCGGTGCCGAAGGGGAAGACCAGCACGTCTCCGGCCTCCAGATCGGTCTCTTCCCCTTCCGTCTTCAGCCAGCAGCTGCCGGCCACGACGATGTGAAAAGGCATCGTGCCCGAAGCCTTGGCCGAGAGGTTTGCTAAGGCCGGCGCGGCATCCGTCTGCCAGTCGCCCGTCGGCATGAAGCAGAACTGCAGCGATCCCGACAGGCGGATCGTCGAAAGCAGCGCCGACAACACGTCGTCGCGCACGACACCCGCAACGCCTGGATTTTCGGACAAGGCTTCACGCATCCCGGCCAAATACGCGCCCCGCGCACCCTCCTATGGTGTTCTCGCTCACTCGTGGTGAGCGTTCATTTCAATTCACTGGGAGAATACTATGCAAACTCAAAGCGACAAACTGGTCGTGCTCATCACCAAGGGCATCGAATCCGAACTGTCCTCCGTCGCCTTCACCATTGCCAATGGCGGCATCACCGCCGGGCTGAAGGTCTCGGTGTTCCTCACCAGCACCGGGATCGATCTGGTGCGCAAGGGTGGCCAGCGCATGACACATGTGCCGCCGCTTGATCCGCTGTCGATGCTGATCGAGAATTTCCAGCAGCGCGGCGGCACGATCTGGGCCTGCCCGCCCTGCGTGACCTCGCGCGGTTACACGCAGGAGGACATGCTCGACGGTGTCGTCATCGTCGGCGCCAGCGCCATGCATGCCGAGATCAAGGAGGGCGCTGCGACGCTGTCGTTTTGACCGGAGGAGCCGGGCCGGGCGGAAGTATGAGGAGCCTCTCCCGCCGGTTTCGTCAGGCTTTGCGGGCCGGCGGCAAGCTCGGGGATGCGACAAGTGGTCTATTCTTGCGCTCGGCAATATACTTGTGAGATTGTGTCGATATACATGCGATAATGCCTGATGAGGGCAGCGCGGGGGCTTCGATGACATCCGTGAGGGTCAATGAGCTGATATCGGTGACGGGGCAGCCCGGCGCCGCGGACTTTGGTGCTTTCGCGGCAGACGGCTTTGCCGCCGTCATCAATGCCCGGCCGGATGGCGAGGAGCCGGGGCAACCCGGTAATGCAGCGGAGAAGGCTTCAGCCGCCGCCGCCGGGCTCGCCTACAGCTTCGTGCCGGTGAAGGGGGCCGAGATTACCGAGGCCGATATCCGCGCCTTTCAGGCGGCGATAGCTGAGGCGAAGGGGCCGGTCGTCGCCCATTGCAAGAGCGGCACACGGGCGCTGACGCTTTATGCGCTGGGCGAGGCGCTGGACGGGCGGATGAAGTCCGGGGATGTCGAGGCCTTTGGTCAAGGCCTCGGCTTCGATCTTGCCGGCGCGCGGCGCTGGCTGGAGAAGCGGGCAGGGCAGGTACCTCATGTGAAGGCCTTCTTCGAGCCCCGCACCTGCAGTGTGCAATATGTCGTTTCCGACCCGGCGACGAAACGCTGCGCCATCATTGACCCGGTGCTCGATTTCGACGAGATGTCGGGGGCGACGGGCACGGCCAATGCCGACGCCATCCTCGCCCATATCGAGAGCGAAGGGCTGACGGTCGAGTGGATCCTCGACACGCATCCGCATGCCGATCATTTCTCCGCTGCGTATTACCTCAAGGGAAAGACCGGTGCGCCGACGGCGATCGGCGCCCATGTCACCGACGTGCAGGCGCTCTGGAAGGAGATCTACAATTGGCCGGCGCTCGCGACCGACGGCTCGCAATGGGACCGGCTGTTTGCCGATGGCGAGACGTTCGAGATCGGCACGCTCAAGGCCCGCGTGATGTTTTCGCCCGGGCACACCCTCGCCTCGATCACCTATGTGATCGGCGACGCCGCCTTCGTGCACGATACGGTGTTCACGCCGGATTCCGGCACCGCCCGCACGGATTTCCCGGGCGGCAGCGCCAGCGCCCTCTGGCACACGATCCAGGCGATCCTGTCGCTGCCCGAGGAGACCCGGCTGTTTTCCGGTCACGACTATCAGCCGGGTGGCCGCCACCCGCGCTGGGAAAGCACGGTTGCCGCCCAGAAGCGCGCCAATCCGCATATATCGGGCATCGACGAGGCCGGCTTTGTGGCGCTGCGCCAGGCGCGCGACCGCACGCTGCCGAAGCCGAAGCTGATGCTGCACGCGCTGCAGGTCAATATCCGCGGCGGGCGGCTGCCCGAGCCGGAGGAGAACGGCCGGCGGTATCTGAAGATTCCGCTGGATGCGTTGTGACGGGGCGGCCCTGGCAACCGCCGCATCGTTCAAAGCGTGCTTCCTATAGCAGCCCCGGCGAAGTCATCCCCACCAATAGCAGCCGGCACCCATGTTCCCCGACTGCTTCATAGGCAAGGCAGTTTATCGCAAGGAAGCGCTTTTCGCCGCAATGTCAACCGACCGCCACCGGCAGTTTGCGCACCGAACGGCGGCGCGCAGCCATGCGCGCGATATATTTATCCGCCGGTGGTGCGGCGCCCTCTGAATAATCATTGACGGCGCGCGGGCAGGCGACGTAACTGGGGGAGACGGTTCCCTGAAGATGACTCCAAGGGGATTAATAGGGAACACGGTGAGGACGACCCAGTAGGGACCGAGACCGTGGCTGCCCCCGCAACTGTAAGCGGATTGTCGATCTCGGGGTTGATCGCGGAGCGATCATGCCCTTGGCCTAAAGGCCACGCCACTGCGGATATTGCGGGAAGGCGGATGAAAGACGGATATCCGCAAGCCAGGAGACCTGCCGTCAATCGCGATCCAATCAACCGGGCGGGGATGCCCGGACAAGGAACAGACATGATTGTCCTTCTGAACCTTCGCCTGATATCGGCATGCATCCGTCTCGATTGGGCCTCCCGCGGCTAGTCTACGCGTCAGCGTGACTTCAGCGTTGCGTATATGCGCGCGGCGCGGCCGTGCCTGTTTTCCCATCATCGAGGTTTTCATGCGTCAATTTCTCGCCATCATGACATTTACCTTCGGGCTGGCCGGCCTTGCGGCACCAAGCTTGGCCGCGACCCAATATCCCCTGACCGTCAGCAATTGCGGCCAGCAGGTGACGTTCCAGAAGGCGCCCGCCAGGATCGTTTCGATCGGCCAGGGCATGACTGAAATTCTGTTCTCGCTCGGCCTTGCCGACAAGATCGCCGGAACCGCCGTCTGGGTTGGCCCTGTCCTGCCGCAATATGCCGAGGCCAACAGCAAGATAAAACGCCTCGCCGACAACGATCCGAGCTTCGAATCCGTCGTCGGGCAGGAGCCCGACCTCGTGGCGGCCGAGTTCGAATGGCATGTCGGCGCGCAGGGCTCCGTCGGCAAGCGGGAGCAGTTCAAGGATCTCGGGATCAATAGTTATCTCGCGCCGGCCGATTGCGTCGCCAAGGTCAACACCGATGGCGGCGACGGTGTGCGTGGGGAGCTGTTCACGATGGACCTGATCTACCGGGAAATCGCTGAACTCTCGGAGATCTTCGACGTCAAGGAGCGCGGCGATGCGCTGATTTCCAAGCTGAGGAAGCGCGAGGCGGATGCCGTGGCGTCGATATCGGGCGCGACGGGCAAGAGCCTGCCGGTCGTCTTCTGGTTTTCCAGCAAGGAGGTCAACGGCGACGCCTTCATTGCCGGCAAGAACAGCGCACCTGCCTATATCCTCAAGACGATCGGCGCGAAGAACGTCGTGACAACCGAAGAGGAATGGCCGCTGGTCGGCTGGGAAACCATCGCCCAGGCGAACCCCGCGGTGATCGTGCTGGCGACCATGGATCGCCGCCGTTATGCGGCTGACGATCCCAAGGTCAAGCTTGACTTTCTCGAGAACGACCCTGTGACCAGGGAACTCGATGCCGTCAGGAACAGGCACTTCGTGATGATGGATGCGCAGTCGATGAACCCGACGATCCGCACGATCGACGGCATCGAGACAGTGGCGAAGGGCATCAAGTCCTTCGGCCTGGCACAGTGAAGACAGTATCGCTCAGGCGGCAGGGATGGTGGGCGCTCGCCGCGCTCACCATTGCCGCGCTTCTCCTTCTTGGACTGATGATCAGTCTCGCCGTTTCCATCGGCGAGATTGCCATCCCGCTTGCGACGACGGCTGAGGCGGTTTCGAACCGCCTGTTCGGAACCGATTTCGAGCTCAGCCGCATCCACCAGGGCATCGTCTGGGATTATCGGCTGAGCCGCGCCCTCGTCGCGGCCAGCGCCGGCGCGTCGCTCTCGCTCTGCGGCGCCATCCTGCAGGCGCTGCTGCGCAATCCGTTGGCCGAACCCTATGTGCTCGGCATCTCCGCCGGCGCCTCGACGGGAGCCGTCTGCGTGATGATTCTCGGCTTCGGCTACGGTATTCTCGGCCTGTCGAGCGGGGCCTTCATCGGCGCAGTCATGGCCTTTTTGCTGGTCGGCTTCCTGGCGACGGGTGCGGGGGGAACCGGCGAACGCATCATACTGTGTGGCGTCGCCGGTTCGCAGCTCTTCAACGCGCTCACCTCCTACATCGTGACGACATCGGCGAATGCCGAGCAGGCGCGCGGCATCCTGTTCTGGCTTCTGGGGTCGCTCAGCGGCGTACGCTGGCCAGATGTCTACCTTTCGGTGCCGATCGCGCTTGCCGGCTTCATCGTCTGCATGGCCCATGTGCGGGCGCTCGATGCCTTCGCCTTCGGCACGGATGCCGCCGCCTCGCTCGGCATTGCCGTGCGCCGCGTCCAGATCGTGCTGTTCGCCCTGACGGCGGCGATGACGGCAAGCGTCGTCAGCATGGTGGGCTCGATCGGTTTCGTCGGCCTCGTCATACCCCATGCCGCCCGTTTCCTTGTCGGGCCGGCCCATGGGCGGCTGCTGCCGGCAACGGCGCTCGGCGGCGCCATCTACATGGTCGGCGCCGATATCCTTTCGCGCATCATCATACCGCAGCAGATCCTGCCGATCGGTGTCGTCACCGCGCTCTTCGGCGCGCCGGCCTTCGCCGTCATCCTCTATCGCGTACGAGGGAATGCATGAGCATCAACGTCGACGAGGTGAGCTTTGCCGCCGGCGACACCGTCATTGTCAACGGCGTCAGCCTGACGGTGAAAAGGGGCAAGGTGCTCGGGTTGCTCGGGCCGAACGGTTCCGGAAAGTCGAGCCTTCTCAGATTGATCTGCCGGCTGCGCAAGGTTCGCAGCGGTGTCATCAGGCTCGGCGAGGACGACATTTCCTCGCTGTCGCGCGCAGCCCTTGCGCGTCGCGTCGCCTTCGTCGAGCAGCAGTCGACGACCGATACGCAGTTGACAGTGCGCGATGTGGTGCGGCTTGGCCGCACCCCGCATCGCGGGCTGTTGTCGTCCTGGGGCGCCGAAGACGATGCTGCCGTCGACCAGGCGCTGTCGCGGACGGGCATGCGGGAGAGGGCAGGCCAGCTCTGGCAGACACTGTCGGGCGGCGAGCGCCAGCGCGTCCATATTGCGAGATCGCTGGCGCAGGCGCCGAGCGAACTGCTGCTCGACGAGCCGACCAACCATCTCGATATCCAGCACCAACTCGACATTCTCTCGCTGATCTCGAAGCTCGGTATCACCTGTATCGTCGCGCTGCACGATCTCAACCTGGCGGCAATGTTCTGCGACAGCCTGGCGGTACTTCAAAAGGGCAAGGTCATCGCCTCGGGCGCGCCGGAGGATGTGCTGACGGAGGAGATGATCGGCCGGGTCTTCGGCGTTCGCGCCCATGTCCAGAAATCGGCCGTGCATGGCCGGCATCATATCCAATACGTCATGGATTAAGGAACGGCGGGGGATTTCGATCTTAAGGAGGGGTATGACCTCACTGGCCTTCTTCCGGGCCTGGCGCCGTGCGCTCGTCGCAAGACAGCCGGGACCGGCGCTGTCTTAGGCTTCAGGCGCCGAAAACCGCATTGCCTCCCGCAACAGCTTGATGACCTCTGAGACCGATGGCCCGCTGATGGGCGGCGGCTCTGTGCGTTCGCAGAATTCGCGCCAGACAAACAGCGTCAGTTCCGCGCCATCCGTTGCGGTTTCCCCCGGACCCTCTGCAAAACTCTGGAGCAGGCGATATCGAGCGTCCTTCCAGAACAACTCCTCCACCCAGTCATATATCGGGATCACATGGAAATGGATCGGATAACCGGGCGTGTGCCCGTATCGGCCGATATAGACGCGCTGGGCATTCAATTTCCGTTTCAGGGCGCTCTGAACCCTTGCGAGCAAGGGGCCGAATTCGGCCAAAGCGTCTTCAGACAAATCCGACAGATCGTTGGTATCGGTCTTGGAACTGAGCATGAGGTAGCCGGGAAGGGCGGAGTTCATGCGGTGGTTCACAAGCCATCCTGATGTTTCGGCAACATGAAAGTGCGGAGGAATCTCCAAACGCTGCGTCTTCCGTTTTCGCAAATGTCGCTATTCACTTCTGGTGGCGGCAGAATAGGCAGTTTCGCGAGGGTTGCAAATGACGCATCCGAGACATAATCAAGGCCAAGTCCAAGAGCCTTATCCCAGAGAGACTTGTCGTCATATCCGCCAACCGCTATCTGGTGCTGATCCTAGGCGAACCCGCCGAGAACGATAAGGCCTTTTATGATCCCCGATTTCCTCGTCACCCATTCCGGTGGCTTCCATGCCGACGAATTGCTGTCGAGCGTCATCCTGACCCGGCTTTTCCCGCAGGCGCGTATCGTCCGCAGCCGGGCGCCGGAATGGATCACGCCGGGCGAAGAACGCATCATCTACGATGTCGGCGGCGCCTATGACCCTGCCGCCGGGATATTCGACCACCACCAGCGCGGCGCGCCGTTGCGCGACGATGGCCAGCCCTACAGTTCCTTCGGCCTGATCTGGAAGCATTACGGCCGTGATTATCTCGCAGCCTCCGGCCTTCCCGAAGCACATGTCGAGACGCTGCATGGTTCTTTCGACGCCAGTTTCGTGCTGCCGGTCGACCTGACGGACAATGGCGCGCTCAGCCCCTCCGGGCCGCTGGCCGGGTTGACGCTGCCGGCTCTGCTGGAAACGCTGAAACCGGTCTTCGACGATGCCGACCCCGCTGCCGACGACCGTGCCTTCCACGCGGCCCTTGCCATCGCCCGCAGTTTCGTCGAGGCCAGGATTGCGCAGAGTGCTGCGAAATTGCGGGCCGAGGCGGTCGTGCATCAGGCAATCGAGGCTACCGGGCAGGGGCGTGTTTTGGAATTGCCGAGGGGAATGCCCTTCCGGCCTGCTATCGTGAAAGCAGGCGCCGATCATATGCTGTTCGTCGTCCACCCGCGCGAAAAGGACTGGTGCGTGACCGGCATCCGCCGCGCCGAGGATGGTTTCGAGCTCAGGGCCGATCTGCCGGCGGCCTGGGCCGGGCTCACCAATGGCGCATTGGAGGCGGCGTGCGGCATAGAGGGCGCGAGCTTCTGCCACAACGGCCGATTCATCGCCGCCGCCAGGACCCGAGAGGCGGCGCTTGCCATGGCCGAACTGGCGGTAGAGGAGGCGCTTTCGATCGGGCAATAGGTCAAATAGCGGCAGCTCAGGCAGCTTATTCGCGCCGGGTTCACCTCGTATCAGATTACGTTCAGATGGCTCCAATTGTAGGGCCGATTGACTTGCTGCCGCGAAGGACTAAGCTTTAGGCCATACAACCACTACCCATACGCGAGAGATTGCTGAGGGTGCAAGTGGCTGGCAACCTTGAGGAGGATGAGGTTTGCCATGGACTATCGTGTTATTCTGCTGATTGCCACATCCGTGATTGCCCTTTCCCCCGGTCGCGCCGGGGCGCAGGAGGGCGATGCGACCGCGGGTGCCGCCGTTTTCAAGAAATGCGCAACCTGTCATGTCGCCGATTCCGATACGAACAAGGTCGGTCCGTCGCTGAACAAGTTATTCGGCCGACAGGCCGGCACGCATCCTGATTTCGCCTATTCGGCCGGAATGAAGGCGGCCGGCGAAGGCGGTCTGGTCTGGGACGAGACAGTGCTGCGCGACTATCTGCATAATCCGAAAGCGAAGGTGAAGGGCACGAAGATGGCCTTCGTCGGCGTGAAGGACGATCAGGAGATCACCGATCTCATCGCCTATCTCAAGCAATATTCCAAATGATGGGCCATACTCCAAAATGACGGGTGGAAACGGCGCGGCAGGTGCCTAAATTGCCGTAATTGCCGATATTTTCTATCTGTGCGATAATAAAGACGGACTTTTTGCGGAATGCGGTTTCACGGGTCAACCTGCTCGAGGAGGAGCGGAAATGGCTGTCGTGCTGATCCTCGTCCTGATTGTCGTCGGCTCCGTGCTGTTCCATGTGCTGAGCCCGTGGTGGTGGACGCCGATCGCGTCCAACTGGACCTATATCGACAGCACCCTCGTCATCACCTTCTGGATCACCGGCATCGTCTTCGTGGCAGTGGTCTTGTTCATGGCCTATTGCGTCTTTCGCTTCCGGCATAAGCCGGGCAACAAGGCGCATTACGAGCCTGAAAACCGCAGGCTGGAGGTGATGCTCGCCTCGGGAACGGCGGTCGGCGTCGCCGCCATGCTGGCGCCCGGCCTCATCGTCTGGAACCAGTTCATCACGGTGCCCGCCGATGCCGCATCGGTGGAGGTCGTCAGCCAGCAGTGGCTGTGGAGCTTCCGCCTGCCGGGGGCGGACGGAAAGCTCGGCCGCGCCGAAACGCGCGACGTTACGCCCGAAAACCCGCTCGGCCTCGACAAGAACGATGCAAGCGGCCTCGACGACATCATCATCGAAGGCGGCGAACTGCATCTGCCGATCGGCAAGCCGGTGCACATGTTGCTGCGCTCGGTCGATGTGCTCCATGATTTCTACGTGCCTGAGTTTCGCGCCAAGATGGACATGATCCCCGGCATGGTCACCTACTTCTGGCTCACGCCGACGCGGACGGGGACCTTCGAGATCCTCTGCGCCGAACTCTGCGGCGTCGGTCATCCGCAAATGCGCGGCACCGTCGTCGTCGACAACGACGCGGACTATCAGACTTGGCTCGGGCAGCAGCAGACATTCACCCAGTTGACGGCGTCATCGGGAGAGCTGCCGCCGGCAAACTGAACCGTGCAGTGGTCGCAGACCGCAGGCCGGTTCGGTGAACCGGCGGGGGAAGGAAGAGAGATCATGGTCGAGATTCCATCCGGCAGCATCCCATCCGCCGAAGTCGAGGATGTGGAGCTTTATCATCCACACAGCTGGTGGACGAAATATGTGTTCAGCCAGGATGCCAAGATCATCGCCGTGCAATATTCGATTACCGCCATCGCGATCGGCCTGGTGGCGCTGGTACTCTCCTGGCTGATGCGGATTCAGCTCGCCTTCCCCGGCTATTTCACCTTCATCGATGCCGATCACTATTACCAGTTCATCACCATGCACGGGATGATCATGGTGATCTATCTCCTGACTGCGCTCTTCCTCGGCGGCTTCGGCAATTACCTCATTCCGCTGATGGTCGGCGCCCGCGACATGGTTTTCCCTTACGCCAACATGCTGAGCTACTGGATCTACCTGCTCGCGGTGCTGATCCTCGCCGCAGGCTTCTTCGCCCCCGGCGGCCCGACAGGGGCCGGCTGGACGCTTTATCCGCCGCAATCCGTTCTGTCAGGCACACCAGGCGGCAAGGACTGGGGCATCCTGCTGATGCTGACCTCGCTGATCGTCTTCATCATCGGCTTCACGATGGGCGGGCTGAACTATGTGGTAACCGTGCTGCAGGGGCGGGCGCGCGGGATGACGCTGATGCGGATGCCGCTCACCGTCTGGGGCATTTTCACCGCAACCGTGATGGCGCTGCTCGCTTTTCCCGCACTCTTCGTCGCCTGCGTCATGATGCTCTTCGACCGCGTGCTCGGCACCAGCTTCTTCATGCCCGCCATCGTCGAGATGGGCACGCAGCTCCAGCATGGCGGCGGCAGCCCGATCCTGTTCCAGCACCTCTTCTGGTTCTTCGGCCATCCCGAGGTCTATATCGTGGCGCTGCCGGCCTTCGGCATCGTCTCGGACCTGATCAGCACGCATGCGCGCAAGAATATCTTCGGCTACCGCATGATGGTCTGGGCGATCGTCATCATCGGGGCGTTGAGCTTCGTCGTCTGGGCGCACCACATGTATGTCAGCGGCATGCACCCGGCCTTCGGCTTCTTCTTCGCCACGACGACGCTGATCATCGCCATCCCGACGGCGATCAAGGTCTACAACTGGGTGCTGACGCTGTGGCGCGGCGATATCCACCTGACGCTGCCGATGCTCTTTGCGCTCGCCTTCATCGTCACCTTCGTCAATGGCGGGCTGACCGGCCTGTTTCTCGGCAATGTCGTCGTCGACGTGCCGCTGTCGGATACGATGTTCGTCGTGGCCCACTTCCACATGGTCATGGGGGTCGCGCCGATCCTCGTCATCTTCGGGGCGATTTATCACTGGTATCCGAAGGTGGCGGGGCGCATGCTGAACGACGTGCTCGGCCATATCCACTTCTGGATCACCTTCCTCGGCACCTATGCGATCTTCTTTCCGATGCACTATCTCGGTCTGCTCGGCGTGCCGCGCCGCTATTTCGAGATGGGGGAGACGGCCTTCGTTCCGCCGTCGGCCCACACGCTGAACATCTTCATCACAGTCATGGCGCTGGTCGTGGGCGCCGGGCAGATGGTCTTCCTGTTCAATCTCGCCTGGAGCCTTTTCCGGGGCAGGGAGGCCGGCGGCAATCCCTGGCGGGCAACGACGTTGGAATGGCAGACGCCTGAGACGCCGCCGGCGCACGGCAACTGGGGCAAAGACCTGCCTGTGGTCTATCGCTGGGCCTATGATTACAGCGTGCCGGGCGCGGCCGAGGATTTCATTCCGCAGAATGTGCCGGCAACGGCTGGCGTCACCCGGGAGACGCCGGCATGAGCGTCGTGCTGATCTTTCTGGCCGCCATCGCCGCCATCATGATCTGGTGGCTCTCCGGGCAGCGGCTGACCTCGAAGCCCTGGCTGGAGACCGGCTCCGTGCAGATGCCGGTTCATGGCGGCACCGACCGGCCGCCGGTGCCGTCGGTGAAGATCGGTCTCTTCGTCTTTCTCGGCGTCGTCGGCGCGCTCTTCAGCCTTGCCGTCAGCGCCTATTTCATGCGCGCGGCCTCGGCCGACTGGTGGGGGATGCCGGTTCCGCGCCTGCTCTGGGTGAACACCGCGGCGCTGGCCTTGAGCAGTGCGGCGCTGCAATGGGCTAAGCGCGAAGTGCGGCATGGCCGCATGGAAAGCCTGCGGCCTGCGCTCGTTACGGCACTTGCGCTTGCGGTCTTCTTCCTCGCCGGGCAGATCCAGGTATGGCGGGAGTTGGTCGCGGCAGGCTACGTGCTTGATGATAACCCCGCCAACAGCTTCTTCTACATGCTGACCGGGCTGCATGGCCTGCATATTCTCGGCGGGCTGGCGGTGCTGGCGCACACGACGGTCAAGGCCTTCGCAGCCGATATCGCGCCGGAGAGGCTGAGCCTCAGCGTCGATCTCTCGGCTATCTATTCGCATTTCATGCTTGCGGTCTGGCTGCTGCTCTTCGCGCTTTTTGCCGGCTGGGCCAGCGATTTCGTCGATCTCTGCCGCACGTTGATTAGCTAGGGGGTGCAGATGGCACAGACTATCGAGACACATGGTGGGGCTGACCTCAAGCCATCAGGCCTTCGCGGTGTCGCCGCCGATTTCAGCTCGGATCAGCGCGCCTTCAAGACCGCCTCCTGGGGCAAGGCGATGATGTGGATCTTTCTCTTGAGCGACACCTTCGTCTTCGGTTGTTTCCTGATCGCCTATATGACCGCCCGCATATCGACGCCCGTACCATGGCCCAATCCGAGCGAGGTCTTCGCGCTGCATATCGGCGGCCAGGATGTGCCGTTGATCCTGATCGCGATCATGACCTTCGTGCTGATCTCGAGCAGCGGCACCATGGCGATGGCGGTCAATTTCGGCTATCGCCGCGACCGCCGCACGACGGCGGTGCTGATGCTGCTGACAGCACTTCTCGGCGCATGCTTCGTCGGCATGCAGGCCTTCGAATGGACGAAGCTGATCACCGAGGGCGTGCGCCCCTGGGAAAACCCGTGGGGGGCGGCGCAGTTCGGCTCGACCTTCTTCATGATAACAGGCTTTCACGGCACCCATGTCACGATCGGCGTCATCTTCCTCCTCATCGTCGCCCGCAAGGTCTGGCGCGGCGATTTCGACGTGGAACGGCGTGGCTTCTTCACCAGCCGGAAAGGCCGCTACGAGGCCGTCGAGATCATGGGCCTCTACTGGCACTTCGTCGACCTGGTCTGGGTCTTCATCTTTGCATTCTTTTATCTGTGGTGAGGTCGTCATGAGCGAGACAACGGCGCATGCACAAGTCCAAACGGCGCATGCACAGGCACACAGCGGACAGCAGCACCCGATCGGGCTCTATTTCTTCGTCTGGGGCCTGCTCTTCGTGCTCAGCGCGGCGTCCTATATGGTCGATTATCTTGGCGTCCAGAGCTATCTCAGGTGGACGCTGATCCTGGTGTTCATGATGCTGAAAGCCGGATTGATCGTCGCCGTCTTCATGCACATGGCCTGGGAACGGCTGGCGCTGGTCTACGCCATCCTGCTGCCGCCGCTGCTGGTGCTGGTTTTTGTCGCGTTGATGGTTTCGGAAGCGGACTATACGATCTTCACGCGGCTGGCGTTTTTTGGGGCGGGGCCGTAGGGTCTGCTGGACAAGATCGTTAGATCAGAGGCGGAGTTCTGATATGACTCGGGAAGTCCGTCTTTTTGGCGCTATTGCGGTTCGACCCGCCGTCCTTGCTCTCATATCCCGGTACGAAACGGCCACAGCGCACAGAGTTGCGCTCAAGTGGGAGCTCAATCCTGTCGTCAAGAAGCAGATCGAAGCTGGCGAACCCTTCGACCTCGTCATCACCAATCCGAATCTGGTTCAGGAACTGACAGCCCTAGGGAAAGTCAGGGCGGGGAGTGAGGTCGCGTTCGGCCGGATCGCAATGGGGGTGGCTGCCAAGGTCGGCAGCCCGCCGCTCGACATAGGGTCCGTGGAAGCATTCAAACAAACGTTGAAGAGCGCCGGATCGATCGCCTACGCCAGTGACGGAACCAGTGGCGGCTATTTCTCCGGTCTGTTGGAACGCCTGGGAATAGCCGATGAGGTGAAGCCCAAGCTGGTGACCATATCCGGAGGGCAGACGGCGGCGGCCGTCGGTCGTGGGGAAGCCGAGCTGGGCGTCGTTCCCGTGACGTCGATCCTCGCCGCCGCTCCCGAGGTCATGCTTGTCGGCCCGTTTCCGGCAGAACTCCAAAGTTATATCGACTTCGCCATCGGCATCAGCGCCGATGCAACGGACGCGGAAGCCACGAGGCAATTGTCGGAATTTCTGACGTCGACAGCCGTTGACGACCTCCTGGCGGCAAAGGGCGTTGAGCGCTGCTGAAAACTCCTTGATAAGCAGCGGTGAGGCGAACAGGCAATCTCCGTTGCCGTACATCCTCGTTCAATCGATCGAAGATGAGTGGTTCCCTTTCTTCTCCCAGGACCGCAGCGCACGCCAGAGCACCGTGTTGTCTGCATAACCCAGCACACGCGCCACCTCGGACATCGGCGCGGCATGTCGGTCGCCGAGATAATGGGCGGCGAGTGTCTGGCGGTGTTGGCGAACGAGATCGCGAAGCGACACGCCTTCCTCCGACAGCCGACGCTGCAGGCTTCGCGGCGACATCTTCAGTTCGGCGGCGAGGATTGCGACCGTGATCGGTTTGCGGCCAAGATAGATGCCGATCAGGGCCTGGACCTTTTCATTGACAGCTTCGCCGGCCGCCGGCTCGTTGACCAGATCGCCGATGTGCCGCTCCAGGATTTCGATCAGGCTTTTGTCTTCCGAGCGGTGGACACGATCGGCATCCGCCTTGTTCATGACGATGCGGTTGCCGGATTGGCCGAACAGGATGGGCGCGCCATAGATGCGTTCCAGCACGCCGGCATCGCGTGGGGCGTGATGTTCGAGCTGGATTTCGATCGGTCGCCAGCCTCGGCGGAAGCACGAACGGACGAGCTGACAGGAGGCGGCAATCGTGAATTCGCTGTCCTGCCGGCGCGGCCACATGCTGGGGTCGACGATCCGGTAGCTCCAGACAAAATCGCCATTCTCCTCGAATACGCCGGAACTGGTTGCGCCCTGCAACGCGTTCACATATTTGGACAGCCGTTCGAAAGCGCTGCGAATGTTCGGCGAGAGCGCGAAGAGCATGCCGATGGGGCCGAGATCGGCGGGCCTGAAACCGGTGGCCATGCGGGCTCCGAGTGCCGGTTCGCCTGTTATCGTCGCGGCATCCTCGAACAGCGCGACATAACGCGCCATGGGCAGGACAGCGTAGGGATCTTCCAGTTGCGAGCGCAGAATGCCGTGCGAAGCCAGAAGAAGGTCGGTTTTCCCGGATCTTTTATCGATTTGTTGCACCAGCGGGATCAAGACAGAGGCTCGAATCGAAGCAACTGCGGGCATCCGGCTGATCAAATGCGGTGCAACTGCCATTTTCAGCGTCTCCGGTGACCGTCGTGGCGCGAATTATCGATTCATTGGCATAAACTGCAATTTCGAGGCCAGATCGCTGCGCTTACCCTCTTGGCAACAACAAACAAAGAGGGTTCCTCCATGACACTGGAAGCAAGCATGCCCGCGCCGTCATCGCCGGAGCGTCGTCTGGCCAAGGACTCGGTGGGACTTGCCCATATCGTGTTCTTCGTCGTTGCCGCGGCCGCGCCGCTCACGGCCGTCGTCGGCGCTTCACCGGCCGCCTTTGCCTTTGGCAATGGCGCAGGCGTTCCCGGCGCGTTCGTGCTCGCCGGCCTGCTTTACCTGCTCTTCTCGGTCGGCTTCACCGCCATGAGCCGGCATGTGGGCGGGGCGGGGGCCTTCTACACCTATATCACCCATGGCATCGGTAAGCCGGCCGGGGTGGGTGGCGCCTTCATGGCGCTGGTCACCTATAGCGCGGTTCAGATCGCCATCTATGGGCTGTTCGGCTTCTTCATGGCCAACGCCATGGCGCCGCTTGGGCTCGTCCTGCCGTGGTGGGCCTGGGCCTTCGCGGCACTCGTCGTCGTGCTGGTTTGCGGTCAGCGCAATATCGCCTTCTCAGGCGCGATCCTTGGCGTCTGTATGATCGCCGAAATCGCCATATTGCTGGTTCTCGATCTTGCCATCGTCTTTTCAGGCGGCGGACCGGAAGGCATCACCTTCTCCTCCTTCGCTCCATCGCAGGTCTTTACGCCAGGTCTTGGTGTGGCGCTGGTCTTCGTCATCGGTTCCTTCATCGGCTTCGAAGCCACGGCCATTTTCGGCGAGGAAGCCGAAGATCCCGAAAAGACCATTCCCCGCGCCACCTATGTTGCCGTGCTGCTCATCACCCTGTTCTACGCCTTCTCCACCTGGGCCATCGTGCAATTCTACGGTCCGGGCAATGTGCAGGCCTCTGCCGCTGCCGGCCTCGACAGCTTCTACTTCGCTGCCGCCAATTCGGTGCTTGGCGCATGGTCGAGCCAGGTGATGAACGTGCTGCTGATCACCAGCCTGTTTGCCTGCATCCTGTCCTTCCACAATACGCTCAACCGCTATTTCTTCGCCCTCGGCCGGGAAGGCCTGGCCGCCAAGGTACTTGGCAAGGTTCACGCCAAGCATGGCTCACCCTATGCCGCGGGTCTGCTGCAAAGTCTGATCGCGGCCGTCGTCCTTGCCCTGTTCGTCATCTTCGGCGCCGATCCCTACACCGTGGTGTTCTCGTGGATGGCAGCGCTTGCAGGGATCGGTATCCTGCTGGTGCAGGTGCTGGTCTCCGTCGCGATCATCATGTTCTTCCGCAAGACGCCGAACAGCTACAGCGCCTGGACCACGATGATCGCCCCGGCGCTGGCGCTGCTCGGCCTGATGGGTTCGCTGGTGCTGGTCAGTTCCAATCTTTCCCTGCTTTCCGGCAGCGAAAGCCTGATCGTCAAGGCTTTCCCCTATGTCATGGTGCTGGTGGGCATTCTCGGAGCGCTGTTTGCAATCCAGGTCAAGAGATCCAAGCCCGCTCTCTACGCCTCGCTCGGAAAGGCTTTCGAATGAGTGCCATTGCTGAACTTGCACCCGTCGATCGCCTTCTGGTTCTCGCGATCGCGATCCTTGCCGGCGCAACTTTGCTGGTTGCCGTTGAGGCGCATGTTTTCTGCTCGGTGTTTTGCATTCACGCAGAGGCGATGATGACCGAGATGCAGATCTGCTCCGGTCGATCCTGATTACCGCAGCTTGCGACGCGCGAAGGCGCGTCGTCTTTCCGGAAGCCAAGAGGCCCACAATCAAAGAGGCCTAAATCAAAGAGGTATGTTCATGGACGCCGTTGTCGCAGTCACCCATCCGCTCGATCCTCTGAGCCTTGCCGAGATCGCCTCTGCCGTTGCCATACTCAAGGATACGCAGAAACTCGCAGCCACCTTCCGCTTTCCGATAACCCGGCTGGAGGAGCCGACCAAGGCGGATCTTGCCACTCATCGCTTGGGCAACAGTCTGCCGCGCCTCGCCTTCATCCTGGCCATGGATATCAGCAACGGCGAGACCTTCGAGGGCATCGTCGACCTGACCGCCGGCAAGGTGTCCTCCTATATAAGATTGCCTCTCGACGAGTTGCCCTACGGCCAGCCGCCGGTCATGCTGTGCGAATTCGAAACCGTTGAAGGCACCGTCAAATCCGATCCGCGCTGGATCGCTGCCGTCAAGAAGCGCGGCATTACCGACGAGGACATTCCGCTCATCCAGATTGATCCTTTCTCCTCCGGCTATTTTGGCCGCGAATTCGAGAAGGGAAAGCGCATCGTCCGCGCCGTGTCCTATTGGCGCGAGGATATCCGCGACAACGGCTATGCGCATCCGATCGAGGGCGTGGTGGCGGTGGTCGACCTGATCGCCAACCGAGTGGTCGATCTCGTCGACGATGAAAAGATCATTCCGGTTCCACGGAAGAAGCGCAATTATGGCCGCGAAACCTTCCCGGAACTCCGGCCCGATCTCAAGCCGCTGCATATCGTTCAGCCGCAAGGGCCGAGTTTTACTGTCGACGGCTGGAAAGTCGAATGGCAGAACTGGAGTTTCCGTGTCGGTTTCACCCCGCGCGAGGGCCTCGTTCTGCATGAGCTCGGCATCAAGGATCAGGGCAGGCTGCGGCCCGTCGTCTTTCGCGCCAGTGTCACCGAAATGGTCGTGCCCTATGCCGATCCGACCGCGAACCATTATTGGAAGAGCGCCTTCGATGCCGGCGAATACGGCCTCGGGCGCCTGGCCAACAGCCTCGAACTCGGCTGCGACTGCCTCGGCCATATTCACTATTTCGACGTGCCGGCGGCCGATGATTTCGGCCAGCCTTTCATCATGAAGAACGCCATCTGCATGCATGAGGAGGATTACGGCATCCTCTGGAAGCATTACGAATTCCGCAACGGTATTTTCGAAGTGCGCCGCTCCCGCCGTCTCGTCATCTCCTTCTTCGCAACCGTCGGCAACTATGATTACGGCTTCTACTGGTATCTCTACCAGGACGGCACGATCCAGCTCGAAGCCAAGCTCACCGGCATCATCCAGACGGCGGCGGTCGCGACCGGCGAAACCTATCCATGGGGCGGTATGGTCGATGACAATCTCGGCGGTCCGACCCACCAGCATTTCTTCAATGCGCGCCTGCATATGGATGTCGATGGCGATGGCAACACCGTGACCGAGCATGAGTTCGTGCCGCGTCCCTGGGGTGAAGACAATCCCTATGGCAATGTCTTCGATACCAGGACTCGCGTATTGAAGCGCGAACTCGATTCGCCTGCACTCGCCAATGGCGAGACCGGCCGCTACTGGAAAGTCTCCAACCCCAACATGCAGAACAGCGTCGGCAAAACGCCGGGCTACAAGATCGTCGTCATGCCGTCACCGGTCATGCTTGCCCAGCCGGATTCGACCGTTGCCCAGCGCGGCGGCTTCGCCAAGAAACACATCTGGGTCACGGCCTTCGATGCCAGGGAGAAATATGCGAGCGGTGATTATCCAAATGTGCATGCCGGCGGCGACGGCCTGCCGGGTTATGTCAAGCAGAACCGCGAAATCGAGAATGCCGATATCGTGCTCTGGCATTCCTTCGGTCATACCCATGTCTGCAAGCCCGAGGATTTTCCGATCATGCCGGTGGAATATGCAGGCTTCACACTGAAACCGAACGGCTTTTTCGCATCCAACATCGCCATGGACCTGCCGCCTGGTGGAAACGAGGAGAGTGTCGACAATCGCCTGCAGCCTTCACCCGATGACAGCGGGAACGATTCCTGCTGCCACACCTAGAGTATGGGACTGGCCTGCGACTGACGTCTTCCCGACGAGGCGATGACCCGGTAGAGTTGCCGAATGTGCGCCCGATCATCCCATCCGGAGGCTTCGTATGGCTGAGGTCTTGTTATTCCACCACGCACAGGGGCTGACCCCGGGTGTGCATGCGTTCGCCGACGCTTTGAGGGCAGCCGGCCACATCGTGCATACGCCTGATCTGTTCGACGGGCGTACCTTCCCCAGCATCGAAGAAGGCCTCGCCTATATCGGTGAAATCGGATTCGACGCTGTCAGGGAGCGTGGCGTCCGCCTCGCCGACGAACTGCCGGTCGAGCTCGTCTATGGCGGGTTCTCATTCGGTGTGCTGCCGGCGCAGAAGCTGGCGCAGACGCGGCCTGGGGCCTGTGGGGCGCTCCTCTTCTACTCCTGCCTGCCGATCAGCGGCGAGTGGGCCTTCGGACCATGGCCGGATGGTGTCGCGGTGCAGATCCACGGTATGGACAACGACCCGATTTTCGCAGGCGAGGGCGATATCGACGCCGCCCGCGAGATTGTGGAAAAGGTCGAGAAGGCGGAGCTTTTCCTCTACCCCGGCGATCAGCACTACTTCGCCGACAGCTCGCTTCCATCCTATGACGCGGATGCGACCGCGCTCCTCACCAGCCGAGTGCTCGCGTTCCTGGACTCCTTGGACGACACGTCTGGATGAGGCTGGAGGGCAGGGATGCGGCTGAGCGCAGCAGTTCGGCACAGCCATCGTCGCCACTTGCCATCGAAGCAAAATCTGCCTTATAAAAATTCCGTCGAAAGAGTGCTGGTCGGATGGTAGCCCGGCCGTCGCCCATCGGGCGGCAACTCCTCCTTTCAGGGTAACCGCGACACCGCAGCCGGCTTGCCGGTCTCGTAGGTGTGTCCGCCGGGAACTCTGAAACCTTTGTCGGCGCACCTTCATGTCAACATAGAAGGACGTTCGACTTGAAACTGACGGACAACACCATTCTCATCACCGGCGGCGCAAGCGGCATCGGGCTGGCGCTTGCCAAGCAACTTTCCGAACGGAAAAATCGCGTCATCATCTGCGGCAGGAGCAGGGAGGCGCTGGACAGGGCGCAGGCGGCCGTGCCTGCTCTGATAACGCGGGTCTGCGACGTCACCGATCTCGACAATCGTGACAGCCTGTCGGGCTGGCTGGAAAACAACCATCCCGACCTCAACATGCTGATCAACAATGCCGGGGTGCAGTACGTCAGGCATTTCGACGATGATCAGGCCGTGGCCGATCTCGACCAGGAGATAGCCATCAACCTTGCCGCGCCGATCCAACTGATCGGCGAGCTGCTGCCGATGCTGAAGCGGCAACCCAGCGCCGTCATCGTCAACGTCACCTCGGGACTGGCGTTTACGCCGAAGGCCGACATTCCCGTCTATTGTGCGACCAAGGCCGCCCTCCATTCCTTCACGCTGTCGCTTCGTCACCAGTTGAAGGCGACGGGCGTGCGGGTGGTCGAGATGGTCCCGCCGATGGTCGACACCAATCTCGGCGGTGGCGTGCGGGCAGCGAGTGCGGAGCGGCAATACATGATGTCGCCGGAGGAATTCGCCACGGACGCACTTGCCCAGTTGGAGAATGACCAGCACGAACTGCTGGTCGGCACCGCCGTCCACACGCGCAAGCATGGCGAAGCGATGTTCGAGCGGTTGAACGGCGGCTAACCTAAGACCGCTTATATTCCAGGGAGCAGATCAATCCGAAACGCCGCGGTCACTGGATGCTCTCGACATATAAGGATAGCAGGACAGTGGCGATGAGGTCCCTCTCGCCACTGAAATATTCTGAGTTTCGAAGTGCGAATGGCAGCCCTTTTAGCTCCAGGCGTGCAGCGGCGGCTTCTCTCCATTGAGGAAATACTTGCCGAGGATCGAGTATTTCCATCGTACCGGATCGTGCAGCGTATGCGTCCGGGCATTGCGCCAATGGCGGTCGAGATTGTGCTCGGCAAGCGTCGAGCGGGTGCCCGCCAGTTCGAACAGCTTGTTGGTCGCCTCGATAGCGATCTCGGTGGAGAGGATCTTGGCCTCGGCCGTGAAGACCTGGGCTTCCGCCACGGTATCGGCATTGGGATTGGCGACCGCCCGGTCGATTGCAAGTCCGGCTTTATCGAGCAGCGCCTGAGCCGCATGCAGCCTGAGCTGGAGTCCTCCGATCGCCTGGATCGTGTAAGGATCGTCCCAGGCATGGTCGAGGCCGCTATCGACCCAGGCGCGGGATTTGGTGCGGACGAAATCGATCGTCTCCTTAATCGCTGCCGATGCGATGCCGGTATCGACGGCAACCTGGATGATTTGGAAGATGGCGCCGTCGGCCGTCGGTCTGTCATAGCCCTTGTAACCGGGCACCAGCCACGCCTTGTCGACTTTGACATTGTCGAGGATGACGGTGCCCGACAGCGTGGTTCGCTGGCCAAAGCTCGACCAGTCGTCGATGACAGTCAAACCCGGCGCATCGCGATCGGCGATCGCGTACCAGGCGCGGCCCTCGTCATCGAGCGCCACGATCGGCACCTTATGGGCAAGCAAGGCGCCGGACGAATAGAATTTCTGACCGTTCACCACGACGTGGTCGCCATGGTCGACAAACCTGGTTTCAAAATCGACCGCGCGTTTGGAGCCGAATTCCGAAAAGGCATTACCGAAGCGGGTGCCCTTGAGAATTTCGCCGAACAACAGTTCCTGCTGCGCTTCGTCTGAAACCGTACGGATTGCCGCCACGACGCCGAGATGGTTCTGCGAGATCTGGCCGATTGACGAATCTGCCTCGGAGATGATCTCGACCACCTTTGCGAGCGTGACGTAGGAGACCTCCGGTCCGCCGAACGCCTTGGGCACATTGATCGACCAGAGTCCGCTCTGCGAGAAGGCATCCAATTCTTCCGCCGGCCAGATCCGCTCGCGGTCACGATCTGCGGAACCCTTGACGAACTCCGCGGCGAGCCGGTGAGCGACCGCGATCGCTTCTGCGTCGCCCTTGATGATATGCGCAGGCTTTTCCGGCCGCTTGACGCCGGGTACGGCAACCCTGTCTGTTTTGGCAATGACGTTCATTTTGGTCTCCCTTCTGCGTGATGGATGTGAATGGATCAGGCCGCCGGCCTGCTGTGGGCGAAGGCCGCGCTTTCCCCGAGATAAAAAGCCTTGATGTCGTCACGGCTGCGCAATTCGGCGGCGGAACCCGACAGCACGGCGACGCCGTTTTCGATGACGGTGGCGTGGTCGGCGTACTGAAGCGCCACCGTCGAATTCTGTTCGGCAACCAGGATGGAAAGTCCATCCTCCCGGTTCAGCGCCTTGAGCGAACGGAAGATATCCTTGATCACGAGGGGTGCCAGACCCATCGAGGGCTCGTCGAGAACAAGCAGCCGCGGCCGCGACATCAGCGCGCGACCGATCGCCGTCATCTGCTGCTCGCCGCCTGAAGTAAGTCCAGCCGCTGTACGACGCTTTTCCTTGAGCCGGGGGAAAATGGCATAGATGCGCTCGAGGTCGGCAGCGATCTCGCGCCTGGACGATGAACGCCCGAGGCCGCCGGAGATAAGATTTTCCTCAACCGACAGGCTTTTGAAGCAATGCCGCCCTTCGAGCACCTGCACCAGGCCCGATCGCACCAGATTGGCGGGCTTCTCGCTGAGCACATCGCGGCCTTCGAAACGGATCGTGCCCGACGTCACCTGGCCTCGTTCGGCCGGCAACAGGTTCGAGATAGCCTTCAGTGCCGTCGTCTTGCCCGCGCCATTCGACCCGAGAAGGGCAAGGATTTCTCCGCGCCGTAGCTGAAAGCTCACGCCGTTCAGGGCTTTGATCGTCTTGTTGTAGACGGCGTGCACGGAGTTGATATCAAGAAGGATCGTTTCGTCGGACATGTCGTTCGTTCCAAAGCCAATCAGCGAGAGAGGCCCGGCGCAGGCAAACCGATCTGCCGCACCGGGTTATGGAATGAGGGATGGCGGCTTGCGCCATCCCTCACATCGTCAGTTCGTGGTCACGGTGCCTTCGGCATCGGCCGCTGTGCGCAGCTTGATGCCCTTTTCCTTGGCGTAGGCTTCCGAGGATTTTTCGATGATCGGACGCAGCAGCTTCCAGTCCGGCGCGATCCAGTCGGAGACGACGTTCCACTTCTTGCCGTCCCATTGCTGGAAGGTCACATAGCCATCGCCTTCGTGGTTGTCCCAGGAGACGTTGATGGAGTGGAACAGGTCATTGGCGCCCAGTGCTGCGACCTTGGCCTCATCGAGCTTCAGGTGCTCGAAGCCCCAGCGCACTTCGTCGCCGGTCAGCGTACGCTTGCCGAATTTTTCCTGTGCGGTGCGGATCGCTTCGACATTCAGGATGCCATTGACGATGCCGAGGTTGTGGTAGACCGAGCCGATGCGCTTCTTATCTTCGAGATTACCCTTGCCTTGATCGTAGAGCGTCTTCACGATCTCCTGCAGGACAGGATACTGCTGGCCTGAAGCCTGGGTGGTGATCGCGGTATAGCCGACCGCCGCCTCGCCTGCGGGGATCACGTCTTCTTCCGAATTCGACCAGACATTGCCGACGATCTTGGAGGCGGGGAAGCCGACCTTGGCCGCGGTCTTCAACGCCACCGGGTTCATCACGCCCCAGCCGCGCAGGACGACGTAATCCGGCTTGGCACGACGGATCGTCAACCACTGCGACTGCTGCTCGTTGCCGGGATGCGGCACCTCGATTTGCTGAACCGTGAAGCCATACTTCTCGGCCAACAAGTCATAGATCGGAATGGTTTCCTTGCCATAGGGCGAGCCGTGATAGAGCACGACGATCTTCTTGCCCTTGAGCTTGTCGAGACCACCTTCCCTAGAGGCAAGGTAGTTCACGATACCCGACGTTTCCGAATAGGGGTTGAGAAGCAGCGGGAAGACGTAGGGGAAGACGCGCCCGTCGGTGGAGTCGGTACGGCCATGGTTCACGGTGATCAGCGGCACCTTGTCATTGGTGATGCGGTCGATCATGGCATAGGCGATGCCGACCGAAAGCGGGTTCCAGGCTGCCGCGTTCGGATGGCTTTTCTGGCGCTCGTAGCATTCGACGCCGCGCTCGACCTCATACTGGGTTTCGCATTCGTCCCAGGTGAGCTTGACGCCGTTCACGCCGCCGTCGCGGGTGTTGATCAGATTCAGGTAGTCGATGAAGCCACCAAAGAAACCGGTGCCGCCGGCGGCATAAGGCCCGACGCGATAGCTCTGCAGCGGGAAATATTGTTCATCGGCATGGGCCGGCGCCAAGCCGACCCCACCGATGATGGCGAGCGCTGCGACCGCCGCCTTGACTGTGGTTTTCAGATTTTTCATTGGACATACTCCCTCTGTTGACCGGCTATGCCGGTGTTCCAATGCGTTCAAAGATGATGATGTGGCAGCTCAGCCGAGGGGTTCTGGCGTGCTGGGCCTGAACCGTCCGGTCAGCCGCCTTCCGAGCGCCGCGAGCCCATCGGGTTCGAGGATCAGGAAGACGATGATGAGTGTGCCGATGACGATGCGCTGGCTCATGTCGAGCACGCCTGAATCGAACAGATCGCCGAGGAGGAACGATCCGACCCGCGACAGTACGACAGGAAAGACCACCATCAACGCCGCGCCCAGGAAGGCGCCGCGGATCGTCGCCAGCCCGCCGATGATGATGATGAACAGGATCTGGAACGAACGGTCGAGATTGAAGCCGGCCGGCTCCACTGTGCGCAGATAGGCAAAGGCCCAGAGCGCGCCAGCGATCCCGATGATGAAGGAGGAAAGCGCGAAGGCGAGCAGCTTGGTGCGCAGCACCGGCACGCCGATGATCCTGGCCGCCGTCTCATTGTCGCGAATGGCGATGAAGTTGCGTCCGGTCTGGGAGGATGCGATACGCCAGGCGAAGAAAGTCAGCACCGTGACGACGATCAGCGAGAAATAGTAGCGCCCAGTCGAACTGTCGAAATCGATGCCGGCGATAGTGAGTTTCGGCGCGTCGATCACGCCCGACGGATTGTCGTTTGAGAACCAGCCGAACTTGGTCAGTGCCCACTGCACGAAGAACTGTGCTGCAAGCGTGGAAACCGCGAGATAGAAGCCGCGCAGCCGCAGGCTTGGCAGGCCGAAGACGATGCCGACCGCAGCCGTAATACCGCCGGCGAGCGCGATGGAGACGAGAAGCGGCAGGCCTTCGACACGCAGATTGAAATTGAAGGAGGCAAAGGCGCCGACGGCCATGAAGGCAGCACTGCCGAGCGATACCTGCCCGGCATAGCCGGTGAGCAGGTTGAGGCCGACGCCGGCCAGCGACAATGCCAGGAACGGCAGCAGCAGCGCTTCGATGAGATAGCTCGAGCCGATGAAGGGCACGACGGCGAAGGCGATGATGAGGATGGCAAGCGGCGCGATCCAGCCTGGAAGTTTTGCCGAAACGACGGGTTGGGAGGTGATGGCAGCCATGGCTCAGACCCTTTCCACAAGCTTCTGGCCGAACAGGCCGGAGGGGCGGATGAGCAGGAAGACCAGCGCGATCGCATAGGCGAACCAGCCCTCTATGCCGCCGCCAAAATATTCGCCGATATAGACTTCGGCGAGCTTTTCCGAGGCGCCGATCAGCAGGCCGCCGATGATGGCGCCGGCGATAGAATCGAAACCGCCGAGCACCAGCACTGGCAGAGCCTTCAGCACCACGAGCGAGAGTGAGAATTGTACCCCGCTGCGCGCGCCCCAGAGAAGGCCTGCGACCAGTGCGACGAGGCCCGAGGTTGCCCAGACGGTGGCCCAGATGCGCGGCAGGCGAAGTCCGACGGCGAGTGCCGCAAACTGGTCGTCCGCCACCGCGCGGAAGGTCAGGCCGACCCGGGTATAGCGAAAGAAGAGCGTCAGTCCGATGACCATCAAGGCTGCGACGGCCGAGGCGAAGAGATCGAACTGCGAGATGAAGACTCCGTAAAATTCGAAAGGCACATCCTCGATACCAAGCTCCAGGGCATGGACCTGCGTGCCCCAGAGAAGCTGGGCAGCACCCTCGATGATGTAGGAAAGCCCGAGCGTCGCCATGAACAGCGTGATCGGCGGCTTGTTGACGAGCGGTCGGAGCACCGCGCGTTCGATGCCGATGCCCAGCAGCACCATGATGGCGAAGGTAAGGGCAAGCGCCAGATAGAAAGGCACTCCGCGCTCGACCAGCGAGACGAAGGTGAGGGCGGCAAACAGGAGCAGCGCCCCTTGCGCGAAATTCAAGACGCCCGAGGTCTTGTAGATCAGCACGAAACCGATCGCGACGAGCGAGTACATGACGCCGGAGAGCAGTCCGCCAGTCAGCACCTCGAGGAAGAAGAGATAGTCGAAGCTTTCCATTACGCGTCCGCCTCTTCCTGGTCCTCGCGGGTAACGCCAAGATAGGCGTCGATGACGGCTTGGTCGGCGCGCACTTCGGCCGGGGTGCCGTCGGCGATCTTGCGGCCGTAGTCGAGCACGGCGATCCGGTCTGAAAGCCCCATGACCACGCCGATATCGTGTTCGATGAGGATAATCGTCGTGCCGTAACCCTCCCGCGCGGCGCGGACGAAGCCTGCCATTTCCTGCTTTTCGGTGGCGGTCATGCCGGCCATCGGCTCGTCGAGCAGCAGGATCTGCGGATCGGGCACTAGCGCCCGGGCAAGTTCGACGCGCTTCTGCAGGCCATAGGGGAGCGAGCCGGCAAGCCGGTCATGCACATGGCCGAGATGCAGGAAGTCGATGACTTGCCGTGCCCGTTCACGCGCCTCGCGCTCCTCGCGGCGCGCGCGGGGCGAGCCGAGCGCCTGGCCGATGAAGGTCGAGCGGCGCTGGAATGTCAGGCCGGTCATGACGTTTTCGAGAACCGTCAGCCCTTTGAACAGTGCAAGATTCTGGAAGGTGCGGGCGATGCCGAGCCGCGCGGCTTTCTGCGCCGGCACCTGCGCATAGGTCTTGCCATTGAGGCTGACATGGCCGACATCCGGCCGGTATTGCCCTGAAATCACGTTGATCAGCGAACTCTTGCCGGCGCCGTTAGGGCCGATGATCGCGCGGATCTCGCCCGGCTGGACCGCAAGATCGACATTCGAGATCGCCGTGACGCCGCCGAAGGAGAGCGTGATGCCCGCGAGCGCCAATATGGGCGGGTGGCTCAGCGCATTGCTGTCGGCAGTCGCCACGCTACGGCTCGATTGACCGGACACCGGCAGCGGGGAATATTCCCTCACCGTAGAAGTCTCATCGAGTGCCGTGTAATGCGCATTCACCATCGTCTGCTCCGTTATGCGCAGAAATCCGCAGGCCCAGCCTGAAGACGCACGCCGCCATCCGGCTCCCCTGGAATGGGGAGCCGTTCGCTTTTTCAGTTTGTGAAGGAAGCCGTTATTCGGCGGCTTCCAGCCGCTGGTCTTCGATCGCTTCCAGTTCGCGGACGATCGGCAGGACGTGCTTGCCGAAATATTCCACCTCTTCCTGGAAATGCAGGAAGCCGAGCAGAATGAGGTCCGCGCCCGCCCGCTTGTGACCGATGATGCGTTCGGCCACCTGCTCCGGCGTGCCGATCAGGTTCGAACGGAAACCGTCGTTGTATTGCACCAGATCCTGGAAGGTTGATTTCGCCCAGTTGCCTTCGCGCTCCGGCGAGGAATTCCCGGCATTCTGAACCTCGTGGTGGAAACCCTTGACCGCCTCGGGAATGGCCTTGTCGAGGATCTCCTGGAGGACCTCCTGCGCTTCCTTCTCCGAGGAGCGGACGATGCCGAAAGCATTCATGCCGATCTTCGTGCGCCAGGTCTTGCCGAAAGCCTTTTCCTTGGTGCGGATGTCATCCACCTGGGCCTTCAGACCTTCCGGCGTGTTGCCGTTGGTGAAGTACCAGTCGGACACGCGGGCCGCCATGTCACGAGCCGCGCGCGAGGAACCGCCCTGGAATACCTGCGGAACGCCGCCGATCGGCTTCGGCTTCATCGAATAATCCGTGAAGCGATAGAAATCGCCGCGCAGGTTATAGACGTCTTCCGTCCAGATGCCGCGGATCGCACGGATGAACTCCTCGGAGCGACGATAGCGTTCGTCATGGTCCAGCCAGGGCTCGCCGATGGCGGCGAACTCGCCGCGGAACCAGCCGGAGACGATGTTGACGTCGACGCGGCCGTTGGTGAGGTGGCTGATGGTGGCGATCTGCTTGGCAAGCAGCGCCGGGTTCCACGGTCCGGGCAAGACGGCGGCAATGACGCGAAGCTTCTCGGTGGCTGCAAGAAGTGCGTGGGAAAAGGAGACCGACTCGTGCTGGTTGTCGGCGCCATATCCGGCCGTGAAGCGAATCTGGCTCAGGGCAAACTCAAAACCCGACTGTTCGGCGATCTGGGCGAGCTTGCGGTTGTAGTCGATACCCCAATCGGTGCGTTGTTCGACCGAACTGATAACCAGGCCGCCCGACACGTTCGGCACCCAGTAGGCAAATTTCAAGGGTTCTTTCTTCGATTGTGACATCGGTCTCTCCGTGCTTATTCGTAATTTGTCAGGCGCTTAGCCGCGATTGTTCTTCGGCGCGGGCTAAGGCGAGCGTCCTGGCGTGCGGAACGATCAGTTCCAGTTCCCGCACGGCCGCTCTGATCCGTTTCTGGATGTCTGAACTTGCAATGGCGTATGAGTCGAATTCGCTCTCAAGCGCGTAGACCGATGTTGGCAGCGGCAGCGCTTTGAAGAAGCTGAACAGGGGCCGGAGCTGATGGTCGATCATCAGGCCGTGCAACGGCGTTCCGCCCGTTGCGGCGAGGATCACCGGTTTGCCGACCAGCGCCTCATAGTGAACTAGGTCGAACAGGTGCTTGAACGCCCCGCTATATGAAGCGCGATAAACCGGGGAGCCGACGATGAGGACATCCGCGCGCTCAACCGTGCGCACGATCTCCGCGCCTTCCTCACCCAGTTGGTCAGCCCGCAAGGCTCGAAACAGCACCGGTGCAGACACAGCCAGGTCAATGTGCCGTCCAGGGATGCCAAGTTCAGACTCGATGCGCCGAAGGATGGACGCGACCAGCGCCGATGTGCGGGATGGCGCCTTTACATTTCCTGATATTCCGACGATGCGCAGTTCTTGCATGGGGATCCTCCAATGCATAAAACCTATAAATTAACTAGACTATTGGCAACGAGTGGGACATCCGATTTGACCGGCGATCGGAATATCAAATTCCAAAGAACATCCATTTTTAGAAATATTTTCATCTGCCTTCGCAGGCGCTGGCACGCGGAAAGCGGTCGCCGCAACACCCGCCGGGCGAATTCGGGCCTTCGGCCAGCTGTCCTTGCCTCGGTCCCTCACGAATCTCCCGTGGAGATTTTCGCGCGGAAGGAGTTAGTCGGAGAAGGTGCGCCTCAGAGCCTGATGGGCCGGTAATACATGCCGGTCATCAAAAATCCCACGCGAAAACAGGTTCTAAAACATGATGGAGGTCGCGCCTAGTGAGGATCTCGGCAATGATGGCATCTATTCGTCACTCCGATCCCACCAGGCCATGCTGTTCATTCCGCTTCCCTTCGTCGTTGCTCTTCTGCTGCTCGTCCTCTTCGTTACCGTGCTCAAGCGCGACGAGGAGGCGGCGCCGAACCGGCCATTTCTGGCACTGATCCTCCTGAGCGTCTTGCTGTCCATCCTCTCCGGCTTGCGCTGGGGCTACGGAGTGAAGGCGGTGGGTATGATCGCGCCTGTCATCGCGGCGATGGTGCCGCCGCTTGCCTATGCCGGAGTATCCAGGCTGGTGCGGACGAGCCGCCGGTCGCTGCCGCAGCGGATTGCGCTGCATGCCGCGCCGGCCGCCGTCATCCTCTTGTTGATCACCTTCCGGCGGGAGGCGATCGATATCGCGCTGGTGCTTGTTTTCATCGGGTATGCCTTGGCCATCCTGCTTCTGATGCGGCCGGGCGCGGATGCGCTTCGGCTTGCGCCCTTTGAGGGGGCGGTGCCGGCCTATCGGGCGATCATCTTCGCGGCGGTGGCGCTGTGCCTGTCGGCGGCAGTCGATATTTTCGTGTTTCTCGACTTCACTTGGGCACATGGCGAGCATGCGGTGACGCTAATCAGCGTCAGCAATCTCGCCGTCCTCGTCATCCTCGGCATTGCGGCGGCGGCGGCCAGCCGAAGCCGGGCGCCGGCCGAGACGGTGGAGACGGCATCGAAGTCCGAAACGACCGAGGACAAGGAGACCATCGCCACGGTCGATGCGCTGATGGAAGCAAGAAAACTCTATCGCGACGCCAATCTCAATCTCGACCGGCTGGCTCGCAAGGCGGGCATTCCCGCGCGCCAGATCTCGGCGGCGATCAACCGGGCGATGGACAAGAACGTTTCGCAATATGTCAATGATTACAGGATCGGCGATGCCTGCCGGCTGCTTGCCGGCACCGAGAAATCGGTGACCGAGGTGATGTTCGAGGTGGGCTTCCAGACGAAGTCCAACTTCAACCGCGAATTCCGCCGGGTTACGGATATGACACCGCTTGCCTGGCGGCAGAGGAAGGGTGGGGTGGGAGGCTCTCCGGCCTCGTCCTGAGATACGCCACGTACACAATCGCGATCGAGGACTGCCGGAAACGTGTTCGAGGTCGCGGTTTTGCAGCCGGCGACCATTCTGTCGGCATGAACACGACATCAGAACATGACCGAAACCTTGCCGCCAAGCTGAGATCGCTTTCGATCGAACCCGCGGCCTTCAAGACAGAGCCGCCGGAGCGTGAAGCCCGGCGGCGCGTGATGCCACTTGCTATGCTTGCGCTTGCCGCGACGGCATCGCTCGCGGTGGTTCTTTTCTCTCGGCCCGAGATGCTGCAGCGCATCGAAACGGTGCTTGCAGGCCTCGCGGTTCAGCGCGGGGCGACGACACCAATAGGCGGAACGCAAGGGCCTGCCGAGGGTGCCGCTGCCGAGCGGATGCGGGCTGTTGCTGATGCACCGGCGGTTCGGGCCTTGCCGGCCCGGGAGGTCACCGGCTCCGGCTATGTCGTGGCGCCCGATGCCGCGACCGTCTTTTCCAAATATGAAGGCCGGATCGTCACCGTCGAGGTCGAGGCGGGTGACAGGGTTGCCGCGGGGCAGGTGCTGGTGCGGCTCGACGATGCGGGCGCCCGCTTTGCGCTTCGGGGGGCCGAGATCGCCCGGCAGGCGGCGGCACTGGCGCTTGATGCAAAGAATATCGATCTCGCGCAGGCGCGGTCTTCCCTGACGCGCATCGAGCGGCTGGCCGGGCGCGATGCCATGTCGGCGCAGACGCTGGAGGAGGCGAGGACTGCTTTCGACACTGCCGAGAATGCTGCCCTGCAGGCACGGCAGAATGTGGCCAAGGCGGATCTCGATATCGACAGGGCGCGCGAGCAGGTGGAGGCGCTGACCGTCCGGGCGCCGATATCGGGCACCGTCACGCGGCTTACCGCGCATGCCGGCGACACCGTGCTGTCGCGCGAGGACAGCGTGCGGGAGAATGAAAGCCTGCTTGTGATTACCGACACGGCAAACATGGCCATTGATGCCGATGTGGCGGAGACCAACATCGCGCAGATGCGACCGGGCCTATCCGGTGAGGCGGTCCTCGACGGCTTTCCCGATCGGCCCTTTGCGGTCGTAGTGTCGAAGATCGCGCCCATGATTTCGCGGGAGAAGGGAACGGTGACGCTTCGCCTGTCGCTGTCTTCGTCGCCGCCGGGCATGCGCCCTGCGATGGCCGCGCGCATCCGCCTTGTGGTGGATGAGACAACAGCTTCCGGCTCACAGGCGGGCGGAGCTGCGACCGTTCGGCCACAGGCCGCGGATATCACAGATCATCAGCAAGGAGCAGAGCGATGAACAATACGCAAGAGCCCTATATCGCGCTTCGCGGCGTCCAGAAGGCATTCAGGATCGGTGCGGAGACGATCCCGATCTTTTCCGGGCTCGACCTTTCCATTGCGCGCGGCGATTTCGTCGCCGTCATGGGACCATCGGGCTCGGGGAAATCGACGCTGCTCAACATGTTGGGCGGCCTCGACAGCCCTGATGCCGGGGAGATCAGGATCGGCCGCAGTCATCTCGAACAGATGGGCGAGGGCGCCAGAGCCGCATGGCGGGCGCATGGCATGGGCATCGTCTTCCAGTTCTACAATCTGCTGCCGATGCTGAATGCGAGCGAGAATATCGAGCTGCCGCTGCTTTTGAAGCCGCTCGGGCGAAAGGAGCGGCGCGCCCGCGTCGAGACCGTCATGGATCTCGTCGGGCTTGCGGGCCGGCAGCGGCAGTTTCCGTCGAGCATGTCCGGCGGGCAGCAGCAGCGCGTCGGCATTGCGCGCGCCATCGTCGGTGATCCCGACCTTCTGCTCTGCGATGAACCGACCGGCGATCTCGACCGGAAATCGGCCAACGATATCCTGGAGATGCTGGGCTTTCTCAATCGTGAGCTTCAGAAGACGATCATCATGGTCACGCATGATCCCGAGGCCGCCGCCTTTGCCCGGCGCACGTTGCATCTCAACAAGGGCGAATTCGTCGAGCAGCAAGGGAGGGGCCAATGACTTTCTTCCAGCTCATGCGGCGCAATGCCTGGCGCAAGCGGCTGAGGGCGACACTGCTGATGTTCTCGGTCGGCGTCGCCTTCCTGATTTACGCCCTGACCGCCAGCTTCCTCGGCGGCAGCCAAGGGGCGGCGGGCGCCAGCGACAACCTGCTCGGCGTCTTCAACAAGTCGGGCCGCGGGTTGCCGCTGCCGCTCGCCTATCTCAACCGGATCGCTGCGGACGCTGATGTCGCCGCCGTTGCCTATACCGCGCGGATGCGCGGGTTCGTCGAGGTCGAGAAGAATATCGTGATGACCAGCGCGGTCGATCCGCGCGCGGTCGCCGCTGCCAATGGCGATGAGCTTGGACTGACGCCTGATCTGATCGAAGCACTCGAAGAGGGCCGTGACCGGGTGCTCGTCGGCAAAGCGTTGGCGGAGGCTCAGGGTTGGTCGGTCGGCCAGCGCATCGGCGTCACCAGCCAGCTGATGAGGGCCGACGGCAGCCGCGACTGGCGCTTCGTGATATCAGGCATCTTCGAGGGAGCTAATGCCAGCACCGACACCTATTTCATGCTGGCCCGTTACGACACGATCAATGAGGCCCGGGCGCGAGACAAGGATACGGTCGACACCTTCGTGGTGCGCCCGCGCGAGGGCGTATCATCCGGCGTGCTGGCGGCGCGGATCGATGCGCTGTTTGCCAATTCGGCGGCACAGACGCGGACGCAATCGGAAAAGCAGTTCCTCGAAGGCTTCCTGCGGCAGTTCGCCGATGTCGGCCTGATTGTCGGCCTCGTCGTCGGCGCGGCTTTCGTGACCATACTGATGATCACGGTGAACACCATGCTCTTTGCCGTGAGGGAACGCAGCTTCGAGATCGGCGTGATGAAGGTGCTGGGCTTTTCCCAAGGCCGGATCATGACGCTGGTGCTCGGCGAGACGCTGTTCATCTTTGCCGCCGGCGGCACGGGCGGGCTCCTTCTTGCCAAGCTTGCGACACTGTTGATCGGGCCTGAATTCGGCCTCGTCTTCAGTCTGTCGGTGCTGTCGAAATCCCTCGCCATCATTGCGGGTCTCGGCCTCCTGACTGGGCTGCTGCCCGCCTGGAACGCCATGCGCATGCCCATCGTCAATGCCTTCAGATCGAGATAGTCCAATGTCATCAGTGCTCAAGCAGACCTTTCTCATGATCAGAATCAACCTCGGCAGCCTGCCGCGGCGGCTCTGGATCTCGCTGTCGATGGTGCTCTCGGTCGCTCTCGTGGTGGCGGTGCTCGCAGGATTTCTCGCCATGGCGCGGGGATTTGAAGCCGCGCTTGCCGGCGCCGGCTCGCCTGGCATCGCCGTCATTCTCGGCGGCGGGACCAACCAGGAGATCGGCTCTGACGTACCTGCCGAGGCGATCCGCAGCCTTGCCGCCATGACCGGTGATATCGGCGTGGTGCGGGATGGCGCGGGCGGGCTGGCGCTGTCGCGCGAGATCGTCGTTCCCGTCGATGTCGTCAGGCAAGTCGACGGCGCGGAGCAGACGCTGTCGCTGAGAGGCATGGACCCGCTGGGTCCCGGCTTGCGCGATCGTGCGGCGCTTTCGCAGGGGCGGCTGTTTTCCCAGGGCGCCCGCGAAATCGTCGTCGGCGCCCGTATCGCCGACGAATTCTCCGGCTTTGCGGTCGGCGACAGGGTGCGGCTCGGCCCGGTCGAATGGACTGTCGTGGGGCATTTCACCTCCGGCGGCAGCGCCTTCGAATCCGAGATCTGGGCGGATCTGGAGGCTGTGCAATCGGCTTTCGACCGGCTGGGGCAGGTGCAGAGCCTGCGCGTGCGCCTCGACGGGCGGGGCGATCCCGCTCTTCCGCTGACGACGCTGCGCGCGCGCCTTTCTGCGGTTCCCGGCGCCCCACTTACCTCAGTCTCCGAAGCCGATCTCTATGCCGGGCAGGCGGAGCGCACCGAGAGCCTCATTCGCCTGTTCGGCTGGCCGATTGCGCTATTGATGGCGGTCGGTGCCACGGCTGGGGCGCTGAACACGATGATGAGTTCGGTTTCCGACCGCACCGTCGAGATCGCCACGCTGCGTATGATCGGCTTCGCCCGCGTGCCGGCCTTCGCTGCGACCTGGGTCGAGGCGGTGCTGCTGTCGTCGGTGGGCGCGGTCGTCGGCATCCTCGCCTCGCGGCTCGCCTTCGACGGCTGGCGGGCAAGCACGATGGGCGCCAACAATACCAAGATGGCCTTCCAGCTCGACGTTACCAGCGACGTCGTACTTACCGCGGGCCTGCTGGGACTTGCGATCGGGATTGTCGGCGGAGCCTTGCCGGCGCTGGCGGCGACGCGGCTGCCGTTGAGGGGGGCTTTGCAGGCGAGGGGGTGAGGAGCGAATACGCTGCGCGTAAGCGAAGCCACGAATCGCATGTTAAACAGCTTGAGCTAACATAAGTCCCGCGCAGCAGGTCCCCGATTTATTCGCCTCGAAGTCGTTGTTTTCCAGGCCGAAGTTGCAGCTTTCGGCCATCTATGCGGCGCCCAGGCCATTGCCTGTGGAATACGGCCCGTGAACCGGCCAGTTGCCCCATTGACAACATCTTATCGCCTTCTTGCCGTGGACGGTTGCCCCCGCCGCGCTCGATCGGCCGATCCCGGTCGATCTTCGTGGCGACTTAGCGATCCGACGAACAGGGCAACATTGGCGATATGACAATCTACTATGTGAACTCAGCGACTGGCTCCGACCGCAACAACGGAACGGGCCAGAACTCGGCTTTTGCGACTTTGTCCAAAGTGGAATCCTTGAAACTGAAACCGGGCGACAGCGTTCTTCTTGCCAAGGGGAGCGTGTTCAACGAGCAGTTTGATATCAAATATTCCGGCACCGAAAGCGCGCCGATCAAGATCGGCAGTTACGGGACGGGGGCAGCGCCCGTCATCCACAGCGGCGGCGACGGCATTCACAGTCTCTATGCCTCGAACATCGTCATCGAGAACCTCAAAATATCGAATACCGGGACCGCCGGCATTTATGGCGGCAGTGTCACGAACTGGACGGTCCGCAATGTCGAGATCGCCAAGACAGGCATGTCGGAAAATGCCGGCGCCGTCACCTTCCGGAGCAGCACGAACGTCACGGTCGAAGACAGCAAGATAACGGCCGTCAAGGGCGACGGCTTCTGGATCGAAAAGGTCGCCGGCGTCAAGCTTCTCGACAACACCGTGACCAGCGCGAACGGCTCGACCGCCGATGCCGTGCAGGTGAACGACAGCAGCAATATTCTGATCAAGGGCAACCATCTTGATCAGACGAACGCCGATAGCCCCAAGGGCGTGATCGCGCTGGTGCGGGCCACCGATGCCGTGGTCGAGGACAATGTGCTCACCGGCGGCGGCTTCGGCATCAGCGCGCCGGCCGGCAAGAATGTCGCAATTCGCGACAACGACATATCGGGATTTCACGGTTACAGTTGGTCCTTCGGCGTCGGCCTCGGCGATCAGGGCAATGCGCGGGATTATGATATTTCAGGCAACCACATTCATGACGGCGCATGGGGCGTTGCCATCAGCGACGCCAGCGGCACCAGCTATACCCGCACGAATATCAAGGTGCACGACAATGTCTTCGACGACCTCTCGCAGGCGGCGCTGAAGGTCGACAGGCCGGCTTCCGGCTCCTTCACCAACAATACGATCGAGACCGGCACCACGGCCACCGCCATATCGCCGTCCATCGTCGACGCGCACACCTTCACCGTCAGCAACAACCATACGGTCGCCAATGTCGAAACGGTGCTGGCGAGCCCGGTTGCCAAGACTGCCGCAGTCACGGAGGCGTCCGCGGATCCGGCGGTTGCCGCCGTCCATGACAATTTGAAGATCTTCAGCGATACGGGCGAGGCCCATCGCGGCAATCTTCTCGAAAACGACAGCTCTGACAACGACACCTTGGTTCTGCGCCGCTTCGGCGACGAAAGCGTCGGCAAACACGGCCTCACGCTGACCGGCGACTACGGCGTCATCCACGTGGACCGGGAAGGCAACTATGCCTACACGCTCGATGAAACGAAGCTTCCCGACCATGACGGCCATGTGAGCGAGTCCTTCAGCTACGGGATCAACGACGGAAACTCGCACCATACCGACGGCGATACGCTGACCGTCTACATCCATATGGATAACTTGCTGGGCTGAGGGTGCGAGGCTGCAATGACACAAGGAGAAATCCCGGAAAGTTTCCGGGATTTCATAAGCAGCCGTCAGCCCCCGTGCGGGGCGCGGACGCGTTTTTTCAAGCTCAACCGTAAGTTTTTGCCGGCTGTTCGTTGCCACGGGATCGGATTCAGGCAACGACGGAACGGGCACAACCTTCGCCGCAGCTGCAACCCGGTCGTGCATCGGCGGAGGCAGCGCCTTCCAGGATGCGGACCTCGTCCTTGCCCGCGGAACGTCGCGGTGTCTCATAATGAACCGCAGCTGCATTCAAATGCACCGGAAAGCCTGCAAAAGGGTGTTCACTGTCAGCGCCGGTGACCATTGGTCGCGAGCTGCGATACGGTTCATTCACCTTTCGGTCGTTGTTCTGTAGATTATTTTCTTATAAGTTGTAGTCTTTAATATACCGCCACCGCCAGGCGTTTCTCGGGACCAAGGCAGGCCGCCCACAGGGTCTGCCAACCGCCGTGAAGGCAATATGAAGGCCCTCTTGATGGCCTTTAACCCCGACCGCATCCGATCCACGCGTTGCAGCCGATGCAGACGGCTGCGCGGCAATTCGAGAACAAGGCGATATGGCAATCTATTATGTGAATCCAGCGATAGGCTCCAACGGCAACAATGGAACGAGCGTGGACACGCCGTTTGCATCGTTCTGGGCGGTGGAAAACTTGAAGCTGCAGCCGGGCGACAGCGTGCTGCTCGCCGCCGGAAGCGTGTTCAACGACCAACTCGACCTGAAATATTCCGGCACCGCTAGCGCCCCGATCACCATCGGCAGCTATGGGGTCGGCGACGCGCCGGTTATCCATAGCCCCGGCGACGGCATTCACAGCCTCTATGCGTCGAATATCGTCATCGAGAACCTCAAGATCTCCGAGACAGCAGGCGCGGCCATCTATGGCGGCTATGTTTCGAACTGGACCGTCCGCAATGTCGAGGTGGAAAATACCGGAAGCTCCACCAAGTCCGGCTCCGTCACGTTCAGGACCGGCTCGAACATCACCATCGAAAACAGCACGATCACCGGCGTGAACGGTGACGGCGTCTGGATCGAGAAGGTCAACGGCGTCAATTTTCTCAACAACACCGTCACCAACGCCCACGGCACCGCGGCAGATGCCGTACAGATGAACGACAGCAGCAATATCGTGATCAGCGGCAATTACCTCGACCAGACGGGCGCCGCGACGCCGAAGGGCGTCATTGCGCTCATCCGGCCGGTGAATGCCGTGGTCGAGGATAATACGCTGATTGGTGGCGGCTTCGGGATCAGCGCCCAAGCGGGCACGAATATCGCCATCCACGACAATGATATTTCAGGCTATGGCGGGTACAGCTGGTCCTATGCCATCGGTCTCGGGGACCAGGGCAATACGCGGGACTACGATATCTCAGGCAACTATATCCATGACGGCGTATGGGGCGTGGCGGTCAGCTCTGCCGGCACCACCAGTTACGTTCGCGAAGGTATCGAGATCTACGGCAATGTCTTCGACGACCTGTCGCAGGCGGCGCTGAAGGTCGACAGGCCTGCATCCGGCTCTTTTCATGACAATGTCATCGCCAGCGATGTCACGCCCTACAGCATATCCCCGGCCATCATCGCCGCGAACACCTTTCCGGTCAGCAACAACACGACGCTCGAAGAGGCCCAGCTTGCGATTCTTGATAGTCACGTTGCGGGAGATGCAACGCATGCGGACGCAACCCCGACGATCGTCGCAACCCATGACAGCCTGAAAATCTCGGCCGACGCGGACGCCCATCATGGCAATCTCCTCGAAAATGACAGCTCGGCCAATGGGATCCTGCTGCTTCGCCGCTTTGACGGCGAGTTGGTCAACAAGAACGGTCTGACGCTGACCGGCCAATACGGCACCATCCATGTCGACGATCATGGTGACTATAGCTACACGGTCGACGCGACGAAGCTTGCCGGGCTTAGCGGTGAGGTGAGCGAGACTTTTTACTATAAGATCTCCGACGGGGCCGCGCACCATTTCGACACGGATACGCTGAGCATCTCCGTCCATGTGGATGACTTGCTGAGCTGAGAGGAATGTGGGCAGCAAACGGCGCCTTGCCCGGTCCGAGGCGCGGCGATGGAGGAGGAGAGCGCATGTCTCAGCGGTCGCTGAACAGGATCCTGGTGACGTCGATTTCGATTTCCGCGCAGATGATCTCGTATTCGGTGACGATTGCGGGATCGGCGGAGATTTCCCTGCGCATGCGGTCAAGGACGGCGCAGGCCTCGCCATAGGCGCCGCACAATTCATAAAGATGGGGGCGGCTCGCCGCGGCTGCTCTGATGGTTGCCCGCGTCGCGGGCAGCCTCATCATCAGCCTGGCCAGCCCTTGTTCGGCGGCTTGCCGGGGAATGTGTGCTATGCCTTCTTTCCTGACCATGCCATCACCCCTCGCTGCCTTCGTTTGCCTGTCCTGAGGGGTAGTACGCAGGAATGCTGCATCTGGTTTCATGCCGGATGCAGGATTAGTGCGCGCCGCTCCGATTCCTTCACGGAAAAATTGGTTATTGCATCGTGGTATCGGGGCGCAAGAATCCGACAGCCGGTCCTACCAGCGCAGAAGGCGACGACTGAAGAGGGCGCCGATTGCGCCTGTTAACAGGATGCCGAGCGAATACCAGAGGACGACGAAGGGCAGGCCGTTTTCGGTGCAGAACCAGGAATAGACCCAGGCGCCGGATGCGCCTGCTGCAATGCCGGCGACGAAGCCTGTCATCCCAAGCTTGCTTGGTGCGGCGCCGCGTAGCACCCATGTATTGGCGATCAGGATGGGCATGGCAAAGGCAAGGATCAGCAGCGGGCAATGCAGGGCGGAGGAGCCGAGCACCAGCACGGGATAGCTTGATGCCGGCGACAAAGCGAGCTGGATGACCGCCATGGCGGCCAGAGCCAGCACGATTGCAGCGCCAATGCCGAAAAAGCGGCCTTCCGAGCCATCCGGCCGGGAGAGGCGGTAAACGGCGGCGAAGGCGGCGATTGCGAGCAGGGCATTATAGCCGGATTTGATCCAGAAAACCGGCAGCGTCAGCGCCTGCGTCATGTCTGTGCGAAGGCCGACGACAACAAGCATCAGCAGCAGCGAGACTGCCAAAGCAGGCAGGACGGCGAGCACGAAACGGCGTTCCAGCGCATGTCTCGGTACCGGCTTCAGATCTCTGACAAGGATGTCGATCACGTCCTCAGTTTCTCTCACGTCCCACCTCGCAATCTTGCCGCCAGCGCCTTGATGCCTCTGTGAACACCGACCTTGACCGCCGATTCCGACTGTCCGGTGCGGCTTGCCGTATCGGCCACCGACTGCCCTTCGAGCTTGACCTGACGGATCAGTTCCTGCTGGTGCTGCGGCAGGCCGTTCAACAGCCGCTCGACATCCATGCGCGCTGCAATCGCATCCTCCCTGAAGTCGCCTTCGATCTCCTCGTTAAGCTCCATTTCCGACTTGTAGCGACCGCCATGTTTTCGGTGATGGTCGATCAGCTTGTAGCGGGCAATCGAGAAGAACCACGCGGTAAACGGCCGCTCCCTGTCATAGGTCGCCCGGCGCGCATGCAGCGCCAGCAACGTCTCCTGCACGAGATCTTCCGTGTCGGACTTCGCCGCGGTGCCAATACGCCCGCCGTAGTAGCCGACGAGCAGGGGTCGCAACGTGCCGAGCAGACGCCGATAGGCAGCCTCGTCCCCGTCGAGGGACAGAAGCATCAGCATCTTCAGGGCTTGTTCCGAATGGGCGTTCGTCATGTCGTCTGCAATGTCATTCGCGTGGATGACGCTTTGGTTACAGGCGGATTCGAAAATCTCCTGACGGGCCAGCGCTATCACATAAGCGTGAGGCTGTAACTGCCTTCGCAAGAAGATCGAATTCAGCACTGTGAGCCGTCGGCGGGTGCCGCGGACACATCAATCGATCCGAGGAGACCCTCATGACCAAGATCCTTTCCACCCTTGCCGCCTGCACCTTCGTTATCGGCCTGTCGCTTGCCGGCGCCGCCAGCGCTCAAAGCAGCGATGCCATGAAGAAAGACAGCATGAAGACCGACGCGATGTCTAAGGACGCCATGTCGAAGGATACGATGTCGAAGGACGCGATGAAGCAGGACAACATGGCGACCGGCAGCACCAAGGCCGACTGCATGCACAATGCCGGCATGGAGAAGGACTCTATGAAGAAGGACACGATGATGAAGGCCTGCGACGCGATGAAGTAATAGTGGATCGCGGCCGCTGAAACTATTTTGCCCGCGGCCGCGTCTTTTCGAGAAGACCTTTCAAGTCGATCCGGAGGACCTACGATGGCCACGACCGATGCCGGCATGGCGAGCGGAGGAACGCTCTTCTACCGCCATGGCCTGCTGGTGCGCCTGTCGCACTGGGTAAACGTGCTGTGCATGACGGTGCTGCTGTTCAGCGGCCTGCAGATATTCAACGCCCACCCGGCGCTCTATTGGGGCCAGTATGGCGCTGATGACGATCCGTCCTTCATTTCCATGGAAGCGGAGCAGGAAGGCGATGCGTTGAAAGGGGTGACACGCCTGGGCGGATTGACCTTCGACACGACGGGCGTTCTCGGGGTTTCGAATGTCGACGGCGAGGCTTCTGTGCAAGGTTTTCCGAGCTGGCTGACCATGCCGAGCTACCGGGACCTGGCGACGGGCCGGCGCTGGCATTTCTTTTTTGCCTGGCTGTTCGTCATCAACGGCTTCATCTACCTCGCCTATGGCTTTATCAGCCGGCATTTCCGCCGCGATTTGTTGCCGGCGCCCCAGGAGCTGAAGCCTTCGCATCTCGGCCATGAGATCGTCAATCACGCCCGGCTGCGCTTTCCCAAGGGGCCTGAGGCACGCCACTACAACACGCTGCAGAAACTCGCCTATATCGCGGTGATCTTCGTGCTGCTGCCGCTGATGGTTGCAACCGGTCTAACCATGTCGCCGGGCTTCAATGCGGTCGCGCCCTGGCTGCTCGACCTGTTCGGTGGCCGGCAATCGGCGCGGACGCTGCATTTTCTGACTGCTTTCTCGCTTGTCGCCTTCGTCGCGGTGCATGTGGCGATGGTGCTGGTCTCGGGCGTGTTCAACAATCTGCGCTCGATGATCACCGGTTATTACGACATCGGCCAGGGAGGGAAATCATGAGCCGCATCATTACCAGACGCCGCTTCCTGATCGGCGCGACCATGACGGCGTCGGCGCTGGGGCTTGCCGGCTGCGATGCACTCGGCGAAAGCGATCGGACGAAATCGGTGCTCAAGATCGCCGAAGGCCTCAGCATGAAGACCCAGCGCTTCCTGCTTGGCGACGACGCGCTCGCCCGCGAGTTCACGGAAGCCGATATCTCGCCGACCTTTCGCGCCAACGGCACGAGCATGCCCGACAATGCTCGCTATATCGAGTGGATGAACCAGCGGTTTTCAAGCTGGCGGCTCGAGGTCGGCGGGCTGGTCGACAAGCCGATGCAACTGTCGCTGGCGGAGTTGAAAGCCCTGCCGGCCCGTACACAGATCACCCGGCACGACTGCGTCGAGGGTTGGAGCGCCATCGGCAAATGGACCGGCGTGCCGCTCGGCGCGCTGCTACAGGCAGCCGGTCTGAAACCCGAAGCCCGCTACATTGTGTTCCACTGCGCCGACGAATACGAAAAGACGCTCGACGGCAGCGGCTGGTATTACGAAAGCATCGATCTCGTCGACGCGTTTCATCCCCAGACCATCCTCGCCCACACCATGAACGGCCGCGATCTCGAAGTCGCCCACGGCGCGCCGCTCCGGCTCCGGGTCGAGCGCCAGCTCGGCTACAAGCAGGCAAAATACCTGACCGGCATCGAAGCCGTCGCCGATCTCGGCCAGCTTTACGGCGGCAATGGCGGCTTTTGGGAAGATCGCGGTTATGAATGGTATGCGGGTATATAGGTGGCGGTCATAACGCCCGTCCCAGTTCTATCAGATTAAGAGCGAAAGCGTCTGCCTCGCGCCGCCAGTGCTCGAAATGGCAGCCGACGCGCACGACGGCGGCATTGACGTTGCCGCCATCCAGGGGGATCTCGGGTTCCAGCAAGGTCGTCATCCCCTCAAAAGATTCATTTGGACCCTGAGTTCAATATCTGCCGAACAATATCTGCATCACTGTTGGTGCTTTCGAAAAAGAACGGAGCGGAACACGGCGCCCGCAGGACAGACAGGGAAGCCGGATCCGGGTCCGGAAGAATAGTGGCGGTGGCACCTCGAAGTGGCGGTAGCGGCGAGCCTGAACTGCGCAAGGCTATAAGGTAGGAGGTAGGCGGCATAGTCTCGCTGAATGCAGTGTTATCCCAGGTGACGGTGAGGGTATGAGGCGCCGTGCCACGCAGAACTTCCTCGACCGCTATCTCCAAGCGCGCATAGTCAGTCATAAAACTGTTCGCCTTCCCGAGAAGCTCCCGGACTTTGCCACTACTGTGGGCAAGGAATTCCTGATGTCGTTTCCTCGCCTCGGGGTCGAGAACCAACGTGTATTTCGTCACGCGACCAACGACCACGACGTCTGCATATGAAACATCGTGAAGGTCCATGGGGGCAATATCGATACAGGCACTGGTCGGCCCGGCTGCCAGCATGGCTCCGAGATTGAAGAGCGCAACAAACCCAAAGCCTCGCATCCTCATCCTCCATCGCTCAACACGCTGGTCTGAACCGGGGAAGCACAGATATCCCGATTGACGCGAAGATTTTGTATCTTGTCTTAGTGAAGTTGCAATACAGGCCCTCGCGGATGGCAATCTACAGCTCCGGCCATGCATTTCCGGCGTTACCTGCGTTCAGGCAGAGAGGCCGATCGTGATGGTGGCGGAGAGCACGCCGCCATCGAGCTTCTCGAAATCGAATATGTGATCGGCGGCGTCCTCAGGGATGATGCCGTCGTCGTCATTGCGCGTATCGCGGGCCGGGCGTCCAATATAGTCCGGATGCTCGCCATAGATGATGTCGCTCAGCGCATCGTCGAAATAGATCTGGCTGACGAGAAGCTCATTGCCGTCGACGAGGATTCGGCAATGAACATGGGGTGTGCGGCCCTGGTACCATCCGGGATAGGCCGTCAGGAAGCCTGCCTGCCCCTGTGCATCCGTCAGCTGGCGACCGCGAAAGGCGAGCCCGCTGATCGCCTCGGCATCGCCAAGTGTACACATCTTCGCAGCCTCGCGGCCGGAATAGATGCCGCGGTGATCCGTATGCCAGATTTCGATATCGGCATTCTCGACCGGCCGGCAATCGGCTGCATGGACGATCCGGACGGCCAACCGCAAGGGCAGTCCAGCCTTTCCTTCCGAGACGTCCTGACGGGCGGGAATATTGTTGACGTGGCAGGGGCCAAGAGTCTGAGCGACGGTGACGACGCAATTCGGACGGCTGCGGAAGAGCGGGACGGGCAGCTTTTCCAAGGCGACCGATTTGGTGCCGCCGCTCAGGAAATCCGTCCCCTTCCAGTCGAATGTCCTGGCGGCGACCGTGATATGCCGCCGGGGCCAGATCGCTACCGCCGCGACGGACGATGCAACGATCGCCGCACCTCCAAGCACAAGGGTCCGTCTCTTCATATATCGTCCTTTGCCTCAAGACTCAGGGTGTAAGGAGGATGCGCAGGAAATTCCAATTAAATCCCGGCAATGATCGACGGCAAGCGATCATCGACATCAAATGCCTGCCGTGCAGGGCAAACCTTGCCAATGTGGCCGTCAACTCCGGTGACGCCAGGGGTCACGTCTATGTCTCGATCGCGTGGTTGACCGGCTCGGGCTATGCCGACAAGCTTTATGGCAGTACCGACTCCAACCAGCTATGGCACAAGGTGGACATTATCGCCGGTCGCCTCTGGGGCGAAGCGGTTTTCCCGGTTCGGCGGCTTTACAGCGCGGTGCGTCTTTTCAGACGCGCGAGGTCGCTGTAACTCTTTGCGTCAGGCATCCGACATCCGTTGCTGAGCAGGGGCAGAGGCAGATGGAACCAACCCACTTATTCGAGCTCGTTATCGTGATGTTTCTCGCGATCATCGCGCTGCACTATGCCGCCCACAGGCTCGGGCTGCCGCCGTCCGTCGCGCTGTTGACCGGTGGCGCCTTGCTGGCCTTTGCGCCGGGACTGCCGGCGATATCAGTCGACCCCGGACTGGTTCTGGTCATCTTCCTGCCGCCGCTGTTGATGGACGGCGCCTGGTCGATCGCGCTCGCGCGGTTGCGGCGTCATGTGATCGGCATCGCTTCACTTGCCGTCGGTGCGGTGCTCTTCACCTGTGCCGTCGTCGCCGTTGTCGCCCATCTCCTCTTTCCCTCACTTCCCTGGGCTGCCTGCGCGGCACTCGGCGCGATCGTCGCGCCGCCGGACGCGGTTTCGGCGCGCGCCGTACTGGAGCGCGTCAGGCTGCCGCGGCGGCTTCAGATTCTGCTCGAAGGCGAGAGCTTGCTCAACGATGCGAGTGGCCTGGTTCTTTTCCGTTTTGCCGTTGCCGCCGCTGCAACCGGAGCCTTCAGCACGGGGGAGGTGATCGGCAATTTCTTCGTGCTGGCGCTCGGCGGCGCCATCGTCGGCATCGTTGTGGGAACGGCGTGGTTCAAACTCGTCCGGCGTCTCGGCGACGAATATCTCATCATTGCAGCCTCGGTGCTGCTCGGCTGGATTGCCTATCTGCTCGGAGAGCAGCTGCATGTTTCCGGCGTCATCGCCACCGTTACGGCGGGGCTGATCATGAGCTGGCACCAGCACACAGTGCTTTCAGCCGCAATGCGCATGCGCGGCACCTCGTTCTGGACGGTGATGATCTTCCTGATGGAAGCTGCGGTGTTCATCTTGATCGGGCTGTCGCTCAGGGATGTCGTCGAACGCGGCGGCGGTTTTACCACTGTGATCGCGACAATGGGACTGCCGATGCTGGCGATCCTCGTCACGCTCGTGATCGCGCGTTTTGCCTGGGTCTTCGCCTCCGATTTCGTTCTCAGGTTCTGTGCTGTCCTGGGGTTCACGCGCGCCCGACCGCTCGGCGCCGGTGGTGCGACGGTTCTGAGCTGGGCGGGCGTGCGCGGGGTGGTCACGCTTGCCCTGGCGCTGAGCCTGCCCGAAGGGTTCGCAGGTCGTGACTTCATCCTCGTCACATCGTTCGCCGTCATTCTCGGAACCGTGCTCATACAGGGCACGACATTGGGGCGAGTGATCGCCTGGGCGCGGCTGGTGGAGCCGGATTCGGAAAGAGCGCGCCTGACGATGAGCCAGGCCGAAGCCGCCATGGCCCAGGCGCAGTTCGGGACCGTCCAGAGCCTGGCATATGACGCCGAGGGGAAACTCATCCATCCGCAATTGCTGGAGCGCTACCAGCGCCGGGCGACGTCGATCGTCGACTATGCCGAGAGAACCGAGCATTACATACCGGTGCTGCATGCGCATTTCGACGTCATTCTCGAAGCGGTTGCAACGGGACGCCGGGAACTCATCCGCCTCCATCGCGCCGGCGAAATCGATGACGAGACGTTGCGGGAGCTGGAACGGGATCTCGATCTGGAGGAATTGAGCGCGATCTCGGCCAAGGCATGATTTCGCGCCTCATGCCGTGACGCTTGCGACGGGAGCCACTCTTGCCTCGCTTCCATCTCTCCTGTCCCAGTCGCGACTCCCCGGCCTTCGGCATCATGTTCTAAATGGCAATCTGCTCACCGAGTTCGACGACGCGGTTTGACGGCAGGTTGAAATAGTCGGAGGGGTCGATCGCCAAGCCCTCCAGCGCCATGAATATGCGCTCCTGCCAAGCGGGCAGCCCGGTGTTCGGCGTTCTGACGAGGTTCCTGCGGCCGAGATAGAAGGAGGTCTTCATGATTTCGAACTTGAAGCCGCCCTCGCGGCAGAGCGCCAGTGCCCGGGTAACGTCGGGGTCGTCCATGAAGCCGAAGGTGATATCGAGACGTACGAAGCGTGGCGAGAGCTGGCTGAGCTTGATGCGCCTGCTGTCGGGGACGTAAGGTTCGTCTTCGGTCCAGACGGTCAGGATAACGTTCTGTTCATGGAGCACGTGGTTGTGCTTGAGATTGTGGAGCAGAACATTCGGCGTGCGATCCGGGACGCTGGTCAGGAAGACGGCCGTTCCTGGAACGGTGACCGGCGAATGGTCCGACTTTCGCTCGATCGACCGGATGAAGGAATCGAGCGGGATCTCGTTGTTGGCCCGCAGTCGCTTCAGATAGGCCTGTCCTCGGGTCCATGTCCACATCAGGATCATGATCGCCAGCGCAAGGGCGACCGGAACCCAGCCGCCATCATGGATCTTCAGCAGGTTGGCCGCCAGGAACATGACTTCGATGAAGAAGAGCGGCAGCAGCAGGAGGGCGGCAACCACGAGGGAGTAGCCCCAGACGGCCCGAAGGAACTGGAAGACCAGCATGGTCGAGATGACCATGGTTCCGGTCACCGAGATGCCATAGGCCGTCGCCAGCGACTCGGAATCGCCGAAGGAAAAGATCAGCATCAAGACGCCGACCAGCAGGAGAAGATTGACGCTCGGCACGTAGATCTGGCCGGTGTTGGTCTCCGATGTGAACTTGATGCGCAGCCTCGGCAGGAAGCCGAGGTGAACCGCCGAGCGGGCCAGTGAAAATGCGCCCGTTATCACCGCTTGGCTGGCGATGATCGTTGCCATCGTTGCCAGCAGAACCACCGGCAGCAAGGCCCAATCGGGATACATCAGAAAGAACGGATTGGTGGCTGCGTGGGGATGGGAGAGAACCAGCGCGCCCTGGCCGAGATAGTTCAAGAGCAATGCCGGAAAGACGAGCACGAACCACGCCATCTGGATCGGGCGGCGCCCGAAATGCCCGAGATCAGCATAGAGCGCCTCGGCGCCCGTCACCGTCAGAAAGACGGCGCCAAGCACAATGAGGCCGACGGTGCCGGCATGGGCGAGGAACGACAGCGCGTTGATCGGATTGAGCGCTTCGAGAATCCTCCAGTCGTCGCCGATATGGATCAGGCCGCCCGCTGCCATGGCCAGAAACCACAAGACCGTGATCGGCCCGAAAAACATCGAGACGGCGGCCGTTCCCCGGGACTGGACGGCAAAGAGAACGATCATGATCGCAGCCGACGCGAGCGGGACGTATTCGGCAAAGGCCGGCGTGACCAGCTTCAGGCCTTCGAGCGCCGACATGACGGACAGGGCCGGCGTGATCATCGCATCGCCGATGAAGAGCGCCGCTCCGATCAGGCCTGCGAAGAAGAGCACCGGCACGTTTCGCCCCATCTTCTTCATCAGCAGGGCGAGAAGCGAAAGCGTGCCGCCTTCACCGTCATTGTCCGCCCTGAGAAGGAAGAGCACATATTTGAAGGTCACGATGACCGTCAGCGTCCAGATCATCAGCGAAATGAGACCGATGACCTCGGCCTCGTGTACGCCATCGGCGGCAAAAGGCCTCAGCGCCTCACGAAGGGCATAGAGCGGGCTGGTACCGATATCGCCATAGACGACGCCGATCGCGCCGACGACCAGTCCGGCAAAGCCCTTCCGGCCGGCACCTTCACCCGTATTGTCTATATGCGTCGACGCCATGGTTCCCCGCTTATGCCCCTTGCCTATGAACACAAACATATGCCGCATTGCAGAACGGCAAGTAAATTGATGCGTGTGCGAATTTTTTGTGAGGGGCGGCGGCGTGAGCGGGAGAGGGGTGGGGCGCACGATCGGCTTGGACTTCGGCGGTCGCCTCTTGCGATTGCGCAGTCGCATGGTAATAAGGATCCATGACCTGCACCCTGAACCTTTCGAGCTTCTATTATACGCTGCTCCCATAGAGAGCGGCGTAAGGTCATATTCCTGACACCCGAGACGCCGCATGGTCGGCGGCACGCGTGTCAACAGAAGGTCTCCGGCCTCATCGGCCCCAATGGAGACCCCCGTGACACGATCCTCTCAGCCCACCGGACCCCGATCCGACTTTCTCCGCACCCTGACCGAGCGCGGTTTCCTGCATCAATGTACCGACTTGGAAGCACTCGACAGCTGGCTTTGTTCGGGAGCCGGCACAGCCTATAACGGCTTCGATCTCACCGCCGACAGCCTGCATGTCGGGCATCTCATTCCGATCATGATGCTCCGCTGGTTCCAGAAGACTGGTAACAAACCCATCGCGTTGCTGGGTGGTGCGACAAGTCGGCTGGGCGATCCGAGTTTGCGCGACACGTCACGCCCCCTTCTCAGCGAAGAGCAGATCATGAAAAACCTGCTCGGCATCCGGCGTGTCTTCGAGCGGTTCCTCGCTTTCGGGGATGGCCCGGCCGATGCGGTGATGGTCAACAATGCCGATTGGTTGGGCAGGCTCAACTACCTCGACTTCCTGCGCGATGTTGGACCGCATTTTTCAGTCAACCGGATGCTGACATCGGAGAGCGTGCGCCAACGGTTGGAGCGGGAGCAATCGCTGTCATTGCTGGAATTCAACTACATGGTCATGCAGGCCTACGACTTTCATGTGCTCGCAGAAAGCCGCGGCTGCCTGCTTCAGCTTGGTGGTTCCGACCAATGGGGCAACATCGTCAGCGGCGTCGAATTTGGGCGGCGGATCGGTGGACGCGCCTTGTTTGGATTGACCGCTCCGCTGCTGACGACATCGTCGGGCGCGAAGATGGGCAAAAGCGTTTCGGGGGCGGTCTGGCTCAACGCCGACCGGTTGTCGCCCTATGAATTCTGGCAATTCTGGAGAAACACCGGAGATGCCGATGTGGGTCGTTTTCTCAGGCTGTTCACCGAGTTGCCGTTAAGTGAAATTGCCCGCCTTGACGTGCTTCGGGATTCCGAGATCAACGAAGCGAAAAAGATACTTGCCGACGAGATCACCAGCCTGTGCCACGGGACGGATGCGGCAGCGCAAGCTTCCGAAACCTCCCGGCGTACCTTCGAAGAAGGTGAGGTGCCGGTCGGCCTCCCGACCGTCAGGTTCCCGGATAGCCTTCGCAGCACCTTTCCGCTCGCTGATGCGATGGTCATTGCCGGGCTCGCCAAGTCGAAAAGCGAAGCACGTCGATTGATCGCCGGCGGCGGTGTGCGGGTGAACGGCGGCAGCGTAAACGACGAGGCAATGCAGCTTGGTCACTCCGATGTCCAGGACGGCGTCATCCGGCTGTCCGTCGGCAAGAAGCGACACGTCCTCCTTCAATCGGCGGTGGCGCCGCCATGCTGACAGGGGCTGTCAGCATGGTGGTCGACAATGCTGAAGCCGCGGGTTTCCGAGCCAGTCGCCATTTCGTCGGAATGTCCGGCTATCCCACGGGGGATAGTTGGACTTCAATCCCGCCAATCGGAGCAGAGCCCCGAGATGAAGCCGCACCATCGTATTTTCTTCATTCAGTTTGCCGTGGCCCTTTCCGTGGGGGCGTTTCTTTCGCGGCTGCCCGACATTCAGCTCAAGTTTAGCCTGAGCGAAGGAGAGCTGGGCCTTTTGCTCGCCATCATGTCCCTCGGGGTTCTCTGCGGGTTGACGTTCTCGGCGAGGCTCATCGAGAGGCTTGGTGCGCGCACAACGGCCTTCGTCACCGTCTTCGGTGTGACGTTGTTTTATGCGCTGATCCCCTGGATGCCTGCAGTTTCCCTGGCGATGCCATTATTCTTTGTTGCCGGCATTTTCGCCGGCGCATTCGAGATCAACGCCAATCTCGAAACCGATCGCCATGAGGCGCTGCTCGGCTACCGCATCATGAGCCGGGCTCACGGCATGTGGAGCCTCGGATTCTGCATCACCGCCCTTGTTGCAGCCGGTATGCGGCAGGCCGCAGTCTCCATCGAACTGCATAGCTTCATCGTCCTCGTGACGGTCTTGATTGCCGGGTCGATCGTTTTCTCCGGGATCGAGAATGCGCCCCGGCGGCATGACGCTCACCCCGGCGATGCTCCGCTCGTCGCTTTTCCCACGATCGGGCTGCTTCCCCTTTGCCTCATAGGCGCTGCTCCGCTTCTCGCCGAGGGCGCGAGCGTCGATTGGTCGGCGATCTATATGCGCGACGTATTTGCGGTCGAACCATTTGTCGGCGGGCTCAGCGTGGCCATTTTCTCCTCGTTCATCGCCATCGGACGGCTCGGCATGGACTCTGTGATTGACCGCTTCAATCCACGCCCCGTCGCAATAACCCTCCTCGGGATCGCGGCCATCGGCCTTGTCTTGGTTGCGACGGCGGCACAGCCTGTCGTCGCCCTCGCGGGCTTTGGCCTGACGGGGATCGGCTGCTCGTCGGTCTATCCGCTTGCCATCTCGGCCGCGGCCCGGCGCACGGACCGACCCGCATCGGTCAGCGTTGCAGCGCTCGGGCAGACGACCTTTCTCGTGTTTTTCGCTGGGCCGCCATTGCTCGGTTTCGTTGCCGAACACTTCGGTATCCGCTTTTCGTACTGGGTGGTCGTCCCTGTGATCGCCGCTGCGCTCCTCGTCACCAAGGCGCTCATCGCTGCTCCTGCCCCGATCACAGGGCAGCCCGAACCGGTACAACCACACGGTTGATACGCCGCGCCGCCGGTCCGTTATCCCAAGGTCGCGCATGTTCGCAATCGGCGGGGGCTGACCACCGATTTTCGCTGTTGAATAGGGCGGGCGCAATGTATTGCCGGTGACGTCTAAGTATTACTGATGGCCGTCTCAAATATAGCTCGTATAGGTGATGGCCCAAGGCCGTGCAGGATCGTCAACTCTTGGTGAATGGTCTTGCCGCTCAAGCACTTGCGGGCGCGGTCCACCTTCTCTGCATACACCTGGCCCGGACGGCCTATGTCAGCCTTTCGAGCCTGCAAAATAAGGGTTCTACGAGTTCTTCGATCGTCGCGTTCGGCCGCAACGAGAGGCTGGTCAGCGCCGATCCGTGCCTCTCTTCGGACAAATTCCCGCCGCCAAAATGCCAGTATTAGTTGTTTCTAATTCACGCCATAATTCGCATCTACGTTGCCGCGCCTGTTTTATTCTTCGCCACATTTTGGAATTTCAGCATAATACAAACAATGGTGGGTAACTATGAAGGTTATTCTCGTCATCGTCCTCACGGCGCTTGCCGTGCCCTGTGAGGCGGATATGCTCGGCACGGCGTCCAAGTACAAAAGCATGCATGAACGCTCCATCTCCTTCCTTAGCATCAATCCGCGCAGGGTATCGTGGTGCGGGGCGTTCCTGGCCTTTGTCGCCAAACGATCTTCAAGGGAGCCGCCGCCCAACCCCAACATGGCGGCGTCCTGGAAGAAGTTCGGCAAGCCGGTCGGCGTCCGCTCCGCCAGGCGTGGGGATGTCGTGGTGATCCGCACCGGCCGGCGCTTTCATGTCAGCCTGTTCGATCACATCGACCAGCGCCGGCAATATGTCTATCTCTTCGGCGGCAACCAATCCAACCGGGTGCAGCTGTCGCGCTATCGCGCCAGTTCGGTCGTTGCCGTGCGACGATAAGCCGGTTCCAAACCTCAATGCCGGCGGGAAAACAGGTCCTATGCCTTGCGTGCCCTGATATGCAGGAAGATCGGCGCGACGCGGGTGTCGGCGACGACGGGTTCGGCCTGCGCCACCACGGCTGAGGCCATCGGCTCGCCAAAGGCCTCGATCGTAAGCCCCGCTTCGACGATCATCGATACCCAGGTCGACAGCGTGCGGTGAAAGCGCGGAACGGAAAACGGCGTCAGCGCCGCCCGTTCCGCTTGCGGTATCGAGGAAAAGATCCAACGGTCGATCCGGCCGTCGCTCTCGTCGAAATAGTCGGCGATCTCTACCGCGACGGGCTCGCCGGCCTCATTGCGGATGTTACGGCGCGTCGGCGGCACGAAGCAGGGATGCAGGATCGAAAACTGCAGGAAGCCGCCGGGCTTCAGAATGCGGTGGATGCCCTTCAGCACCTCGCGCTGATCAGCCATGTCCATCATCGACATGAAGGCGGTGACGAAATCGAAGCTCGCTTCCGGGAAATCGATGCTCTGGCCGTCGCCGAGCACATAGTCGATGCCGAGCGGCGCGTCTGCCTCGCTCTCGCGGGCATAACGAATGAAGGTCGGGGCGATGTCGAGGCCGGTCACGCGGGCGCCGAGCCGGGCGACCGCGCGGGTATTGGAGCCTTCGCCGCAGCCGAGGTCGAGACCTCTCAGGCCGCCGACCGACGGCAGCATCTCCAGAAAGGTCGGCGTGTTCAGCGCATCGCGATACTTGTCGTAGCCCGCCCTGGAATAGATCGTCCACGTCTCGGCATTGCTCTCCCAATGGGCGGCGACATCATTGGCTTTCATGGCTCTTCCTCCTTGCGCGATCGGAACGGGCGGGGAGCTATAAGCGCAGCCTGTGACAATGAGAAGACGAGCTGTCGCGCCTCAATCTGGAAGAGAAGAAGTGTGCCAATAACTGATGCGTCGTAGCATCAGTGCGTCAGGGATTGGATCCTGTCGTAGCGGACCGTGTACTCGTCGGCCGTGCCCTCGTAATAGACCTTCGCCAACGTGGCCTGGAGGTCAGGCGAATAGAGCACGCTCAAGATGTCGACCTGCTCGTCGCCTCTCTTGGTCACTTGCTTGATCCTGAACACCTTGTATTTGCATTCGCCGAGACTGAAGCTCTCCTGTCCGGCGACGGTCAATTCCAGGCTCCAGCGCGTATCCGCCCGCTCGTCCGGGCCAAGCGCTAAGAAAGCAACGTTGGTTCGAGCGCCTTTCTTCAGCGGACCGATGCGGCTCAGATCGGAGAGCGGGTGGATCGCATATTGTTCGTTTTTGCTGAAGCGGGCCAGATCGAAGAGACCTGCAAAGGAAAACACCGTCTGCTGCTGTGAGCCGCCGAAATGATTGACAGTCTTGACGATCTGCCCTTCCGCCTTGTGGAATTCGCTCCGTGCGCCGGTATTTTCCAGCACAAAACCCTTGGCGGCGGTGTCAGCAGACGGACAATCGGCTGCATGAACCGAAACAGGCAGAAGGGCGGCAATGAATAATGAAGCAAGGCGATTCTTAAACATGGTTCTCGTTTCCGATAAGACTGGACCGATCTCGTTTGATCGCCTGGAAATACTGGAACCCGCGGGGGCTGTCATGAGCTTCATTCTTGCGACAGGAACTATTCCACATTTGCGTTAATGGCCGGGGCTTCTCGCGGAAAGTTTCATTTGGGATGCGCGGCCGGCGACAGCACCATTCTGTGCGCGGGCGAACCAGGGGAGCTGATGCATCATTCTCAGCTGACACTCTTGAAGGCGGCGATGATGCTTTCTGCGGCGAGTTGCGCCTGATCTGATGTCGTCTGGAAATTGGTGACGGAGAGACGCAGGATGTCGCGGCCGCGCCATTTGGCGCCGCCTGCGAAGATCATGCCGTCCGCCTTGATCTTTTCGATGGTCTTTCGCGTCAGCGCGTCGCCTTCTTCGGAGGGCAGGTCGGTACCGAAGCGGATGACGAGCTGGTTCAGGGCCACCTCGTTCAGAATGGCGATGCCGGGCTCGCGTGCGAGCCGATCGGCGATCAGCTGCGCCGAGGCGCAGCACTGGTCGATGAGGGCGGTTACACCCTCGCGGCCGAGATGTTTCAGCATCGCCCAAGTGGCAAAGCCGCGCGCCCTTCGCGAAAGCTCGGGCACGTAATGGGAAGGATCGCGCTCGCCTTCGCCAGCGAGCGGCAGATAGCTTGCGGCGATCGTCATGGCGCGGCGATGGGCGAGTTCGTCGCGGACGATCGCATAGCCGCAATCATAGGGCGTCTGCAGCCATTTGTGGCCGTCGGTCGCCCAGCTGTCGGCCGCTTCGATGCCGCGGCTGAGGTGGCTGGTTTTCACCGACGTCTGCGCCCAGAGGCCGAAGGCGCCGTCGACATGCACCCAGGCGCCTTTCGCCTTCAACAGCGGGATGATGGCGGCGAAATCGTCGAAGGCGCCAGTATTGATCTGCCCCGCCTGGAGGATGGCGATGAGGGGACCGGAGACGGTATCGAGTGTGCCGGTCAGCGCGACCGGGTCTATCCGGCCTACTGGATCGGTGCGCACGCGCAACACGCGATCGTGCCCGAGGCCGAGAAATTGCAGTGCGGAGAAGACCGTCGTATGGGCGTCGTCGCCGATCAGCACGGTGATCTCAGGCGCGCCGAACAGGCCACTCGCATCGGCATCCCAGCCCGCCCGGCGCAGCACTTCGCCGCGGGCGGCGGCAAGGCAGGTGAAGTTCGCCACTGTCGCCCCGGTGACGAAGCCGACCGAGCTTTCGGCCGGCAGCTTCAGGAGATCGAGGAGCCATCTCGCCGCGATGGTCTCGACTGCGGCTGCGGCCGGGGCGGCGGCATGGTTTCCGGCGTTCTGGCCCCAGGCGCTGGTGAGGAAATCGGCCGCGACGCCGACCGGATGGGAGCCGCCGATGACCCAGCCGAAGAAGCGCGGGCCCGTGGTTGCGTGCAGCCCGGGTTCGGCGTCACTCGCCAACTGCCTGATGACATTGAGCATATCGCAACCGGCTGCCGGCAGCGGTTCGTCGAAGCAGGCAAGCGAGGCTGCGTAATCGTGGGCAGGCACATGGCGGGCGGGCCCTGCCTGCCGGAACCCCGCAGCAAGCCGGGCGGCTTCCTGAAACAGAGATGCAATTGCCGACATAAGTTCCCCCTGCCGCCGCCGATCCTGGAGGGACCGCCCCCGAAGGCAGGCTGCCGGCGCTATGCAATTTAGCCCATATCGCCAGCTCTGTCTTCGCCCAGGAGACTCGGGCTTGGGATCCAGAGTACTTTCTCGTCCTTGCCGAGGCTCAAGATAAATTGAGCATCCAGAGAGGGCTTCCTAAATATCTACAATACTTACTCTATTCCGTTCTGTCCATTTTTGAAATTTCATGGCTATGCTTGAAAATGATTGCCTTCGTCTCAAGTATCGTTCAATAATGCGGAAATATCGTTTGCACCATTGTCAAGTTGGTGCTGCCAACTAGCGAGGGATATGCACTGAAATATTTCCTTCTCTACGCGCTGACATGCACGTTGGTCGGGATAGTTCTTCTCGTCATCATCCATGAAGTTGTATCGTTCAAGATCGACAAGCCAACTGATGAACCAGCGGGCGAACCAACCGAACAATCGGCCGCCGGGCCAACCGGGGAACCGGTGAACGGGCCGACAACCGATCAATCCGCCGTCCAGCCAGCCGATCCGTTGATCGTCCGGTCGACGAGGCAGCCTGTCGGCGGGCCAACCGATAAACCAGCGGTCGGCCCAACCGGCGAACAGGCCGCGCCCCCAACCGATCAAACAGGGGTCGACCCACCCCGTGAACCGGCCGTCCGGAAGGGCGGCCGGCTGAGGAGTCCGGCGCAGTGATCGGCGCTTGAGACGATCGCCATAGGCTGGGGCATGAAGCTTTCAACGCCGGTTGCATCGGCTGAGCCCATCTGTATTGACTGTACCTCTCATCTCGAAGGAGGTTCCGATGGATGGAAGCGGTACGGCGATCAGGCATATCAGGGCAGACGAGGTGGAGGCTTTCCGGCGCATCCGTCTGGAAGCGCTTCGCACCGAACCGTCCCTCTTTGCAAGCCGCTACGAAGACTGGGAGGTTCTTTCTCTCGAGGAGTGGCGCAATCGCCTGAACGAGCCGGTTTTCATCGCGTTTCAGGGCGATGAACCCGTCGGCATAACCGGCCTGCTTCGCCAGCGGTCGAGCAAGATGGCCCATCGCGCAACGATCATCATGGTCTATGTGAGAAGGAGCCTGCGCGGAACGGGCCTTGCCAGCAGGCTGCTCGGTGCGGTTGCCGATCACGCGCGCGATATCGGCATCCTGCAGCTGGAACTCTTCGTCAGCGCTGAGAACCCGGCGGCAATACGGTTCTATCAGCGGGAAGGCTTCTCCGAAATCGGCAGGATTCCCGGCGGGGTTCTGGAGGAGGGCAGGGAGATCGACGACGTCATGATGGCGCGCCGTCTGGTCGATTAAGTCTCCCGCGGATATCGGTTTGCTGACCTATTGACCTCAAGCGGGGTTGGGGTTGCAGGGTGCCGGCATGAACCGGAGGTTTGGGGATGGCGAAAGTCCTGAGAGACGAAGATCTGGTCGATGGCGCGTTGATGACGGTCGCGATCGATGCGCTCGAGACCGCTTTTCTCGCGAGAGCCGGCAATCGGCTGATCTCTCCGCCCCGGCATCATGTCTCGTTTGCCGATCGCGGCGATCTCGTCTTCACCGTCGGCGGCATCCTCGGCGACAAACCGCTCGCGGGCTTTCGGGCCTATGAAACATTCGAGGGGGTGGAGCATTCGCAGATCGTGGCGGTATGGTCGGCCGACGACGCCAGGCTCAAAGGTATCGTTCTCGGAGAGCGTCTCGGCAATCTCAGGACCGGTGCGATCGGAGGTCTCGCCATCCGTCACCTCAGCGCGCCGGATGCCAGGACCGTGGGGATACTCGGCAGCGGAGCGCAAGCGCGAACCCAGCTTGCCGCAGCCGACGCGGTTCGAAAACTGGATCGCGCCCGCGTCTATAGCCGCGACGAGGAAAAGCGTACGGCTTTCGCAAGCGAGATGCAGCACGCCTTGGATATTGAGGTGGAGGTTGCCGGCAGCGCCATCGAAGCCGTCGATGATGCCGATATCGTCATCTGCGCGACAACGAGCCAAACGCCTGTCGTTCATGCTGGGGATTTGAAGCCCGGTGCGCACGTCAACACCGTCGGCCCGAAAACGTATCGGGGATACGAACTCGGCCTGGATATCGCCGATGCGGCAGCCGTGATCGCGACGGATTCTCCGGAGCAGACGCGCGCCTATGCGTCGCCGTTTTTCCTTGCCGGCTCGGGCAACGACAGTCGCATGGTCGACCTTGCCGATATCATTGCCGGGAAAGCGACGGGGCGGAGATCACCTGAGGATACGACGCTGTTTTGCTCAGTGGGACTGGCCGGAACCGAAGTGGTCGTCGCTTCGGCAATCCTCGATATGCTGTGAGCTTGTTTCCCTTATTCACGCCAGCCCCAGCGCATCCCTCATGCCGTATTCGCCGGGTGCGCGTCCCGCGATCCAGCGGGCGGCGGCAAGCGCGCCGCGGGCGAACATGCCGCGATCGAGAGCCGAATGCGAGAGCGTCACGACTTCCTCGGCGGCGGCAAACATCACGCTGTGTTCTCCGACGATCCCGCCGGCGCGCAACACGGCGAAACCGATCTCGCCGGGCGGCCGCTCGCCGGTGATGCCGTCACGGCCGCGCCGCTCGACGGATGCGAGGGAAACGCCGCGGCCCTCGGCGGCTGCTTCACCAAGCATCAGCGCCGTGCCGGAGGGCGCGTCGATCTTCCTGTTGTGATGGGCTTCGAGGATTTCGATATCCCACTCATGCGCAGGAAGGGCGCGGGCGGTTTGGGCGACCAGACCGATCAGCATGTTGACGCCGATGGAGAAATTGCCGGAGCGCAGGATCGGAATCGTGCGGGCGGCCTCGGCGATCCGTTCCAGTTCATCTGGCTCGAAACCTGTCGCCCCGATTACCAAGGCCGGTCCACCGGCCGAAGCACACAAGCCGGCAAGTTCGGCCGCAGCGCTTCCCGTCGTGAAATCCAGGATCACGTCGGCCGCTCCGATCGCGGCCGAACGATCGATCAGCCCGGCACCCATAGAGCCCTCACGGCCAATGCCGCCGACGAACGCAAAAGCCGGATCGGCCGCCAGCAGTGGCAGGATGGCACGACCCATGCGGCCCCTCGCGCCGGCGACGGCTATTTTGATTGGTGAGATCACGGTCTTTCCTTGGCTCTCGATATTCCGGCCGAACGGCTATTTACAGCCAGCATTCGCGCCGGAGAAGGGGACCCGCAACTACCGCACTTGCGCTCGCGGCGCAAAGCCGGATCTCTGGCAGGTCATGTGATGCTTACCAATTGCCTGGGTCGGCGGTGTGATCGATGCTGGCGAATTCATCGGCCTTTTCGCGGTCCAGCTTCACCTCCTTCGTGGCGTTCGTCTCGTCGGTGACCGCGTAGCGATCGGGGACCGGTCCCCTCGACAGTTCCTGATAGAGGAGCAGGGCGGCCTCCTCGGCGGTGTCAGCCTCGATCTCCCGCGTAATAGTGACAGTGAACTTGTGCATGGCTTCGAGCCTTTCGATCGTCGTGCAGGCGTATGCGTAGATAGCCCAGTCTGACACGAGTTTTGTGTCGAAGACAGAAAAAGCGCGTCGTTTAGAATTTGATTCATGCGACGGTCGCAGGTCTTTGTTTTTATGAATGTCGTGGTGCTAAGTATCGGCCGACGCGCTTACCAGACTGAACTCACCGTCGCAAAGACGATAAAACCCATCTTGGGGAACGGGCAATTCCAGCATTTCCCGCTTCGAAAGGCCGGAATATACGCCACGTACCAATCGGCCAAACAGCCCGTGAGAAATCGCAATTGTCGGTTCATATATGCCTGAGATCCAGTTCTTTGCTCGCGCACAGGCGGCATCGAGCTCTCCCCGTCTGGAGATCTGAAATACCAATCAAAAGCGTCGGACCTGTCCAGCATTCCTGGAAACTCGTTGTCGATCTCGAACTTGGTCATGCCGTCCCAAGAACCGACGGTCACCTCCATGAGCCGCGATTCCGGACGAGCGGCCAGCGGCAATACCCGTTCGATGCGAGCCGCGGTCTCCTGCGTTCTGCCGAGAGGGCTGACGTGAAGCTGGAACGATCGCTCACTGCCTGCAATTTCCTTCTTCAAAAGCTTCGCCATTTGTTCGGCCTGTTCGATACCGCGCGCTGTAAGTGGTGAATCTTTTTGGCCCTGGAACCGACCCAAGGTGTTCCAAATGGTCTCGCCGTGGCGAAGCAGGTAAATCACTTGTGTTGTCCTAAAAGAATGCCAAAAGGCTGGTTCAGCGGCCAAGTGATGCGACAGATCAATAATGACCGCAACTGCTCCGATCCATATGTGCCACGTCTTCTGCTGTCGGCCGAAGCGGGTACTTCGACCATTTTAGCAGCGCTCGGCAGTTGCCCGCGGGAAATCGCTGCCGTGGGCTGGAGAAAGACGGCTTGCCTCTTATTTCAGTTGGAAATGCGAAACGAGGAGCGAGAGAGCACACAATGGCAAAGAACACGATCTGCGTATGGTACGACAAGGATGCTGAGGCTGCCGCCCGCTTCTATGCTGCGACTTTTCCCGACAGTACCGTGGACGCCGTTATTCGTGCACCGGGAGATTATCCCGAGGGTAAGCAGGGAGATGTGCTGGTTGTCGAGTTCACCGTTGCGGGGATTCCCTGCATCGGGTTGAACGGCGGTCCCGCGATCAAACACAACGAGGCCTTCTCCTTTCAGATCGCGACCGACGATCAGGAGGAAACCGATTGCTACTGGAACGCCATCGTCGGCAATGGCGGCCAGGAAAGTGCGTGCGGCTGGTGCAAAGACAAATGGGGGGTGTCCTGGCAGATCACGCCGCGCGTCCTCTCCGAAGCGCTCTCGGCAGGCGGTGGCCAGGCAAAGCGTGCTTTTGACGCGATGATGACCATGAGGAAGATCGACATCGCAGCGATCGAGGCGGCGCGGCGCGGCTGAGAAGCCTATCGCGGAACGATCTTTCGTCAGAGCGCTGCGTCTGGTGCGACCCGGCCGGGTAGCGATTTTCGCAATCGGCCGGTCGACACGAGACAGGCTGTCAGAACCAGAGGTCGCGCACGCAGCGCCCTTTGGAAGGAAGGTCTTCAAACGTATCAAGGCCGTCGAAATGATCGATCGGCAGGTCCTGAACGAGATCGGCCGGCGCAAGCCGCATGTTGACGGCCATGCGCCGGCGGCCATCCTTTCGAAGCCGCAGGCCGCGCCAGCTCAAGACACAGGCGCAGGATGGGCAGAATAATATTTCTAGAGACGGCTCGTCCCTGTCGGCGCGGGTGTAGGAGGCGGTCTCTCCAGTGAGAGCGATACGCTCTCCTTCGTAATCATAGGCCCACAACGTGCCGTAGCGCCGGCAGAGCGTACAGTTGCACGCGGTGATTGAGCCGGGATCACCTTCGAGTGTCCAGCTCGCCTTGCCGCAATGACATGAGCCCGTCAGCATGGTCGCCGGTTCAATCCTGCTCCCTGTTTACGGACGACATCCTGCCGCAATTACGCGATGACCGCAATTGGCGCTTTCAGGCGCCACGTGCTCCTGAAACGGCTTTCACGACACCTTTTGCATCGGGCGTTTTCTGAAATTTCTAATTGAGATCGCGGCCGGAAGATGATTTTCTGCGACCCAGCGTAGCTGAGTCCACGCCTCCTCCCGATTTTTTGATCCGAGTGGCCCATGTCGATTTCAGATGCGATCTATCGTCCCTTCGAAACCTTGATCCGGCCGCTCGATATCCCCTACCGGCCGCTGCCCACGAAGGGACCTGTGGCGGTTCTTTTGCACTTCATCGCGATGTTTCGAGGCGTCATCATCGCTATGGCGGCGAGCTCGATGGCCATCGAAGCAATCAATCTTACGATCATCTGGGGGCTTTCGGTCATTGTCGACGGAGTGACGACGCAGGGTGTCGAACTCTTCGTCGACAGCAAGTTCGGGCTGCTGGCAGTCCTTGCCTTTCTGCTTTTTCCGGTGATGCCCATTCTTTTCTATATCACCAATATTCTCAACTCGCACACCATCGGCATCAGCCTGCCCGTTGCAATTCAATGGCAGGGGCACAAGGCCGTCGAGCGGCAGGATCTCGCCTTCTTCCATGATCTTTTCACCGGTCAGGTCGCATCAAGGCTCGGTCAGGTCGCCAATGCCGTTCAGCAACAGATCGTGATCGCGTTCCAGACGGCCCCCCGCTTTCTGCTTCAGATCATCGGGTCGGTGGTTCTTCTGCTCGCGCTCTCCTGGCAGCTTGCGCTGCCGGTCGTCGTCTGGGTTGCCTTCAACGTGCTCTTCACGATCAAGGTCGTTCCGGATTTTACGGAGCGCGCCCGCCGCTCGGCAAAGCAGAACAGCCTCATCTCCGGTGCCCTGACGGACATCTACGGCAACATCCAGATGGTCAAGCAGTTCGCAGCAGAAGATAGCGAGGCGGGTGCGCTGAGAAAGACCATGTCCAAGGGGGTCGACACGCTTCACCACGAACAGCGCATCTACCGGACAACGGAACTCGTCGTCATCAGCCTCAACATGGTGCTCTGGCTCGTCATGCTCAGCATTGGTTTCTGGGGTCTGTTTGACCGATTCCTGACCGTGGGCGATTTCGTTGCAACGGTGTACATCCTCCAGCGCCTTTCGGCTGGGTCCTTCACCTTCCTGCAAATGGGACAGCAGATCTTCCGCGCGCTTGGCACGATCAAGGATGCCATGCCGGTCATGACGACACCACCCACCATCACCGACCGGCCGGATGCGACCGAATTGACGGTCAGCCGTGGGGAAATCTGTTTCGAGAATGTCCGTTTCGCCTACACCTCCGGCAAGCCTGTTATCGATGACCTGTCGCTGACGGTTCGTGCCGGCGAAAAGGTGGGGCTCGTCGGCCTCTCCGGGGCCGGCAAGACGACGCTGGTGAGCTTGCTCTTACGCTTCTACGACATCGCCGACGGCGCGATCCTGATCGACGGGCAGGACATCCGCACGGTCACGCAGGCAAGCCTTCGCCGCGCCATCGGCGTCATCGCGCAGGATGTCGCACTGCTGCATCGATCGGTCGGCGACAATATCCGTTACGGCCGGCCGGAGGCGACGACGGACGAGATCGAGAGGGTGGCGAAGATGGCCAGCGCCGATGCCTTCATAGCCGATCTTTCCGATGGCGAAGGCCGCAGGGGCTATGATGCCTTCGTCGGCGACCGCGGCATCAAACTTTCCGGCGGCCAGCGCCAGCGCGTGGCCATCGCCCGCGTTCTCCTGAAGGACGCGCCGATCCTGGTGCTCGACGAGGCGACTTCCGCCCTCGACAGCGAATCCGAAGCCGCCATCCAGGAAAGGCTGAACCTCGTCATGGAGGGAAAGACGGTGATCGCGATCGCCCATCGCCTGTCGACCATTGCCAGGATGGACCGGATCGTCGTGCTCGATCACGGGCGCATCGTGGAGGAGGGCAGGCCGGATGAACTGGTCGAACGGGACGGTCTGTTTGCCCGTCTATGGAAACGCCAGACCGACGGCTTCATTCCCGAAGAGATTGACGAACCCTTGCCGGCCTCGCCTGCTGCCTGACCGAGTGGCCGGCCCTCCCGCATGCCGGAATGAGGTCAGCGAGCCCAGAGCAGGCGGCCGCCGATGAGGATGAGGGCGGCGCCCATCACGCGCTCGATGCCGGCCTTGAACCGCAGGAAGCTGGCGGAAACGCGCGGGTTAGAGAAGAAAAAGGCCAGGCCGCAATACCAGAGAGCCGAGAGCAGGAAGCAGGTCAGGGCAATGACGCAATAGAGCCAGACAGGCGCATGTGCCGGGATGACAAGCGCAAAGATGCTTCCGAAGAAAGCCACTGATTTCGGATTGGTCATGCTGACGACGTAAGCACGGCGCATGGCGGAGCGCCATGTGACCTCAGTCGGTCCGGTCGTCTTCAAGGGCTTGGCCGCGCCGCGGATCATCTTCAGGCCCAGCCGGATCAGATACAGCGCGCCGACCACCTGCAACGTCATATGCAGCCAATCGAATTGGGTCAGCAGAAAGCCGAGGCCTGCCATCGCCATGACGGCCCAGGTCAGGGATGCGATCGCAAGTCCGAGACCCGCAAAGAGGCCGGCCGCGCGCGACACCGTCATGCTGGTGTTGGTGACGATGATGAAATTCGGTCCGGGGCTGACGAGGGAGACGACATAGACGCTGATGAGCAATGCGAGTGAATCGATATATTCCATCCGGCCCTTCCAATTTTGAAGTTCGGGAGCCTATGCGAAGCAGGCGGTTTTTGAAAGGCGCGTCATCCTGGACATCATGCAACAGGCATCGGACCGGCAGTGAAAGGTCGACTGACAGGATCGTCGGCCTGGTAGAAGCCGGCTTTTCCTTGCGCTACTCGACAAACCCGAAGATAGGGCCGTAGCCGCCGTGCCAGGACCAGTCGTTGTAGCCCATGTCCGGATTGTAAAGTCCGACCCCTCGTCCGCCATCGAGAAACAAGGCGTCCGGGCATTTCAGATGGTCGCGGAAGAGCCGTGCGAAATCGTGGAAATTCACCCCGTCTTTGCTGATCGCGAAACGAACCGTGCCGCGCTCGCAGGCTCCGACACCGCTGCGGCGGGTTCGGTCCGTCGAGCCGACGATGAAGATCGGGTTCAGCTTGTCGGCGATAACAAGCATCGGGCCGGACTGGGTGGCGAACCGCACCTTGGGCCGACGCTTCAGAAATTCAGCGGTCGGGAGTATCCCGGCGCCTGCTTCACTCAGAAAGAACACGCCGTTCGGCTTCTTGTAGAAATTCGGCACCTGGCCGGCGGAGCTTTCGGCTGGCGTCGTATTGGCGGAGTTCAATTCCCTGCTGTTCTCGACATAAAGTCCCATCGGCGAAAAATCGGCCCGATACATCCCGGCATTGACGGCGAAAACCAGGGTTCGCCCCTCGGCGCGAACAGCTTCGGCAAGGCTTGAAAAAGCGCGGTATGGCGCGCCATCGTCATTCTTCCAGAACAATCGCAGATCGGCTTTGCCCGGTTCCAGCGTGCAGACGACATATTTTGCTTCTTCGAAGGTTTGCTGCTCGCATGGTTGCGCATACGCCTGATGGAGGGATGTCATCGTTGCCGCCAGCGTCACGACCGCGGCGAGCACGCCATGTTTGAAGTAGGTCATCGGTGCTAACGTCCTCGAGCTGCTTACCATGTGCCTGAAAACGCCGTGCAGGCGAGCAGCACTCCCGTCAGGATATTAGCCAGGAACAAGCGATAATTCACGTCCGGGCGGGCAAGGTCGATCCGCCGGGTCTGCCAGCCAAGATGGACAGCGATCACCAGCATTCCGATCGCATAAGGCGGTGACATTTCCAACAGCCAGCCCCCGAGCGACCACGCGCCGACCGCCAAGGCATAGAACAGGCCGATCAAGATCTTGCCATGCCGGCCGAACAGGATTGCCGTTGATTTCAGGCCGAGACGGGTGTCGTCCTTCAGATCGACATAGGCATAGACGGTATCATAGCCGATCTGCCAGGCGATGGCGCCGGCCCACATGAGCATGGCACCAACCGGGATGTGGCCCGCAGCCTCGGCCCATGCCATCAGCATTCCCCAGTTGAACGCTGCACCCAGGACGGCCTGCGGCCAGTGGGTGAAACGTTTGCAGAGCGGATAGACGAAGACGAGCGGCAGCACACATATCGCAATGAGGCGTGTGTAAGGCGTCAGGAAGAACAGAAGCAAAGCCGCCAGTGCGAGTTCAACGGCCAGGAAAACAAAGGCCGGCAGCGTGGCAATCTCTCCGCTTGCCAAGGGCCGAAAGCGGGTCCGCTCGACATGGCCGTCAAACTTCCGATCGGCGATGTCGTTGATCGTGGAACCGGCGCTTCTCATCAGAAGAGCGCCGAGAGAAAAGACCGCCAATTGCCTGAGGTCGGGGAGGCCGCTCGATGCCTGAATGAGGGCGGCCCAGCATGGGAAAAGCGTCAGCCATATCCCGACCGGGCGATCCAGCCGCGCCAACCGCGTATAGGGCCGCCATGTGGCCGGCAAACGGCGATCCACCCAGTCGTCACGGTGGATATCGCTGAGATCACGGCGTTCCAAAGTCATCATGATGTGATCCAAATTTCCCGTCGCAGTCATGGGGGTACACCGAGGTTTCATCGCCATCGGCGAAGTGCAGAATAGGAGTTTTTGCGGACACGGCAATCACCGTCTGCCGCGATGATTTTTCGCAAGACTGCCCGTAGTTGTTCTTGTTATGTTCGTGTATGCGCGATATGAAACCTGCATGATCCTGCAACAGGGAAGGGAAGGTGATGAGCGTTTATGCAACCCTCGGCGCAATCGATTTCGACAAATCGAACGCCTTTTACGATGCCGCTCTGGCAACGATCGGATGGAGCAAACATAAGGAATTTCCCGGATGGCGAGCCTATTCCGAAGGCGGGAAAGGCGAAGGTTTTATTCTGTGGGTCTGCAAGCCCTTCAATGGGGAGCAGGCAAGCGCCGGAAACGGCTCGATGGTTGGTTTCATGGCCCAGTCCCGCGCCGAAGTAGACGCTTTCTACGAAGCTGCGATGAGCAATTCGGGAACGGATGAGGGCGCACCTGGTCTACGTCCGCATTACGGGCCGAACTGGTATTCCGCTTACATGCGTGACCCGGCTGGGAACAAGGTTGCTGTCGTCTACGACGGCTGAGGTCATCCCGATTTCCGCTCTCCGATGTCTCGGAGAATGTTCATATTTCCCCTAACATGGGGATCGGTACCGCAGGCGTCCGACAGGCAAGAAGCGGCGTTGCGTGTGTTCTTCGAGGCGATCCTACGGATCGCCCCTCAGGATGAGGGAGTTGGAGAATGCCGCCCCGATCCCTACCAGGCGGTACGGGCGGTGCCGAGCGCGGTCGTATGAGAGGATGAGACGTGGGCGACGTTGGCTTTGAGCGACACGACGCAATTTCCCGGAACGCTTAGCTTGTGCAACATCAAGTGTTTCAGCAATGTCTCCGGGTCGCGCTTTTCGGTCAGCGGAAATGTCACAGTCATGCGAGTTCTCCAACGAATAAACTGAGCATCCACAAAAATTAATGTCTAAATTCTTTTGCGATGCAACAAGAAAATTTTAACGATAAAATTAAAATCGATTAATTTTCGAGTTGCTGTTTTTAGATCGTTTGAAATTGGGTTCCTCGCTTCTCCGTGGTTTTGACTGCTTCGGCCCGCCGCGGGGGAAGGTGCCGTCAATGTGGGCATTGACCTATCGGCCCATCAGGCTGACGTAAGATCGAGCGGTCATCTGCCGTTGCGGGCTGCCCAGCTCTTGAGCCGCAAGCCATTGAGCCTGATGAAGCCTTCGGCATCATGGTGATCGTAAGCGACGGCGCTTTCCTCGAAGGTGACGAGGTCGGAGGAATAGAGTGAGCAAGGGGAGGTGCGAGAGATAACCGAGGCGCTTCCCTTGTAAAGCCTTACCGCCACTTCGCCGCTGACGAAGGCCTGGCTCCGGTCGATCAGGGCCTGCAGCATTTCCCGCTCGGGCGCGAACCAGAAGCCGTTATAGATCAGCTCGGCGTAGCGGGGCATGATCTCATCCTTCAGATGCGCGGCGGCGCGATCGAGCGTGATCGATTCAATGCCGCGATGCGCCGAAAGCAGGATCGTACCTCCCGGCGTCTCGTATATTCCTCTCGACTTCATGCCGATGAAGCGGTTTTCGACCAGATCGAGCCGCCCGACGCCATGCCGGCCGCCCAGTCCGTTGAGTTCGGTCAGCAATGCGGCCGGTGTCATCGCCGTGCCGTTCAGGGAAACCGGATCCCCTGCCTCGAAACCGATGGTGATGATCTCGGGGGCATCGGGAGCATCGACGGGGTCGACCGTGCGCTGATAGATATAATCGGGCGCGACTTGCGCCGGATCTTCGAGAATCTTGCCTTCGGTCGAGGTGTGCAGCAGATTGGCATCGGTCGAGAATGGCGCCTCGCCGCGTTTGTCGCTTGGCACCGGGATCTGATGATTCTCGGCATATTCGAGAAGCTGGGTGCGGGAGCGGATGTTCCATTGGCGCCAGGGAGCAATGACCTTAAGCGACGGATCGAGCGCATTGACGGCCAGTTCGAACCGGATCTGGTCGTTGCCCTTGCCTGTTGCACCGTGGGCAACGGCATCCGCGCCGACTTCCCCGGCTATGCCGACCAGATGCTTGGCGATCAGTGGCCGGGCGATGGAACTGCCGAGCAGATACTGCCCCTCATAGAGCGTGTTGGCCCGCAGCATCGGAAAGACGAAATCGCGGACGAACTCTTCACGCAGATCGAGGATGCGGATGTCCTTGACCCCCGACATCGCAGCCTTGGCTCGCGCCGGCTCGAGCTCCTCGCCCTGGCCGAGATCGGCCGTGAACGTCACGACCTCGCACTCATAGACCTCCTGCAACCATTTGAGAATGATCGATGTATCCAGCCCGCCCGAATAAGCGAGCACGATTTTCTCTATCTTTTTCACCATCAGTCCATCTCCGATTTAATGAGAAGAACGATAGGCCAGTTCGCACGCAATGAGCTTTCAAAGCTTCTTCAAAATTGCAAAAGTTTGGCATATTCTGCCATTCAGAGAATAGCTGGAGCTATGAAATGCCAGGAACGTTGGACCCGATCGATCGCCATATCCTGCGCGTGCTTCAGCGTGACGGGCGTATTTCGAACGTCGATCTGGCGAGGGAGGTCGGGCTGTCGCCTTCGCCGTGCCTGCGACGGGTGCGGCTGCTGGAAGAGGCCGGGATCATCGATCGCTACGTCGCCGTGCTGGACCCTGCCAAGATCGGGGCTGGGCTGACGGTTTTTGCCCGCGTGTGGTTCAAGACCCAGGACGCCGAGGTGACGCTCCGCTTCGGAGAAGCCGTGAGGCGCTTTCCCGAGGTGATGGAATGCTACCTGACCACAGGGGAATGCGATGCCGTGCTTCGGATCGTCACCGCCGATCTGCACAGCTACTGGCGTTTTCAGGCCGACCACCTGACTCGTATTCCGAGCGTGCTCAGCGTCAAGACCGACGTGCCGATGGAAACGCTGAAGCGGAGCTACGAACTGCCGTTGCGATAGGCGTCGTGGCTCGATCCTTATCCCGGGGCGTTCCGCTTCCTTGTCAGCCAGATGAGGCCTGTGACCAGGAGCAGGATCATTACGGCATGGGTGACGTAATCGAGCCTGGTTTGCGGGCCGACGCCGACGGCGATGGTGAAGGCGCCGACGAGAGTGCCGAGGAGGGCGAAGGACTGGGCCGAGATCGCAGCCGCGCGGCTCCACGGTCGGTCAAGGCTGAGCGCGGTCAGGCCGAGAAGGAGGACGGCTGATATCACTGCTTCGGCAATCATCGCCTGCCGGTGTTCATGGCCTTCGAGGACGAGCCCGGCGTGGGTGAGCGAGGCAACGGCATAAAGACAGGTTTCAACCAGGAAGAGGATCGCGATGGCTGGACGCATGGCATGGCTCCCTGGGGAATGTCGTCTGGGGCGGCTGCAGCGGCGATTGCCGGACTTCCTTTTATCATTGCATGGAGGGCAGACGGCGGACACCGCCGTCTGCGACTTTGTTTGCACTTATGCCTTCAGTGCCGCGGCATAATCTGCCGCGTAAGTCTTCAGCGAACGCGGCGCCTTGCCCGTCAGCGTCTCGACATCGCCGGTCACGGCGGCGGTCCAGCCCTGGCGAACCGGATAGAAGATCGAAGCGAGGAAGCTCGCATAGTCGGCCGGCACGCCAGCGCCGGTGAGAATGCCGACGAAGGCTTCGTCCGTGATGGCGTTGTAAGCAACGGGCTTGCCGATGACGTCGGAAAGGATGACGGCGGCCTCAGCGTAGGACAGGGCTTCCGGCCCAGTCAGGTTGAACGCCCTGTCGTCGAAGGCTGAGGAGGTGAGGGCGGCCACGGCGCTTGCCGCGATGTCGCGGGCGTCGATGAAGCTCGACTTGCCCTCGGCCGCCGGAAGCGCGATCTGGCCATGGTCGATGCCGGCCTTCCAGAAGGTATGAAAATTGTCGGCGAACCAGTTCGGACGCAGGATGACGTAGGGTGTTCCTGATTTCTCCAGGGCGATCTCGACTTGGCGATAGGGGATGGAGTCGTCGGCGTCGACGCCGAAAACGCTCTGGAACACGACCTTTACCTTGCGGCTGGCCGCCGCTTCGATGATGGGCAGCAGCAGACCCTTGGCATCGACATAGCCGGAAGGCAGAAGCACATGGGCGCGGTCGACGCCCTCGAAGGCCGGGCCATGGGTTTCCGGCTTGCCATGGTCGAAGACGACGCCCTCGGCGCCCGCCACGGGCTTGCCCGTGCGGGAAGCGGCCTTGACAGCCTCGCCCTTCGCCAGAAGCCCATCCACCACATGCTTGCCGACGGTACCCGTCGCGCCGAGAACGAGAATCTTGTTGCTCATGTCACTCTCCTTGGTATCTATTGGAAACTATCTTACTATTGGATAGATACAGGTAAATACGGATTGGAAAAGAGAGCACTTTTTTGTCACCTGGTTTCCTCCGGGAAACCGCTTCGGGAAGGGAAAAGCAGATGACGGCGATGCAACAGGCCTACAACGTCTATGAGGACCGCTGCCCGACGCGGCTGGTGCTGGACCGGCTGGCGGACAAATGGGCGCTGCTCATTCTCGACCGGCTGGAAGGCGGGCCGGTGCGTTTCAACCACATCCGCCGCGATATCAAGGGTATATCGCAGAAGGTTCTGGCCCAGACGCTGCGGAAGCTGGAGCGCAACGGGCTGATCTCTCGCACCATCTTTCCGACCGTGCCGGTGACCGTCGAATATGCGCTGACGCCGCTGGGGCGCACCCTGACGGATACCGTTTCCGCTCTTGCCCACTGGGCCGAGAAGAATATGGATGCCATTTTTGCGGCACAACGCGCCTATGACGAAACCCACCCCGTTTGATAGCCTGGCTGCCGCATAATTCAAAGGACGCTGTAGATGGAGTCCGCGATGGAAACGGTAAAGCTCGACCGTCGGTTTGGCCGCGAAGCGTTTGGGAATGATCCTGCCAATTATCACCGCGGGCGGCCGCCTTATCCGCAAGCGACATGGACGGCCTTGCGCGAGCGCGCCGGTCTCAAGGCCGGCATCGACATATTGGAGATCGGCGCCGGTTCAGGGTTGGCGACCAGGACGTTGCTCGGCCACCGGCCGCGCAGGCTCGTTGCCGTCGAGCCTGATGGCCGGCTTGCGGACTACCTTCGCGCCTCGATCGACGACGCGCGTCTTGATATCGTGACGGCTCCTTTCGAGACCGCGGATCTCGAGCCTGCCTCCTTCGATCTCGTCGCCGCTGCGACGGCCTTCCATTGGCTTGACCCGATCAATTCGCTGAAAAAGATCCATGATCTGCTCCGGCCGGGCGGAGCCATCGCCCTGTGGTGGAATGTCTTTGGCGATGCCGGCCGGATGCCTTCCACGACGAAACCCTTCATCTCTTCGCGAATAGCCCGTCCAGCCCGTCGAGCGGCGATGCCGAACGGCTGCCTCACGGGCTGGACGCCGAGGCCCGTGTCGGGGAACTGGCCGCCACTGGCTTCACTGCCGACGCACCGCAATTTCTCCCGTGGACGCTGACGCTCGATCCGCCAGCCGTTCGCAGGCTTTACGCGACTTTTTCCAACGTGACTGCACTGCCGTCGGTGGAGCGTGGCGCACTGCTCGATGCCCTGGAAGACATCGCCGCATCCAGGTTCGGCGGACACGTCGAACGCAATATGACGACGGCGATCTATACGGCGCGCCGGCATTCTTGACGGGTCGGCGAGAGGATCATTCGACCTGGATGTGAATATGGTCGTCGTGGCGGGCGGCGCGGCAGCCTTGAAAGCGGATATGGCTGTCGGTGAACCCAAGCGTGTTCTTGAGATGCGGCTCGATGAAGATCTTCTGCAGGCCGAAGCGCGCCACGCCTTCGCTGGTCAGCCAGGCGATCGCGGCCGATGTGCGCTGTTCCTCGATGCGATAGGCCGGAAACAGAGGCTGCAGCGCATTGAAGTCCCAACGGGTGGTGAGCCAGTCATGACGCCCTTCGCATGGCAGTTCGTCACCGGGATTCGGTTGCTCGAAGGCGAAATAGCCGATCGGCGAGCGGGTGACGCCATTCAGGAAGGCGCCGTCCGCATCCTTGTAATAATAGGCGAAGTCGAGTTTTTTCCCGTCGGAATGCGACAGATGCGGAAGCAGCGGAAAGCCATTCATGAAGGGAAAATTCGCATCTAGCGCGACGGTGACGGTGCCTGGGAATTGCTTGTCCATATGGACGGCAAGCGCCTTTGCCAGATCGCGCACGTCTGGGGTGACGTAGTTGCGGTTCAGCAGACAATAGATCGGAGAGCGGACCACGAGCCGGTCCGCGGCACTGGCGACACAGGAGAGGGGAACCCGTCCGAACATCGGTGCGGCAAGGTTCGCGGCGAATGTCGCGCCGGCATAACAAATCAGGAAAATCGCAAGCTTCGCCGGAAATCGCCGTATGTCGAAGATGCGCGATGCGGCGAGAGCGATAAGATAGGCGATGCCGCCGATCTCAGTCAGTAACGTCAGGATGAGGGCGATCAGGAGATGAAGGGCAAAACGGAACACTGAGAGGCCTTGCGGAATGTTGCATTTCCATAGGTGAGGCGATGGTGTTGCGCAAGGTGGCCGTCAGCCGGCGACCGGCCGGAAAATCTGCTCTTTGAGTGCGCAGAATTGACATGATCAATTACCTGACCTAAGTCAGATAATATGGCTTTCGATCCTGTCTCTCGTGTCCGTCGCTTCAACCGTGCCGTCACCTCGGAAGTCGGCGCTCTCGATACCTCTTTCCTCGGACGTGGCCGCCCTTTGGGCGCAGCTCGCGTTCTCAATGCGATCGGCAAGGGCCAATCGGACGTTGCGATGATCCGCGATTATCTCGGTCTCGACTCGGGTCTGATGAGCCGACTGCTGCGCAGTCTGGAAGAGGAGGGGCTCATCGAGACGGTCGCGAACTCGGAGGATGCGCGCCGCCGTATTGTCCGGCTGACCGAAAGCGGCCGTTCCGAGTTTCGGGCTTATGAAGCGCTTTCCAACACGCAGGCTCAATCTTTTCTGGCACGCCATCGCCGCCCGGAAGAGCTCCTGCGCGCCATGGATATCGTCGCTTCCTCGCTCAGGCGTGACCACATCATTCTCGAGGAGCAAGATCCTCGACACGAGGACGCCAGATATTGTCTGAGTGAATATTACGGCGAACTTGCACGCCGCTTCGAGAAGGGTTTCGATGTCTCGCTTTCTCGCGATCCCGACGCCAAGGATATGATCCGCCCGCACGGCGCGTTCCTAGTGGCCATCTCAGATGGCCTGCCGATCGGCTGTGTCGGATTGAAGGGCAGTGGCGGCGAAGTCGCGGAGATCAAAAGACTGTGGGTCGCCCCCTCCGCGCGTGGCCTCGGGCTGGCAAAACACCTGATGACGGCTGCCGAGACCATCGCCCGCGAGCTGTCCGTCAAGATCCTGCGTCTGGATACGAATAGTGCGCTGCCTGAGGCAACACAGCTTTATCGCGGAACCGGCTGGAACGAGATCGACCGTTTCAACGACGACCCGTACCCTGACACGTTCTTTGAAAAACGTCTTTAGCTAAGCAAATTCGATCGAGCTGTGCGCCTGCCTCGCGCTTCGAGACCCGTCGCAGCGTTGCTCCTTGCATCTCTCCGGGACGGGTTCGATGGATCGATAATCCTACCGGTGATCCAGCTGCTTCGACAGCTCGGTAAAAAGCCTGTTGCGGTCGCTGTTCATCTGGATGAGATCGACGGCGACGGTGATGGCGCGGTGTCCTTCGATGCTGTCGATGTCTAGTTTCCTCTCGCAGCACCATTGCCGAACAGCATCGGTGACAGTGATGATTTCATCATCGTTAAGGGAAATGAGTGACAGGAGCATTTCCGTGCCCTCCATGAAATGGCAAGAGCACGTATGATCTCTCAAGCGGTCTCGCCGATGTCCGATGGGCCGATGCCCTTTATTTTACGCTCATTCGGGAGCAATGCCACAGCTTTCTTAACACGGTTTGGTCTCGGACCTGGGAACGATTCAGGCAGGCGACCGTCAGAGCGGCGCCTGCCAGGATGGTTTCGGCTCGTTTATTTTGCCATCACGATATGGGTGGCGTGTTCGGTCGTCACATGCTCGACGACGCGGAAGCCCAGCGCCGGGAGGTCGATGCCGGTGAACATCGCTTCGCCCTTGCCGAGCACAACAGGCGAGATGGCGAAATGCAATTCGTCGATCAGGCCGGCCTGCAGATATTGGCGGACTGTGCTGACGCCGCCGCCGATTTTCACATCCTTGCCGCCAGCCGCGGCCTTCGCCTTGGCAAGCGCTTCCTCGATGCCGCCGGTGACGAAGTGAAACGTCGTCCCGCCTTCCATGACGATGGGTTCGCGGGGGTGATGTGTCAGGATAAAGGTCGGTGCGTGATAAGGCGGGTTCGGCCCCCACCAGCCTTTCCAGGCGTCATCCGGCCAATCGCCGCGGATGGGGCCGAACATGTTGCGCCCGAGAATGAAGGCGCCGAAATCGGCCATGCCGCGGGCGGCATAATTTTCATCGACGCCTTCAGAACCGCCGTCCTTTCCGATCATCGCGCGGAAGGTGCGGGTGCGGAAAAACCATTCAAACAGTTCCGTTCCCCGCTTGCCCAGCGGATCGCTCAGGCTCTGCTCCGGCCCGGCGCCGAAACCATCCACGGAAAGGGAAAACGCTGCGACACGCACTTTGGTCATGCTTTCCTCCATCTGATTGCTGTTTGAAACTGGTTGCTTTGTTGCATAAGTGATCCTATATTGCAACCAGTTTTTCGAAGGAGAGAATTGGTGGATATCGAACTGCGGTCGGGCTGCCCGATCAACCTGACGATGGAAGTGCTGGGCGATCGGTGGAGCCTCATCATCATCAGGGACATCATGTTTGGCAACCGCCGTCATTTCCGCGAGCTTCTGACCCATTCGGAGGAGGGGATCGCCTCCAACATACTGGCCGCCAGGTTGAAGCGTCTGCTCTCGCTAGGATTCATCAGCAAGCGGGACGATCCGAGCCACAGCCAGAAAGCAATCTACAGCCTGACGGAGCCGGCGATCCAGCTCGTGCCCGTCTTCGCGATGATCGGCGCCTGGGGACGCCGCCATCTGCCGGTGAGCGAGGAACTGAGCATCCGCGCGCAGCTTCTTGAAGAAGGCGGACCGCCGCTTTGGGACGCGTTCATGGAGGATCTCCGGCAGATCCATATCGTCGATCCGATCGGCGGCGCCAATGGCACCTGCACCTCACCGGTGCTGGCGAAGCTGACCGCGGCATTCCTCGAGGTCCGCGCGAGATCGTCGGCGCAGGCGTCCTGACGCCGGCTGGCCCGATCAGCCGCCGGCACCCTGATATTTGCCGGTGGCGTACCGCCAGTGAGCGATTGCCATCAAGACCCAGATCGGCCCGGCCACAAGCGACACCGGCTCGGCCCAGCCCCCGAGGATCGGGATGGGCTTGCCGAGCAGGGCGCCGACGGGAACGGAACTGGTGAGGGCCAGCGGGACTGCGGTTATGAGGATGAGCTGTATGCCGCCAGGAAAAATATTGAGCGGGTAGCGGGTCAACTCCCAAAAGCCGAAGAAGATCGAGAACAAATGGTTGGACCGCACCCAGATCAGCGCGGTGGCGCCGATCATGGTGATGAGCGCACCCGTCAGCAGCGTTGCGCTGACAAGCGCAGCAATGAAGAATGACGCGGACCAGACCGACCAAACGAAGTCGATCGACAGAACTGCCCAGGCCATCAGCGCCGCTGCGAGGATGATGTGACCGGCGTAGCCGATATTGAGGCCGGAAAAGACCAGATAGGCCCAAGGGCTGAAAGGTTTTACCAGCAGCGTGTCGTAAGTGCCGAGCCGCACCAGTTCTTCGAGCTCGCGCAACTGCACGAAGCTCATCGCAGCGCCGAGCGAATAGGCCAGCAGTTGGAAGCTGAACAACAGTGCAAGCTCCGGCCAGGTCCAGCCGCCGAGCGTGTCGAAGCGGGCAAGCAGGATTCCGATGGTGGCGAAGACGCTGCCATAGGAGAGTATCTGCGCAAGACGGTCGAGCCAGAAAGCGCCGCGATATTCCATCTTGGAGCGGACGTGCATCCGCACCAGCAGCGGCAGGACGCGCAGGTGATGCATCAGCATGATCAACCTCCCTGCACGGTGATACGGCTGGAGGCGCGGCGCCACAGCCAAAGGACGCCGGCGAGGAACAAGGCGGCCCAGCCGAGCCCCAGGCCGAGATGAAACCAGATCTCGGGCGTGGAAAGCCTGCCGAGATAGACGGCATTGGGGTAATAGACGATCCAGGCAAAGGGCAGGTGGCGGGCAATCATGGCCAGAGGTTCGGGGAAGAACCAGAAGGGCACCAGCACGCCTGAGAACAGTTGCAGCAGGGCGCCCAGGATCCAGTCCAGCGAGAAGCTGGTCATCAGCCAGAAAGCGACGAGGCCGAAAAGCGCTGATATCAGGAACAGCAGCGCAAAGGACAGCGCCCAGAAGGCGATGAACATCACGGCATGGAACGGGCTTACGGGCGGCAGCATGCCGTAAAACAAGGCGGTGAAGGCGACGGTCGGGATGACCTGCGTTGCCAGGCGGTAGAGAAAGCTGCCGCATTCGTTGGCGAAGAGGTAGAGAGGATAAGACAAGGGCTTGAGTAACCAGATCGCGACATCGCCTGTCTTGAGCGACCGGCCGATCTCGCCGATGATCCTTTCTGGGCGGGTTGCGCCCATCACGGCGCCGCCGAGCAGGGCATAGGTCACCATCTGCTGCAGGGAGACCCCCTCGACCACGATTGCGCCGACGCCGGCATAGGCCGCCTGCCAGATGGCGACACGCGCAAAGACCTGCACGAGTTTGCCGAAGATGTTGGCCCATACTTCGTTGCGGTAGGCGAGTTGCGAATGGAACGAACTGCGCGCAAAGGCGAAATAGGCGCTCATGATGCCCGGGCCTTGGCATTGCTACGCTGGTCGGCGTTGCGGCGCTGGTAGAAGGTGCGGATGACCTCTTCGATGTCGGGCTCATGCAGCGCCACGTCCTTGAGGCCGCGCCCGCTGCCGACCTCCGACAGGATTGCGACCAGCGAGATGTCTTCACGCTCGATGAGATAGTTCTTGCGCAGGCCCTCGTCGCTGACGAGGGCCGCGGTGCGCAACGGCAGCGGTCCAGGGTCGCTGGCAAATTCAAGCGTCAGCCGCCGGGCAGAGCCCAATGCCGCACGCAGGCTCCTCAACTCGCCGTCGAAGATGAGCCTGCTATGATCGACCATGATCAGCCGCGGGCAGATGGTTTCGATATCCTGAAGGTCATGGGTGGTGAGAATGATGGTGACGCCGCGCTCGCGGTTGATCTCGGCGAGGAAGCGCCGCACCGCATCCTTGGCGACCACATCAAGCCCGATTGTGGGTTCGTCGAGAAAGAGGATCTTGGGATCGTGCAGCAGCGACATGACGATCTCGGCGCGCATGCGCTGGCCGAGGCTGAGCTGGCGCACCGCGCGGTCGAGAAAGGGCGTGAGATCGAGCAATTCGCTGAATCGCCGGAGATTGTCCGCGTAGCGGGCGGCTGGGATATCATAGATGCGCTGGTGCAAGGTAAAACTGTCGACCAGCGGCAGATCCCACCACAGCTGGCTGCGCTGGCCAAAAACAACTCCGATCTCGCGCGCATTGTCCATCCGCTTGAGATGCGGCGTGCGTCCGAGCACCGAGAGCGTGCCGGCACTCGGCACCAGAATGCCGGTCATCATTTTGATCATCGTGGATTTGCCGGCACCATTGGGGCCGAGATAACCAACGGCCTCGCCTGCCGTGATGTCGAAACCAATGTCGGAAACGGCCAGAACTTCGGTATATTCGTTGGTCACCAACGTCTTCAGGGCGCCCAGCAGGCCCGGAAATCTCTTGTGCTGCCGGAAGCGTTTGCTGACGCCCCGTGCCTCGATCAAAGCCGTCATGTGTATTTCCTCGAGGGTAATTCCCGCCGATTCGGCAGCGGTACTCAGGCTAACGCGAGGCTTGGCTAGTTCAAGCAAAAGTCGCTTTTTTGGCGTTACTCAATCGATCCTAGCCTTTTGCGTTGACAGCCATGATCGATCGATTCCTGTTAGGGGCCATGAAGATTCTCGCCATATCCGGCAGCGCCCGGCGCAATTCCACCAATACATCAATGCTGCGGGCGGTGCGCGCCGTTGCGCCAGATGAGATCGAAATTGCGATCTTCGATGGCGTGGGAGGTTTGCCGGTATTTTCGCCCGATCTCGAGGGGGAATTTCTGCCGGTGGCGGTGCGGGATTTCATCGAGGCGATCGCTCAGAGCGACGGGGTGATCATTGCCAGCCCGGAATATGTGCGATCCATCCCCGGCGGGCTGAAGAATGCGATCGACTGGCTGGTATCGGGAGATGAGATCGTCCATAAGCCGATCGCGCTGCTGCACGCATCGCATCGCGGCGACGACATGCTGGCCGGTCTTCGCACGATCCTTGCGACCATCACCGACCGGTTCGCCGGCGATATTTTCCTCCGGCTTCCTCTGATGAAACTGGAGCCGGCCGATGTGCTCAGGACCGTCGAAACCGCGGAGAACCGTTCCAGGGTGCAAGCCTATCTTCAGGCGTTCTCGGCCTATTGCATGGCAGGCAGCGAGACCGCCTGAGGTTCGCTCGCTCGCACGCTCATCGCACCTCCATCAGGAGACCGCTCTCGAAGGCTGCCTTTTCGTGAAGCGTGTGCAGTATCACGAGGGGCGCTGCGAGCAGCGCGGCGAGGAGGAAGGCGGAAAGGAAGTGTCTCGTCAGGAGACGTAGGATAGGTCGGATCATCTTGATCTCCAGCTGCCGCGAATATTCTTTGTGCTGGACTTCAACAATTGCAGCAGCATGACCGGCTGCCTTGCAAGCTCCGCAATGCTGCCGCAACCCTTGTGGCGGAGAGAGGGGTGAGCGAGACAATGGACGAGCGATGCGGATACTGTTGATAGAAGACGAGAGGGAGCTGGCCGAGGCGCTGTCGGCGGCGCTCGGCAAACACGGGATCGTCACCGACCACACGATGCATCTGGCCGACGCGGTCGAGCTGACGCGGCAGAACCTCTACGATGCGATCCTGCTCGACCGGCGCCTGCCGGATGGCGAAGGGTTGCGCTTCATTCCGGAGTTGAGGCGGACGGGGAAGGAGACGCCGATCATCGTGCTGACGGCGCTGAACGAGCCGAAGGAACGGGTGGAAGGCCTCGATCTCGGTGCCGACGACTACCTCGGCAAGCCGTTTCTGGTCGAGGAGCTGATGGCGCGGCTGCGCGCCGTGCTGCGCCGGCCGCCGAACCTGTCCGATCTCAAGATCGCGGCTGGGCGCATGGTGATCGATCCGCTGCATCTGAGCGTCACGGTCGGCGATACGCCGCTCGATCTGCCCCGGCGAGAACTTCTGGTGCTGGCCGCACTCGCAAGGCGTAAGGAGAAGACCGTGCTCCGCTCGACGCTGGAGGCGGCGGTCTACAATTATGAAGAGGAAATTCAGTCGAACGCCCTCGATGCCCACATATCGCGGCTTCGCAAACGGCTTTCCGACGCAGGAGCCGAGGTTTCGATCCACAATATCCGCGGTGTCGGATATCTGATGAAGGAAGAATGATGGGAGGGGCGGGAAACACCAATCCGTCGCTCTGGTGGCGGCTCAGCTGGCAGCTCAGCCTCGTCTTCGTCGGCGTAGTGACGGCTGTGGTTATCGGGCTCTGCTTCTACGGCGCGACGATCCTTTCTCCGAACGTTGCGCTGGAGGACCATATCACCGCCGCGTTGGCCCCGGCCGTTGCGCTCGATGCCGAAGGGCGGCTTGAAATAAGAGATACACCGGAGTTGGACGCGCTCAAGCAGCAGTATGACGGGCTTTGGTATGTTGCGGCGACGACGAACGGTTCTTTCGTGTCCTACGGAACCATCCCTGCAGCCTACGGTGAGCTTGCGCACCTGACCTATCTGTTCGAAGGGGCTGATATCAGGGGGTCGGCCGGCACGGACGAGATCGCCTCGGTCGAAAGCGTGGGGACCGCGATCGGCGAGCTACGGGTGCTGTTTGGCGGCGTCGCCGACAAGGGCTGGCCCGTTCTTACCCTTATGGGCGCTGTTTATCCGATCTACGTGCCGCTATTCGCCGTCGCCTTGCCCGCGGTTTTTCTCGCCGTTCCCAGAATCGTCAGGCGCGGCCTGGCCAGTGTCAGCGAGGTTGCCCGCAAGGCGTCGGAGATCGAGCCTCGCCGCTACGATGCTCGCCTGCCTCTGGACGGCATTCCGAGGGAAGTCGCTCCGCTGGTGATCGCCTTCAACGAGGCGCTCGACCGACTGGAAAACGAGTTCCGCAAACGGCAACACTTCCTGATCGATGCGGCGCATGAACTGAGGACGCCGATCGCGATCATGCAGACCCGGATCGATGGAACGGCCGAGGGGCAGGACCGCAGGCGGTTGCTCGACGACGTCGCGCGTTTGGCCGAGACGGCGGAACAATTACTCGATTTCGAGCGCAACGACCAGGCGACCGATCTCCATGAGATCGTCGATCTGGTCGAAATCGGCCGCAGCGTCGTGGCCGATCTTGCGCCGCTGGCGATCGGCGCCGGCTATCAGATTTCGTTTCAGAGCGAGGTCGAGAGCCTGAAATGCAAAGGGAGCCCTTCGGCGCTGCCGCGGGCCGTCAGCAACCTCGTGCGCAACGCCATCGACCATGGCGGCGGGAGCGGCATGATCACCGTTTCGGTCTCGGCTGCCGGCCGTGGACGGATCAGCGTCGCCGACGAGGGGCCTGGCATCCCGGCCGAGCACCGCGAGCTGGTGTTCGAACCTTTCTACCGCGTCACCCCGAAGAGCAGGGGGGCAGGGCTCGGCCTCAGCCTCGTCAAGCAGATCTGTTTGAACCATGGCGGCGAGGTCAGCATCGAAAGCAGTTCCGCCGGCACCGAGGTGACGATCCAGCTCGGATAGACCGGCTCTTCCGGCAGCCCATGCTGCCGGAGACGATGTAATGTTGCGGCAATTCTTGGACGCCACTTTCGCCTGAGTTCATCGGCGACGGAGGCCAGACAGCGTGCGCAGCAATCCATTCCTATTTTTCTTCCCGCAGGCCTCGAGAGGCTTGTCCCTCGCTCTGCCGCTGGCGCTCGCCATGGCCGCGACCGGGTGCAGCTCGGTGCCACTGAAAGAGGCAGGCACGCTCTCCTCCTACGGCAATCTCGGCGCGCCGAAGGGGAAGCTGTCGAAATCGCGCGTCTATGTCGATGGGACGCGCCTTGCCCCGGCAAAGACGGTGAGCATCGTGCCGACGACCTTCGCCTTCAGCGCTGCGACCCGCGTCAAATCGGACGCCGACCGGACGATGGTGGCGAATGCGCTGGACCGGGCGCTCTGCATTTCGCTCAGCGACAAATATCAACTGGTCTCTGCCGGCCAGCCGGCGGATCTGACGGTCCGCTCCGTCGTCACCGACATCGTGCCGACCAACAAGGCGATGGCGGGTGTTTCGACGGTCGTGACCGTCGGCACCGGTTTCGTGCTGCCCGTCGGCGTGCCGCGGCTGCCGGCGGGCCTCGGCGGACTGGCGGTCGAGGCGGAAGCTGTCGACAGCGGTGGCGTGCAGCGGGCCGCGATCGTTTGGTCGCGCGGGGCAAACTCGCTGCAGAACAACCCTCGCGTTTCTGAGGTCGGCGACGCCTATAGCCTGGCTTCGAAATTCAGCGGCGAGTTTTCCCGGATGCTGATCAAAGGCAAGGAGCCGAAGGGATTGGATATCTCGCTGCCATCGGGGCAACGGATGAAATCCTGGCTCGGCGGCAAACCGAAATACGCCGCCTGCGACGCCTTCGGCCGGCCGCCCGGATTGATGGGGGCGGTCGCCGCCAAATACGGCGCCCCGCCGCAATGGACCGAGAAGAAGCCGAAACCGGCCGCGACCTACTGAGACAATGCGCGGCGGCGCCGACAGCCGCCGCGACCAGCACTCAGCCCGCCCCAGGCTGATGGGACGGACGGAGCATAGGCGGGCAAGGCTTGTGCTCCGTCCGTCTGGAAATCAGTTGCGCATGTCATGTCAGCTGGCGGTTCCGGGCTTCAGCCAGAAATACAGTTTGATCTGATCGGCCCTGTCGGAGGAATGGGGGCCGCGCGTGAACAATTCGCCGCCATTGCGCTCGATCACGCGCCGCGAGGCGTCATTGTCCTCGTTGCAGAGGATGGTGAGGCGGTCGAGGCCTTCCTTTGCTGCGACCGGCCAGCAGAAGGGTGAGGGCGGTCGTCGCGTGGCCGTTGCGCTGTTTCCACGGCACGACGGAATATCCGACATGGCCCGATACGTCGGGTGGCAGTTCCTCGGTGCCGGCTTGAAAGCGCAGGCTGATGCTGCCGCAGAATTCGCCATCCCAGATCCAGAACAGGCGGGTGATCAGCGGCCGCGGCGGCGAGCGCCGCTTCGAAACCCGACAGGTTTTCCAGATCCGGCGGTAGCAGGACGACGGCGTGCTTTGCTGTATCTCCAGATGGCATTTCGCACCTAAAGCGCGTCGCGATCTTTCAGATTCGCTCCTGACGCTTTAGCCTTTTAATCCGACGCATGTCGTTGTCGCAAAACCGCTGCACACTTTTGCGCGACATGCTTTAGGTTCCTATCGCCTAACCAATCAAGCTTGGCCGCGCAGGCAAGCACGACCGACCGGCAATTGGAAGCCGTACAACGGGATTTCGGCCATCAAAAAAGCCCCGCATCTTCATGCGAGGCTTGTACTGATGGATAGACCGGACTAGCGGCACTGGCGGCGCGGGCCGTAATTCGGCTGGTAGGTATTGTCATAGGCGCGGTAGGACCGGTAGCGGCTATAGCAATACTCGGCATGCGAACTATAGCCGCTCGTGCGCGGCTGCGAAGCGATGATGCCGCCGAGGAGGGCGCCGGCTGCCAGGCCGCCGATGATGGCGCCGCTGTTGTCGTGGCGGCGATACCGCCGATCATAGCGGCGATCCCAGCGATCATCGCGGCGATTCCAGCCATAACGGTCATCACGGTCGTAGCGGCGGTCGCGGTAGCTGCGCCGGTCCCGGTCGCCATCGTTATCGCGGTCACGGTTGCGGTAGGATCTGCGGTTATCGCCGTCGCCCGAGCAGACGATGGAGTATGGGTTGCAGGCGACGGTCATGATCCGGGCATCGGTATTTTGAGGCGCCGGCTGCGCCGATTGCACCAAGCTCGGCACAAAAGCCGGGCCTGCCGAGGCCGGCATTCCGGAGAAAGCCGTCGCTATCGACAGAGCAATGATGCCGAATTTGTTCATTTCACTCACCTTGGGTTAATGGATGTATCGAGGGGATAACGCAGGGGAAGGGATTAAGTTTCATTTTGGCGTGAGGAGGGATTAGGTATGTGCGTATCTGCTAACCTATGGCGCGCCTTTCACACATATAGAGTTGTGGGTGATAGGGAGCAAGGCGATTTGTGGCCGGGCGTGAGGTGAGAGTGGAGAGGGCCGCGAGGGATTCGGTTTTGGAGGACCGTTGCGCTGGACATTGCCATTAGACTGCGACGATTATCAGAACAGCCTAACGATGTCTCTGGCAAGCCGCGCAACGGGCTTTCGGCCATCAATAAAGCCCCGCATCTTCATTGCGAGGCTTGTTCTGATAGATGGACCGGACTAGCGGCACTGGCGGCGCGGGCCGTAATTCGGCTGGTAGGTGTTGTCATAGGCGCGGTAGGACCGGTAGCGGCTATAGCAATAGTCGGCATGCGAACTATAGCCACTCGTGCGCGGCTGCGAAGCGATGATGCCGCCGAGGAGGGCGCCGGCTGCCAGGCCGCCGATGATGGCGCCGGTATTGTCATATCGATTGTCATATCGGCGATACCGGCGATCGTAGCGGCGATCCCAGCCATAGCGGTCGTCGCGGTAGTAGCGCCCGTCGCGATAGTGGTGGCGGTTGCGATACCACTTGCGACCATTGTTGAACTGACCCGGGCAGTTCGTGAAGTTGTTACAGCCGATGGTCATGACGCGGGCGTCAGTGTTTTGAGGCGCCGACTGCGCCGACTGCACCGGGCTCGGCACGAAAACCGGACCTGCCGAGGCCGGCGTTCCGGAGAAGGCCGTCGCTATCGACAGGGCAATGATGGCGAATCTGTTCATTTCACTCACCTTGGGTCAACGGATGTATCGAAGGGATAACGTAGGGGAAGGGATTAAGTTTCATTTGGGGATGGACGGGAGGACATGTGTGCGTCGGCGCTAACGCAGCAGGGCTGTTCGGCCACATCGCGACGATCGAATGCCAGGAGAGTTCCGTGGGGTTTACTGGAGGGCTTCCCGTCACATGCCCTAGCGGATGCCGGACATAAGCAAGACGCAAAACGTCATAAAGACGGTAAATAGGTTTGTGTAAGGGACCCACGGAAATATGCGCTTTGGCTCGTGGTATTTTGGAATTCGCGATTTGGGCGGTGGCGGACCATAGGGCCCTTCGCCTTTCGCCGAGAAGTATAATTTACCAACGCCCATATGGATGAGAAGCGCGAGCGCTGGGGCGCCGACCAGTATAAAGAGCCATTTGGCGATCGGAGCCACTTCGAAAGGCTGAGTCAAAACGGCGATAGCTGCGGTTGAGAGCGCCCCGACCAGTATGCCAAATATTGTGAGCACACGAACTCGAAAATCCTCACCCACCGCGGACACCCTTCTATTCAACAAAATTACCTGAGCGTCATGGTGACGCTTCCCAAAGAGTGACACACTAGCCGCCGCGTCATTTCTCGAAGCTTCATCCCAAGCTGAGCAAAAACCGCGACTGCGTCCGCAGATCAAAACCAAGTCCGGGACGATCCAGGAAAACGCATCTTTCACCCCGCAGAGGGAAGGGGAGGTCGCGACTAGCTTGACGTCTGGCGCTGTCAGGCTCCCCTTCCGCCGGCCAGCAATCGAAGCTGGCTTTCGTCATGCACCCCCTGGCGATAGAGTTCGATGATGAGCGCGCCAAGACGGTCGGCTGCCTCGCCTGATCTGTCGATATTGAGCCCGCTACAGAGGGCTTCGTGGACACGCCTGCACACATCCAGATCTTCGGAGGCGAGCGGTTCGTCACGCGTGCTGAACAGCTTGTCTGACATCGCAATCTGCCCTTTTTGGATGCCGTGAATCGCTATCGAGTAAAAAAAAGATAATTTCGCGATCTTTGCTCCGCAAGATGGGCGAAGGTCCGAAATTCAAAACAATTCGGGGCGCACGCCGTAAGACGCAGGCGAGGGCGTCAGGGCATGGAGACGGACCGATCGGCGCGTCGGCTCAAGATGGTGCGAGCGCGAGATCTACTCGGTTGCGGGTGCCTTGCCGCTTTGCTGCGACAGGCGCAGCTCTTTCAGCCGCTTGGTTTTCTCCCGGCGAGCCCGCTGCTCCGCCTCGATGGTTTCCTTGGCGGCTCGCTCGGTGTTTTCGAAACGATCCTGCCGGTAAGCCTTTGATGAGGGTTCACGTTCTCTTTTCATGGCCGCTAAACGCAAATCGGCGAAAACGGTTTCATGGGAAAATGCGTAACTGGCCGTCAATCGATCGGCGTGGCCCGGCGTGAAAGCCATCATGGCAGCCGGGCGCCCTCATGGGCGCCCGGCACCATCAGGGATCAGCCTTTGATGAAGGCCAGGATGTCGGGATTGATGATGTCGGCATGGGTGGTGCACATGCCGTGCGGGAATTTCTCGTAGACCTTCAACGTGGCATTCTGCAGCAGCTTGGCCGAGAGCAGGGCGGAGTCGGCGATCGGCACGATCTGGTCGTCGTCGCCGTGCATGACGAAGGTCGGCACGGTGATGATCTTCAGGTCTTCGGTGAAGTCGGTTTCCGAAAAGGCCTTGATGCCGTCGTAATGCGCCTTGGCGCCGCCGATCATGCCCTGGCGCCACCAATTGTTGATGACCGGCTCCGACACTTTCGCACCCGGCCGGTTGAAGCTGTAGAACGGGCCGGCCGGCAGGTCGTGATAGAATTGCGAACGATTGGCGGCGAGCTGCCTGCGCAGATCGTCGAAGACCTCGATCGGCAAGCCGCCGGGATTGGCATCCGTTTTCACCATGATGGGCGGCACGGCGCCGATGATGACGAGCTTGGCGACGCGGCCCTGAGGCTGGCCATGGCGGGCGACATAATGGGTCGCTTCGCCGCCGCCGGTAGAGTGGCCGATATGGACGGCATTCCTGAGATCGAGATGTTCGACGACGGCTGCGGCATCGGCGGCGTAGTGATCCATGTCGTGACCGTCGCCGACCTGGGTGGAGCGGCCGTGGCCTCGACGGTCATGGGCAACGACGCGATAGCCCTTCTCAAGGAAGAACAGCATCTGGGCATCCCAATCGTCGGAGCACAGCGGCCAGCCATGATGGAACATGATCGGCTGGGCGGTCTTCGGCCCCCAATCCTTGTAGAAGATCTCGACGCCGTCCTTGGTGGTGACTGTGCTCATCTTTGGCTCCGTTGGTTGGGTTGGATTTGATGAATGCGGGCAGAAATTTGCGCCGTTGCCGGCGGAATTGACAAGGCCATAGGCAAGACTACCCGGGACCAGGTTGGAATATGTTGATCTCGTCATCAAGCTGTTCTTTGTATTCAATTGACATAACAGAATTTTATATTGGAGGAGGCTTCTTCGCGCCGCGGCCTGCGCGTCCCAGGATGAGGACCTTGGAGGATGCCGTAGCCCCCGACGATGAGGGCACACCGGTCGCCCGACGATAAGGGCACACCGGTCGCACGACGGCACGTCCCCCGACGCCCGCATGGCTGCCCCGCGGGCTGGGGCTCACTTGAACGCGGATCGAGGCCCAACCATCTAATCCTCATACAACAGCACAATGGCGAACCGTCGCAACCGCGACCGCATCGCCGGCGGCGGGACGATCGTTACCGCCGCTTGAGGATCACATCATGGGTTATATGGACAAGAACATAGCGCCTCAGAATGACGGGGCGCTGATCGATGCCTATTCGCAATCGATCGCAGCAGCAGTCGACATCGTCGGGCCAGCCGTCAGCCGGATCGAGAGGGTGGGTGGCCGGCAGGGGCACGGGTCGGGCTTCGCCGTCTCGCCCGACGGCCTGATCATCACCAACAGTCATGTCGTTGACGATGCCAAGGTCGTTCGCATCACCACGCCCGATGGCTTCGTCACCGAGGGCCGGGTGCTCGGCCGCGATGTCGATACGGATATCGCCCTCATTCGTGCCAATACGAGTACCGGCGCCTGGGCGAAGCTCGGAGATTCCCAGCGCCTGCGCCGGGGCCACATCGCCATCGCGATCGGAAACCCGCTCGGCTTCGAATGGACGGTTACTGCCGGTATCGTCTCGGCGCTCGGGCGGTCGATGCGGGCAGCCAGCGGCCGGCTGATGGAAGACGTCATCCAGACCGATGCGGCCCTCAATCCCGGCAACTCCGGCGGGCCGCTGGTGTCTTCGGGCGGGGAGGTCATCGGCGTCAATACCGCGGTGATCCAGGGCGCGCAGAGCATCGCCTTTGCCGTGGCATCGAATACGGCCAATTTCGTCGTTTCGGAGATTCTCCGCTACGGCCAGGTCAGGCGTGCCTTCATCGGCATTTCAGGTGACACGATCGTACTGCCGCGCCGGGTGGCGCTTGCGGCGGGCACGGTGCAGACGACCTCGGTTCGCATCCGCCGCGTCGAGCCGGAGGGCCCGGCGGCAAAAGGCGGACTGCAGGAGGGCGATTATATCCTCGCCATCGACGGCAGTCCGGTCGGCGGCGTCGACGATATCGTCCGGTTGATGGACGGCAGCAGGATCGGCAGGGAAACTTACATCCTGGTGTTTTCGGTGGCGGGACGGATCGAAAAGAAGATGCTGCTGCCGATGGCCCGATCGTGACACCACTGCGTCAGGCGCTGACCGCCTCCTGATCCGTTCCCGAAAAATCCACCGCCGCAAAGGCGGCCGCCAGCACCTCCGGCCCGGCGCCGCTTTTGGCCGCGTCGGTGGACAGGATCTGGCGGTAGCGCCTTGCGCCGGGCAGGCCGGTAAAGAGGCCGACCATGTGGCGGGCCACGTGCTGCAGCCGGCCGCCGCTGGCGATGTGGCGTTCGGCATAGGCCATCATCCGGCCGCAAAGCGCCTCCCAGTCCGGCTCGACCGCCGGCGCACCGAAGAAGCGCTGGTCGATATCGGCAAGGATCGCGGCATTCTGATAGGCGGCGCGGCCGAGCATGACGCCGTCGACATATTCGAGGTGGGCGACGGCTTCATCAAGCGTGCGGATGCCGCCATTGATGCCGATGAAGACATCGGGCCAGCGCTGTTTCATCCGGTAGACGATCTCATAATCGAGCGGCGGGATCTCGCGATTTTCCTTCGGGCTCAGGCCCTTCAGCCATGCCTTGCGGGCATGGATCCAGATCGCGTCGGCGCCGGCATCAAGGACGCGGGTGATCAACTCCGGCAGCGCCTGTTCCGGCTCCTGCTCGTCGACGCCGATCCGGCATTTCACCGTCACCGGCACGGTCGCAACCCTCTTCATCGCCGCGATGCATTCGGCCACCGTTTCCGGCGTCAGCATCAGGCAGGCGCCGAAGGTGCCGGACTGCACGCGGTCGGAGGGGCAGCCGACATTGAGGTTGATCTCGTCATAGCCATAGGGTTCGGCGATCTTCACCGCGTCGGCAAGCTTGACCGGGTCCGATCCGCCAAGCTGCAGCGCCAGCGGATGCTCGGCGGCGTCATGACCGAGCAGCCGGTCGCGCGGGCCGTGGATGATCGCATCGGCCACCACCATCTCGGTATAGAGCAGCGCTTCGCGACTGATCTGGCGGTGGAAATAACGGCAATGCCGATCCGTCCAGTCGATCATCGGGGCGACCGCAAAAATGGGCCTCTTCTGCGTCATCGACGTTCCATTGTTCGTTGTTCTCTGGGTGCCGCAATGCGGCATCGCACCGCCGCAGGGGCGGGATCATCCATAAGCGCGCATATAACACTTGCCGATGCGATCGACAAACGGCGGCCGCGCTGCAAACAAAAACGGCGCCCCCTGCGGAGCGCCGTTCATCCCGCGTGAGCGGAAGTCTGACTTACGAAGCCGAGATGTTGACAGCCTTCGGGCCCTTGCCCATGCGGTCCGGCTCGGTGTCGAAGGTAACCTGCTGGCCTTCGCGCAGCGACTGAATGCCAGAAGCCTGCAGCGCAGAGATATGGACGAAAACGTCCTTAGCGCCGCCGTCCGGCGTGATGAAACCAAAACCCTTGTCCTGGTTGAAGAATTTTACGGTGCCCTTGGTGGCCATTGGGATCGTCCTTTTCCCTTAGTCTGTGTAGTATCCGCGCCCCCGAGAGGAAGCGGACGGCTTTAGCTTTCGCCCCGATCGATTGGGACGAAGGGTCAGTCGGAGAAGTCACGTACGGGGAAAGAACGTCTACGTAGGCGGGTAGTCCCGCGCCGCCTTCCATAACGGAAGGGATTACCACATCAGTCCAGTCACCGGCATGCAAATGCCCGAGTAGGTGAATTGGTGCCAGCTTTTCGGGCAAAAAGCAAGCGGGATTATTGTGGCATGTCCCTTATCGTGACGGGAAATGCCGAAGATTCAGATACTTGACCGTGGGTTAACGGATCCTTGCACGGCTGTGCCATATCGGGATTCTGTGCCGAAACGGGATGAGCGGCGGATTCGATAGCCGGGCATGGATTTTGTCAGCAAATCGTTCTGGGCGGCTAGGCATGGCGGCGAACAGGATCTGGCGGATGCGAAGGTGATATGGTGGCCTGATGCTGGTGGCGGTGGAGCCGAATTTGGTGGAGCCGGCGGTCCCAACTCACCTTCACCATGAGGGCTCTCTTTGGCGTCTGCCGCCTTCCACTGCCGTTGGTGCCGTCGACCTCCCTCGTCTCCTTCATTCCTGTGCTCGTCACATGAATCCAGTGCGCCCACGTCCTTGGGCGCGGGCGAACGACTTCATCGCATGAGAGTCATTCACGGCGCCGACGCGCCGTGGCTGGATTCCTGTGACGAGCACAGGAATGAAGGAGAGGGTGGGATTGCCGGCGTGCGCCTCGTTGGCTTTATCCTGCCCGCCTACTGCGCCTCCCTCAGCAACGCACCGAGACTCCACGGATTATCCCCCTTCTGGTTGGCGATGTCGTCGACCTTCCAGCCGCCGTGTTCGCGTACCAGGGTGTAGAAAAGCGTCACCTCTTCGCCGTTTTCGAATTGCACCTCCACCTTGGCCTTATCATCCAGCAGGATCGGTTGGCCGATCCTGACGTCGCTGGCTGCGCCATCCTGACCTGATATGACGGGATCGAAGTCGACCGCGCCGACATCGCCTTCCGGCGTATTGTCGAGATCAGCCTGGAGGAGCTCGTTCAGATGGTCGGAGAAGAAGGCGGAATAGGGCGAGGGCGCTTCGGCGTCGCTCTTGTCGGTGTCATAGCTGTAAAGCGCCTTGAGCAGCGCCTTCGGCGTCTTGTAGGTCTGCGCTAACGCCGGCAAAGCTGCGAGCGCCGAGAAGGTGAGGGCGAGGATCAATGTGGGCAGACGCATGCGGCTCTCCTCGGATCGGCAGGAATTATAGCCGAATCGGGCGCGAAGGGGAGCGGCAATTTGGACCGGGCGGCCAACCCGAACTCGCTCTTCTTCCCAGCCGGGAGAAGAGATTGGGCGCGGCGCCCTGTTCCGCCTGATCGACACTGAGGGGCTTGCTGGCCGCAAGCCCCTCTATTTTGAAAACCATCGGCGACGCATCGCTGCGTCGCCTGCAATCCAGTCGCAACTAAATCAACGCCTCATGCGACAAGATCGAAAACGACGACTCGAAGACGTCCTTCACGGCCACCGTGAAATCGTGGCTGGTGACGTTTCCAGCCGCGTCGTAGGCTTCGGCGGTAAAGGTCAGGCTGTGTGTGCTTTCGTAGTCGATCGCCGCTTTCGTCTGGATCTTGTTGCCAACGAGCTTCAAGACGCCGTCGGCATCATCCGTCAGCCGCCACTTCACCGTGCCGCCCTCCGGATCGACCGCCGAGAGAAGGCCGACCGAAGTGCCAATCGCGACGTTCTCGGAGATCGAGCTGCGCGAGAAGGAAAGCTTGATCGGCGCCTGGTTAACCGGGGCTTCGTTGACGTCGAGGACGTTGATCGTGATGTCCTTTTCGACCGTGACCTTGCCGTCGGAGACCGCGACCTTGATCGTGTGCGACTTGGCCGTCTCGTAGTCCAGGGCCTTGGAGGTGACGATGCGGTTGCCGTTGATCCGGAAATGGTCGTTCGCCCCGTCGAGCAGCTTGTAGGTGAGGACGTCACCGTCGGCGTCCTTGGCGCTGAGCAGGCCAACCGTGGTCCAGATCGGGGTGTCCTCGGAGAGGGCGGTCTTGGAGAGCTGGATATTGGTCGGAGCGCTATTGCTGCCGTCACGCGTGAACTTTTCCGTGGCGAAATCGTAGACGCCATCGGCAAAGCGCGCGAATTCGACGTCATGCAGCGTATCCGACCCCTCCGCGGCGCTCGTCAGGATGTGATCGCCGTTGTTCAATGCGAAGGAATAATTGGCGAAATTACCTGAGAAGATCGCTGTATCGATGCCGTCGCCGCCATTGATAGTGTCGTTGCCGGCACCTCCGGTCAATTTGTCATTGCCGGCCTTGCCGTTGATGATGTCATTGCCGCCGCTGCCGTCGAAAATGTCGTTGCCGTTGGTGCCGGTAAACTCGTCGCTACCACCGCCGGTCTTGACGTCAACGCCGGAGACATAGCCGGTAATGAAAGCCCCGCGATCTCCGAGTTCGTCGGAAAGATCGAGGTGGGCGCTGTCCGTCACTGCCAATGAAGCGGGATAATTGTAGGCGGGGTTGTTCGAGTAGACGATCTTATCAAAGCTTTCGAACTGTGCGCTTGAACCCGAAACCAAATATCCCGCCGTTTCAAGGATTTCGATGTTCTTGATCGTCAAGCCCCTTAGTTCAAGGGCTTGCAGAGTATCGATCCCGGCGCCGCCGTCGATCGTTCCGGAGCCCTGACCGTTCACGCTTATGGCATCGTCACCGTCGCCTGCATTGATGTCGAAGATCTCAGGGTTACGGCCGCCGGCGTCACCATCGGAGATCATATCGTTGCCCGCGCCGCCTCTGATGACGTCATTTCCGACGTTATCTATAAGCTGGTCATTGCCGTCACCGCCATTCAGAATATCATTGCCATCTCTGCCCGCGAGCCAGTCATTGCCATCACCGCCGTTAAGCGTGTCATTGCCATCGCCGCCACGAAGCAGATCGTTTCCGGCGCCCCCATTCAGCGTGTCTGCGCCGTCGCCGCCATCGATGGTATCGTTGCCTGCGCCTGTCGTGATCACATTGTCGCCGCTCGAGCCAGTCACCTGCGCGGAGACCGAACCCAACTCGGCGGCCAGGTCGGCCATGCCGGAATCCGAGACAACCAGAGTGACAGGCGAGGAAGGATTTGCGGCGGAGTCCCGGATAACGTCGTAAGCTTCGAATGCGGCGCCTGTCTTGGTAATCGTTGCGCCGTTCGTGTCCAAAATATTCAAGGCCATATTGAAACTTTCCAAAAAGATGCGTTGCATTCTATGAAAATGAGACATCCTCAGTAGAACTGTTCTTGCAGCTTCAACGGACGACAACCCCCTGGGGATCTATGCCAATCCCCGATAAAGTTTTCAATGCAAAATTGTGTCTTTTCATTGCTTTTTAATGAAAAACTAAGGATAAAATACTGAGAGAACGAATTTTAATTTGAGAACTCAAAGCCATACTTTGGTTTTCATAATAGTATTATGTTTCATTTTCAGCCGGGATGCTCTCGGGAAAATTGTGTTTTCAGCGGGTTTTTCGGTGGTGTCGCGCCGTGCGACGGTCCTCCTGACTATCGCAGGTTGGTGCTGGCTTTGACTTGTTCCGGTTTCCCACGCGGGAGGCCTCACGCGAGCTTGATCAGTCCTGCCTTCGTCGACCTGAAACCGCAGGCGCGGTAGAAGCCGGTCAGGTGCGGTTCGAAATCGACATGCAGCCATTCGGCGCCGCGCTCGCGGGCGAGGCTCGTCGCTTGCCGAACCATGCGCGTCGCGATGCCCTGCCTTTGCATGTCGGGATGGACCGATGTGTCGAGGATGAAGGCATGGATGCCGCCGTCCCAGGCGACGTTGACGAAGCCGACGAGCCTGTCGTCGCGGTAGGCGCCGATATGGGCGAGGCTGCGGGACAGGATGGGAGTGAAGTCGCGGCTTTCAGAGGTGCCCCAGACGGCTGACCAGAGGGCGTTCAGTTCGGCGGCGGAGGGGAACGGGTCGATGCGCAGTTCTGGCATTGGCGGTTCCCTTCATTCAGCGGGCATGGAGGGTCTTCCCGATCAAAGGCAGGGGCGGGCCTGACTCATTTTGTGACGGCGAAGAGCACCTGTGGTGGCCACGTACCTAATTTCGCTTTCAAGACACGTAGAATTCGTTGATCACCGCCCCGGCCGCCCCGTCTTCCCCTTTGTCCGCCCCTTGCGCTTCTGCTCACCCGGGTCCTCATAACTCCCAACACCGGTCTTCCCGCGGACGACCGGCCGCACGTCATCGCGCTCCGGCTGGCCTTCCAGCAACGGCGAAAACCGCTTGGTGCCCTTGGCGGCTTCCGGCTTTTCCGGAACCTGGCCGATGACCGGCTTTTCCGTTCGGCCGACGGTCATTTCGTCGAGGTCGTTCTTGCGGAACAGGCTCTTCTTTGCGGGTTCGGCGATGTCCCGGCCCATCTCATCCAGATCCGGTTTCCGGAAGAGCGGGGTGCCCGGGCCCATGTCGTCGAGGCTGGGCCTGGTGAAGTAGGAGGCGGTGGCTGCCTCATCCGCTCTGCCGGGCACCGACCCGGGTCGAGCCGCTTGTCTCGACCCGTCCTCCGGACCCCCCGCGGGAAGAAGGGACTCGCGGGTCGCTTTGGCGTTCCGTCTGACGCCTTCCATCGCCTTTGACTCCTCGCGTGCCATCGGATCGTCCATGACGGCCAGTTCGGCAGCCTTGAGGCGTTTGATTTCGTCGCGGAGGCGGGCGGCTTTTTCGAAGTCGAGGTCGGCGGCGGCGTCGCGCATGCTCTTTTCGAGCGCGTTGAGATGGGTCTGCAGGTTGTTGCCGACGAGGTTGCCGCCATCGGCGAAGCCTTTGCCCGAGACGCCCGAGATATCGGCGCGGACGTGGTCGCGTTCGTAGACGCTGTCGAGGATGTCGGAGATCCTGGCCTTGACCGATTCCGGCGTGATGCCGTGTTCGGCGTTATAGGCCATCTGCTTTTCGCGGCGGCGACCGGTTTCTTCCATCGCCCGCTTCATCGAACCGGTGACCTGGTCGGCATAGAGGATGACCTTTCCGTCGACGTTACGCGCCGCACGGCCAATGGTCTGGATCAGCGATGTCTCCGAGCGCAGGAAGCCTTCCTTGTCGGCGTCGAGAATGGCGACGAAGCCGCATTCGGGAATGTCGAGGCCTTCGCGCAACAGGTTGATGCCGACGAGCACGTCGAAGGCGCCGAGGCGGAGATCGCGGAGAATCTCGATACGCTCCAGTGTGTCGATGTCGGAGTGCATGTAGCGCACGCGCACGCCCTGCTCATGCAGATATTCGGTCAGGTCCTCGGCCATGCGCTTGGTCAGCACGGTGCAGAGCGTGCGGTAACCCTTGGCGGATGTTTCGCGGATCTCGCCGAGCACGTCGTCGACCTGGCTGCGGGCCGAGCGGACCTCGACCGGCGGGTCGATCAGGCCGGTCGGGCGGATCACCTGTTCGGCGAAGACGCCGCCCGACTGCTCCATCTCCCAACTGCCCGGCGTGGCAGAGACGGCGATGGTGTCGGGGCGCATGGCGTCCCATTCCTCAAAACGTAGCGGTCGGTTGTCCATGCAGGAGGGCAGGCGGAAGCCGTATTCGGCCAGCGTCGCCTTGCGCCTGAAGTCGCCCCGATACATGCCGCCGATCTGCGGCACGGTAACATGGCTTTCGTCGATGAAGACGAGGGCGTTGTCGGGAATGTATTCGAAGAGGGTGGGCGGCGGATCGCCGGGGTTGCGGCCGGTGAGATAACGTGAATAGTTCTCGATGCCCTGGCAGGAGCCTGTGGCTTCGAGCATTTCGATATCGTAGCGCGTGCGCTGCTCCAGGCGCTGGGCTTCCAGCAGGCGGCCGGCCTTTTCCAGTTCGGCCAGGCGAAGCCTCAGCTCTTCCTTGATCGACTTAATGGCGCCGTTCAGCGTCGGGCGCGGGGTGACATAGTGCGAATTGGCGTAGATCTTCACCGATTTCAGGTCGCCGACCTTCTGGCCGGTGAGCGGGTCGAACTCGGTGATGGCGTCGATCTCGTCGCCGAACATCGAAATGCGCCAGGCGGCATCTTCCAAGTGGGCGGGGAAGAGTTCGATCGTATCGCCGCGCACCCGGAAGGAGCCACGGGTGAAATCCATGTCGCGGCGCTTATATTGCTGGGCGACGAGGTCGGCCAATAGCTGACGCTGGTCGAGCCGGTCGCCGACCGACATCTGGAAGGTCATCGCCGTATAGGTCTCGACCGAGCCGATACCGTAGATGCAGGAGACCGAGGCGACGATGATGCAGTCGTCGCGTTCGAGCAGCGAGCGCGTCGCCGAGTGGCGCATGCGGTCGATCTGCTCGTTGATCGAGGATTCCTTCTCGATATAGGTGTCGGAGCGCGGCACATAGGCTTCCGGCTGGTAATAATCATAGTAGGAAACGAAATATTCCACCGCATTGTCGGGGAAGAAGTTCTTGAATTCGGAATAGAGCTGGGCGGCCAGCGTCTTGTTCGGCGCCAGGATGACGGCCGGGCGCTGCGTCGCCTCGATCACCTTGGCCATGGTGAAGGTCTTGCCGGAGCCGGTGACGCCGAGCAGCACCTGGCTGCGGTCGCCATTCTCCAGGCCTTCGACGAGATCGCGGATGGCCGTGGGCTGGTCGCCGGCCGGCTCGTAATCCGACTGCATGCGGATGGCGATGCCGCCTTCGGATTTGTCGGGCCGGGCAGGGCGGTGCGGCGTCCAGATCTTGCCGTTCTTGTGCAGCGGATTGCCGCTCTCGATCAGCGCCGACAGCGCCTCTACGGTTGCGGTGACGGCGGTGCCGGCCTGCAGCGACGAAGCTTCCTCCAGCGTCGTATCCATACCGGAGACGGGATTGAGGCCGGCGGCCGCGCGCGTCTTCGGGTCGGTCGAGCCGCCCATGGAAGTGCCGCGCGCCGATTTCGAGGCGGCGATCTCGACCTTTTTGCGATGCTTGCCCGCCTTTGAGGCGATCTGACGCTGGGTCTCGACGCCCGAGGCCTCGGCATCAGCCTCGAGCTGCTTCACCCAGTCGGCGACAGAGCCGGAAAGCGGGGCTCCCTCAAAGGACGATTGGGCGGCTTCCTCGAAGCCATTCGGGGCGGGGGATTTCTTCGGAGATTTAGCCATGGCGCGAATATGGAGAGAGTCAGCGCGAAAGGGAAGAGGGAAAGAGTACAAAAGGGAAACGAACTGTGTGTTCGAAAGTGTGAATAGTTTGCAACGCAGGACCGCAACAGTGCTCCTTGCATTCTGTCTGCCGCCGGAGCACCCGCCTCGCCCTTCGAGGTGAGGCTCACTGCGTGTCGGCGCTCCGGCGCGGGGCACGACGGGTGCAATAAGCTCGGGCTAACAGCAGTTCACCATCGTTGTGCGGTAACCATTTGCTAACGTTAAGCATGTCCCAAGATCGTGTATTGCAAATAATATTCTCGCAATGTTTGTAGGAAATATATCGCGACTGCGCGTCGGCTTATTTGGAGATGAATTGAGTGAGAATTAAAGTCCTTGTTTGTGCCGCCCTGCTGGCGCTGGCCGGCTGCAATGCCCCGGTGTCGCAATCCGTTGCAGATTCCCAGCGTCCTCCCTCGACTGACGTCCGGCAGAACTTCGTCAACATCGTGTTCAAGAGAACCTACAGGCACGAAGCGGGAGAAGTCGTATGGGCTCGCATTTCCAGCGTGGTTCTGCTCGATCCTGAAAAAAAGATCTATGCTTACTGTGTGCGGGTGGTGCCCAAGCGCAGTTGGGGAGACTGGGCCTATCTCGGCGTCTCCTTCACGGACGGCAAAATATTAGGCGCGACGGTGAATGACGATCGCTGCCGCGACAAGCGGCTGCGCTACTACCCGTTTCCTGAGATGAACGGCATGAAAACCTGATGAAGGAGCGAGGGGCGCGCCACCGTTCGAGGCTTTGATGAGCGGCAGCGCGGCATGCCCGTCATGGGCGCGCGGCATCCTCCAACCTTCCTCATGCTGAGGTGCGTAGCCGCGCAGGCGGAGCCTCGAAGCACAGGGTGCGGCGCTGCTGCTTGCAGCCTCGGGAAACCCGATCCATCAATTTTGATTGAGAGAGCTTCAACGGAATGAAAATCAAGTTCCTTGCTTACGCTGCCCTGCTGGTATTGGCCGGCTGCCAAACCGCGGTGCCGCAATCCGTTACAGACTCCCAACGGCCGCCTTCCAGCGCAGTGCGACACGAGTACGTCGACGCTCTGCGGGGAACCATTAAACCGGGGAACTTCGTAAAGGCGGAGATTTCCAGCGTGGTTCTGCTTAATCCGGAAAAGCAGATATATGCTTATTGCACGCGCACGACGGAGCGCGGCAACCCAAACTGGTCCTATATCGGCCTGGGCTTGCAACACAACATGATATTGTACCTGAAAAGGAACGACTATCGCTGCCACGACGAACGGCTGCGTTACCATGATTTTCCGGAACTCCGGAACATGAAGTACTGAGCCAGAGGCGGGGTCTTTGCCAGCCTCGCCGGCACCCTTTCGGACGCCATCAAAACCAGAGATCTCGTCACTCAGCGCTTGACCAGCACGCTTGCCTGCACCGGCTGCTCGATACCCTTCAGGGCAAGCATGCGCGTTTCGGCGTCTGCGGTGAGAGCGGGCGCCTTCGCAGTCGTTTCGGCAGAGATCAGGATCTCGCCGGCGGCGGCCTGGGATTCGAGCCTTGCGGCCTGATTGACGACTCCGCCGATCGCGGTGAAATCGCTGCGGAAGCTTGAGAATTCGCCGATCTGGACCTCGCCGGAGTGGATGCCGACGCCGACGCCGAGGGTGCGGCCGGGTAATGCCTCGAGCGTCAGGCCGTTCAGCGCTGTGGCGCAATTTCGCTGTATTTCTAGGGCGGCCAGGATCGCAGCGCCGGCGTGATCATTCCGAACGATTGGGAAATTGAAGATCGCCATCAGTCCGTCGCCCATCTGTTTGTTGACGATGCCGTCATGCGCCCAGATCGCCTGCGCGCAGCGATCCTGGAACAGGCTGACGATCTCGCTCAGTTGCACCGCCTCGATACGCTCCGACAGATCCGTGAAACCACGGATATCGGCAAACAGGATGGTGGCGTCGACGGTGATCTGGCGCTGCTTCTTGACATATTGGAAGGAGCGCTCGCAGATCGTGCAGATATCGGGGTTCATCTTGCTGCGAGTGATGCCGAAGGCGCGGAAGGGCAAAGCGAGGGGGCCGCCGATCGGGATCGGCATATGCATCTGGTCCCAGCAGCCGCGGCAGATCCTGGCGCTGCCGTGCCTGGCCGGCTCCATGGAAGAGGTTGTCGTCATGTTTCCAAATCCGTCGCCTGATAGCCAAAAAAACAAGCTTCCAATACTTGGTTGCTTTTGACAACTCTCCCAATCATCGAAGACAATGATGGCTTGAAGTCTTTCGTCCGGCGCCATCCTGATCAGACACATCGCCGCCAAGTCGAATATCGTGTGGTGCGGCGATAGCATCGCGATAGGACCTCCTGTAGGATATTGTTCATAATACATTCGCTCTCCAGGAAAGACCGGGGATGGAGCGCCGTCTTGCAGCAATCCTGATCGCTGATGTCGTCGGTTACAGTCGATTGAGCCAGATCGACGAAGAGGGCACGCGTGCGCGTTTCCAGGCGGATCAGGACAATGTCTTCGAGCCGGCGATCGAGCGTCATCACGGCCGGCTTGTCAAAACCATGGGCGATGGTCTGCTGGTCGAATTCCAGAGTGTCGTCGATGCCTTGCGCTGCGCGGTGGAGGTTCAACAGCTGAAAGCCACGCATAATGCCGCTGTTGTCCCGGAGCATCGGCTCGAGTTCCGGATCGGCATCAATCTCGGCGATATTATCGTCGAGGGCGAGGACATCCAGGGCGACGGCGTCAATATCGCCGATCGAATGCAGGCGCTGGGGGAGCCGGGCGGCATCGCCATATCGGGCACGACATACGACCAGGTGAAATCGAAAGTCCCGGTCGGTTTCGCGTCGCTCGGCGAGCAGCGGCTGAAGAGCATCACCGAACCGGTCCGGGTCTATCGCGTCCTGCTCGATCCGACTGCTGCCGGCAAAACCGTCAAGACCCGCAGGCGCCCGCCGATGCGCCGCCTCATTGCGGGCATCGCAGCCGCCGTCATCCTCGCTCTTGCCGGTGCGGCGCTCTGGTGGTGGCAGCCGTGGATGCCGGCAAAACCCCCGGGGCTCGGCGAACGTTTTGCCTATCCGCTGCCGGACAGGCCCTCGGTTGCAGTTCTGCCCTTCATCAATGTCAGCGGCGATACCGAGCACGACCATCTCGCGGAGGGGTTGACCGACGACCTGATCACCGAACTGTCGAAAGTATCGGGTCTCTTCGTCATCGCCCGCCATTCGGTCTTCGCCATCCAGGACTCCGCCGGCAAGATCCAGGACGTGGCTGCCGAACTCGGTGTTCACTATGTGCTCGAAGGCACCTTGCAGCGCGCCGGGCCGCGGCTGCGGATCAATGTCAAACTGATCGACGCGGTCACCGGCCTGTCGCTCTGGGCCGAGCGCTACGACCGCCAGTATACCGATCTCTTCGCGGTTCAGGACGATGTGATCGGCAAGATCATTGCGGCCCTGTCGGTCAAGCTCAGCGCGCGCGAGCGCGACCAACTGGCCCGAATCCCGACCGAAAATCTCGAAGCCTATGATTATTACATGAGGGCCGAGCAGGAGGGCTTCATCTTCAGGGATGTCGATACCTATCGCCGGACGCTCTCCTTCTACCAGAAAGCGATCGATCTCGACCCGGGCTTTGCCAATGCCCATGCGGGCATTGCGCGCGTCGCCGTCGATGTCTGGCGCAACGACTACAATTATCTCTGGTCGGCGGCCGTTGCCCGCAAGATCGCCTATGACGCCGCCGGGCAGGCGCTCAAGCTCGATCCCAACAATGCCAGGGCGCACACCGTCCTTGCCCTGCTGCAATGGGTGGACGGGCGCGAGACGGAGGCCAGGAACTCCGCCAATATGGCCGTCGCGATGCAGCCGAACGATGCGGAGGCCGCCGCCAATCTCGCGCTCATCCTCGTTCACACCGGAAGCGCGGGCCAGGCCGTCGCCGAGATGGAGAAGGCCTTGCGGCTCGACCCATCGCCGGCGCCGAGCTTTCAACTGCTGGCGGGGATCGTTTTTTATACCGCCGGCGACGACCAGCGGGCGATCTCGCTGATAGAGCCGACGCTCCACAGCCTGCCGAAGGTCGAGCCGGCGCGCGAATATCTGGCGGCTGCCTATGCGGATCAGGGCAATCAAACCAGGGCCGCGGCGGAGACGGCAAAGCTGCTGGAGCTCTTCCCGGAGAGCAATCTGACCTATTACGGCTATCTCTATGATTATTGGCAGGACGGTGATCTGCAGCGCCATCTGGCCGGATTGCGAAAGGCCGGCATTCCCGAATGGCCCTTCGGTTTTACAGGCAATCAAGGCGACAGGCTCGGCGAGGCAGAGCTGCGCAATCTCGTCGACGGCAAAAGCTGGAGCGGCAAGCACAAGAACGGCACGGATTTCATGCAGTATTTCGACAAGGCCGGAAACACGGCCTATCGCAGCGCCAATACCAACATCACCGGCACGGTCGAGGTGCGAGGCGACAGAATCTGCGAAAAATTCGCCGGCTACTTCCTCGACCGGATGGTATGCGGATATGTCTACCGCAACACCACAGGCGAGCAGGGCGACCGGCCATATGTACACGTGACGCCGCGCGCCCTGACGTTCTTTTCACTTACGCCCTGACGTGCCGGCGATGGGCTTCATTTCGTCGCCGGTTGCTGCCAGACGGTGTGCATCTTCTCCGAAATCAGTGTCTGCTGAACTTCGGACCAATGCTTCTTGGAGTCGGTCACCTTGGTCGGATTCTTCTCCATGCCTTCCGCCGCCCCGGGATCATAGCTGAGATACAGTTTGCCGTCGATGATCCGCCAGGCTTTCGGATCGATATTGGTGGTCACCGTCCCCAAGGACACGCCATCGGCGCAATAGCCGCCATATTGCGGCGCATATCTGGACGGATCGCCCTTGAAGAGGTCGCGATTTCTAGCGCTGGAAAAATACCAGGTCGCGCCAAGCCAGTGATAGGAATATGTCTCGGATCCTTCGATGGCCTGATTTTCCGTGAAATAGGCGACCGGATCGTAGCCCTTGATCGCAACATTTCCGAAATAGCCGGTATTGACGAGTTCCTCGGCCCCCGCAGGCTGAAGGAAGGAGAGCAGCATGACCGTAGCGCCAACGGTTACGCCCACCCGCTTTCCGCATTTTTGCACATGATAAGACATAACAAGCTCCGTTCCCGGACGCGGTCTGTTACCTCAAGCGAAATGCTATTGCCGTTTGGTGCATTCCTTGTAGAGCGGTTCGCCTACAAGCTCGGCTTTCTGGCAAACAGCACCGGCTTCTATGAGTAATTTGGCCGTATCCCAATGCGCCCGCCACCCGGCTTGAGTGAGAGGCGTGTACCCATTTCTTTCCGTCGCTTCGACATCCGCATTCTTCGTCAACAGAAAAGCGACCACCTCAGTGCGGCCCTCTTCGGCGGCGCCGTGCAGCGGCGACATCTGATAGAAATTCTTCCTGTCGTTGACGACAGCTCCCTCTGCGACAAGCAGTTTCACCACCTCCAGATTTCCTCCATAGGCTGCCGCATGCAGTGCCGTCAGCCCACCCTTGTTGCGAATTTCGATGTCGGCGCCGCGATCCAGCAAAAGAGCGACGACATCGGCATGGCCCGCCAATGACGCGATAATCAGCGCCGGCTCGCCCGCCTCATCGACCTCCGACAGATCGGAGCCCTGATCCAGCAACTGTTTGACGCGTGCGACATCGCCATCCCCAGCCGCCTGGTGCAAAGGACCAGCCCATGATGGCAGCACGCCCATGGCAAGCGCAGCAACAGTCGCGATAAAAACATTCACGGGCACGATCTCGGCTTGATTGGGGTTCGCATGCGCCGTTTTGTCGCGTTTTAGCACGCGTGCCGGCCGTAAACAAGATTACGCTAATGGACGCGCTCGTGGTCAACACCACGCATGCGCTGCGGCTGCGACCAACGGTTCCGGGGAATACGGTCACACTTGTTACTCCCCCTGTCCGATTTCCGATGCGAAACTATCTCAGACCAATGCGCGATGAACCGGGCTTCCAAACCAGGGAATTCGCCCTGATGAGGAGATTGAACCATGACTGCTTCAGCCGAGAATGGAAAAAGCGGACAAGCCATGCACAAGCCGCCAGTCGTGTCGCCGCAGGCCTGGGAGGCGGCCCGCGAACAGCTGCTGGTCAAGGAAAAGGCCGAGACCCGGGCTCGCGATGCGCTCGCCGCCGAGCGCCGGCGCATGCCATGGGTGGCGGTCGAGAAGGCCTATGCGTTCGAAGGTCCCGGGGGCAAAGTCAGCTTGCTCGATCTGTTCGAAGGCAGACACCAACTCATCCTCTACCGCGCCTTTTACGAGCCCGGCGTGTTCGGCTGGCCCGAGCATGCCTGCCGCGGCTGCTCGATGGTGGCCGATCAGGTCGCCCATGTCGCCCATCTCAACGCCCGCGACACGACACTGGTCTTTGCCTCGCGGGCGCCGCAGGCCGACATCACCCGGCTGAAGGCGCGCATGGGCTGGACGATGCCGTGGGTTACCATCACCGACAGCTTCGACAAGGATTTCGGCGTCGACGAGTGGCACGGCACCAACGTGTTCTACCGCGACGGCGAGCGCATCTTCCGCACCTATTTCATCAACAACCGTGGCGACGAGCAGATGGGCGGCACCTGGAACTACCTCGACATCACCCCGCTCGGCCGCCAGGAAGTCTGGGAAGACTCGCCCAAGGGCTACCCCCAGACCCCGACCTACAAGTGGTGGAACTGGCACGACAGTTATGTGCCGGACGCCGAGCCCGACAAGAAGTGGGTCGAGGTGTCTGATGCAGGGGAGGCGGCGTTTCGGGCCGAGAGCGCAAACGAGAAACCGTGAGGGAGGCAGGCGGCTGCGGATCAGCGGCCTGCAGGCGCCGGTCCGTCGGGCCGCGCCGTCAAATCTTCGGCCGCCCGCCATAGAGCCGTTGCCTTGCCGGCCGCGGCCCGTGCTTTCCCGATGCCGGAGCGACCGCGCCATCGGTTGGTTTCTCCACAGGACCAGCAGCGGGGCCGGTAACGCTGCCCGCTGATCGCCAACTTATTCTTCTCAAAGTGGAAACTTTTCGGGGACGGTTGCGTTGTAGCCGCTACCGGCAGTGCGCCTGACAGGGCCGTCTATGGGGAGGCTTATGCATGAAGGTCATGATCGTTGAAGACGAGAATTTTATCGCTCTGGAACTCGAGCGCATCGCGCAAGAGGCCGGACACCAGACCATTGGGCCGGTCTCGACGGTGGAGCAGGCTCTCGCCCACGCTCAAAGAAGCGATGTCGCGCTCGTCGATCTCAGTCTCTCCGACGGGCTGAGCGGCGCCCAGCTCGCGCGCCGGCTGATCGATCGCCATAGAGTTGACGTCATCTTCGTGACTGGCAGTCCCGAGAGCGTCGGTCACGGTATCGACGGTGCGCTTGATGTGATCGCCAAGCCCTTTACCGACGAGAGGGTCGCCAGCGCGCTCTCGCGGGCGGCGGCGCGACGCAAAGACTTCGACAGCAGCAAGGCTGCGTTCTGAACAGCAAGGCTATGTTGTGATAAGAAGAAGATCGGCGTCATTCAGACCGTTGGCGCCCACCTGAGGAGACAGTCCGGATGAAGCACGCGCTCATTGCCGTTCTCTTCATTCTCAGCGCTTGCGCCAGCGCAGGGGATCCGCAGCCTCTTCCGGGCAGCCTCACCTATGGCGGAAAGGTCCTCCATTCGCCCTATCGTCCGGGAACGGTGGTCAAGAATACCTTTCTCGGCGATTTCGGTTACCGCGTCTTCGAAACCTATGTCGTTCAACCGGATGGGACGCTCAAGCTGACGTCCCAAAGCACAGGGCCGGACTTCCTTTGGCAGTGAAGGCTCCTCAATCCAGAGGGCGCAAGGTGCGCGCACCTCGAGCATTTGAGGCTGCTCGTTGACTTTTGCATTTTTCATTTCAGTGCAGTTGAATGTTGCGCTGCGGTAAAAATTTCGTCTATACCGCAGGCATTCACAACGGACCCGGTGAGACCCCGGGTGGCTCTTCTGGCCGCCGATCCGCCAGACAAAGCAAAACCTGCATGCCGTCACGCGACCGCTCGCCAGAGCGGGTCTGGCCATGCTTTGCGAGAATCTATCCCATGCTGCTTTCCTCCATCCGTCGTGATTGGTCCGCCAATCCTATGCGCGAAATGCTCGCCGGAGCGGTGGCGACCTTCGCCCTGATCCCCGAGGTGATCGCCTTTTCCTTCGTGGCGGGAGTCGATCCCGAAGTCGGTCTGTTTGCCTCTTTCGTGATCAGCATCGTCATTGCATTTACCGGTGGACGCCCGGCGATGATTTCGGCCGCCGCCGGGTCGGTGGCGCTGGTCGCAGCGCCGCTGGTGCATGCCCATGGTTTGCCCTATCTCTTTGCGGCCGGGCTGCTGGCGGGGTTAATCCAGATCGGCTTCGGCCTGCTGCGCCTTGGCGTGTTGATGCGCTTCGTGTCGAAATCCGTCCGCACCGGCTTCGTCAATGCGCTAGCTATTCTGATCTTTGCCGCGCAAATGCCGCATATTGTCGGTGCCGGCTGGATGGAATATGCCGTGCTGATCGCCGGGCTTGTTATCATTTACCTGACGCCGCGGATCACCACCGCGATCCCGTCGCCGCTGATCTGCATCCTGATCCTGACCGTCGCGTCGATGGTGCTCGGGCTTCCCGTGCTCACCGTCGCTGACCTCGGCAAGCTGCCGGAATCGCTTCCGGTGTTCGGCTGGCCGGCTGTGCCGCTGACGCTGGAAACGCTTAGCATAATCGCCGGACCCGCACTTGCCATCGCCATGGTCGGGCTGTTGGAATCGATGATGACGGCGAGTGTCGTCGACGATCTCACGGATACGCCGAGTTCGAAGAACCGCGAATGTACCGGTCTCGGTCTCGCCAATGCGGCCGCGAGCCTGTTCGGCGGCATTGCCGGCTGCGGCATGATCGGCCAGACAGTCAGCAACGTGAAATATGGCGGGCGCGGCCGGCTTTCCACGCTGTTTGCCGGCGCGTTCCTGCTGATCCTGATGGTGCTCCTGAAGCCGTGGGTGTCCGAGGTTCCCGTCGCCGCACTGGTGGCGATCATGGTCATGGTATCGATCGACACGTTCGACTGGTCGTCGCTCCGAGCCGTGGTGGTCCATCCCAGGATGTCGAGCGCCGTGATGGTGGCGACCGTCATCGTCACCGTCTTCACCGCGAACCTGGCGCTCGGGGTGACGGTCGGGGTGCTGCTCAGCGGCGTGTTCTTCACCTTCAAGGTTGCTAGCCTGCTGCGGGTGGACGTCGCGCCCGACGCAACGACCGGGCGGCTGACCTACCGCGTGTCCGGCCAGGTGTTTTTTGCCTCTGCCGATGTCTTCGTCGAGGCTTTCGACGTTCAGGACGCGATCGGCAAGACCGTGCTGATCGACGTGTCCGAAGCGCATTTCTGGGACATCACGGCCGTTGCTGCGCTCGACAAGGTCGTCCATCGTTTTAGGGCGCACGACATCGCCGTGGAGGTCGCGGGCCTTAACCAAGCCAGCGCGACTTTGATCGGAAGTCTCGACGGCAAGGTGGTGTTGAAGGAGGTCTAACGGCTAAGGTCGGATTTCATCCTAAGGCGATATGATGGCGAATTCCTCGCTCCCGCCAGTTCCTGTGGAGTTCAGCCGTGTGACGGCCAGTTCAATGAATGCTTTGACCAAAGGCGGCAGGTGTCGGCTGCTGGGATAGACGACATGGAAGCCGCCGGCCGGGGTCGTATAGCCGTCGAGAACGCGGCGAAGCCGCCCATCCTTGATGCAGGCTTCGGCAAATCGGTGTGGCAGTTGGGCGATGCCGTGGCCGGCGATTGCGGCGGCCATCACCGCCTGCATCTCGTTGGCGGCGAAGCGGCCCGAAACCGCGATCGTTTCCTGACCGCGCGGACCTTCCAGCAACCATTGCGCATGGACAGACTGGCCGGCGATGACGCAGTCGTGGCGGACGAGATCTTCAGGCGCGGCGGGCGGGCCGCAGCGGGCGAGATAATCCGGGCTTGCGCAGAGAAGGCGGTGCATCGAGCCGAGTTTGCGGGCGACCAAGGTAGAATCCTCGAGGACACCGGTGCGGAAGGCCAAGTCTATGCCGTTTTCGACGAGGTTCAGCCTGTCGTCGGTCAGGCGCAGTTCGACCCTCGTCTTCGGGTAGGTCGAAAGAAATCCAAAGATCGCATCCTGGAGGAAATGGCCACCGAAGCCGACCGGCGCCGATATGCGGATCGTGCCGGCAGGCTCCGCACGCGCTTCCGCAAGCTGCAGGTTGGCGCCTTCGATGGTGCGTAGCGCCTGGCTGCTTTCTTGGTAGTAGAGACGCCCTGAAGCCGTCAGGTTGAGGCTGCGGGTCGTGCGCTGCAGCAGCCGCACGCCGAGTTCGCGTTCCAGCTCGGCGATGCGGCGGCTGACCGTCGTCTTCGGCATGCCGAGCAAGCGCGCGGCGGCGGTGAAGCTGCCCGCTTCGACGACGCGGGCGAAGATCATGATATCGTTGAGATCGAGCATTGTAGCTCCACATGGTACGATGTTTCTCAATTATAGGCCATTATGGTTCAATGCGACAGACCCTAACTTTGCTGTATCCGTCACAACAAGGAGTAGACAGATGAGCAACACACGAAGCGTTCTGGTCACAGGCGCCACCGGCCAGCAGGGCGGCGCGGTCGTGCGCGCCCTGATCGCGCGGGGACATCGCGTCAAGGCGATTAGCCGCCGGCCGGACAGCGAAGGCGCAAAACGGCTGACCGCGGCGGGAGTCGAGGTCGTCGCCGGCGATCTTGACGACGCGGCATCCGTGGCGACGGCGGCAGAGGGCGTCGACACGATGTTTCTGATGGGCAACAGCTACGAGGCCGGAACGGACGCGGAAACCCGTCAGGGCATTGCCGTCGCCAATGCGGCAAAGGCCGCCGGCGTCGGCCACCTGATCTATTCCTCCGTCGCCGATGCCGACAAGAAGACCGGCATTCCGCATTTCGACAGCAAGTATCTGGTCGAGAAGCATATCGCCGGTCTCGGCATACCCTATACGATCAGCGCGCCCGTCGCCTTCATGGAAAACACCGTGGCACCCTGGGCGATCGACGGCCTGCGCCAGGGCGTCTACGCCGCCGCGCTGCCGCCGACGCGCGTGCTGCAACAGATCACCATTGATGACATTGGTGCTTTTGTCTCGGCATTGGCCGAGCGGCGCGAACAGGTGTTCGGCAAGCGTTTCGATATTGCCGGCGACGAGTTGTCGGGCGAGCAGCAGGTGAAGATCTTGTCCGAGGTGCTCGGCCGCCCGATTCGCTTCCAGGAATTGCCGATCGCGGCGATACGGCAGCAGAGCGAGGATACGGCGCTGATGTTCGAATGGTTCGACCGCACCGGCTACGACGCCGGTATCGCCGCCCTGCGCCGCGATTTTCCTGAGGTCGGCTGGCACAGCTACGCCGACTGGGCGCGGGGCTTCGATTGGAGTGTGCTCGGTAGGGCGGGCGGCTGAGTTGATGCGGTATCACCGGCCGGTGATATCGCCGGCTGATGACATCTGACGGAGGTGGATCGGCCGGCAATCGCCTTACGGCCACGTCGAAAGAGGGGCAACGATAGCCCAACTTCTCGGCATCCTCGGCCTCGAGCCGAGGATGCAGGCGATCGTGCCCGCTTGCACAGTCGCCGGTGAATCCTAGTATTCAATCGAAGACTTGTGTCCTTGAGAAGGAGGCTTCGATGCCGTCGAGTTTCAACGTCGAAAGTGCCGATGGTTATGAACGGCTGATGGGGCGCTGGAGCAGAAGGCTGGCGCCGATGCTGATCGATTTCACCGGTCTCGCGAATGGTAATCGCGTGCTCGATGTCGGTTGCGGGACCGGCAGCCTGGCGTTCACTTTGGCGGAAACGCCAGGCCTGCGGGAGATCGTCGCCGTCGACTATTCGCCGGTCTTCGTCGAGGCCGCAACCCGGCGGAACACCGATCCGCGAATAACGATCCAGCAGGCCGATGCCTGCGCTCTTCCTTTCGAGGACAACCGCTTCGACCGGGCGATGTCGCTGCTCGTCCTGCATTTCGTGCCGGAGGCGGGAAAGGCGGTGTCCGAGATGGTTCGCGTTGTGCGCCCGGGCGGCGTGGTCGCGGCGGCCGTCTGGGACCATTATGGCGGCATGTCCTGCATGCGAATGATGTGGGATACCGTGGTGATGCTCGACGAGAATGCGCTGCCCTTGCGCCGCAAATATTGTTTTCAGCCGATGATGCGGCCGGGGGAAATGAAGGAGAGCTTCATCGCGCAGGGCCTTGTCGATGTCGAGGAGACGTCGCTGCTGATCCGGATGGAGTATTCTTCCTTCGAGGACTACTGGGATCCAATCGCTGCCGGTGAGGGGCCGCTCGGTAAATATGTCGCAGGGCTGGATCCGGCGAAGCGAAGGGCCGTCGATGCCGCCGTCAGGGCGGCATACGAGGCGGGTGAGCCCGATGGGCCGCGGTCTTTCGCGTCGGTGGCGTGGGCGTGCCGGGGGCAGGTGCCAGCGGAAGGCTAGGCACAGCTTGCTGCGTATGGCGCAAGTCCAAGAGAGCCTCCTCCTGAGGCACCGCGCAGAGACCCCCAAGGATGGGGCGGATGCGGGGCGGCATCAAATGGACGCAGGGAGCGGCGTTGCGGCGTGTTCTTCGAGGCTTCGCCCTTCGGGCTCGGCGCATCAGGATGAGGGACGTTGGAGAATGTCGCGCCCAAAGGGCAGGGCGCTGGCCAGTCGCATTCCTGCGACAAGGAGCCGCGTGTGACCCGATCACGCCAATCGTGATGGAACAGCGGCAGGATTGATGACGTTATTGCCCGCTGTCGCCCACAGCGAACGCAATTGTCGACAGCATCACCCGCCCGTTTCGGGCACCCCTTCCGACGGCATCCGGAATTGCCCGCCTCGCCGCCGCTTTCGGACGGAGGAATTCATATGTCCGCTTTGGAAAGCCTGCGCCGGCTGACGCCGCAGCAGCGCAACACCGTCATCGCCAGTTATCTCGGCTGGACGCTCGACGCCTTCGATTTCTTCATTCTCGTCTTCGTTCTCAAATATATCGCCGAGGAATTCCACACAGACGTCCCCGCCGTCTCGGTGGCGATCTTCCTGACACTTGCCATGCGGGCGCTCGGCGCGCTGATCTTCGGGCTTGCGGCCGACCGCTACGGTCGGCGCATCACACTGATGGCCGACGTGCTGCTTTATTCGCTGTTTGAATTCCTGACCGGCTTCTCCACGGGGCTCACCATGTTTCTGGTCCTCAGGGCGCTCTATGGGATCGCCATGGGCGGCGAATGGGGCGTCGGCGCTTCGCTTGTCATGGAGACGGTGCCGGAGGAGAGCCGCGGCATCGTCTCGGGCATTCTGCAGGCGGGTTATCCCTCGGGCTATCTGATCGCCTCGATCGTATTCTTCCTGCTCTTTCCGGTCATCGGCTGGCGCGGCATGTTCTTCGTCGGCGCGGTGCCGGCGCTGCTGGTGCTCTACATCAGGCGCAATGTCGAAGAGAGCCCGGCCTTCCTGAAGCGGCAGGCCGAGGGGCGGCGGCCATTCCTGACGGTCTTGCGCGAAAACATTCCGCTGTTCATCTGGGCGGTGTTTTTGATGACGGCGTTCAACTTCTTCAGCCATGGCACGCAGGACATCTATCCGACCTTCCTTGAGACCCAACGCAACTATTCGAGCTACACGGTCGGCGCCATCGCCATCGTCTACAACATCGGGGCGATCTGCGGCGGGCTGTTCTTCGGGGCGCTGTCGCAGCGGATCGGGCGCAGGCGCGCAATCGTCATCGCCGCGCTGATCGCCGTGCCCGTGGCACCGCTCTGGGCCTATGCGCCGGGGCCGGTGCTGCTCGCCATCGGCGCCTTCCTGATGCAGTTCTTCGTCCAGGGCGCCTGGGGCATCGTGCCGGTGCATCTGAACGAGCTGTCGCCGGATGAGGTGCGCGGCACCTTTCCGGGCTTTGCCTACCAGCTCGGCAACCTGCTCGCCTCAGGCAATGCGACGCTGCAGGCGGGGTTGGCTGCCCGCTGGGACGGCGACTATGCGTACGCGCTATTAATCGTCGCCGCCGTAGTGGCGCTGGTCGTCGCGGCTCTCGCCGGCTTCGGCTACGAGAAGAAGGATGTCCGCTTCGGCACGGAGGAGGCCGAGGAGCCGCATGGCGCGATGCGAATCTAGCGCTGCCTGCGGTACGAGGGCCGGCGGCTGATGTCGCCGGCCTTTAACTCGGCGATCCGCATCGCCTCGATGGCGTGAGACGATCGGTCCATGCTCTGGGACTTGCGGCGGAACGCCAGCATGCTAGGTAAGGCCCGCCGGTATCTCGCCGGTCAACTTTCCCTTAACAGCCCCCCGAGTTTCTTCATGTCCTTTTCTCCCGCCGCCATCTGGCCCGTCGTCATGCTGTTTGCCTCGAATATCTTCATGACCTTTGCCTGGTACGGGCATCTCAAGCACAAGAGCAGCGCGATCTTCCTCGCCATTATCGTCAGCTGGGGGATCGCCTTCTTCGAATATTGCCTGGCGGTACCGGCGAACCGTATCGGCTCGGCGGTCTATACGACGGCGCAGTTGAAGACGATGCAGGAGGTGATCACGCTGATCGTCTTTTCCGGCTTCTCGATCTTCTGGCTCGGCGAGAACCTGACCTGGAACCATGCGATCGGCTTCGCCCTGATCGCAATTGGTGCATCCTTCATCTTCCGTGCATAAACTTTAGCCTTTTCAACAGATTACAAATCGTCCATGTCTCGATATCGCCGCATTTCCTACAGATTGCGGTCGCATTCGGCTGGCAGCCTGTCACCTCAAGCTTTTTGTTTTGCGCAATTCCGGGCGCAAACCGCTGTGCATTTTTGCTGGAATCGCTTCAGCATTGATCAGGAGGTGATCTGCCATGAGCCTGTCTTTCCCGACGATGGCGGCGATCCGGTTCGGCTATGGCTTGCGGCCGGGCGAGGCGCCACCTGACAGCAAGGACGAGCTCATCGGCCAGCTGCGCAATGGGGCGGCGGCGATGCCGGATTTTCCCATGGGCGGCCCGGACATGCGCCACCGGGCGATTCTCAGCCTGCAGTCGCAGCTGACGCAAATTCGGCAGGACGCCAAGACGGTGACTGACGATACGGTGCAGCGCGAGATGCGCAAGGGGGTGCAGCGCCAGGCGCAGCAGCAGTTCCAGCACGATTCGAACCTGCGGCTGATGCAGGCGGTGCTGTCGCCCTACGGTTTCTACGAGCGGCTGGCGACCTTCTGGACTGATCATTTCTCCACCAGCGCCAACAAGAGCCTGCCGATGCGCCTCATCGTGCCGCTCTACGAGGCCGAGGCGATCCGGCCGTTCATATCGGGCAGGTTCGGCGATCTGCTGCGCAGCGCCACTGCCCATCCGGCCATGCTGATCTATCTCGACCAGGCGGATTCGCTCGGGCCGGACTCGGCCGGCGGCATCAAGCGCAACAAGGGGCTGAACGAGAATCTCGGCCGCGAACTGCTGGAGCTGCACACACTCGGCGCCGGCAGCGGCTATAGTCAGGCGGATGTCACGGCGGCAGCCATGGTGCTGACGGGGCTCACCGTCGACCGCAAGGAGATGGATATCGTCTTCCGGCCGAATATATCGGAGCCCGGCGCGCATCAGGTGCTCGGCGTCAGCTATGGTGGTAACAGGCGCTCGCGCGACGATTATCTCGATTTGCTCGATGATCTCGCTGTCCATCCGAAGACGGCGGCGCATATCAGCCGCAAACTCGCAGTGCATTTCGTCTCCGACCAGCCCGACGAGGGCATGGTGTCCGACATGGTTGAAGCCTGGAAGAAGACGGATGGCGATCTGACGGCCGTCTATACCGCCATGCTCGACCATCCCGCCGCCTGGCGCGACGAGGGCACCAAGGCGCGCCAGCCCTTCGATTATGTCGTTGCGGGTCTCAGGGCGTTGAATGCGGGGCCGGTCAACGGCGTCGTCGGCAGCTTCCTGGCGGCCAACCAGCAGGGCACTGAAGAGGGCGACATGGCCGCCAATACGCCTGGCATGGCGGGATCACCGGTGACGACGGATCCCGCCGGCGAGGCAAGAGACAAGCGTCTCAAGGCCTTCCGGACGGCGCGGGCACTGGGGCAGGGCGCGTTGAAGCGCATGGGCCAGCCGATCTGGCTGCCGCCAAGCCCGGCCGGTTTCGAAGAAGGCTTCTCCGCCTGGATCACCGGCAGCCAGATTGCCGAACGGCTGGCCTGGGCAAGACGGGCCGCAGCGCAGTTCGGCCGAGACGAGGATCCGCGCGAATTCCTGAAATCGACGCTTGCCGATGCAGCCCGCGACGAGACGATCCGCGTAGTCTCCCAAGCGCCGAACAAGATCAGCGGGCTGACGTTGGTGCTGGCTTCCCCCGAATTCAATCGCCGATAGGAGCGTCTGCCCATGAGCCAGATCCTGCTTTCCCGCCGTGGCTTTCTGACGTCGGCCTGCTGTCTCGCCGCCGCCCCCGCCTTCATCCCGGTCACCTTCGCGGCGATGCCGGGTGACAACCGTTTCATCACCATCGTGCTGCGCGGCGCGATGGACGGCCTGGACCTGGTGCAGCCCTATGGCGATGCCGGTTTTGCGGCGCTCAGGCCGACCCTGGCGCTGACGCCCGACACCGGGCTTCTCGATCTCGATGGGCGTTTCGGCCTCCATCCTGCCGCCGCTGAACTGATGCCGCTCTGGAAGAGCCGGGAGCTCGCCTTCGTGCATGCGGTGTCGACGCCCTATCGCGACCAGCGCAGCCATTTCGACGGGCAGGATATGCTGGAATCCGGTGGCGAGCACGTCGCCGAGGAAAAGACCGGTTGGCTGAACCGGGCGCTCGCCATCATCCCGCGCTCGGATGCGCGCAGGGCGATCGACGTCAACACCTCGACGGAGCTGATCCTCTCCGGGCCGAACAATGTCGATGTCTGGGCGTCGGATTCCAATCTGTCGCCGGCGCGTGACGAGATGCAGTTTCTGGCGCGGCTCTATGCCGGCGATCCACCGTTTGCCGCAGCACTCGCCGAGGCGACGCGGGCTGACACCGCCGCGATGATGGTCGAGCCGGATGGCCAGCGCGGTGAAAAGACCGCCGATGTGGCCGCGCTCGCGGCCAATATGCTGAAGGGCGATTACCGCATCGCCAGCTTCTCCATCACCGGCTGGGACACGCATATCGGCCAGGCCGGCCAGTTCAAGCGGCCGGTGCAGGACCTTTCGCAGGCGATCAACACGCTGAAGACCACGCTCGGGCCTGAGATCTGGGCAAAGACGGTGGTGCTCGCCATGACCGAATTCGGCCGCACCGTCCGCCAGAACGGCTCGGCCGGCACCGACCACGGCACCGGCGGCTGCGCGGTGCTATCAGGCGGCGCCATCAACGGCGGCCGCATCCTCGGCCGCTGGCCCGGTGTCAGCGACGGCCAACTGCTCGACGACCGCGACTTGATGCCGACCGCGGACGTGCGCGAACTGGCCGCAGCGATGCTCTACCGGCAGTTCGATGTGAGTGCGGATGATCTGACGGGGAAGATCTTTCCGGGGCTGGGGTTTGATAAGGGGTCGCAGTTTCTCAAGGCGTAAGGCCTGGCCCACACCGACCAGCCTTATCCTGAGGTGCCCGCAGGGGTCTCGAAGCACGAGGCTGGAGAGAGGGCCCTTAGTGACCGGTCATCTTCAGCGCTGCCTCAGGCAGCCGCTCGCCTTGAACCTGGATTCCGGAGAGGGCCGCGTCGATTTCGGCGAGATCGTCGGCCAGAAGGTCGATGTCGACAGCCCCGAGATTCTCGTCCAGCCGATGCTGCTTCGTCGTTCCCGGGATCGGGACGATCCAGGGCTTTTGGGCCAGCAGCCAGGAGAGGGCGATCTGGGCGGGTGTTGCGCCCTTGCGGTCACCGATCCGCCTGATCAGGTCGACGAGCGCAAAATTGGCCTTGCGCGCCTCAGGTGAAAAGCGCGGCACGCTGTTGCGGAAATCACTCGCGTCGAATTTGGTGTTCTCGTCGATCTTGCCTGTGAGGAAACCGGCGCCGAGCGGGCTGAAGGGCACGAAACCGATGCCGAGCTCCTGAAGGGTGGGCAGCAGTTCCGCCTCGGGGCCGCGCCAGAAGAGCGAATATTCGCTCTGGACGGCAGTCACCTTCTGGACGGCATGGGCGCGGCGGATCGTCTGAACGCCGGCTTCGGAAAGGCCGAAATGTTTGACCTTGCCGGCTGCGATCAGCTCCTTGACGGCGCCGGCCACATCTTCGATCGGCACGGCGGGATCGACGCGGTGCTGGTAGAACAGGTCGATGCGGTCGGTCTTCAGACGGCGCAGACACGCGTCGGCAACCGCCTTGACATGTTCGGGGCGGCTGTTGGTGCCGCCGCGGCGCTCACCGGTTTGTGGGTCGATATCGAAGCCGAATTTGGTGGCGATGACCACCTGGTCGCGAATCGGCGCGAGCGCCTTGCCGACAAGCTCTTCATTGACGAAAGGGCCATAGGCTTCGGCCGTGTCGAACAAGGTTACGCCTTGCTGATGGGCGGTGCGCATCAATCTGATCATCTCGCCTTCGTCGGCGGGCGGGCCGTAAGCGGCGCTCATGCTCATGCAGCCGAGACCGAGTGCGGAGACTTCGAGATCGCCGATATTGCGTATTTTCATGGTCGTATCCGTTCGTGGCTTTGTATGGCTGGCTGCCGCCAGCATCCCAGGTGAGTTGACGTGAACTTAGTCCCCATGTCAGCTTTCGATTAGATGCTGTAATGCGCATGGACCTATAAGGCGGACTAATGAATGCCCCAGGACAACAACTTCAACGAACTCGTCGCCTTTCTCACCGTCGCCAGGGAACGCAGCTTCACCCGGGCGGCTGCCAAGCTCGGCGTGTCGCAATCGGCGTTGAGCCAGACGGTGCGCGGTCTCGAAGAGAAGCTCGGGCTTCGCCTTTTGACCCGCACGACCAGAAGCGTGTCGCCGACACAGGCAGGAGAACGCCTGCTGGAACGGGTCGGGCCGCGATTTGAAGAAATCCAGTTCGAGATCGCCGCCTTGAGCGAAATGCGCGAGCGGCCGGCCGGCACCATTCGCATCACGGCGGGCGAGCATCCGGCGATTTCCGTTCTCGCTCCTGTATTGGCGCGGTTTCTTCCTAATAATCCCGATATCAACGTCGAGGTAATCGTCGACTACGGCCTGACGGATATCGTCGCCGAGCGCTACGACGCCGGCATCCGGCTCGGCGAGCATTTGGCAAAGGACATGATCGCGGTTCGGATCGGCCCCGAGATGCGCATGGCGGTCGTTGGAGCGCCCTCCTATTTCGAGCATTATCCACGCCCTGATGTTCCTCAGGACCTGACGGCGCACAACTGCGTCAATATGCGGCTGCCGACGCATGGGACGATATATCCCTGGGAGTTCGAGAAGGACGGCCGCGAACTGCGCGTCCGTGTCGAGGGGCAGGCCGTGTTCAACAACATCGCCATGCGGATCGGCGCCGTACTGGACGGGCTGGGACTGGCCTACATGCCCGAGGACCAGGTTCAGTCCTATATCGAAGACGGGCGGCTGATCCGGGTTTTGGAGGACTGGTGCCAGCCTTTCCCAGGATACCATCTCTACTATCCGAACAGGCGTCATGCGTCTCCTGCGTTCACCCTGTTCGTCGATGCGCTCCGCTATAGAGGAAAGTAAATCCGATTTTATTCCATCACGGCTTATCAACAGCTTGTGATTAATTAGCGGTCCTAATAGACCCTAGCTGTCCGAGCCGTCTAATCCTTTCTCTGCAATGCCTCTACCTTCTCGCCATCTGAAACGGGAGAAGCCGACATGCGATATGGATTGCCCAACACTCTCGCGGCATTGCTGCTTGCCTCGGCGCAGTTTGCCGCGCCATTGGCGACGGCTACCGATGCGGCAAAGTCCGAGCCATTGGTCATCCAGGAGCAGGGCAGCTTTGCCGTCGGGGGAACCAGCACGACGGCGCCCGGACCCTTCGATCCGCTGAAACCTCTCGATCCCGCAGGCCAGACCTATCACGGCGATCATGCCTTTGCCTTTTACCAGGTGCCGGTGAACCCGCGTCAATACCCGATCGTGATGTGGCACGGTGCCGGACAATTCTCCAAGACCTGGGAGACGACGCCCGACGGCCGCGAAGGCTTCCAGAACATCTTCCTGCGTCGAGGCTTCTCCACCTATCTCGTCGACCAGCCACGCCGGGGCGGGGCCGGGCGGACCATGGTCGAGACAACAGTGAAGCCGACGCCGGATGAGCAGCTCTGGTTCAACCAGTTTCGCGTCGGCATCTGGCCGAACTATTTCGACGGCGTGCAATTCTCCCGTGATCCGGAAGCGCTGAACCAGTATTTTCGCGCGATGACGCCGAACACCGGCCCGTGCGACATGGAGGTCGTGTCGAATGCGGTGGCAAAGCTGTTCGAGAAAATCGGTCCTGGCGTTCTTTTTACTCACTCGCAGGGCGGTGGACCCGGCTGGCTGACGGCCATCAAGAGCGACAAGGTTAAAGCCATCGTCGCCTTCGAACCCGGCAGCAGCTTCGTGTTTCCGGCAGGCGAGGTCCCCGCTGATATGCCGAGCGCCTTCGACACGCTGAAGGGCGTGCCGGTGCCGATAGACGACTTTCTCAAGCTGACGAAGATCCCGATCGTCATCTGTTACGGCGACAATATTCCCGACCAGCCGACGACGATGCCGGCGCAGGATAGCTGGCGGGTGCGCCTGGCAATGGCTCGCCTGTGGCGGGACACGGTGAACAGGCATGGCGGCGATGTCACCGTCGTGCATCTTCCGGAGATCGGCATCCGCGGCAACACTCACTTTCCGTTCTCCGACCTGAACAATGTTGAGATCGCCGACCTAGTCTCGACATTCCTTCGCGAGAAAAAGCTCGACTGATCGTGCTCGCGGGGAAGTTGAGACATCTTCGCGCAGCTTCTCGCCTGATCCTGGAAACAGAAGTGAAACTCATGAAACAATTGTTGGGAAACCTGATGCTGTCGGCCAGCATGATGCTGGCCGTTCTGCCGGGCGTCGTCAGCGCTCAAACACCAACCGAAGGCGACGACAAGTCGCGGCGGTCGCGCGCCCAGCAACTGATGGGCGCGACCGCACCGAAGCTGGCTGAACTGACCGACGACGTCCTCTATGGCGACATATGGGAACGCCCGCAGCTGTCGAAGCGGGATCGCAGCCTCATCACCGTTGCGGCGCTGATCGCCATGAATCGGCCCGACCAGCTGAGATCCCATCTGGCCAGGGCCCGCCAGAACGGCGTGACCGAGGACGAACTGATCGAGACGATCACCCACCTTGCCTTCTATGCCGGCTGGCCGAGTGCTGTCTCGGCCGTTGCCATCGCGAAAGACGTCTTCGGGCGTGAATGAGGCGAGCTGCCTTCCGCTTTTGCCGGAGCCGGTCGCCCAAACGCCTTCCGCACAAAACCAGGAAAGACATCCATGCGTCATTTCATCAAACGCATTGCAATTCTCTTTGCCGTGGCCGGCGCCGTCACTCTCGTCGGCTGGAAGGTCGACGCTGAGCCGAACCGGACGACGATGCCCGAATTGGCCGGTCTCGTTCACTACACCACCGTCAGACGCGGCAACGTGACCGAGCACATCATGACGACGAAGGAAGCCATCCAGGCGGTGAAGAACGGGCAGCCTGTTCCGCCGGGCACGCATTTCGTGCTGGTCGATTACCGCGACGGGCAAGTCTATCGCACTTTCGTTATGGAAAAGGGCTCCGGCTGGGGCGGCGACTATGACGAAGACCGTCGCACCGGCGACTGGCAGTTCCAATGGTTCAAGCCTGACGGCAGCGTCAACATGGCCGAGAACACGGCGCGGTGCCAATCCTGCCATTCCTCCCGGGCCGACGAAGACTTCCTCTACACGCTTGATGATCTCAAGGCTTTCGAGGGAGCTGTCATTGACTAGAGGAGATCGAAGCCGCTGCGAGAGCGCCGCGTCATGAGCCCGCTATTCCTGATACGCTTGGTGTTGGACTTCACGGCCGCCGGGCTGCTTCTGGTCGCGCTAGCCTATTGGTGGCTCGACAACACGTCACATGAACTGATCGGAAGCGGTATGTTCGTCCTTCTCCTATCGCACAATGTCTTCAACAGGCGGTGGTGGGCGAGGCTTCCAAGGGCGGCGCGGGGCAGGCCTGGGCTCGTGACAATCGCCTCGAATATCTCGATTGCCCTGGTAATGGCCGCATTGCTGGTCACCAGTCTGCTGATGTCGCGCAGTGTGTTTGCTTTCCTTCCCGTCAGCGGTGGACCGACGGCGCGTGAAATTCACATCCTTGCTGCCTACTGGGCGTTCATCCTCGCAGCTGTCCATCTCGGCCTTCACTGGTCGATGATCACGGCGGTCGCGGGCAGGCTATTGCGGGCCGGGTCGCCAAACGCAATCCGGACTGCAGCCATTCGTGCCGTTGCGGGCGCAATTGCGGCTTACGGCATTCACAGCATGGTGGTCATGGGCATCGGAGACAGGCTCTTGGCCAGGCCATCGATCGATTTCTGGGACTTTCAGGAGTCGACCGCGGGCTTCTTTTTGCATCACGTCGCGATCCTGGGGGCGTGTGCTTGTGCTGCGCATTATGCAGCAGGATGGCTGCGATGGGCGGGTGGGGTGCGGCGGGTGACGGATGCCGGCGAGTGATGTTTGCGACGACTGTGGGGATGGAGTTTGCGGCTGCGCCTCTCCCGGCCCTTCGCTTGGGCTCAGGGCGTTCGACGTTGCAATCGATTCACTGGATCGATTGCTCCCGCTTCGCGGGACCACGTCTCACCCCAGCACATCATAGAGCCGGAAGATGAAGCTGATCTGGTAGAGCAGGTTGGCGGTGATGAAGGCGGTGTGGAAGCGGCGGTTGGGGGTCCAGGCGGCGATGGCGCAGAGGATGATGTAAATGATGTTGCGGGCGGGATATTCCCAGCCGAGCGAGAGGATGCGCTCGTGGCCTTTGATCGCCGTGTCGAGGATATCGATGGCGTAGGTGAGGCCGAGAATGCCGAAGAACCATTTCCGCCGGGAAATAAAATATTCCTCGTAGCCGCCATATTCGTCGAGTGAAGCAGGAAAGAGCAGGGCGCAAAGCAGGAAGAACAGGCTGCAGAAGCAGACGAGGAAGAGATAGATGCCGAAGCCGATCGCAGGCACGGCCTGCAGGCGATACTCCCACCACCAGATGTGGATGATGAACAGGAACATCGACAGCGCCCAGCCGAGATGGATGGGATAGACTTTGGCCTTACCAGGATGCTGGACGATGCCGGCAACGCCGGTCAGCACCCTGGCGAGCGACAGGCTGATGACCATGCCCATCACCACCTTGATGTGAAGGAAGACCTCCGGCGAGCTGACCGTTTCCATGCTTTCGATCCCGGCCTGTCACTCCACAGGGACTTGCTTCGGTTTGCCCTCTTCGTCGAGCGCGACCATGATGAAGGTGCCGGCCGTGACCTTTTCCTGCTGGTTGTAACGCGAACGATGCGCCCAGGCTTCGACGATCAGTGTGATCGAGGTACGCCCGACACGCTCGATATCGGTATAGACCGACAGCGTGTCGCCGATCTTGACCGGCAGTTCGAAGGCCATCTCCTTGACCGCGGCGGTAACGACGCGGCCTTTGGCGCGCTCGGCCGCACGGATGCCGGATGCAAGGTCCATCTGCGCCATGACCCAGCCGCCGAAGATATCGCCGGCCGGATTGGCATCGCCGGGCATGGCAAGCGTCCTGAGCGTCAGTTCGCCTCTCGGCTTGGCGGCATCGGTCATCACGTCTTCTCCATCTGGTATGGGCCATGGGCCGGCGATTCACTGCGGATCACCCTAGTGCAAAGGCCGTGGGCTGTAAAAGACGGCACGGCCGGGCGCTGAAGGCAGCCGACGGGAAAAATGTTGCAGCCTTCGCAGATCGAAATCTCATTCGATTTCAAATGGTTGATTTCGGGCGTTTCGGCCTGACCTTACGTTATTTAATCATCTTCTAATTAAGCTTTACGCTCCAGTAATTCCGGCAATTCAGAATGCGATCGATCTCACCTAAAAGAATCGCCGGGAACCTCATGCGCAACGTCAAGATTTCCACCCGCCTTTACTGCCTCGTCGGCTTCACGCTTGCCGTGCTTGCAGCGGCGATGATCTTCTTTCTGAACTACTCCTATTCCGAGCTGCAAGCGGAGCGGAAGGCGGGGCTGGAGAAGATGGAGGCGACGGCGCTCGGTATCTTCGACAAATATTACAAGATGGAACAGGCGGGCACGATGACCCGCGAACAGGCGCAAGCGGCGGCCAAGGAGGTGATCGGCGCGATGCGCTACGGCGCCGACGGTTATTTCTGGATCAACGACATGCGTCCCGCCATGGTGATGCACCCGATCAAGCCGCAGCTTGACGGTACCGATATCTCGCAGATGAAGGATCCCACGGGCAAGTTCCTCTTCGTTGAATTCGTCAACAAGGTGAAGAAGGACGGCAAGGGCTTCGTCGATTATTACTGGCCGAAGCCGGGCGCCGAAGAGCCGGTGCTGAAATATTCCTATGTCGCCGGTTTCGAGCCCTGGGGCTGGATCGTCGGCACTGGTGTTTATGCGGATGACCTTGCCGCGCTTTATCGCCAGAACGCGATCTGGGCGGCGGTGCTCTGCCTGCTCGGGGCTGCCGCCACGATGGCCATCGCCTATGCCATCGTGCGCAGCGTGACAGTGCCGATCGCCCGGCTGAAGGCGGCGATGAACGCGATCGCAGCCGAAGAGGCATCGGTGGAGATTGCCGGCAGCGACCGCCGCGACGAGATCGGCCAGATGGCCAAGGTGCTGCTGGTGCTGCGTGATTCCGTTGACGAGCGTAGCGCGCTGCGCGGCCGGGAAGACGAAAGGCAGCGGCAGATCGAGGAAGAGCGCCGCGGCAACGAGGCAAGCCTGCGTTCGGCCTCCGAACGACAGACCCAAGCGATGCAGGCGCTCGGCGTTGGCCTGGAGAAGCTCGCCGGCGGCGACCTGACGGTTTCGATCGGTGACATCGGCGAGGATTACGCCAAGCTCAGGAGCGATTTCAACGCTGCCGTCGATGCGCTGAACGGCGTCATCCATGCGATCGCCGAATCGAGCCGCGTCGTCAACGACAGCGCCTCCGACATCAGCGAGGCGACCGGCAACCTGTCGAAGCGTACCGAACAGCAGGCAGCCGCGCTCGAAGAGACGGCGGCAGCGCTCGACGAGATCACCGCGACCGTGAAGACGGCATCCGAGCGCGCGAACGAGGCGCGCGAGATGGTGGCCGAGACCAAGGCAAGCGCCGGACGCTCCGGCGATATCGTTCGCAATGCAGTGACGGCGATGGGCCGGATCGAGGAATCGTCGAGCCGTATCAACCAGATCATCTCGGTCATCGACGAAATCGCCTTCCAGACGAACCTTCTGGCATTGAATGCTGGTGTGGAGGCCGCGCGGGCAGGTGAGGCGGGTCGCGGCTTTGCCGTCGTCGCGCAGGAAGTGCGCGAGCTCGCCCAGCGTTCTGCCAATGCAGCCAAGGAAATCAAGGAACTGATCAGCCGGTCGGCAACGGAAGTCGAGGGCGGTGTGGCGCTGGTGCGCTCGACGGGCGAGGCGCTGCTGGAGATCGAGGCGTTGGTCAACCAAGTCAACGATCATGTCGCCTCGATCGCGACGGCGGCGCGCGAGCAGTCGACCGGGCTGAACGAGATCAACGGTTCCGTCAACCATATGGACCAGATGACCCAGCAAAATGCCGCGATGGTCGAGGAGACGACGGCGGCAAGCCGTACGCTCGCTGACGAGAGCACCCAGTTGAAGACGCTGCTCGCGAATTTCCGGCTGCGCGCGGAACCATCGGCGGTGGCCCGATACACACGGGCAGCGTGAGGAAGCGGAGAGATTAAAGGCCGGGAAACCGGCCTTTTTCAATTGCGTCGCGTTCAGATTGTGCCGGTAAGTTTTCATTCACCGTTTTTAACTAAAATTGAAGTGAGTTTTTTCGGTCACTGCCCAGCCAGCCTGCGGAAGCGATAAGAGTATGGCGTTTGTTTCCTTTCCTCGGCGAACCCTTTTGCCCGTTATCCTCTCGGCGGCGCTGACGACCTGTTCGATCAGTGACGGGCTGGTGCCGCCGGCCAATGTCGACAACGGCACCAGGGTCAGCTCAATCTCTCCGTCGAGAGGGGCAGCGCGCATGGCGCCTGCCGTGCGCATGGCGCCGGTGGAGAGCCAGTCCTCCTATCCGGTTTCCAGCGCGGCCGTCGGCAATACGCAAGGCTCCCTCGATTATCTTGATACGCCAAACCTCGCCGGCACCGGCCAAGCGGCACGAGCCGCACCGGCGCAGACCGCACCGGGGTCCCGGCGGCTGCCAATGATCGACAGCGACGAGGCGCTGGCGGCGGGCCAGCCGAGCGGCAATTGGGGCGGCACGCAGAACCTTGCGATCCCTTCCGGCGGCGTCAACATGGATGATGAGCTCGGCGCCCAGCCGGTCGTCGGGCTGGCGCAGGAACAACAGCAGCAGATCGCCGAAGGCAATGCTACCGAGCCGGTTGTCGACGGCATCGGCACCGACAATCCTACGCAGCTCAACCAGCCCATGCGCCAGCCCCCGCAGCAGCCAATGCCGCAGCCGGCGGCCGAGGCACAGATGAGCCGGGCGCCCGCTTGGAGCGACGGCAGCCCTGTCGTGGCGCCGACCCGCGTTCCCGAAGAGGACGAGAGCGAAGAGGTCGCGATGCTGCGGCCGAACAATCCGATGATGAGCGAACCGGCGGCACCCGTCGATCCCAGCGTCATGCCGTCCTCTGAGCTTGCCTGCCGGCGCGAGTTGAAGCGCATGGGCGTGCTCTTCGATGAAAAGCCGCCAATCTCGAACGGGCCGGCCTGTCAGGTGCCTTATCCGGTATCGCTGAAGGGGCTTTCCGGCAATATCGGCGTGAAGCCGGCCGTGACGTTGAACTGCCAGGTGACGCTCGCCTTCGCCAAATGGGTGAAGAACGAGCTGGCGCCGTCGGCGCGCTTCCGCTACTGGACCGGCATCAAGACGATCCAACCGCTCGGCGGCTATTCCTGCCGCCGCATGAACAACAGCCGGCAGAGATACAATCCGATGTCGGAACACGCCCGCGGCAATGCCATCGACGTCGGCAAGTTCGTGCTGAAGAACGGCCACGAGATCGACGTGCGCAAGAAGGGCCTGTTTTCGTTGCGCGAGGGCCGGCTGCTGAAGGCGGTGCGCACCGATAGCTGCCGCTATTTCAACACCGTGCTCGGGCCGGGCAGCAACCCGGAACACTGGAACCACTTCCACTTCGACCTGCGCTCCCGCAAGAGCGGCAAGGCCTATTGCGATTGATGTATGTCGCCGTAAGGCGTGCGGCGCGGGTGCAATTGATATCGTAGCAATCGGCCCGGCTGGCAGAAAATGGTTCATCCCCGCCGCGGCGCGCGCTATAGATCGGTCAGGCGGATTGCCTTTCGAGAGTTTGATCCATGAGCTATGATTTCCATGTCGGCCAGAAGGTCGTCTGCATCAACGATACTTTCAAGCATGTCAGCATCGACCAACTTATCCGCAAGGGCGAGATTTATACGATCCGCTGGGTGGGTGAATATACCCACTATGTCGACGGCACGTTCATCGGGGTGAAGCTCGCGGAAATCCATCGCGGCAATGATGACGGGCCGGAAGGTTACGGTGCGGCCGACATGCCTTACCGCGCAACGCGCTTCCGGCCGCTGGTCAAGGACAAGATCGCATCGCTGCGCAAGCTTCTGGCGCCGACACCGGATGCGCCGGTGGAACCGAAGGAAAAGATCAAGAAGAAAGAGAAGGTCTGAGCACCCCGGCGACACCAGCATTTTCCTGACTTCGTGCGCGGGACATCAACACCGTTATGACGCGCTTGTGCCTCTGGTCTAGTTTGCCTGTGCGACAGTCCGCGAGGGGCAGGTTTGAGGGTGCGCCATGAGACTGATTTCGAAAATCCTGGGGCTCTGCGCCGCCATCGCCATCATGATCGCGGCAACGGGAACGGCGGCCGCCGATCCGCTGGTTTTCACCTATCGCGGATGGCAGGTGGATCTCACCAATGCCAGGGACGCGGAGCCCGACCGGGAGATGGTCGCGGCCGTCAAACGGCAGCTCGATATTGTCGAGCATGTCGATCTAAAACCCGATGTCCTCACCTTTATGCGGTCGATCAGGATCTGGGCCAATCCGGCCGCCGCAAAGGCCGGGCCCGGCCACTACAGCAGCAAGACCGGCATCGACCTGCGCGTCAAGAGTCTTGCGTCCGACAAGCCGATCATCCTGCATGAACTTCTGCATGCCTATCACGACCGGATGCTTCCGGGCGGATTCGGCAATGCCGATGTCAAGCAATTCTTTGATATCGGCCGGCGGGTCTGGCCGGGCGATTCCTATATGATGAGCAATGATCACGAATTTTTCGCGGTCACGGCCAGCGTCTACCTGTTCGGCGACATCGACCGGCCGCCTTATTCACGCAGCCAGCTGCGGGAGAAACAGCCGCGATACTACCAGTGGCTGGCCACGCTGTTCGATGACGGCCGGCCGCCGCGGTCGTAGGGCCAGCAGCCCGCGATCCTGATCAGGCCGTCTTCCTGCTCAGGAACAGCGCGGTCTCTTTACGAACCTCAAGGACGCCGTCGGATTGCCTGAACGCATCGGCAATGGCTTGACGGAGCTTGGTGAGCTCGAGTTCGCCGGCGCTGTCGCCGGGCGGGTAGGAGGTCAGCGCCAGGAATACATCCTCGGGCTCGGTGATCCGCAGCTTTGCCGGATGCTGCGACATGGAGACGTTTCCAAACTGTGACCGCATCGATTGCTCGGCAGTGTCATATCCGAAGGCTTCGGCAGCCGGATCGGATGGCGCGCTGCCGAAGATGGTCGTCAGCGCGTAGATCTCGCCCATATTGCCGGCGCCGTTGGTTGTGACCGCAAGAGACCCGCCCGGCCTCAGCACTCTTGACATGTCGGCGATGCCGGCGTCCGGGTCGGGCAGGTGATAGAGCATATGCATCGCGACCACGGCATCGAAGGCGCCGTCTTCGAAGGGAAGCGCGGCGGCATCGGCTTGGCGGCCTCGAACGGAGCCAAATGGCAATGCGCTGCAGCGCGCCACCGCCTCGTCGACCATGCCAGGCGAAAGGTCGGCGAGCGTCAGGTCAAGATTCTCCGGCAGCAGACCTGCCGTTGCCGCCCAGAACCAGGCCGGCCCGCAGCCGATGTCGAGGATACGATCGCCCGGCTTCACCGGCAGCTGCGCCGCAACCCATGGAAACCATGCCGTCTCGGCGATGGTGTATTGGCTATGTAGTCGAGCCCGCGCGGCGAGCTTCCGGCTGTCGCCATATTGGTCCGCGTTGTCTTCTGTTATGGAGGACATCCCATCTCTCTGGCTCTTCATGGGGGCATCGGCTCGAGCTTGTGAGCAGAGCGTATAGAGGGCTCGGTCGCCCGACAAGACATGACTTGCAGGTCGGGCCTCTCGCATATCGCTGTTGAGGATTGTCCGGGTACGGCGAGTTTGGCTATCAAAATAAATCGTATCCGATTAAATCGGAATGGTGTTGACATCGATTTTGGTGGGGCGTATTAGAGCGTATCCGATTAAATCGGATGCGTATAAAACCCAAACCGAAAGGATATCATCATGACCGAGAAGCTTCTCTTTACCGGCAAGACCCACATCTCCGGCGGCCGCAACGGCTCTGCACGCAGTAGCGACGGCACGATCGACATCAAGCTGCCGCAACCGCATCCAGCTGCCGAAAACCTGTTCGGAATCGCCTGGTCGGCCTGCTATATCGGCGCCATCGAGCTTGCCGCATCCCAGCGGAGGATCACCCTGCCGGCCGGTCCCGAGGTCGATGCGGAGATCGATCTGAACGGCGATAACGGCTCCTTCTTCCTCAGGGCGCGCCTCAATGTCAGCCTGCCCGGCATCGATCGCGAGGTTGCGCAGGAATTGATCGAGGCAGCCCATGGCATCTGCCCTTATTCCAAGGCGACACACGGCAATATCGACGTCGAGACCACGCTTCTCTGAGCGGGGGAAGGGAGGACCTCACTGTCAGAGGATTTGATGCGAAGGGCCTGCCGATCGGCCGGCAGACCCCTTCCTGATGTAGCAGCACCGGAAATCTTGCCGATCTGGAGAACATGCCATGATCAATAGCCACGCCCAGCCGCACAAGGCCTATGACGAGTTTTCACGCGTGCTCGATCCTGATGTCTATGAGCCGTTGCCCGATGATTGGTTGATCGGCATCACCGACGTCGTCAACTCGACCTCGGCGATCCGCTCGGGGCGCTATGAAGACGTGAACTTCGCGGGCGCATCTGTGATCGCGGCGCTCGGCAATGCCTGGGGATCGTTCGATTTTCCCTTCGTGTTTCGCGGAGACGGGGCGGCTTTCGCTCTGCCGCCGCAGGGCATTATGGCCGCGACATCGGCATTGCGGCAGGTGGCGAGCTTTGCCGCAGCCGATCTCGGCCTTACTCTGCGCATCGGGCTCATCACCGTGCGGGAAATCCGTACCAGTGGACGCGACGTGCGCGTTGCGCGCTACGCGGCTTCGGAAAGTGCGACCTATGCGATGTTTGCAGGGGGCGGCCTCAAATGGGCGGAGCAGCAGATCAAGAACGGCCGGTATCTGGTCAAGCCGGGACGCTATGCGACGAAGCCTGATCTGACCGGCCTCAGCTGTGACTGGACCCCGTTTCCGAGTCGGCAGGGCGAGATCCTGTCGCTGCTGGTCGAGCCGAATGACCATACCAGTCCCGAGGCCTTTGCAGCGCTGGCAAAACGGGTGCTTGCGGTTTTCGATACCGCGCGGCGCCGGTCTCATCCGCTGTCGGGGGATATGGCTATTCCCAAGGACAGTGGGCGACAGGTCGATGCGAAAGGCTGGTCTGAGGTCGCCGCCAATTCGGATTTCCGCAAGTTCGACGACGGTTTGCGCCTGACGTTAGATTGTACGCCCGAACAGATCGACAGGGTCGAAGCCATGCTCGTTGCGGCGAGAACGCGCGGCGAGATCAACTTCGGACTGCATCGGCAGTCGCATGCGCTGATGACCTGTCTCGTGCCATCGGACAGGCCGGATTCCCATCTACATTTCCTCGACGGAATGGGCGGCGGTTATGCCAGGGCGGCCGAGATGATGGAGCAAGGAGCGCTTGGCGACGCTCAGCATCATGCTCGCTGAAGACCGGTTCAGCCGGCGAGACGTCGTGACCGCCAAGAAACCTAAGCGGGCGGGCGTGTTTCCCGGCCAGCCAGGTTCGCCAGCATTTCAGTGAGCTGAGGCAACGCCAATTCGGCTTCTGTTTCTATCGCAGCGGCGGTGAACCATCTGAGTTCGGTATGTTCATCACCGATCAGTCGCGGCTGGCCGTGCCATTTATCGACGTGATAGACATGGAAAGTGGTGAATGCTTCGGGCGGGCCTTCCGATGCGAACCGTCCTGCAAACCGCCAGCGCTCCGGCGCCACGCCTATTTCTTCGATCAATTCCCGGCACATTGCCGCCTCGGCGTCTTCGCCCTCTTCGATATGGCTGCCCGGAAGGCTCCAGCGATCCGGGTGCACCTTGCGCTTTGAACTGCGTCTTGCCAGAAGAACGGTTCCGTTCCGGCTCAAAACGCCCATCGCGATGTCGGGCATGCATTCTCCTCTCCCCAATCGATCTCGCACATGCTGCCCGCAGCTACGGCTTCTTGCAATGACCGGTCGTTCATCGAGACAGTCGAGACATAGCCTGACAGGGTAAGTTGACCCCTCTATTGCCCGGGAGCATAGTCCCCGGACAGACGCGAATGACCTGCTGCTGCGAACGAGGTCGGTCAGTCGATCTTCGTCCGTTTCCTGACAGACCAAACGGAGAGGAAAGCGTCATGCCACCCACATCTCTATCAACGCCCACGCGGCGCGAGCTGCTTGCCGCCACGGCCGCCGCCGGAGCCATGAGCATGCTTGCCGGGACGCGCAGCGCTGAGGCGAACGGCGACGGGCTTAGCCCCTTCAACGTCAACTTCCCCGAGGAGGCGCTGGATGATCTGCGCCGGCGCGTGGCAGCGACCCGCTGGCCTGATAAGGAGACCGTCACGGGCGATACGCAGGGCGTGCGGCTCGCGACGATCCAGAAACTCGCGAACCATTGGGCGACGGATTACGACTGGCGCAAGATGGAGGCGCGGCTCAATGCTTTGCCGCAGTTCATCACCGAGATCGACGGGTTGGATATCCACTTCATTCATGTCCGCTCCCAGCATAAAAATGCCTTGCCGTTGATCGTCACACATGGATGGCCTGGCTCCATCATTGAGCAGTTGAAGATTATCGAACCGCTCACCGATCCGACAGCGCATGGCGGGAGCGCAGAGGACGCATTTGATGTGGTGATCCCGTCTTTGCCGGGCTACGGCTTTTCCGGGAAACCGACGGGGTCGGGGAGCTGGAACCCGCCGCGCATCGCGCACGCCTGGGCGGCGCTGATGCAGCGTCTCGGCTACACCAAGTTCGTGGCGCAGGGCGGAGACTGGGGCAATGCGGTCACCGAACTGATGGCGATACAGGAACCGCCGGGATTGCTCGGCATCCACACCAACATGGCCGCCACGGTTCCGGCTGACATCGCTAAGGCTCTGGCTGCCGGCGGTCCGCCACCCGCCGACCTGCAGCCGGAGGAAAGACAGGCCTGGGGGCAGCTCGACGATTTCTACAAGAATGGGCTGGGCTATGCCATCGAGATGAACAACCGGCCGCAGACGCTCTACGCGATCGTCGACTCGCCGGTCGGCCTCGCGGCGTGGATGCTCGACCACGACATCCGCAGTTACCGGATGATCGCGCGCGTTTTCGACGGAGAGCCCGAGGGGCTGACGAAGGACGATATTCTCGACAACGTCACGCTCTACTGGCTGACGAATACCGCAATCTCCTCGGCACGCCTCTATTGGGAAAACGCGCACCATCCCACAGGAGGATTCTTCGACCCCAGGGGTATCAAGATCCCGGTTGCCGTGAGTGTGTTTCCCGACGAGATCTATGCCGCGCCGCGGAGCTGGGCAGAGCGGGCCTACCCGAAGCTGATCCACTACAACAGGCTGGAAAAGGGCGGCCACTTCGCCGCCTGGGAGCAGCCGACGGCTTTCACTGCCGAGCTCAGGACTGCGTTCCGGCCGCTGCGGCAGTAGACCCAGGCGGAATCAGGCGACTGATTCAAGATTTCCCCGGTTCGCCCTGCATCGATCGCAGCAGGTTGTCGCGCAGCGTCGTCACCGATTTCTGAACGACGGGAAAGTCGTCGCCGAGGCCGGTGGCGCCAAGCAGCGCGTTGGCGGGATCAGATTCGACGAGTTGGCGTCCCGCCGGCGTCAGGCTGACCCGCACCTGCCGTTCGTCGGCGGGATCGCGGTGACGGGTGATATAACCATTCGATTCCAGCTTCTTGAGGATGGGCGTCAACGTGTTGGATTCGAGGAACATCTTTTCCCCCAACACGCCGACGGTTTGGTCGTCCTGTTCGGAGAGAGCCACCATGGCGATATATTGGGTGTAGGTCAGGCCAAGCTCATCCAGGATCGGCTTATAGGCGCGGCCGAAGGCGAGATTTGCCGAATAGACCGCGAAACACAGGAAATTCGAAAGTTTCCTGCCATCTGCGCCTGCCTGAGGCGAGGTGGGCGCAAGCATATCCGGCCCCTTAGCTGCTTTAGACGTCGGCATCGGTTCATCCTGTCCAGGCTTTCTAACGATGAGACCTATATAAATCGTATCCGATTAAATCGCAATGGTGTTGAAGTCGGTTTTCAATCCTGCCGCTTGTGGTCACTCGACAAAGATCAGCGGAAACTCCTGGGAGGCTTCCCATACTTCTTGCGAAAAGCGGTCGCGAAATGGGCGGAGTCGGAGAATCCGATTTCAAAGGCGATGGCAGTCATCGGAAGCGTGCTATTTTCGACCAGAAAACGGCCATAGCGCAATCTCGTCTCGACGATAAAGCGCTTCGGGGCCATGCCGATATTGTCCTGGAAGAGACGCGCGAATTGGCGTGGTGACAGACCGACGAGAGAGGCCACCTGTTCCGGTGAGACGTCGCGGCCTTTCCGACTCTCGATGAGAACGACGGCTCGCTGTATGCGCGAATCTTCTGTGCGGCGAAATGTTGAGGCGCGGCCGTGATCGAAGGCGCTCATGTGCTTCTGCTCGGTGAGCGAAAGCTGGTGCACGGCCTTGGCCGCCCGATCCGGTCCGCAATGCGTTCGGATCAGCTCCGTCATCAGCGACAGGATCGATACGCCGCCAGGCACGGTAATGCGGCCGTTTTCGATCAGGAAGTCGTCGCGCGTGGAGAAGGCAAGACGCGGGAAGGCAGTCCGGAAATCCTCTGCGTGAAAGGGGTGGACGCACGCCTTGCGTCCGGTAAGCAGTCCCTCCTGAGCCAATACGAAGGCGCCCGTGCAAACACCAATTACCGGCACACCCGCCGATGCCGCCACCCTGAGATAGTCGCGATGCTTGCCGGGTGCGGCGCGCAGATGTGGCAGCAGGCCGCCGATGACCACGACGTAGTCGAAGTCGGTCGGGTTGATGTAGGGCGCGTCGGCGTGAACCCGGATGCCGCAGCTGGCCACCGCTGCATGGCCCGGAGCCCCCATGATCGACCAGCGACAATGTAATGGACGGGAATTGTCGGCAAAGTCCGCCGCATGCCTCAGAGGCTCGACGATACCCGTCAGCGACATCATCGGGAAGGTCGGCCAGAGGAGAATGCCGATGGAAAGATCGGCCTTTCGGTCGCGTGCGGCCAGAAGCCGCTCGGCCCAAAGATCGTCGAGCCAGCGCACATAGTCCGGCTCGTTGGCTGATACTTCGGAAGGTTTCTCGGATGTGATCATGGCGCATGGCAATGATAGAGAAGTCATGTCCTTTTTTCAAAGAAAATGTCCGATTTGTAAAATTCAAGGGCGACCTTCGGTGTCAAGTTTGCTCTCGTCGAACGCGACATCCGGGGAACTGAAACCACCGGACAGGGGAACCAACAAATCAAGGATCAGAACAATGGCACTTTCTCTTTCGAGAAGGATGGTGACGTGCGCTCTGCTGGCAGGGAGCTTCATGTCCCTTTCATCTATCGCCAGTGCTTTCGAGCTTGCCGAGCAGGGTAAGCTGACGGTTGCCTTTACCGGCGACATGCCCGGCTCCGGCTGGCAGGACGGGAAGCTGGTCGGCTATGACGGTGAAATCATGCAACGCATTGCCGACAAGCTCGGCCTCAAGATCCAGCCTGCGCTCATGGAATGGTCGGGTACGATCGCGTCGGTTCAGTCAGGCCGGGTCGACGTCATGCTCGGCACCATGGGCTGGACTGAAAAGCGTACGAAGATCATGACCCTGTCCGAACCGATCCACTACTTCAAGAACGGCATCATGCAATCGACGAAGACCAGCTGGGACAAGCTTTCCGATCTGGAAGGCAAGAAGATCGGCACGATCACCGGCTTTTCGTTCATTCCGGAATTGAAGAGCATCAAAGATCTCCAGCTCTCGCTCTACGACACTTCCGATGCGGCCGTCCGCGATCTTATCGCCGGGCGCATCGACGCTGTCATCGGCGATCCGCCGGTGATCTCCTACGCCATCAAGCAGAACCCTGATTGGAATATGCACTTCCTTGCCTTCACCGATAACAGTCCGGATTTCCCGCTGCTGACCGGTCTCGGTCAGGTCGTCTATGGCCTCAATCAGAAGAACGACGATCTGCGCCAGAAGATGGACGCCATCATCGCCGACATGTGGAAGACCTGCGAGATGAAGGAAATCGGCGCCCGCTACGGATTGTCGTCGGATGTCTGGTTCAAGCCTGTGGGCCAAAACTTCCGCGCCGGCGTCGATCGCCCCGCAGATTACAAGCTGCCGTCCTGCGCAGCTGGCGGCTGAACGGCCGTGCGGACGGAAGCTGCAATCGGCGGCTTTCGTCCCTCTCCGCCTACTGAATAATTCCTGAAATCGGAATCGATTTCAGGAGAAAATTATGCAGCAATTCAAAGTGCTACAGCGTCCTTGGCGTGTCTGAAAAGACGCGCGGCGCTGTCGATATGATCGCATAAGGAAACGGCGATGAATGCGCTTCTCAGCGTTGCAGGCCTGCGCAAGAGCTATGGTCCTATCGAAGTTCTCAAAGGCATCGATTTCGATGTCGCGCCAGGTGAGAAGATTGCCCTGATCGGTCCGTCCGGTTCCGGAAAATCCACCTGTCTGCGCTGCATGAATTTTGTGGAAAAGCCCAGTGCCGGCGAGATCCGCCTCGATGGCGAGCGGATCGGTGTGCGCAACGGCCATGTCATGAGTGATCGGCAACTGGCACCGCAGCGCGCCGAGATGGGCATGGTCTTCCAGCTCTTCAATCTCTGGCCGCATCTGTCGGTGATTGAAAACGTGGCGATCGCAGCGCGCAAGGTGCGCGGTCTGCCTGCTGCCGAGGCACGCGAACTGGCTTTGGAGATGTTGGCCAAAGTCCATATGACACACCGCGCCGACGCCTCACCGCTCGAACTGTCCGGCGGCCAGCAGCAGCGTGTCGCGATCGCGCGGGCGCTTGCTCAGAAGCCGAAGCTGATGCTGTTCGACGAGCCGACATCCGCACTCGATCCCGAACTGGTCCAGGAGGTTCTGAAAGTAATGGAGGAACTGGCGGCCGAGGGGCGCACGATGCTGATCGTCACGCACGAGATCGCGTTTGCGCGCGACATTGCCGATCGCGTCCTGTTTCTTGACGGCGGCACCATCGTCGAAGCCGGGCCGGCACGCCAGGTCATCACCGCTCCCCGCGAAGCGCGCACGCAAGCGTTTCTCAACAAGATCCGGCATTAGGCGCGCCATGACCGGATTTTCCATATTCTTCTCGGTCGTCGAAGGGCTCGTTGCCGGGCTTGGCGTAACCGCTTTCGTCACGATCGCCTCACTGGCGCTCGCAACCGCCTTCGGGTTTTTTCTCGCCCTGCTCAGGCAATTTGCCGGGATCAAGCTTATCAATCTGGCGATCGATGCCTGCTGCGAGATCCTCTGCAATGTGCCGGCCTTGACGCATCTGTTCATCCTCTATTTCGGGCTTGCCAGCATCGGCGTGAAATTGACGTCGATCACGGCGGCCGTCCTGGGCCTCGGGCTCATCGGAGCGGCGATTACCTGCGCAATCTTTCGCGCCGGTTTCGCTGCGTTGCCGGGCGGGCAGGCGGAGGCGGCGCTTGCCGCAGGGTTGACCCCGCTCCAGACGATCTTTGAGATCCTGACGCCGCAGGCCATGCGGATAGCGCTTCCAGCGCTCGGGAACTACGCGGTGCAGCTTCTCAAGGATACGTCCGTCGTCTCGGCCATCGCGGCGCCGGAAATCATGTTCTTTGCCCGTTCCATGGTGACGTCGTCCTTCCAGACAACAATGATCTACGCGACGGCGGCGGCACTCTACCTGTTGCTGAGCTTGCCACTGATGCAGGCAACGCGGTTCCTCGAAAGACGTTACGGGAGATTGAAAGGATGAGCGTCTTCTTCGCGCCCTATGGTGATTATGGTGTCGAATGGCTGCCTCTGCTGTTGCGGGCGATGGTGAATACGGCCTTGCTTTCCGTTTGTGCCTTTGCCCTGGCATTCGTTTTTGGTTTGCTGCTGTCGCTCTGCCAGAAATCCAGTTTTGCAGCGCTGAGGTATTTCGCGGTCCTTTATGTGACGATCGTGCGTGGCGTGCCGCTGCTGGCGGTTTTGTTTCTGCTTTATTTCGGTTTGCCGGGTATCGGGATCGTCTTCGATGCTTTCGGCGCGGCGATTGCGGGCCTGGCATTGTGTTTCGCGGCCCAGGTCGCAGAGCTTTTCCGCGCCGGCCTGAAGGCTATACCGGCCGGGCAGAGCGAGGCAGCGCTGGCTGCTGGCTTCACCCCGGCCCAGAGCTTCGTCCTGATCATCCTGCCGCAGGTCGCGCGTGTCATTCTGGCGCCGATGATCATCACCTTCGTCTCGCTGCTCAAGGATTCTTCGCTCGCTTCGCTGATTACCGTCAACGAACTGGTCCTCACCGGGCGGTCGATGGCGACGGAGTATTTCCTGCCCTTGCAGATCTACATTGCCGTCGGCCTCTGCTATTTCGCGATAGCCTGGCCTTTCTCGGTCCTCTCGCGCCGGCTAGCCCTTCCGGCCGCCCGCTAACTCGTCATCACAAGGCCAAGACCATGACCATTGAAACGACCGTTGCCACTGGCAACGCCCGTCGGCATGCAACGCAATCGCATGAACCTCGTTGGCCGGTGATCCTCATGACGCCCGATGTCAGCGAGGCGCCTGGTGTTCCGACCGAGACGGAGTATGTGGTGCGCGCCAACTATGCGGACGCCATAGCCGAGGCGGGGGGAATTCCGTTGATCCTGCCTTATAACTTCGAGAACCTGGCATCGGCGTTGGCTCTTGCGGATGGAATCGTCCTTACCGGTGCGCGGCCGGGGACTGAGGTGACAGGCGCGCGCAGACAGTTCGAAATTCAGCTGGTCGAGCAAGCCTTGAAAACGGGCAAGCCGCTTCTCGGCATCTGCCACGGCATGCAACTGATCGGGGAATGCCTTGGAGGCAAATTTCGCACCGAGCTGCCGGCCGCCGCCATATCCCACATCCCGCAAGGGATTCCCGATGTGTTGGCGCACGAGATCACGGTCGAGCCGGACAGCGTGCTCACCAATTGGGTCGGGAAAGGTCCAGCGCGCGTCAATAGCCTGCACCGCCATGCTTTGGCCGGCGACGGACGCTTCCGTGTCGCTGCGCGGGCGCCGGACGGCACCATCGAAGCGTTCGAAGGAGAAACGGACGGCTTTTGTCTGGGCATTCAATGGCACCCAGAATACCGGCTGACTGAACTCGACAGGAATATCATGAGAGCCTTCGTCGGCCGCAGCGCAGAAGCGGCAGCCCGCAAGGCGCGCAATGTTTCATCGGTTGGAAGCAATCGCGTGCGCGAACGGCTGGCACAGCTCGAGCTTGCTCTGCCGGAAGCATCCTTGCCGCCAGGCGCGTTTTCCGGGGCCGTGCGGACCGACAATATCATCACCGTTTCCGGTCAGGTGCCGCTGAAGGATGGCGCCGTGCTGCAGACGGGACATCTCGGAGCGGACGTCTCCATCGAAGAGGGGCGGGAATGCGCGCGCTGGGCGCTTCTCAATGCGCTTGCGCAGCTGGAGGCGGCTGCTGGCGGCTTCGGCAACATCCTGGGCTTCGTCCGGCTGGCGGGCTATGTCGCGGCAGATGCTGCTTTCGAGCGCCACGGCGCCGTCGTCGATGGGGCTTCGGAACTGCTCCGAGCGCTTTTCCCGGATCGATGGGCGCATGCCCGCATCGCGATCGGCGTAACATCCCTGCCGCGCGGGGTTCCTGTTGAAGTCGAGCTGACAGCCGTCGTCGGCGATGAGGCTTGAGATGGCGCGCGTTGCGGTGATCGGCGCCGGCGTCATCGGCGTATCGTCGGCCTATCTGATGGCCCGGGCGGGGCATGATGTGACACTTATCGATGCGGCAAGCGAGCCGGGCATGGGGGCGAGTGCCGGCAACGCCGCGCAGCTGTCCTGGGCCTACGGTGACGCAATGGCGTCGCCAGCCTTGCTGAAGCATCTGCCAGCCATTGCAATGAGCCGCGATCCGGCCTTTCGGATCCAGTGGCAACTCGATCGGGACTTTCTGTGCTGGGGTTTGAAATTTCTTGCCAATACATCGCTCAGGCGTTGGTGGACCAATACGCAGGACATCCTGCGCCTTGCCGAGCAATCCCGTCACGAACTCGCCATCCTGCTTAAGGAAACCGATGTCGAATTCGATTACCGTGTCGCCGGAAAGCTGCATCTCTACGCCGATCGGCAAAGTTTTGCTGCCGCCGACTCCAGTGTGGCGCGCAAGAATGCCCTTGGCTTCGAACAGTGCCTGCTGACGCGGGTGGAGGCGGAAAACATCGAACCTGCACTCGCCGCGTATCAGGGAGAGATTGCCGGCGCCGTTTACACTCCCGGTGATGCCCTCGGCGATGCGGCTGGATTTTGCCGCCAACTCACCATCTGGATGATCGAGCGCGGGCAGGTGTCGGCGCTTTTCGGCAGGAGGGTCTCGAGCTTCGTCCAAACGGGAGGCGTGCTGACAGGCTTGAGGTTCGAGGACCGCGACGAGCTTCGCGTCGATGCCGCCATCGTTGCGGCAGGACCGCAGATCGGTTCCCTCATATCCGATTTGCCTGAGGCCCGGGACATACGCCCCGTCAGAGGCTACTCGCTCACCATTCCAAGAACTGGCCTTGCACCCAGTATCAGCCTGACAGACGTCAAGCGAAAGCTTGCCTTTGCTGCCATCGGCGACCGTTTTCGTGTCGCCGGACTGGCAGACATCGAGCGTCCCGGGGCCGGTTTTGATGCCAGACGTTTCGACACGCTCAAGCTGGCCGCGTCGGCGGTGCTGCCCGACCTTTTCGAGCGATCGGATGAACTGATGAGATGGTCGGGCGAGCGGCCTATGACTCCGACCTCCAAGCCCATTATCGCCGCCTCCCGACGCATCAAAGGTCTTTACATCAATGCCGGTCACGGCATGTTGGGATGGACGCTTGCATTAGGTTCTGCCCGCCGCGTGGTTGATCTCTTTCAATAAGTCGGTGGCTGGCACCCGGTGCGTTCGGGCAGAGGCTGCCGAGGCTTCGCTCAATTCATACCTCTTCACATCCATCGGATCGTTCCGGATCATAAAATCCGGAATGAAGGGAGTGAGAACTCATCACCAAATGGTATCCGGAATGCGGGGTTGGTCCTAGCCGAATTTCTCGGTCGTATCGGCCTTGCCGAATACCCAGTAGCCGGATGCCTTGATCCAGCTGAGCGGGCAACCTCGTTCCAGCAGATGGGCGCGGATATCGCGTGTTACCGAGGCTTCCGCCGCGACCCAGATGAAGGTCTCCGGCTGGATGTCGACCGTGCTCAGGAGCTTCAGCAGGGCAGTGGCATCGGTTGCCTGCGAGAGAGGCCGATGCGCCCAGCGGACGTGCAGTTCGGCTGATGTCTCGAAGACCTGTTCTTCCAGCGGGTCAGTGACGGCTGCGACTGCGGTGATAACGGTTCCGGCGCCGCTCTCCTCGATCCGGCGGCCGATCGCGGGCAGTGCCGTTTCGTCGCCGATCAGCAGCCATCGTTTTACCGTCCTGGAGACCACGGCGGAGCCCCTTGGTCCACCGATCTCGAGCCTGTCGCCGGCGCGTGCGTCGATCGCCCATCGGGTCACCGGGCCTGCCTCGTGCAAGGCGAAGTCGATGGTCAGTGTCCGCTCAGTATTGTCGTAACGGCGCGGCGTGTAGTCCCGGCGTTCTTCGCCGCCATCGGCGGCCGGTACGAAAATCTTGATGTGGTCGTCGGGAGCAAGACTGATGAAATCGGCAAGATCATCGCCGGTCAATGTGATGCGACGCATACCGGGGGTGACATCGACGACGCTGTCGACGGCGAGGGTGCGCCGCCGCGTGTCGTGGCGGACCCGTTCGATGCCGGGGGCAGGTGAAGTCTGATATTTGAGTTGATTGTTATCCATGTGTCCTCAGAAGCTTTCTTGAGCTCGATCCGCAGGACACAGTCGCGCAGATCGAAGCCGCAAAGCCGTTCGATCATACGCGTTGAGTGACGTTAACGCTTACGTGGCCGGGTGACCCGACCATTGAGGGCATGATGTAGCCGACGACGGCGGCATGTGCAACCGCAAGGGAGCCGACAACGGCGATGATTGCCAAAGTTTAACTTTCCGGTGCCGTTCCGGGCCGGGCAATGATCGGCCGATCAGCGGGCAGGAGTTCCGTCCGATGGAGGAGGGATTTGGCGCCCAGCCACGATAACCTCCCCAGCGCCATCTGCCCTGGTTGCTACTTTTGAATGCAGCATAAAAGATGACACGTTTGAAGCTAATTTCCGACACTTTCCCGATCGAAGCTCTGCGCTATTGCGAGCTTTGGAGATACGATGTCGGGCATTCTTATCGCCACCCTTTTGGCAACGGTTTCAGCAAAGATTCCCGCCGGATTTGCCAGCGGTGATCTCCTTTATTCTGATTGCGGCGGCTCACGGCAGTTTGTCGTCGGATATGTCGCGGGTTGGTTGGACAAGTGGAGCCGGGACGAGTATCTGGCCCGCCGTATCTTCACCGAAGCCGTTCCTGCACCGAAGGCGATGGTGAACTCGGCTTATTTTGCCAATTCCGTCGGCGTAAACCTGTGCGTCCCGGTTGGAACCACAGCTGAGGCGATCGGCAATACGTTGTGTACATTCCTGGATGAGAACCCCGGCATACGCGAGGCCACCGGCGACGAGCTGATGACGACCTTGATGGCCTATAAATACCGTTGCCTCGTGCCGTAGGACGTCAAGCCCATACCAGCTTGCCCGCCTCGATAAACCGGCTGAGCGAGGTGGCGGCGTTCAGCATGTGGGCGCGCATGCGCCGTGATGCCATCTCGCCGTCGGCGATCGCCTGCATGATAGCCTCATGTTTGTCCTGAGATCGGCGCAGCCGTTCGCCCTGGCGCAGTGTGTGCGCCGGAAGGGGCATGCGGTTGCGCATGGCGACGCCTGCCGGCAAGGACGCCATTGTGTGCGGTGGGATGGATGGCTTCATGGACCGGATGGGAATACATAAGTCTCCAGCAAGCAGGTTTCTGCATAGATGAAGCCGCTTCAAATGCCGAGTTTGAATATGCGGGAGCGCAACGGGGCGAAGGTTGACGCCTTGCGCCGGGCTGGGCGAACCATCCCGACATCGCATTGTAGATCAGCCGATTTCGACTGGGCTTCGGTTCTTCAGGCTTGAGCCGACATGCTTTCGATCTTTCAATTTCTTGACCCACAAGGAACCAGATCATGATGATGAACAGACGGACTTTCTCGGCCGCCCTTGTTGCCGGCGCCGCCACTTCTCTGCTCGCCACCCGCGGCATGGCCGCGACATCCGCTCCGGTGAAGGCGCGCAACGTCGTGCTGGCGCATGGGCTGTTTGCCGACGGCTCGTGCTGGACCGAGGTGATCGCGCGCCTGCAGGCGGCCGGGCTCAATGCCACCGCTGTGCAGAATCCGCTGACGACGCTGCCCGAGGCCGTCGCTGCCGTGAAGCGAGTGCTCGACCGGCAGGACGGCCCGACAGTTCTGGTCGGGCATTCGTTTTCCGGCATGCTCGTGACCGAGGCCGGCGTTCACCCTGATGTTTCGGCGCTCGTTTATGTCGCAGCCCGGGCGCCGGATGCGGGCGAGGATTATACCGCTCTCGCCAAGACCTTCCCGACTCCACCGGCTTCGGCCGGCATCGTCTTCGACGGCGATGAGGGCCGGCTCAGCGAGGAGGCCTTCCTGCGTGATTTCGCCGGCGACCTGCCGGAGGCGAAGGCGAAAGTGCTCTATGCCGTGCAACAACCGTTCCAGAAAGAGCTGCTGACCGGCAAGACAACGCAGGCCGCCTGGCATTCCAAGCCGAGTTGGTATGCCGTCTCGACCGAGGACCGGACGATCAATCCCGATCTTGAACGCTTCATGGCCAAGCGCATGGGCGCAAAGACGATCGAGCTGAAGGCCAGCCACCTCTCACTGATTTCTCATCCCGACGAGATCACGAGGCTGATCCTTGAGGCTGCAGGACAGAATACGGACTGAGCCAGGCCCGCGTCTGGTGGAGGCCGGCGTGGATCCCAGGCTTGCGCAGCCCGCCGTTTCACGGGACAAAGCCCGGATGAGCATTCCAACGACACACCCCTTTGATTTCGATCCCACCTACGGCATGCGGCTCGAAGAGTTTCTCGCGGTCGAGCCGCCAGAGGCGCCCGAGGGGTTCGACGATTTCTGGGAGGCGCGGTATCACAAGGCGCTGACGGTCGATCCGAAGCCGGTGCTTTCCCGGAGTGAAATCAGCCATCCCGACTGGCACGTGCTCGACCTTGTCTATGTCTCCACGGACGCGTTCCGGATCGGCGGCTGGCTCATCCTGCCGCGTAAAGGGGAGGTGCGGCGCGGTCTGGTCGTCGGGCATGGTTACGGCGGGCGGGATCGTCCTGATTTCGAGCTGCCGATCAAGGAAACGGCGATCCTCTTTCCCTGCTGCCGCGGGCTGTCGCTCAGCGCCCATCCGCCAATCTCCCAGAATCCGTCCTGGCATGTACTGCACGATATCGACAAGCCGGACTCCTATATTATCGGCGGCTGTGTCGAGGATATCTGGCTTGCGGTCTCGACGCTTACGGCGCTCTATCCTTGGCTCTGTGGCCATATCGGCTATAGCGGCATCAGCTTCGGCGGCGGTGTCGGAGCGATGGCGATCGCCTATGATGAGCGCATCGATCGAGGCCATCTGGCACTGCCGAGCTTCGGGCACCAGCCACTACGGCTGAAGCTTCCAACTGTCGGCAGCGCCCAATCGGTGCAGGAATATCAGGCAGAACACGGAAATGCGCTCGAGACGCTGCGCTTCTACGATGCGGCGACCGCCGCCAGACGGATCAAGGTGCCGATGCTGACGGCCGTCGCCCTTTTCGATCCGGCGGTCGCGCCGCCCTGCCAGTTCGCTGTCGCAAATGCGATACCGAAATTTAATGAAATCTTCATCCTGGACGCCGGGCACTTCGACTATCCTGGCAGTGCTAAGCAAGAGGCAGTTCTCCGCGACAAGATCGGACAGTTTTTCAGGGTGCCATGAACCGCGAATATCTCCGCTGGTACAGTCAGCGGCTGCATCGAGACATGGAGATGCTGGTGTTCGGCCATGCCGGCGCCAAGGTTTTGGTGTTTCCGACGCGGGAGGGGCGGTTCTTCGAGTATGAACAGCTCGGTCTGGTCGGAAGTCTTGCCGACAAGCTGCAGGCCGGCCATCTCCAGCTCTATTGCATCGAGGGCCTGGCGGCCGAGAGCCTCTACTGCTTCCACCGCCATCCGGCCGAGCGCATTGGCCGGCATGCCGCCCTCGAAGAATATATCCTCAACGAGGTGCTGCCGCTGATGGCGGCGAAGAACCCGCATGATTGCACCATCGTGCACGGCTGCAGCCTCGGCGCCTTCCAGGCGGCGAGCCTCGTCTTCCGCCATCCGCATCTCTTCCGCAAGCTCGTCGCCTTTTCCGGCCGCTACGACTTGACGATGAAGGTGGAATCCTTTGGCGACCTGTTTGACGGCTATTACGACGACAGCGTCTATTTCCACACGCCGACGCATTTCCTGCCTGGTCTCGGTGGTGACTGGCGGCTCGACAGGCTGCGTCAGCTGGAGATTGTTCTCACCATCGGCGATGCCGATCCTTTCCTCGACAACAACCGCTATCTCAGCCGGCTGCTCGGCGAAAAGAACATCGGTCATCAGCTGCATGTCTGGGATGGTCGCGCCCACCGCGCCGGCACCTGGCGGAAGATGGCGGCACTTTACATCTGAAGGGATGCGGTTACGGCCAATGCAGCGCCGCCGTTGCCACCGGCGCGTCCCAGAGCGAGAGTTCCTCGTCGGTCAGCAAGGCGAGGGTGACGGACAGTCCCTGCATGTCGAGCGAGGTGACATAGGTTCCAACAAGCGAGCGCTCGATCGGCATGGATTTCTCCTCGATGAAACGGCGAGCACTGTTATAGGCGAGGTAGAGTTCGGCCGGCGGCGTGCCGCCGAGGCCGTTGACGAAGAGCAGGGCTCGGGTGCCCGGCGCGACCGTGATATCGTCGGCGATGGTCTCGCAGAGATGGCCGATGATGGCGTCGGCGGCGGCGAAGGACTGCCTGGCATGGCCGGGTTCGCCATGGATGCCGACGCCCATTTCCATTTCGCCGGATCCGAGCGAAAACGTGCTGCGTTCGGTCTGCGGCACCGTCACGCCGTTCAGCGCCACACCCATCGAGCGGATCCGCGAGTTCAGTCCCTCGCCAAGCTGCTTCAATGCGGCAAGCGACATGCCGCGTTCGGCCGCAGCACCCAGGATCTTTTCGACGATCAGCGTGCCGGCGACGCCACGCCGGCCGCGGCCCTCGCCTGTTCTCGACGTTTCGATATCGTCGCTGACGACGACCATATCGAGGCTGTGGCGGTCGCCGGCCATCTCGATCGCCATTTCGAAATTCATCAGGTCGCCGTCGTAATTCTTGACCACGAGCAGGCAGCCGGCGCCGGTATCCGTCTCTTCGATGGCGGCGATGATCTGGCTCGGCGTCGGCGAGGTGAAGATATGGCCAACGCAGGCGGCATCCAGCATGCCCTGGCCGACAAAGCCGATATGCATCGGTTCATGGCCGGCGCCGCCGCCTGAAATCAGCGCCACCTTGCCTGACGTGAGATGGCGGCGGCGAATACATTTGCGCTCAGCCCCGAACACCACGAAAGCATCATGGGCGCGCACGAAGCCTTCGACGCTTTCGGCGACCATGGTTTTCGCAGTGTTCATGAACTTCTTCATCAAGCCTCTCCCAAGGCTAAAGACATTACGTTACGTCAATCAGCTCACTCGTCATTCCGCACCCGATATCGCGACGATTTTCTGCACCAGATCCGAGATCGCCTCTTCCAGCAGGCGGTTTTTCCTGTCGTCACCGAAATCTGGCACCATCAGCGACAGGTGCCGCAATTTCTCGGAATGGCCGAGATCCGGCAGCTTGCCGGGATGGGCGGCCTGATAGGCTTCGAGAAAACGCTCCTGTTCGGCACCGCTGAAATGGCAGACGCGAACGATGGTCGCGAGATGGCGCGCCGGCAGCGGCGTCGCATAGGTCGGGCTGGTGATCTGGGTGACGAAGCTTCGATGTTTTCCAAGCGCCGTCGCCAGGCGCTGGCGTGTACCCGATGGCCTGTTGTCGATGATCTGCGCCAGAATGGACTTGTAGGCGATAATGGCGTCTTCGGTGTCTTCGCGCGCCATCCTATTCTCCGGCTGCCCTTGTGCCATCGGCATTGAGGCCGATGATCGCCGATCTTATCGCGGGACGCCGGGCCGGCGCCACGGAAAAATGCCGGAGGCCGGCGGCGAGCAGCCCGGGCAGATAGTGCGGATCGCCGGCCATGTCGCCGCAGATGCTGACGGGCTTGCCGGCGGCAAGCTTGACCGCCTGGGCAATCAGCCGGAGCACGGCGGGTGCCGCCTTGCCGGTATCGGCTTCGCTGCTGTCGCGGGTCGAGGCGGCGAGATATTGCGTGAGATCGTTGGTGCCGAACGAGAAGAATGCTGCCGAGCCGAAGGTGTCGAGCATCAATGCGGCTGCTGGCACCTCCACCATCATGCCGATCGGCGGCATCCGGTGGGGCAAGGCACGGCGGCCGAGTCTTTCGGCTTCTTCGCGAAATATGTCCCGCATCCTGTCGATTTCGTCGGGAAAAGTCACCATCGGCAGCATCACCGACAGCCTGCCGAAGACGGCGGTGCGCAGCAGGGCGCGGGCCTGCACGCGAGCGATTTCCGGCTGAGCGAGCAGCAGCCGGATGCCGCGCAGGCCCGAGGCGAGGGCCGGCAGGTCTTCGAGGCCGGCGAGCGGCTTGTCGCCGCCGATATCGAGCATTCTTATGATCACCGGCTTATCGCCCGCCCGCTCCAGCACCTGGCGATAGATCGCCAGCTGGCGTTCCTCATTGGCGGCATCGGCGACCGAGGCAACTGAAAATTCCGAGCGCATCAGGCCGACGCCTGCCGTTGCCGGATCGAGTGCATCGATCTCGGCGGGATCGTTGATGTTGATGGACAGCTGGATCGGCACACCGTCCGCAGAGCGCAGTTCGCCGCTTTCGGTCTGCGTGTCGGTAGCAGGTGCTTGTGCCGGTGTCGGGATCAGCATGCCGCCCGCCTGCAGGATGACCGCGCCGGCGTCGCCATCCACGCTGATTGGATCTCCATCTTCTGCCGAAAAACGACCCGTGCCGACCACCATCGGCACCGATTTCGCCCGGGCGAGCAAGGCGACATGGCCGGCGGCGCTGCCGGCAAACAGCGCAATGCCGCCGCCCTTCGACCAATCATGAGCGAGAAAGCGGCTCGGCTCCATGTCCTTGCCGACGAAGACCGAGCCAGCCGGGAAATCGGGGGTCGGTGTGCCGGCGAGCGCGCCGAGCACGCGGTTCTTGATGTCGAGAATGTCGACGGCGCGCGCCCGCATCTGCTCCTCGTCGGCCGCTTCGAGTTCGCCGATATAGGCGTCGAGCGTGGCGACCCAGGCGAAGACGACGTTCTCATCGGCTTGCATGCGCGCGCCGGTCGCTTCCGCAATCGTCGGATCACGCAGCACCTCGATCTGGAAATCGATGATATCGCGGCTTTCGGCGTCAGTGCCCTCGGCAAGGCGCTCGAGTTCGCCGATCGAGACATCGATCGCCTTTTCCAGTGCGCCGAATCCGCCGGCGATTTGAGGCGCGGGTGCGCCGTCCGGCCGCTCTGCGGAAGGAGCCTTTGGCTCCTCCGCGAGAAAGGCCGGGCCGGATGCGATGCCCGGGGATGCGCTCTTCGCTTTCAGTCTAAGCGGTTCGGCCATGTTTCTTTTCCTCATCGAAGTTGCGCTCGATGAGTTCCTTTAGGGCGCGGATCGCCTCTTCGGCGAGGATACCGTCGGCGCGGATCCGGAGGATCGAACCTTTGCGAATTCTCGCGCCCATGATCTTGATGATGCTCTTGCCGTTCAGCCAGACATCGCTGCCGTTGACGGCGACCTCGATCGAGCAGGGGAAGGACTTGGCAAGCCGCGTGAAGGTGACGGAGGGACGGGCATGCAGCCCGACGCCGTGCTTGACTTCCACTTCCGTCTGGCAGTTCAGGTGCAATGGCTCGGGCTCCTGCTTTTCACTACGCAATCCGCTCGTCATCAAGGGGACAGTTCCTCGGCTGTGGCGACGACCTTGGCGAGCGATGCGCCCCCCGACGCCTCGGCGGCGGCGATGACGGCGCCTTCGACCAAAGGCGCGTTGCAGATGGAGACGAGCGCCGCGCGGGGAAGCCCCAGCATTTCGATCGCCATCTCGCTGTTGGTCTCGGCGCCGCCGAGATCGACGAAGACGGCGACGCCGGCATCGGACCAGGCCGCCTCGATCGCCTTGAGGATGCCGCCGGCATCGGTGCCGAGCTCGCCGTGGACGTTGCCGCCCGACCAGGCGAGCGGCACGCAGTCGCCGACCATCTGCCGCACCATGTCGGCGATGCCCCTTGCCACCAGCGGCGAGTGGGAGACGATCACGATGCCTACGTTTGTGGTCTTTCCATTCATTGCTGACGGTGCTCCCCGAGATAGCGGCAGATCGCCGTGGTCAGCAGCGCGCAGCTCGACGCGCCGGGGTCGACATGGCCGATCGAACGGTCGCCGAGATAGGCGGCGCGCCCGCGCATCGCCTTCATCGCTGCCGTCCTGTCGGCGGAGCGCTCGGCTTTGCGGGCGATGTCACCGAGCGGGGACCGCTTCGCCAGCGCGGCATGCACGGGATAGAGCACGTCGAGCAGGGTCTTGTCGCCGGCATGCGCCCGCCCGCGTCTGGCGACGGCGTCGATCGCCTGTTTCAGCACCTGCGAAAAATCGGCCTTTTCCTCGCTTTTGCGAAGCTCGCGGCCGATCTCCATCAGCAGCGTGCCGTAGAGCGGCCCGGCCGCGCCGCCGACATTCATTACCAGCGTCAGTCCGATTTTTTCCACGGCTTCGGGAAAGGGCAGGCTGGACAGGCTTTCGCCTTCGGCGCTCACCGCCTCGCAGCCGCGCCGCATATTGGTTCCGTGATCGCCATCGCCGATGGCGCGATCGAGCGCGCAGAGGTGATCTGTATTATCAGCGATCGTCGCGCAGCACACCTCGATCAATCCCGCCACAAGCACCGGTTCCGCCTGCACTGCCATCCTCCCTGTCGCCGCGCCTCCCGCGGGCTTTCAAACGTCTCTTTGGTCAGGCGAGGCTTGCCGCCACGCCGAAGGCGCCGGCAACCGCGACGGCGCCGGGATCGGCGACGCCCGCCAGATCTCTTTCGCCGACATAGGAGGCGCGTCCGGCTCTCGCCTTCAACATCGTCTTTGTCGACTCCGCACCGGCTGCCGCTGCCCTTGCCGCCGCGGTGATATCGCCGGATTCGAGCGCCTGCAGCGCCGGCGACAGCGCATCGACCATCGTCCGGTCGCCGACTCCGGCTCCGCCATAGAACGTCATCCTGTCGAGCCCGGCAAGCAGGGCGGCTGATATATCGGCTTTATCGGCCATCGCCTTTGCCGCCGCGGTGAAGAAAATCGACAGCAGCACGCCGCTCGACCCGCCCATGCTGGTGCCGAGAATATCGCCGAGGCAGGCAAGCGTTGCCGCTGGTCGGTCGAGCGGCAGCATGTCCAAGCGGGCAAGCACACTGCGGGCGCCCGAGGCCACCGTCGAGCCGGTATCGCCGTCGCCGACGCGGCTGTCCAGCCGGTTGAGCTCGCTTTCCTGCGAGATCAGATGCTCGCAGAGCGCCGTGATCAAGCGCCGGTTGCGGGTGTTTTCCCCGGCCACGGCCGCGCCGTTCAAGCCGGCTGATGTTCTCGGTGCGGCGATGATCCGGATCTCATGGCGCTCGACGGCCGGCATCCAGGCATGCGGCTCGACCGCCGCCGTCAGCGCCGCCTCGCGCGCGGCATCCAGCCGGATCAGCGACAGCGAGAAACCGTTCATGTTGAGTGCGGTCATCATCGGCGCCGGGCCGATGATCAGTTGTATGCGAGCGGCGAGGCTGGAGGACAGTACTGCTTTGGCAATGACGGTCATTTCGAGCGGCGGCACGGCGCCGAGATTGTTGATGAGGAGGGCATGGCTTGCGCCTTCGCGCAGCGCAGGCGACAGGCGCGCCACCATGGTGGCGACGATATCGGCGACCGGCTGCAGGGTGATGCGCTCGACGCCGGGCTCGCCATGGATGCCGAGGCCGAGTTCACCTTCATCAGCACCGAGACGGTCCTCATGCGCCTGACCGGGCACGCTGCAGGTGGACAGCGACATGCCGAGCGAGACAATGTCGCCGGCGGCGGCGGCGGCATGGGCCGCGACCGTTTGCAGATCGTCGCCCCTTTCGGCGTGATAACCTGCGATCTTGTGGACGAACAGCGTGCCGGCGACGCCGCGCGGCTGGTTGATGCCGGGGATGGCGATATCATCGGCGACGATGACCATCTCGACGTCGAAGCCTTCGGCGCGCGCCTTTTCGGCGGCGAGGCCGAAATTCAGGCGGTCGCCGGTGTAGTTCTTGACGATCAGCAGGGCGCCCTTCGGGCCGGCCACGGCGCGGATCGCCGTCAGCACGGCATCGACGCTGGGCGAGGCGAAGATCTCGCCGGAGACGGCTGCCGTCAGCATGCCCTTGCCGACGAAGCCGGCATGGGAGGGCTCATGGCCGGCGCCGCCGCCGGAGATGATCGCCACCTTCGATTTGTCCCAGTCCGCACGCAGGATCACCTTGATATCGGGAAAGCTGTCGAGGCGGGCGAGACGACCGTTGCTGCTCGTCAGAAGCAGACCGTCCAAGGCTTCGGTGACGATGTTTTCCCTGCGGTTGAAGAAATGTTTCATCGATTGAGACCCGTCTGTTTGTTTTTCATGCCGTCGTCATGTCTGTTTGCCGGTCAGGAAAGGCGCTGTCCAGCGGCATCGAAATAAAGCGGATCGCGCAGCGTCAGGCTGATCCGGTCGCCCGGCGCGATCGCCAGATATGGATCGGCGAGTGTGACGAGCTTGTGATTGCCTGCTCTGATATGCAGATGGTTCTGGTCGCCGAGATGCTCGATCCAGTCGATCTCCGCATTGGCATCCTTGCCGACAATGATATCGAGATGTTCGGTGCGGGCGCCGACGGTCTGCGTGCCGGCCGGCGGACGGCCGCCCGGCAGCAGGTCGGCGGGCAGAAGGTTGATATGCGGCTGGCCGAGGCGGGCGGCAACATGCAGGTTGGCGGGATTGCCGTAGATCTCGCGCGGGGTTCCCACCTGCATCAGCCGTCCCTCGGCGACGATGCCGATCCGGTCGGCCATGGTCATGGCTTCCACCTGGTCATGGGTGACGTAGAGCAGCGTCGAGCCCAGTTCCTTCTGGATACGCTTCAGTTCCAGGCGCAGTTCGGCGCGCAGCTTGGCGTCGAGCGAGGACAGTGGCTCGTCCATCAGATAGATGGCCGGCCGGCGCACCAGCGCCCGGCCGATCGCGACACGCTGCATTTCGCCCCCGGAAAGCCTGGTCGAGCGGTTCTCGAGTTTATGGTCGATCCGGACCATGCGCGCGACCTCGCGCACGCGCCGATCGATCTCCTCGGCGCTCAGCTTGCGGACCGGCGCCTTCAGCGGGAAGGCGAGATTCTCGTAAACCGTCATATGCGGATAGAGCGAATATTGCTGGAAGACGAAGGCGACGTCGCGTTCGGCGGGGGCCTCAGTGGCGACATTGCGGCCGCCGATCTCGATGCGGCCGCTATCGGGTCTTTCCAAGCCGGCGATCAGCCGCAGCGTCGTGGTCTTGCCGGCACCCGTGGGACCGAGCAGCACGACGAACTCGCCGTCGCGGATCGAAAGATCGAGATCGGCCAGAGCCTGGGTATCACCGAAGCGCTTGGCGAGATTCCTGAGGACGACATCAGCCATGCCGGGTCTCCTGATAGAGTGAGGACGGCACCGCGCGGCCCGACCTGCAGTCGAAGAGTGCGAGTTTTGCCGGATTGAATTCCAGGCCGACCCTCTCGCCGATCCGGAAGCTGCGATTGGCTGGAACGCGGGCCCTGATCAGGCCGCCCGGGGTTTCCACGGCGACGACCTGGTTGGTGCCGAGATATTCGCTGCCATAGACGGCGCCGCGGAGCGCCGAGGCATCGCTGAAGCGGATATGCTCCGGCCGGACGCCGAGCGCCAGTTCGCTCTCGGCCATGTCCTGGTGGATTTCGGGAACGGCGACATCGATGCCGTCGAGCAGGATGGAGCGGTCGCCGCTTTTCAGGCCCGAGGTGAAACGCATGAAGTTCATCGGCGGCGAGCCGATGAAATCGGCGACGTACATGGTCGCAGGCTTGGCATAGATCTCCTGCGGCGTGCCGAACTGCTCGATGACGCCATGGTTCATGACGGCGATCTTGTCGGCCATGGCCATTGCTTCGTGCTGGTCATGGGTGACATAGACGGTGGTCGCGTGGATGCGATTGTGCAGTTCGCGCAGCTCATGAACCATGACCTCGCGGAATTCGGCATCGAGCGTGCCGAGCGGCTCGTCCATCAGGAAGCATTTCGGGCGCCGGACGATGGCGCGGCCGAGCGCCACGCGCTGGCGGTCGCCGCCGGCAAGGCCGGACACCGAGCGGTCGAGAATATGGTCGATCTGCAGCAGGCGCGCCGTCTCCTCGGCGCGGGCTCGGATTTCGGCCTTGGCCATGCCCTGCGACAGCAGCGGGAAGCCGATATTCTTACGCACGTTCATATGCGGGTAGAGCGCGAAGAGCTGGAAGACGAAGGCGATGTCGCGGGCGCTGGCGCGGTTGAAGGTGACGTCCTCGCCGTCGAGATAAATCTTGCCGCTCGACGGCAGCTCGAGGCCGGCGATCATGCGCAGCGTCGTCGTCTTGCCGCAGCCGGAAGGTCCGAGAAGCGCCAGGAACTCGCCGTCATGGACGGTGAAGCTCGAATCCTGAACGGCGACGAAACTGCCGAATTCCTTGCGGAGATTTTCGATCCGGATATCCGCCATGGTTCACTCCGGGAATTTCGAAACGATGATGAACATGACGGTGCCTATGAGCAGGGTCACCAGCGAATAGGTGTAGAGCACCAGCAGGAAGGGCTGGAACAGCATCAGGAAACCGAGCCCGATCAGCACGGTGGCGATGGTCTCCATCGGGCCACGACGCAGGAAGAACGGTCGCTTCGGACGGGCGGGAGTGCGTGTCTCGATCAGATGGCTCATTTGCGGACGGCTCCGAAGGTGATGCCGCGCAGCAACTGCTTGCGCAGAAGAATGGTGAAGACGAGGATGGGGATCAGGAAGATCGTCGTGCCGGCGGCGACCGCCGGCCAGTCCTGTCCGCCTTCGCCGATGATCGTCGGGATGAAGGGCGGCGCGGTCTGGGCCTCGCCCGAGGTCAGAAGGGCGGCGAAGGCATATTCGTTCCAGGCGAAGATCAGGCAGAAGATCGCCGTCGCGGCAATGCCGGTGGTCGCCTGCGGCAGCACGACCTTTCGGAAGGCCTGCAGCCTGGTATAGCCGTCGATCATCGCTGCTTCCTCGTATTCGCGCGGGATCTCGTCGATGAAGCCCTTGAGCAGCCAGACGGCAAGCGAGACGTTGACGGCGGTGTAGAGCAGGATCATGCCGAGCGCCGTGTCCGACAGGCCGAGCTCGCGGTACATCAGGTAGATCGGGATGGCGACGGCGATCGGCGGCATCATGCGTGTCGACAGGATGAAGAACAGCAGGTCGTCGGCGAGCGGCACCTTGAAGCGTGAGAAGCCATAGGCGGCAAGCGTGCCGAGGAAGACCGCCAGGAAAGTGGAGCCGAAGGCGATCACCAGCGAATTGACGAAGCGCGGCAGGAAGTTCGACGGGCCGGCGATCACCATGTTGCGCTTGCGCGTCACCTCATCGCAGGCTCCGACCGGCGCCGGCAGCGAGGCGATATAATCAGGCGTTTGCCGGGTGCGCGTCGTGAACAGGTTGCAATAGCCTTCGAGCGACGGCGTGAAGACGATCTTCGGGGGATAGCTGATCGAATCCGGCGGCGACTTGATGCTGGTCAGGAAGATCCAGACGAGTGGGATGAGGGTGATCAGCGCGTATAGGACGACGATGGTGCCGGCGATGCGCTTGCTGGAAAGGCTCGGTTCGACGACCGAATGGGCGGAGTTGGCGGCGCTCATCGTTGCTTCACCTTGTTCAATGCCTTGACGTAGATGTTGGCGAGGCCAAACACCGCGACGAAGAGGATGATGGCGAAGGCCGAGGCCCGGCCGGTCGCCCAGCTTTCGAAGGCCGCGCGTTTCAGCGTGATCGAAGCGACTTCGGTGACCGAGCCGGGCCCGCCGCCGGTGAGCAGCGTCACCATGTCGAACATCTTGAAATTCTCGATGCCGCGGAAGAGCACGGCGAGCATGATGAAGGGCAGGGCCATCGGCACGGTGATCGACCAGAACTGGCGCCAGGGCGAAGCGCGGTCGACCTCGGCCGCCTCATAGATATAATCGGGGATGGAGCGCAGGCCGGCGAGGCAGATCAGCATCACATAGGGCGTCCACATCCAGGTATCGACGATGATGATCGCCCAGGGCGCCAGAGTGACGTTGCCGAGCATCTGGATCTCCGATGTCGGAATGCCTGATATCAGCGACACGGCATAGGCAAAGAGGCCGATCTGCGGCTCGTAGAGAAAGCGCCAGAAATTGCCGACCACGGCAGGCGACAGCATCATCGGAATCAGGATGATCGTCGTCCAGAAGGCATGGCCGCGAAACTTGCGGTCGATCAGATAGGCCAGCGTGAAACCGATCACCGTCTGCAGCACGATCGTCCAGAAGACGAAATGCGCGGTGGTCTGCATCGCAAACCAGATGTCGGGATCGTTGAGGACGCGCTGGTAATTTCCAAGGCCGACGCCCTGGACCGGCGCATTCGGCCGGTTGGCGCGGTAATTGGTGAAGGAGAGATAGACCGCCCAAAGCAGCGGGAAGATGTTGATCGCCAGCAGCAAGGTGATGGCCGGTGCAATGAACAGCCAGGCGATCGCCCTGTCGGAGAGCCCGCGGACGCGCCGGGCGACCGAGACCGGCGTTGCCCTTGCTGTTGCGTCGGCTGCCTTCTCGACGATGGAGGAATGGGACATAGTCAAGTTTTCACCTGGTCTTATTGGGGTACGGGGTCTTTTGGCATATGGCAGATCTGGCGGCCCGGCTCGTCTGCCGATCCGGGCCGCCATCCTGGCGAGGATGACACGCAACAGTGATGCCACGCGCTAGATCTTGCCGTCGTCCTTGAAGACGTCGCCCCAATCCTTCACCAGACCGTCCAGCGCTTCCTTGGCGGTGCCGTTGCCGGCGACCACGTAGTTGTGGACGCGTTTCTGCATGGCCTGCAGCAGTGAGGCGTAGCTCGGCTCAGCCCAGAAGTCCTTGACGATCGCCATCGAGTCCAGGAAGGCTTGGGCATAGGGCTGGCTCTTGGCAAAGCTTGGCGCGTTGACGACGGAGTTCAGGCAGGAAAAGCCGCCGAGTTCCCACCATTTGGCCTGCACATCAGGCTGGGCGAACCACTTGATATACTGCAGGGCGGCGTCGCGCTTGTCGGAGTAGGAGACCACCGAGATGCCCTGGCCGCCGAGCTGGGCAAAATGCTCCTTTTCAGCTGGATTTGGGAAGAAGCCGATCCTGTCGCCGCCGACCTTTTCGTCCTTATAGAGGCCGGGCCAGGTGAAGGCGAAGTTCATCTGCATGGCGACCTGGCCGGATTTGAAGGCATCGGCGGATTCGACCATGTAGACGTTCGAGCTGCCGGGCGGGGTGCAGCAATCATAGAGGGACTTGTAGAATTCGAGGCCCTTGACCGCGTCGTCCGAGTTGACGAAGCCTTCCATGTCATAGGGTTTCTTCGGATTGTCGTACTGGAAGCCCCAGTCATAGAGGACGTTGGTCACGCCCATGGTAATGCCTTCGGAGCCGCGTTCGGTATAAATCGAGGCGCCATAGACGGTCTTGCCGTCGATTTCACGCTTCTGGAAGAATTCGGCGATCTGCTTCAGCTGATCGTAGGTCTTCGGCGCTGCGAGATCCCAACCGTATTTTGCCTTGAATTCCTTCTGCAGTTCCGGCTTCTCGAACCAGTCCTTGCGGTAGGTCCAACCGACGACGTCGCCCATGGCGGGCAGTGCCCAGTAGTTCGGGGTGTTCTTCGGCCATTCCGAGTAGCCGACGACCGTCGCCGGCACGAAGTCATCCATCTTGATGCCTTCCTTGTCGAAGAAGTCGTTGAGCTTGACGTAGTGGCCGTTCTCGGCCGATCCGCCGATCCACTGGCTGTCACCGATGATGAGATCGCAGAGCTTGCCATGGGAGTTCAGTTCGTTGAGGAAGCGGTCGGCATAACTCGTCCACGGAACGAATTCGAACTTCATCTGCGTGCCGGTTTTGGCGGTGAAATCCTTCGACAGCTCGACGAGCGCATTGGCGGGGTCCCAGGCGGCCCAGCACAGCGTCAGTTCATCGGCTTTGGCGAGATTGGGCAATGCCGACGACATGACGAATGCCGTGGCCAGCCCCAAAAGGGCTTTCGATGTTTTCTGCATAAGTTCCTCCCAGAACCAAGGGCCGGCTCCCCGCCGGCGTCGCATGTTCACCCGTTTCAGAAAATGCTCACATGAACTCCTCAATCATCATGTTTAGCAATATGTTTAGTGAAAACTATTTTTATAAACATTGCAAGCGGCAATCGTTGCTGCAGTGCACAGCTGTCGCGCCCACCCGACAGCGACTTTCTGGGCGCAATCTTTTCCGCGAAATCGGGAAATTTCTCCGCAAGCGTACCAAAGCAGCGACATCTGGCCTCGCTGCGACATCGATCGCCCGATATGGATTGTGCGCCGCTCCTGTTTTTCCCCGGAGCGGATCAGGCTTGGCCTCGCTTCGGCGGGGCCTTTTTCTTGAATCCTTTCTGGGGATCGATGTCGGCCGCCGTCCGGCCCTATCGGGAATATTCCTGCGCAGTGCGAGATTTAGCCTTTCCGGCCGGCTGCAACGGGCGTATTCAGCCAGTGCGCGGCTTTCCATGTCCGCGCGCCTCCGCGCGACAGCTCTCCGATCGGCTTCCTTCCCGTTTCCCTGCCGCGTCATCCGGAATTTTCATTGGCAGATCGATGACCACGGCAGAGACGAGCGAGAACGGGCAAGAGGCGGCGAGCAGCCGCCAGGCGAAAATCGTGGCGCTGGTCGTTGCCGTTTCCTTCTTCATGCAGATCCTCGACGGCACGATCGTCACCACCTCGCTGCCGCAGATGGCGGCAAGCTTCGGCGTGCAGCCGGTGTCGATGAGCATCGGCATCACCGTCTACATGCTGACGATGGCCGCTTTCATTCCGCTGTCGGGCTGGCTCGGCGATCGGTTCGGCGCGCGCCGTATCTTCCTGATGTCGATTGCCGTTTTTACCGGCGCCTCGCTGTTCTGCGGGCTCTCCGGCAGCCTTGCGGAATTCGTGCTGTGGCGCGCCGTCCAGGGGGCGGGCAGTGCGCTGATGACGCCGGTCGGGCGCATCATCGTGCTCAAGAATGCCCGCAAGTCGGAACTGGTGCAGGCGATCGCGCTGATCACCTGGCCGGCGCTGACGGCGCCGGTGATCGGCCCGGTGCTCGGCGGCTTCATCACCACCTATGCCAGTTGGCACTGGAACTTCCTCATCAACATCCCGATCGGCATTCTCGGCATGGCGCTGGTGCTACGCTTCGTGCCGGAGCAGCGCGAGAGCAATCCCGGCCGGCTGGATCTGATGGGCTTCGTCCTCAGCGCTGCGGGACTGACCTTCCTGCTTGCCGCGTTGGAGCTTTCGGTCAAATGGGACGGCGGTCTCTTGCCGATCATTTCAATGCTGGCGGCGGGCATCGTGCTTTCGGTCATGGCGACTCGGCATTTTCTCGCCGTCGACAATCCACTGCTCGACCTTTCGGCCTTCCGCATCCAGACCTTTTCGATGTCGACGCTGTCGGCGGGCACGGCCTGCCGGATGGCCATCAATGCGACGCCGTTCCTGCTGCCTCTGCTGTTCCAGCTCGGCTTCGGACTGAGCTCGATTGCCGCCGGCACCTATCTGCTCGTCTATTTCCTCGGCAATTTCAGCATGAAGGCGGTGACGACGCCGCTGCTGCGGTTCTTCGGCTTCCGCACCGTGCTCGGGGTCAATGGGTTGATCGCGGCGCTTTCGATTGTCGGCTGCGGCTTCCTTTCGCCGGCGACGCCGCCGTTTTTCATCCATGCGCTACTTTTTCTCGCCGGCCTGTCGCGGTCGATGGAATTCACCGCGCTGAACACGCTGGCTTTTGCCGATATCGGCCCGGCGCAGCGAAGCTCGGCCTCGACGCTGTCGAGCATGCTGCAGCAGGTGTCGATGCTGCTCGGCGTGGCTGTGGCGGCGGCCGTGCTCAATATCGCCTCGGCCCTCAGGGGCGCCGACAATCCCGTTCTTGCCGATTTTCGCTGGGCTTTCGTCGTGGTCGGCGCGATCGGCATCGTCTCGTCGCTACGCTTCCTGCAATTGCCGGTGGAGGCGGGGGCCGAAGTATCCGGCCATCGGAAATTCCAGAAAAATTAGCTTGGCCTGCGGAACCAATCGGGCCGCTCGGCGTTTATGGATCTTACTTCAGGGTTCTCGTTCCCAACCTCTTTCATCGGCTTCCATGGGATCTTCCCCAGGCCATGGTCATGATCTGAAAATGCCGGCTGCCCGACATCCTTCTTCCGCGTCGCCTGCGACAAGAGCGAGGGATAACCGCTGTTTACCCCAGGCGGTCAATGCAATACGACATTGCCATGCGGACGACTCGGACGCTTGCGGGCGTTCGTCGCTCAGAGAGAACGCCGGGAGACGGAATGAGCAATTCTAGCGGCGATGCGGATGCCCTGATCCACATCCTCTATATCGACGACGACGAGGAGCTTGCCCTGCTGATGCAGAAGAACCTGCTCCGGCGCGGCTTTTCGGTGGAGTGGGCTGAGAATGGCGCTGCCGGCCTTGCGAGACTCGGCGAAGGCGGCATCGATGCCGTCGTGCTCGATCATGTCCTGGCTGACGAGACCGGCCTCGACATTTTGCCTTGCATTGCGGCGATGCCGGATCATCCGCCGGTCATCTATGCGACGGGTTCGGACGATACCAGCATCGCGGTTGCGGCGCTGAAGGCCGGCGCCGATGACTACATGCTCAAGGAGATCTCAGCCGATTATTTCGACCTGCTGGCCGCTGCCCTCGAACAGGCGCTGGAGCGGGCGCGTTTTCGCCGCGAAACGGCGCAGGCGCAGGAGGTGATCCGCCAGCAGCGCGACCTTGCCGAGATGCTGCTTACCGAAGTCAACCACCGTATCGCCAACAGCCTCGGCCTCGTCGGCGCGCTGATCCGCATGCAGTCTTCGATGACCAAGGACCAGGTGGCGATCGATGCGCTGCATGAAACGCAGATGCGCATCAACGCCATCGCCAGCGTGCACCGCCGGCTCTACACCAACCGGCAGATCGGCTCGGTGCAGCTTGACGAATATCTGAACAGCCTGCTCACCGAACTTGAAGCCTCGATGCGCGACGACAAGCGGCCACACCGCATCGTGCTTACTGCTGAGCCGGTCAACCTGGCGACCGACAAGGTGATCACGCTTGGGCTGATCGTCAGCGAGCTTGTCACCAATGCCTTCAAATATGCCTATCCGGATAGCGTGCCGGGCGAGATCCGCGTCCTCGTCGACCAAACGGACGAGATATTGCGCGTCATCGTCGAGGATGACGGCGCCGGTTTCGACCCGTCGAGCCCGGCCAGAGGAACCGGCCTCGGCACGCGCATTCTGACGGCCATGGCCGCGAGTTTGAAATCGGATTTCGCTTATGATCCCGGGCATGACGGCACCAAGGCGACATTGGTGTTTTCGTTGCATGAGGGGAAGTAGTGTTTGTGCAGCCTAAAGGCTTGCCGGCCGATCTTTTCTTGAAAGGTTGCGCGCCCCTGAAGCATCGCCCGAGCTCCAGAGCGCGATGATCTGTTTACGGTCGACCCGCAGCGGGCACGGGAAGAAGTCTGCCCGCAGCAGCCAGATCGTGCCGGACACGATCTTCCGGTCGGATAGCCGTAAGCTATGCTATATCCGACACCTGTTGCCAAAGCCTGCTTTCTTTCGCTGCGCTCGGACGGCCTGTGCGGGACGTGACTCCTATCCATGCCTCTGCGCAACGATCGCTTTCAAAGCATACAGATATTACGTGATGCTACAGGCGCCGCTGCGACCCAGCTGCTAGTATTCCGGCTCCGACGCCTCCTCCTGGGCGATTGCTGGATGCGTGAATGGCAAAGCGTAGTGTGGCTCTTTTTCTTCTTCTAACGAGTTGCGGGCATCCGGGCGGCGTGATGACACCCGTTTCAATTTCATCGACGCCGCCAACATCAAGGGTCGACATGCTGGTTGCGACCACGCGCGAGCCTTCCGGAAGCCCGGCCACACTCTTCAACGGCGAGCGCAGTTCCAAGCCACATCTGACCCAGATCTCCATTTCAATCCCGGCAAAGCGTGAAGCCGGCACGGTTCAGTGGCCTAAACGCCTTCCCCCCGATCCCGCCACCGACTTTGCCGTGACGAACGTTCAGCAAATCGACACCGTCGCGCAAGGGCGCGTCTGGTTCCGACAGCACGTGAACGGCGGGCATGCACTCGTCTTCATTCATGGCTTCAACAACACCTATGAGGATTCTGTCTTCCGGCTGGCGCAGATCGTGCACGACAGCAAGATGCAGGCGACGCCCGTCCTGTTCACCTGGCCGTCACGAGCGGAAATCACTGCCTACCAGTACGACAAGGAAAGTACGAACTATTCGCGCACGGCGCTGGAGCAGGCGCTTCGCACGCTGGCGGCCGATCCCAACGTCAAGGACATCACCGTCATGGCCCACTCTATGGGGACCTGGCTTGCCATGGAATCCCTGCGGCAGATGGGGATACGCGACGGTCACGTTAATTCGAAAATCCACAATGTCATCCTGGCCTCGCCTGACATCGACATTCAGGTCTTCGCCAAACAATATGTGGAGATGGGCGAACCGCGCCCGAAATTCACGATCTTCGTCTCCCAGGATGACAAGGCTCTTGCAGTCTCCAGCTTTCTCACCGGACGTGTATCCCGTCTCGGTGCGATCAACCCTGCTGAAGAGCCCTACCGCTCGAAACTGGAAAAGGCCGGCATCACCGCCATCGACCTGACGAAGGTGAAGACCAACGACAAGCTCAATCACGGCAAATTTGCGGAAAGTCCCGAGATTGTCCAACTCATCGGCCAGCGCCTTATGACCGGCCAGACCCTTACCGATTCCAAGGTCACGCTGGGCCAGGGCATTACAGCTGTCGTCGGCGGCACGGTGGCAAATATCGGCACTGTAGCGGCCACCGCCGTCGCGGCGCCGGTTGCGATCATCGAGCAGCCCGTCACGCGGAGGAGGCCGCCACGATCCGCCAACGAGACGCTCGACGGCGACCTGAAACAACAAACGCTGACGCAATGAGGAGTCTCAGGTTGAAATGGCTGCTTTCCTTCACCGCCGCCTTTTTCTTCGCATTGAGCGCTTTGGCGCAAACGCCACCGGTAAGCCCTCAGCAGAAGGTCGACGAACTCGTGCGCTTGCTGCAGGATCCCGAGGTGAAAGTCTGGCTCGATAGCCGCAAGCAGGAGAGCGGATCCGCGCCATCCGTTTCACCGGCCGGCCATTCGGCCTTGGCCAGGTGGGAGGCCGGCGTGCGGGGGCGTGTGAACGCGATTCTGGCCGCGATCCCGGCGATTCCGGCAGAGGTGACGGCGGCGGCAACGAGAGCAAGGCGCGAAGCTGCCGACAGAGGCTATGCGCCGGTATTCGTCATATTCGGCGGTCTGGTCGCCTTTGGTCTCGCCGCCGAGGCGGTGTATCGCAGGTTTGCCGCACGTCGCGAGGCATTGTTTGGCCGGCTTATCCCAGTCGGCATATTCGCCGGCGCGATGGGCATCGTCTTTTTCGCAGTCGAATGGCCGCCGCTCGCGCGAGTGACGCTCCTTGCCTATCTCTCGGCTTTCATCCTGTTTCGATTGGCGGCTGCACTCCTGTCCGCGGTAGCGATGGGCTCGTCGCTGCGGATGAGGCTATTGATCCTGTTCGGGCTCATCAGCTTTGCGAGCGCGACAGCAGCCGTCGGCGAGCCGCTCGGCGTTTCCCCTGAAGCCAGCGACGCAATCAGCTACTGCTTCTCCGTGATTGGGCTGCTTTTTGCCATCGAGTCCGTGTGGTCGATCTGGGAAGGAAGCCGCGCCTGGAAGGCGGCGCTAACGGCTTTCCTCGTCGTCCTGTGGCTCGTCTGGTGCCTCAATATGAAGGGCCTGTTCTGGATCGGCATCTACGCGCTGATATTGCCGGCGGTCCTGAATGCCGTCGGCCGCATGGCGCTGTCCTTCACCAGCGATCCCGGCAGCCTGCGCGGTATCCTGGTCGCCCGCGGTGCGCGCGCCGCAGTTATCGCGCTCGCCGTGGGATGGCTGGCGCTTGTCTGGCGTCTCAATCCAGACACGCTGGGTCGGCGCGACCCGATGATCGCGGCTCTGTTTTACGGCGGCTTGAAGAGCGTCCTGATCCTCGTGGTCGCCGACCTTCTTTGGCAAGTGGCGCGGGGTTGGATCGATCGAACGCTGCGTGTATCGACCAGCACGACATCGCTTGCGCCGGCCGACGCAGCCCGACGCGCGCGGTTTCGGACACTTCTCCCGATCCTTCGCAATGCATTGGCCGTTGCTGTCGCGGTCATGGCGGGGCTGATCGTGCTGGCGCAATTGGGTGTGCAGATCGGACCGCTGATCGCCGGAGCGGGCATCTTCGGGGTCGCCATCGGTTTCGGCTCGCAGACTTTGGTCAAAGACGTGATCAACGGTGTCTTCTACATGCTCGACGACGCCTTCCGTGTGGGTGAATACATCCAGGCCAAGGACTACAAGGGGACGGTGGAGAGCTTCAGCCTGCGCTCGGTGCGTTTGCGCCATCATCGCGGCCCGGTGTTCACGGTGCCGTTCAGCGAATTGGGTGCCGTCGAGAACATGAGCCGGGACTGGGTGATCGACAAGTTCAGGATCACCGTCGGATTCGATACCGACATAGACAAGGCGCGCAAGCTGACCAAGAAGGTCGGAGCCGATCTGATGGAAGATCCGGAACTCGGCCAGCACTTCATCGAGCCGCTGAAAATGAAGGGCGTCGAGCAGTTCGGCGACTACGGCATCGTGTTGAGCTTCGCCATGACCACGGTTCCGGGCATGCAGACTTATATCCGTCGCAAAGCCTATGCCAAGATTCGCGAGTTGTTCCTGGCCAACGGCATCGCATTCGCGCAGCCAACGGTGCAAGTCGGAGGCGACGACAAGGGTGGCGGCGCGGCGGCCGCTCAAGCGATCCTTGCGCAGCAGGCGGCAAAATCGGCGACGCCGGCGAAGTGACCTCGCCGGCCACGGCAGATGAAAGGATACTCCAACACGTTCAATCGTCGCATTGTGCTTTCCGAAAATCGATTCCGATTTTCGGGCCGATGCGCTAAGGTTTCAGATCATAGGCCTGCTGAGACGCACGAAGCTCCACCAGCGTCTTGCCGACGCAGCTGCCGCCGCCGGCGCCGCCGATCGCCTTTGCCTGTCCATCGAGCGTGATCGTGCCGGCGATCCGGTCGGATGCGACATAGGTCGCCACGCCGTCTTGCGAGACACGCGATATGTAAAAGGCATGGTAGGTTTCGTTGTACTTGCAATGGATGACCAACGGAAACTGAGAGAAGGGATCATCCTCGGCATGGACGGCGTGCAGTGGAAAAGCTGCGACCAGAGTCGGCGCGGCGACCAGGCCCGCAAGAGCTCTTCTGGCCAATGCGATCGATTTTCGGCGGGACGCATGTGTCATGGTTCAATCCTCTATCGTAGCCTGCAGCGCCGCGCGTATCGTCAGATTCGCAAAGACCGCTGTCACACTCTGCATTGCTAAATCGTCAAGGCGACGAGCGCATCGCGATCGAGAAGCCGTACAATCCGTTGTGATTTGCCGGCAAGACGAAGGATGCGTTTCTCCCGGAGCTTCGTAAAAGAGCGGGCAACCGTTTCGACCGTCAGCCCGAGATAGTCGGCAATATCGCTGCGAGACATCATCATATCGAATTCCGGATCCTCGGGATGGCGGTCGGCCATCTCCTGAACGAAGGCTGCAAGGCGCTTCAAGGCGCTTTGCTCGCTGATGATGAGTTGTTTGCATTGCGCCTTTGCCAGGTTCGTCAGGGCAATGTGCAAAAGATCGATGGGGACGACCGCGTCCTGATTGGTGCGAAACGGCCTTACGCGCGTTTCGCAAATGGCCTCTGCAAAATCGGTCCGGACATTCCCGTTTTCGAGCCCGAACCATTCGCCCTTGCCGCAGAAGGATAGGATATGCCGCTGGCCGCTCGACGTCAGGCGGTAAATCCGCACGGCGCCTGCTTCGACCTGGTAGATGGCAAGGGCATATTCGCCTTCGCTGTAGATCGTTTCGTCGGCGCTGAGTTTGATCGACTGATCTTTGGCCGTCGCGGAAACCGTTCCATGGTGGTGGCCGGGAACCGTTGTGTATTTTCCGATCGCGTGACCCTGGAACATGTGCGTCGTCCCCCATCCGCGTTCAGCATAAGCAATCGCTGCGTGCCTCGGTATTCGAGATACCCCTTACGTATTGCTACGGAAGCACGCGACCGCCGATGGGTGTATAATGCTTCCACCCCTTGAGAGTGATACGGCGGTATCGCGGGAGGTCTAGATGGCACCGGAAGAGGGAGGGGGCAGCCAGGCACGTCAAGATACCGAAAGCGTTCGCGCGCAGCTTGATCGTATACTCGCAAGCCCGGAATTTCTTGCGCCTGAACGCGGGCGCCGCTTCCTGCAATATATTGTGGAAGAGACGCTTGAAGGCCACGCCGGACAGCTCAAGGCTTTTACGATTGCACAGGCCGTGTTCGGCCGCGATGCCTCCTTCGATGCACAGAACGATCCGGTTGTCCGTATCGAAGCCGGGCGGATCCGTCGCGCCCTTGAACGATACTATCTCGTCTGCGGAAGCAGCGACCCGATACAAATCACCATTCCCAAAGGGGGCTATGCTCCACATTTTTCAAGCGATGAAGACACCTCGAACGTCGAGGCCGCCGATGCGCCAAATCGGGAGAACAGGCACCGCCATCCCGGGCATCAGCGATCGATGCGATATCGCGATCTTCTCCTGCCGATCGGCATTCCCGCGCTCTTCGGCGCAATGGCGGTACTCGCCCTCATCCGCCCGCTCGAATCCTACCTGTCGCCGCCGAAAACGCCGCCGGCTGCCGTCTCGACGTTGAAAAGCAAAACCAGGATTGTTGTCGAACCCTTCGCAGCCCTCGGCGGTACTGCGCGCGGCGCGGATTTTGCCAAGGGGCTGGCCGATCAGCTGATCGCCAAGCTCATGAAAGTGGACAACCTCGTCGTGCTTGCTCCCGATCGATCCGGGATGGAGACGACCGGCTCGCTGTTCAATCTGCAGGGAAGCATCCTTGTCGAGGGCACAGTCCTGCATCTGCATGTCCGCCTGATCAACGGCGCCGACGGCACGGTCGTCTGGGCAAATCAATATGATCGCGAGTTGCGCGATCAAACCATTCTCGATGTCGAGGACGAAATTGCCGCTCAAATCGTTATGGAAATTTCAAGCAACCAGAAACTGAGCGGCGCAGATCCGATTCCATAGCCGCATAGCAAGCGACCGCCTTCCCATCGCCGGCGGGACCGTCCACCCGGATCGTTCGTGCCATTATCCTCCCGATGGCAGGTCGACGGCCACCCCTGCGGCGCGCAGGCCGGCAAAGAACCTTTCCTGATCCGCCGGGCGCTGCAAGCGCAGCGAAACCTCCTGGCGGATGTTCGTCATCAATGCCGGCGCGTGGGACTGGAGCCAATCCTGCTCCAACTTGGCGTCCTCCATCTTCCCCGCGGCTCCGAGAATGGACAGCAAGGCAAGGCGGCGCATGGGGTTGCCGTCGAGATCCGATATTCGCGACCATTGTTCTGCCGCTTCGATATCGCCTCTCATAAATGCGCACATCGCCATACCCGCCTCGTAATAGCCACTGGGGCCGGCATTTTTGTCAAGCGCGATCGCTATCAACTCGCAACCCGATTGCCATTTGCCCGACATCGCCAATCGCAAGCCGTACTCGCCCGCAACTTCCACATCGTCGGGATCTGCGCCATAGGCCGCCGTCCCGGCCGCCAGCGCCTTGTCGATATCTCCACGGAAGAAGTTCACCAGCATAACGGCGCGAAGCACGCGGGGATTATCCGGCGCCAGCGATTCCGCCCGCTGCGCCGAAGCCGTTGCCAATTCGAGGGGCTTGGCCGAAGATGGTGTGCCGAGCCTGTAGCGAAATCTGATTTCGTCAAGATAGACCAGGGACAAGAGCGCCCATGACGTCGCATTATCGGGGGTGCGCCGGATAGCCTGTTGCAGGCACTCGCGCACCGCGCCATGACTTTGCGAAGTCATCGCCTGGAGATAGCTATAGTAGGCCGGGATACAGGCACGGGCATCCTGGTCTGCCTTCTGCGCCGCCTGCGCGATCATGGCTGTTTCGGCCTGAAAGATGGCGCCGTGGGGCTGCGCTATCGCACCGGCGATTTGCCGGGCAACATTTGTTTGAATCCAGAGCTTGTTCTGAGCGCGAAGATCGGCATCGAAATTATTGGCCCAGATGACGGCCCCGTCTGCCCGACGCACCAGCCTGGCAACGGAGCGCAACCGGCTTCCATCCGTCTGGACGTTGCCCTGAAGCGCGTAGTCGGCAGCAGCGGCATGATCACCCGGCGGCGGATCGGCGACCACGACGATGTCTTCGAGCTGGGCAAGCTGGCCGATAACATCGTCTCTCAGGCCGCGGGCGATATCCGAATTGGAATCGACGGAGTTGCTCTCTGCAAAAACCTCGACAGCTACCGTCGGCGGGGAGGTATGTTTATGCGTCGGCAATGGTCTGATCGGGGCACTTCCCGCCACAAGAAATGCCGATGCAAGGGCGAGAAGAAGAAGAATGGCCAGCAGACCGGTTCCGAGACCACGAGCAATCGGCGGCGGACGGCGCGCCTCATGAGGTGAATGATCTTGATCAGCAAATTCTCCGATCCGCGGATTTTCCGGGTCTTTTTCGGGCCGAGCCGGCATTGGCGCGTCGCGGGTATATTCGAAATGCGGCACGTATCCGCCTTTCGGCACCGTAATAATGACGTCATCCGCCTGGCCTGCGACGAGATAATAACGTTCCAGGGCCTTTCGTATTCGGCCCGCCTCGATCCTGACGACTGGATCATTCTGCGGGTCGAATGACGCTTCCCGACCAAAAACCATATTTGCGATGGTAAATGCCTTCAGGAAACCTGATCGACCAGCGAGCGTCTCGCTGACAACAAATTCCAAAAAATTTCGCCCGCGCTTCGGCGCGTGAAATTCTTCACTTGCGAGAATTCGCTCGACTTGCCGGCAGATTTCCTCAGCCGTCGGTCCAAGACTGCTGAATACATCGATCTTTGTTGCGTTTCTCATGATCGCCCCTACGACAAGATCACGCAATTATATAAGCGTCTTCTAAAGCATCATATCTGAGGAGCGTCCAGTTGCAAGCACCGCTTTTCGAATTATCGCGCGCAGGCTGGCCAGGTGTTGGCCGGTGAGATCCGTCCGGTTTCGGTCGACTGCTCGACCGCGTCGATGGCGATGGCCATGCGCATGAGCTCTGCAAGATTGCGAGCTCCCATCTTGGCCATGACATTGGCGCGGTGGACCTCCACCGTGCGCGAGCTGATGCCGAGATGATAGGCGATCATCTTGTTCTGCAGACCATCGAGCACGCCGATCAGAACCTGATGTTCGCGGTCCGTGAGCTGACGAACTCGTGCCGCGACGCTTTCGGAATCGGCGATTGCGCTGCCTGGACGCCTTTGTCCCATTGCCAGATTGATCGCCGCGATCAGTGCTTCCTCCCTGAGAGGCTTTTCGAGGAAATCCGACGCTCCCGCCTTCATCGCCTGAACGGCTGCAGCGATATCGCCCTGGCCGGTAATGACGATCGCCGGAACGTCTACGCCGAACCGGCGCAGACGTTGGAGCAATTCGATGCCGTTGACATCAGGCATGCGCAGATCCGTCACAAGGCAGTTTCGGCCCGAAAGCGGCAGAATATCCAGAAATGCTTTTGCGCAACTATGTGCTCGCACGGCAAACCCTGCCGATACCAGCAAGAATGTCAAAGATCGTCTCAATACCTCCTCGTCATCGACGAGATGGATCGTAAGGTCGTTCGCCATCGACTTCTGTCTCCACCAGCGGAAGCGAGAACGAGAAGACTGAACCATTCTCTGTTCTTCTACGCGCGCTTATTCGGCCTCCATGCGCCTCGACAATGCGCTTGGACAATGCCAAGCCCATGCCAAGGCCATGCGGCTTGCCGGTCACGAAAGGACGAAACAACGACTCTTCCATTTCGGCTGCAATCCCGCAGCCATTGTCGGACACGTCGACAATGACATACGAGGAATTGTCTTTTGTCCGGATCGTAATCAAGGGCTGCTCGACACACTCGGTCGCCTCCAAGGCGTTGCGAACGAGGTTCGTGAGCACTTGCACGATCTGAACGCGGTTTCCAAGGATGGTGTTCTTCACTGCTTCGAGCCGAAAGTCGGTGTGAAGGTCTTTTCGCCGCGACCCAATGAGTGCGAGCCTTGTCGCCCTATGGATCAATTCGTGCATCGTTTCCGGTTTCCTCTCGGAAGCGCCACGCTCGACGAATTCTCTCACGTTCTGGACGATACTTCCTGCCCAGAGCGCCTGCTGCGTAATTTCCAGCAGCGCTTCGTGAAGCTCTTCACCGCGCCGGCGACGCTTGCCCATGACAAGGCGCCCGCACCCCTCTGAATAGGCCGCGATAGACGACAGCGGCTGGGAAAGCTCATGGGCAAGAGTGGACGCCATCTCCCCCAGCTCAGTCATTCTTGCAAGCCGGGCAATCTCTTGCTGCAGCTCCTGAACTTGCTGCAAGGTCTGGCGTTCGGTTCGAAAGTCCTCAAAAATCGCCGCAGTGAAGACGCCTTTTTCATCATCCTTCCTGATAATGGTAAGTGCGGTCGGAAATTGAACTCCGCTCTTGGTGATCGCCAGACCGGCACGCACCGCCCCGTGGTCTGCCCAGCGCCCATTCAATCGAACATTCGGCGTCGGATGCCAGACGAGGCCGATCTTTCGACCCATCAATTCACGCTCTTCATAACCGAACATGGCAACCGCAGCCTTGTTGCAGCCGGAAATTCTATGGCGGCCATCGATAAAAAACACGGCGTCCGGCATGTGTTCGTGGAGTTGCCGGATCCAGTCCATCCGCAGCCCGTCGTTTCCTTCGCGCAAGGCGCGCACCGGCTCGTGAGACACCACCTGCGACGTCCCGGATCGGACTTGTCCTGCGACGACTGCGACGGTGGAACTGGCTTCGGCGACGACGCGCGGCGGCGCCATCTTGATGGACATGATGGTCTCCTCCGTCCATTGAGAAGTCTTGGCCCATGGACCGTCTTTCCTCCAGAATGAGGTCACAATACCACCATTGGGCGGGTAATCCGTGTAGTATCGCGTAGCCTCTATTGGTCTTGCTCCGCGAACCTTCGGCGCAAACCCATAGCGCGTCGTCCGACTTCGTCGCCATTGATCCGGCTCAATGCCTCCGTCTCATTGTTCCACTATGGTGAGAAACAGCGGGCAAGTGGCCGGGCCGCCCGTGGGCGGGCGAGCCGCAAGGAATATCGGCGATCGAGCGATGGCCAAAGCTCGTCGGATCTATTTCCGCAGACAAGACCCACACTTGCCGGCTGATCGCCGGTCAGGCCAAAACCTGCCGGTTGGATGATTGGTGTGCCGGAATGACAACCTCGTGTCCGGTTGACCCGGTGGATCGTCGGGAGGGTTTGGTAATGTGGCGATTGCCAGTCGAAGCTCCATTCGAACAGGATATAGAGCTCGCCGTCATCGACGACGAAGGCGTGCATGCCCTGGTTTTCCCCTGCCAGCGTCTCCCCGACGGCTGGATCAATGCGGTGACCGGCGACGCGCTCGACATTCATCCCACCCATTGGCGCCTATGGCAAATCCATCGCTGCGATGTTCCGGGTCTTCAATGACCTCTCGCCCCAAAGCGGCGGAAGGACCGCAACATACTGTGCCGTGGATTGTCTGCGATCAATGACACGACCGATCGGGCCGAAATAGTCTGCTTTTCGAAGGACGGCCGACGCGGCCGCGATCTGGAAAGCCGGAAGGAGGACCACATGCGTGGTTTCGGGGTTCACTCGGAGGTCGGGAAATTGAGAACCGTCATGGTTTGCAGACCGTCGTTGGCTCATCAGCGACTGACACCTGCTAACTGCCATGATCTGCTTTTTGACGATGTCCTATGGGTACATGAGGCTCAGAGGGATCATTTTGATTTTGTGCTGAAGATGCAGGAACGGGGCGTTGAAGTTCTCGAGCTCCACGACTTGCTTGGCCAGGCGCTTGCCAACAAACAGGCGCGCGATTTCGTATTGGACAGGCGCATTACTCCGAATGTCCTCGGCTCGCAGATCGCCGAGGCGATGCGACCGTGGCTTGACGAAATGCCGCCCACGCAGCTTGCCGCATTCATGATCGGCGGCATCGCAATCTCCGACCTGCCTGAGGTCAAGGCGAAGTCGCTGATGCTCAGCGCCTTGCCGGAGACGGATTTCGTCATCCCGCCCATTCCGAACACCCTGTTCCAGCGCGACCCCTCTTGCTGGATCTACGGCGGCGTGACCTGCAACCCGATGTTCTGGCCGGCAAGACGCGCCGAAACGCTGATCCAGCGTGCGATCTACAAGTTTCATCCGATCTTCCTCGGCGGTGATTTCCAGATCTGGTGGGGCGATTCAGACAATCAGTTCGCCAACGCCTCGATGGAGGGAGGCGACGTCATGCCGATCGGCAACGGCACCGTCCTGATCGGCATGGGCGAGCGTACGACCTATCAGGCCGTCGGTCAGGTGGCGCAGGCGCTGTTCAGGAGCAAGGCCGCGAAGAGGGTGATCGGCTGCCTGATGCCGAAGAGCCGCGCGGCAATGCACCTGGATACCGTTTTCAGCTTTTGCGATCGCGATGTCGTCACGCTGTTTGCCGAGGTCGTCGACCAGGTCCGCTGCTACAGCATGTATCCGAAAGACGACGACGGCACGTTCGAGATTCATCCTGAAACTCGACCAATGCTCGATGTCGTCAGCGAGGCGCTCGACTTGCCGCGATTGCGCACCGTCGAAACCGGCGGCAATTCCTACCAGGCCGAGCGCGAACAATGGGATGACGGCAACAATGTCGTCGCGCTCGAGCCCGGCGTCGTCGTCGCCTACGACCGCAACACCTACACGAATACGCTTCTGCGGAAGGCGGGGATCGAGGTCGTCACCATTCGCGGCGCCGAACTCGGCCGTGGCCGCGGTGGCGGGCACTGCATGACATGTCCCATCTGGCGCGACCCTGCTTACTGACGTTTCCATCCACGAAACAGGCTGACGGAGCAAGACCATGAGCTTCAATCTGCGCAATCGATCGCTTCTGACCGTGCAGGACTATACACCGCGGGAATTCCGTTACCTCCTCGATCTCGCCCGCGATCTGAAGCGGGCCAAATATGCCCGCACCGAGCAGGAACACCTGAAAGGCAAGGAGATCTGCCTGATTTTCGAGAAAACCTCGACGCGAACGAGGTGCGCCTTCGAAGTCGCCTGCTCGGATCAGGGCGCCAACGTCACCTATCTCGATCCGTCCGGCTCGCAGATCGGGCATAAGGAATCCTTCAAGGATACGGCGCGAGTGCTCGGCCGCATGTATGATGCCATCGAATATCGCGGCTCGGCGCAGAAGGGCGTTGAGACGCTGGCACGTTATGCCGGGGTGCCGGTCTATAACGGCCTGACGGACGAATATCATCCGACACAGATGATTGCCGACGTCATGACCATGCGCGAACATAGCGACAAACCGGTCGCCCAGATCAAATATGCCTATGTCGGCGACACCCGCTCGAACATGGGGCATTCGCTGTTGATCGTCGGCTGCCTGCTCGGCATGGACGTGCGTATCTGCGGCCCGAGATCGCTGTGGCCTTCGGAAGAATATATGAAGATCGCCAGGGATCTTCAGCAGGCCTCGGGCGCTCGCCTGCTGGTCACCGAAGATCCGAAGGAGGCGGTCAAAGACGTCGATTTCATCCATACGGACGTCTGGGTCTCGATGGGCGAGCCGAAGGAGGTCTGGCGCGAACGCATCAAGCTGCTCACGCCCTATCAGGTCAATCAGGAACTGATGAAGGCGACCGGCAATCCGCAGACCAAGTTCATGCACTGCCTGCCGGCATTCCACGACACCGAAACCACGCTCGGCAAACAGATCGCCGAAGATTACGGCATGGACAATGGACTTGAAGTCACCAACGACGTCTTCGAGTCCGAGGCCAATGTCGCCTTCGAGCAGGCGGAGAACCGTCTGCACACGATCAAGGCCCTGCTTGTCGCGACCCTGGGAGATTGACATGCGTGTGGTGATTGCGCTTGGCGGCAATGCGCTTCTGCGGCGTGGGGAAGCCATGACCGCCGATACCCAGAGACGGAACGCGCGCGTCGCGGCTGAGGCGATCGCGCCATTGGCGGCCGAACATGAGATCGTCGTCACCCACGGCAACGGGCCGCAGGTGGGGCTGCTTGCGCTGCAGGGGGCGGCCTACAAACCCGAGGAAGCCTATCCGCTCGATGTTCTCGGCGCCGAGACCGAGGGCATGATCGGTTACATGCTGGAACAGGAACTCGGCAATCTCTTGCCGTTCGAGCAACCTTTGGCCACGCTGCTGACCATGGTGGAGGTCGATGCCGCCGATCCGGGCTTCCAGAACCCCACGAAGTTCGTCGGCCCCGTCTATGAGAAAGCCGAGGCTGACCGGATCGCCAAGGAAAAGGGCTGGGTTTTCAAGCAGGATGGCGAAAAATGGCGGCGTGTCGTCGCCTCGCCGGCGCCCAAACGCATCTTCGAGATCCGCCCGGTCCGATGGCTGCTGGAACAGCGCACCATCGTCATCTGTGCGGGTGGCGGCGGCATTCCGACAATGTACGAAAAGGGCCACGACCGGAAGCTGATCGGTGTCGAAGCGGTGATCGACAAGGATCTGTGCTCGGAGCTGCTGGCGCGCGAGCTCCGAGCCGATCTCCTGATCATGGCGACGGATGCCGAGGCCGTCTACACCGATTGGGGCAAGCCGTCCCAGAAGGCGATCCATCAGGCCCGTCCCGACGATTTCAAGCAGTTTTCCTTCCCGGCCGGGTCGATGGGCCCGAAGATCGATGCCGCCTGCCATTTTGCGCGGGCCGGTGGCAAGACCGCGGCCATCGGATCGCTTGCCGACATTGCGGGAATGGTGCGCGGCGAACGCGGAACGATCATCAATGAAAATTTTGCCGGCCTGAGCTGGCACAGCTGACCGCCCGATCTTTCAAGCAAACTTATCCTGAGAGGGCAGGGGGCGCGATACCGCGCCCCCTGCTGCCGTCTCCTTGTCTGTGGCGCCAGTCGCATTTCGTTTTTGCCAGACATAGACCGGGATGCCGAGCATCAACAGCACGAGGCCGTATAGCACCGGTTCGGCGCCGGAGCCGTAGAGGGTGAAGATTGCAAAGACGAAGGCGATGATCTCGATTGCGCTCACCCGTGGCATTCGCCCATGGGCGGCACCAGCAACGAGGGTTCCGGCAAGCGAGCAGAAGGCATAGGGAATGACGGCGGCCATGGTGCTCAGACCGACCATGAGCCGGTAGGCCGCCGCGAAACCTTCGGAGCCGATCGCCTGGACAAGAACCAAAAGCGTTGCGAACGAGGCTGAGATGATCATGCCCCATGCCGGCACGCCGCGCGCGGAGAGCCGCGCAAAAAGCGGCGGAAACAGCCCGTCCCGGGCAGCAGCCATCGGGACTTGCCCCATCAGCAGAGTCCAGCCGTTGAGAGCGCCGATCGAGGAGAGCAGCACGGCAATCGAGATCGCCAGCTCGCCGGGCCGTCCCCACATGATCCCCGCGGCCTGGGAGAATGGCGCAACCGAGCGAACGAGCTGTTCGCGCGGCAGGAGGCCCATCACGACAATGGTGCCCAGGACATAGAGGGCGGCGGCGATCGAGATCCCAAGCACGGTCGAACGGGGGATGGTGCGCTCGGCATTCTCGACATCGCCTGCAGGCACGGTCGCCGATTCCAGCCCCAGATAGGCAAACATCGTCAGCGGCGCCAGCGTTGCGACCGACTGCAGCAGCGATTGTCCGCTCGGATTGAATTCGGAGAAATGCGAGGTGTCGATGAAGAGAAGGCCGATGATGGCGACGGCGCCGAAGGGAAGCAGCTTGGCATAGGTGGTGACCTGCGCGAAGACACCCGCCGCATGGACGCCGCGAAGATTGACGAGCACGATCGCCCAGATCACGCCAAGCGTCAGCACGGTCGCGGCGAAGCGGTTGCCGAGAGCAGGGAAGAGATCGACCATGACGCCGGCAAAGGCAATGGCGATGACCGGCAGCGACGTCCAGATGGAAATCCAGTAGCCCCAGGCAATCAGGAAGCCGGCGAAATCGCCATAGGCGAGCCTCGTATATGCATAGGGGCCGCCGACAGCGGGCACGAGGCGCGCCAGGCGCGCAAAGGTGAGGCCGAGGCAGATCGCGCCGGCGCCCATGACGATCCAGACGATAATCGCAAGGTTGCCATAGGGCGCGACTGCGGCCGGCGAAAGATAAAAGCCCGACCCCACCATGTTTCCCACCACGATGGCGGTGCAGGCAGCAAGTCCGAGGCTCTTGCCATTTGGCGACGTTGTCATGGTCCCCTCCCGATAAACATCCTTTCCGACGCCGATATCGCCTCGGACATCTGTTCCCGGACGCAATCTTCCTCCCAAAGAACAGATGCCGCAATCCGGTTCAATGCGTAGTGGGCGACGGTCTGAAAGCATCAGAAAATATGCGGGCCATCGGCAATGTACCTGCTTGAACAGCATTGATCGTACTCAATGCTTGGCGTCGGTGCATGAGCTATCTTCGACACCGAACGTCATTTAGTTCTCGGGAGTAAGAGCGATGAAGATGGCCATGATCATTGGACTTGCCGTATTCACTGCCGCCGCCGGAATTGCTCCGGTCGAGGCCCAGCAGAATCGACGCGAATATCGGAGAATGAACTGGAGCGAAAATCTGCCCGAGGCGGTGAGAACCTATCACGACAGACGATTCACGATCGTTAGCTACAGGATGGCGGATTTTTCGGAGACAGGTTCTCACCCTAAGCAGGGAAGTGAAGAACATGTCAAAGCCATCAGAGACGCAATTCGCGCGAACAAATGGCTTGCGGCCCAGCTCAAGGCCAAGAAGCTTACCGCGAACGACATCGAATGGGTCTCGCGGGCGCGCAACGGTAATATGACCTTCTATACAAAATGAGCGGCATTTGTGCCGGGTAAATTTCAGGCTGGGGCAGCCGCGCGGCCTTCCCTGCGCGCCCACCGCATGATTGGCTGGTTGCCATGGCGCGGCTGCGGCCGGCAATGAAAAAAGCGGGCCCATTCCGTCTCACACCTCGTCTCACCTTCACGACCAGCATAAAACGATTGGAACGAAAGGTGTCGGAGGCGGGGACAATGATGTTAGGCGAGCAGGGATTTCTCAGGATCTCGATCGCGGCGACGGTTGTGGTCGCTACGCTCGGCGTGGTTTTCGGCATCCTTTCCGGATCGTTCTCCATCGCCTTCGACGGCGTTTATTCGCTGGCCGATGCGGCGATGACCGGGCTTGCGCTCTGGGTTTCCAGCCTCATCATACAATCGACCCAGAGCGACGCGCAGTCGGGCCGAATCCGAAACCGCTTTACCATGGGCTTCTGGCATCTGGAGCCCATCGTGCTGATGCTCAATGGCTGCCTGCTGATGACGGTCGCCGTCTATGCACTGATCAGCGCGATCATCAGCATCATGAACGGCGGCCACGAACTGCAATTCGGCATGGCGGTCGCCTATTCCGCGGCGACCCTATTTGTCTGCGCTGCCATGGCTTTCCTTGGCATCAGGCTGAATGCCGGCATCAAATCCGATTTCATCTCGCTCGACATCAAGGCGTGGATCATGTCCGGCGGCATCGCGTTAGCGCTGCTGATTGCATTTCTGATCGGCATGGCTGTGCAGGCGACGCCCGTCGCATGGGTCGCCAGCTATATGGATCCCGCGGTTCTGGCGCTGGTCTGCCTGGTCATGATCCCGCTTCCGATCGGCACTGTCCGGAAGGCGTTGAGCGAGATCCTGCTGATCGCCCCTGTCGATCTCCAGGAGCATGTCGACCGCGTCGCCTCGGAAACGGTTCGCCGCCTCGGCTTCCTTTCGCACCGCGCCTATGTCGCCCGGGTCGGCCGCGCAATGCAGATCGAACTCTACTTCATCGTACCGGAAGGGCTTCCGGCAAAGACGGTAGAGGAATGGGACGCACTCCGCGACGAGATAGGGGCCTCGATCGGAGACGAGAGCGCCAATCGCTGGCTGACGATCGCCTTCACGGCCGACGCGGAATGGGCGGAATAGGCGGAATAGGCGACGTCAGCGTTCCCATCGATATCGAAATCCTTTGCCTCAGGTTGATTGCAATCAACGACGGTGCATCACCCGTCATGTACGATCCCTCCAGCTGAGATACGCGTCGCTGCAGAGCGGCCACGGCCTTTGACCCTCGGTTTCCGGAGGAACGCATGGAATTCCAGATGGCATTTCCGATAGCCGTTATCGACGAAGACTTTGATGGCAAGAGCGCCGCAGGACGCGGCATGCGCGATCTGGCGGCCGCAATCGAAAAGGAAGGCTTCCGGATCGTCTCCGGCGTTTCCTACGAGGATGCGCGGCGCCTCGTGCATATCTTCAACACCGAATCCTGCTGGCTGGTATCCGTCGACGGGAGCGAGGACAAGACCACGCGCTGGCAGCTGTTGGGAGAGGTATTGGCCGCCAAGCGGCAGAGGAACGACCGCCTGCCGATTTTCCTCTTCGGCGACGAAACGACCGCGGAAGACGTCCCGGCCGGGGTGCTTCGCCACGCCAACGCCTTCTTCCGGCTGTTCGAGGATACGGCGGAATTCATGGCGCGCGCCATAGCGCAGGCTGCGCGCAACTATCTCGACCGGCTGCCGCCGCCGATGTTCAAGGCGCTGATGGACTACACCCTCGAGGGCGCCTATTCTTGGCATACGCCCGGCCATGGGGGTGGTGTCGCTTTCCGCAAGAGCCCCGTCGGCCAGCTCTTCTATACTTTCTTCGGTGAAAACACGCTGCGATCCGATATCTCCGTATCGGTCGGCAGCGTTGGTTCGCTGCTGGATCACGTCGGGCCGATCGCCGAGGGCGAGCGCAATGCCGCACGCATCTTCGGCACCGACGAGACCCTATTTGTGGTCGGCGGCACGTCGACGGCAAACAAGATCGTATGGCATGGCATGGTGGGGCGCGGCGATCTGGTGCTGTGCGACCGCAACTGCCACAAGTCGATCCTGCACTCGCTAATCATGACGGGCGCAACTCCCATCTATCTCACGCCGTCGCGCAACGGGCTCGGCATCATCGGCCCGATCTCGAAGGATCAGTTCACCCCGGAATCGATTGCTCGCAAGATTGCCGCAAGCCCCTTTGCCGGGCAGACGAGCGGCAAGGTCCGGTTGATGGTTATCACCAACTCGACCTATGACGGGCTGTGCTACAATGTCGATGCGATCAAGGCATCGCTCGGCGACGCAGTCGAAGTGCTGCATTTCGACGAGGCCTGGTACGCCTATGCCAATTTCCACGAATTCTACGATGGCTTCCACGGGATTTCGTCTACGAAGCCGGCGCGTTCGAAAACCGCCATCACTTTTGCCACGCAATCGACGCACAAGCTTCTGGCCGCGTTCTCGCAGGCCTCGATGATCCACATCCAGCATGCCGAGACCACGCGGCTCGACGTCACCCGCTTCAACGAAGCCTTCATGATGCACACCTCCACCTCGCCGCAATACGGCATCATCGCCTCCTGCGATGTCGCCGCAGCGATGATGGAGCAACCGGCGGGACGCGCGCTCGTCCAGGAGATGATCGACGAGGCGATCAGCTTCCGCCGGGCGATGAACACGATGAGGCAACAGACGGAAGGCAGCTGGTGGTTTGACGTCTGGGAGCCGACGGTCGCCGAGCAGACGCCGACCGATATCCATGCCGACTGGGTTCTGAAGCCGGATGATGCCTGGCATGGGTTTACCGGCCTTGCCGAAAACCACGTCATGGTCGACCCGATCAAAGTCACCATTCTGTCGCCGGGCCTGTCGGCAAGCGGAGCGATGGACGAGCATGGGATACCGGCGGCCGTCATCACCAAGTTCCTGTCCTCCCGACGCATAGAAATCGAAAAGACCGGCCTCTATTCCTTCCTGGTGCTTTTCTCGATGGGCATCACCCGCGGCAAGTGGAGCACGCTCGTTACCGAGCTCCTGAATTTCAAGGATCTCTATGACGTCAATGCGCCATTGACCCGCGCGCTGCCGGCACTCGCTGCATCCCATCCGGAAGCCTATGGCGGCATGGGGCTCAAAGACCTCTGCGAACAGATCCATGCGATCTACCGCAAGGACGATGTGCCGAAGGCGCAGCGCGAGATGTACACCGTCTTGCCCGAAATGGCGTTGCGTCCCGCCGACGCCTATGACCGGCTGGTCAAGGGGCGGATCGAGAGCGTCGAGATCGACAATCTCATGAACCGCATCCTCGCCGTGATGATCGTACCCTATCCGCCGGGTATCCCGCTGATCATGCCGGGCGAGCGGATCACCCAGTCGACGAAATCCATTCAGGACTATCTGCTTTACGCCCGTGATTTCGACCGGAAGTTCCCCGGTTTCGAGACGGATATCCACGGCCTTCGATTCTTGCCCGGTGACGGCGGTCGCCGCTATCTTGTCGATTGCATTGCAGAGGAGGGGCAGGAATGATCCCGCGCGATGTGAAGTCTCCGACGGTCGCCATACCGTTTCACAAGATGCTGAAGATCGTGGCCGTCATCGACCGCGACAATTCTCAGGCCCAGGAACTGGTGGCGCAGATCACCGCCCAGGGTTTCCAGGTGGAGCTGCGCCACGACTATTCCGCTGATGTATCTGAGGATGCTGACGTCGGCGCCTATATCGGCTCGGTCGAGGGCGGCAAGCTGCCGGCGGCACGTAACTTTCTTCGCTCGGTCAGGGATATCGGTTTTCGCACGCCGATCTGGGCAATGGCGGATACGCTGACGATTGCGGATATGGATGTCGTCGAGATGGCCGGCGAGGTGGATGGCTTCGTCTATCTCGGCCAGCAGACGCCGACCTTCTATGCCAAGCAGATCGTTTCCAGCGCGGTCAATTACGGCAAGTCGCTGCTGCCGCCGTTTTTCGGCGGCATGATGGCCTATGACGGCGAGGCCAATATCGCCTTCGATTGCCCTGGACATCAGGGCGGCCAGTTCTATCGAAAATCACCGGCCGGCCAGCTCTTCTTCAAATATTTCGGCGAAAGCATTTTCCGCAACGATCTCTGCAATGCGGACGTCGATCTCGGCGACCTCCTGATCCATGAAGGCCCCGCCGTCGAAGCACAGAAGCAGGCTGCGCGCATCTTCGGCGCGGACCGCACCTACTTCATCCTGAACGGAACAAGCACCTCCAACAAGGTGGTCGCCAACGCGGTGCTGCGCAGCGGCGATCTCGTGCTCTTCGACCGCAACAATCACAAATCCCTGCATCAGGGCGCGCTGGTTCAGGCGGGCGCCATCCCGATCTATCTGCCGACCGCCCGCAATTCCTTCGGCATGATCGGCGCGGTCGACTGGGCGGCCTGGGACGAGAGCTGGCTGCGGCGAAAGATCGAGGAACATCCGCTTGTCACCGACAAGAGCCGCGCGCAGGCGGAGAGGCCTTTCCGCCTGGCCTGCATCCAGCTCGCGACTTATGACGGCACGATTTACAATGTCCGGCAGGTCATGGAGAAGATCGGTCATCTCTGCGACTACGTGCTCTGGGACGAGGCTTGGATCGGCTACAACGCCTTTCATCCGCTCTTCGAGGGCCACAGCCCGATGCGCCTGAAAGACCTGCGGGCGGACATGCCTGGCCTGTTCTCCACCCAATCCGTGCACAAGCAGGGCGCCGGCTTCTCGCAGGCATCGCAGATCCACAAGCGGGACGAACATATCAGCGGCCAGCGCCGGTTCGTCGAACACAAGCGTTTCAACGAATCGCTGCTGATGCATGTTTCGACCTCTCCCTTCTATCCGCTCTTCGCCTCGCTTGACGTCAACGCCAAGGTGCATGAGGGCAAGGCGGGCGAGATGCTCTGGGACCGCTGCATCGAACTGGGGATCGAGGTGCGCAAGAAGCTGCGCGGTTTCGTCGAGCACTACGAGTCCAAAGCCGCAGGCACGGAAGAGCAATGGTTCTTCGATCCCTTCGTGCCGGACAAGGTCACCATTTCGGGCTCAAAACATACCACCGACCTCGAAGCCGTACGGTGGGAAGATGTGTCCACGGATGTGCTCAAGCGCGAGCAGCAATGCTGGCGTTTCGATCCACAGGCAAAGTGGCACGGTTATGCCGGATATGCGCCTGATTACACGATGGTCGATCCGAACAAGCTTACGCTGCTGACGCCCGGCATCGACCGCAAGACCGGTGAATATCGCGAGTTCGGTATCCCGGCGACCGTCGTCGCCAACTATCTGCGCGAGCAGCGGGTCGTCGCCGAAAAATGCGACCTCAACAGCCTGCTTTTCCTGCTCACTCCAGCCGAAGACGAGAGCAAGCTGAACACGCTCGTCGCCAAACTCGTCAAGTTCAAGAATCTCTGGGATCGCGACGCGCCGCTGCAGGAGGTGCTGCCGACGGTCTTTGCGGCCAATCGCGAGCGTTATGCCGGCTATACGGTCCGCCAGGTCTGCCGCGAAATGCATACCTTTTATCGCGATGCCGGCGTCAAGGAATTGCAGCGTCTCTGCTTCCGCTCGGAGAGCTTCCCGGAGCCGGCCATCGCTCCCAAGCAGGCCTATGAAGCGCTGGTCGCCAACAATGTCGACTATGTGTCGTTGACGGAAGCCGCCGGCCGCATTTCGGCAACGCTGGCGCTGATCTATCCGCCCGGCATCGGCGTGATCGTGCCGGGAGAGCGCTGGGACGACCGAGCACGACCCATGCGCGACTATTTCCTCGCCTTCGAGGAATCCTTCAACCGGTTTCCGGGTTTCAACTACGAGGTCCAGGGCGTGTTCCAGGAGCGGGTCGAGGGGCGGATCAAATTCCACACATATGTCGTGCGCGAGTAGCGGCAGGAGGATTTCATCATGACCGACAACACGATGCATCTCGCGGCCGAGACCACCGCGAAGAAAAAGATGAATCTGGTGCAGCTCACCTTCATCGTCGCCGTGAACATGATGGGGTCGGGCATCATTATGCTTCCCGCCAACATGGCGCAGGTCGGTGCAATCTCGCTCCTTTCCTGGCTGGTGACCGCCGTCGGCTCGATGGCGATCGCCTATGGCTTTGCTCAGGCCGGATTGTTCAATCAGCGCCCCGGGGGCATGTCCGCCTATGCGGAAGATGCCTACGGAAAAGACGGCTATTTCCTGGTGTTCTTCCTGTACTTCCTGTCGCTCGCCATCGGCAATGTGGCGATTGGTATTTCGGCCGTTGGTTATCTCGCCGGCTTCTTTCCGGTGCTGACATCCACGCCCATCATGACCTGCCTGGCGCTGATCGTGCTTCTGTGGCTGACGACGGCCGCCAATTTCGGCGGTCCGCGTATTACCGGGCGTATCGGTTCGATCACAGTCTGGGGCGTCATCCTTCCGGTCGGGCTGCTGTCGATCATCGGCTGGCTCTGGTTCAGTTCAAGCACATTCGGCGCTGCCTGGAATCCGAAAGGGCTGACACTGGCCCAGGGCATGGGATCGAGCATTTCGCTGACGCTCTGGGCCTTCCTCGGCATGGAGTCGGCGGCGCAGAATTCGGATGCCGTCGAAAACCCAAAGCGTGACGTACCGCTCGCCTGCATGTTCGGCACGCTCGGGGCAGCCGTCATCTATATCCTGTCGACGACAGTCATTCAGGGCATCGTGCCGAATGCCGAGCTCGCCACTTCAACAGGTCCGTTCGCACTGGCCTATGCCACGATGTTCAATCCGACGATCGGTTCGATCATCATGGCGCTGGCGGTCCTTGCCTGCCTCGGCTCTTTGCTGGGCTGGCAGTTCACGATCGCCCAGACGGCGAAAACCGCTGCCGATGAGCGGATGTTCCCGTCCATATTTTCCCGGGTGAACGAGATGGGCGCGCCGGTCAGCGGCATGATCATTCTAGGCATCGTGCAGACAGGTCTTGCCCTGATGACCATATCGCCGACTTTGAGCGAGCAGTTCTCCGCGCTCGTCAACCTCGCTGTCGTCACCAATGTGCTGCCTTACATCATAGCGCTGTCTGCCCTGTTCGTCATGATGAAGGCCGCTCGCGTGCCGCCGGCGAAATACCGGCTGAATGCCACGATCGCCTTGGTCGGCATGGCTTACAGCGTTTTCGCCATCTATGCCTCCGGCAAGGATGCGGTACTCGGCGGCATGATCGTTACAGGGATCGCTTTCATCATTTACGGGCTTATCGCCCCGCGTTTCGCCAGCGGCGTGAACCGGGCGCCGGCCGAGTAACACAGGGAGGACCAAACATGTCAGGTAGAAATGGTCGCTGGGCGGCAATTGCCGCCTCTGTCCTCGCCGTGATGGCCGTCGCACCGCCCGCGCCCGCCCAGACGCTCGACCGCGTTAGGACGTCCAGCGCGCTGAAATTCGGCTACGACCCCGACGCGAGACCTTTTTCATTCGATGCCCAGCAGGGCAAACCCGATGGCTATGCGGTTGCCCTCTGCAACCGGATAGCCGACAGCCTGAGGGCTCAGCTGAACCTGCCGAAGCTCGACGTGGAATGGGTTTCCCTTGCAGGCGACGCCAAGCTGCGTGCCATACAGGATGGCACGGTGGACCTTGTCTGCGGGGCGGAGCCGGTGACGCTCAGCCGCAGGCAGCAGGTCTCATTCTCACTCCCGATCTTCCCGAGCGGTACCGGGGCGCTGCTCAATGCGAGTGCTCCGCTGGCGCTGCGCGAGGTTCTGCAATATGGCGAGCCATCGAGTCGGCCCGTCTGGCGCGGCGCGCCGGCCCGCACGATCCTCGAGCACAAGACATTCTCCTCCATAGCCGGCACGACAAGCGAAGGCTGGCTGTCCGACAGGATCAAGACCTTTCAGCTCGCGGCAACGGCGACGCCCGTGAACAGCTATCAACAGGGGATCGAGCGTGTCCTGGACGGCAGTTCGGCGGTGCTCTTCGGCGACATGCCGCTTCTGATGGATGCCGCCGCCCGCAGCGACAGCTCCGGCAATCTCATCATCCTCGAGCGTCATTTCACCTACGAACCCCTCGGCCTCGAGTTGGCGCGCGGGGACGAGGATTTTCGCTTGGCCGTCGATCGCGCCCTGAGCCAGGCCTATGCGGCGCAGAATTTCCGGGTGTTTTTTACAACATGGTTTGGCCAGCCTGACGACGCAGTCGTGACCTTCTTCCAGCAGACGGCTCTTCCGGAATGAGGCCGCGAGCAGATCAGGGAAGACGAGCAAGACAGGGATCATTGGCGTCGGCCGGGAGCTAGCGGCAACAGATCATCGCGATCCAGGTAATCGGGGGCCAGGTTATCGGGGGCCAGGTAATCAGGGGCTAGGTGATCAGAGGGGAGTGAAGGTTGAGCCTTCTTTTCAAAGAGATTCGCGATAGCCCCATGCTCTGGCTGCTGGCCGCCGTGCCGGTCGTGTTCGCAGCTGCGGCGCTCTTCCCCGAGGCCCACACGGCGCTTTTCATCCTGTCGGTGCTGGCCATCGTCCCGCTGGCCGGACTGCTCAGCCATGCGACCGAATCCGTTGCCGCCAAGACGGGTGACGCCGCGGGCGGGCTGCTGAATGCGACCCTCGGCAATCTCACCGAACTGGTCATCGCGCTGGCTGCCCTGCAGGCAGGCGAATATACGCTGGTCAAGGCATCCATCGCCGGAGCGATCGTCACCAACACGCTATTCATGCTGGGCGCTTCGTTTCTGCTCGGCGGGCTCAAATACCACATTCAGGAGTTCAACCGAGCCAGCGCGCGACTTCAAGCCGGCCTGCTTTTCCTGGCCACAATCGCCCTGCTGATGCCTTCGGCGCTTGGTGGATTGGACTCGGCATCGGTCGCACCAGTCACTCAAACGCTCAGTCTCAGCCTGGCTGCCTTGCTGATCGTCGGGTACGGGCTTGGGCTGTTGTTCACGCTTCGGACGCATCGGGAATTTTTTTCTTCAACGGAACATGCCGAGGCCGGCGAAGCGCCGTGGCCGATCGGCCTTGCTCTGGGCACGCTTGCCGGCGTCACCGTAATCGTGGCCCTGGTGAGCGAGATTTTCGTCGAGTCCGTGCAGGAAGCGGCCGAGGCCTTCGGAATGACCCCCGCCTTTGTCGGTTTCATCGTCGTCGCATTGGTCGGCGGTGCGGCCGAAATGGCCTCGGCATTTTCCGGCGCTCGCAAGAACCGGCTGGATCTGAGCGTGGGCATCGCGCTCGGGAGCGCTTCCCAGATTGCCTTGTTCGTTGCGCCCGTTCTGGTCTTGATGAGTTATTTCATCGGTCCGTCGCCGATGGATCTGCAATTCTGGCCGGGTGCCGTGACGATGATGTTCCTTGCGACGGTGACTGCGATGTTCGTCACCAACAGCGGGCGATCGGCATGGTTTGTCGGCGTCCTGGTGCTGATGGTGTACATGATTTTCGCCATAACGCTGTACGTCCTGCCGCCGGCAGTGCGATGAGGTCCCGCGTTCCCAAACAGGAGCGATCGGGCGGCGGACCGCATACCCGGCAGGTGAGAAGGCTGTTCTTCATCGCACTCGCACAGCAGCTGCGTGTCATCTGGCCGATCCTTTCCGGCATCGTGTCGATCATGGTCGCATCCGGACTGGCAATTTGGCGGATCGAAAATTGGCGGATCGATGAAGCGCTTTATTTTACCTTCGTGACGGGACTTACCATCGGCTACGGCGACTTTACGCCCAAACATGTTTCGGCACGGATACTCGCTTTGGTCATCGGGTTTGCAGGGATCGTGCTGACCGGCGTCATTGCAGCCATCACAGTAAAAGCCTTGAGCGTGACGGACCGAGACGGCAGCTAGGTTTGATGAGATTGCGCCGCCGTACATTTTATTCGTGATCTCGGGGAACGATCCGATACCTTGGTGACTTCGTATCCATTGCAGGGATACGTTGAATGCGGAGCTGATCCATGAGCAAAGAGCGTGGCCGCAGAAAACTGATGTTGCGGCTCCCCGATATCCGGCATCTCCTGGAGAGCATGACCAGTGAAGCGCTCGCGGAGATGTTTGAATCCTACGATCTTGCTGTCGATGCGCTGGAGCGGTTCCGAAGTAAGAGCCCGAGGGAAGAGAAGCTCATCATCGAGTATGAACAGCTCTGCCGCGAAATCGAGCAGGAGGTTGTCGTCTACTGCAAGAACAGGTGAGTCCCGCCAGGCCGCCGCTGGCGCCTCGACGATCGTCATTGCGGGTGTTCGATGCGTTCCGGTTGAGCATCGAATCTCGCGGAGCGGCTATTTTCCGATCCGGTCGAAACCGAAGGCCAGGCCCAGGCTTTCAGCAGTTCGTAGAAGACACCGAGAACGACCGGCCCCAAAAACAGCCCCAGCAGGCCTTGTGACAAGGTGCCGCCGATGACGCCGATCAGTATCACCGGCATTGGAGTGGAGAGGCCGCGCGCCATCAAGATCGGTTTCAGTATGTTATCGATGATCATGATGGGGATCGTCACGACGGTGAAAGCCAAGGCGATCGACATGGGCCAGGAGAACCACGCCCAAATGATGACCGGCAAAAGAATGAGCGCAGGCCCGAGCTGCATCAGGCACAGGACGAGCACAAGAAAGGTCAAGGGGCCGCTCCCCGGAACGTCAAAAAGGGCAAAACACAGTCCGCACAACAGCGCTTGCAGGAAGGCAACGCCAATGACGCCCCGCGATACATTGCGCACCGTAGCTCCCGCCAGCCGGGCAAAGCCGACACCCTTTTCACCGGCGATCCGGCTTGCCAGCACCTGTATGGCTGCAGCCAGGCGTGCTGATCGCGTCAGCAATAGGCCCGAAAGCATGATCGAAACGACAAAGCTCAAAACGCCGCCGCCGATCGAGGCGAGCTTCGTGACGATAACGGCCGTGACTTCACGAATGGGCGCTTGAAACTTGATGATGGTAGCGGCCAGATCGCTTGCAATCCGATTCCAGGCGTCGTGAATCCGCTCGCCGACGACGGGCCATTCCCGAATAGCGACCGGTGCCGAGGGGAGCGTGAAGTTCCCCGTCCGCAGTTTGCCGATCAACGCCTGCGTGGTGTCGGCAAAATTGACCGCAACGAGGGCCAGGGGCGCAATGATCAGGACGAGGCAAAAGACGACGATGATGGCGGCCGCGATGACGGGCCTGTTTCCGATCAGCCTCGAAAGTGCCTCGAATATCGGGAAAAGGGCGACCGCAAGGATGGCCGACCAGATGACGATCAGCGCAAAGGGAGCAATCAGAACGATGGTCCAATAGGCAAAAAGCCCGATGATGCCCAATCGGACAAGATCGCTTATTCTCGCCTCTATCGAAATCTGCCCTGACCCGGCTCCCTGCGCCGCCGTATCGCCTGTGGTCTCCATCGTTGCGTCCCGTCCGCCATGTTCTAGAGCGGTTCAGCTTTTCGCGGAAACGCGAACTGCTCTAACCTTTTGTTCTGACGCGATTCCCGGCAAAAGCGCTTCGCGCTTTGCCTGGAATTGCTTCAGGCTGAGGTCGTCTTATGACGTCGCGTCCGGCACGACATGGCGGATGCTGTGGTCCTCCATGAAATCCGACGGCCGCTTCTGACGTTTGCCGAGATCGGGTGCTTCGAACTTCACCCGCTCATAAGGGATGGATTGCAGGATGTGCGAGATGCAGTTGACCCGGGCACGTTTCTTGTCATCCGAGGGCACCACCCACCACGGTGCATGGTTGCTGTCGGTCATCCGCAGCATCTCGTCATAGACACGCGTGTAGTCCCACCAGCGCTGATAGGATTCAACATCCATCGGACTGAGTTTCCACTGTCGCAGAGGATCGTCGATCCGGCGTCTGAAACGGCGTTCCTGCTCTTCCTCGCTGACCGTCAGGAAGTATTTCAGTAGAACGACGCCGCTTTCGACGATCGCGGCCTCGAAGCGAGGCGCCAATTCAAGAAAGCGCTGCGCTTTCTTTTCGCTGCAAAATCCCATGACCCGATCAACGCCGGCGCGGTTGTACCAACTGCGGTCGAATATGACGATTTCGCCGGCGGCCGGCATATGAGCGATATAGCGCTGCATGTAGATCTGAGATTTCTCGCGGTCGGTGGGCGCCGGCAGTGCCACGACGCGAAAGACCCGCGGACTGACCTTTTCTGTTATGCGCTTGATCATGCCGCCTTTGCCGGCGGCATCCCGTCCCTCGAAGACGATGACGACTCTCGCACCGGATTTCTTGATCCAGGCTTGCAAATGGGCCAACTCCACCTGCAGTCGCTCGATTTCCTTGTCATAGTCCCATGATTTCTTTTTCTTTTTATCCTTTCCGACGCGGCCTGCCCCTCCATCCGTCTTTGCGGGCTCGTAATTCTCGTCCATTTCTCTACCTCCCTTGCGCGAACATATTCTAAAGCGCGTCGCGATCTTTCAGATTCGCTCCTTGCGCTTTAGCTCTTTGTTTTTACGCATGTCGTTGCCGCAAAACCGCTGCACACTTTTGCGCGACATGCTTTAGCCTGCCGACGCGGTGCTGCCGGTCTCGCCGACACTTCCTATCAGCGCTCGCAACGCCTCTTCCCTGCCGTTGAAAAGATTGTGAACACCGATCGCTTCGACGACCCCCGCGCGCTCGAGGATGCCGCGGCTTTCCTCGCTGAGGTCGGTCATTGCGAAAACGATATTCCGCTTTGCCAGGATCTCGGCCACGGCATCGAGCGCGGCTGCGCCGGTGCTGTCGATATGCGTGACGGCGCTGGCATCGAGCACGAGGCATCTGGTTTCGGCAGGGAGTTCCTTCGCTACGGACGCCAGCCGCAGGCGCACGTAATCGGCGTTGTAAAACAGAATGCTGCCTTGGATGGCGAAGACGGCGGCCCCCTCGACAGGGCGCGCTTCCGGAAAGCGGGCAAGATCGAAAAAGCCGTGCCGTCCCTCGATACGTCCAAGAAGACCGTCGCGGGGAAACATCGTCTGACGCAAGAGATAGACGAGCGTTGCCGCAACCGCGACGATGACGCCGTTGAGAACACCGAAGCTGATTGCGCCCCACATGGCGATCAGCGCAAAAATGAATTCCATGCGGCTGATGCGCCAGATCTTTTTCAATTCGTGAATATCGATGAGGCTGATTGCCGCCGTTGCGAGGATTGCGGCGAGCGCGGGAATGGGGAGTATCCGCAGCGCACTGTGAAGGAAAACAAGCGCGGCGATCAGCGTCGCGGCCGATACCAGTCCAGCGACCTGAGAGACGCCGCCTGTCGACAGGTTTATCGCGGTTCGGGAATCCGAGACGCTGACGGGAAACGAGCCGAACAAGCCGGGCGCGATGTTGGCGGCGCCAAGTCCGATCAATTCCTGATTTGCGTCGACCTCCTCTCCGGTTCGTGAGCCGAAGCTTCTTGCTGCGACGATGCCTGCGCCGAAGCTGACGAGAAAGATCGCGGCCGAACCGAGCACGATCTTATCGAGAGGCATCTGATGCAATGCAGGCAGAGATAGGCTCGGCATTCCGCTTGGGATATCGCCGACAACTGCAATGCCCCGGCCTTGGAAGTCGAAGATCGCCGAAAGGACGACCGAGAGGACAACCACCAGAACAGGACCTGGAACTCGGAACCGAAAGGCCCGGACGATCCATAACAGGGCGAACATGATCAGGCCGAGAATGAGCGAAGGCCAGTGGATCAGGCTGCTCTTGGCGAGCATTTCGACGAGCGGCGGGATCAGTCCATCCGATGAGATCTTTACCCCCGTGAAACGACCGATTTGTCCGACCAGGATCGAGAGCGATACGCCGGCGAAGAAACCCACCAGAATGGGACGGGAGAGAAAGCTCGCGAGAACGCCGAGCCTCAGCAGTTTCGCCGCGATGCAGAAGACGCCGACACCAAGCGCAAGGGCCGACGCGATGGCGACCCTGTCGATACCTGCCGTCGTGGGTTCGGCTGCGATGATGGCGCCCATGGCGGCCGCCAGCACGGTCATGGTCGCGGCGTCAGGCCCGACGACCAAAAGCCGGGAAGGACCAAAGATCGCATAGGCGATCGGAGCAACGATGCTGGCATAGATGCCAGTTTCCGGCGGCAGGCCGGCGATGGCGGGATAGGCGATGGCGCTCGGCAAGCCGACTGCGGCAATCGACAGCCCGGCTGGAATGTCACTGCGGAGCCAGTCTCTGTTGAAGCCAGCCAAGCCCCGCAACATCGGAAGACTTCCTATCACCCGCTGGCTCCTTATTTTTGCCGCTGGCACGCATCAATGTTCGAGGAACACGTAGTTCATCCAGCTGCTCATGCGCAGCAGCACCTTGCGCAGAACGGCGACATGGTGCCAATGGTGGGTGTAGACCGCGACCTCCGCGACCACGCCGCCCGGCAGTTGATAATCATCGGTGTTTTCGAGCAACTCGATCCGAGCCAGCGTTTGTCCGGGCGATAGGCGCTCGGGCGATTGCGGGTCGATCAGCGCGCCGCTCGGCTGCAGCTGGCCCTGGGCCATCACATCGATGACCTCTTGCACCCGCGCCTTGAATATCTTGCCGGGTACGGCTTTGAAGGCAACCTCGGCCTCGTCGCCGACGTGGACGCGCTGCAGCGAATTCTGGATGAAGGCTGCCCCCAGCATGCGGTCCTGACTGTCGATGAAGACCATGACCGGCCTGAGCGGAAGGGGATTAGCCATCATTCCGGGGCGGAGGAAGACCTGCGTGACGTAGCCGTCGCTCGGCGCCCGCACCACCGTCTGATCAAGCTCGTATTCGGCATTGTTCAGCTCCGCCTGCAGCCTTGCAACCGTCGGGTTCGTTCCGTTGATGTCAGACTCGTAGGCGAGCCTTGCCTGCGCGGCTTGTGCGCGGGCAGTGTCGACCGTAGCTTCCGACGTCAGATAGATGCCTCGCCGGTTTTCGACCTCGAGTTCGGAAAAGACGGCGCCCCTGCCGCTCGACTTTGCATTCTCGTTCGACTGCTGGAATTTCTCGAAAGCCTGCCGGGACCGGTCCCTTGAGGCCTCGGCGCCCGTGACCGCTGCATTGGCTGCATCCACGGCCGCTTTCAATTGCAGAACGGACTGCTCGGCTTCGGCGAGCGCGGCTTTCTTCTGATCAACCGTGAACTGATAGGGTCGGGGATCGATGCGAAAAAGGATGTCGCCCTTCTTTAGAGGTGCATTCGGTGTCACCGGCACCTCGACGACCTGCCCCCCGACGACGGGAATAACGGGAGCCGAAGTGAAATAGATGCGCCCGTCGCTCGAATAGGGATGATTGTAGCTCATCAAAAGCAGCAGGGTGGAGATGAGGAAGATCCCGCCGAGAACGGCCGTCGCGAGCGTCCACTGGTTTACCGGAATCCTGAATACTTTGAAGATCGTCCAGCAAATCGCGGCATAGGTCAGTATCAGGAGCAGATCCATCAGGCGGTCTCCTTCTCCGGCGCTTGCGCCTCAAGCTCGGCGATCCGGGCATGGAGACGAGCAATTTCCGCATTCGCTTCGACTTCCGCCGATAGTTTGCCGTCCTGCCGGATACCCCAGCCGCGGTCTTCACGGTAAAGCGTCGCCCAGATGAACAGGAACGGCCAGATCGCGTGAAGCGTGAAGAGGCTGACCCATCCAGCGACATGGATGGCATCCTGATGGGGGTGATTGCGCGCCTTGGCGATCAGATGCGGAATGTCGTGAATGGCAATCACGGCATAGAAGAGGGTGACCACGACAAAGGCCAATACGCCCAAGGCAAAATAGTCGAGAAACACGACCCCTCCCTTCCGGCTTGGTCTACCCGAGCCGTCGATCGCAAGCGAAGGTGGAATTGTAGGCCCGTTTCGGCGCAAAGGCCCGTAGCATCGCGTAATCTCTATCGGGGCGTTCGCGGGCGACCCGTCTGACGGACTTGCCTGCGCTGGAAGGAAAGGAGCGAGATCGGCGAGACGAATCCCGTTCGCCGTCTCGTATCGGGCATGGGATGCGTCCTTCCGAAGCCAGCCACCGTAGGATCGCGTATTTTACGTCTCCAGACGGGTCCGCCTGTTATATAGTTTCCACACTGCTTAGCGCAGTTTCGTCGGCGGGGGCGGAGATGGCGTCGGGAGAAAGTGGTTCGACATATCTGTCCGCTCTGGAAACGGCAGAGGCTTATTTTCCCGACCAGGCAAGGCTGGTGCAGCGGCTTTTCTACGTCGATGAGGCTTTTCATAGCATGTGCGAGGATCTCGTTGCCGCGGCGCAGGCTTTGGCGCATGTCGAACAGTTACCCGACACGTTGAGAGAAGCGCGGCGGCTGGAATATGCAGGCCTGGTCGATGCCTTGTTGAAAGAGATGAGGGAGGCGATTTCACAGTCGAAAATTGTAGTGCTCCGGCGGTCACCCGCCATCGGCCCGAAATCTCCGTGAACGCATCCGTCATTCAACTGAACCTAGGGAGGTCAATGTGCGATGAAAGCAATTTCCCGCAAACTGCTTGGTGGGTTGTCAGCTCTGGCGATCATTGCACTGCAGCCAGCCTTCCCCGTGCGAGCACAGGCCCCTGCGCCGGCTGCGGCGCCCACCCAGTCGAGCGCAGAACAGCCCGCGGCTGCCCTTCTTTCGGAGGATGAACTCGAGGTGCTGGTGGCGCGGATCGCGCTCTATCCGGATGAACTGGTCGCGGCGATTTCGGCCGCCTCCCTCTTTCCCCTGCAGATCATCGAAGCGCAGCGTTTCCTGGAAGCGAAAAAGAAAAATGCCGATCTCAAGCCCAAAAGCGATTGGGACGGCAGCGTCGTTTCGCTGCTCAACTACCCTGACATTGTCAAGATGATGAGCGAGGATCTCGATTGGACTCAATCACTCGCCGATGCGCTCGCCAATCAGCAGAAGGACGTGCTGATTGCCATCCAGCAGCTTCGCGACGAGGCGGTGGCAAAGAACATCATTAAGACGGATGACAAGGTGACGGTCGTCACCGAAAACGACAACATCATTATCCGTCCGACCGATCCCGAGAAGATCTATATCCCGCAATATCCGCCGGAAATGCTTTATGAACCGGACTATGCCGCGGCGCCGATCTCCTATTATCCCGATTATTACGACAGCTACTACTATCCGGGTGCCGCGTTCTTTGCCGGAGCGGTCACCGGGCTTGCCTGGGCCGCCGTCGTCAATTGGGACGACTGGGGCGTATGGGGTGGTCGCTGGGACGGCGATATCGACATCGATTGCAACAATTGTCTGAATAATCGCAACTTCAACGGAAAAATGAAGTGGAACGACGTCGACTGGGCGAATGTCGACCGCAGCAAGCTGAGCATCGGCAAAGACCAGCTTGCCAAGCTGGATCGGTCGTCGATCAAATCGGGACTTCAGGCCGACAATCGCAATCAACTGCGAAACAAAGCCGCAGATATCCAGGCAGGCCAGAGGCCGGGTAATCGCGGGACGGCCGCTCGCGCGGAAGATATCCGAAAAAACACGGCGCAAGGACTGAAGGCCAAACCGCAGGCGAACAGGCCGACGGCCGCCAATCGTCAGAACGTATCCCGGCCCGAAACCCGTCCTCAAAAATCGGCCAATCGCCCCTCCAAGCCCGCCCAGAAATCCGTCAAGAAACCCAACAAACCGCAGATGGCTGCCCGGCCCGACAATCGCGGGCGCCAGTCGAGCGCACTCGGCAACGTGCAGTCCGGCCGCCAGCAGACCGTCGCCTCGAAACGAGGCGCGCAAAGCATGGGCGCTCATCGCCCGGCAGCCCGTCCCCAGCATCACTCGCGCCCGATGCCGTCTCGCGGCGGCGGCGGCCGCGGTGGCGGTGGCGGCCGCGGTGGCGGCGGGCGGCGATGACACCCCTTACGAGCCCATGGAGTTACATCATGAGACGTCAATCGATGGTAATCCCGCTCATGCTTGCGACAGCGCTCTGCACGATGCCGACGAAGCCGGCGTTTTCGCAGGGGCAGACGGATCTTGCCGAATACAAGGCGGCAACGCCCTCACCGAAATTCGACAGCCCGTCTCTTGCACTCGATCGGCTGAAATCGGTGCTCGGCTCCAACAATATCGGGGATCTTGGGGATCTGCTCGGTCTGAACGCAGACAAGCTGCGCTCGAGCAACGAGGCAATGATCGCTTATGGATTGATCCGGGAAGGCGCCGAACGACAGATGAGCTTGAAAGACGTCGAAGGTGCCAAGATCGTCGTGATCGGTAATCGACTCTGGCCTCTGCCGTTTCCGCTGACTGAGGACAAGGACGGGAAGTGGTCCTTCGACACGCAGCGCGGCTTCGAGGAGATCATCAATCGGCGCATCGGCGAAAACGAACTCGCGACGATCGACACGATGCATGAATATGTGGCTGCGCAGTATCAATATGTGTCCGACGATCGCGACGGTGACGGTATTTACGAGTTCGCCAAAAAATTGATCAGCAGCCCGGGCAAGCTGGACGGCCTCTACTGGGACCCCAGCGTCTCTGCAGAGGAAAGCCCGGCAAGCGCGCTGGTCGAGACGGCCGCTTTCGGCGCCGCCAAACGTGGGGAAGGTTATTTCGGATACCGCTATCGCATCCTGACCGCCCAGGGCGACAATGTACTGGGCGGCAAACAAAGCTACGTCATCAATGGCTATATGACCGGTGGCTTTGCGCTCGTCGCCTGGCCGGTCACATATCGGGTGACCGGCGTGCAGACCTTTGTCGTCAACGGGATGAGCGTCATCTATCAACGCGATTTGGGGCCGCAAACGGAGCAGCGCGCCGCCGCGATCAAGGAATTCAATCCGGACGCCAATTGGACCATTGTAAGCGAATAGGGTCTTACAGCGCGGCGCGGTCGTCAACCGCCCCATGCACCCGGGGGCGGCTGCATGATGCAACCGCCATGGCGCGATTGGAATAGCGTTTGTTGCCCGTGACTTCCCGCCCAAGCCATTTCGGCAGGGCCGGAAGATCATCTTCGCTCGCTATCTCGATCTCGGCGAGCGTCAATCCTTCATAGACTCCGGCAAAGACGTCTACATCCCAGTTTCTGCCCTCGTACAGAACCCGGTAGCGGGTCTTTTCAATGACGTGGCCAGTCGCATGGAGAAGCAGGTCCCGTGCCTCCTCGACAGGAATCTCGTATTCATATTCGTCCTTGGCGAGCCCTGCTGTGTGGAATTTGATTGTCAGGCAAGCAGAACGGTCGTCGATCAAGCGAACACGTACCGAGTTCTTGTCTCGAGACAGATAGGCCTGCTGCAGGACATGCGACATCCCGGCGCAATCGCGCCAGCTATCGTTACGCACGAGGAATTTGCGCTCGATCTCGATTGCTTTCAAGTTGATCGCCTCTATCTGCTGCCGGTCACTCGACGGGCGGCTCCCAAGTGAGGAAGAAGCCGACGTCTCCCGGCATGCCGTCCGGGAAGCTGATGATCATGGCCTTCAACCCGTAACCCTGCGGTCTGGCAACTTCCTCGAAGAGTTCGAGGAGTTCCTTTGCCTTTCCCTGCAGTGTCTTCTGCCATCCGGACAGGTTGTTGTTGATGGCCCGGCCGCTGTCCGTGCAGAAGGTCGACGGAAAGCTGTAAATCAGCGCCTCATATTTGCCGTCTGCGGCCGCTTTCATGACCAGCCGCTTGATGACGGCGCGTTCCGCTTCGCCAATCTGCTTGCGGAAAAAATCCTCGACGAACTCCGCGTGTTTCTTTGCTTCACGCGCCTTGATCTTTTCGCTGCGCTCCATCTCGACAAGCTGAAGCTCCAGAGCGCGTTTGCGCAGTTCCTCTGCGCTTGTCATGGGGTGGGGTGTAGAGGTCTCAGGTGATGTCATCGCAGGCTCCTCCAGAGAATACATGGCGATGATAGAGCGCGCTTGGAGCCTAAGGCAGTAAAATACATGTCGGTGCCGGTAGAATACGGTATCCTACGCGGGCATTTCGTAAACTGTGACTTACGTCCGTCATTTGGCTATTCATGGGATCCGGTCAGCATTGGTTAGGTTATTCGGCTGGGCGGCATTGCCGTCACGCCTGACGGGGACTATTGTTTAGGACTGCGTGCTGCTGGTTGTTCGCAATCGGAGTCTGGGGGAACCGATGACGAGTGCAGGCATAAACAGGGTCACCGCCTCACAGGAGGAGGTGCAGCAGCAACTTGAGCGCATTCTTTCCAGCCGGGAATTCCGCCTTCCCGAACGGGCAAGGCGTTTCCTTGAATTCGTGGTCACGGAAACGCTTGCAGGCCGTCGCGACTACCTGAAGGCCTTTACCATCGCACAGGCCGTTTTTGGCAGAGACGCGAACTTCGATGCCCAACAGGATCCCTGCGTTCGCATCGAAGCCGGTCGGCTGAGACGGGAACTGGAACACTACTACCTGACCGCCGGCGACGCGGACCGGATCATCATCACCATCCCCAAGGGCGGCTACGCGCCGGTCTTCAATGTCATCAGCAGCGCTGAACCCAATGCTATCTCGCCGCTCAAGCAGTCCGATCTGCCAAGCTCGTCAGACGACAATAACGCTCAGATCAGTGCGGCTGCGGATACGATCAGCCGGGACCAGGCGGACCGGCGCTTATCGCCGGGCCGATATTGGCTTCTTGCGGCGGGCGCGGTGATTGTCCTGGCCTCGGCGGCGGCCCTCCTTCAGCAGGTCGGGTCGCCGAGCACGGAGCGTGAAACGATATCAGGAGCTGATAATCGCCCTAGCATTATCGTCGAGCGTTTCGAAAGCGCCTCCGACGGGAGCCTTGCCTCCGACATCTCTCGCGGCATCACCGACGACATCATCGAGAAGCTGGTCCGCTTCAATGATATCGTTGTCGTCACCGCCATGCCGCGGAATAGAACCGGCGAAGTTTTGTCGCAGCCGCTTTATGCCCTCCAAGGAAGTGTGCGGCTCGAAGGCAGCAAGCTGCGCTCGACAGCCAGACTCGTGCGGCGGGCGGATGCCGCCGTCATCTGGGCAAGTAATTATGATGCCGACATGAAGGTGCAAGGCATCCCGCAAACGCAAGCGAGCCTTGCCGGGGATATCGCGACGGCGGTCGCGCGTCCGTTCGGCGTCATGTTCCAGACCGATACCGCGACCATCGCCGGAAGCACGGACGTTTTTTCATGCGTTCTATCCTACTATAGCTACCGCAGCGAAATGACCGTGCAGGCGCACGAGTTGGCAAAATCCTGCCTGCAGCAGGCCGTGGAAAAAGTGCCGTCCGATTCCAATATCTTCGCCCTTCTTTCGTTGATTCATCTCGACGAGTTCCGCTTTTCATACCAACTTCACACGAAATCGACGGCTGCCACGCTCGACCTCGCGAAGGAACTTGCCGAGCAGGCCGTGCGGCTCGACCCAAAGAATGCACGCGCTCTTCAGGCACTGATGCTTGCCAACTTTTTCGGCAATGATCCGGCCGGAGCCCTGAGCGCCGGCGCTGCCGCCTACGCCAGCAATCCGAACGATACCGAGGTGGCAGGTGAATACGGCCTGCGCCTGTCGATGTCGGGGGAATGGGATAGAGGCTGCACGCTGATTTCGGAGGCAGTCGGCAAGAATGCCGGACCACGCGGATATTACGAGGTCGGAATGGCGCTCTGTGCCTTCATGCGGGGCGATACGCAGGCTGCGGAACTATGGTCGCGCATGTCGGACCTCAATTACAATCCGATGCATCGTCTCGTATTGCTCTCCATTCTCGGCACGCTTGGAAAAAAACAGCAAGCAGAGGAACAGCTTGAGTGGATCAGGCGCGAGTCACCGGCATTGATCCCGAACATCAGGCAGGAGGTCGCCAGGCGGCTGGCGCGGACCGAAGATCAAAAGCGTTTTATTTCGGGAATTGAAGCCGCTGGCCTGTCTGTGCAATAGGGCGAAGCTTGGATCATCGCCAAGCTCTGAGGCTGGAGCGGCTGCCTCCTCCAAGCTGCCGGGCCCCATCACCTTCTTCAATGGCCTACAATACTTCAAAGCATGTGCCGCAGGTTGGGCCTTGCGAGATGTGTATATCCCTTCGTGTTCTGACGGGACGAGGGACGAGCCAAACGAGACGGGGCGGGGATGGAGAGGTCGCGGCATATCCTCTTCGCCCCGTTTACGGGGAGAGGTACCGGCAGCCGAATAAAGGGTTGATTTTATAAAAATTTCCAATATTTACAATAATTTAATTGATTGAAGTGAATCCATTCACGCTAGGGAAGGAAGCATGACGACGATCCGCAGGCCTGGGGAAGTCTATGATTTCTGGTTCGTCAGATGCGGCCGGGAGCTGTGGTTCCGTGCGACGCCGGAGCTTGACGCCGAGATCCGCGAAGGCTTCCGCGATACCCATCTGGCGCTTGCCGCGGGCGTCCGGGACGAATGGCGGGCCGACCCGGAAAGCCGGCTGGCGGCCGTCATCGTGCTCGACCAGTTTCCCCGCAATATCTATCGCGGCACCCCGCTTGCCGTCGCGACCGACGGGCTGGCGCTTCGGGAAGCCAAGCTCGCGCTCGCAGCAGGCGCCGACCAGGCGGTTGAAGCGGCATGCCGCACCTTTTTCTACATGCCCTTCGAACATGCCGAAGACCTTGACGAGCAGGAACGTTCGGTGGCGTTGTTCACCGCGCTTGGCGATGAGGAATATCGCGATTATGCGATCCGCCACCGCGACGTGATCGCCGCCTATGGCCGTTTTCCGCACCGCAATGCCATGCTCGGGCGGGAGTCGACGGCGGCGGAGCGCGACTATCTCTCCAGGCCCGATGCCGGTTTCTGAGGCTTTCCTGGGATATTCCGCCTTTCTGTCGCCTTTCTTTGCTATGACAAGCAGGCATTCTATCCTGACGACAACCCTTCCGGAGGCGCTTTTGCGGCTGAGACCGATCCTGCTTCGCACCATTCTTCTGCTGACGCTGGCGGTCGCGGGCGCGCATTTCAAGGGTGCTGCGGCCTTCGCCCAGGAGCCGCAGGCACCGGCTGCCGCGCAGGAGGCACCGCTTACCGATACGCCACTCGACCAGGCGGCGAAGGAGATCGAAAAGGCGAAGGTCCAGCTGACGGCACTGCAGGACGGCGCCAAGCAGAATGCCGACAATGACGATGCCCTGGTCGGGCTCGCCACCAAGGCTGACGAGCTCAGCCGCGCCGTCATTACCATATCGGTTAATCTCAGGCCGCGTTTCGACCAGATCAAGAACCGGCTTGCCGAGATCGGCGATCCGCCGAAGGACGGGCAGCCGCCCGAGGCGAAGATCGTCACGGACGAGCGCAATGCGCTGACTGCCGAGCGTGCGCAGATCAACGCGGTGACCGGTGACGCCGAAAACCTGTCGATCGCGGTGACGAAGCTCCTCAACGAAATCATCGAAATGCGGCGGCGGCTTTTCGCCGACACGCTTTTCAGGCGCACCGAGATCTCCGTCTCGGTGCTCGACGATGCCGTGAGCGCCTTCGTGCACGAGGCCAGCGAATTCTCGCAGGCTTTGTCGAGCTGGGCCTCTTTCGTCTGGAAGTTCAAGCGGTTCCCGCTGTTTGCCGCGATCTTCCTGTCGCTTGCTTCGGCGCTCATTCTGCTATCCGGCAGCTATCGGCTGTTCGGCTCGTATCTGCGCCGGGACGAGGCGATCGAGAACCCGTCTTATATCGGCCGGCTGTCGATCGCCTTCTGGTCGACGCTGATCCGCACCCTGGCGCTTTCGGTACTGCTCGTCACCTCGTTCTTCTTCCTCAATAGTTTCAATGTTCTGCGGCCCGACATCGCACCTGTCATCGGCGCCCTGTTTGCGGCGATCGGGCTCGTCTATTTCGTCGGCCGTTTCGTCAACGCCATCTTCGCACCGGACGAACCTCGCTGGCGGCTCGTCCGGCTTTCCAATCTCGGCGCACGCTCGATCGGCTATTGCCTGTTGGCGATGGCGATCGTCAACGCGCTCGATTATCTGTTCGGGACGATCGGCGAGGCGATGGGCTCGCCGCTGGTGCTGACCGTGGTCAGGAGCCTGATTGCCGCGCTGATCATCGGCCTGATCCTGATCGCGGCCTCGTTCGGCAAACCGATGCTGGCGAAGAACGGCGATCCCGATGCGCCGGGCCGGCATTGGCCGCGCGGCATGGGGATCATCCTGCGCGTCGTTGGCGCCAGTCTCATCCTCACCGCGCTGACCGGTTATGTCGGGCTGGCGCGCTTCGTCGCCACGCAGCTCATCATCACCGGCGCGGTCGTTGCCACCATGTATGTCGGCCTGCTCTCCGGCAAGGCGATATCAAAGCAGGAAAGCTTCGGCGACACCTTCTTTGCAAGCTTCCTGACGCGCCGCTTCAAGCTTGGGCCGGTGGCGATCGACCAGGCCGGCTTGCTCGTCGGCCTTGCCATCTATGCCGTGGCGCTTCTCGTCGGCATCCCGCTGATCCTGCTGCTCTGGGGCTTCCATGTGCAGGATCTGCAGTTGATCGCCTACCGGCTGTTCACCGAGGTCAGGCTCGGCGGCATCAGCATCTCGCTGCTCGGCATCTGCACCGGCATTCTGCTGTTTGCCGGGGTCTACCTGCTGACACGCTGGCTGCAGCGCTGGCTCGACGGCAATGTGATGGCAAGAAGCCATGTCGATCTCGGCGTGCGCAATTCGGTCAAAACCGGCATCGGCTATCTCGGCGTCGGCATCGCGGCGATCATCGGCGTTTCGGCGGCCGGCATCGATCTGTCGAGCTTCGCGCTGGTCGCCTCAGCACTTTCGGTCGGCATCGGTTTCGGCTTGCAGAACATCGTTTCCAACTTCGTCTCCGGCTTGATCCTGCTCGTCGAGCGGCCGTTCAAGGTCGGAGACCATGTTGTATCAGGCACGGCCGAAGGCATCGTCAAGCGTATCTCGGTGCGCGCCACCGAGATCGAGACCTTCCGCAAGCAGTCGATCATTGTGCCGAATTCGGAGTTGATCAACGGGCTCGTCGGCAACTGGACGCATCGCAACAAGATCGGCCGTTCGGAAATCCCCGTATCCGTCAGCTACAACGCCGATCCGCAGAAGGTGATGGATATCCTGCTGGAACTGACCGCCAAGATTCCGCTCGTCATGCGCAACCCCGAGCCGCATGTCGAATTTTTGCGTTTCGGTCCCTATTCGCTGGATTTCGAGCTGCGCTTCTTCCTCGCCGACATGGGCGACGGCATGACGGTGCGCAACAATTTGAGGATCGAGATCCTCCAGCGCTTCAAGGCCGAGGGGATCGAGATCCCGTTGCCGCAGAGCGATCTCACCATCCATCGAGAGGCTCCTCCCGTCCTTGTCGATGCGGGCAGGGATCGGAAGGGCGACCAAGAAAATCCAGGGGATAAGCCCATGGAGGAGGAAGAGCGGCCGGTGCGGCAATTGCGCAGCCGGACGGCGGACGGCAATCTCAAGAGCTGAACGGGTCATTCAGCCATCATTCACGGGTGTGCGTGCATGATCCCTTCCATCGGGATCGCTGCCGGGGGCAGCACCGATCGTTCGAGGGGAGGGCGCGCCAGCGCCGCCGCACATGATGGCAAGATTTGCCGCCGTTCTGCTTGTCCCGCTGCTTGCCGCGCCCGCGGCTTATGCGGCATCCGTTACCAACACCGATCCGGCGGCCGTCGTGCTCGTCATCACCGAGAGCGGCCAGCGCGTCGAGGTTGTGGTCGATGCCGGCGCTTCGGAAAGCCTCTGCCCCTCCGGTTGCTTCATGACGACGCCCGACGGCGACCGCATCGGACTCGACGGCGGCGAGACGATCGACATCGTCAAGGGCTCGGCCGTCGTCAAGTAGCGGCTGCACTGATTGATGCGCTCAAGCTTCTCCGGGATTGGGAACCGCTTCCGACCGGGCAATCGGGCGCGTCAGCCGCAGAATGGCGAAGAATGCGGCGACGGCGACGGTGCTGAGCAATGCTGCGATAGACAGTGACCATGATACGCCGAGACTGCCCATCAGGAAGGCGAGTGCGAACGGCGCCATCGAGGCGACGACGAGACGGACTGACATGATTTGTCCTTGCCGCCGGCCGTAGCCATCGCTTCCGAAGAGCGCGAGCGGCAAGGTTCCGTAGACGATGCTGTTAAGGCCCGAACCGAGGCCGAAGACGACTGCAAAGACCAGCGCGCCGGGCACCGAGGGTGCGGTGGCGATGAGGATGACAAGGGCTGCCGGCAGCAGGACGGCGCAGATGATCGCCAGCATCACTTGCGACAAGCTCTCACCAAAGACCATGTTGATGAGGCGACTGAGCACCTGTGACGGGCCGAAGAGCGTTCCGACCACCACTGCCATGGCGCCGAGGCCAAGTGCCGACATCACAGGCACCATGTGAACCAGAAGTGCCGCGTTCACGAAGCTCTCCAAAGCAAAGCCCGTCACCATCAGGATAAAGGCCGGCCGGCGCACCGACGGCTGAAGGCTCGGCTCGACGTGTTTTGCGGCCGCCTCTCCGGTCCGTTTCCTGGTCTCGCTGACGCCACGGGAGAGCCAGGCGTGAAGGGGAAGGCAGATGGCGAGATGAAGCGCGGCGAAGATCAGATAGACATTCTGCCATGACAGATGCGCGTGCAGCGCCGTGGTGATCGGCCAGAAGATGGTCGAGGCAAAGCCGGCGATCAGCGTCAGGTAGGTGATGCTGCGCTGAGCAACCCGTGGCCTGATCTGCACGAGCAAGGCGAAGGCGGCGCCATATTGCACCAGGTTCGAGGCGACCTCGATGCCGATCAATGCTGCGATAAAAGCGATCTTTCCCGGTGCGAAGGCGCAGGCGATAAGGGCGGCTGCGGCAATCGCCGAGCCTGATGTCATGATCCTGCCCGCGCCGAAGCGATCGATCCATGTGCCCATAAGCGGTGCGGCCAGGCCGCCGATCAGAAGCGCCGCGGAGAGGGCGCCGAAGATCCATTCCGATGACCAGTTGAGATCACGGGCCATGTCAGGGGCGAGGATGCTGAAGCTGTAATAGAGGCTGCCATAGCCGATGATCTGCGTGAGCCCGAGTGCGGCGATGGCGGCTAACGGCGGTCGTTCGGCGCTGATTGTCATAGGGACCTGAGGCTGACGCGCTGTTCGAGCTTTTCGGCTTCCTCTTTCCGTTCGCTGTAGCGGTCGGTCAGATAGTTCGAGGCATCACGGGTCAGCAGTGTGAACTTCACCAGTTCCTCGCAGACGTCGACGACGCGGTCGTAATAGGATGAGAGTTTCATACGGCCGTTCGCGTCGAATTCCTGGAAAGCTTTGGCGACGGAGGACTGATTGGGGATCGTGATCATCCGCATCCAGCGGCCAAGGATGCGCAGTTGGCCGACCGCGTTGAACGACTGGGAACCGCCGGAGACCTGCATCACCGCCAGCGTCTTGCCTTGTGTCGGCCGCACCGAGCCAACCGACAACGGAATCCAGTCGATCTGCGCTTTCATGATACCGCTCATTGCGCCATGACGTTCAGGACTGACCCAGACCTGGCCTTCCGACCATGCCGACAATTCGCGCAGTTCCTGAACTTTTGGGTGGCTGGCCGGTTCCTCGTCAGGCAGCGGCAGACCTTCGGGATTGAAGATCCGTACCTCGCAGCCGAAATATTCGAGCAGCCGTGCGGCCTCCTGTGCGAGGAGGCGGCTGTAGGACACTGTTCGCAGGGAGCCATAAAGGATCAGGATGCGAGGCTTGTGCGTCGAGAACGTCGGCCTGAGTGCATCCATATTCGGCTGATGCGGATGCATCGGAGATGCTGCGGGCAGATCAGACAATGCGCTTGCCTTCGGCATCGAGCACCTTCTCGCCGTCCTCTTTGGTGAAGGCGCCCTTATACGTTTCCGGCAGGATTTCGAGGACAAGTTCCGACGGCCGCGACAGGCGTGTGCCGAGCGGCGTGACGACGAAGGGGCGGTTAATCAGGATCGGATCTTTCAGCATGGCGTCGAGAAGCTGATCGTCGGTAAGATCGGGGTTGTCGAGGCCGAGCTCCGCAAAGGGCGTGCCCTTTTCGCGGATCGCCTCGCGAACACTCAATCCTGCATCCGCAATCATCTTGATCAGCTGTTCGCGCGACGGCGGGTTTTTCAGATATTCGATCACATTAGGCTCAATGCCGGTGTTCTGGATCATCGCCAGCGTGTTGCGCGAGGTGCCGCATTCCGGGTTGTGATAGATCGTCACATCGATAGTCATCAGGCAGATTCCGTCTTGGTCAGGGTTTCAGGATTGCGGGATTCCATCAACAGCCATCCCGCGAACATCAGCGCCAGCAATGCGCCGAGGATTTCAGCAACGAGAAAACCCGGTAGATCGATCGGGCGGATGCCGGAAAATGTGTGCGTCAGTGATCGGGCAATCGCGACCGCGGGATTGGCAAACGACGTGGAAGCGGTAAACCAGTAGGCGGCGGTGATATAAAGGCCGACCAGCCATGCCACGGCATCGGCGCGAAAGCGAACACCGGCGAAGATGACGAAGACGAGGCCGAAGGTTGCCGTCAATTCGGAGAGCCATTGTGCGCCGTCGGTCCGCACGGTTTCCGAGGCCTGCAGCAGGGGAAGAGCGAACATGGCATGGGCGAGCATCGTTCCGGCAATGCCGCCGACGATCTGCGCGGCGATGTAGGCCGGAAGGGTAGAGGCGGGCAGCTCGCGCCGGAGCGCAAAAACCAGCGACACCACCGGATTGAATTGCGCGCCGGAAATCGGGCCCAAGATGGTGACGAGGACGACAAGCACCGCCCCCGTTGCCAGCGTATTAGCGAGCAGCGCAAGCGCCGTATCGTTCGTCAGGCTATCCGCCATGATTCCGGATCCGACGACGGTTGCCACCAGCAACAGCGTGCCCAGGGCTTCGGCGGCGAGTCGTCGAGACAGCGGAAACACTGGCGCGCTCATGCCGGCAGGCTCCGGACCATCAAGGCGGCGGATGCCGGGCACAGGCTTGCGGCCTGGCGCGTCGTCAGGATGGCGGCGGGCGCATCATCGCGGGCGATCGGAAGAAAACCGAGCGATTGAAAGAACGGGGCGGCCGTTTCAGTCAGCACATAGGCAGCAGCAGCACCTTTCTTATGGGCCTGATCGAGCAAGGCAAGGGTAATCGTATGGCCGAAGCCAAAGCCTTGCTGATCGGGCAGCACGACAATGGAACGCAGGAGTGCGGCCTCGCCATAGAGTTCCAGTCCGCCGAAGCCGACCGTCTGGCCGCCGCGCGAAAACCGGTAGAAGCTTCGGCCGGGGTCTGTGAGGTCATCGACCGGAAGTCCGGCGGCTGCGAGCACGGCGCGAAGGTTGTCATCGGGCCCTTCCAAGGCCTGCTGGTTCAAATCGAAACCCATCAGCCGGCCTTGGACGGTTTTGCTGTCGTGCCTTCCATGGCGCCGATCTGATGCAGGTGCGATTGAAGCGCGAGGTTGTCGATCGAGGAAAGAGGCTGCAGGATCGATTCCGCCAGGATCGAGCGGGCAGAATTGCCCGTGCAGAGAAAGAGCACATTGTAAACGCGATCAGTGGTCATTGCAGTTTCTCCTTCCCTTTTGGCGCACAGCAGGCCGCGACCTCCGCGGCAGGGGCACAGATTTCCGGATGCCCGGAGCAGCAATCTTCCATCAAGAAGCGAACCAGGCCACCTAGCGCCTCGTAGTTCGCGGTATAAATGATCGACCGGGATTCACGCTGCTGCGCGATCAGCCCGGACCGTTCGAGTTCCTTCAGATGGAAGGAGATATTGGACGGCGAGACCTCCGCCTTCTCCGCGATCGCGCCCGCCGCCATACCGCCGGGACCCGAAACCACGAGCATACGGACGATGTGCAGGCGGGTTTCCTGCGACAGCGCGCCGAACGCTATGAGGGCTTGACGTTGATCCATATTTCAATAATCCTTGAACTGTTGAAGCAAGGATTAACTGATATGAAGATCATCGACAACAGCAAAATTCAAGAGAACGACATCGATCTCGGCCTGCTGCTCGAGATGCTTGGCGGCGCTAAGGATTCTCCGCTGATTTTTTATTACGACGGCAAGCCGGTAAAGCCCGGCTATCATGTCACCGAGGTCAAGGCGGGCCAATTCTCAGGCCTCGACTGCGGCGCCAATCCCGAGGCATGGGCGGAGATCTTCATCCAGCTCTGGGACATCGAGGAAGGCGACCGCGCACATATGCCGGCCGGCAAGTTCTATTCCATCATCCGCAAGGTGACGGAGCATGTGCAGCTCGACGGTTCGGCCAAGCTCACCTTCGAGGTCAGTGACGGCGTGCGGCCGATGCAGCTCTATTGCGCGGCGAGGCCGATTCTCGGCGCCGGCGCCGTGTATGTCGAGCTATCGCCGCGGCCGGCAAGCTGCAAGCCGCGCGATCGCTGGCTGGCGGAGGAAAGCAGCAGGGCAGCCGCCTGCTGCGGTCCGGCCGCGGCAAAGAGCGGCTGCTGCGCGTAAAACTCATGAGATCGCGGCAGAGCAGCGGTAGCAGTGAAATTGAAAAAATATTGACTGACCACCAGTCAGTCATATAAATCGAGACTGTCGGCTACTACCGGCGGCATCCATTTCACGCCCGGAGATCGCAATGAGCGCGCAGACCCTGTTGAACTCTCTGTTCCAATACAAAGCCAGCGTCGACGATGAGCTTCTCGATGCTTTGAACGCGCTCGAGGCTGACGCGCCATCCGACGCGTTTCGGTCGGCGCTTCGCGTGCTCAACCACGCTCATCTCGTCGATCGCATCTTCGTCGCCAATCTTCAGGGGCGGCGTCATATCTACGCGGCGAGCTGGAGCAGCGAAACGCCGCCTTTGGCGCAGCTGTCGGCCGATATCCGGGATACCGACCGTTGGTATATCGATTACACCTCGCGGATCGGCCTTCAGGAAATGGAGGAGGTCGTCGACTTCACCTTCACCGATGGCGGACGCGGGCGCATGTCCCGCGAAGAGATGCTCGCCCATGTGGTGACGCATGGCGGTTATCATCGCGGTGAAGTCGGTCGCCTGCTGCCTGATATCGAGACCACCGCAATGCGCGACGTGTTTACCGGCTACCTGCACAGGACCGATCCCGCGCGCCGTCAATGAGAGTGGAGCAGTCCCGTCGATGCCGGCCGATCCTGTTTCAAAACCGAGAACCAAGCCCGCCGAAGAGCGGCGCGACGAGTTGATGATCGCGGCCGAGCGGCTTTTTCTGGAAAAGGGCCTGGAGCAGACGACGATCGAGGAGATCACGACGGGGGCCGGGGTCGCCAAGGGCACGTTCTACCTGCACTTCTCCTCGAAGGCCGATGTTCTCCAGGCGCTGCGCGCCCGTTTCGTGCAAAGCGTGCTGGATGGCATCGTCGCGGCGATCGAAGGACGAGGGCAGGAGGATTGGCACGGCAAGCTGGCGGCCTGGTCGACGGCATGCGCCACCGGTTATCTCGACGCGGCCGGGCTGCATCATCTCGCCTTCGTGGCGGCACCCCCCGCAACGAAGGAAGGACTTTCGCGCAACATCCTGATCGACCATCTGAACGAACTGCTTGCCGCTGGCGCTGGCGAGAATGCCTGGTCGGTCGACGATCCCGGCTTCACGGCGGTGTTCCTGTTCAATGCCCTGCACGGTGTGGTCAATCAGCCCGGCATCGGCGAGACGCCGGCTGCCCGCGCCCAATTGCTGCGCGCGATCGAGGCGCATTTCCTGCGCTCGCTGGGCTTGCCGTCAGGTATGGATTAAGCGCTGGGCATCCAGGGATGACCCCGGAGGGCACTTGCCAGATCAGGCGTCCACCCGGTCAGGTCGTGTTGAATAGCCTGGGCTCCATTGCTGAGATCTGCACGAGGCAACGAAGACGCTTTGGAAAGCAAGGCGGAAATCCTGTCGCAAGTCCGTCCAGCCACTCTAAAGGCTATATTATGAGGGGAACAAGCTGCGGCGTGGCGATCCTCGTAATGTGACGTTGTCGGCAAAGCCCGTTCGATGCCGAGAATGCGATGCTTCATGCCTGATTTCTTAAGCATATCTGCAGGAAATCGAGGGCGATCCCATCGGGCCGCTTCTTCGCTTCATATCCCGGCGCGCTGATTAATAATTATTCAAATCAATTGATGTATCGATTTGATCCGGGGACAGATTTTACATCAAAGGTTTGCTATGGCGTTTCTAGGTATTTCGGGGATGCAATATTCCGGGGAAATGTTTGCTGGCGCGCGCATTATTGTCGCGGAAGATTCCAACGTATTCACCTCGATGATCAGCAAACGCCTCAAGGAGCTGTTCGACATTGATGTCGAGATTTGCCGCAGCTTCGAGGATCTGCAGTTTTCCTACGACAAGTCTTCCGATCCGATCACGCTGGCGATCTCGAACATCAACCTGCCCGGCGCCGAAAACGGCGAAGCGCTCGAGTATCTGGTCGATCTTTCCATCCCGACCATCGTCTTTACCGGCACCTTCCACGAAGGCATGCGCGACAAGCTGATGGCCAAGGACATCGTCGATTATATCCTCAAGGACAATATCTTCGCCGTCGACCTTCTGGCGGAATCGATCTGCCGGTTCCTGACCAATCATCGCCACCATGTGCTGATCGTCGACGATAGTGCGACGGCGCGCGCCCTGCTGTCGAGCCGGCTGAAGCGTTACAATTTCCGTGTGAGCGTCGCCGAGAACGGCGGCAAGGCGCTGGAGATCCTGAAGGCCAATCGCGATATCGGCCTGATGATTACCGATTACAACATGCCCGACATCGACGGCTTCGAGCTGACGCGGCGCATCCGCTCCAATATCGGCTCGCATGAGTTGCGCATCATCGGCGTTTCCTCTTCGTCGAACCGGCTGCTTTCGGCACGATTCCTGAAGGCCGGCGGCAATGATTTCATGCTGCGTCCCTTCATCGACGAGGAGTTCTACTGCCGCGTCAACCAGAACCTCGATACGCTGCTGCAAATTCAATCGATGCGCAAGGAGCGGGCGGTTGCCTGACGGCTCTTCCGGCATCGGTATCGGCAGGGGGCCGGAGGCGACTGTCGGGGACAGTCGTCGAATTTTTGCAATTAGAGGTAATGTCGCTTTCATTTGTCCCCTTCACGCGCATAAGCCTCTCGGCTATCGTCCGCCCCGGGGAGAGGGCCGAGTCGAGCCCGTCGGACGTATGGGGGAATAGCGGCTGTGGCGTTTCAAGCGGATTTTCAGCGAGATGGCATTGGGCTCCGCTCCGGCGGGCTAAAAATACTTCTGGTTGAAGATTCCCGGATGTTTTCTGCCGTGCTCTGTCACCGGTTCCAGACCGAGCTCGGCCTTGCCGTCAAATCCTGCCCGTCACTGAAGGCTCTTCGCAAAGAACTTGCCGAGGACGGTCACGGCTACACCATGGCCGTCGTCGATCTCAACCTGCCGGATTCGCCCTATGGCGAAGCACTCGACTGCACGATCGAGCACGATATCCCGGCGATCGTCTTTACCGCGACATTCGATCTCAACACGCGCAACAAGATCATGGAGCGCAATGTCATCGATTACGTGCTGAAGGACAATGAATTCGCGCTCGACAATCTGGTCGCCACCGTCCGGCGGGCGATCTCCAACCGCAAGACGCGGGTGCTCGTCGTCGACGATGTCGCCTCGGCGCGCCAGGTGCTCGTCGACCTGCTGAAGGCGCAGCAATATCTCGTCGTCGAGGCAAGTTCGGGGCTCGAGGCGCTGGCAGCGCTCGAGGCCTACAGCGATATCGAACTCGTCGTCACCGACCACCACATGCCCGATATGAGCGGCTACGAGCTGACGCGACGCATCCGCCATCGCTTCGGTTCGGACAGGCTGCGTGTCATCGGCGTTTCCGCCTCCAACGACCGCATGCTTTCGGCGAGTTTCCTCAAGGCCGGCGCCAGCGATTTCGTCTACCGGCCCTTTGTCGCCGAGGAACTGCAATGCCGCATCGCCAACAATGCCGAGACGCTGGCGCAGATGCGGCAGCTGCGGGCGGCGGCGGCCTGCGACTATCTCACAGGCCTCTATAACCGCCGCTATTTCTACGACAACGGCCCGAAGCTGGTGAACGAGTGCCTGCGGCTGAAGGTGCCGAGTTCCGTGGCCATTCTCGATATCGACCATTTCAAGCGGCTGAACGATACCTATGGCCACGAGATCGGCGACAAGGTGCTGAAGGCTGTCGCAAACAGGCTGTTTACGATCTTCGAAGGCAGCGAAAATCTTCTCTCGCGCCTCGGGGGCGAGGAATTCGCCATCCTCTTTCCGCAGATGGATTCCGCTGCTGCGACCAAGCTCTGCGATGAGATCCGCTCGGACATTTCGCGGCTGAAGGTTACGGCCGACGACGAGGAACTCGGTGTTACGATTTCGATCGGCATTGCCGAAATCGGCGGTTACGAGACTTTCGAGAATTACCTCAACGCCGCCGACCAGTTCCTCTACATGGCCAAACACCGCGGCCGAAACCAGGTCTATTCCGACGCCAGAATGACGGAAGAGGCGGCGCAATAACGCCATCCCAGCGCGGGGGTGAAGCCGCCGCCTTTCACATCAGACGGCGACAGGCCTTTCCCAACGTCTCAAGCGGCGACGGCCTTCTTATAGCCTCAGGCGGCAACTGCCTGCCGTGCGGTCGCCATGGTCATCTTGCGCTCGGCGCGCTCCTGCTGCGGCGAGCGATGGTAGAGTTCGCGATAACACTTGGAGAAATGCGAGGCCGAGACGAAGCCGCAGGCGACGGCGACCTCTACGACCGGCATCGAGGACTGCACCAGCAGGTGGCGGGCGCGGTCGAGGCGGATTTCCAGATAGTAGCGGGCCGGCGAGCGGCCCATCTCCTGGCGGAACAGCCGCTCGATCTGACGGCGGGAGAGGCCGGCGCCGTCGGCGATCTCGATCAGCGACAGCGGCTCGGCGAGATTGCCTTCCATCAGCTCGATGATCGACAGCACCTTGGCGTTCTGCACGCCGAGACGGGCACGCAGCGGCAGGCGCTGGCGATCGTGCGGGTTGCGCACGCGGTCGGTCAGGTGCTGCTCGCAGATGCGGTTGACAAGGCTTTCGCCAAAATCCTCGCCGACAAGGTTCAGCATCATGTCGAGCGAGGCGGTGCCGCCGGCGCAGGTATAGAGATTGCCGTCGATCTCGTAGAGATCGGCATAGACCTCCGCCTGCGGGAAGGCTTCCGAAAAGCCCGGCAGGTTTTCCCAGTGGATGGCACAGCGCTTGCCGTTCAGGAGACCGGCCTGGGCAAGCACATGCGCGCCCGTACAGAGGCTGCCGACGGCAACGCCGCGATTGTAGCATTCACGCAGCCAGGCATTGACCGACTTGTTGTTGAACTGCTCGACATCGATGCCGGAACAGACGAGCACCATGCCCGGCCGGTTTTCGCCGCCGAGATGGCGACGTTCCTCGGCAAGCGAGGAATTGGCCTCGACGCCGATGCCGCAGGAAGAATAGACCTTTTCCCCGTCGACAGAGGTCAGCCGCCAGGTATAGGCCTGATAGCCGAGCATGCGATTGGCGATGCGCAACGTGTCCACGGCCGCCGAAAAGGGCAGCATGGTGAATTGCGGTACCATAAAGAAGACCAGTGAACGCTTCTTGATCTGCATCCTATTCATAGCGAAATCCATGCTCGAGGGGCGATGACACATTCGTTGCGCGGAATGCGTCGCGCCGATGTCCTGAAAGCGACACTGGCATGGAAAAATGCGGCCGGGAAGAGCAAATATGCGACATAGCCCACGTTTGGGCCGGTCAAACTATCGGGATGGCCGGGGACAGCGCAGATGACAGATTCACGGGAGACTGAAACTCAAGACTGAAAAGGGCTTGGGAATGGACAGTCAGGCCGCGAAAAAGGCGGCGTTGCGCAAAGCAGACGCCGCCCCTATCTTGGGAAGAATGTCGCATTCATTACAGCCAGCTGATGTCATTGCGCTGTCGTTGAAATTTAGCCAAAAGGCATGCGGGAAGCATAACTGGCGCTGCATTACCCACGCCAAGATGGTGCTGTGTTTCCCGAAGAGTATTTTAGTCGCAGGTTCCACAACGACTCGTCGCATTTAATCCAAAAGGCAGCATTAAATGAAGGACCTCGCTTTTCAGGGCACGTGGCGAGCATATCAGCAGAAGATACTTGATGATCTTGCAAATCTCTTAGGCGATGACGGATTGCATATTGTCGCGGCACCCGGCTCCGGTAAAACGGTTTTAGGTCTTGAAGTGATGTGCAGGCTCGGTGAGGCGACTTTGATTCTGGCTCCGAGCAAGACCATCCGGGACCAATGGGCGCATCGGCTGCGCACGATGTTCCTGCCCGCCGACCTTGCCGAACCGGAATGGATTTCCCACGATGTGAGAGCGCCCGGAACCGTCACGATCATCACCTATCAAGCTCTGCATGCGGCGTTCTCGGGCCATCCGTCCGAAGAAGAAATTCCCGACGGTGAAGAGGAGGGCAGCGACGGGGCGCAAGTCGGTGAACCAGGCAAGCAGGAAACGGAGAAGGCGAGTAAGAAAATCATCGCGAAGCTGCGCGAGGAGAAGGTTCGCACCCTTGTGCTCGATGAAGCGCACCATCTTAGAAACGAGTGGTGGAAGGCCCTGACGATGCTCAAGGAAGCACTAGGTCAGCCCACAGTCGTCGCGCTGACAGCGACGCCTCCTTATGATGTAGATCCTCAGGAATGGGACCGCTATCAGGCGCTTTGCGGGCCGATCGACGGTGAAATTTCCGTGCCGGAACTTGTGTTGCAAGGCGATCTTTGCCCGCATCAGGATTATGTCCACTTCAGCCTGCCGAGTGCGCTGGAAGCACAGAAGCTGGCCGAGTTTCGTGCGCAGATCGGAGACTTCATCGAAACGCTGCTTGAGAGTGCAGAATTCAAGGAGGCAATTCTGCGCCATCCATGGATTACGCAGCCGATCGAGAATGTGGAGCATATACTGGACGATGCACGCTTTTTCTCCAGCATGCTGATCTTCCTGAAATCACAATATGTCGACCTGCCGCAGTCGACTCTCGACATTCTCGGGGTCAATGCGCGTGAAGTACCGGATTTGACGCTTGAATGGATAGAGGTATTGCTGAACGGCGCTATCTACACCTATCGCAGTGATTTCGAAGAAGCTGAACTGGCAATCCGCTGCCAGCAAGACAGGCTGAGGGAAATTAGGGCAGTGGAGCACGCCAGAGTGCGACTGACTGATCCACGATCGGTTCAGAAGCGGCTGGTATCAAGCGTGAGCAAGCTCAACGCGATCGTCGATATTGCCCGGCTCGAAAGCGCGTCGATGCGTGACGAACTCCGTATGGTTATCCTTTCCGACTATATAAGGAAGGATGCGCTGCCCACTGCCCCCACGGACCTTCAGCCCATCGAGAGAATGGGCGTCGTGCCAATCTTCGAGACGCTGCGGCGGTCAGAACTTGATCTCAAGGTAGGAATTCTGACGGGGAGCCTGGTTGTCATTCCGGCGGAATCAAAAGGGATTCTTGACGAGATCGCAGACCGTCTAGGCATCGGTGCCGAACACATCCGTTATCAGCAGGCGGTATTCGATGCTGGCTTTCTGAGCGTTGAACTCTGCGGCGAGCCGAGCCGCAATATCGTCCATATAATCACCGAACTGTTCAGTCGCGGCGGGATCATGGCCCTGGTGGGCACCCAGGCTTTGCTGGGTGAAGGATGGGACGCACCGTCCGTAAACACTTTGATCCTGGCAAGTACGGTGGGATCATACGTACTCTCCAATCAGATGCGCGGTCGTGCCATTCGCATTGATCCTCGAAGCCCTCAGAAGGCTGCGAACGTCTGGCATCTGGCGGTCATCGACCCTGAAAAGCTCGAACAGAGAATACCGCTGCGCTTCGGGAGGAAATCGACCGATAGAAAAGCGCCCGATCCATATGACACGATGACAATAGACTTGGGCAGCGACGTCGATGCGCTGAAACGCCGATTTTACGCGTTTGAGGCTTTGTCCTTTGGCGAGCCTCCGGTGATCCAAAGCGGTTTTCAACGATTGATGCTGGGTACTGCCAAATGGAATGCGCGCGGTGTTGATGACATCAACAAAATGATGGAACGGAGGGCTGCAGACCGCAAATCACTGAGATCCCGCTGGCATAGTGCGCTGCACAGCAAACGCGCCATTGCGAGGATGCAAGAAACATTGGAGAGCAACTATGCCCCCAAGGGGCTAGTTAACTGGAATACGACAAAGTTTCTGTTTGCGCACAGCGCCGCACTCGCCGGCATGATCTTGAACGGATTCTTGCACAGCTTTCGCGTCACGCACATCCGATCGCTCCAACAACTGGAGTTGGTCCTGTTCGTTATGTTCGCATTACTGGCCATCTTCTGCTTGCCGGGCGCACTCAAAGCCAGTCTGTTGTTGCTGCGGAACGGCTCCCTGGAAGGGAGCATGAAGCAAGTGGGAATAACCGTTCTGGAGACGCTGCATCATATGGGCGTCATAACGACAGAGTTGGGAAATGTGAGTGTCGAGGCGACGCTCGACCAAAACGGCATAATTTACTGCCGGCTTGAGGGCGCCACGACAATTGAGCGGTCCCGCTTTCTCGACGCTCTACGGGAAGTGCTCGTTCCCCCACAGAATCCCCGCTACATTCTCGTCAGGTCGTCAAAATTCTGGCGGCTGAACCGGGTGGATTATCATGCAGTCCCGTCGATCATCGGTCGGAAAAGGGAGGATGCCATATATTTCGCCCAGCACTGGAATCGTTACGTCGGTTATTCGGAACTTGTTTACACGCGCAGTGTCCAGGGTCGCCTGAAACTGCTCCAATTCCGCGCGAAGTCATTCGCTTCCGCGTTTACAAGGAAAACCGATAGAATTAGCCGGTGGGAGTAATTGGGAAAGTATGATGCGGGCTCCGAGCTGCCTCAGCGCGTTTGCGCCTGATATGCAGTTGCGGGGCCATCCAATGCCGGCAAGGCGAACGACAATCGACAAGCAGATTCGGGAATTCGGAAGACGAAAAAGGCGACGTTGCGCGAAGCAGACGCCGCCCCTATCTTGGGAAGAATGTCGCATTCATTACATGGTCCGGTGTTTGCTGTCGTCCGTGCTCGGCCAGCCGATGTCCTTGCGGATGTCGAAAGGCATAGCTTCGATTTCGCGGGCCGTCTGCCAGCGTGTCCAGGCGAGCACGAGCTTGCGGGCATAATGTGCCAGATCGAAGCGGCTGTCGCTGGAGGTGAGGGTCTTGCCACCACCCCGATAGGTGAGCGTGGTCATTTTCCGGTTCCTTTCTTAGGTCAAGGACATGGGGATCGATGGGAGGTTCGTCCATGTCCGTAATGCCAATATGGCCCCAGACAACTCATCATTCAAACGAATAGGGCTTATGGATAACATCAGAGATATTGAATGATCGGAGCGTGCCCGGCGGCCCTAGGCTGGCCTCGACATCTGGCCCGACGAGCATAATTCGGTGCGCGACCGGATGCCTCGGAACCAAGTTTGCTCCACCTCGTTGCCAGTTCGTAGCTGACAATGATGCAAAGGAGGAAACGATGATTTCCGCAGATCAGATCCGTGAGCATATGGAAGTGCGGGCTGCCGACGGCACCCATGTCGGCACAGTTGATCACCTCGACGGCCCGACACGCATCAAGCTGACGAAGCTCGATTCGGAAGACGGCAAGCACCACCTGATCCCGATCGATTGGGTCGATCACATCGATGCACACGTCCATCTGTCGAAGAACGCCAGGGATGTCCGGATGCAATGGGCCACCATCAACTGAGAGCCCATCGGCTGCGGCTTGCAGGCCGCAGCCTCTTTGAAACAGGAGCCGCCATGCCGAAGCAATTGAAGAAGGGCGACGAGGTAAGCTGGAATACCAGCCAGGGAAAGACCGAGGGCAGGGTGGTCAAAAAGCAGAGCGGTCCGACGACGATCAAAGGCCACAGGGTGAAGGCATCGAAGGCCGAACCGCAATATATCGTCGAGAGCGACAAGTCGGGAAAACGCGCCGCACACAAGCCTGACGAACTCCGGAAGCTTTGAACCGGCGGTCGCTCGTTTGGCAATAGGAGATCGATATGCCAGCCAAATCGAAGGCCCAGCAGAAGGCGGCAGGCGCCGCACTCTCGGCCAAGCGTGGCGAGACGCCGAAGAGCGAACTCAAAGGCGCCTCGAAACAGATGGTCGAATCCATGAGCGAAAAACAGCTGGAGGAGTTCGCCTCAACCAAGAGGAAGGGCAAGCCCGAGCACGTCTCCAAATGAGGGAATGCGAGGTTTAGTTCGTCGTCGACTGCATCGAGAAATCCGCGACGTCATGCGCCTTTGACAAAGCGTTCAAGATCGCACGGGCAGATGTGTCATGGTCTTTTGCCATCCATCTTAGTTCGAATGTCACGCCGGCGCGTCCATCGGTGGTCCGTGCAAAGGAAACGAACAGAGCACGGCATGCGAGAGGTTTCAGCGCTTCCGACAGTTCGGGGATATCGGCATCGGCGCTGCGGATGAGAAGCGTTGCCTTGCGTTCGCAGCGCAGCCACGTATCCAGACGCTTCAATGGCGACAGGACGATGAAGGCGAGCGCGGTCGCCATCATCCCGGTCAGGATCTGGCCGCCGCCGAAACAGAGGCCGACCACCGTCATGAACCACAAGGTCGCCGCCGTGGTGACGCCGGTCATCATATCGCCGCGCCTGAGGATCGCTCCGCCGCCGATAAAGCCCACGCCCGTCAGCACGCCGAGGGGAAAGCGCAGCACGTCCATCTGGGTGAAGGAGCCAGGCGTTTTTCCGTATACCGAGAGAAGAAGGTTTGCCTGGACCATCGCCAGGCAGGCGGCAAGCGCCACCAGGATCGTGGTCCTGAAGCCCGCCGCGTGACCGCCGCGCTCTCGGTCGAGGCCGATCAGGCCGCCGGCAACCACCGTCAGCGCGATACGCGTGCCGATATCCCACCAGTTCGGCGTCAGCGGCATGGCATCCGTCAGGAACGCAGGCATGTGTTGGTCCAGACTTTGTCGTGGCGCTCTGGCTGGTCGCGGGGCTTTTGCCCTTCCTCAGCCGTGCACCGGTCTAAACGCCATGCGGGTCAGGACGTTCCCAAGGCTCCCAAGCTAGTGGCGGCTGATGAGCCAAGATTGGCGGTTCGTCTGCAGTCGGTGTATGTAGGGTGCCGACAAACAGATGGGGCATTCGCCCCGCCAGCGATAAAGCGCGCGCACTGCGCCTAAAACGGAGTTCGAGATTGGCCGTCGCCTTCACCAAGGAAGAGAGTTTCGAAACCGCTTCGGAAACCCTGCTGCCCGACCGTCCGATTTCGCCGCACCCCAACCTTGTGACGGAGGCGGGGCAGAAGGCTTTGGAGCTGCAATTCCAGCAGGCCCGCGAAGCTTATGATGCTGCGAGCACGATCGAAGACGTGAACGAGCGGCGGCGGCAGACGGCCAATCCCTTGCGTGATCTTCGCTACTTAGCGGCAAGACTTCGCACCGCCCAGATCATGCCTAACCCTACGTCAATCGACGCCGTCGCCTTCGGCTCCACGGTGACTTTCCGCCGTGATGACGGGCGCGTGCAGACCTATCGGATCGTCGGGGAGGATGAAGCCGATCCCAAGGCCGGATCGATTTCCTACGTCTCGCCGGTGGCGCGGCTTTTGATGGGCAAGGCTGTCGGCGATGCGGCGGAGGCGGGCGGCCAGGAATTGGAGATCATCGCCATCGCATAAGAGCGCGATATTTATTTTGGTACTATTCGGTACTTTATTTATCGAACCTTTACTCTCCCTGGCTAGAACGGTGACATTCCACCATCGAAAGTCATGCTCATGGTCAGCGCAATTTCCAGTTCCGCATCCACAATTTTGAGTTCCGTCGCTTCAACCTCGTCTTCGAGTTCGTCGGATCAGCTTGCCTCTCTCGAGGCCCAGCTTGCCGAAAAGAAGGCAGACCTGGAGCAGACGCAGGACGAGCAAGAGAAGGCCACGATCCAAAAATCCATCGATACGCTGGAAGCCAAGATCGCCAAGCTCGAAGCGAGCGAAAGCAGCCAATCTCAGTCGTCTGCCGCATCGAAGCCCGCCGATGAAGCTTCTGGAGAATTCTCCGGCGAAAGCGAGCGCATCGGCACGAAGAATTTTGACGAGACCAGCGAGTTCGGCAGCCGCACGGCTTACGTCTGACAAAGCGCACTCGGTCCTGCTGTATCTTTAAGTGATGCATCAAAGACGGCGCTTGGCCACCGTGACGACTTCACGCGTCAGATCCGCCAAGCGGTCGGCGGCGAGGCGGTTTATCTGCCAGTAGAGCGGGACATCGAGCGGCGTGTCGGGCACCAGTTCGACCAGCCGTCCGGATGCGAGATGCTCGTGGGTCAGCTGGGTCGGGTTCATTCCCCAGCACATGCCCGAAAGACTCGCCTCGACGAAGCTCTGCGGCGACGGCAGCCAGTGGGTGGGATAATCGAGATCGCGTCCGAACGTTCGCCTGATCCAGCTGCTTTGGAGCCTGTCCTTCTGATTGAAGGTCAGCGCCGGAGCGTTGCGTATCGCCTCCGATGTCACGCCCTGCGGAAAGTGGCGCGCGACGAATTCGGGGGTTGCCGTGGCGTGGTAGCGCAGAAACCCAAGCGCAAAACGCCGGCATCCGCGAACTGGCTTTTCCAGGCTGGTGACGGCGGCGATCACCCGCCCGCGCTGCAGCCATTCGGCGGTGTGATCCTGATCGTCGACGGCGATGTTCAGCAGATAGGAAGAGCTTTTGGCGAAATTCGACATGGCCTCGACGAACCATGTCCCGAGGCTGTCAGCATTCGTGGCGATTTGAAGCGTGACCCTTTGGCTGGGCTCGTCGGGATCGACGAGAGCCGGCAGCTGCCCGAAGAGTTCGGCTTCGAGCATGCCGACATTCTCCACATGGCGACAAAGCCATTCCCCCTTTTCCGTCGCCGTGCACGGCGTGCCTCTGACGATGAGAACGGCGCCGAGACGCTCTTCCAGCTGTTTCACGCGCTGAGAAACGGCCGAAGGCGTCACGTTCAGGACGGCCGCCGCTCTTTCGAAGCTGCCTGTCTGGACAATGGTTGCGACGGCGCGCAGCGCGGGATAGTCGAGCATGGATTAGTTTCGCTTAATCGGAGTTAGTTGGATTAATTAGCCTAATTCTCGTAATCGCGGTAGCGCAACCCTACCGAATTAAGGGGCGTTGGCCGAAGCGATGAATTTTTCGATCTATATAACCGGCCTGATGATGGGCCTCAGCCTGATTGTCGCCATCGGCGCGCAGAACGCCTTCATCCTCCGCCAGGGCTTGCGCAACGAACATGTCTTTGCCGTCTGCCTCGCATGCGCTGTCTCCGATGCGGCGCTGATCGTGCTTGGGGTGACCAGCCTGCAGCAAATCGCCAGGTTCATGCCCTGGCTCGATCCCGTCATGCGCTACGGCGGAGCCGCATTTCTGGTTTGGTACGGGGCGAGAAGCCTCTATTCGGCCTTGCGGTCGTCCGCTACCCTCACGGCGGCGGAGGCCAGAACGGCGAGTTTCCGGCAGACGCTCATGACCTGCCTCGCGCTCACCTGGCTCAATCCGCATGTCTATCTCGATACGGTCGTGCTGCTCGGCACGATATCCACACGTTACCCCGGGCAGCAGACTTCGTTTGCCGCCGGCGCGGTGACGGGTTCCTTCCTGTTCTTCTTTTCGCTCGGATATGGCGCAACATGGTTGCGGCCGATCTTCTCGAAGCCCTCGTCCTGGCGGATGCTGGAAACGCTCGTCGCTTTCACGATGTGGGTGATCGCCTTCAAGCTGCTGGGCGGCATGTGACCGCCGTTCGATCGTCGATCATCCACTTCGGCGGCCGAGGCAAGGGTGCTCAATTCCATTTCGCGCTGACAATCCGCCAGCAGATGCGACGGAAAACGCTTTAACTGCCGGATCGCATATTCATGGTTTGCATCCCTGCGCCTCTGCGACTTGAATGCGGAAAGGGCCTGTACGATATTCCAGGTGCTTGATTGCGTCATGTCCGGCCTCCTTTGCTGGCATCATTGCTGCCGACACTGAAGATATCCGGTCGATTGACATTCAATCAAACAAAATGATATGCGGTTATAAATCAGAAAAATTGAAAGATGTGACGATGAGCATTCCCTTTCGCCGTCCCATTCCGCTGCTTGACAACGATGTGCTGCGGACCTTCGTGGCCATCGCCGAGACAGGCAATTTTTCGACCGCCGCGGAAGCGGTCTTCCGCACGCCATCGGCAGTGTCGATGCAAATCAAGAAGCTCGAGGAACAGCTTGGTGCGACGCTATTTTTGCGCGACGCCCGCTCGGTATCCCTGACGCGCCACGGCGAGATGTTGCTGTCCTACGCCCGCAACATCCTGGCGCTGTCGAACGAGGCGGTGTCGCGCTTCATCATGCCGGAGCTCAGCGGCGTCGTGCGGCTCGGCGCGCCGGAAGATATCGGCGAACGGCTGCTGCCGAGCATCCTGAAGAGTTTCGCCGAGAGCTATCCCGGCATCATGGTCGACGTGACGATCGACATGAGCATCGGGCTGAAGAAGCGCATGGAGGAGCAACGGCTCGACCTGGCGTTGATCAACTGTGCGACGCGGCCGTTCCCGACCGGTGGCGAGGTGGTCTACCGCGAGAGGCTGGTCTGGGCCGGCGCCAGGTGTGGTTCGGCCCATCGCCGCGATCCCCTGCCGATCTCGATCTGGGAGGACGGTTGCATCTGGCGCCAGGAGGCACTGACCCAGCTCGAACGCAACAAGCGGCCCTATCGCGTCGCCTATCTCAGCGGCCATACCATGGCGCAGCGCGCCGCCGTGCTCTCCGATCTTGCCATCGCGCCGCTGCCGCTTTCCTATGTCAACGAGGACATGGCGCTCCTCGGCCCGAATGAAGGTCTGCCGGAACTTGGCGCCTTCGATATCCGTCTGCTGACCGCCTCACAGATGTCGGGGCCGATCGAGACGGTGGCCGACAGCATTCGCAGCGCCTTTGCCGAACGGGCAAAGGCAGTCGCCGCCTGAGGGGCCTTTCAGCCAGTGAACCTTTTGGTTTGTCGCGCGTTATTGGCGCGGACGGCATTTTGTCGCCGTTCGGGGTTGATTTCAAACAAGGATATCCGAGATGACGACAACGGCCAAAATTGCCGCAGCTTTTATGGTTCTTCTTGCCCTTTCCTCCTGCGGCAACACGATCCGCGGCATAGGGAAAGATACGGCAAACACCGTGAACGCCACCCAGGATGCCGGCCGCTCGGTCGACCGCGCCGCGAAGAAGTAGCGACTATTCAGATTGCTGCTGGGATCGCCAGATCAGGTGCTGACCGGGGAATCAAGTGTTGACCGGGGGATAAACCTTTTCCAGCCCGCCGGATCGGCTAAGGCCGGTCCGGAACGCCTGGTAGGCGGGATGCTGGCTGGAGCGGGCGGTTTCCGTCAGCCGGATCTGCAACCGGCCGGGCGCCTGAGTCCCGAGCCACATCCCAAGACTTTCGAGTTTCAAAGAGTTCAGGAAACGCGATCCGGCGGCAAGATCGAGATGGCGGCGCAGCCCGTCGAGCAGATTGTCGTCCTGGGCAGCGTTTTCCATGAGCAGCGCCAGGTATGACTTGTCGGCCTCCGACAGGGCGGCGAGCTTTTCCGCAACGGTATCGCGGTCGGGAAAGGGAATCATCGAATCGCCCGTGGTAATGGTGTTATTACCGTTATAAACTTGCCTTGACCTTCTCGGCTACATCGGCCGGCACCCATTTCGTCCACAGACCCTCGTAATTGCGAAGGAAATAGATCGCGGCATCCTCGTTGCTTTCGCGGTTTTCGTCCTGCCAGGCAAGCACCTGATTGATCGTCTCATTGTCCCATTTGCGGGTCTTGAGATAGGTCGCGACGGGCCCCGCCCGGCTGGCGAAGGACCTGGTCATCAGCGTAAAGGCGCGTGAGACCGGGTAGGAATTGACTTCAGGTCTGGCGCAGCCGGCAACGGCGGTGCAGCGGTCCCATTCGTTTTTGTTGTGGCCGACACCGAAGCTCAGGCGCGTCATGTCGTATTTGCCGAGGATGGCAGTCGGCGCCCAGTAATAGCCTAGCCAGCCGACCTTGTTTTCGAAGGCATGCGCAATCGAGGCGTCGAGCCTCTCGGGGCTGCCGGTTTCGACGAGCTCGAAACCCTTCTTATCGGCGGCAAGCGCCTTAAACAGGTTGGCGGTGGATATCTGGCAACTCCAGTCGGCGGGGCAGTTGTAGACTGCGCCCTTCGACGGATCGTCCTCGGCGGGAAACAGTTCAGGATGTTTCAGCGCGTCCTCGACCGAGCGGATGTCGGGGTGGGCGTCGGCGATGAATTTCGGGATCCACCAGCCCTCGACGGCACCGTCGGCCAGGATCTCGGCTCCCTGCACCAGCCGGCCGCTGTTGACCGCCTGATCGAGCAGGGACCTCACCGAATTGATCCAGTATTCCGAGGCAATGTCGGGGGTGCCTTTTTCATTCATCGAGGCGAAGGTCGGCAGGGTGTCGCCGTCGACGATGGTGACGGAGCAGCCATATCCGTTTTCCAGGATGATCTTGTCGAAGCTTGCGGCAATGCCTGCCGAAGCCCATTTCATTTCGGCGATCGAAACGCTGCCGCATTCGGCGGCTTCGGCCGGCGCAACGGTGGAAAGAGCCGCGGCAAAGACGGCCGGAATCAGAAACGTCTTCATCGTCATTCCCCGAATTCTTCTCAGGCGGACGCGCAGCAGGCTCTGAAATCCACCGAAAAATCTCTCCGGCACCCGAAGCGAAAATGTCTGCCGGGCGATGCCGTGCAGGCTTTTCCGGTTCATCGGCACCGTCCGTCCTTGCGGCTCCGGCAGCTCGTCGCAGGCCATGTTCAACAATGGCGTATTTGGATGAAGCCTACGCGTTCGCTCGGAGAAATCAACCGTCTTCTGCTCATGGTTGCGTGACTAAATGATTGAATTCGAAGAATTTATGACATCATCCCGAAAATGGCGCCCTCGGGCGAAATGCACGCTGTTCGCGATCGGCGGCGGATCTCCGGCAGAAATTTCGACGAGGATGTCAAAAAAGATCAAAATTAACATTTGCGTAAGCCTTCAATAACTCTCCGGTAAGAATGTGCCGTTATCAGTTGGGTCGTGGCGGCAATGACCGCCACTTCTCTGGTTCAGGTAGTGCGTACCGGAGAAAGCGAGCTTCGCCGTGTAAGGGTGAAGACGCCTGAGTTTTCGGCAAACCGCGCAGAGCCAAGGCCATGCGCGGTTTTCGCGTTTGCGGGCGGAGCTTGACCCGGGCCAAATCTTGACCCGGGATTGCTGTCCATTGTAGGCCTCGCTGAACAGAAGACGGATGCGAGCCACCATGGCAAGAGCAATCATGCTGCAGGGAACCGGCTCGGATGTCGGCAAGACGGTGCTGGTCGCTGGCCTTTGCCGGCTGGCGGCCAATCGCGGTCTGGCCGTCCGGCCGTTCAAGCCGCAGAACATGTCGAACAATGCAGCAGTCGCCGATGATGGCGGCGAGATCGGCCGGGCGCAGTGGCTGCAATCGCTGGCGGCGCGCACGCCATCCTCGGTGCACATGAACCCGGTGCTGCTCAAGCCGCAATCGGAAAACGGCAGCCAGATCATCGTGCAGGGCAGGGTGTTCGGACAGGCGAAGGGGCGCGATTACCAGCGACTGAAGCCGCAGCTGCTCGGCGCCGTGCTCGAGAGTTTCGAAAAAGTGGCTGCGGGCGCCGACCTCGTTATCGTCGAGGGAGCGGGGTCGCCGGCTGAGATCAATCTCAGGTCCGGTGATATCGCCAATATGGGCTTTGCGACACGGGCCGGCGTGCCTGTCGTCCTCGTCGGCGATATCGACCGCGGCGGCGTCATCGCCTCGCTGGTCGGTACGCATGCGATCCTCGACGATGGCGACCGGGCGATGATTGCGGGCTATATCATCAACAAGTTCCGCGGCGACGTCTCGCTGTTTGACGACGGCATTCGCGCCATCGAAGGCTTCACCGGCTGGCCATGTTTCGGCGTGGTGCCGTGGCTGCCGGGCGCGGCGCGCCTGCCGGCCGAGGATTCGGTCGTGCTCGAACGTCTGGCGCGGGGCGAGGCGGGTGCGCTGAAGATCGCCGTGCCGGTGCTGCCGCGCATCGCCAATTTCGACGATCTCGACCCGCTGAGAACCGAGCCGGATGTCGAACTGGTCTTCGTGCGATCAGGCGAACGGCTGCCTGCCGATGCAGGCCTGGTCGTCCTTCCCGGCTCGAAATCGACGATATCGGATCTCGCCGACTTCAGGGCTCAAGGCTGGGACCGCGATCTCCAGGCGCATGTCAGGCGCGGTGGCCGGGTGATCGGCATTTGCGGCGGCTACCAGATGCTCGGCCGGACGGTGCACGATCCGCTTGGGCTCGAGGGCGGGACGGTCGAGACGCCGGGGCTTGGGCTTCTCGACGTCGAGACCGAGATGGCGCCGGAGAAAACTGTGCGCAACAGCCATGCCCGCTCGACCGAATACGACGCGCCGCTGGCCGGCTACCAGATCCATCTCGGCATCACCCGCGGCCCGGATTGTGATCGGCCTTCGGCGATTATCGACGGCACGCCCGACGGGGCGCTTTCGGCCGACGGCCGGATCATGGGCACCTATCTGCACGGCCTCTTCGGCAGCGACGCCTACCGCGCCCGGCTGCTTCAAAGCTTTGGGCTCTCGGGTGAGCGGAAGAATTATCGCGAGAGCGTCGACCAGGCGCTCGACGAGATCGCCGGGGATTTGGAACGTCACCTCGATGCGCGTTGGCTCGCCGGGCTGCTCGGTTAGGCCAGGATGTGTCCCGGGTGGGGCGGTCACACTGCCATCCGGTGTCGCCGTTCTGCTCTTGCCAAATTAGTTGACTGAGTCCATTAATTGTCGCGACGGACCCTTTGAGAACGACGAAAACCATGAGCATATTGGATAGATTTTCACTGGCAGGTCAGGTGGCGCTGGTGACCGGCGGCGGTCGTGGGCTGGGCTTCGAGATGGCGCGCGCCCTGGCCGATGCCGGCGCGCATGTCATCGTCAACGGACGCACGGCGGCGACGCTGGAAGGCGCGGTCAGGACCATCCGGGCTGCGGGTGGCACGGCGGAGGCCGCTGCATTCGACGTCGCCGACCGCGAGGCTCAGCGTGCTGTGATGGCCGATATCGACAAGACCCACGGCCGTCTCGATATTTTGATCAACAATGTCGGCGCCCGCGACCGACGGCCGCTGGCCGAATTCGACGATGATGCGATCTTGGAGTTGCTGCGCACCGATCTGGCGGCGGCGATGACGCTTTCGCGGGATGCTGCCGTGCTGATGAAACGGCGTAATCACGGCCGGCTGATCGCGGTGACCTCAATCAGCGGCCATGTCGTCATGCCCGGCGACTGCGTCTATCCGGCGGCCAAGCAGGGCCTGACCGGTCTGATGCGCGGCATGGCGGTCGAATTCGGCCCGCACGGCATCACCAGCAACGCGATTGCGCCCGGCTGGTTCGCCACCGAGACGAACGCGGCAATGGCTGCGAACGAGGAATTGATGCCCTTTGTGCGCCAGCGTATCCCGGTTCAGCGCTGGGGACGGCCGGACGAGATCGCCGGCGCGGCGCTTTTTCTGGCAAGCGCCGCCGCTTCCTTCGTCAACGGCCACGTACTGACGGTGGACGGCGGCATGACAGTCAGGATGTGAGATATCGGTAGGCGCTGCGGCACCATCTTTCACTTCTGCGGCACTCTCACAGCTCCTCGTCGGCAGGCGAATGACTGATTGTCGTTGCCGGAGACCACGGCTAGAAATATCTGCCTGACTCGACTATTGGTTGATGTGGCAACCCCGGTGGTCATCGCCGTCCATTTGCCCGATTTCCGACCATAATCTGCGTCGGTCATTTGGAGGTTCGGAAATTAACAATCATATTCAGTGGCTTATAGAACATGGAATCACAGCTGAGCATATTGGCGAGCTGATAGCCGGATTGTGCGATCGGCTGATCGCGGATGGCTTTCCGATCTGGCGGGGAAGCATCTCGATGCCGTCTATTCATCCCATGTATGGCGGCGTCTCGGCCAATTTCGTGCGCGGCGGTGCGACCACTATCGAGAATGCCGAATATGGCAGTGCGGCAGTGCTGAATTTCGAGAAGACGCCGATCTATTTTCTTTTGGGCCGCGGCGAAACATCAGGTCGATGGAACATCGCCAAGGGTGAGGGTGTCAATGACTACCCGCAGCTTGCAGAATTCGCGCATGCCGGCGGCACGGATCACCTGGTCAGCCTGCTGGAATTCCCGAAGGAGGCTGCGCTGCGTGGCGTCAGTCTGTCTCTCACAAGCGATAGGCCGGGCGGATTTTCGGATGATCAACTGGCGATCGTCGCGAAGCTCTTCCCAGCGCTGGGGCTGGCTTGTTATCGCATTGCGGCATCGAAAACCGCATCGGATATCCTTGCCGTCTATACAGGCGCCAAGACAAGTGCACGCATCCTTGCAGGCGATATTCAGAGGGGAAAGGGAGGGGCGATCAATGCTGCAATCCTGCTTGCTGACCTGAGAAACTTCACGGCGCTGACCGAGATCTATCAGCCGGGCGAAATCGCCGGGTTTCTGAATGAACATTTCGAGCTGATCGGCTGGCATGTCGAGGAAAACTCGGGCGAGATCCTCAAGTTCATGGGCGATAGCGTGCTGGCGATCTTTCCGACCGATGCTGAAGACCCGCAAAAGGCCTGCATGGCCGCACTGGCTTCCGCAAGGAATATTCTAGAAGCCAACAAGGTGCTGAATGGTCAGCGGAGGAATGATGGAGGTCCTGACATCGGCGTCGATGTCGTGCTGCATCTCGGCGAGGTCTTCTACGGAAATATCGGCGCACGCGGCAGGCTTGATTTCACGGTTATCGGCAGCGCCGTCAACGAGGCTTCGCGGCTTGAAAAACTCTGCGGCGCGCTCGGACATCACCTTCTGATGTCGGAAAGCTTCGCCGTCACCTGTGCCGTCGCCAACGACTGTCTGGGATCTTTCGAATTGCGCGGGGTTTCGAAAGCGGTAAACGTGTTCAAGCTCGCCGACATGGTATCCTGAAACGACGATCCGGTCGGCGCGACGACGCTTAAATCTCGCCTGAGACCTCGCGGCGGCGGCGGTCGAGTTCCTCGCTGTAGCGGCGTAGCGTATAGCTTTCGCTGAGCTGGCCGATCACCTTGCGTTCGATCAGGTTGTTGACGACGGCGAGAGCTTCGCTTTCGCTCTTGTCGAAGATCGCCGCCGCCTGCCTGGCATTCATCTGCGGCTGCAGGAAATCGTTGCGGTAGTGGATGAAATCGGCAAGCGTCTTGCCCTCGTCCTGTGCGTCGGTCGGATTGGCGTAAATCTCCGGCACCAGCACGAGGCCCGCATATTTGTCGCTCTCCTCGACGAGGACGACGCGTTGGACCGAGCCGATCGGGAAGGCTTGCTTGAATTCTTCCAGGGAGATGCTCGCTTTTGCCGTCTTGACGTCGGCGCGCATCAGCTTGTCCACCGTCAGGTTGCGAATCCAGCCGACATCGTGGGCGCTGCGGATGCTTTCGCCGCGCAGGTGGAAACGCCATGTGGCGAAGGAATAGCCGAAGGTCGAGCGTACGACGAGGGACGAGGTGATGACGGCGGCGAGCACCAGCGCGGTGATCGGGAAATCGCCGGTGATTTCGAGCGCCAGGAACGTCATGGTCAGCGGTCCGCCGATAACGGCGACGGCAAGCGAGCTCATGCCGACCACGGCATAGATGACGGGGGTCAGCGTCGCATCGGCGAAATAGGGTCCGCAATAGGCAAAGAGCTTGCCGAGCAGGGCGCCCATGAACAACGAGGCGAAGAACAGGCCGCCCCTGAAGCCGGAGCCGATCGAGATCGCCGAGGCCAGGGATTTCAACAGGAAGAGACCGATCAGTGTCGGGATCGCCACCTCGCGGGAGAGGTTGAGATGCAGCGCGCCGTGGCCGGCCGAGAGCACCTGCGGCGAGATCATCGCCAAGAGCCCGACGATGACGCCACCGAGCGCCGGGCGGAAGGGTGGGGCGATCGAACTCTTGCGCGCCAGTTCCTCGACGAAGGAGACGCCCTGCATGATCAGGATACCGATGCCGGCGCAGAAGGCGCCGAGCAGCAGCGCCGGGATATAATCGGCCGGCACGACCGAGCCGAAGCTGCCGATATCGATGGTGAAATCACCATCGGCAAGCAGCCTTGCGACAAGGGTGGAAATGAGAGCTGAGACGACGACGGGTGTCAGCGACACGATCGTATAGGTGCCGATGATCAGCTCGAAGGCATAGAAGGCGCCGGTCAGCGGCGCGTTGAAGGCGGCGGCGATGGCGCCCGCCGCGCCGCAGCCGACGAGGATGCGCAGGTCGGAGCGGCGAAGCTGCAGCTTCAGGCCGAATTTCGAGGCAAGGCCGGCGGCAAGCTGGGTATAGCCGGCCTCCAGTCCGACCGAGGCGCCGAACCCGTTGGAGATCAGGTTCTGGACGGCAACGATGATGCTGTCGGTCAAGGATAGACGGCCGCCATGCAGCGCATTGGCTTCGATCGGGTCGACCATCGGCTTCTTGCGCCGTTTCGCCAGCACCAGGAGCAACAGGCCGAGCAGAGCGCCGCCGATGACGGGCGCGGTGAGCAGCAGCATCTTGTTCTCGATCTCGGATGAGCTCAGCCGCTCGCTATCGGCGATGCCGAAGACCAGCTGATGCAACTCACTGGAGACGTAGCTCATACCGGTGACGGCGAGACCCGAGATGATGCCGACGACGGCGCCCGCCAGTGACAGGCCGACCTCGCTGCGGCGGGTCAGCGCCCGCAGGCGGCCCGGATCGAAGAAAACACGCAGCGCCCGGAAACGGCGCCGATCCAATTTCATAAGCATGGCTAGACAACTAGGCGGGGAGAGGCCCGGTCAAGGGCGGAGATGGTCGCGCAGTCCGCTTGCGACGCAATTGCGGCGAAAAGCCGGCGCCCGGGACAAATATTTATGACGTAAGCCTCTGATAAATGACGATATTTTAGGTAGAGTAAGTCGTGTTGACAGGGTTGGGCCATCTCCTCGGAAGCTGACCGGCCGTCAAGGCCGGTTGACTTCACACCCCGGCTTGCCTAACCATCCCTCAACGGATGGTCGCCCGACCATCCTGACATAACGGATGGTTCCGGATCGGTGTTGCGCCCTTCCGGATGAAAAGGGAATGTGAAGGGGCGGACCCAAACCGGGCGCCTTCATCACAGCCGACCCCGCGACTGTAGAGCGGTCAGGGTCTTCCATCCGGCACCGAGCCCCTCCGGCCGGCGGCTTGCAATCATGCAAGCGGGCGGGATGGGCGATATGCCGGAAAAGCCACTGGAGATGCATGGTGATCAACCGGGGTCGGACGCCTCTAAATCTACGAATCGTCCACCTTTTCACCAATGCAGCCGGGAAGGCGAGGATGATCCGCCGGCACGATCAGGGCGACCGGTTTCCGGTCTGCCCCGATCGCGGCCGATAACCGCGAGCCAGGAGACCTGCCATTACGTGCCGGGCCAGAAGCCCACACCTGGGCACTACGCCCGTTGCCAGCACGGAGGTTGTCTTGGCTGAACGATTGAATTCAGCGCGGCCTGGTGCGGCGCTCGCGACGCCTCCAAGCAGCCCTGCAAGAGGAGTGCTTTCGGCCGGTTATGTCGAATACTCGGTCCCCCCAGCAGTCGAAAAAGGTGCACTCGGAACAAGCCACGGCTACGCACCCTCCCTGAGGAGCGTCTGAGCATGACCACCATCTTCATCCTCGGCGGCGCGCGCTCCGGCAAATCCCGCTTCGCCGAAGCTCTCGTCACCGCGACCGGCCTCGACCGCCACTACCTTGCCACCGGCCGGGCCTGGGACGAGGAGATGCAGGCGCGTATCACTCAGCACAAGGCCGACCGCGGTCCGTCCTGGACGACGCATGAGGAGCCGCTCGATCTCGTCGGTAAGCTTGGCGCCATCGACGGCGAGGGACGCATCGTGCTGATCGACTGCCTGACGCTCTGGGTCACCAATCTGATGATGGAGGAGCGCGACATGGCGGCGGAATTTGCAGCGCTCGCCGATTTCCTGGCCGCCGCGAAGGCGCGGCTCGTTTTCGTTTCCAACGAGGTCGGCCTCGGCATCGTGCCTGACAATCGCATGGCGCGGGATTTCCGCGATCATGCCGGCCGGCTGCACCAATCGATCGCGGCGAAGGCCGCCGAAGTTTATTTCATCGCGGCAGGCCTGCCGCTGAAAATGAAGGGTTAAGTTCATGAACCAGCAGAAAATTCCCGCAACCGTCATCACCGGCTTCCTCGGCGCCGGCAAGACCACGATGATCCGCAACCTGCTCACCAATGCCGGCGGCAAGAAGATCGCGCTCATCATCAACGAATTCGGCGATCTCGGTGTCGACGGTGACGTGCTGAAGGGCTGCGGCGCGGAGAATTGCACCGAGGACGACATCATCGAACTCACCAATGGTTGCATCTGCTGCACTGTCGCCGACGATTTCATTCCGACGATGACGAAGCTGCTCGAGCGCGAACAGCGGCCCGACCACATCGTCATCGAAACCTCGGGCCTCGCCCTGCCGCAGCCGCTGGTCGCCGCTTTCAACTGGCCCGATATCCGCACGCAAGTGACCGTCGACGGCGTCATCACGGTGGTCGATAGCGCCGCCGTTGCCGCCGGCCGGTTCGCCGACGACCATGATGCCGTCGATGCGCGCCGCGCCGAGGATGAATCGCTCGATCACGAAAGCCCGATCGAGGAGCTGTTCGAGGATCAGCTCACCTGCGCCGATCTCATCGTGCTCAACAAGACCGACCTGATCGACGCGGCAGGTCTTATCAGGGTGCGCGACGAGGTTGCCTCCCGCACGGTGCGCAAGCCCGCGATCATCGAGGCGAAGAACGGCGAAGTCTCGGCCGGCATCCTGCTCGGCCTTGGTATCGGCACCGAGGACGATGTCGCCAATCGCAAGTCGCATCATGAGCTGGAGCATGAAGACGGCGCGCCGCACGACCACGACGAGTTCGACAGCTTCGTCGTCGATCTCGGACCCGTTGCCGATCCCGCCGGCTTCGTCGAGAAGCTGAAGACGATCATATCAACCCATGACGTGCTGCGCCTCAAGGGCTTCGTCGATATCGCCGGCAAGCCGATGCGCCTGCAGCTCCAGGCCGTCGGCAGCCGCATCGATCATTATTTCGACCGCGCCTGGGCTCCAGGCGAAAAGCGCACGACGCGCCTCGTCGTCATCGGCCTGCACGAGATGGATCAGGACGCGGTGAGGGCGGCAATCGAAGAGCTGGCATAAACCAATGCATCTGCTTCTGGCCCAGCAGGGAACGATCAGCGACGGCGAGGAGGCGATCGACCTCGGGCAGACGCCGGGCGAGATCCTGTTCCTGTCGGCTGCCGACAGCGAGCTTGCCGCGATCGCAGCCGCCCACCGCGACCGCGGTGGGCAGCATTCGCTGCGGCTCGCCAGCCTGATGAGCCTCAAGCATCCGATGTCGGTCGATACCTATGTCGAGCGCACGGCGCGGCATGCCAAGCTGATTGTCGTGCGGGCGCTCGGCGGCGCCAGCTATTTCCATTATGCGCTGGAAGCGCTGCATGCGGCAGCGTCCCGCGCCGGTGCGCTGATCGCAGTGCTGCCGGGTGATGCGAAGCCGGATGCCGGGCTCGTCCCTTTCTCCAATGTTGATCTCGACGATCTCAATGCGCTGTGGGCCTATCTGATCGAGGGTGGCGATGCCAATGCGCGGGCCTTCCTCGACTATGCCGGGGCGATGCTGGCAGGCATGGAGAAGCCGGCGCCGGCGGTGCCACTGATGAAGGCCGGCATCTGGTGGCCGGGGCGAGGGTTGATCGGGGTTGAGGAGTGGCGGCGGGTTGTTGCGGAGGAGTCTTGGCGCGTGGCTGCCTCTTTGTCCGGCAGGACAGAGGGGGGTACCTCAAACTCGACGGAGAAGATGGGAATCGAACCCACACCTTCCCCCGTCGTCGCTATCAGCTTCTACCGCGCCCTCGTCCAAAGCGGCGAAACCGGGCCGATCGAGGCGCTGGTCGAGGCGCTGGTCGCACTTGGCCTCCGGCCGTTGCCGGTCTTTGCCTATAGCCTCAAGGATCCCGTTTCGACAGGCATTCTCGAAAGCGTGTTTTCGGCACTGAAGCCCGATGTCGTCATCAACACGACTGGCTTTGCCGTCTCGGCACCGGGTGCGGATCGGCAGCCAACGGTGCTGGAGGCGAATGAGGCGATCGTACTGCAGGCTATCCTGTCGGCTTCTTCGAGGGAGGCGTGGGCGGCTTCCTCGCAAGGCCTGTCGGCGCGCGATCTCGGCATGAATGTGGCGCTCCCAGAGGTGGACGGCCGGGTGCTGGCGCGGGCTGTCTCCTTCAAGACGGCGGCGCGTTACGATGCGGCTGTCGAGACGAATATCGTCGCCAGCGAACCGGATGCCGGCCGGGTGCGCTATACGGCGGAGCTTGCCGCCAACTGGGCGCGGCTGCGGAGGGCTTGCGCCGGCGACCGGCGTATCGCGCTCGTCATGGCGAATTACCCGAATCGCGACGGTCGGCTCGGCAACGGCGTCGGCCTCGATACGCCGGCCGGCACCATCGAAGTGCTGAAGGCTATGCGGGCGGCGGGTTATCCGGTCGCCGACATTCCGGCCGACGGCGATGCGCTGATCCGCCATCTGATGGAAGGACCGACCAATTCCGGTCATGACGGTAAGATCATCCGAGAGACGCTTTCCCTGAGTCTCTACAACGGCTTCCTGGAATCTCTTCCCGATCAGATTCAGGATGAGGTGAGAGCCCGTTGGGGCGATCCCGAAGACGATCCATATTTTCGCAGGGCAGCTTTCGCTCTGCCGTTTGCCCAGTTCGGCGGTGTGCTCGTCGGTATCCAGCCGGCGCGCGGCTACAATATCGATCCGAAGGAGAGCTATCATTCGCCGGATCTCGTGCCGCCGCACGGCTATCTCGCCTTCTACGCTTTCCTGCGCCGCGAATTCGCTGCCCATGCCGTCATCCACATGGGCAAACATGGCAATCTCGAATGGTTGCCGGGCAAGGCGCTGGCGCTGTCGGAAAGCTGCTATCCCGAGGCGATCCTCGGGCCGCTGCCGCATCTCTATCCCTTCATCGTCAACGATCCCGGCGAGGGCACGCAGGCCAAGCGCCGCAGCGCTGCCGTCATCATCGATCATCTGACGCCGCCTTTGACGCGGGCCGAGAGTTACGGGCCGCTGAAAGACCTGGAAGCGCTGGTCGACGAATATTATGAGGCCTCCGGCGGCGATCCCCGCCGCATCCGCCTGCTCAGCCGGCAGATTCTCGATCTCGTCGCCGATATCGGCCTCGACCGCGACGCCGGCATAACGAAGGGCGAAAGCGAGGGTGAGGCGCTGAAAAAGCTCGACGCCTATCTCTGCGACCTCAAGGAAATGCAGATCCGCGACGGGCTGCATGTGTTCGGCGTGTCGCCCGAGGGGCGGCTCTTGACCGATCTGACCGTGGCGCTGGCGCGGGTGCCGCGCGGACTGGGTGAGGGCGGGGATGCGAGCCTGCAGCGGGCGATCGCGGCGGATGCTGGATTGAGCGGCGTCGTGCGGGGTGCCTCTATCTTCGACCCTCTCGATTGCGACATGGCCACTGCCTGGACCCGCCCGAAGCCCGCAATCGTCGCCGATATTCTCGACGCCGCCTGGCGGACCAATGGAGACACCGTCGAGCGCATCGAACTGCTGGCCGCAAAATTCGTCTCCGGCGAGATGGACTGCCCGTCCCTCTGGTCTCAAACCAGATCGGTGCTCTCCGAAATCGACACCCGCCTCAAGCCCTCCATCCTTGCCTGCGGCCCCGCCGAGATCGACGGGCTGCTTAAAGGGCTCGACGGCCGGTTCGTCGCGCCCGGGCCTTCCGGCGCGCCGACGCGCGGGCGGCCCGACGTGCTGCCGACCGGCCGCAATTTCTATTCGGTCGACAGTCGCGCCGTGCCGACGCCGGCGGCCTACGAGCTGGGCAAGAAGTCCGCAGAGCTGCTGGTGCGCCGCTATGTGCAGGATCACGGCGAATGGCCTGTCTCCTTCGGGCTGACGGCCTGGGGCACGTCGAACATGCGCACCGGCGGTGACGACATCGCCCAGGCTTTGGCGCTGATCGGCGTCAGGCCGCTCTGGGACATGAGCTCGCGCCGTGTCACCGGCTATGAGATCATCCCGCCGGCGATGCTCGGACGGCCGCGTGTCGATGTGACGCTCCGCATCTCCGGCTTTTTCCGCGATGCCTTCCCCGAGCAGATCGCGCTGTTCGACAAGGCGATCCGCGCCGTCGGCGCGCTTGACGAGGACGAGGCCGACAATCCGATCGCAGCGCGCATGCGCGGCGAGGCCGCAAGGCTTGCCGCCGCCGGTCTGGACGAGGTCTCGGCAAGGCGCCGGGCGGGCTATAGGGTCTTCGGTTCGAAGCCTGGTGCCTATGGCGCCGGCCTGCAGGCGCTGATCGACGAAAAGGGCTGGGAGCGGCGCGCCGATCTCGCCGAAGCCTATCTCGTCTGGGGCAGCTATGCCTATGGCGCCGGCGAGGAAGGCAAGGCCGAACGCGGCCTGTTCGAGGAGCGGCTGCGCTCGGTGCAGGCCGTCATTCAGAACCAGGACAATCGCGAGCACGACCTGCTCGACAGCGACGATTACTACCAGTTCGAGGGCGGCATGGCGGCGGCGGCCGAACAGCTCGCCGGCGCGCGTCCTTCGATCTATCATAACGACCATTCCAGGCCGGAAAAGCCGGTGATCCGTTCGCTCGAGGAGGAGATCGGCCGCGTCGTGCGCGGACGTGTCGTCAATCCGAAATGGATCGCAGGCGTCATGCGCCACGGCTATAAGGGGGCGGCCGAGATTGCCGCCACCGTCGATTATCTCTTCGCCTTTTCGGCGACGACGGGGGCGGTCGGCGCTCATCATTTCGAGGCGGTCTACCAGGCCTTCGTCGCCGATCCCGCCGTGCGCGATTTCATGATCGAGAAGAACCCGGCTGCATTCGACGAGATGAGGGAGCGGCTGCGCGAAGCCGTCGACCGCAGTCTTTGGACGCCGCGCAGCAATTCGGCCCAGTTCGACCTGGCCGCCAGACAACAGAATGAGGTGAACCAATGAGTGACGAGACTCCTGACAGCGAGATCGCAGAAGCCGGGACCGGCAAGGACGATGCGCGCCACGCCGAGAAGATGGCGAAGAAGAAGGCGGCGCGCGACAAGATCATGGCGACTAAGACCGACGGCAAGGGCCTGATCATCGTCCATACCGGCAAGGGCAAGGGAAAATCATCGGCCGCCTTTGGCATGATCTTCCGCCACATCGCCCACGGTAAGCCCTCGGCCGTTGTGCAGTTCATCAAGGGTGCGATGTGGACCGGCGAGCGCGACCTGATCGAGAAGCATTTCTCCGATCTCTGCCAGTTCCACACGATGGGCGAGGGTTTCACTTGGGAAACGCAGGACCGCGCCCGCGATGTCGCGGCCGCCTCGGCCGCCTGGGAAAAGGCCAAGGAACTGATCCGCGACGAAAACAATTCCATGGTGCTGCTCGACGAGATCAACATCGCGCTGCGCTACGACTATCTCGACATCAACGACGTCGTCGCCTTTCTGAAGACCGAGAAGCCCGCGATGACGCATGTCGTGCTGACGGGGCGCAACGCCAAGGAGGAACTGATCGAGATCGCCGATCTGGTGACCGAGATGGAACTCGTCAAACATCCCTTCCGCTCCGGCGTCAAGGGCCAGCCCGGCGTGGAGTTCTGAGACGGTCAGCTGAGCGCGAGGCTGCGCAGGATGGCCGCCGTTTCCTCATCCGCCGGAAAGAAAGATTCGACCGCGAGTTCCGACAACGTGATGTCGACGGGTGTGCCGAAGACCGTCGTTGTCGAAATCAGGGAAAGCAGGCCGGCCTTGGTCGAAAGTTGAAGGGGAACGGCGATGCCGGCATAGTCGGTATGGACCTCGCCGGCAGTTTTAGGCGCTGGATAGGATAGCAACTCCTTCAAAAGCTTGTCCAACATTAGATCGCCCGAAGCCGAGAACTGTTGGCGCAGCCTGCTGATAAGGTGGGCGCGCCATTCGGAGAGGTTTTTGACATGGGGCGCCAATCCTTGTGGATGCAGGCTGAGGCGCAGTACGTTGACGGGTGGCGAGAGCAAGGACTGGTCGGCAACGCCTGAGAGCAACGGCGCAATGGCCGCATTGGCTGCGATGAGTGTGCAGTGGCGGTCGATGGCGATTGCTGGGAAGGGCTCGTGCCCTTTCAGCACCATGTCGATGGCGCGACGGGCCGGTTCCAGTGCGGGATCATCCAGCTTGCGTTCGGCAAAAACAGGAGCGAAACCCGCCGCGAGCAGCAGCGGGTTTCGATCGCGAAGGGGCACGTCGAGCCGTTCGGCAAGATGCAGCAGCATGTCGCGGCTTGGTGTCGAGCGCCCGCTCTCGATGAAGCTCAGATGCCGCTGCGAGATCTCCGCCTCCAGCGCGAGGTCGAGCTGACTCATGCGGCGGCGCTGGCGCCATTCGCGCAGATGGTCTCCAAGCGAGCGGGCGGTCGGCGACATCAGGCGGCTTCCGGCAGCAAATCTATGAAACCGCGCACGGATTTCAGCTTGCCGCCTTCGAGCTCGGCGAAATCTGTGCCCTTGATCAGCGCTTCGCCATTTTCCGGGCCGAGCCCCCAGGAGAAGCGCAGGTTATCGCCGTAGCCGTCGGCCGCGCCGATCAGGGCGAAGCGGAAACCGGGGAAGCGGCTTTGCACCGCCTCGACCAGCGAATTGATCTGCTCATGGCCTTCACCGCGCATCAGTGGGTCGATATAGGTCGCGGCTTCGCTCCAGCTCTCGGCGATGAGGGCGCGGCGGCGAGCGGCATCCGTCTCATTCCAGACGGCGAGATAGCGCTCTGCGTTGTTGTTTGCGTCATTCATCAGGTCATCTCCTCTTGATCGCCCGTCAATTCCAGGCAGCCCGATCATGCGGGAAGGCGATGTACCGTATCAATTACGCCAGAGGTAATGAAGATGGTCGAGGGTTCGTGTCAGGCGCCGAGCCAGATGCGCAGCGGATTTGCCGGGTTGGCGAGCAGCTTCACCGCAAGGGCGATGCAGACGAAGACGAGCAGAGGCTTGATGAGCTTTGCGCCGATGCGCATGGCCAGCCGGGAACCCAGCTGCGCGCCGAGGAACTGGCAGATGCCCATCAACAGGCCGATCTTCCAGAGGATCGCGCCGAAGCTTGCGAAGACGATGAGCGCGCCGAAATTCGATCCGAGATTGAGAAGCTTGGTGTGGGCCGTCGCCTTCAGCACGCCGAAGCCGGCGAGTGTGACGAAGGCCAGCATGAAGAAGGAACCGGTGCCGGGGCCGAAGACGCCGTCATAGAGGCCAATGACCGGAACAAGCGTCAAGCCAAAGGCAAAGGGTGTGATGAGACGGTGTTTGTCGAGGTCGTTGAGGTTCGGCTTGACGGCAAAGAAGATCGCGATCGCCACCAGCAGCACCGGCATGATCGCCTCCAGCACCTCACCGGGCACGATCGTGGCGAGTGCGGCGCCGAGTGCGCCGCCCATGATGGCCATCAGCGCCATCGGCAATTGCTCACGCAGCTCCACATGGCCCTTGCGAGCATAAGCGATCGTGGCCGAGGCGGCGCCGAAGAGGGACTGCACCTTGTTGGTGCCGAGGGTCTGGAGCGGCGGAATGCCGGCGATCAGCATGACGGGAACGGTGACGAGGCCGCCGCCGCCGGCAATGGAATCGACGAAACCGGCAAAAAAGGCAGCGATGCAGAGCAGCAGAAGCAGATGGAAGGCGATATCGGGCAAGGTGGTATTCCAGGGAGGGATTTCGGACGGCCTTGTTGCATTTGCCGCACCAAGCTGCAATGGCTGCGAGGACACGGGCAGGGCGCATTCGGCGGTTTTCCATGAGCGATATCTCTTTCGGTAGGGCGAGGCGCCACGTGCTCGGCCTCGGTTGCGAGCGGGGGACGCTACCTGCCGAGGTGTTGGCGCTTGCGATCGCAGCGCTCGACGCAGCCGGTATTGCTGCTGCGGAACTCGCAGCCATTGCCTCGATCGACAACCGGAGACATGAGCCGGCGATCCTTGCCGTTGCCGCGCATTTTTCCGTGCCCGTCGTGTTTTTCGACGCGCCGCGGCTGGAAGAGGAGACACCGCGGCTCAAGAATCCCTCCGCGAAGGTCTTTGCTCGCGTCGGCTGCCATGGGGTTGCCGAGGCAGCTGCGCTGGCGGCTGCGGGGCCGGATGCCGAGCTTGCCGTCGCCAAAATCAAATCTGCGCATGCGACGGCGGCAGTTGCCCGCAGCGGGTTGCAGAAAGCCTAGCCGACGTTATGGTGGCGCCAATTCGCGGCGCCGTCCGGCAGCTTCACGGGTTCACATCTAGAGGATATCTCATGCACAAGGTCATCTATGACACCGACCCTGGCGTTGACGACGCCATGGCGCTTCTTTTCCTGCACCGTCATGCCGAGATCGACCTTCTCGGCATTACCACGGTCTTCGGCAACGCTTCAGTCGAGACGACGACACGCAATGCGCTCTTCCTCAAGCGCGAATGGAATATTGCGGCACCGGTTGCCAAGGGCGCCAGCGTCACCATCGATTCCTCGCGTGCGGAGCGGCCGTGGCCGGCCATGGTGCATGGCGACAACGGTCTCGGCGATATCGACGTGCCGGAAACGATCGACCTGCCGCTCGATGCGCGCCCGGCGCATCGCTTCATCATCGACACGGTGCGCGCCAACCCGGGTGAGGTCCGCCTCGTCGCCGTCGGCCGGATGACCAACCTGGCGCTGGCGCTGAAGGAAGACCCCGAGATTGCGACGCTGGTCAAGGACGTCGTTATCATGGGCGGCAATTTCTATGTGCCGGGCAATGTCTCGCCGGTCGCCGAGGCCAATATTCACGGTGATCCCGAGGCTGCCGACATCGTCATGACCGCGCCGTGGAAAGTGGCCGTCATCGGCCTCGACGTCACCGCGATCACCACGATGAGCCGCAGCTATCTCGGCGAGATGGCGGCGAGGGGTGATAAGGCTCTCAAGCAGCTCGACGCGCTCTCGCAGTCCTATATCGATTTTTATAAGCACGCGGTCGAAGACGGCATGATGGTGCATGACAGCTGCGCCGGCGTCTATGTCGTGGCGCCCGAGCTGTTCTCGTCGATATCGGGTGCTGTGCGCGTCGTCTGTGGCGGCATCGCCGATGGCCAGACGATCGTCAAGCGGGACGGCCGGCATTTTCCGCCTAATGGAGACTGGGACGGCCTGCCGAGCCAGATCGTCTGCACCGGCATTGAATCGGAGAAGGTCATCGACCTCATCCGCAACACGCTGCTTGCCGCCTGACGGTCGGGAAGGCCGGCTGCGCCGCGGCTGGCCTTCTTGATGATATTATAATCTATTCATATTGTTGAGCGGGTTTGTTGTGAAATCGAATCCGCCTCTTTGCGAAGTGAGTCATAGCAATCTCAGCAACTTCCAGTGAGGTGACGGGCGCGGCGTTGACCTTGCCCTTTGCGGGGCCTAGATCAACATGATGATCGATGCCGCATTCTCCCATCTTCCGGCGCTGGAGCCGGGCAGCGTCTGGCTCGTCGGCGCCGGTCCCGGCGATCCCGGGCTTTTGACGCTGCTTGCCGCCAAGGGGCTTTTCGAGGCCGACGTCATCGTGCACGACGCGCTGGTGAACGAGGAATGCCTGGCACTGGCGCGGCCGGAAACGCTGGTGGAATATGCCGGCAAACGCGGCGGCAAGCCTTCGGCGAAACAGCGCGACATTTCGCTGCGGCTGGTGGATCTGGCGCGCGCCGGCAAGCGCGTGCTGCGGCTGAAGGGCGGCGATCCCTTCGTCTTCGGCCGCGGCGGCGAGGAGGCATTGACGCTGGTCGAGCACAATATTCCCTTCCGCATCGTGCCCGGCGTCACCGCCGGTATCGGCGGGCTTGCCTATGCCGGCATTCCGGTGACACATCGCGATATCAACCATGCCGTGACCTTCCTCACCGGCCATGATTCCTCCGGTATCGTGCCTGACAGGATCGACTGGGAGGCGATCGGCCGGGGCTCGCCCGTCATCGTCATGTATATGGCGATGAAGCATATCGCCGAGATCAGCGCCAATCTCATCGCCGCCGGCCGGCTGCCGTCGGAACCCGTCGCCTTCGTCTGCAATGCCGCCACCGGCCGGCAGCAGGTGGTGGAAACGACGCTCGGAGAGGCGACCGAGGCTGTTGCCGCCTCCGGGCTGGAGCCGCCGGCGGTGGTCGTCGTCGGCGAGGTGGTGCGGCTCAGAGCCTCGCTCGATTGGCTCGGCGCGCTCGGCGGACGGCGCCTGCAACCCGATCCGTTCCGCCGGTCCGGCAAGGTGCAGGCATGAGCGGCCTCCTGATCGCAGCCCCTTCCTCCGGCGCCGGCAAGACGACGGTGACGCTCGGGCTGCTCAGAGCGCTTCGCCGCCGCGGCATCGCGGTCGCGCCCGGCAAGGCAGGTCCTGACTATATCGACCCCGCCTTCCATGCGGCGGCAAGCGGCACGCTCTGCCTGAATTTCGATCCCTGGGCGATGCGCCCTGAACTGATCTCGGCCAATGCGGCCCTGCATCGCTCCGGCGACCGCATCCTCGTCATCGAGGCAATGATGGGGCTTTTCGACGGAGCGGCCGACGGAAAGGGCACGGCGGCCGATCTTGCCGCCCAGCTCGGTCTTTCGGTGGTGCTCGTCGTCGATGCCTCGCGCATGTCGCAGTCGGTGGCGCCGCTGGTCGCCGGTTTTGCCGGTTTCCGCGCCGATGTCCGCGTTGCCGGCGTCATCCTCAACAAGGTCGGCAGCGAACGGCACGAGGCGATGCTGCGCCAGGCGCTTGAGGCTATCCGCATGCCCGTCATCGCCGTGATCGGCAGCGACAAGGCGCTTTCGCTGCCGGAGCGCCATCTCGGCCTCGTCCAGGCCGGCGAACATGCGAGCCTCGAAGATTTCATCGATCACGCGGCGGATGCGGTCTCCGAGGAATGCAATTTTGAATTCCTGCTGCGCATCGCCAGGCAGGGGCTCAACCGGCCGTCGGCCGCCAATATCGAGCGGCTGATGCCGCTGGGCGCCCGTATCGCGGTGGCACGCGATGTCGCCTTTGCCTTTTCTTATGAGCACATGCTGCTCGGCTGGCGGCGCCGGGGTGCTGCGATCTCCTTCTTCTCGCCGCTTGCCGACGAGGCGCCGGCTGGCGATGCCGATGCGATTTATCTGCCGGGCGGTTATCCCGAGCTGCATGCCGGGCGGCTGGCCGCGGCGCAGAATTTTCGCGCCGGCATGCTCGATGCGGCGGCACGAGACACCAGGATCTACGGCGAGTGCGGCGGCTACATGGTGCTCGGCGACGGGCTGATTGACGCGGAAGGGCGCCGCCACGAAATGCTCGGCCTGCTGCCCGTCGTCACCAGCTATGCCAAGCGGCAACGCCATCTCGGCTATCGCCGCGTCATGCCGCTCGACGGCGCCTTTTTCGCGCGGACGATGACGGCGCATGAATTCCACTATTCCACCGTCGTCTCCGAGGGCGAGGGGAATCGGCTGTTTGCAACGCAGGATGCCCTCGGAACCGATCTGGGTGCTGCCGGCCTCCGGCGCGACCAGGTGGCGGGCTCCTACATGCATCTGATCGATCTGGCCGGAGCTGCCGCATGAGCGCACCGATCGCCCATGGCGGCGGCATCACCGCCGTTGCCGCCACCTTCGGCGGCAGGCCGGAAGACTGGCTCGATCTTTCCACCGGCATCAATCCATGCCCTGTCGCCTTGCCCGACATTCCGGCAAGGGCCTGGCATCGGCTGCCGGACCGGCATCTCGTCGATGAGGCAAGGCGCGCGGCGCGCGATCATTATGGCAGCGGCGAGATCCTGCCGCTGCCGGTGCCCGGCACGCAATCGGTGATCCAGTTGCTGCCGCGCCTCATCGCGGCGGGTAAGCCGGTTGGCGCCATGGACGACACGGTTGCCGTGGTATCGCCGACCTATGGGGAATATGCGCGCGCCTTCGCTTCGGCCGGCTTTGCCGTCGACGCGGTCGATAATGTTGCCGCAATCGGGATCGAGCATCGGCTCGCGGTTGTGGTCAATCCGAACAATCCGGATGGGCGCATATGGTCGACGGAAACGCTGGTCGCACTGCACGACAGGATGAAAGCGGCAAATGGGCTGCTCGTCGTCGATGAGGCTTTCGGGGATACCGATCCGGCGCTGAGCCTGGCGGCTCGCGTGCAAGAACTTTCCAACCTCATCATCTTCCGCTCTTTTGGCAAGTTCTTCGGACTTGCCGGCCTGCGGCTCGGCTTTGCGATTGCGCGTAGCGATATTCTCGCGCGCTTCGAGGATTGGCTCGGCCCCTGGGCGGTTTCCGGCCCGGCGCTTTCGATTGCAGCGTCGCTGCTGCGCTCGGATGTTACTTCGATCCGTAGCCGTATCGATGAACGTTGCGCCGGTCTGCATGCGGCGCTGATGGGAGCGGGATTACGGACGGCGGGGGGAACGGCGCTGTTTACCCTTGTCGCCGATGCGAGAGCCGGCGACATTTACACGCATCTCTGCCGCCATCATATTCTCGTCCGCAAGTTCGATTATGCGCCGGAGTGGCTGCGTTTCGGGCTGACGCCCGATGGGGCGGCGGACAGGCGGCTTATCGAAGCCCTTCAGAGATTTGAGCGATGACGATCGACGAAAACCTTCTCGTGCTGCTTCTGGCGCTGCTGCTCGACCGGATCCTCGGCGATCCGCAATGGCTGTGGTCGCGGGTGCCGCATCCCGTCGCCATCTTCGGCGCGGTGATTTCCTATGCCGACCAGCAGCTCAACCCATCAAGCCTGACAGGCTCGCAACGCCGGATGAACGGCGTCGCCGCCATCCTGGCGCTGCTTCTTCTGGCAGTGGCCGCAGGCTTGGTGTTCGACCGGTTTTTCGCGCTGTTCGGCCTTGCCGGCATCCTGCTGGAGACCGGGCTGGTGGCGATCTTCCTGGCGCAGAAGAGCCTTGCCGATCACGTCGCGGCCGTCGCTATTGCGCTGCGCGACGAAGGGCTTGCCGGTGGGCGGGCCGCCGTTTCCCGCATCGTCGGGCGCGATCCCGAGACTTTGGACGAGCCGGCCGTCTGCCGCGCGGCGATCGAAAGCCTTGCCGAGAATTTCTCCGATGGCGTGGTGGCGCCGGCGCTCTGGTATGCCGTCTTCGGCCTGCCGGGACTGCTTGCCTACAAGATGCTGAACACCGCGGATTCGATGATCGGCCACAGGTCGGAAAAATACATCGATTTCGGCTGGGCGGCCGCCCGGCTCGACGATGTCGCCAACTGGCCGGCCGCCCGCCTCTCGATCCTGCTGATCGCCGCCGGCGCCTGGATCAGGCGCGGCACCAGTGCCAGCCGAGAAGCGGTTCGGGTGGCGATGCGCGATGGCGGCCTCCACCGCTCGCCGAATTCCGGCCGGCCGGAAGCGGCAATGGCAGGTGCGCTCAATGTCCAACTCGCCGGCCCTCGGGTCTATGGCGGCGTCATCGTGGCCGAGCCGATGATCAACAATCCCGGGCGCGATATGGCCACTGCGGCCGATATCGAGGACGGCGTTTCGGTGTTCTATGCCAGCTGCATGGTGCTTACGGGCATCATCTTCGGGCTGTTCTTGTGTTTTCTCTAGGGTACATCACGCCCGGTGGACATGGCCGCCGCAAAGGTTTATTCGAACCGCCTCATATCTTATCAGACCGGAAGCAGAGCGATGACAGTTCAGGTTGAGTTACCGTGCCCGAAGTGCAAGAGCACGAAGATGAAGTTCGAACGTCCCGAGATCCGGGAGACCGACATCATCACCTGTGCGGCCTGCGGGCATAATCTCGGCACAATGGCCTCGATCCGCGAGAAGATGAACAAGGCCTACCAACAGCTCAAGCAGCCTTCGGCGGCGCGCAAGCTCCAGTGAAGCAGAGGCCGGTGTCTTACTCCGGTAACTCCCGCCTTGGCTCGTTAGAGTTGTGATTACCATTCGGATTAAAGCAATATAATAAGTATTGCCGTAGTCTCTCTTCCGTGAGGGCGCAATGAAGCTGCGCGGGCCGAAGAGGGGTTATCATGAAGACGATTTTGGCGGCTGCGGCCGCAAGTTTATTGCTGCAGTTTTCTCCGGTTGCCGCTCAGGCCGCAACGCTGGTCGCCAATATCAGCATCGGCAAGCAGACGATGACCGTTACCGAGAACGGCTTCGTCAAATATCGCTGGAAGGTTTCGACCGCGCGCAACGGCTATGTCACGCCGACCGGTTCGTGGAGCGCCAAATGGCTGTCGCGCGATCACCGCTCCAGGAAATACGACAATGCGCCGATGCCCTTCGCCGTGTTTTTCAACGGCGGTTACGCCGTTCACGCCACCTTCGACCTGAAGCGGCTGGGCCGGCCGGCCTCGCATGGTTGCGTTCGCTTACATCCGGACAATGCTGCCCAGTTCTTCTCGCTGGCACGACAGGCCGGCCTTGCCAATACCCGTGTCATAATCACGCGCTGATCCCGGACCGGAAAGCCGAATGCGGCATTTGATCCCTTTTTTACGCGCTGGTCATGCTCTGCAGCTCATCCATATCGGGGACGACGATATGTCGAAAGTTCTCGATGTGAATGACGCCCCGCTTGCGCAGCTTGGTCATCTGGCGGCTGACGGTTTCGATCGTCATCCCGAGGAAATCGGCGATCTCGGCGCGCGATAGCGGCAGATCGAAGGCGGTGCTCGTGGCGGTCTGCGGTTCGGCATGTGTGGCGATAAGGTAAAGCAGGCTTGCGACTTTCTCGCCTGCGGTGCGCCGGCCGAGCGTCAGCATCCACTCGCGCGCGGCATCGAGCTCCTTCAGCGCCTGATCGTGCAAGCTGCGCTGCAGCTCTGGTGTCTCGGATATCATGCGGTCGAGCAGGTTACGGGGAAAGACGCAGATTTCGGCGTCGGTCGCAGCCTCAGCCGATAGCGTGCTTTCACGCACGAAAGGTCTGCCGACAAAATCGGGGGCGAATTGCAGCCCGACGATCTGCTGGCGCCCGTCCTGCATCACCTTGCAGAGCTTCACCACCCCGCGCATGATGTTCGAATAGAAAGAGCTTTCCGCCCCTTGGGCGATGATTTCGCAGCCGGCCTCGATCTTGCGGCGCAGAGAGTGGCGGTTGAGCTCTCTCAATTGACCACTCGACAGGGCGCCGCAGACGACGCCGTGCCGCGCCTGGCAGGAAGCGCAAGCGACAGGAGTGCTGGTCTCGAAAAGCTCACTGCGTGCAACATCCATGTCCTGATCCCTTTTGAAATCTTCGTATGGCCGGCAGGATTGGCGCGTCCGGCATGGCCCATGCCCGCGCATGCCCCCAGCGCGCCTTGAGGATTATCAATTTCGCCGGGATCGCTGTTTGATTTAGATCAAAGCATCCCCGCCCGCCGGTTTTGCCGGAAGTTGCGTTTGCCGCGATGCGAGGGCCGTTCGCGGGTTTGATTCGGACGGCTTTTTCGCCTTCCGGCTGGGCGGGCTTTCGGGTGCGGCATCGCCGCGCGCCTCGGCGCCCGTCCCGGGGACGGCAAAGACCGGCATTCCATTGCTGTTTAGGCAACACCCAACCGGCAAATTGCCGCAACGCCGGGACGAAAGCATTGGCTTTTGAAATGGATTTGCCTATGAGGAGGTTTAAATCGTCATTTCATGAGGTACAGCGCGTGACCGCTACATTCGATAAAGTTGCCGACATTATTGCAGAAACCAGCGAGATCGACCGCGCGACGATCACGCCGGAGAGCCATACGATCGACGACCTCGGTATCGACAGCCTCGATTTCCTCGACATCGTCTTTGCGATCGACAAGGAATTCGGCATCAAGATTCCGCTCGAAAAGTGGACGCAGGAAGTCAACGAAGGCAAGGTTTCCACCGAAGAATATTTCGTGCTGAAGAACCTCTGCGCCAAGATCGACGAGCTCAAAGCAGCCAAGGCCTGAGCGACATAAAAGTCTTTTTTGAACGCCCTGCCGCCGTGAATATGGCGGCCGGGCGGTTTCGTTCCTAACTAGTGCATGTCGCCCAAAAGCGTGCAGCGGTTTTGGGGCGACGACGTGCACAAAACAAAGACCTAAAGTGCGACCAGCTTCTATGCGACGCGCTTCAGGCGTCACCGGCGGGCGGATCTGGCCTGTCGGGCCGGAGGATCCGAATGCTGCTGGAATATTTCCAGATGATTGACCGCGTCGAAGCGGTGGACCTGAAGAAGGGCACGCTTAAGGCGCGATCCGTCGTGCCGGCCAAGAGCCCCGTTTTCGAAGGCCATTTTCCCGGAATGCCGCTGGTCCCCGGCGTGCTTCTGATCGAGACCATGGCGCAGGCCTCCGGCATGCTGGTGCTTGCCGTCACCGATTTTGCCGCCATGCCTTTCCTGATGACTGTCGACGGCGCCAAGATGCGCACCTTCGTCGAGCCGGAAGCGGTGCTCGACATCGAGGCGGTTCTGGAGCATGACGGTTCGGGTTTTGCGGTCACCAAGGCTAAAATCACCAGCGCCGGCAAGAAGGTCTGCGATGCGCAGCTGAAGCTTCGCACCATGCCGTTTTCCGAGGTGCCGCTCGGCGATATCGTGAAGAAACGTGCCGGCGAGATCGGGCTTCTCGAAGCGATCGCGGCGCAGGGAGTGATTGGATGAGCAAGGCTGCAAACGACGTCGTCATCACAGGCATCGGCATCGTCACCTGTCAGGGCGTCGGCAAGGATGCGCATATCGCGCTGCTTTCGGCCGGCACTACCCCGAAGGCGATCGTCGAGACCGAGAAGTTCAAGCCCTATCCGGTGCATCCGCTGCCCGAGATCGACTGGTCGCAGCAGATCGCCAAGCGCGGCGACCAGCGCCAGATGGAGAACTGGCAGCGCATCGGCGTTTTCGCTGCCGGTCTTGCGCTCGACGATGCCGGCTTCAAGGATGATATCGAGGCCTGCGGCGCCATGGACATGATCGTGGCGGCCGGCGGCGGCGAGCGTGACATCAATGTCGATACGCTGATCGTCGACGAAGCGCTGAAGCGCAACGACCGTGAGCTGCTGCTCAACGAAAAGCTGACGACGGAGCTCCGGCCGACGCTGTTCCTTGCCCAGCTTTCCAACCTGCTCGCCGGCAATATCTCGATCGTGCACAAGGTCACCGGCTCCTCGCGCACCTTCATGGGCGAGGAAGCGGCCGGCATATCAGCCGTCGAGACCGCCTTCTACCGCATCAAGTCGGGCGAATCCTCGCATGCGCTGGTTGGCGGCGCCTTCGCGGCCGAACGGCCCGATATGATCCTGCTCACCGAAGCGATCGGCGCGCATGCGCGCGGCGACTGGGTGCCGCTCTGGTCGCGGAGACCCAGCGACGGCGGCGGCATGATCACCGGTTCGGCCGGCGCCTTCCTGGTGCTCGAATCGCGCAAGCATGCCGAAGCCCGCGGTGCCCATATCTACGCCGTCATCGACGCGGTCGAGGGTGACCGCGGCAACCGCAATGCCGGCAATCTCGAGGTCCGGCTGGAGCGGCTCCTGGCACCGGCCGTCGGACTTGCCGCCGAGAGCACGGCGGTCTTTTCCGGCTCGACCGGTATGCACGATCTTGCCGCCCGTGAACGGGCGGTGCTCGAACATCATTTGCCCGACGTTGCGATCCGCGGCTTCGGCGGCGTCACCGGCCATACGATCGAGACGCAGTTCACGCTGGGGCTGGCGCTTGCAGCCCTTGCCGTCGATGGCAAGGCCAAGGTTCCGCCCTTCGATGCCGCTCATGAGGCGCCGATGCGGGCAGGCGCCACCGCCGCCGTCGTAACCACGGTCGGACATCAGCGCGGCGAAGGTGTTGCCGTTCTTTCCGCAGATGCGTGAGGAGTAAGGACATGACAGCTTCCGCTTACAGGGATCATCTCGGCCGTCCGATCGTGGCGGTGACCGGCATGGGCATCATCACCTCGCTCGGTCAGGGCCTCAGCGACAACTGGGCAGCGCTCTCGTCTGGCACGTCGGGTATCCACGAGATCAACCGTTTCCCGACCGAGGGCCTGTCGACTCGGATCGCCGGCACTGTCGATTTCATCGGCATCCCAGTGCCGAATGCTGTCGAGCGCTCCTATGCCTTTGCCCGCGAAACGACGATCGAGGCGCTTGCTAATGCCGGCCTTTCCGGCGATTTCAACGGCCCGCTGTTCCTCGCCGCCCCGCCGATCGAGCCGGAATGGAGCGCGCGTTTCGAGCTTGCCGACCGTTCACCGGCCTCCGACCATCCGGGCGATGCCTATGAGCGCTTCCTGACGGCGCTGCGCCAGCGCCCGGACCCGGCCTTCCACGAGGCGGCACTGTTCGGCGCGATTTCCGAACGCCTGGCAGACCGGTTCGGCACGCGCGGCCTTCCCGTGACGCTGTCGACCGCATGCGCTTCCGGCGTCACCGCCATCCAACTCGGCATCGAAGCGATCCGCCAGGGCCGCACGACGCGGGCGCTGACGGTTGCGACCGACGGATCGCTGAGCGCCGAAGCGCTGATCCGCTTCTCGCTGCTGTCTGCCCTTTCGACGCAGAACGATCCGCCGACCAAGGCCTCCAAGCCATTCAGCAAGGATCGCGACGGCTTCGTCATCGCCGAAGGTGCCGCGACGCTGGTGCTGGAATCGCTGGAAGCGGCGGTCGCCCGCGGCGCCAAGGTGCTCGGTATCATGAAGGGCGCCGGCGACAAGGCTGACAGCTTTCATCGCACCCGGTCGTCGCCGGATGGCGGCCCGGCAATCGCGACGATCCGCGCGGCGCTTGCCGATGCCGGCATCGACGAGAGCGACATCGGCTACATCAATGCCCACGGCACCTCGACGCCGGAGAACGACAAGATGGAATATGGGGCGATGTCGGCCGTCTTCGGCGAGCGGCTCGTCGGCATCCCGGTCTCGTCGAACAAGTCGATGATCGGCCATACGCTGACGGCAGCGGGTGCCGTCGAGGCGGTGTTCTCGTTGCAGACGATGCTGACCGGGACGCTGCCGCCGACGATCAACTACACCAACCCCGATCCGTCGATCGTTCTCGATGTCGTGCCGAACAAGAAGCGGGAAGCCCAGGTTTCAGCCGTGCTTTCCAACTCCTTCGGCTTCGGCGGGCAGAATGCCAGCCTTGTCATGGCGCTCGAACCGGCTTAAGCGGTTCCCGACAAATTTTTGAGAGAGATGACGCCTTCAGGCGAGGGATTTTGCCATGCGCGCTTTGCAACTGATCGACGACCGCAAGCTTGAGATCACCGATCTGCCGGAACCGGACGCACCTGGCGCCGGAGAGGTGACGTTGCGGGTCAAGGCGGTGGCGCTCAATCACATCGACGTCTGGGGCTGGCGCGGCATGGCCTTCGCCAAGCGGAAGATGCCGCTGGTCATCGGTGCGGAAGCTTCGGGCGTCGTGGAATCGATCGGGCCGGGCGTCGCCAACGTGCTGCCGGGCCAGCTCGTCTCGATCTACGGCGCGCGCACCTGCGGTCTCTGCCGCCCCTGCCGCGAGGGCCGCGACAATCTCTGCGAACATGTCTCGGGCGTGCACGGCTTCCATCTCGACGGCTTTGCGCAGGAGAAGGTCAACCTGCCGGCGCGCCTGCTGGTGCCGGCTCCTCCCGGTGTCGATGCGATCGGTGCAGCACTTGCGCCCGTCACCTTCGGCACGGTCGAGCACATGCTGTTCGACAATGCCAAGCTCGAGCCGGGCGAGACGATTCTCGTCCACGCCGGCGGTTCCGGCATCGGCACGGCGGCGATCCAGCTTGCCAAGAAGATCGGCTGCACCGTCATCACCACGGTCGGTTCCGACGACAAGATCGAGAAGGCCAAGGCGCTTGGCGCCGATCACGTCATCAACTATCGCACCGACCGCTTCGAGGGCGTGGTGCGCAAGCTCACCAAGAAGAAGGGCGTCGACGTCGTCTTCGAACATGTCGGCAAGGACACCTGGGCGGGCTCGATGCTCTGCATGAAGCGCGGCGGGCGGCTCGTCACCTGCGGCTCGACCTCGGGTGTTTCCACAGAGATGAACCTGATGATGCTGTTCCAGCAGCAGCTGAAGCTTCTCGGCTCCTTCGGCTGCCGCATGGAGAACATGGCGGATGCGATGCAGAAGATGGGTCGCGGGCTCGTGCATCCCGTCATCGACACCGAAGTCAGCTTCAGCGATATCGACCGGGCGCTGGAGCGGATGGAATCGCGCCAGATCTTCGGCAAGATCATCCTGAAGATGGATTGACCGCGTGAAGCTCTTCATCACCCGGATCGTGCTGGCGCTCAGAAATTTCCAGCAATGGCTGGTGGCGCAGGTGATGTTCGGCTTCCTGAATTTCCTGAAGCTGTTTCCGGCCGATGGCGCGATCCGCTTCGCAGACAGGATGATGCGCCGCCTCGGCCGGCGCACCCGCCGCCACAGGCTGATGCTGACCAATCTTCGCAACGCCTTCCCCGAGAAGAGCGAGGCCGAGATCGAGGAGATCGCGCTCGACAGCTGGGGCAATATGGGCCGGCTGGCGGCCGAATACGTCTTCCTCGACCAACTGTTCGACTACGATCCCGAAAAGTCGGAGCCGGGCAGGGTAGAGGTGTCTGGCGTCCCGATCTTCCTCGACCTGCGTGACAATCCACGCCCCTTCATCGTCTTTACCGGCCACACCGCCAATTTCGAACTGCTGCCGGTAGCAGGGGCCGCCTTCGGGCTCACCGTGACCGTGCTTTTTCGGCCGCCGAACAATCCCTATGTCGCCAAGAAGGTGTTCGACTTCAGGAGCGCGCGCATGGGCAAGCTGGTGCCTTCGCATGCCGGTTCCTCCTTTGCGCTCGCCCGCCAGCTGGAAGCAGGCCAGGGGGTCGGCGTGCTCGTCGACCAGAAATTCAGTAAGGGGCTGAAAGGCACCTTCTTCGGGCGCGAGGTCAAGACCAATCCGCTGCTGCCGAAGCTGGTGCGCCAGTTCGACTGCGAGGTCTATCCGGCGCGCTGCATCCGGCTGCCGGGAAATCGCTACCGGCTGGAGATCGAGCCGCGGCTGGACATGCCGCGCGACGCCAAGGGCAATCTCGACCTGCCGGCAGCCGCCCAGCTGCTCAACGACAAGGTGGAAAGCTGGGTACGGGAATACCCGGAACAGTGGCTCTGGTATCACGACCGCTGGCAGATCAAGCAGACGCTCGCGCCTTAAGACAGATTGATTTTAGGTGGGCCGGTCTAAAAAACGCTTACACTTTCGGCATCGTGCTGCAAAAAGGTCCACCCTCAATTATCAGCGGTGAAAAGCGGCAGGTGCCCTCGGATTGAAACTGAGGGCACTTCATGTTACCCGTCACCACCAAGACGCGAATAAAGTCTACTGCAGGGCGCATTTTGGGGAGATGCAGCCTTAGCCGGTTTCGGACTCGTTCTTGGGACAATGGGAGTTGGAGCGTCTTGCTGGAGCTTTTTCGGGCCTTTTCCTTGCGTTGCGTTCAAATCGAGGAAGCCATTCGTCTCGGCGACGATCAGCGCGTTACGGCGCTCGACCGCCATGTCGAGCCGCTGGTCGAAGCGATTCTCGCCCACAAGGCGATGAACCTGCTCGAAGTCTACATGCAACTGCAGTTTGTGACCCATCTGATCGGCCAGGACGCCGACGATAGCGCCAGCGTCACCGAGCACACGACGGTGCTTTCCTACCTGCTCGACCGTTATTTCGGGGCGCATGGGCCGGACTGGCGCACGCCTTCGCCGCGGGATGTGCGCATCGAACCGCCGGCGGCCTATGTGCCGGATACCGACAACGGCCAGTTCCTCAATGCCGCGATCTTGGAAAGCCTGCCGGACCGCGTGGCCGTGCTGACGAGAGACTATCGCTACCTCTATTCCAATCCGGCCAACAGCGCCCATCTCGATAGAAAGCCGATGGAACTCATTGGCCGCCACCTTTCCGAATTCATCGGTGAGGAGCGGTTTGCCGAATGCGCCAAGCACAAGCTCGACGCCTGTTTTGCCGGGGACCAGATCGACTATACCTATGAGCGCCCGGCCGGCAGTGTCGGATCGCGGCAGGTGCGCTGTCGCATGTCGCCGCTGCGCGATGCGGGCGGTACTGTCATCGGTGCGCTGATCGTCATGGAAGATCACGATCGGCGGCGGCAGGCTGCCTGACCCCGGCCGGCTGATTCAGGCGCGCCCTGACCAATCAAGTTACCGTCAGGCAGTCGCCCAGACGGCGAGTTCGTAACCGTCGCGGTCGAGGAAGTGGAAGCGGCGGCCGCCGGGAAAATCGGTGATCGGCCGGCAGATCGTGCCGCCGGCTCTTTCCACTGAGGTCAGCACTTCTTCCAGGTCCTTGGCATAGACGACAACAAGCGGGCCGCCGGGCCGCACGGGGCCGAAATCGGTGAAGCCGCCCTTCAGCCGGCCATCGTCGAATTCGCAGTAGTTCGGGCCGTAGTCGGTGAAACGCCAGCCGAAGGCCGAGCCGTAAAAGGCTTTGGCGGCGGCGATGTCGGCGACGTTGAATTCGACATAATCGATACGGCGGTCGTGGTTTTCTGCTTTATCGGCCATCTATCTCTCCATCAGGGCTTTCAGCATGGCGAGATCCTTCTCGACATGGGCGGCATCGGCGGAAAACTGCGCGTCGGTCATGCCGGGCAGGCGCAGCATCGTGAACATGACCTCGCAGCCATCGCCGTTCGGCACGATGCGCAGGGCATTATAGACCCTGAGACCGGATTCGATCGTCACCGTATGGTCGATCACGCCGAATTCATTGGCGGGAACGAAGCTCACCTTGACCGTGCCGAGAGGACCGTGGGCGATCCAGTCGGCGCCGTCGGGCTCGAAACCGGTCGCAAGGCCGGAGGCCCAGAGCGGCATGTTCTCCGGCTTGCCGGCAAAATCGTAGACGTCGCGCCAGTCGCGCTCGATCGACAGGTGGATGATTTTCGCGGGCATTGTCGACATGGCTTGCAGGTCCTTGGCATTTGGTTTCGTCAGAATAACAAACCAGCCGGCAGCGTCTTGAACAAAACGGTCAGTCAGCTCTTTTGCGCATGCTGAACTGGTCGAGAATGACGGCAGGCGTCAGAGTCGAAAGCTCGCCGACCTCGCGCGTCATGTGGGGCTGGTCGGCAAAGCCCGCTTCGAACGCCAGGCGGGCAAGCGGCATCGTGCCCGACCTGCGGCAGAGGTCGAGGAAACGCTGGAACCGGCGGATCCGTTCCAGTGTCTTTGCGCCATAGCCGAAATGATGGTGGCAGCGACGGCGCAGCTGCCTTTCGCTCATGCCGAGCCGGTCGAGCAGGCCGGATGCCGGGCGAGCGCTGTCGGCGGCGGCGAAGATCACGGCGGCGTCCCGGGCGGGTTCTTCCTCATGGCGTGCGGCTTCTTCGAGCAGGCGGCTGAAGAGCGCCATAGCGGCCGAGGGATTGGGACAATCCCCAAGCCGCGCCTCGAATTCGGCCGTGTCCTCCCGGCCAATGTCACTCAGGGGCACCGAGCAGCCGATCAGGGCCGAGAGCGGTGTCCTCAGCCAGGGTGTCGCGGCGCCCGGTGCAAAACGTGCGCCGATGACGGTTGCGCCCGGCCGGATGATGGGAAAGGCTGCCGTCCTGTCGGGGCCGGCGACGATCAGCCGGCCGTCGATCCAGAGAAGGTCGCAATAGCCGTCCGGCACGATTGCCACCATTGCCGGCGGTCCGTCATGGAGCGTATGCAACCAGAGGCGGCTGAAATGGCGCCGCAGCGCCGGCGGCGAGGCATGTTCGCGGTAGCGGCCGGCGCGGGCCGCCAGGAGAGCCGTATCTTTTCGTCTTCCTGATGCCAATGCGATATCTCCCGAGGCAATGATGATAACATGAGATAGGGCATTACGGGCAGGCCGCGCGAAAACTCGTCGCTTGCCGATCGGCCGGCCGCCGTCTGGGGTTGTCGGACAAGTCAGCAGTGCAAGCTTCATTTCATTGGCTTTTGCGAACCGATTAGACCCTTGCGAGACTTGCCGTTTGGCTGAGACAGTGCCACAACACCGGTCCAAATGACACATCGGAGGTTTGTCGTGGAAAAGGCAGAAATCGGACTGATCGGCCTTGCGGTCATGGGCTCCAACCTGGCGCTCAACATCGCGGAGAAAGGCAATAAAATCGCGGTCTTCAACCGCACGCCGGAGAAAACCGACGAATTCTACGAGAGCGCCGGCGATCTGAAGAAGCAGATCATTCCCTGCAAGACCATCGAAGAATTCGTCGAGGCGATCCGGCCGCCGCGCCCGATCATCATCATGATCAAGGCGGGTGATGCCGTCGACCAGCAGATGGAAGCGCTGCGCCCGCATCTTTCCAAGGGCGACATCATGATCGATGCCGGCAACGCCAATTTCCGCGACACCGTCGCCCGCTTCGACCGCCTTAAGGATACCGATCTCACCTTCATCGGCATGGGTGTATCAGGCGGTGAAGAAGGTGCGCGTCACGGCCCGTCGATCATGGTCGGCGGCACTGAGGAATCCTGGAAGCGTGTCGAGAAGGTGCTGACCTCGATCGCCGCCCGCTACAATGACGAGCCCTGCGTCGCCTGGCTCGGCAATGACGGCGCCGGCCATTTCGTCAAGACCATCCATAACGGCATCGAATATGCCGACATGCAGATGATCGCTGAAATCTACGGCATCCTGCGCGACGGCCTCGGCAAGAGCGCCTCCGATATTTCCGGCATCTTCGGCGAATGGAACAAGGGCCGGCTGAACTCCTACCTGATCGAGATCTCCGAAAAGGTGCTTGCCGCCAACGACCCCGTCTCCGGCGGGCCGATGGTCGACATGATCCTCGACAAGGCCGGCCAGAAGGGCACCGGCAAGTGGTCGGCGATCGAGGCGCAGAACATGGGCATTCCGGCAACGGCGATCGAAGCCGCGGTCGCCGCCCGCAGTCTCTCCTCGATGAAATCGCAGCGCGAAGCCGCCGAAAAGATCTTCGGCACGCAGGCCGTATCCTTCCCGATCGCCTACGGCCCCGAGCTCAACAAGGATCTGGAACTGGCGCTGTTTGCCGCCAAGATCGGCGCCTATGCGCAGGGCTTCGCGGTGATGGCGGAAGCCTCGCGCGAGTTCAACTGGTCGCTGCCGATGCCGACGATCGCCCGTATTTGGCGCGCCGGCTGCATCATCCGCTCGCAGTTCCTCGACGAGATCACCTCGGCCTTCACCAAGGCGCCTGATGCCGCCAACCTCATCGTAACGCCCGCCTTCTCGGACATGGTCAAGGAATCGATCCCGGCGCTTCGCCGCGTCGTTGCGGCTGCGATTTCCGCCGGCCTGCCGGTGCCGGCGCTAACCTCGGCGCTCACCTATTTCGATGCTTACCGCCAGGGCAGGGGAACGGCGAACCTCATCCAGGCCCAGCGCGACTTCTTCGGCGCCCACGGCTTCGACCGCCTCGATGGCAAGGATTTCCACCACGGCCCATGGGGCAGTGGTGCGGCAACCTTCTAAGGTCTGCCGAGTAGAGATCGAGAAGAAGCCCGGCCGTCGCGCCGGGCTTTTTCGTGAGGTGTGTCGCGCTGCTCCATTTTGCAGGATGCCAAATGGCGGACTTTCGGAAAGTGTAGGATTTAATCGTGCTCTGTGGGATAAGGGTGCAAAAGCTTTCCAAAGCGAGGAACGGTTCGGAGCGAGATTCGGGATGGCCTGAGGATCGTCGGCTTCGAACGAAGCCTGAGCATTGCTTTCACCGTTGAGGGTGAAACCGTCTATATCCTCAGGATCATGTCCGGTGGGCAGGAGCTGCGCCTTTACGAAGAATGATGCCATCGATGTCGCCGAGTGGTGCTTAATCGATGCCAACCTTGAATAGCGCTGGGGGAGTTGACAGTGTTCTCAATCCTCTTCCTGGAACACTGCCTCGCGCTTCGCCTTGATGCTCGGTAGGAAAACGACGACGAGAACGGCTAATGCGAGCAACAGCAGGATGGCGCTGATCGGCCTGGTGACGAAGGTCGTCGGATCGCCGCGCGACAAGATCATCGCCCGTCGCAGGTTTTCCTCCAGCAACGGCCCGAGCACGAATCCGAGCAGAAGCGGCGCCGGCTCGCAACGCAGCTTGACCAGCGCGTAACCGGCAAGGCCGAAGAAGGCGACCGCGTAGAGATCGTAGACATTGGAGTTGACGCTGTAGACCCCAATTGCGCAGAAGGCCATGATGATCGGGAAGAGCACATAGTAGGGGATGGTGAGTAGTTTCACCCAGAGCCCGATCAGGGGCAGGTTGAGCACCACCAGCATTAAGTTGCCGATCCACATTGAGGCGATGATGCCCCAGAACAGTGCCGGCTGCTCCACGGCGACGTTCGGACCGGGAACGATGCCCTGAATGATCATTGCGCCGACCATCAACGCCATCACAGGATTGGCTGGGATACCCAGCGTCAAAAGCGGGATGAACGAGGTCTGCGCGCCGGCATTGTTGGCCGATTCCGGACCGGCGACGCCGGCAATCGCACCGTGGCCGAATTCTTCTGGCGTTTTCGACAAGCGCTTCTCGACGGTATAGGAGGCGAAAGCCGCCAGGATTGCGCCGCCGCCCGGCAGGATGCCGAGCGCCGAGCCGATGCCGGTGCCGCGAATGACCGGCCACATCATCTCCTTGAAGTCCTGTCGTGTAGGCAACAGGCCGCTGACCTTTGCCATCAGCACCGTGCGGGTCTTCTCGCCCTCGAGATTGCGCAAGATTTCCGCCACGCCGAAGACACCGACGGCGACAGCGACGAAGTTCAGCCCGTCGGCATATTCGCGGATGCCGAGTGTGAAGCGCGGCGTGCCGGTATAGATGTCGGTGCCGACGAGGCCGAGCAGCAGCCCGAGCGCCACCATCGCCAGCGCCTTGACGATCGAGCCGTGCGCCAGCGCGATCGAGGAGACGAGGCCGACGATCATCAGCGAGAAATATTCCGCCGCGCCGAACTGGAGGGCAATCGCGGTCAGCGGCGGTGCGAAGATTGCGACGAGGAAGGTCGAGACCGTGCCGGCAAAGAACGAACCCAGGGCTGCGATCGCGAGCGCTACGCCGGCCCGGCCTTTGCGCGCCATCTGGTAGCCGTCGATTGCGGTCACCGCAGACGAGGATTCGCCCGGCATGTTGATGAGGATCGCCGTCGTCGAACCGCCGTACTGCGCGCCGTAATAGATGCCGGCGAGCATGATCAGCGAGGAGACCGGCTCGAGCTGGAAGGTGATCGGCAAGAGCATGGCGATCGTCGCCGTGGCGCCGATGCCGGGCAGCACGCCGATCAACGTGCCGAGCAGCACGCCGATCAGGCAGAAGAGCAGATTTTCCGGAGTGCCGGCTGTCGCAAAACCGAGCGCGAGATTGCTGAAAAGATCCATCATCGCCTCCTAGAACCGGACCCAGGGGCCGAAGCGCTCGAACGGCAGGCCGAGCCCATAGCTGAACACGGCGACGGAGAAGACGGTGATGCCGAACGACAGAGCCACCGCCATGGGCGGGCGCATCTTCTGCGAGGCAAAGGAGGCGATCAACGCGGCGAAGAATAACGCCACAACGAAACCGAGCCCACGAACGGTGAGACCGAAGAAGATCGGCGCCGGCAGGATGAACAGCAGGCCTCGCCAGGCAATCGGCCCGATCGGCTCACCCTCGACCCGTGCCGACTGGATCACGATAATGGTCCCCAGGAGCGTCAGGATGATCGCCAGGACCAACGGAAAATAGCCCGGACCCATGCGGAACGCCGTGCCGAGGTCAAGATTGAAGGACTGATAGGCGAAGAATACCCCGAGCGCGACGAAGATCGCTCCGCAGGTGGCGTTCGTGGAATCGAAGGAAACGGATTTCATGATAGCTCCGAAAATTGAAGGCGGTGCGATCAATATTCTCCGCTTCCCTGATAATAGGAACGGGATACATTCGATCGCCGCCGATACTTGTTATCGCGGGCCGTTCCGAAAGCTTCCCCCCTCAGAGAAGGGAGAAGGATGCAAAATGGAAGGCGAATGGAGCATCCGGCGTCCTGGTCGAATCTCAACTCGGAAAGGTGAGGCCCTCGGCGGACGTCAAACCAGTTTGGCCGGATGGCCGGTTCATCCCTGTTCTAAGGCATTGGCAAATAGGCCGAACATCGGTGTCGCTGTGTTGCCGCCTATTGCCGCACGATGCCCGAATCCTCGATGACTTTTGACCACTTCTCGATATCCGCTTTTAGACGATCTCCGATCTCCTGTGGCGTGCTGGAACGGGCTTCGACGCCGAGCTCGGCAAACCGCTTCTTCACGTCGGGATCGGCAAGCACCTCGACGAGCGTTGCGTTGAGCTTGTCCACTACGGCCTGCGGCGTGCCAGCGGGCGCGAAAATGCCGTTCCAGGACGTGACGTCGAACCCCTTCACACCTTCTTCCTCGGCCGTCGCCACATCCGGCAGGAGGATCGAGCGGGTAGGGCCAGAGGATGCAATCGCAACCGCCTGGTTTTGCTGGAGGGCAGCCTTCAGCGCGGTCTGGCTGTCGATGATCATGTCGAGTTCCCCACCGAGCAGGGCAACCTGAAGATCCGGCGTACCCTTATAAGGGACGATGGTAAAATCGACTCCGGCGGTCGACTTGAAGAGTTCGGCCGCAAGGTTCTGGCTGCTCCCCACATTGATCGTCCCGACGTTGAGCGCGGCTGGATTGGCGCGGGCAGCTTCGAGAATATCCTTGAGGGATTTGAATTTACTATCTGCCTTGGTGACGAATACAAAGTCGAAGTAAGCTAGGCTGGATACCGGCACGAAATCGGCGACGGGGTCGAACTGCAGGTTCTTGAACAGCGGGACACTGATTGCGGTGCCGTTTGAAAGCAATGCCAGCGTATATCCGTCGGGTTCACCATTCAGCGCAACCCGAGCGGCGACTGATCCGCCGGCACCTGGCTGGTTCATGATAACGATCTGTTTCCCGAGCTTTTTGCCAAGCGAATCGCCGACGATGCGCGCGGTAATGTCGGCAATTCCGCCGGGACCGAAGGGAATGACGAGACTGATCTCGCGGGTCGGATAGTCGTCCTCCTGCGCCGCGGCGGCCCCTGTCATCGCAAGTGTCAGAAGGCACGCGGGGATCAGTGATTTCATCAATGTTGGCATCCGCCGCGATAGCATATTCCGTTGGTGTTGTATGTTCATAGTCTCCTCCTCTTGATCGATGTCAGTCATGCAAGGCGAGCACGCACAGCCAAGGCATGAATGCCCAGTGCGTCTGGATTGATGTTTTCCTCGTGTTCGAGATGCGTCGCCCAGCGATCCACGATGTCCGGCTATCGCCAGTAGAGCCGCATCGGATTGTCCACGAGCAGCTTTTGCCGAAGCTCTTCGGTCGGCGCGATGCGTGGAATGATGTCCACCAGTGCTCCGTCGTCAGGCATATGGTTCGTCATGTTGGGGTGCGGCCAGTCGGTGCCCCACAGAACGCGGTCGGGGAAGCGCTCGACCAGTGTGCGCGCGAAGGGGATGACATCGTCGTAGTTCGGCGGACCCGATCGCGATAGCCGTTCCGGGCAACTCACCTTGCTGACCACATTCTCGTGCTCGGTCATGAGCCGGATAAACCTACCGAACTCCGGACCGTCGACCGGTTTCGCAACGTCGGGCCGGCCCATATGATCGACCACCACGGTTGTCGGCAGCGAGGTGAAGAAATCCCAACGCTCCTCCAGATCGGCCGCTTCGAAGTAGATCACCACCTGCCAGCCGAGCGGCGCGATGCGCTCGATGATCGTGCGGTAATAGGCGTCGGGCTTGGGATCGACGAGGCGGCGCACGAAGTTGAAGCGGACGCCGCGCACGCCGGCGTCATGCAGGTCCGTGAGTTCCTCGTCCGTCACCGTATCGCGCACTGTCGCGATGCCGCGGGCACGATCGCCGGCCGCCCGCAGCGCGTCAACCAGTGCGCGGTTGTCAGCGCCGTGACAGGTCGCCTGGACGATGACATTGCGTTCGAAGCCGAGAAAGTCGCGCAGCGCGGACAATTGCTCCTTGCCGGCATCGCACGGCGTGTATTTCCGCTCGGATGCATAGGGAAAGACATCACCGGGGCCGAAGACGTGGCAATGGGCGTCCACAGCGCCCGGAGGCGGTGCATAGGTCGGCTTGCTGGGCGCGGGATCGTAGCAGAGCCAGTCGGCATCCATCCGGAAATCGGCCATTACAGCCCCCTTGCGTTGAGCTGTGCATCGAGACGCGGATAGACGCGGCGGGCGTTGAGCTCGAAGACTTTTCGCTTGTCTTCGTCCGGAATCTGCAGCGCATCGACATAGCGCTTGGTGTCGTCGAAATAGTGGCCGGTCTGCGGATCGATCCCGCGCACGGCACCGACCATTTCCGAACCGAACAGGATATTCTCCACGTCGATCACCTCAAACAACAGGTCGATGCCGGGCTGGTGGTAGACGCAGGTATCGAAATAGACGTTCTTCATCACATGCTCGCTGAGGGGAGGGCGTTTCAGCATGTCGGAGAGGCCGCGATAACGGCCCCAGTGATAGGGGACTGCACCGCCGCCATGCGGGATGATGAAACGCAGTGTCGGAAAGTCGCGGAACAGGTCGCCCTCGATGAGCTGCATGAAGGCGATGGTGTCGGCGGCAATGTAGTAGGCACCGGTCGCGTGCATCGCGCAATTGCAGCTGCCCGAAACGTGGATCATCGCCGGAACATCGAGTTCCACCATCTTCTCGAAGAAGGGGTACCAGGCCCGGTCCGTCAGCGGCGGCGAATCGAACTTGCCGCCGGAGGGATCGGGGTTGAGATTGCAGCCGATGAAGCCGAGCTCGCTCACGCAGCGCTCCAGTTCGTCGATGGCGGTGGCAATCGAGATGCCCGGCGTTTGTGGTAGCTGGCAGACACCGGCAAAGCTCTCTGGATAAAGATCGACCACGCGTTTTATCAAGTCATTCGAGCGGCGCGCCCAGACCTTCGCCACCGCCTCGCCGCCGATATGCGGCGCCATGGCCGAGGCGCGAGGCGAGAAGATGGTCATATCGGCGCCGCGCTCACGCAGCAGGCGCAACTGGTTCGCCTCGATCGTCTCACGGATCTCGTCGTCGGAAATGTCCGGATAGGCAGGATCGATATCGCCTCCCGATTTGATGGCAGCCTCCTGGCGCGCTCGCCATTCGCCATGGGGCGCGGGAGCGGTGGTATAATGGCCGTGGCAGTCGATAATCATGGCTTCGAGGTTCCTGTGGCAGCAAGGATGGCGTCGGCCTTGGCGGTGAAGCCATCGGGCAGAGGGGAAAGATGAAGGGCGCCGAGCCGTTGCTGCCAGTCCGCGGTGGCGCTCGCCATCGTTCCCGCCAGGCCTAAATCGGCAGCTGTAACGGCGGACTCGCGCATTTCGGCAGCGCGGCGAAGTCCGTGCACAAGCATGCGGTCGAGATTGTAGTCGGCGCGGGTACGCCAGGGCCAGCCGGGGAAGCTGGCATCGAGTGACGCGAGAACCTCCTCTTCGACGCCTGCTGCGCGTGCCGACAGCAGGCACTCGGCGGTCAAAGCCTCGATCCCCTTGATCATGATGGAGCGGATCATCTTGATTGCGCTCGCTACGCCGACCCCGCCATCGATAACCCGCCCCTTAAAGCCGAGCGCTGCGAGCAACCTCTCGCCCTCTTCGGCAAACGGACCGGATAGCAGCAAGGGGACGGCGAGCAATGCCGGGCGGACAGGTGCCATGACCGCGACATCCACATAGCGTCCACCGGCCGTCGAAATTACATCTGCTGCAGCCTGCTTGGTGGCCGGTGCGACGCTGTTGCAATCAAAGAAGAACGTGCCGGGCGAAATCCACCTTGCCACGTCCCTTGCGGCAGCAAGCGCCTGATCGGCGGTCACAACGCTGATGACTGCATCCGCTCCGTCAACGGCGGCGCTGGTGGCTTCGCAACCCACCACGCCGAAGCGGCGGTAATCGTCGCGCTTGGCGCCAGCGGAAGACACGTCATCCGTCTTGATGTCGTAAGCGCGCAAGCCAAAAGATGGTGTGTCGCCCCAACCTTCGCAGAAGGCCTGTGCGGCCTCGCCGAAACCGATGAATGCGACTGTCTGGTGTTTGTTCATGCCCCCGTTCTAATGGACAATAGGCCGATCAGGCATATCGGAACGGTTGACGCTCCATTGCTTTTCCTGAAGTCCAGTCCGCACACACGGCACGGAAAGTGTCCATGAAAGCCGTCTGAAGCTGCGTCGGGCGCCAGTCATCGCGTGTCGTAAGGCCGATTTGGCGACGCAATGACGGCCCTGTGCCAGCGATCTCGTGGAGCAGCCCAGCCCGTCGCTCGAACAGGAACTGGTCGCGCGACATCAGCGTCAGCCAGTCGTCCTCCAGCATCAGTCCGCGGACCACCAGAACAGAACCGCATTCGATCCGCAGCCGGGGCGGCTCCAGCCCCTGATCCGTGAACATTTCTTCCCACCTATGGCGCACCGGGGCGCCCGTCGTGGCAATGACCCACGGAAAATCCAATAGCCGTGAGAAGGGAAATCCCGGCTCCGCCAGCAGGGGATGGCCCGCACGACCGACGATCACCGGGTCATCGATGAACAAGGGCTCCTGAGCGATATCCTTTACCGGCGGTGGGTCGCGCATTGCCCCGATTAGGAGATCCATCTCGCCTTCACGCAGTCTCGCCAGCAATTCCGTATAGGGGCCTTCGATGACGTTGACCGATGCCACCGGATAGGTGCGGGCAAATCGGGCCAATGTCTGTGGCAGCAGGATTGCACGCGCCAGTGGCATGGTGCCGACGGTGACACGTCCGGCGCCTTCTGACCGAAGTGCATCCAGTTCGTCGAAGCCGGAATTCAGCTCCGATTGTGCCAAGTGCGCGAAACGCAGCAACAGAACGGCCGCCGGGGTCGGCTGAACGGTACGTCCCTGGCGGGTGAGAAGCGGCACGCCCAGCAACTGCTCCAGATCGCGGCTCGCCCGGTGCAAAGCGGGTTCCGAGAGGCCTGTTCGTTTGGAGGCAAGTGCAAAACTGCCCGCCTTGTCGACCGCGATCAGCGCCCGCAACTGTCCAAAGGTGATGCGCCGTTCGATATGGGGTAGCGGCGGCAAGCGGGCGCCGCGTCGCACGCTTTGCCCGCCGCGCGCCACGTAGGCAAGCGCGCGTTCAATGCGGGCTGTTATCAATCGCCCCGCCTCGGTGGCAATCACACCGCTTGGTTGGCGGTCGAACAGCAGATGGCCAAGTTGGGCCTCCACTTTGGCGACGGCCTGGGTTAGCGCCGGTTGCGACAGGTTCATAACCTGGGACGCGCTGCTGATGCTTCCCAGTCGTCCGGCAACGGCAACGGCTTCGAGGTGCCGCAGGTTGAGTTCTCTGTGCATAATCATGGCCACACTTCAGCATAGCTTATGGGGCGTGCGCAAATCCAGTTTGCTTTGCCGGCCAAAATTCCCCTTCCATAGATGCAATAGAATATGGATTGAGGATCAAACATGCCCGCAGTTATCACGCAAATCGATCGCGCCGATACCGCCGTCATTGACGGCTTGGCAAAGGCCGGTGTTGCCACGGTCCACGAGGCGCAAGGACGCATTGGATTGCTAGGCAGCCGCTTGCGGCCGATCTACGCCGGTGCCCGTATCGCCGGTTCCGCGGTCACCGTCTCCGTGCCGCCCGGAGACAATTGGATGATGCACGTTGCCATTGAACAATTGAAAGATGGCGATATCCTGGTGGTCGCCCCTACCTCACCCTGCGAGGACGGTTATTTCGGTGATCTGCTCGCCACATCGGCGATGGCCCGAGGGTGCCGCGGCCTAATCATTGATGCCGGCGTGCGCGACGTGCGCGATCTCACCGCCATGGGATTCCCGGTCTGGTCAAAGGCAATCTCTGCACAGGGAACCGTCAAGGAGACACTCGGATCTGTCAACGTGCCGATTGTCTGTGCTGGAGAATTGGTCCAGGCTGGCGATGTCATTATTGCCGACGATGACGGCGTCTGCGTCGTCCGCCGCGCGGATGCCGCAGACGTCCTCGAACAGTCGCAGGCGCGCGAAGCCAAGGAAGCCGAGAAGCGCGAACGGCTGGCAAAGGGTGAACTCGGTCTTGATATTTACGCCATGCGCGAGCGCCTGACGGACAAGGGGCTGCGTTATGTCTAAAGCCGTGCGCGCCATGTGGATGCGGGGCGGAACGTCAAAGGGCGGTTTCTTCTTTGCCGATGACCTTCCCGCCGACATCGCCAAGCGGGATACCTTCTTGCTGCGTGCCTTCGGCTCTCCCGATCCACGCCAGATCGACGGCATGGGCGGAGCCGATCCGCTGGCTTCCAAGGTCGCTGTGGTCTCCCGCTCCTCACGGGAGGGCGTGGACGTCGATTATCTGTTTCTGCAGGTCTTCGTCGATCAGGCAATCGTCAGCGATGCGCAGAACTGCGGCAACATGCTGGCCGGCGTCGGTCCGTTTGCGATCGAGCGCGGGCTGGTCGCGGCGAAGAACGGCGAGACCCCGGTCGCGATCTTCATGGTCAATACCGGCAAGATGGCCATCGCGACGGTGTCGACGCCGGGCGGTGAGGTTACCTACGAGGGCGACACGCGGATCGACGGTGTTCCGGGAACGGCGGCTCCAATCCCGCTCGCCTTTGCAGACATCGCCGGGTCGAGCTGCGGCGCTCTGCTTCCCACGGGCAACCCGGTGGACGTGATCGAAGGTGTCGAGACGACACTGATCGACAACGGCATGCCCTGTGTGATCTTGCGGGCCAGCGATGTCGGGATCACCGGCTATGAGGATCGGGCGACGCTTGATGCCAATGCCGAACTGAAAGCGCGGATCGAGGCGATCCGTCTCAAGGCCGGGCCGTTGATGAACCTGGGCGATGTCGCCGAACAATCAGTCCCCAAGATGATGCTGCTCTCCGCCCCGAGGACCGGTGGAGCGATCAGTGTCCGCTCCTTCATTCCGCATCGCTGCCATGCGTCCATCGGCGTGCTTGGCGCGGTCAGCGTCGCCACTGCCTGCCTTATAAACGGCTCGCCGGCACAGGTGTTGGCCGCGATCCCCGACGGAGAATCCAAGATGCTCGAAGTCGAGCATCCGAGCGGCATGACCGGCTGCGTCATCGAGATGAACGGTCAGGGCGTGATCAAAGGAGCGGGCATGCTGCGTACTGCCCGGAAACTGTTCGACGGCACTTTGTTTGGCTGAGCAGCCGGGCAACAGGTCATTGGAAGCGTGACGTTTTTTGGGAGGGAATGGACATGACGTATATGGGAGTGAGCAAGACGATGACGTATTCAGGAGAGACGAAAAGACCAGCAAGTCGGTTCGGCATCTTGGGCCAGCTATGGTTTCAGGTGCTGGCAGGAACCTTGATCGGCATTCTGCTTGGACACTTCGCACCCGCCGCAGCGGTGGCAATGAAACCGTTCGGCGATGCCTTCATCAAAATGATCCGCATGATGATCGGGCCGATCATCTTCGTCACCGTTGTGCATGGTATCGCCGGCATGAACGACATGAAGAGCGTCGGGCGCGTCGCGCTGAAATCCCTCATCTATTTCGAGGCGATCACGATCTTGGCGCTGATCTTCGGACTGATCGCAGTCGATCTGTGGCGTCCGGGCGAGGGCATGAACATCGACGCTGCCGCAATCGATACCGCATCGATCAAGACCTATCTTGCGACTGCGCACGACCAGTCCATTTCCGGCTATTTCCTCGACATCATCCCGGACACCTTCGCCAGTGCACTGACGGAAGGACACGTTTTGCAGGTGCTCTTTATCTCTGTCCTGTTCGGTATCGCCGTCGCCGCCATCGGAGAGCGCGGACGCCCAGTGTTCCAGGTGATCGAAAGCGCCTCGCAAGGGTTCTTCAAGATCATTGGCTATATCATGTACTTCGCGCCGCTCGGCGCCTTCGGCGCAATTGCCTTTACCGTCGGTCAGTTCGGCACCGCCTCGCTCTGGTCGCTGGGCGAGTTGATCATCGAGTTCTTCGTCGTCTGCGCATTGTTCACAACAATCGTCCTCGGCAGCGTCGCCCATTGGTGCGGTGTCAGTCTGTGGCGGCTGCTAGGCTATCTCTGGGATGAAATCGTGATCGTCGCTGCGACCACGTCGACTGAAACGGTGCTGCCGCGCCTCATCCAGAAGATGCGCAAGGCCGGCTGTGAGGAAAGCGTGGTGGGCTTCGTCATCCCGGCCGGCTATTCGTTCAATCTCGACGGCACATGCCTCTATCTGACCACCGTTGCGGTCTTCCTGGCACAGGCGACGAACACACATCTGACCTTCTGGCATGAACTCGGCCTGATCGCGGTGCTGCTGCTCACCTCGAAGGGAGCGGCGGGCATCGCCGGAGCGGCGTTCGTTGTGCTGGCGGCAACCCTGAATACCACCGGAACCATCCCGGTCGCCAGCATCGCGCTGATCCTCGGAATTCACCGCATCCTCGCCGAGGGACTGACTTTTGTTAATCTGATCGGTAATGCGCTTGCCACCGTCGTGGTCGCAAAGTGGGAAGGCCAGCTCGACGAGAAGATGCTGGCTGAGACGATTGGCAATGCACGCGTCCGCGCCGAGCAGGGTATCGTGGTGGCTTGAGCCATCAACAGGGTGATATAAGAAGACGCACGGCCGACTGCGTTTCGAGAGATCGTGAGAATTCATCCGTAGGGAACGCCCTCATGAATTTTCACGGTTTAGGCGAATCTCGCGACCGGCGTTTCAATGCTCCATGTTAAAGTGTTCGTCCATTCGACGTCGCAGCAAGCGCGGTGCAGCAAATGAGAGTCATCCGCTATTGAGGCTTTCGGCTCTCGTGTACAGCTAGCAGCACCGGAAAGAGTAGGCGTGCTGCAATTCCACAACCGCCGACGTGACAACGGAATTCGAGGAGGAACCCCTCGGCCTCAGTGCCATACCGACGGCGATCCGACTTGAAACCATAACATGCGAATGTTGAAGACGAGATTTCGAACTCCCAGCCTCCTCCCGGGGCACCTCGGCTGCCGTCGCACAGGTTCTCGGCGGCAGCCACTTTTCTCGGGGGCATCGCAGTCTTGGCTTCTCCGAGCCTTCAATGCTGGCGTCCGGTACCACACCTGCCGCCGACCTCGGCGCAACTGAGCGCGGTTTTTGTCATGAAGGAATGGATACTTTCGCCACTAACGAAGGCCGCCATGTCGACCCAGGGCAGGAGTTGCGCCTCTACGAAGAATAATGCCATCGATCTCGCGGAGTGGTGTTTAATCGATGCCAACCTTGAATAGCGCTGGGGGAAAATGACAGAGATGCTGATCCGATACGAAGCGCCTGATGATTTCGACGCGATCCACGATCTGACCTCGACCGCATTCAAGCCGATGCCATACAGCAACGGTACGGAAGCAGAGATCATCCGGAGACTTCGCGCGGCGGGCGATCTGACGATATCGTTGGTCGTCGAAGAGGGTGGCGAGATTCTAGGGCATGTCGCCTTTTCACCGGTGACGATTGACGGCGCGCATGGCGGTTGGTTCGGTCTCGGGCCGATATCGGTGAAGCCGGAGCGGCAACGGCAGGGCATCGGCATGGCGCTGATTACCAAGGGGCTCGAACTGCTGAACGCGATGGGTGCCAGCGGATGCGCGTTGATCGGCAATCCCGACATCTATAGCCGTGTCGGTTTCAGCAGCGATGGGCAACTGAAATATCTCGACCTCGATACGCGGCTCGTGCAGCGAATTGTTTTTCGCGGATCCCCGCCAGGCGGTACGTTGCAATTCGCCCCGGCATTTGAAGGCTAGAATAGTCCGTTCAACGGCCAAAGCTCCAAAGCCAATCTGACAGAGAAGGCGACGACATGTCCGAAACGGGCGCGCTGACTATTCGAACCGAGCGTCTTAGGCTCCGCATGCCCGAGATCGACGATTTCGCCGCCTATGCGCAGCTGATGGCGTCGCCGCGATCGGTTGGAATGGGCGGGCCGTTCGGTCTGCGGGCGGCCTGGGGGATGTTCTGTCACGACGTCGCCCTGTGGCAGCTTTTCGGGCATGGAGCGCTGATGATCGAGCTTGGCGAAACCGGCGAATGCATCGGTCAGGTGGGGATCAATCACGGACCGCTCTTTCCCGAGAAGGAACTCGGCTGGTTCGTCTATGAGGAATATGAGGGCAAGGGCTATGCCACCGAAGCAGCCTCGGCGCTGCGCGACTGGGCCTTTGCGGCACTCAAGCTACTGTCGCTCGTCAGTTATATCGCTCCCGGCAATGCTGCTTCCGCTGCCGTTGCGGAGCGGCTGGGCGCGCGCCTCGATCTCACAGCACCCCGGGATGACCCTAAGGATCTGGTCTATCGTCACTTGGCGCCCTGAACGGAGAACATTGAGGCGCACTGCGACTGGTTGCCGACGTCTCAGTCCCTACATGTCGATCAGTTAGGATGTCGAGCTCCGCAAGAGATGGGGATATCGGATGACAAGCGCGAAACGGGAACACTGGGACGAGGTCTACCGCACGAAATCTGCCGACAGTGTCAGCTGGTATCAGTCGACGCCCGGGCCTTCCTTGCAGGCGCTTGACGAGCTGCAACTGCCGGTCACGGCCTCGCTGATCGATGTGGGCGGCGGCGCATCAAATCTTGTCGACCGTCTTATTGAGCGCGGCTGGTCTGATCTCACCGTTCTCGACATCGCCGCCCCGGCGCTCGAAGTCGCCAAGGTGCGGCTGCAGGATAAAGCCGCCCGGATCGCCTGGGTGGTTGCCGACGTGACGGCATGGCAACCCGACCGCCATTACGATGTGTGGCATGACCGCGCCGTCTTTCACTTCCTGAGCGAGCCCGAGCAGCGGCTGGCCTATCGACGCGCGCTCGAAACCGGCACGGCGCCGGACAGTATCGTGATCATCGCGACCTTCGCGCCGGACGGGCCCGAACGATGCAGCGGCTTGCCGGTCCAGCGTTACGATGCGGCCGCGCTGGCGGCAGAATTCTCGCACACCTTCACGCTGGAGCGCGACTGGCGCGAAGAGCATACGACGCCCGGCGGCGGCCGGCAGTCTTTCCAGTGGTGTGTCCTGCGCAGGCGTTGAGATGCCGGCGGGAGGCCGCTACTTCGTTTCCCGGGACAAGCGGTCGAGGACGAAATCAGCGCGGTCGGCGACGGCGACTTTCGGCAACATGACGACCTCGTAGCCAAGCATCGGATAGATCGCGGCGAGCCTGTCGTATTCGGCGACCGCCTCATCGAAGCCATGGCGCCGCTCGGGGTCGTTGACATAGATTTCCGGCCATGGCGGGGTCAGAAAAACGCTGCTGTTATAGCGGTGAACAGCGCTCATTTTTTTGAGGACCGGTTCGCCGGTCAGGTGCTGAAGCGCTGCCGCCGCATCGATCAGCCCACGATCGAAAAACACCCAGCCGGTCTGTGCGCTCGCCGCCGCGTGGTCGGCCGTTGCCGTGTCGATCGCGCGGCGGGCGAAGGCCGCCATGTCGATCCAGGGCAGGGCTGTACCGTTTTCCTCGAGCTCCTGCCTGACGATCCGCCGCCCGGGCTCTTCGACGATTGCATGACCGCGACGGCCAAGCTCCGCCAGCAGCGTCGATTTTCCGCCGCCGGAACATCCGGAAATCAACACCAACCTGTTCATGTTCGGGCTGTCGTCGTCCGGCCGGCGCGCGCCAGTCCATGATCCACCAGCCGGTCGATGATCTCGGCATAGCCGACGCCGCTTGCCGCCATCGCCTTGGAATACATGCTGATATCAGTGAAACCGGGGATGGTGTTGATTTCATTGACGAGGAACCGCATGTCATCCGTCAGGAAGAAGTCGACGCGGGCCATGCCGTCGCAGCCGACGGCCCGGAAGGCTCGGGCGGCCACGTCGCGCATGGCCGCCTCGACCTCTTGCGGCAGCTCGGCCGGGACTTTCAGCGCCGCGCCCTTCTCGTCGATATATTTGGCATCATAACTGTAAAAGCCGTGGCTTTCCGCCGGCACGATCTCTCCCGGCCGTGAGACGAAGAGTTCTCCTGCCGTATCCTCCAGCACGCTGAATTCGATCTCGCGGCCGCGCACGAATTCTTCGGCAAGCAGCGTACGATCATGACGGAAGCCTTCGGCAAGGGCGGGCGCGAATTCCTGGCTGGCATGGACCTTGGCGACGCCGACCGACGATCCTTGCCGCGCCGGCTTGATGAAGAGCGGCAGGCCGAGCTCGCCTTCGAGGGCTGCCAGCGATGGTGCTGCGCCCTCATGGATCGTCACCGCGCGCGCCACCGGCAGGCCCGCGGCCCTCAGCAGACGTTTGGCGATGTCCTTGTCGAGCGCCGCGGCGGAGCCGAGGATGCCGCAGCCGACGAGCGGAACGCGGGCCACCTCCGCTACGCCCTGGACTGAGCCGTCTTCGCCATGCGGGCCGTGCAGCACCGGAAACAGGATATCGATCCTTGCCAACTCATGCGGCGCGCCATGGGCCGGCATTGCCAGCATCCGGCCCCGTCCGCCCGGCACGAGGCAGATTTCCGTTCCTGACGAAGGTGTCGCCAGCGTGTCGCCCTCAAAACTGCTCAGCAGCCATTGTCCATCGCGGGTGATGAAGATGGGCACGGCGTCGTATTTCTCGGGCTTGAGCGCTCCCATGACATTGGTTGCCGAGAGCACGGAGACCTCGTGCTCGGCCGAGCGGCCGCCGAAGAGCACGGCAATGCGCAGCCGGTTTGGGGAAGGGGTCATGAAAGCCTCCGAAACGATCTGGTGTTGAAAAGGTCAGGCGCTGACCGAAATGCCGCGCTTGGCGAAGAAGCGATCGAAGACGGCAGGCGGCAGCGTGACATCAGCCTGGCTCGCCGCGTCGTGGCCGGACGGGTTGTGGAAGCGGATTACCTCTTGCGAGGCCGCCGTTACCAGCACCAGATGCCCGCCCTTCGACGGTGGCTCGCGTTCCGGCCAGCGGATGCCCGAGTTCACCGATGCGATGAAAAAGCGCCGCTTCGACAGAAGCTCCGGAAGGGCCGATGTCTCGACGCCGGTCACCGTCTCCGCGCCAAGCCCGAAGTGTTCGGCGACGAATCGAACGAAGGGCGCGTAGATCAGCCCCTTGATCGAGGCATCGATCTCGTCGACGACATAACCGCCGTGGCGAGTGCAGGCGCGAGCAAGCTCGAGGGTCGGGTGGATCTCGCCGCGCGCGGCAAGAATCATCTTCAGGCATGCCATGCCGCAGACATTGACTGCCCAGCGCGCATATTCCTCGATCGTCGCGGCCCCCGATTGATGCCAGAGCGGGTCGCCGAGCAGGGCCTGTGGTCCCTCGGCAAGCACCGGCAGCGTCATGCCGGGTGTTTCCCATTGGCTGAAATAGGGCACGCCACTCTGCTGCATCCTGTCGATATCCCCGTGATTCACCTCATGAGATGGCTGGCAATCTTGGCTTTTTCGAGCCGATGCCCGCCTCCGAATCCGAGGGTAGGATGCGTTTTCCTGCAGGTCTACTTAATTAAAATAAGTATATAGATTAGAAAATATGGCTGATTGATACGATTGAAGGGAGCCGGATTTGGATTTTTTCCGATTGCGCACGCTTCGCGAGCTCTCACGCCGTGAGACGATGGCCGCGGTTGCCGATGCGCTCGGCATTTCGTCCTCGGCCGTTTCCCAGCAGATCGCCCAGTTGGAGGATGAAGTCGGAATTGCGCTGGTCGAGCGGCGTGGGCGAGGGGTGACGCTGACACCGGCCGGCCGGCGGCTGGTTGTGCATGCCGACCGGATATTCGCCGTTGTCGAGGAGGCCAAGACCGATATTGCCGAGCTGCAGAATATCGTCGCGGGGGATCTCAGGATCGCCGCTCAACCCTCGGCGGCGTCCTCCTTCATTCCGGCTGCGATGCGCCAACTGGCAAACGATCACCCGCATCTTGGCATGGTCATGACGACGATGGGACCTGCCGACGGGGTTGCAGCACTCAGATCCTGGCAGGCCGATATCGTCGTTGCCGACGACATATCCTTCGATCCCCATACCTTGCAAGGCCCGTTCGATACGCTGTTCCTGTGCCGCGATCAGCTCTTCGTGCTGCTGCCCGCCGGCCACAGGCTGGAGAGCGAGCCCGTCATCGAACTCGGACAGTTGAGGGATGACCATTGGGCGCACGACGTCGCCTCCAGCGCCTATTCCATGGCCATCCGCCAGGCCTGCCGCGATATCGGTTTCGAGCCTGTTATCAACGGCTTCAGCGACAGTTTCGAAGTGGTCTTCGCGCTTGTCGAGGCCGGCTGTTCGATTTCGGTGATGCCCGGACTGGCGCTTCGGGATTTCGCCGAAGGCCTGACCGTCAAGCCGCTGACGCCAGCCGTCTACCGCAACATCTATGCGATCACGCGGCACGGCGAGGGGCGCAATCCGAAGATTGCAGCGGTGCTTGATGCGTTGGTGAGGGCCGTCGCGTGACGCCGCGTCGCGGGGTGTCTTTCGAGGCGCCGGCCTTTGGCTTACGCGTACAAGGATGCCGAGTGTCGGACGATGCCGCGCTCCATCCGCTGCCCCCTATCTCCCGCTCTCCGGCCAGGTCGGCTGACTGATGCTCTGCAGCAGCTCCGGTTCGACGCCGTCGATGCGGGCGATGACGGCTTTGGCCATTTCGCGGCCGGCTTGGCGCACGTCTTCCTGGGCGGTGATGATCTCGGGGCGGATCCAGTTGAGGATCGGCACCGATTGCTTGGAGACCATATCGAGGTCGCGGCCGAGCGCCTTGCCAGCGGCTTCAATGCCGGCATTGACGGCGATGGCTGCACTGCCGGCCGAACAGACGATGCCGTCCGGCGCATTGGCCGAGCGCATCATCACTTCGACGACGTCGCGGATGTCGGCGAGCGGGGCGTCGGTGTTGATGCGCAGCGGCACTTCCTCGGCGCCGTAATCGTGCAGGCCGGTCTGGAAGCCGATGCGGATATGGGCGTAGTAGGTGAGCTTGCTCGGCGGCTGCAGCAGGGCGATGCGGCGCCGGCCGCGCTTGACGAGCTTTTCCACCGCCTGATGGGCGAAGGCCTCGTTGTCGAAATCGTGGAAAGGGTGCGTGAGACCTGCATCGGTGCGCCCATGCGTGGCAAAGGGCATGCCGCGTTCGCTTAGCAGCCTGACGCGCGGATCGTCCGGCTCGATGCGCGAGATGATGACCCCGTCGGCCGAGCCGGTATCGAGGATATAGCGCACCGGCAGCATCGGGTCCTTGCTATGGGAATGCGGCGTGATGACGATATGATAGGGCGTGCCGGACAGTACCTCGGAGATGCCGAAGACCATCTGGCTCGAGAAGCCCATGATCTCCTCGTCGATGCTGAGGACAAGGGCGATGACGTTGGTCTTGCCGGTGCGCAGGCGCACACCCGCCCTGTTCGGCTGGTAGCCCAGCTGGCGGGCGACCATGCGCACCCGCTCCTTGGTTTCCGCCCCAATGTCAGGCGCATCTTTCAGCGCGCGCGACACCGTGGTCACGCCAAGGCCGGTCATGAAGGCGATCGTCTTCAATGTCGGGCGCTCACGCGCTGCCGGCGTCGATGCCGTTTGCCCGAAATTTCCCTTGTTTTCCATCCCTTAGGCCTGCCTCGCGCGAATTGGTGTCGCTTATAGAGGCTTTTTCCAGCGCCGTAAGCCCGCCGCCTGCCAAAATCGCGCCTCCCTAAGGAATGCAATCTGTAACGATACAGTAGAAATGTCGAGTGCTTTTTCTTGTGTGCGCAGCAGCATTATAGCCATAGGTTGAATCGATGGTTTGTGGCTTGTTTTTCTGCAGTTGCGAAGGAGGCAATGCGAGAGGCGAGAATGTGTTATAAAATTTAATGTTATCTATCAATGATATAAATCAACGACGCATATGCGAGAAAGCTTTACTACAGATCGATCCATGGAATGCATCGGTTCTGTGGAAAACAGGCAGAAGTAGCAATTTGGATGTTCGCAGAAAAATTTGCAGGCGGACAGTTGCGTGGAGAAATCGATTGATCTAAGTTTTTCCGGCAACGTTTCAGTGAGGGAGGAGAACTCATGAAAATCCGTATTATGGCAAGCCTGCTTGCCGCTTCGGTCGCGCTTCCGTTCGGCGCCGCCAACGCCACCGATCTCGAAGTCACCCATTGGTGGACTTCGGGCGGTGAATCCGCTGCCGTCGCCGAACTGGCCAAGGCATTCGACGCGACCGGCAACCACTGGGTCGACGGCGCTATCGCCGGTTCCGGCGGCACGGCCCGTCCGATCATGATCAGCCGCATCACCGGCGGCGACCCGATGGGCGCCACCCAGTTCAACCATGGCCGCCAGGCCGAGGAACTCGTTCAGGCCGGTCTGATGCGCGATCTGACCGACGTGGCGACCGCCGAGCACTGGAAGGACATCGTTCGTCCGTCGAGCCTGCTCGATTCCTGCACCATCGACGGCAAGATCTACTGCGCTCCGGTCAACATCCACTCCTGGCAGTGGTTGTGGCTTTCGAACGCCGCCTTCAAGAAGGCCGGCGTCGAAGTTCCGAAGAACTGGGACGAGTTCGTTGCCGCCGCTCCGGCGCTCGAAAAGGCCGGCATCATTCCGCTCGCCGTCGGCGGTCAGCCGTGGCAGGCGACCGGCGCCTTCGACGTGCTGATGGTTGCGGTCGCGGGCAAGGATACCTTCAACAAGGTCTTCAAGGACAAGGATGCGGAAGTTGCCGCCGGTCCTGAAATCGCCAAGGTGTTCAAGGCAGCAGACGATGCACGGCGCATGGCCAAAGGCAGCAACGTCCAGGACTGGAACCAGGCCACCAACCTCGTCATCACCGGCAAGGCCGGCGGCCAGATCATGGGTGACTGGGCGCAGGGTGAATTCGCGCTCGCCGGTCAGAAGGCCGGTACCGACTATACCTGCCTGCCGGGCCTCGGCGTGAACGAGATCATCTCGACCGGTGGCGACGCCTTCTACTTCCCGCTGCTGAAGGATGAGGAAAAGTCCAAGGCGCAGGCCGTGCTTGCCAAGACCCTGCTCGATCCCAAGACCCAGGTTGCCTTCAACCTGAAGAAGGGCTCGCTGCCGGTTCGCGGCGACGTCGATCTCGCCGCCGCCAACGACTGCATGAAGAAGGGTCTCGACATCCTGGCCAAGGGCAACGTGATCCAAGGCACCGACCAGCTGCTTTCGGCAGACAGCCAGAAGCAGAAGGAAGATCTCTTCTCCGAATTCTTCGCCAACCCATCGATGACGCCGGAAGACGCTCAGAAGCGTTTCGCCGGGATCATCGCTTCTGCTGACTGATCAGCAAATTCGCTGCCTTGCGATCCGGCTCTTGGTGAGCCGGATCGTTCCGGGCGATCGGTGATGGTCCGGTCCGCAGCGAGGTTTCTCCGGTATCTTCAGCAGGTTTCGGAGGTGGGGACGACAGGTGGCGCTTTGCCGTTCTGTCACGGGTCGCAGTCGCGATTTGAGGAGAAGTGTTCATGACGGGTCAAGCGAAAGCAGGCCGGCCAAACAAGTTACTGCGCAATCTGAATGCAAAGATTGCGTCCATCCCGATGATCCTGACAGCGCTGGTAATCTTTGTCGGCGGCACGTTCTGGACGGTGTTTTATTCCTTCACCAATTCCAAGCTCCTTCCGAGGTTGAGCTTTGTCGGCATCGATCAGTACGAGCGCCTCTGGGCGGCACCCCGCTGGGTGACGGCGATCCAGAATCTGGCTGTCTATGGCATCCTCTCGCTGATCTTCAGCCTGGTCATCGGTTTCATGCTCGCCGCACTGATGGACCAGAAGATCCGTTTCGAAAACACCTTCCGCACCATCTTCCTCTATCCCTTTGCGCTGTCCTTCATCGTGACGGGCCTCGTCTGGCAATGGGTTCTGAATCCCGATTTCGGCATTCAGGCGGTGGTGCGCTCGATCGGCTGGACGAGTTTCACCTTCAATCCGCTCTATACGCCTGAAATCGTCATCTACGGCATTCTGATCGCGGCGCTGTGGCAGGGAACGGGTCTCGTCATGTGCCTGATGCTTGCCGGCCTGCGTGGGATCGACGAGGACATCTGGAAAGCGGCGCGCGTGGACGGTATTCCGATGTGGAAGACCTATCTCTTCATCGTCATCCCGATGATGCGGCCGGTCTTCATCACGACGATCGTCATCATCGCCTCCGGCATCGTCAAGGTCTACGATCTTGTGGTCGCTCAGACGTCCGGCGGACCGGGTATTTCTTCGGAAGTGCCGGCGAAATATGTCTACGACTACATGTTCCAGGCGCAGAACCTGGGGCAGGGCTTTGCCGCCTCGACCATGATGCTCGTCACTGTCGCGATCATCATCGTTCCGTGGGCCTATCTGGAATTTGGTGGAGGGCGCAAGCGTGGCTAATATAGAAGCTCTCAACACCGTTGCTGCCGGCATCGACGCCGTTGCCCCGAAGCTTGGCGACGGCCCCAGCGGCCCGAGGCCGCGCCCGGCGCTGTCGGCGCGCAACATCATGCTCTACGGTACGCTGATCGTCGCAGCACTTTATTATCTGCTGCCGCTCTATGTGATGGTCGTGACGTCGCTGAAGGGCATGCCGGAAATCCGTCTCGGCAACATCTTCTCGCCGCCGATGGAGATCACCTTCGAGCCCTGGGTGAAGGCCTGGGCGCAGGCCTGCACCGGGCTCAACTGCGATGGCCTGTCGCGCGGCTTCTGGAATTCGGTGCGCATCACGGTGCCGTCGGTCATCATCTCGATCGCGATTGCCTCGGTCAACGGCTATGCGCTGGCCAACTGGCGCTTCCGGGGATCCGAGCTTTTCTTCTCGATCCTCATCATCGGGGCATTCATTCCCTATCAGGTGATGATCTATCCGATCGTCATCATCCTGCGCGAAATCGGCATTTACGGCACGCTGAGCGGCCTCGTCATCGTGCATTCGATTTTCGGCATGCCGATTCTGACGCTGCTCTTCCGCAACTACTTCGTGTCGTTGCCGGAGGAACTGTTCAAGGCGGCGCGTGTCGACGGGGCCGGTTTCTGGCAAATCTTCCTGAAGATCATGCTGCCGATGTCGCTGCCGATCTTCGTCGTCGCGATGATCCTGCAGGTGACCGGCATCTGGAACGACTTCCTGTTCGGCGTGGTCTTCACCCGTCCGGATACTTATCCGATGACCGTGCAGCTCAACAACATCGTCAATTCCGTCCAGGGCGTGAAGGAATACAACGTCAACATGGCGGCAACGATTCTCACGGGTCTCGTGCCGCTCATCGTCTACTTCGTGTCGGGACGGCTTTTCGTCCGCGGCATCGCCGCTGGCGCAGTGAAGGGTTGATCTCATGAATATGAATGCAAGCGTCTCCATCAAGGATCTGTCCCTGAACTTCGGTGCGGTGAGCGTGCTGAAGGATCTCAACCTCGATATCAACGACGGCGAATTCCTCGTGCTGCTCGGCTCGTCCGGCTGCGGCAAGTCGACCTTGCTGAATTGCATCGCCGGCCTGCTCGACGCCTCGGAAGGGCAGATCTTCATCAAGGGCAAGAACGTTACCTGGGAAGAGCCGAAGGATCGCGGCATCGGCATGGTGTTCCAGTCCTATGCGCTCTATCCGCAGATGACCGTCGAGAAGAACCTGTCCTTCGGTCTTCGCGTCGCCAAGGTGCCACAGGCCGAGATCGACAAGCGCGTGGCGCGCGCCTCCGAAATCCTGCAGATCCAGCCGCTTTTGAAACGCAAGCCGGCCGAGCTTTCCGGCGGCCAGCGCCAGCGCGTGGCGATCGGCCGGGCGCTGGTGCGCGATGTCGACGTCTTCCTGTTCGACGAGCCGCTGTCCAACCTCGACGCCAAGCTCCGCTCGGAGCTGCGTGTCGAGATCAAGCGCCTGCACCAGTCGCTGAAGAACACGATGATCTACGTCACCCACGACCAGATCGAGGCGCTGACGCTTGCCGATCGCATCGCCATCATGAAGAGCGGCATCATCCAGCAGCTCGACGATCCGACGACGATCTACAACAGGCCGCGCAATCTCTTCGTCGCCGGCTTCATCGGCTCGCCTTCGATGAATTTCCTGCACGGCGAGCTGGTCAAGTCAGGCGACGGCATTGCCTTTTCTGCCAACGGCGTCATTTTCTCGCTCGCGGCTTACGACGCCAACGAGACGCTGCAGCCCGGCCGCAAGGTGGTGCTCGGCGTCCGTCCCGAACACATCAAGGTCAACGAGAATGCCGGCGGCGAAGAACATGACGCCACCGTCGATATCGAGGAGCCGATGGGCGCGGACAATCTGCTGTGGCTGAAACATGCCGGTCACACGATGTCGGTACGCGTCAACGGCGCGCGCCGCTTCAATGTCGGCGCCAAGGTGAAGCTCAGTTTCGACATGACGGTCGCCTCGGTCTTCGATGCGGAAACCGAGCTGCGTCTCTAGAGAACAATGCGGGCGGGGCCGAAATGGCGCCGCCCTATCTCCAATCGGCCGTCAGGCCAGCCAAATTCGGCCGCGGTCCGGCTTGTCCGGCGATCCCCAGGAGCGGTCCGATCGGGATACTACTAATGACATCCTTGCCGAAGAACGGTTTCAACATCGACCTTTCCGGTTCGTGGCAGCTTGCCTCCGTCGATGGCGAGATCCGCACTGCGATCATTCTGCCGGGCGACGTGCACACCGCGCTCCATCGCGCAAGCCTGATCCCCGATCCCTATTTCGGCCGCAACGAGGAAAAGGTGCAATGGGTCGCCGAGCGCGAATGGGCGGTCGAGCGCAGCTTCACGCTTCAGGAGGTCGAGGGCGACTGGTATCTCGATATCGATTATCTCGACACGGTCGCCAGCGTTCACGTCAACGGCTTCCTGGCGCTTGAGGCCGACAACAGTTTCCGCCGCTACCGGCCTGATGTCTCCAGCATGCTGAAAGCAGGCGACAACAGCATCCGCATCGTCTTTGCCTCCAGCGTCGCCGTCGCTGCTGCGCGGCAGAAGCAGCAGCCCTTCTACATTCCCTACAGCACCGGCAATTCGCCGATCCCCGACGGCAACATGCTGCGCAAGCCGCAATGCCATTTCGGCTGGGACTGGAACATCGCCATTGCGCCGCTCGGCCTTTACGGCACGATCGCGCTGAAAAAGCTCGAGACCGCGCGCATCGAGCATGTGGTCACCCGTCAGACCCACAACAATGACGGCTCGGTCGATCTCAAAGTGACGGCGACGCTGTTTTCCAAGGGGCCGAGCATTGCCCAGGTCTATTTCGAACTCGACGGCGAGCGCGTGCGCCTGGATGTCGGCGTCAACGGCGAGAGCCATGTCAACCACCTCTTCCATATCGACAATCCGCGCCTCTGGTGGCCTTCCGGCAGCGGCGAGCAGGCGCTCTACAGGCTGTCGGTCGAAACGTCGACGGATGAGGTGATCAAGCAGATCGGCCTTCGCACCGTCGAACTGATCACCACGCCGGATGCATCAGGCAGTCGCTTCGCTTTCAAGGTCAACGGCCATGAGATCTTCTGCCGCGGCGCCAACTGGATCCCGGCCGACGCGCTGTTTTCGCTGTCTTCGCCTGAGAAGACCGAGGATCTGCTGCAATCGGCCAAAGCCGCCAACATGAACATGATCCGCGTCTGGGGCGGCGGCTTCTACGAGCAGGATCATTTCTATGATCTCTGCGACCGGCTGGGTCTCATGGTCTGGCAGGACTTCATGTTCGCCTGCAACCTCTATCCCTCGACCGAGGACTTCCTCGACAATGTGACGATCGAGGTCGATTACCAGGTGCGCCGGCTCTCCTCGCATCCGTCGATCGTGCTCTGGTGCGGTGATAACGAGCTGGTGGGCGCACTCACCTGGTTCGAGGAATCCCGCAAGGATCGCGACCGCTATCTCGTCTCCTACGATCGCCTCAACCGCACCATCGAGCAAGCGGTGAAGAAGGCGCTGCCCGGCGCGCTCTGGTGGCCGTCGAGCCCGGCCTCCGGCTATCTCGATTTCGGCGATGCCTGGCATGCCGACGGATCCGGCGACATGCATTACTGGTCGGTCTGGCACGAGAACAAGTCGTTCGACAATTACCGTTCGGTGCGTCCGCGCTTCTGCTCGGAATTCGGCTTCCAGTCCTATACGTCGCTGCCGGTAATCAAGACCTATGCCGAGGAGAAGGACATGAACGTCGCTTCCCCGGTGATGGAGCTGCACCAGAAGAATGCCGGCGGCAATGAGCGCATCGCCGGCACGATGTTCCGCTATTTCCGCTTCCCCAAGGATTTTCCGAACTTCGTCTATCTCTCACAGATCCAGCAGGGACTCGCCATCAAGACGGCAGTGGAATACTGGCGGTCGCTCAAACCCCATTGCATGGGCACGATCTACTGGCAGCTCAATGACACCTGGCCGGTCGCCTCCTGGTCGAGCCTCGATTATGGCGGCCGCTGGAAGGCGATGCACTATCTCGTCAAGCGCTTCTTCCAGCCTGTCGCGGTCGCCGCCATTCCTTCCGACGACGGAAAGACGATCCGCTTCTCGCTGGTCAACGACACGCTTGCCGATGTCAGCATCGACCTTTCGATCTCGCTGCTGACGATGAAGGGCGAACGGCGGCACCTCAAGGACGTGCAGGCCATGTGCTCGCCGGATGCGGCGGTGACGGCCACGAGCATCGACGTCTCCGACATTCCCGACGGAACGCTGCTGGCCTGGCATTTCACCGCGTCTAACGGCACGGGCGGCGAGGGGCACTATGTCAACGGCACCTACAAGGCGTTGGAGCTGGAGCCCGCGGGGCTTACCGTCACCCACGAATATGTCGAGGGGAATGGTTCGGTCGACATCAACGTCACCGCTGGAGGACTTGCGCTCTTCGTGATGATCGAGACCGAGACGGACGGCAAATATTCCGACAACGCCTTCGACCTTGCGGCCGGCGAGAGCCGCCGCATCACCTTTACCCCGGCACGGCCGCTTGATCGCGGCGCGCTTCCGGCGTTCCGGTTCTACGACCTGCATTCCTGCCAGTCGGCGGATTGATCTTGCAAGAATGGGCACGAGGCCCAAGGAGAACATGATGACGAAACTCAGCTATCAGCTTTATAGCGCCCGCAACTTCCAGCCCTATTCTGTGATTTTCGAAAAGCTCGGCAAGGCGGGCTATGCCGAAGTCGAAGGCTTCGGCGGCATTTACGCCGATCTCGACGATGCCGGGCTGAACAGCCTTCGCGCCGACCTCGACAAGAATGGCCTGGTCATGGCGACCGGCCATTTCAGCCCAGACTTCCTGGAGAAGGACGTTCAGAAGTCGCTGAACATTGCCAAGATCCTCGGCATGGATTCGATCTATGCGCCGCATCTGGCAGCTGACCAGCGGCCGTCAGACGCCGCCGGCTGGGTCGCCTTCGGCAAGCGCCTGCAGGAAATGAGCAAACCCTACAAGGATGCCGGTTACGAATTCGGCTGGCACAATCATGACTTCGAGTTCTTCAAGCTGCAGGACGGTTCGCGGCCCATCGAGCGCATCTTCGAAGGCGCACCCGATATTTCCTGGGAGGCCGATATCGCCTGGGTCATCCGCGGCGGTGCCGATCCCTTCGCCTGGGTCGAAAAGCTCGGACCGCGCATCACCGCCGTGCACGTCAAGGACATCGCGCCGGCGGGCGAAGCGACGGATGAGGACGGCTGGGCCGATGTCGGGCATGGCAAGGTCGAGTGGGCGAAGCTGATCACGGCGCTGCGTGCCACAAGGGCGAAACACTTCGTCGTAGAACATGACAACCCCAAGGATATCGACCGCAACATCAGCCGCTCGATTGCATCCTTTCAGACTTATTGAGGCACATCATGACCAGGGAACTTGGCGTCGGCATCATTGGATGCGGCAACATCTCCACCACCTACTTTTCACTGGCGCCGCTCTTCAAGGGGCTGAAGGTGCTGGCCTGCGCCGATATCAACGTGCAGGCCGCCGAGGCGCGCGCCAAGGAATACGGCGTCAAGGCGCAGACGATCGACGCGCTTCTCGCCAATGACGAGATCGACGTCGTCGTCAACCTGACGATCCCGGATGCTCATTTCCGGGTGTCGAAGGCGATCCTCGAGGCTGGGAAACACGTCTATTCGGAAAAGCCCCTAGTGCTTTCGCTCGAAGAGGGCGAGGAGCTTCGGCGCATCGCCAAGGAGAAGAAGCTTGCCGTCGGCTGCGCGCCCGACACCTTCCTCGGCGGCGCCCACCAACTCGCCCGCAAGTTCATCGACGACGGCGGCATCGGCCGGGTGACTTCGGGCGCCTGCTACGTCATGAGCCCCGGCATGGAGATGTGGCATCCGAACCCGGATTTCTTCTTTCTGCCGGGCGGCGGCCCGATCCTTGATCTCGGCCCCTATTACATCGCCAATCTGATCAATCTGATCGGCCCGGTGAAACGCGTCGGCGGCATGACCTCCATGGCGTCGCCGACCCGCACGATCACCAGCGAGCCGCGCAATGGCGAGATCATCCCGGTCAAGACCCCGACGACGATCCAGGCGCTGCTCGAATTCGTCAACGGCGCCACGGTGACGCTGACGGCGAGCTGGGACGTGTGGTCTCACCGCCATGCCAATATGGAGCTCTACGGCACCGATGGCTCGCTCTACGTACCGGACCCGAACTTCTTCGGCGGCGTCGTCGAGGCCAGCGGCCGCGACAAGGACATCAAGCCGCTGGAGGCTTGGGAGCATCCGTTCGGCAAGATCAACCAGGAAAACCCGAACGGCGCGCGCGCCAACTACCGCACCGCCGGCCTTGCCGACATGGTGTCGGCGCTGATCGAAGGGCGCGATGCGCGCTGCTCGCTCGACCGCACGCTGCACGGCGTCGACGTCATGACCTCGATCCTGAAATCGGGCGAGGAGGGCCGTTTCATCGACCTGACGACAACCTGCACGCAGCCGGCCGCCCTCGGTATCGAAGAAGCACAGGCGCTCTTGAAGTAGGTCTGCGAAGCTCTATTGTCGGCGCGGGCGATAGGCCCGCGCCTTTTTACTTCGATCGTTTGTTACGCGCGATTCCTGGGAAAAAGGCTGCATACTTTTCCAGGAATTGCTTTTAAAGGATTGGGATCATGAGCTGGCAACCAGCCGCAGACCGCTATTCGAAAATGAAATATAATCGCACGGGCCGTTCCGGCCTGAAGCTGCCGGCCGTCTCGCTCGGCCTCTGGCACAATTTCGGCGGCGACACGTCGCATGACCGCAAGATCGACATGTGCCGCACGGCCTTCGACCTCGGCATCACCCATTTCGACCTCGCCAACAATTACGGCCCGCCGCCCGGCAGCGCCGAGACCGCCTTCGGCGAGATCCTGCGCACCGAATTTGCCGGGCTTCGTGACGAGCTGATCATCTCGTCGAAGGCCGGTTATGACATGTGGCCCGGACCCTATGGCGAATGGGGCAGCCGAAAGTACCTGATCGCCTCCTGCGACCAGAGCCTGAAGCGCATGGGCCTCGACTATGTAGACATCTTCTATTCGCATCGCTTCGATCCGGAGACGCCGCTGGAAGAGACCTGCGGCGCGCTCGACCATATCGTCCGCTCCGGCCGGGCGCTCTATGTCGGCATTTCCTCCTATAATTCGCAGCGCTCGCGCGAAGCCGCAAAGATCCTGCAGGAGCTCGGCACGCCGTGCCTGATCCACCAGCCGAGCTATTCGATGCTCAATCGCTGGGTCGAAGACGACAAGCTGCTCGATACGCTGGATGAGGTCGGCATGGGTTCGATCGTCTTCTCGCCGCTTGCCCAGGGCATGCTGTCGACGAAATATCTCGGCGGCATTCCGGAAGACAGCCGCGCGGCGCAGAACCACTTCCTCAAGCGCGATTTCATCCGCCCTTCGATCATCGACAATATCCGCAAGCTCAACGGGATCGCCGAAAAGCGCGGCCAGACGCTGGCGCAGATGGCGATCGCCTGGGTGCTGCGCGGCGGCCGCGTGACCTCGGCGCTGATCGGCGCCAGCCGCTCCTCGCAGATCGTCGATTGCGTCAAGGCGCTCGACAATCTCGAATTCACCGTAGAGGAACTTGCCGAGATCGACGTCTACGCCCGCGAGGCCGACATCAACCTCTGGGCCAAGTCGGCCGAACGCGCATAAATCAAGCCGGGCCCGGGGAGGAAACTCTTCCGGGCTCTTTTCTGCTATGATCTGATGTACGTGCAGCAAATAGCACCGATGCTCGGAGGAGACCGTCCATGATCCGCAATCCCATCCTGCCGGGGTTCAACCCCGATCCGTCGATCTGCCGCGTCGGCGCGGATTATTACATCGCCACCTCGACCTTCGAATGGTATCCCGGCGTGCAGATCCACCATTCGCGCGACCTGGTGAACTGGACGTTGGTGCGCCGGCCGCTGGAACGCAGGTCGCAACTCGACATGCGCGGCAATCCCGATAGCTGCGGCATCTGGGCGCCGTGTCTTTCCTATGCCGACGGGCAGTTCTGGCTTGTTTATACCGACGTCAAGCGCTTCGACGGCAGCTTCAAGGACGCGCCGAACTACATCGTCACCGCACCCTCGATCGAGGCCGAATGGTCCGACCCCGTCTATGTCAATTCCTCCGGCTTCGATCCCTCGCTGTTTCACGACGATGACGGCCGCAAGTGGTTCGTCAACATGCAGTGGAACCATCGCACCGAAAGCTACGGCGGCTCGCCGAAGTCACCGGCCTTCGACGGTATTCTGCTGCAGGAATGGGATCCGGCGACAAAGGCGTTGAAGGGGCCGATCAAGAACATCTTCGCCGGCAGCCCGCTCGGCCTCGTCGAAGGCCCGCATCTCTTCAAACGCAACGGCTGGTATTATCTGACGACCGCCGAGGGCGGCACCGGCTACGACCATGCCGTCACCATGGCGCGGTCGCGTGATATCGACGGACCCTATCAGATGCACCCGAACATGCACCTGATCACCTCCAAGGACCACCCGGGCGCGGTGCTGCAGCGGGCAGGGCACGGGCAGTATGTCGAGACGCCCGACGGCGAGGCCTACCACACCCATCTCTGCGGCCGGCCGCTGCCGCCGAAACGGCGATGCACACTGGGGCGAGAGACAAGCCTGCAGAAATGCGTCTGGCGCGACGATGACTGGCTTTATCTCGAAAATGGTACCAGCGTACCTGATGTCGATGTACCCGGTCTCTTCGGCGCGACGCCTGTGGAAAAGCCGATGCGCAGCGAATACAGCTTCGACGGCGGCACGCTGCCTGCCGATTTTCAGTGGCTGCGCACGCCCCAGCCCGAGCGCATCTTCAACCTGACGGATCGTCCCGGCCATTTGCGCCTGATTGCGCGCGAAAGCATCGGTTCCTGGTTCGAACAGTCGCTGATCGCCCGCCGGCAGGAACACCACAGTTTCCGCGCCGAGACCGTGATCGAGTTCTCGCCCGACACCTATCAGCAGGTGGCGGGGCTGACGCATTACTACAACCGGCACAAGTTCCACGCCGTTGCCGTGACGCTGCACGAAACACTCGGCCGCTGCGTGACGATCCTCTCCTGCAACGGCGACTACCCGAACGGACGGCTGAGTTTTCCCGCCGAAAGCGGCGTTTCGATTGCCGCCGAGGGCCGCGTCCAGCTCGCCATGGAAATCCGCGAGAACGACCTGCAGTTCTTCTGGCAGACCGAAGGCAAGGGCGCATGGCAGCCGATCGGCCCGGTCCTCGACGCCGGTGTGATTTCCGACGAGGGCGGACGCGGCGAACATGGCTCCTTCACCGGTGCATTCGCCGGCGTATTTGCCTTCGATACGTCAGGCCGGGCGAAGACTGCTGATTTCGACTGGTTTGTTTATGACGAGTTGTAAGGGCGAGCGACGATAGGACCGAATGCGCCGATCGCCAGCGAGGGGCAACAACGGATAACCCACAAAAAGAAAGCCGGCGCAGGGCCGGCTTAAGACGAACACGGCTGGACAGGGATACTGGCCGGTTCCAAGCACTTCGTAACTGAACAATAACTTTCACTACATGCCGAGGCAGCCAAAAAGAGGCGCAACGAGAACGCCCGGAGACGGCTCCGCAAAGGGATGGGCGGCGGGGGCGGATGCCGGTGCTGGCCTCGACTCTCTTATCGGGCATGAATATCACCGGATGATGACATCTGAGCCCGGCCGCTGCCTTTCTTTTCGCGAGGGGCGGTTCGTCACGAAGCCCGATGCCAACTACCCCGCCCGCGCCAGCGGATTGACAATGTCAGCGGGCGCCCTGTGTTAGTGGGCGCCTACGCTAGCGGGCCAACTATGTTAGCAGTGCGCGAATGCAGTGTTCAGCGCTTAAGGATGTTAAAGCGTTACAAAGGGACTATATAGCGGCCGAGTAACTTCCGAGAATCCTCAAGAGTTCCGCATGGCCCCCATCATTTCCGTTCAGAACCTCACCAAGACCTACGCCAATGGGTTCGAGGCCCTGAAGGGCATCAATCTCGACGTCGAAAAGGGTGAGATCCTGGCGCTGCTCGGGCCAAACGGCGCGGGCAAGACGACGCTGATCTCGATTATCTGCGGCATCGCCAATCCGAGCGGCGGCCGGGTGTTGGTCGCCGGCCACGATGTCGTGAAGGATTTTCGCGCCACCCGCGGAATGATCGGGCTGGTGCCGCAGGAACTGACCACCGATCAGTTCGAGACGGTGTTCAATACCGTCAGCTTTTCGCGCGGTCTGCACGGCAAGAAAGCCAATCCTGCTCACATCGAGAGAGTGCTGCGCGCACTCTCGCTCTGGGACAAGAAGGACAATATGCTGCGCCAGCTCTCCGGCGGCATGAAGCGGCGAGTGCTGATCGCCAAGGCTCTCTCGCATGAGCCGGATATTCTTTTCCTCGACGAGCCGACCGCCGGCGTCGACGTGACGCTGCGCAAGGACATGTGGCATGTCGTCGAAGAGCTTCGGGCCTCCGGCGTCACCATCATCCTGACCACGCATTATATCGAAGAGGCCGAGGAAATTGCCGACCGCGTCGGCGTCATCAACGGCGGCGAACTGCTGCTCGTCGAGGACAAGGCGGCGCTGATGGCCAAGCTCGGTCGTAAGCAGCTCATCCTCGATCTCACTGAACGGCTCGACCGGCTGCCGGATTGTTTTGCCGGCAATGGATTGACGCTGGAGGCTGACGGCAACCGGCTGACTTATGATTTCGACACTGACAACGAGCAGGAAAGTATCGCGGCACTGCTGACCCGGCTCGGCGAGAACAATATCCATTTCAAGGATCTCTCGACGCGGCAAAGCTCGCTTGAGGACATCTTCGTGGCGCTGGTGGGAGCGGACAAATGAACGTCGAGGCCGTCAAATCGATCTATTTCTTCGAGATGGCGCGCACGCGCCGCACCCTGCTGCAGAGCGTCATCTCGCCCGTGATCTCGACATCTCTTTATTTCATCGTCTTCGGCGCCGCGGTCGGCTCGCGCATCCAGGAGGTGGAGGGCGTGTCCTACGGCGCCTTCATCACCCCCGGCCTGATCATGCTGACGTTGCTCGGCCAGTGCATCAGCAACGGCTCCTTCGGCATCTATTTCCCGAAATTCACCGGCACGATCTACGAGGTGCTTTCGGCGCCGGTGGCGATGACCGAGATTTTGCTCGGTTATGTCGGGGCGGCGGCAACCAAGGGAATGATTATCGGCTTCATTATCCTCCTGACCGCCAATCTTTTCGTCGACGTCAGGATCGAGCATCCCTTCATGATGATCCTGTTCTTCCTACTGACGGCGATCACCTTCAGCCTGTTCGGCTTCATGATCGGCATCTGGGCCGGCAATTTCGAACAGCTGAACCTTATTCCCATGCTGGTCGTGCCGCCGCTCACCTTCCTCGGCGGCAGCTTCTATTCGGTCAGCATGCTGCCGCCTTTCTGGCAGGCGGTCAGCCACCTCAACCCGGTGCTCTATCTCGTCAGCGGTTTCCGCTGGAGCTTTTACGGGATCGCCGATGTCAATCCGGCGATCAGCCTGGCGATGATCACGGCCTTCTTGGGCATCTGCCTGGGAACGCTCGCCTGGATATTCAAGACGGGGTATCGGCTGCGCAACTGACCGTTTTCCTGAATGACATCATCGGATTTTTCGATGATGTCATCGATTTCTTCCGTTTTTCTTCCGTTTTGGCCTGGGGCATCTGCTGGTCAGCCAAGAAGGAGACGGCAGATGACGGATATCAGGATCGAAGGCGCGAAGATCATTATTGTTGGCGGCAGTTCCGGCATGGGACTGGCGCTTGCTGCACGCCTACTTGAGGAGGGAGCGTCGGTGACGATCGCGGGACGTAGCGCCGACAGGCTTGCGGCGGCGCGGCGCGATCTCGGCGATCACCCTGGATTGGCGACGCTTGCCGTCGATATATCGCGAGAGGAAGAGGTCGCGGCGCTTTTCCGCAATAGCGATCCCGTTGACCATATCGTCAGCACCGCCGCTGACATCGAAGGCGCCTACCAGTTGCTGCCGTCGATCGAACTTGCGGCGGCACAACGTGTGGTCGAGAGCAAGTTCTATGGGCCGTTGCTGCTGGCGAAATACGGTGCGCCGCTCCTGCCGCTATCAGGATCTATTACTTATACATCGGGCGTTGCGGCCTATCGGCCGGCGGCGCGGGGATCGGTCGTCGCTGCGGTTAACGCTGCGCTCGAAGGCCTGGTCAGGGCGTTGGCGATCGAGCTGGCGCCGATCCGCGTCAACGCCGTGTCGCCGGGATGGGTGGACACGCCGATTTGGAGCTTGGTTGCCGGCGACGCCAAGCAGGCGACGCTTGAGGCCATGGCACAACGCCTGCCAGCCGGGCGTGTCGGCAGGCCCGCGGATATTGCCGATGCGATCCGCTTCCTGATCGGCAACGGCTTCACCACAGGCACTATCCTGCACGTTGAAGGCGGACATCGGCTGGTTTGAGGGGCTGAAGGTTGTCGGACGCTGATGCCAGCAAGAGAGAAAGCGCCGGCGGCTGAACGCGCCGGCGGCGCCACACCATGATCAGCGAAGCGGCAGGTGGATTGCCCGGCCATGGCAGTTCGACGACGTCGTCGCGTGTTGCCGCATGGCCGAGCGCAAGGCGTGGCACAAGGCCGTAACCAGTGCCGGATGCAACGAGGCGGATGATCGTGGCGATGCTGTCGGCCTCAGTGACGATCGGTGGCGTGGCGATGCCGGCGTCGGCAAAGGCGGTCTCGAACAGGTGACGGTAGACGCAGCCGGTTTCGGTGGCGACGAAGGGCGCGTTCTTCAGTGCGGCGAGGCTTGCGGGTGGTCGGGCTTGCAAATCGCGGCCGGCAATCAGCGCCAACTGTTCGCTGCAGATGCGGCGCGTCAAGAAGCGTTCGTCCTGATGCCCGCGATCGAAGGTGAAGGCGACATCGATCGAGCCCTGCTGCAACTGCTCAACCAATTCGCCGCTGCCGCCGACCTTGAGCTTGAGGCCGACGTCTGGGTTCTTCTTGCGAAAGAGTGATAGCCACGGCGCCAGCCTTTCGGCGGCGATGGTTTCGAGCGTACCCAAGGTGATGGACTGTCCAGCGCTGCCGGCTGCAGCACTGACGGCGGCCTTCGCCTCGTCGTTCAGCGCCAGTATCTCTTCGGCATAGGCCTTGAGGACCGCGCCCGCCGGTGTCGGGACCACGCCCTGCCGGGAGCGGAGGAAGAGCTCTGCGCCCAATTCCTCTTCCAGAGCCTGTATCTGGTCGCTGAGGCTCGACTGAGCGAGATTGACCTCGGCGGCGGCGCGCGTCAGATTTTCGTGCCGGATCACCGCAAGGAATGTCTTCAATTGTCGCAGGTTCATGTTGGCTCCGTACGACGCGTGGAGGCGCCTTGACGCAGGATATCAACAAAGCAGAACGTGCTGCAATGCAGGTGCATTTGGCGACGAAGGCTTGTCTTTCCTGCTGCGTGTTGCGCCCGCTTCATCTCAGGCGCTGCTGACGAGCAGAGCGCCTGAGATGATCAGGACGGTACCGGCGGCGAGCCTCATTATGTTGACCTCGGAGGCTTCACCGAGAATGACGGCGCCGATTGCCAGCGTCACCAGCACGTTGCAGCTCCAGATCGGAGCGAGTTTCGAAACCGGGACGCCATAAGCAAAAAGCGCAAAGCTGATGAGGCCGGTGCCGACGGCAAAGCAGGCGCCCGCGATGGCGGCAAAACCGAGACCCTCGGCAGTCCAGGGGGCAGGGCGCCAGATCAGCGCGGCGAGCAGACCGGCGAGTGCGCAGACAGCGCCAAAGGCGATCAGATAGACGGCGGAGCCGGTGGCTGATGTGGCGCTCTGTTTCTGGAAGATGGCAGTGATGCCCCAGAAGAAAGCCGGCAGAACCCCGCCGATGACGATCGGCCAAAGTGAATTCATCGCGAAACTCCTGTCGCACCCATGGATTAAGGCCTCGCCCAAGGCGAAGGCCGGTCGAACATGCGGTGCCACCAGACTACAGCGCCGCGCGTCTTTCAGACGCGCAAAGGACGCTGTAGCACTTTGAATTGCTGCATAGTTCCTGAAATCGATTCCGATTTCAGGAACTATGCAGAGGAAGTTTCTTTTTGCTCTTTGTGGTCTTGTTGTTGCGCTTGAAGCTGACAGATCCGAACGCTGCCGTAAAGCCGCTCCGCCCGTCAAAAAGCGGCACATTGACGGAGTGCGAATTTCTCTCTAGCTGTAGCGGCCATGAAGATCGCAATGGTTCTTGTCGTAGTGATAGAGCGCATGGGCAGGATGGTGTAACCATCCGGCAAACAGCCCCATGCGCGGAATCGAGCTCCTGACGGGGCTTTTTTTATGCCCTGAATTTGGCTGCGCCTCGTCAGATTTCCCACGACATCTCGCTGACAAGACGGGCAAGACCATGACTCGCGACAATGCTGTTCAGAACTCCAGCAGCCGCATGACCGACACGACGGTTGCGACATCGACCGCGGCGGCGCCCCGGCGCACGATCCTCCTCCTGCTCACGGCGCTTTCGGTATTGCCGGTGAACATATATCTGCCGGCGCTGCCGAACATCGCAGCCACGTTCCAAGCCGATTTCGCGCTCGTCAATCTGTCGGTTGCGGGCTATGCGATCGTCAACGCGCTGACAGAGATCGTCGCAGGCGCAATGTCGGATCGATATGGGCGCAGACCGGTCGCACTGATCGCCGTCGCCATTTTCATCGTCGCCTCCGTCGGTTGCGCCCTTGCTCCAAATATCGGCATCTTCCTTCTGTTTCGCGCCATGCAAGCGTCCATCGCCGCATGTTTTTGTGTCGCCCTCGTCGTCATCAAGGAGACGGCGGGCGAAGGTCAGGCCGCCAACAGAATTGGTTACGCCGCCATGGGATGGGCAATTGCTCCCATGCTGGGTCCCACCTTCGGCGGAGCTTTGGACGAGTTGTTCGGATGGCGGTCGATTTTCGTCGCCCTTGCGCTGCTCGGGGCCGCCATCCTCGCGATCTCCATGCGCGAGCTCAAGGAGACCGCCGAACACAAATCGAGATCGAGAGGCAACCATCTCGCCTCCTATGGGCAGCTTCTGGGTTCGGCACGGTTCTGGGCCTATGCGCTGTGCATGGCCTGTTCGACGGGCACTCTCTATATTTTCCTGGGAGGAGCATCGTCGGCCGTTGGCGAGTCGCTCGGCGGATCAAGCGCAAAGCTCGGCTTCTACATGGGAATGATCCCTGCGGGGTTCATTCTGGGCAGCTATCTCGCCGGCCGCTTCACCAGGAACTCGCCGGGCACGACCCTTGTCATTGCGCGCCTGGTGACGTGTATGGGTCTATTGTTTGGGCTTATCTTCTCGATGTCGGGCGCCACCCACGTGCTTGCGTTCTTCGGACCCTGCATATTCATCGGCATCGGCAACGGATTGACCTTTCCCGCCGCCAATCTGGGTGTGATGTCCGTGCGCGGCAATCTCGCAGGCACCGCCGCGGGCCTTGCTGCCGCGATGTCGATTGGCGGCGGAGCACTCATCGCCTCGGTCGCCGGGCTGTTTCTCGGTGGGCCGGGCGCGGTTCACACGCTATTCGGCCTGTTGATGATATCGGCTTCGCTCGCATTGTCGGCAGCGCTTTTCGCGGCACTCGTCGATCGGCGAACGGCTGACAACGGATCGTGAGCGCCTCGGCGCCGGGTTCAATCGCGCATGCGCAGTTCATCGGTCTGCATCTGCAGGGAACCCAGCGTTTCCAGGAAGCTCATGCCGAGCAGGCTCTGGTCGAGCCGGCCGTCCTCGGCGACGCTGGCTGCGACATTGTTGCGGACGATCGGGCCGATCGCCACCTGGTCGAGCGTGACGGGTGCTGCGCGGCCGCGGCCGTTGGCGGTCATGACGGTCATGGAATAGGTGAGGCCGGAGAGATCGATGCCGATCCGCTCGGCATCTTCGCGCGACAGCGCCACCATGCTGGCGCCGGTGTCGACGAGCATCTGGATCGTCTGGCCGTTGACAGCGACATCGGCTTCGAAATGGCCGTTCAGCAGCTTGTGCAGGATGATCTCCTGGCCGCCCTCGCTTGTCGTGACGACGACGGCGTGGCCGGGAACGAGGCCGGCGAGCAGCCTGTTGCCGACGCCGAGCGCCTCCTGGCGATAGAGATAGACGGTCGCGAGCGCCAGGATGATGACCAGCCAGATCATCATCTGGCGCATCGTTTCGCCGACACTGCGCCGGCTGGCCCAGATGCCGGCCGACAGCATCAGCGCGATCGGCAACAGATAGACGACGCGGCCGAAGTCGTCGCTCTGCAGGCCGAGGATATGGCCGCTGTCATTGTTGACGATCAACACGGCAAGGCCGATGCCGATCACGACGAGGAAGACGGTCAAACGGATCATAAAGGCCGCTCCGACCGACTGGCGAGGCTTGTTTCCATATGGTTCGGCACCGCGGCGATGCCTGCAAGCCTTGCCGGCAGCAGCGCCATGATCCGTCTTCGCTCGGCGTCGGAGTAGGTCATCCAGCTGCCAATCTCCTGAAGAGTCCGGCCGCAGCCGGCGCAAAATCCGGCGGAGGGCTCCATGGAGCAGACTTGAATGCAGGGTGTTTGCATGAGCGATATATCGGAGTTTCAAAGAGCGGTGGCAAGAGCGCAAAGGGTGGCGATCTCGCAAATTTGCTGGGTTGCGCCGAGCGTATCGCCGGTGTGGCCGGCAAGCTTGCGGCGGATGAAAACGGTGAAGGAAAGCCCTGCGATCCCGGTGGCGAGCAGGCTTGCGACCAGCGGCCTCAGGCCGAAGGCAGGCCAGATCAGAAGCGCTGCGACGAGGCCGGCCGCGGCGAGCGCAAACTGCATCGCCGCCTCGTCCGGCTGGCCGGTCGAGGCAGCCACGCCATCGGCCTTTGCCGGTGCCAGCCGCTGCCAGTGCCAGGTGATGGCGCCGCGGCTCAGTGCCGCGACGGCGAGAATGGCAAGGGCGGCAGCGAGCGGCGAGGAATGTCGGGCGATGGCGGCAAGCGCGGCTGCGCGGATCGCGAAAGACAGGATCAATGCTATCGCGCCATAGGTGCCGATCCGGCTGTCCTTCATGATGAGGAGGCTCTGCTCGCGGCTCTTGCCGCCGCCGATGCCATCGGCCGTATCGGCCAGGCCGTCCTCGTGCAGCGCACCGGTGACGAGAGCCTGGACGGAAAGCGCGATCAGAGCTGCCATCAGCGGGTCGGCCCTGAGCGCCAAAAGCAGGAGGAGGGCGAGCCCGGGGGCGAAGCCGATGACCAGGCCGGCGAAGGGAAAGGCGCGCACCAGCCGGCCGAGCCTGCCGTCATAGCCTTTGAACAGCGATTGCGGCATCGGAATGCGGCTGAGGAAGGCGACGGCGCGGGCGGTGTCGACCGCATGGTCCTTGATCTTCATTCTGCTTCGTTCTGCCGGAGGTTTCGGCTTATGGTCGCGGCGGCGCTTTTGGAGTTGTTCGCCTCGTCCGCCCGCTTTAAGAGAGTTGCCACCCGCAAGGAAGCTGATTTGCGTGGAAAAGACAAGAATACCGGATTCATAGGAAAACCGCACAGATGAGCGTTTCAGGCCTGCCGTTCGACGATTTCCGTACCCTGCTTCGTGACCTGCCAGGCCCGGATGCCCGCGCGCTGGTGGCGGCGCGCGAACGCGACGCGCAACTGACCAAGCCGCCGGGCGCGCTTGGACGGCTTGAGGAGATCGCCTTCTGGCTTGCCGCCTGGACGGGCCGCACACCTGCCGTCAACCGGCCGCTGGTGGCGATCTTTGCCGGCAATCACGGCGTCACCAGACAGGGCATCACGCCCTTTCCGCCCGCGGTGACGCAGCAGATGGTCGAGAATTTTGCCGCCGGGGGGGCTGCGATCAACCAGATCTGCGTTGCCTATGATCTCGGGCTGAAAGTCTTCGATCTGGCGCTCGATTATCCCACCGGAGACATCACCGAAGAGGCCGCACTTTCCGAGCGCGATTGCGCCGCGACCATGGCCTTCGGCATGGAGGCGATCGCCGGCGGCACCGACCTGCTCTGCATCGGCGAGATGGGGATCGGCAATACGACGATTGCGGCGGCGATCAATTATGCGCTTTACGGCGGTTCGGCACGCGACTGGGTGGGACCCGGCACCGGTTCGGAAGGCGAGATGCTGGAGCGCAAGATCGCGGCGGTGGAAAAGGCGGTGGCGTTGCATAGCGACCATCTCGATGATCCGCTGGAGATCATGCGCCGGCTCGGCGGCCGCGAGATCGCGGCGATGGCCGGCGCCATTCTTGCCGCCCGCATGGAGCGCATTCCCGTGCTGATCGACGGTTATGTCGCAACCGCGGCGGCAGCGATCCTGAAGGCCGCCAATCCGTCCGCACTCGATCATTGCCTGATCGGCCATGTCTCCGGCGAGCCAGGACATCTGCGCGCAATTGAGATGCTCGGCAAAACGCCGCTTCTGGCGCTTGGCATGCGGCTCGGCGAAGGCACCGGTGCGGCGCTCGCCGCCGGTATCGTCAAGGCGGCCGCCGCCTGCCATTCCGGCATGGCGACCTTCGCCCAGGCGGGTGTGACCAACAAGCATTGAGGCCGCGGCCGGTGCCGCCGATCCCGCGGTCGGCGCGGCCGATCCGCCCGCCTTTGCTTGCGCCGCCCAAGGGGATTCGGTATTTGCGTATTCGCTCATCGAAGGGGAGACGGCAAGCTTTCCCGGGTCTGTGACGCAACGGCAAGAGGAGAGGGTGTCTTGACGAAGCCTGCGGTGACGAAAGAGACCGGATTTCGGCATTTTTTCGCCGCGGCCAGCTACTCCTGGGCGGGCTTCCTGCGGGTGCTGAAAGAGGCGGCCTTCCGCCAGGAGCTTGGTTTCTTCGTCGTTTCGATCACAGCGCTGGCGCTCGTTGGTGCAAGTGTCGGCGAGATCGTCGTCGCGGTGCTTCTGTTTCTCGCACTCTTTTCGATGGAGGCGATGAATACCGCCGTCGAAGAGGTGATCGACCGGATTTCGCCGGAGATTTCCATCGTCGGCAAACATGCCAAGGATCTCGGCTCTTTCGCGGTAAGCTGCATGATCGCCGCCTGCTGCCTCTATCTCGGCTTCGTTCTCGGCAAGCACCTATTCTTTAGCTGATTCAGGCAAAACTCTTGCGCTTGCGCGCGACGGCCTGGGCCTCCTCGACGGCTGGCAGGCTCTGAAGCACGCGTTTGGCGGGCAGGATGGCGATGACCTCGGTGCCCTCGCGCAGCTTCGATTTCAGCAGGAACTGTCCGTCATGCTTGGCAAGGATCGCCTGGACGATCGGCAGGCCGAGACCGGTACCCTGTTCGGCGCTCTTGATGGCAATCGAGCCCTGGCCGAAGGCCGACAGGACGACGGGGATCTCTTCTTCCGGAATGCCGGGGCCGTTGTCCTTGATCGAGATGTACTGACCGCCGCCGGCCGTCCAGCCGACCTTGACATGGATCTCGCCACCCTGCGGCGTGAATTTGACGGCATTGGAGAGAAGGTTGAGCACCACCTGGCGCATCGATTTTTCATCCGCCCAGATGGCCGGCAGCTGCCGCTCGAACTGGTCCGAAATGGCAATATTCTTGCCGCGGGCGCGCAGCTGGACCATGCCGATGCAATCTTCGGTGATATCGAGAAGCGAGATCGCCTCCTCGCTCAGCTCGTATTTGCCGGCTTCGATGCGCGACAGGTCGAGAATCTCGTTGATCAGATCGAGCAGATGCTGGCCGGAGCGGTGGATATCGCCGGCATATTCCTTGTAGGTCGGATTGGCGAGCGGTCCCATGACTTCGGCCGACATCACCTCTGAGAATCCGAGGATGGCGTTGAGTGGGGTCCTCAGCTCGTGCGACATGGAGGCAAGGAAGCGGGACTTGGCGAGGTTCGCCTCTTCGGCGCGGCGGCGAGCCTCGTCCGACATCGATTTCGCCACCTCGAGCTCGGCGATCAGGTCGTCCTTTTCAGACTGGTAGGAGAGGATCCTGAGGTTCGACTTGAAGAGCCGGTCGCTGATATAGTTGAAGAAGACGAGAGTGGTGGTGAAGAGCCCCGTCAGGCTGATTTCGAGGAAGTCGCGCGACAGGCCGCTCTTGGCGGCGAGCGCCAGGACCGCCGGCGAGAAGGCGGCGAGCACGGCAGGCGTCAGCATGAAGTTCGACATCGCCGTGACGGAGAGCGCGATCAGCAGCGTGGCGCCCTTATAAAGAATGAAGCTCGACGGCTCGCAAGTGTCGCAGCCCTGCAGGGCGAAGACGGCCCAGCAGCAGCCGAGAAGGAACTGGCCGAGCAGCAGCATGCGGCGCCATTTGCGGGCGCTCTCGGGGGTGATTTCCTGCCGGCGCGCGCGCCGTGCGAGCAGGATATTGCCGGTGTGACAGGTGAGCGTCAGCAGCGCCCAGAAGAGCAATTGGGTGTTCTGGGTGAAATAGACGCCAAGCGCGGTGATGATGACAACAAACAGCGGCATGATCGTCGCGCCCTGCAGCATCGACGTCACATACATCTTGAGCACGTCACGGTCGAAGGAGGAATTGGACGCATGACCGGACTGAAGACGTTCGCGCGTTTGCCGCACGGCCTTGGAAACGGCCTTGTTGCGGTGGCTGCGCGACCTGTCGACGATGATCTTGTCGGTCGATGTGCTTACGCCGGTACTCATGTGCACGTTGAAACTTCATCCCAGGGTGGATAAGAGCTTAACCGGCAATTCTTAAGAAGATGTTTGCCATCTTTGCCAAGGATTTGTTTTTTAAGGAGGCAAAAGCGTGACACGGGGTCTGCGCCTGATTCGCGACGGCGTGACCGCTTTTGCCCTGCTGGTGCTCGTGGCGCTGATCGCCGCCAAGCTCAACGACGCAGCAAAGATCGAGCATATGGGTGCTTTCCACGCGGCCGACGGTGACAGTCTGACATTGGGAGCCGAACGTTTGCGCCTCGAAGGCATCGATGCGCCGGAACTCAATCAGAGCTGCCAGCGGGCAGGGAAGGCTTGGGCCTGCGGCCGGTCGGCGCGCGAGGCGCTGCAGGACATGATGCTGGCATCCGGAACGCTGTGCCAGGGCAGCCGGCGCGACCGCTACGACAGGCTGCTCGTCGTCTGCCGGAGCGAAGCGGACGGTGACATCAATGCCGCCATGGTGCGGCGGGGCATGGCCATCTCCTATGGCGGTTATGCTAAAGAAGAGGCCGAGGCGAAGGCTCGGAAGGCGGGCCTCTGGGCCGGGACCTTCGAGCGGCCGCGCGATGTGCGCGACCATGCGCGCCACAGTTCCGGTTTCGACGGCGTCCTGCGCTTCATCGGGCAGATTTCCGGATGGGAGTGAAGCCATGAACGATGAAGCCACGCTGGAGACGTTGCGGCGGGAGATCGCGTCCTGCCGAATCTGTCGTGACACGCCGGCGAAGGGGCCCGAATACCGGCTGCCGCACGAGCCGCGGCCGGTGGCGGTGATTTCGTCGAGCGCGCGCATCCTGATCGCCGGACAGGCGCCGGGACTTCGGGTGCATGAGAGCGGCCTGCCGTTCGACGATGCTTCCGGCGACCGGCTGCGGTCATGGCTCGGCGTTGACAGGGCAAGCTTCTACGACTGCGACCGATTCGCCATCGTTGGTATGGGCTTCTGTTTTCCTGGCTACGACGATAAGGGTGCCGATCTGCCGCCGCGGCGCGAATGCGCGCCGTTCTGGCGGCAAAGAGTGATCTCGGCCATGCCGCAGATCGAACTGGTGCTGGTCATCGGCCAATATGCGCAGGCCTGGCATATGACCGGTGGAAAGCGGGGCAATATGACCGAGACGGTGCGGGCGTGGCGTGACGGTCTTCTGTCCGGCCGATCGCCGACGGTGCTGCCGCTGCCGCATCCGAGCTGGCGTAACAGCGGGTGGCTGAAGCGCAATCCCTGGTTCGAGAAAGAATTGCTCCCGGTCTTGCAGGATCGGACGAAAAAGCTGCTTTCCTGAAACAAAATTCTTTTCGTCGCGCGGAATCGAGTTATACAAAGAAAATAATTCGAAAGGACTGTTGTGCGCATGGACCGCCTCGACCGAAAAATACTGCGTCTTCTGCAAGAAGATTCGACTCTTGCCGTTGCCGATCTCGCCAAGAAAGTGGGGCTCTCGACGACGCCATGCTGGCGGCGCATCCAGAAGATGGAAGAAGACGGCGTCATCAAGCGCCGAGTCGCCATCCTCGATCCGGAGAAGGTCAACACCAAGGTCACCGTCTTCGTGTCGATTCGCACTGCCACCCATTCGATCGAATGGTTGCGGCGCTTTTCCGAGGTGGTCGCCGAATTCCCCGAAGTGGTCGAATTCTACCGGATGAGCGGCGATGTCGACTATCTCCTGCGAGTCGTCGTGCCCGATATCGCCGCCTATGACGCCTTTTATAAGCGGATGATCGCCAAGATCGAGATTCGCGACGTCTCATCGGCCTTCGCGATGGAGCAGATCAAGTATTCGACGCAACTGCCGCTCGACTACATGATTCTCGAGAATGCCAAGTCCAACGAGGATTGAGTCTCCCGGCGCGATCGCCGATCGCGTGGGAAAGCGATAAGTTGCAACAAAGCGAGTCGTGCGGTCCGAGACCGCACGCGACATGCTCGATCGCACGCCGATTGCGGCCTGCTTGAGGCAGGCCCCGCCACATTTAAGTATACTCGCTCGGTAAGAGCTAAGAGTAAGACAATGTGGCTTCGGACTGCACAAAACCCCCAAAAATAGCAAAAAACGCCCAAATCGTGCTGGAATCCGCAAAATATATATAGCCTGGTAAGGATTGCGGAGTTATTATCCATCTCATCAGTGGGCGTTATGTCATTATTTCGTCGCATTGGTATCGAATTCAGAACACCATGTTCTAAGCCGCTGCCTTGTATGTGTTCATTGGCCGGCGGTAGAGTTTATGCGCTTCACCAGTGTGTTCGACGGGGGTCGAACGGTGGAGAATTTGACAAATGGGGCGTAGCGTTTGCGGCTTGCGATGGAGGATTTCCGTCGCGGAGCCGTTTGGTGTGTTTTCTTCCTAGTTAATTGAAATTGTTGTATAAAAATCACGTCCTCAGGGAAAGTTGCTCAACGGAACCCATCTGGCGTGTATCGAGAATTGCTTGATCAAGCCTTGTATGTGATGACGGTTTGGCGGTTCGATCGATCCGCACGCCGAGATGGCTGTTCAAACTGGGCCGGCTTCAAATCGACTACCCGATTGGAAGCCAGCCCCGATCGACAAAGGAATGGATTGGTAAATGAACATCAGAATGGTTTTGCTTGCATCAGCAGCAGCATTTGCTGCATCGACGCCGGTTCTTGCAGCTGACGCTATTGTTGCTGCTGAGCCGGAACCGGTTGAATATGTTCGCGTCTGCGACGCTTACGGCACCGGCTACTTCTACATCCCGGGCACCGAAACCTGCCTCAAGATCGAAGGCTACATCCGTTTCCAGGTCAACGTTGGCGAAGATGTCGGCGGCGATTCGGACTGGGATGCCGTCACCCGCGGTCAGGTTCAGTTCACGGCCAAGAGCGACACCGAGTATGGTCCGCTGACCGGCGTCATCGTCATGCAGTTCAATGCTGACAACGCCACCGATCAGGAAGCTATTCTCGACTCCGCTTACCTCGACGTCGCGGGCTTCCGCGCCGGTCTCTTCTACAGCTGGTGGGACGATGGTCTCTCCGGCGAAACCGACGACATCGGTTCGGTTGTAACGCTCCACAACTCCATCCGCTATCAGTATGAAAGCGGCACCTTCTACGCCGGCATCAGCGTCGACGAACTGGAAGATGGCGTTTACAAGGTTGGTGAAGAAGCCAACAACGTTGGCGTTGCTGTTGGTCTCGGCGGCACTGCCGGTGCGTTCAGCTACCAGATCACTGCCGGCTACGACGTCGACAATGAAGACGGTGCTGTCCGTGCAATGGGTACGGTTGACATCGGTCCCGGCACGCTCGGCCTCGCCGGCGTATACTCCACCGGCCCGAACTCCTACTACTCGACGGCTGAATGGGCTGTTGCTGCCGAATACGCAATCAAGGCAACCGACAAGCTCAAGATCACCCCGGCCGTTCAGTACTACGGCAACTACTTTGGCGGTTCCAAGGTTGTTCCGGATGACTTCGACGGTCTCGGCGATGCATGGAAGGTCGGTCTGACGGTTGATTACCAGATCGTCGACAACTTCTACGCCAAGGCTTCGGTTCAGTACCTCGATCCGGATGATGGCGACGACTCCACGACGGGCTACTTCCGTCTGCAGCGTTCGTTCTAATCCACTTGGTGGATGCTCCCGGTCTTCGGACCGGGAGCACTTAAATCAGTTTCTGATCCGAGTGACCTCCGATCAGCTACGGGGACGTGTCCGGTCTTCCCTGCCGGACCGTCCTTGCATTGTTTTTGGCGTGCAGTCTTCAACGCCGTCGATCACGATGGCCTTTCAGGTGAGCCGAACCGGCGCGTTGCGTATCGCAGGTCGGCATCCTGCCAGCCTTGTTTCCCGAGGCCCCCGTTTTTCCAATTTTTGAAATGAGCTGGTTCAGCCGATAGAAATACCGCACAGACGGCTGTCGATTGCTGTCCTGCTCGGCGTTGGTTGGCTTTGCCGCAACATGTCGTGAAAAGAAAGTCCAATGCCGACAATGTGATCACAGCTTTTTTGGAGAGAGGGTACAACCTTTGCAGGGGCTGGCCTTCATTCCTACTCTCGGATAGCTTGTGCTTATGGATGATCTCAACGATTATTATTATTTCGCCGCTGTCGTCTCCAGCGGCGGTTTTGCTTCTGCAAGTCGCGATCTCAAGATACCGCGTTCGAAACTGAGCAGGCGGGTCAGCCGGCTTGAGGACGGTCTTGGCGCAAGGCTTATAGAACGCTCGACCCGTCACTTCCGGGTGACAGAGATCGGCCAAGCTTTCTACGAAAGATGCCAGACCATCCTGCAGGAGGCCGATCGCGCCAAATCGCTCGTCAGCGAGGCTCAGTCCGACCCGCAAGGTGTGGTGCGGATGGCCTGTCCGCTCGGTCTCGTCGACATTTCGGTCGGGGGGATCCTGCCCGAATTCCTGGAACGTTATCCGAAGATCAAGCTGCAGATCATCGGCTCCGACCGGCGCGCCGACCTCATCAACGAACGGATCGACCTTGAGGTGAGGGCGACCAACGAGCCGGAGACGCAGACGAGCCTGACGATGCGCAAGCTCGACCGTATCAGGCGTATCCTGGTGGCAAGTCCCGCGCTCGTCGAGCGTACCGGTAGCTTGAATGGTGTGGATGATCTCGCCGATCTGCCGACGTTGGCGATGACGTCATGGGTGTCGTTCCATACCTGGGAATTGATCGGTCCAAATGACGTCAAACGAGTGATTCGGCATCAGCCGCGGCTTACCTGCCGCAGCATGACAGCCATCCTCGACGCGGCCCGTGCCGGCCTCGGCTTCGGGCTTTTGCTCGAGAGTGCCTGCGAGGCCGATCTCCGGGCGGGCAAACTGGTGCGGGTGCTGCCGGAATGGCAGTCGGAGGAGAGCCAGTTCTACATCGTCTTCACGACCGCCAAGGGCATGCCGCCGGCAGTCCGCGTGCTGATCGATTTCCTGGTCGAGAAATCCAGGCAGCATTGACGAAGAGGCGCGGCACCTTGGAGCCGGCCTCTGCCTTATTTCAGCCGCGCCAGCAGCTTTTCGCCGGCCAATTCCCTGACGGCATCCTTGCCGATCCAGCGGGCGGTCTTATCAGAGCTCTCCGCCAGGGTCGTTGCGAGCGCCAACGCCGGCGCATGGCAGGCGAGATTACGCTTGCCGATGCTGCGCAGCGCCCAATTCACCGCCTTGCGCACGAAGTTTCGTGGATCGCCGGAATGGACCTCGATCAGCGGCAACCAGGCAAGGATGGCCGCATCGGGCTCCTTCTTTCGATGGACGGCGGCACCTGATATCATGGCGAAGGCGGTGCGTCGGACGAATTCGCGCTCGTCGTCTGCGAAGTCCCGGACGAGGTCATCCAGCCGAGCCTCGACGAAGAGATCGGCGGCGCAATCGACGATTTCCCATGAGTCGAAATCATTGGCCCAATTTCGAGCCTCTTCCATCGTCAAGCGTTTCGGCTCGGCGGTGTAGAGGGCGAGCAGGCGGGCTTCGCGGATATCGCTTCGCCAGAGCTGCATCGCCCTGACGTGATCCTTCTTCGCCAGTCTGGCGACCGCCCTGATATCGGGATTGGAGATACCAAGGGCGCGGCCGGTGACGATACCAAAGCGCGCCATGGCGGCGACATTCTCCTCCGAGCGCAGCGTTTCGAGATGCGCGATCAATCCGGCCGCATCGGAGGAGGGGCCGATCATTTCTCGAGGCGGGCGAGCAGCGAGGATGTGTCCCAGCGATTGCCGCCCATCGCCTGAACGTCGCCATAAAACTGGTCGACGACGGCGGTGACAGGCAGCTTGGCGCCGTTGCGGCGAGCTTCGGTGAGCACGATGCCGAGATCCTTGCGCATCCAGTCGACCGCAAAGCCGAAATCATATTTGCCGGCGTTCATGGTCTTGTGGCGGTTTTCCATCTGCCAGGAGCCGGCTGCGCCCTTGGAGATCACCTCGACGACCTTTTCGATATCGAGGCCGGCGCGCTTGCCGAAATGCAGCGCTTCGGCAAGCCCCTGGACGAGGCCGGCGATGCAGATCTGGTTGACCATCTTGGTCAGCTGGCCCGAGCCTGCCGGCCCCATCAGACCGACCATGCGGGCATAGGCGTCGATCACAGGCCTGGCGCGTTCGAAGACGGCTTCGTCGCCGCCGCACATGACGGTCAGGACGCCGTTTTCAGCGCCGGCCTGGCCGCCGGAGACGGGAGCATCGATGAAATCGACGCCTCGTTCCTTTGCCGCCGCATAAAGTTCGCGGGCGACCTCGGCGCTGGCGGTGGTGTTGTCGATCAGCACCGAGCCTGGCTTCATACCGTGCAAGGCGCCGTTCTCGCCCGATGTCACCGATCGGAGATCTTCGTCATTGCCGACGCAAACGAAGACGAAATCGGCCCCAGTGGCAGCTTCTGCCGGGGTAGGGGCGGATTTTCCGGAGAATTTCTCGGCCCAGGCGGCGGCTTTTTCGGCAGTGCGATTGTAGACGGTAACATCGTGGCCGCCCTTCGTCTTCAGATGGCCTGCCATGGGAAACCCCATGACGCCGAGACCGATGAACGCGACTTTAGCCATATGTCCTATCCTTTTCCTCAAGTGCAGGCTTGAGGATTAACCGAAACGGTGGGAGCAGAAAAGCCCGTGAAGAAGGACTTGTTTCCGATTGGTGCATAGGAGGCTGGCCACCGTTCGGCCGAGCCCTAGATTGGGAAGAAGGCATTATGTTCCGAGGGTGACATGAGCGAAATTCCGACGATCAAGCCGCGGCGCAAAGGCCGCAGCGGAACGCAGGCGATGCTCATTCCATCGCAGCAGATGGTCGTAGAGCAGATTCGATCAGCGCCGGAAGGTGTGCTTACCGACATCGGCGTCCTCCGCCGCCGTCTCGCTGTCCAATACGGGGCGGATGCCTGTTGCCCGGTGACCGTGCAGCGGCATTTGCGTGCGATCGCCGAACTGTCCTTCGGTGCGCTGGAAAAGGACGAACCGGTTTCGACGCTCACGCCCTATTGGCGCATGGTCGATCCCGCAAGCCTGCTTGCCAAGCGCCTTGCCGGCGGCCCAACCTTCATCCGTGAGCGTCTGGCCGCCGAAGGCTGGGACGGGGTGGAATAGCAGCCGGCAAAGCGGACGCGCGAAAAAAATCCGCTTAACCGCGATATCCGGGCCGCAAAATTTCAGCAATGGCCGAATCTTGCAAATAAAATTGTCGATATAAATTATAGATTTCATCATCATGACACTCATCGCTGAAAGGTCGACCAGCCGAAAACAGGCTCGGCGCCATCAAAAAGGGGAAAGTCATGATTTCACGTCGACAAACTCTCGGGCTTTTCGCAGCAGCCGCGGCCACGGCAATTCTGCCAGCTGTCAGGCCGGCACGCGCTGCCGCCAGCGAGTTCCGTATCGGCTGGCAGAAGAACGGCGTGTTGGCGCTCGCCAAGCGTCGCAGCGCACTTGAGAAGCGGCTTGCCGATCGCGGCATTACCGTCGGCTGGTCGGAATTCACCTCCGGCCCGCCGCTGCTCGAAGCACTGGGCGCCGGCGCCCTCGATTTCGGCGCGACCGGCGATGTGCCGCCGCTCTTTGCCCAAGCGGCCGGCGGGCAGCTCTATTATGTCGGTCTCTACAAGGGTAGCCCGGCAGCCTCGGCCATCGTCGTGCGCAAGGATTCGCCGATCAAGACGCTTGAGGACCTCAAGGGTAAGAAGGTCGCCTTCAAGCGCGGCTCTAGCGCCCATAACGTAACCGTCAAGGTTTTGCGTAAGGCGGGCCTGAAGCCCGAAGATGTCGAGCAGCTCGACCTTTCGCCGCCGGATGCCGCCGCCGCCTTCAAGAATGGTAGCATCGATGCCTGGTCGATCTGGGATCCTTATCTGGCGATTGCCGAAGCCGATCCGGAGACGCGTATCCTGACGACCGCCGAAGGCATCGTCGACTCCTACAGTTTCTTCCTCGCCAACCGTGATTTCACCGACGCCAACGGGCAGGTGATCGTCGACGTGATCGACGAGCTTGCCAAGGTCGGCAAGTCGGCACAAAGCAATCTCGACGCGACGGTGAAGGAGCTTTCCGAGATCACCGGCGTGCCGGTTGAGGTGACGCGCGTGACATTGACGCGCAAGGGCGCCGACCTCGGCAGCGTCTCGACCATCACCGATGCCGCTGCCGCCTATCAGCAGTCGCTCGCCGATGAGTTCTACGGGCTCGGCATCCTGCCGAAGAAGCTTACGACCGGTGATATCGTCTGGCGTCCCAAGGCGAGCTGATTTTTCGCCGGGGGCCAAGTTTTTCGCGCGGCGACATGGAGTGGGCCTCCATGTCGCCGATCCGGAAAAATATTCTCCAAAACGGATTACAATAGCAAATTGATATTGTCGATCTAATTGGTGGTCTATGCCACTATTCTGGCGATCGGTGGGTGGGTGCCGGGAAGGTAGCCAGCCGATCGACAGGAATATTCAGATGCTCACGCACAGTCAGTCACCCGGCCTTCTCACGACCTGCGCCGCCACCGCGATCCTCCCAAGCATCCGTGCGGCGGCGCTGCGTAGGCAGACGGTTTGCGCTTGCCCGGGGGCCATCTCGACCGCGTGTTGATTTTCGAATTCGCAGCAAAGGACCGTCTTCCATGACCACCACCTCAAATCCCATCAATTTCCTCTGGTTCATCCCGACCTCAGGCGACGGCACCTATCTCGGCTCCTCCGAGCTCAACCGCGCGCCCGAGATCGGTTATCTCACGCAGATCGCCCAGGCCGTCGACCGGCTCGGCTATTCCGGCGTGCTGCTGCCGACTGGGGTTGCCTGCGAAGAATCCTTCGTGACGGCGGCAGCTCTTGCCGCCAAGACCGAGAAGCTGCAGTTCCTGGTGGCGATCCGCCCCGGCACGGCGTCTCCTGCCTACTATGCGCGTCTTGCGACGACGCTCGACCGCATCTCCAACGGCCGGCTGCTGCTCAACATCGTCGTCGGCGGCAGCCCGGCGGAGCTTGCCGGCGACGGCATCCATCTCGAGCATGACGAGCGCTATGCCCATGCCGAGGAGTTCTTCACCGTCTTCGAGGAATTGCTGGAAAAGGGAACGGCAAGCTTCGACGGCAAATACATCAAGGCGACCAATGCGCGCCTCGGCTTTCCTTCGGTGCAGAACCCGCGCCCGCCGCTTTATTTCGGCGGCTCGTCGGACGCCGGCATCGATTTCTCCGTCGGCCGTGTCGACAAATACCTGACCTGGGGCGAGCCGCCGGCACAGGTAGCCGAAAAGGTCGCCAAGGTGCGCAAGGCCGCCGGCGAGCGCGGTCGCGAGGTGAGCTTCGGCATCCGCCTGCACTTCATCGTGCGCGAAACCGATGAGGAGGCATGGGAGGCGGCCGAACGGCTGATCCGCCATCTCGACGACGATACGATTCGCGAGGCGCAGGAGCGCTTCGTCCACGAGTCCGACTCGGTCGGCCAGAAACGCATGGCCGCCCTTCATGGCGGGCGCCGCGATAAACTCGAAGTCTCGCCGAACCTCTGGGCCGGCGTCGGCCTGGTGCGCGCTGGTGCAGGCACCGCGCTTGTGGGGTCACCGAAGACGGTGGCCGCGCGCCTTCGCGAATATCAGGAGATCGGAATCGATACGGTGATCGGTTCCGGCTATCCGCATCTCGAAGAGGCCTATCGCGTCGCCGAGCTGCTTTTCCCCGAACTCGGCATCACCCGCGAGCAGCAGCGCCTGGGCTTCAACAATGAGTTCGGGCGCAAGCAGGTTTTCGCCGGCGGTAGCCATGGCGGCAATCTGAAAGTCGTCTCCGGTTCCTGAGTTCGACGAAGACGCAGAGCGCGACACCGTCGCAAGCCGTCTACGGCTTGCGACGTCCTGTTCCCGAAAAGCGTGAGGACATTGCATGTCGACTTTCGATACTCCGTTTGTACGGTCTGTCGCTTCCGAAAAGGCCGCGAAGGCGGGTTTACGCCTGCCGTTGCCCGGCCTGGAGAAGCTGACGCCTTACCTAGTGCCGGTGGTGATCGTGGCCTTCTGGCAGCTTGCCTCCTCTGTCGGCTGGATCTCGTCGCGCATCATGCCGTCGCCGGCCGATGTCGGCCTCGCCTTCTGGTCGACGACGGTTTCCGGCCAGTTGCCGAACGACGTGCTGGTGAGCGCCGGCCGCGCCTTTGCCGGCCTTCTCGTCGGCGGCTCGATCGGTTTCCTGCTCGGCATTGCCAATGGCGTGTCGCGCATTTCCGAACAGCTGACCGATACAACACTGCAGATGCTGCGCACCATTCCGCACCTGGCGATGATCCCGCTCGTCATCCTGTGGTTCGGGATCGGCGAGGAATCGAAGCTCTTTTTGACCTCGCTCGGCGTGCTTTTCCCGGTTTATCTCAACACCTATCATGGAGTGCGCAATGTCGATCGCGACCTGATCGAGATGGGCAAGGTCTATGGCATGGGCAATTGGACGCTGTTCCGCAAGGTGATCTTTCCAGGCGCGCTGCCGTCGATCTTCGTCGGCTTGAGATATGCGCTGGGCATCATGTGGCTGACGCTGATCGTATCGGAATCGATCGCTGCATCGTCCGGCATCGGTCACATGGCCAACAATGCTCGCGAATTCATGATGACTGACGTCGTCGTGCTCGCCCTTGTCATCTATGCCGTGCTCGGCAAGCTTGCCGATGTCATCGCCCGGGCGCTGGAGAAGCGGACGCTCGCCTGGAACCCGGTCTATCAGAAATAGGAGAGACGCCATGACATCGATTGCGCATGAGCGTTTTCACGCTGCCGGCGACGAGCCGGCCTATGAATCTGCGGCGAAACGCATCGCCCCCGCGGGGGCGGCGGCGATCAGCCTGACGGGGCTTGAAAAGAGTTTTGGGACCAACCGCGTGTTGCGCGGCATCAACCTGCATATTCCGGCCGGCCAGTTCGTTGCCGTGATCGGCAAGAGCGGCTGCGGCAAGAGCACGCTGCTGCGCATCCTGATGGGCCTTGACGAGCCGAGCGCCGGCGAATTGCATTTCGAGGATGCCGAGGGCGCACAGGCGAGCCCGAATGCGCGCATCGTTTTCCAGGAGCCGCGGTTGCTGCCCTGGCTCAGCGTCGCCGACAATGTCGTGGTCGGGCTCGGTGACGGCATCGACCGACGGGCGGCGCTGAAGGCGACTGAGGCCGTGCTTGCCGAAGTCCAGCTTGGCGAGAAGACCGGCGAATGGCCGGCGCGGCTCTCCGGCGGTCAGCGGCAGCGTGTGGCGCTGGCACGGGCGCTGGTGAGCCGGCCGGGTGTGCTGGCGCTGGATGAGCCGCTCGGCGCGCTCGATGCGCTGACGCGGATCAGCATGCAGGAACTCATCAATCGCGTGTGGCGCGAACTCGGTTTCACCACTGTGCTCGTCACCCACGATGTCAGCGAAGCGGTGCATCTCGCCGATCGGGTCATCGTGCTCGACGAGGGGCGGATCGCGCTCGATCTTCCCATTCCCTATCCGCATCCGCGCCGGCATGGTAACCCCGACCTTGCCGAGCTCGAAGGCCGGCTGCTCGCCGCGATCCTCGGCACCGGCGGCGGTCATTGATCCCAGCGCTGTTCGCGAAGTTGCATGATCTCGGCATAAGCGAGGCGTGTCGACGCGAGCAGGCATGAGCGATGGCGAAATTGATAGGCGCATGGGTATGAGAAATCACTGTTCTCTGCCGAGGCATGCTGCTGCATGCGCGTAACTCACCAATAATGGCTCCCTCAAGTCGTCTTGCGCCAACTTGACTCACTCATACCTCTATGGCTATACGTATGACTCATAGCTATTGAGGTATGGATCGTAGATGTCGAACGCTCAGGACATGCTCTTCAGAACGCTCGCCGACCCGACCCGGAGGGCGCTTTTCGAGCGGCTGTGCCGTGAAGGAGAAAAGACGGTCGGAGCTCTGACGGCGCGGGCAGGGGTCTCGCAACCAGTCGTTTCAAAACATCTCGGAATCCTGAAGCAGGCCGGATTGGTGCGCGACCGCCACGAAGGTCGCCAGACGCATTATAGTGCCCAGCTCGGTGCGCTGGCGCCACTGGTCGACTGGACAAGTGAGATGGCGGGCTTCTGGCAAAGCCGTTTCGACGCGCTCGAAGATTTGCTGAAGAGGATGGATCAATGACCTATATATCGACCGAAACACGTTCCGTCGTGATCGAACGGGAGATGCCTTTTCCCACGGACAAGATCTGGCGCGCGCTCACCCAGCCGCACCTGATCCAGGAGTGGCTGATGAAGAGTGACTTCAAACCGGTCGTCGACCACCGTTTCAACTTCAATGCCGATTGGGGCTCGGTCGACTGCCGGGTTCTGGAGGTCGAGCCGAACAAGACGCTCGCTTATAGCTGGGGCGCCTATGGCCTCGAAACCGTCGTCACCTGGACGCTCACGCCGACAGGCACGGGCACGCATCTGCGCATGGAACAGTCTGGTTTCCGGCCGGATCAGCGGCAGGCCTATGGAGGCGCCAGGAGCGGCTGGCCGCAGTTCTTCGAAAAGCTGGAGCAGGTTCTCGCGCGGACAGAGTGAGAGGCGCCCGCCCGGCAAGCAGCCCATCGTCAAGGCTCATTTCGAGGAGGAGGTCCCAATTGAACTGGAACAACTGGTTTCGGCAGATCCACCGATGGCTGTCCATTGCCTTTACGGTGGCGGTCATCGCCAATATCATCGCCATGGTGCGGGAGAAATCGTCCGTCTGGGTGGGCCTCTTGGCGCTGTTGCCGCTCACCTTGCTCCTGCTTACCGGTCTCTACTTGTTCGTCCTGCCATATGCCACCCGATGGCGCGGCGCGGGACGCAACGGCGGATAGGAGTGAAGGCGATGGCCGGCAAGACGTCCAAGACCGAAGCGAAGGTCACCAAGAAGGCAGCGGCCAAGCCGGCCACCGGGGAGCCGACGCTTCTCTCCGGCGGCAACCCTCAAATCGCCAAGGGTTACGGCGACGCTCCGGTGCAAGCCTATATCGCCGCCATGCCGGGCTGGAAAAGCGACGTCGGGCACCGCCTGGATGTGTTGATCACGCGCACGGTGCCCGGCGTATACAAGGCCGTCAAATGGAATTCGCCCCTTTACGGCATTGAAGGGCAGGGCTGGTTCCTCGGCGTTCATTGCTTCACGAAATACGTCAAGGTGGCTTTCTTCCGCGGCACGTCGCTGCATCCTCTGCCGCCCGGCCAATCCAAGCAGAAGGAAGTGCGCTACCTCGACATCCGCGAGAGCGACCAAATTGACGAAGCCCGGCTCGCCGCCTGGGTGGAGCAGGCCAGCCAATTGCCCGGCGAACGGATGTGAGCGGATGCCAGGCCGGCGTCCAGCAACGACAACCATGAAGAAAGCGACAGCAGTCATGAAGAAGAGCGATTCCGGGGAAGGAAACGAGGGAGCCTCTCCCTCTCAGCTGATCGATGCGAGGATCGAGGAACTGCACGATTGGCGGGGCGAGATGCTTGCCCGCGTCCGCATGCTCATCCGGCAGGCCGAGCCCGCGGTGGTCGAGGAATGGAAGTGGAGAGGCGTTCCGGTGTGGGAGCGCGCCGGCATCATCTGCACCGGCGAGACCTATAAGAGCGTGGTGAAGCTGACCTTCGCCAAAGGCGCCTCGCTGGCGGATCCCTCAGGCCTCTTCAATTCCAGCCTTGACGGCAACGTCAGGCGCGCCATCGATTTTCATGAGGGCGACGAGATCGACGAGGAGGCGTTGAAGGCGCTCATTCGGAGTGCCGTCACACTCAACACTTCAACTCGCCCCGCCGGCTCGCGGAAGAAATCAAGCAACGCTTGACCCCTGGCAAGATCGCTGACATGCGATTTCAATGAATCGGGCTTTCCTCGCGCTCGAGGAAGAGTTCCAGATTGTCGAGGCCGATTTCGGTGCCCTGGAGGCGGGCACCGTTGTCGGCGTAGCCGTCAAGGAAGACCACCTGCTCAGTGAAGACCATTCTGGTTCCGCCGGGTTCGGCGTCGAAGACGACGGTGGTCAACGACGCGGAGATGCGGGTTTCCCCGAGCTTCATTTCATAGGCATAGATGATGCGGGTATCGGGTACGATATCGATGTAATGGGCGTCATAGGCGTGCAGAAGGCCGTCGGTATCGGCGACGTGGTTTCTTTCCGTGCCGCCGGGGCGGAAATCGAGCCGGTAGTCGAGCGGCACCCAGTCACCATGGCAGGCAAACCATTGGCGCTTGGCCTCCGGCGCCGACCAGGCGCGGAAGACGCGGGCAACCGGCGCTTTCAAATGGCGCTCGATGACGAGGGTGGCATGTTCGGCGGATCGTGTCGTCATTCGGGAAGGCCCTTTGTTTCATCGGCGAGAAATTGATCCAGCCTGTCGAAGGCGGTGGTCCAGCGGACCTTTCGCTGTTCCACCCAGCGTTCGACGGTGGCAAGCGCATCCTGCTGCAGGCGATAGGTTCGCACCCGGCCGGATTTTTCGGAGAGCACGAGGCCGCTCTCCTCCAGCACCTGCAGATGTTTCATCACCGTCGGCAAGGCAACCGCGAGCGGTGCGGCCAGTTCGGTAACGGAGGCCGGGCCGCGGCCGAGGCGATCGATCATGCCGCGGCGGCTGCGATCGGAAAGCGCATGGAACATACGGTCGAGATCCGCCTGGCTTTCGATCATCCCGCCGTATCCTGGAAGCGGACCGGCAGCCTGTCTTTGTAGGGGTAGAACTTGAAGTAGGGGCGGGCCTCTTCCAGAACCCTTGCAAAGGACGGGCGCGCTAGCAGTCGATCATAATAGGCGCGAAGGTTCGGCTGTTGCTGAGTGAAGGGGATCAGCGTCTCGGCATAGAAGAGAGCAGGCGCTGCGGCGCAATCAGCCATGGTGAGGGCGTCGCCTGATATCCATTGCTTGTCGGCGAGCTGCTTTTCGATCATCGCATAGGCGGTGGCGAGCGTCGCCTTGGCGGCGGCCACCTCGATTTCGTCAGCCGCTCCCTCGGGCCGCCGGCGATTGCTGACGAGCGTCTGCATCGGCGCCTGAACATAATGGTCGAAGAAGCGGTCCCAGAGGCGGACCTGGAGCGCCCGGTCGATCTCCGGCGGCAGCAGGCGAACGGGGCCGGGATAATATTGCTCGAGATATTCCATGATGATCGATGTCTCGGGAATGGTGCTGTCGCGCGCCTCGTCCCGGAGCAGCGGCATCTTGCCGATCGGCCAGAAACGGAAAAGATCGGCGCGTGAGGTCTCATCGGAAAGATCGACGATGCGATTTTCGAAGGGGGTGGCGTTTTCATAAAGCGCGATCAGCACTTTGTGGCAGAAGGAGGCGAGCGGATGCCCATAGAGCACGAGCGACATGCGGCAACCTTTCCTATCGTTGCGGTAAACTTTACCGATCGACTAACTATCAGATTGCGACGTCTCAGGCAATAGATACTTCGCCAATCGTGCAAGTATCCGTCAGCCGATATAGCGAGCGATGACCAGATGGCCGGGTGTCGGCTGGCCGTCTTCCATACGCACGTTGATATCCGATATCTCGACGAGTTCGAAACCGGTGGCAGTCAGGCGTTCTCTTACATAGGCGTCGGCATGGGCGAAGCGCTGGTGCGGCCCGACCATGTAGGCGCGGCCGGCGAGGATTTCCTCGGGCAGGGTCTCCGAGGAGAAGATGAACAGGCCGCCCGGCGTCAGGTTCTCGGCGGCGCCGAAGAACAGCGGTTCGAGTGCGCCGAGATAGGGCAGCACGTCGGTGGCGGTGATGATGTCGAAGGCTTCCTCATCGTTGTCGTCGAGGAAATCCTCGACCTCGGCGACGAAGAGCGTCTCGTAAAGATCCTTCTCATGGGCGATCTCGACCATCTTCTCCGATAGATCGATGCCGGTCATGTCAGCGCAGAGATCGCGCAGTGCGCCGCCGGTGAGACCTGTGCCGCAGCCGAGATCGAGCAGTCGCTTGAACGGTCCGAGTTTCAGCGTCTGCAGTCGCTGGCGCACCAGCATCGGCACATGATAACCGAGCTGCTCGACGAGCACGTCCTCGAAAACCTCGGCATGCTGGTCGAACAAGGTCTCGACATAGGCGTCGGGCGCCCTGACCGGCGTCTCGCCGCGGCCCATCGCGGCGATGCGCACGGCCGCACCGCCGTGATCGTCGGGATCGATTGCCAAGACTTCCTCATAGGCTGCAACGGCCGCGTCGACATCGCCGGCCTTTTCCAGCGCCAGCGCCCGGTTATAGGCCTCGCCAAGGGCTTCTTCGTCGATCTTCTTTGCCATAGCAGTCCATCGTCCTTTTGTTTCAAGCATGCGTCTAAGGCTGCTTTCGATGTTTTGCAATGGCGCGCTTGCGGGCGCAGAATGGCTGAAAAGAAGACGAAGGGAGGAACGAGCCATGAAAATGAAGGAAGACAGGACGTCATTGGTACGGGAAGGAGAGGGCGCACGGCCTTTGCTGCCAAGTACACCAGGCGAGGTTACGAACACGCTCATTCATTATTACCGCGGTGAACTCGGACGGATGACAAGTTGGCGCGACCGCATCGACCGAACCTCCAACTGGGCGATCACCGTGGTCGCAGCACTGCTTTCGGTGTCGCTGTCGACGCCGACTTCGCATCATGGAGTGCTGCTGTTCGGGATGATGCTGGTGACGCTGCTGCTGATGATCGAGGCGCGGCGTTACCGCTTCTTCGATATCTACCGTGCCCGCATTCGCCAGATCGAGCGCTGCTATTTCGCCGAGATTCTGGCGCCGGAGGCCGGGGCCGGCGGCGAATGGGCGATGGTGGTCGCCCGTAGCCTGCGCAAACCGCGCTTCCTGCTCAGCTATCAGGAGGCGATGCACCGCCGGCTCAAACGCAATTACGGCTGGATGTATTTCATCCTGTTGCTCGCCTGGTGCCTGAAGATCTCGACGCCGAAACTGCAGACGGAGGGCATGCCGGCGCTGCAGGCGCAGTCATGGGCCTATGTCATCGACAATGCCGTGCTCGGGCCGGTTCCCGGCCTTGCGGTCATTGCCATTGTCGTCGCCTTCTATCTCGGCATGCTCGCTTTCGCGCTTCGCCCGGATCGCGACGAAGGCGAATTCGGCCATGGCGAGGCGCATGTCTGACGCGGTCATAACATGCCGCCCGAACCGCTCACACTTTTCGGCATCCTGCTGCAGAGCCGATCAGTGCAGGATGAACTCGCCCTTCAGCGCCCGCCACTCGGTTGCCGAGATCAGCTTGCGGTGGATGTAGCGCACCGAATGCAGCGGCCCGTCGAGCTTCTCTTCCCAGAATTTCAGGAAGCCGCGCATTTCGGGAAAATCGGGGGCGAGGTCGTAGTCCTGCCAGACATAGGTCTGCAGGATCGCCGGGTGGTCCGGCAGGTGGTAGAGGATCTGGGCGGTCGTCAGACCGTAGCCCTGCAATTGTCTTTCCATGTCCTTGTGCATCGCATTCCACTTCTTCTTGTTCCCACTCGCGCGCTTATTAGCGCTACGTGATATGGAAACATGCGAGTGGTTAATGAAATCTTTACAGATACCTCATAAAAGGACAATTTATTTTTTATATCAATGACTTGGCAGCATCATACCGAGAGTGCTGCCAAATCGGCTTTGTCTCATGCACGCGCTTATCCCAAAACTGCGACATGCGTTTCGGCGTCACGCATCAGCGCTTGAGATGCCGGGTCAGGCGGCGTTCGATCCAGGCCCAGAGATGGCGTAAGGCCTCGACGATGACGAGATAGAAGATCGCCGCCCAGAGATAGGTCTGGTAGTCGAAGGTGCGGGAGAAGGCGTAGCGGGTTTCGCCCATCAGGTCGAGGACGGTAATGATGGCGACGACCGCCGAGCCCTTGATCAGAAGGATGATCTCGTTGCCATAAGGGCGAAGCGCGACGATGAGAGCCTGTGGCAGGATGATTTTCCGGAAAGCGATGAACTTGTGGATTCCGAGTGCGGCGGCCGCCTCGTGCTGGCCATGCGATACGCTTTCGATCGCGCCGCGCAGAATTTCGGCCTGATAGGCCGCGGTATTGATGGTCATGGCAAAGAGGCCGCAGTACCAGGCATCGCGGAAGAACCACCAGATGCCGACGGCCTCAAGCTGCGGCCGGAATATGCCGAGGCCGTAATAGACCAGGAACAGTTGGGCAAGCAGCGGCGTGCCGCGGAAGAAATAGATGTAGCTGTAGGCCAGCGCATTCAGTACCCGGTTCTTCGACATGCGCGCCACGGCAAGCGGCAGCGACAGGATGGCGCCGCAGATGACGGAAATGAAAACGAGACTCAGCGTTATCCAGAGACCATGGAGGTAGCGCGGACCGTAACGGGTGAATTTTTCCGGATCCCAGCCATTGACGACGGAAAAGACAAGAAGCGCCGCCAGCAGAGCCCAGACGGCGACGAAGATATAGCCGGCCATGCGCGCCGGCGTCATCGGTTTCATCACCTCGCGGGGCGCGGGCTGCGGTGGAATCAGCGTTTCGGCATAGCTCATCGACTGATCTCCGAACGCTTGGCCCAACGCTCGACATAGACGAGCAGGAAGGAGGAGAGGATGGCGAGCACCAGATAGAGGCAACAGGCCAGGCCATAGAAGAAGAAGGGTTCCTTGGTCACGCGCACGGCGACACTCGTCTGGCGGAGGACATCGGCAAGGCTGATGATCGAGACGTAGGAGGTGTCTTTCAGCAGCACCATCCAGAGGTTCGTCAGGCCCGGGAGCGCGATGCGCACGAGTTGCGGCAGGATGACCAGGCGCAGCGTGCGGCCGCGATGCAGGCCGAGCGAATCTCCCGCCTCATATTGTCCCTTGGGAATGGCGCGGAAGGCCGAGAGCAGCACCTCCGAACAGTAGGCGGAGAAGACGACCGAAAGCGCGATGACACCGGCGAGGAAGGCATTGATCTCGACGGGCGGCCCGTCATAGCCGACGAAGGTCAGCAGAGACTGGATGAGCATCTGCATGCCGTAATAGATGATGAAGAGCGTCAGAAGCTCCGGCAGGCCACGGAAGATCGTCGTGTAGATGCCGGCCGCCAGCCGCAGCGACTTTTCCTCCGACTGCTGGCCGAGCGCCACCAGGAAGCCGATGACGAGGCCGATCGGCAGGGTGACGATCGCCACCGAAATCGTGACCTGCAGGCCAAGCGCGATCTCATCGCCCCAGCCGGTATCTCCACAGGCAAGAATCGTCGACTGACCCAACCAGGTAAAGATGCCAACGGGTCCGCATAGCGGATCGAAAATGTGCACAATCCAGCTCCAGAAGGAGCCGAGCGCGGAAAATAATCCGCCCATGCGTAAATTCCCCTCACGGCTTTTGCCGTTTTGATCTTGCCATCTTTGTCAAACAAAAATGGCGGAAGAGCAAGCCTTCCGCCATTACCTTCCTCGGCCAGATACCGAATTTCTTATTCGCCGTAAACGTCGAAGTCGAAGTACTTGTCCTGGATCTTCTTGTATTCACCGCTGGCGCGGATCGCGGCGATCGCCGTGTTCAGCTTTTCCTTGAGCGGATCGCCCTGACGGATGGCGATGCCTGCGCCGTTGCCGTTGATTTCCTTGTCGACCGGCAGGGTCGTCAGGATCTTGCAGCAGGCGCCGGCGTCGGACTTGACCCATTCGGAGAGAACGACGACGTCGTCGATGACGGCATCGACACGGCCGCTCGCAACGTCCAGCTTGTATTCATCAGCCGTCGGGTAGAGCTTCAGCTCGGTGTCGGCGAGATGCTTCTCGGCATAGTTGGCGTGAGTCGTCGAGGTCTGCGCGCCGATCACCTTGCCCTTCAGGCCGGCGACATCCGCTATCGTCGAATCCTTCGGCACGGCGATTGCCGGCGGGGTGTTGTAGTACTTGTTGGAGAAGTCGACGAGCTTCAGACGCTCCGGTGTGATCGACATGGAGGAAACGATCATGTCGAACTTCTTGGCGTTGAGCGCCGGGATGATGCCATCCCAGTCGGTGCTGACGAAGGTACATTCCGCCTTCATCTCGGCGCAGAGCGCCTTGGCAATGTCGATGTCAAAACCCTGGATCGTGCCGCTGGCATCGACGAATTCGAAGGGCGGATAGGTCGAATCGGTGCCGATCACATACTTCTCGCCATCGGCCATGGCCGAGCCGGCAAAAAGGGACATCGCCGCGATCGAGGCTGCCGCGAAAATACGGGTGGAGATATGCATGAGGATCCTCTCTGTTGGTAGCCGTCGCTCCTTTTTCTCTTGGGCTGACGGCCGCAGTTCAACGGTGCTGAGACCGCCTTGCGGCGATAATCAGACTTTTTTTCATGGAATTGCAACACAAATCCCACCGCAATTGGGCGGTGCAAATAGCGGGCGAGATGAACGTCGGCAGACTGCAACATTCACGCGAGGTTAATCCCGACCTCCCTAGAACCGGAACAAATCGGCGGCTGGGCGATTGCCATTCCGCCGTTTCGCCTCAATGCGAAGCTAGGGGCGGAACCAGGGCCTTGCGGCCTTCAAGAAGCTCAAACAGGATCGAGGAAACCCGATGGGCATGAAATCAAGATTGTTCGCGAGCGCGGCTTTTCCGCTGCTTTCTCTTTCGCTGGCGCTGCAGCCGGCATCGGCGATGGCGGCCGTACGCGACGTTGCGACGCAGGCCGCGGCCGTGCGGCAGGTCGAGCCGGGTAGCTTCGAGGTGGCGCAGGATGCGCCGTCCGAGGAGGAGTTGCTGAAGAAGAAAAAGCACAAGGAACAGGGGGAAGCCCCGGCCGAACAGGCGCCGGCCGCCGAGAAGCCGGCGCAGCCGGAAGCGCCCGCCGAAAAGCCGAAGGCCGAGCGGAAGGAAGCACCTGAACCCAAGGCAGAGCCGGAAGCGCCGAAGGCGGAGGCACCGAAGGAGGCACCCGCGGAGCAGCCTGAAAGCAAGCCCGAGCGGAAAGCCAAACAGCAGGCCCAGCCCGAGGCAAAGCCGGAGGCCGCGCCGCAGCAGGAAGAGCAGCCGGTAACGCAGGAAAAGCCGAAGAAGCCGAAGAAGCAGGAGACGCAGCAGGCCGAGCCGGAGGCTCAGCCTCAGCCCGAACAGCAGCCGGCAGCAAAGGAAGCTCAGCCGGAAACGGAACAGGCACAACCTGAAGCCAAGCCGGAAGGCGGCAAGCGGGAGAAGGGGCAGGATAAGGCCCAGGGCAAAGATAAAGGCAAGGGCAAGGCTGAGACTGCCGCTCCCGAGGCGGTGACACCGACCGAAGAACAGGCCAAGCCCGAAGCGAAGCCAGAGATGAAACCCGCAGCCGAGGCGCCTGCCAAGCAGAAGCCGACAAAGGGCGAGACTGCAACACCTGCAGAAAATGCCCCTGCGGCTAAGACGACCGAAGACAAGGCGGCAGCACCGGAAGCCGCGCCCGCCGAGAAGCCGAAGGACGGCACGGCGGCAAAGCCCACCGGTGAACAGCCCGCCGGCGCCCCGCCGACCGCGCCCGCGACTGACACTGCCCAGCCGCAGCCGGACGCCAGCGGTGGCCAGCAGGTGGAGCAGGCTATTCCGGCACCGGAAAAGGTTTCGCCCGAGGAACTGGAGCGCCGCAAGAAGATCGCTGCAGATCCGGCCAAGAGCAATGAGACCGTCGTTCTGCCGGTCGAGAACGGCGCAGCCGTGCTCGACAGCGACAAGGATGCCGACCGCAGCAAGGGCCGCGAAGGCCGCCGCGACCGCGACCGGCAGCGCGCCGACAGCCAGGAAGTGAAGGTGCCGACCTCGGATGCCGATGCGCAGGCTGCCACCGGCGGCCAGGCGACGGCGCCGGTCAAGCTCGAGGCGGTGACCCGCGAGAAGGGCAGGAAGCTCGATGAGCGGCCGCAATTCGTCCGTCCCGACGGCGCGCGCTTCGACGACCGCGGCGACGGCGACAGCCGGGTGATCATCCAGTACGACAACAGGACGATCGTGCGCGGCGACGACGACCGGCGCTTCCTGCGCGACGGCGAGCGGCCGAGCTATGAGGAGCTTTCAGGTGACCGCTACCGTGAGACGATCACGCGGCCGGAAGGCTACCGCATCGTGACGATCCGCAACCGCTACGGCGACATCATCCAGCGGTCGCGCGTCGACGCCCGTGGGCGCGAGGACGTGCTCTATTATTCGCAGGACCTCTATGACGATCCGGACCGCGACTATTTCGAGGATCCGGGCGCCGACCTGCCGCCGATGCGGCTGCGCGTACCGCTCAGCGACTACATCATCGACACGCGCAGCGACCCGAACCGGGACTATTACGAGTTCCTGAGCGAGCCGCCAGTCGAGCCTGTGGAACGCGTCTACTCGCTTGATGAGGTGAAGTATTCGGCCCGTATCCGCGACAAGGTGCGCCGCATCGACCTCGACACGATCACCTTCGCGACCGGTAGCGCCGAGATTCCGATGACCCAGGCGCGCACGTTGCGCAAGGTCGCCGACGCGATCAGCCAGGTGCTCCAGAAGGATCCGAGCGAGACCTTCCTGATCGAGGGGCATACCGATGCTGTTGGCTCAGACCAGAGCAACCTCCTCCTGTCCGACCAGCGGGCGGAATCGGTCGCCAACGTGCTCACCGACGTCTACGGCATCGCGCCGGAGAACCTCGCGACGCAGGGTTATGGTGAGCAGTATCTGAAGGTCAACACGTCGGGCCCCGAGCAGGAAAACCGCCGCGTCACCATCCGCCGCGTCACCCCGCTGGTCCGCCCAGTCGCGGCCAACAGGTAATGATGTCGCCCCTCTCCAGTCTCGGAGAGGGGCATTCTTCCTTTTGCGCGACGCGCTTTCGCGCTTATGCAGCGCTGCCAATGCCACGCATCTTTGAATTCATACCGAGCAGATCGCGATCTCCGCATGTCCTTTGATGGATCGCTGCATAGGGTCGCGGTGGTTCTTAGCCGACCGTGTCTCCGGTACTTTTAAGGAAGAAGTGCATTTTTGGGGGATCAATTGGAACGCTGATCCTGTCATCCGGGCCAACGCGCGAGGATGCGTCGATTTGGGCAGTAAAGGCTGCTGACCCGACCTTGCCGATCGCCAGTGTGTATGGACCGAGGGGCTCGATATCGGCGACATGGAGGCTCACAGTCGAAGCGTTTGGATCCCTGACCATCGTATGTTCCGGTCGGATTCCGAGAACCACGGACTGTCCCACTGCCGCCGAAAGGCGCTCGGCTCTTTGCGCAGGAATCGCAATGTCGACGTCACCCTCGGCTTGGAAGGCAATTCCACCGGAGGTTTGCACAAGTCGGCCCTCGATGAAATTCATGCTGGGCGAGCCGATGAAGGCAGCGACAAAGAGGTTCTTCGGGGATTCATATAGGGTGATCGGATCAGCGGCCTGCTCGATCCGCCCTTGATTCATAACCACGACCCGATCTGCCATCGTCATCGCCTCTACCTGATCGTGCGTAACGTAGACGATCGTGGTTTTAAGTCGGCGGTGTAAGAGCTTGATTTCTGTTCGCATTTCAATGCGCAATTTAGCGTCGAGGTTGGACAATGGTTCGTCGAACAGGAACACATCCGGCTGGCGGACAATCGCCCGGCCAATCGCCACACGTTGGCGTTGACCACCCGAAAGCGCGTTCGGCTTGCGTTTCAAATAGGCACCGAGATTGAGAATGCGCGCCGCATTTGCAACGGCGGCATCGATGTCCTGCTTCGGCGTTCCGCGCACCTTCATGCCGTAGCCGATGTTTTCGGCGACTGTCATATGCGGATAGAGCGCATAATTCTGAAACACCATCGAGCAATTGCGCAGACCCGGGCGCAGCGCCGTAACGTCGCGCTCGCCGATCCGGATTTCCCCTGATGTCGTCTGTTCCAGCCCCGCGATCATCCGCAGGGTGGTTGTCTTCCCGCAGCCGGACGGCCCCACGAGAACCACGAATTCCTTGTCGGCAATTGCCAGATCGAGCGGAGGGATGACCTCAACGCTGCCAAAGGATTTGGTGACCTGATCCAAACGCACCTGGGACATGCTGTAACCTTTTCACGAGAATTCCATCGCCAGTTCTAAGCGGCGATCGTCTCCGTCTTCTTTCAACGATGCCTGATCCCATCCCGGCACTGCCGGGATGGGATGTTGCGGATGGGTTTATTTTGCAGGCAGGCCCATCGACGAACGATAGGCTGCCAGTTGCTTGTCGCGGCCAAACTCGTCCGTCAGCTTGTTCCATCCGGCAGCCACGGTATCCAGCGCCTGCTGCGGCGTCACTTCTCCTGCCAATGCCTTGGAAAGCTCGATCTCAAGAATTTCCGTATAGGAGAAATAGCCCGGCAGGCGCATGTCGAGCGCGGTGTTCTTGGCGGTTACCGCGTCCTTCTGGCTTCCAAGATATTCCTTTGCCTCACGCTCGGTGAATATCTTCGACCACAACGCCGTATTTGTAGTGTGCGATAGACGATAAGGATTGACGCCTGTGCCGCCGGTGATCGCCGCCTGACCGGAAACTGCCGGGCTCGTCAGGAACTGGATATAGTTCCAAGCCGCCTCCTGGTTCTTGGAAGACGACGGTACGGCTGCCTGCCAACCGCCGAAGGCCATGAAAGAGGTCTGGACGACGTGGTCGAACTTATCCCACTTCTTGGTCTTGTAGTTCCAGATTTCGTCCGATCCCGGCAGTGATGCCGAGCCGACGCTACCGGCAACCTTCGACTGCTTCGGATCGGCGGCAATGACGCCGGTATCGCCCCAGCCGATCGACTCGGCGACCTGGCCTCCGGCAAAGGCCGCGTTCACTTCGCCGAACGAGAAGTTCAGCGCATTTGGCGGGGCCAGTTTCGACGCGCGAATATATTCCTCCAGACCGCGCACCCAGCCCGGATTGTTGACCTGCGCATCCATCGTGTCGGGATCGAAGAACATGCCGCCGGGATTGTCGGGATGGCTGGTGTATCCGGCGACGTGACTGAACAGGAACCAGAATTGCTGGCCACCACGGCGAAAGGCTTCCGCGGTGCCCCAGAGGCCCTTGTCCGGCTGCTGGAAGAACTCGGCGATGTCGAGATATTCCTTCCAGGTTTTCGGCGGCGCGAGATCATGACCATACTTTGCCTTGAAGGCCTTCTGGTTGTCGGCGTTCTCGAAAAGGTCGATGCGGTAGGTATAGGTATGCGCGTCACCATCCATGGTCTGTGACAGCACTTTGCCGTTCCAGACCATCAGTTGCTCGCGGTAAACCGGAGCGATGTCGTCCCAATCGGCACCCGATTGCATCGCCTTGGGCATTTCCGAGAGAAAATCGGTGAAGTCTGGCGCCCAGGCTGGCGCGAAGGCGACCACGTCGAACGTGTCTTCGCCCGAGGTCAGCGAGGTGACGATCTTGGGATAGAGTTCCGACCACGGAAATTCCACCACATTAACCTTGCCGCAGGTCTTTTCCTCCCAGCCCTTGGCCGCGAGTTGCAGCGCAGAGGCGATATAAGGTCCCGTCTGCGTCGTGGCAGTCAGCGTGACACCGGTGTAGTCCGGTTCGCATGCGAGCGCGGATGTCGTGCCCGTTCCAGCAAGCAGTACCGCTGCCGTTGAACTCAGTAGTAATCTTCTCATGTTTTCCTCCCCGGAATTAAACAATGACTAGGGTTGTCGGACGGTCACTTTATTGCTCCCAAAAGCAGGCCGGACCGCATCAGCCTGCTCAAAATGCCCGCCATGACGACCATGGGTATGATCGCGACCAGGGCGGCTGCCGATATCGACCACCACTCGTCGCCGCGCTGGCTGTTTTGCCCTGCGACGAGAATGGGAAGGGTCTGCCATTTGGAACTGGTCAGGAAGAGCGCGAACAGGAACTCGTTCCAGACGAAGGCGAGGGTGATCATGAATGTCGCGATCAGGCCCGGCTTGGACATGGGCAGGACGATACCGAAGAAAATTCTCCACGACGGCACATTGTCGACCATCGCCGCCTCTTCGACTTCAACCGGCAGTGCCGCAAAGAAATCGCGCATCAGCCAGATCACGATCGGCAGTGAGAAGGCGACATAGGCGAAGGTGAGGCCTGTATAGGTGTCGACCAGCTTGAACCCCAACTTGCCCATTTCCGTATACATCAGGAACAAGGCAAAGGCGGCGACGATCGGCGGAAACATGCGCTGGCTCACAAACCAGAAGACGATATCATCATTGCCGAGGAGTGGCCCCGGAAGCTTGATACGGCTGGAGCCGATGGCGAGCGCAAGCGCTGCAACAAAAGCAAAGATCAGCGATATAGCCTGCCCGTAGCCCAGCACATGGCGGCCGAGCAGATATCCGCCGAAGGCAACGACGACGAAAATCACGCCGGACAGCAGCTTGACCTCGAAGGTGAAGCGCACCAGCGCATAGGCGGCCATCGATCCGATGAAGGTGGCCAGCACCGATGCGGACAGCCCGACGATCGTCGAGGCGATGAAGGTGTTGTAGAACTGGCCGCGTGCGCCCGACAGAAGCTCGCTCCAGGCTGTCAGCGTTGGGTCGAAGTCGACAAAGGGAATATAGGTCGGCCCGCCGACGACGCCGAGCGGCGACTTGAACGAGGTGATCGCGACCCAGTAAAGCGGAAAGAAGGTGAAGGCCAGCCAGAGCAGGCAGCCTGCAAGCGCCCACCAGCGGCCGGATCCCTTGAGGTCACGCACGCTCATTTGTGCTTCTCCAGATAGGGCTTCAGGATGGCGAGATAGACCAGCCCGATCACGGTGATGACGATCAGGAACAGGAAGGACAGGGCGGAAGTGTAGCCGAGGTTGAACTTCTTGAAGCCCTCCTGATACGCGAACAAGGTGAGCGTTTCTGTGGAAATGCCAGGCCCTCCGCCTGTCATGACGAACACCGTATCGATGATCTTGTAGCTTTCGATGAGGCGGATGAAGACCACAGCCACCGAAATCGGCAGCATCATCGGGAAGGTGATCCCCCAGAACTGCTGCCAGGGGCTGGCATTTTCAAGCGCGGCAGCCTCGTAGACGTCCTCCGGCAGGGTTTGCAGCCCGGCAAGCAGCATCAGGATGACGAAGGGTGTCCACTGCCACACTTCGACGGAAATGATGGCGCCGATAGCCCATCTGGTCTGCGTCAGAAACGGCAGATTGGGAAAGCCGAAGGCGGTCATCAACTCATTGAGCGGGCCCATCGTGGGATTGAGGATCTGGCGGGCGATGAGTGCAACGGCAACGGGCGCCACCAGCATCGGCACCAGGAAGCTCACCCGGAACAAACCTTCGCCAGGCACCCGGCGGTTGAGCGCCAGCGCCACGGAAAATCCGATGACATATTGCAGCGTCACCGCGACAAAAGCGATGATCGTCGTCGTCCAGGCGACATTCCAGAAGCGCGGATTCTGAAGCAGTTCCATATAGTTGCCGAAGCCGACGAAATGCGCGGGGATCGGCGGCACGAGCCGCAGGCTCATGAAGCTGGTGGTCAGCGAATAGATCAGCGGAAAGATCGAGATCACCAGCACGATCAGCAGTGCCGGCCAGATGAAGACGTGCTTGATCGGATCGTTGCGGGTCATGCCGCGCCTCCTTGCCGGAGAAGCGCCTCGATTTCCTCGATCTTCGGCATTGCAGGCGCGGTACCCCGCCGCGTCACCGCGATACCGGCGGTCGCGCAGCCGAAACGCACGGCCTCGACCGGAGTAGCGCCCCGCGAGAGTGCCGCCGAGAAGCCACCGACAAATGCGTCGCCGGCGCCTGTGGTATCAATGACTGCTCCCGACGAGACGGCCGGAACATGAACCGATTGCCCCGCCGTATGGTACAACACGCCGCGACCACCCAGCGTGATCAGCGCGGCTTTCACGCCCTTGGCAAGAAAGGCGTCGCCAGCCCGTCTGGCCTCGTCGAGCGTGTCGAGCGGAAAGCCGACGATAGCGGCTGCCTCGGTTTCGTTTGGCACGATATAGTCGCAGAGCGGATAGATCGTGTCCGGAAACGGCTCTGCCGGCGCCGGATTGAAAACTGTGGTCACGCCGGCCGCATGGGCGATTTCGAGGGCGCGCTGCGCCGCTTCGGCCGGTTGTTCGAGCTGGGTGACGAAAACCGCCGATTGCTCGATGGTTTCGCGTGCCGCCTCGACATCACCAACGCCGATGGTGCCCGCGGCACCTGGATAGACGATAATCGCATTGTCGCCGTTACCGTCATTGACGTAGATGAAGGCAGCGCCGGTCGGCATATCGTCCATCTGGACAAGCTTCGGCGTCACGCCCGCTTCCGCATAGGTCTTCAGCGCCATATCGCCGAACGTGTCGCGGCCGATCTTCGAGATGAAGGAGACTGTTCCCCCGGCGCGGGCTGCGGCGACAGCCTGGTTGGATCCCTTGCCGCCCGGGCCTACTGCAAAACCGGTCCCGGTGATTGTCTCGCCAATGTTTGGCATGCGCTTGGCCAGATAGGCCGTATCGGCGACGAAAATCCCGAGGATCGAAACACCCACCTTCATTATCGTTTCCCTTCAAACGGCTTCCGGCGGAATCACGCCTTTGGTGAACAGGAAGCAGCCGTAGAAGCGGTTTTCGCCCGTGGTGATGACGCAATAAGCCTTTTTGGCTTCCTCATAGAAGGCGAAACGCTCGATGCCATACATCGGCGCCGGCTTGCCCTCGGCGCTGTCGATGACGGCCTGGACTTCCTCCTGCACTGGAGGGATCTCGTCCGGCGCGCCCATGATTTCCATTCGCCCGGCAGACGGCTGCAGCGGCGTATCCAGCGGCATCACCGAAAGAATAGCCTCGACGGCGCGGGCAGCGGACACATTGTCTATCCGCAACAGCTTGCCGAGCACCGTTTGCCGGGCAATCGAATCCGAAGGGAAATTGGTGTCGGAAACAACGACCGTGTCGCCATGCCCCATGGACCGGAGCGCGTGCAGCACATCCGCGTTCAGAGCCGGATCGATATTCTTCAGCATGGAAGTCCTCCCTTAATTGCACTATTTCGCGGCTCGTCGTGCCGCGGAACAGACCCCACAATCGCAGCTCCGTTACAGCTCTGCGATTCCCTCAAATTCCGTTGTTCTCGCCTGCCGGTGCGGTTCTCCTCCCGCCCGGATGACTAGAGCTGGAGCCCTTATTCTCCGTAGGGTATCCAGATATTCTTCACATCCACAGCGCGGCGAAGGTATAGCGCGCCCTCGGCAGCGGCTCGGTCCATCCAGTCCGTCGCCTTGCCATTGTCCACGAAGGTTCGCTTGAGATTGCCCGAAGACAGCTTCTCCACCGTCGTCGACAATTCCGCGGAGCCGAAGGCCCACAACGCATCAACGTCGTTGTGGGCGGCAAGGATCTTTGCCAGTTCCATCGCCGACCCGGTGACGATATTGACGACACCGGCAGGCACATCCGACGTTTCCAGAACGGAATAGAAATCCGTCGCCGAAAGCGGGAAGGGCTCGCTCGGCACCGCGACGACACGATTGCCGGTGGCAATCAACGGCGCAACCAGACTGATAAAGCCGAGCAGCGGCGCTTCCGGCGGGCAAATGACGCCTACGACGCCGATGGCTTCCGGCATGGCCAGGGCAACGCCGCGAAGCGGCGGCTGGTGAATGCCGCCTTCATATTTGTCCGCCCAGGCTGCGTAGGTGAAGAGGCGCGAAATCGCGGCGTCGACCTCGGCATTTGCATTGGCTGCGGACGCTCCGGTCATCGCTGTTATCCGCGAGGCGAACTCATCGGCGCGACCATTGAGGTTTTCGGCGATGTAATAGAGGATCTGAGCGCGGTTATGCGTGGTGGCATTCGACCAGGCGGAGGCGGCCTGTGCGGCAACCACGGCATTGCGGATGTCCTTGCGGTTGCCCTCGCCGACCTCTCCGACCGCCTTGCCTTTGGGGGAGGCGATGACACGGGAATAATTGCCGTCCGGGCGCGCCTGCTTGCCGCCGATGAAGAGCTTTGCCGTCCGGTCGATGGTTGGCAGGGCAAAATCGCCGGCAACCGGCTTCACTTGCGAAAGTGCGGGCATTGCTGCGCGCGCCTTGCGACCGACCCAAGCCTTCGGCTTCAGATATTCGTAGCAACCTTCCCGTCCGCCTTCACGGCCGAACCCGGACTCGCGCTTGCCACCAAAACCGACGGCGGCGTCAAAAAGATTGGTGGCATTCACCCAGACCACGCCGGCTGCGAGCTTTGCCGCAACGTTCAGCGCCAAGCCGATCGTCTCACTCCAGACACTGGCGGCGAGGCCGTAGCGGGTATGATTGGCAAGCTGGACGGCTTCTTCCGGTGTGCGGAAAGTCATGGAGACCGCAACCGGCCCGAAGATTTCCTCGGTCGCGACGATCGATGTCGGCTGCACGCCGCTGAGAAGCGTCGGCGGGTAGAAGCTGCCGCCTTTCGGCAGGTCGATCTTCGCCTGATGCAGCGTCGCGCCTTCTGAAACTCCCTTTTTCACCAGGGTTTCGATACGCGTCAATTGCACGGGTGCGATGATCGCACCCATATCGATGCACTTGTCCAAAGGCTGACCGACCCGCAATGTCTGCATGCGGCGCTTCAGCCGCTCATGGAAAAGATCGGCAATGCCTTCCTGGACCAGAAGCCGCGAACCCGCGCAGCAAACCTGCCCCTGGTTGAACCAGATCGCGTCGACCACGCCTTCCACGGCGCCGTCGATATCGGCGTCGTCAAAAACGACGAAAGGTGACTTGCCGCCGAGTTCCAGCGTCAATGATTTGCCGCTGCCTGCGGTACGCTCGCGAATAACGCGCCCGACTTCGGTCGATCCGGTAAAGGCAATTTTGTCGATATCCTCATGCCCGACGAGCAGCGCGCCGGTTTCGCCTTCTCCCGTCACGATATTGAGCACGCCCGGCGGAAGGCCCGCCGCAGATGCCAGTTCGGCAAAGAGAAGCGCCGTCAGCGACGTGAATTCGGCAGGTTTCAGGATGACGGTATTGCCGAGCGCCAAAGCCGGCGCCACTTTCCAGGCCAGCATAAGGAACGGGAAATTCCAGGGGATAATCTGGCCGACGACGCCCACCGGCACATGGTCGGCGAATTCCGTGTCCTGGATTTGCGCCCATCCGGCGTGATGATAGAAATGACGGGCTGCCAGCGGCACGTCGAGATCGCGGGTTTCGCGGATCGGCTTGCCGTTGTCGATGGCCTCGACCACAGCAATCAGACGTGCATGGCGCTGGATCATCCGGGCAAGTGCATAGAGATGGCGCGCCCGCGCGTGGCCCGGCAATCGCGCCCATGACGCCTGCGCCTTGCGGGCCGCAGCAACCGCGTTGTCCACATCCGCCGCACCGCCGTTGGCGAGCTTCGCCAGGACCTTGCCGGTGGCTGGCTCGAACGTGTCGAAACTCTTGCCCGATACCGAGGGCACGAACGCGCCATTGATGAAGTGACCGAAACCGGAAGCGTGGCGCGCCAGCCAGTCGCGCGCTTCGATATCGGATTCAGGGGCAGGGCCATAGGACATTTCGTCGAAATACTTGGCAACAGTCATCTGGATCATCCAATCGGGTGTCTGTTGAGGGCCGAATAGGCACCGGTGACATGATGCTCCAGCTGCCGTTCGATATCAGCAAGCAAGCTCGATGCACCGATGCGGAAGAGATCGGGCTCCAGCCATTCTCGCCCCAGTTCATCCTTCATCAGGAACTGGTAGTTTAACACGTCCTTCGCCGCGGAAATGCCACCGGCCGGCTTGTAGCCGATCTTGATGCCGGTGCGCTCGTAATAGGCGCGGATCGCCCGCAGCATGGTCAATGTCACGGCCAGCGTCGCATTGACGCCTTCCTTGCCGGTCGAGGTCTTGATGAAATCGGCGCCTGCCATCATGCAGACCAGCGAGGCCCTGGCGACATTGCGCAACGTCTTCAGGTCGCCGGTCGCCAGAATGGCCTTGACATGCGCATCACCGCAGGCGGCGCGGTATTCTTTCATTTCCTCGTAGAGTGCCGTCCAGTTGCCGGTCAGCACATGCTCGCGGGTGATGACGATGTCGATTTCCTTGGCGCCATCGGCAACCGATGCCTCGATTTCCTTGACCTTGAGGTGGTGCGGGCTGAGGCCGGCGGGGAAACCGGTCGAAACCGCTGCGACCGGAATGCCGGAATCGCCGAGCGCCTCGACGGCTGTTGCAACAAAACGATGGTAGACGCAGATGGCGCCGGTCGTGATCGAACGGCCGCTCATGCCAAGCGAATCGAGAAGGTCGGCGCGTACCGGATTCATCGCCTTCGCGCACAACCGCTTGACGCGCTCGGGGGTATCGTCGCCGTTCAACGTCGTCAGATCGATGCAGGTAACCGCCTTCAGGAGCCAAGCCGCCTGTGCGTCTTTTTTGACAGTCCGGCGTCCGGGAAGCGAGGCTATGCGGCGCTCGGTGGCAGACAGGTTGACCCTTGCATCGAGAACCCAAGAGAGATCGAGTTCCATGCCGGCATTGCGCGGCCGGTTATGGGTGCGCTCCGGCGATTGCGAGGGGGCGTTTGCCGCATTGTGAACAGCAACGGTTTCCAAACAGAATCCTCCCGGGCAGAGTGTGAAGATCCTGTTGCTCTCTGTGCAGATGCACGCAGCGAAAGACGGTCTTCACAATCAACGAAAATGTTAGTTTTTTTTCATTGTTTGTGAGAGTTGCATCACCTGGCTGTCGCGTCAAGTTAGATTTCGACAGGCGCAGAAAAAATGCGGATTTGTCAGTCGAAATCGCTCATGCCGTTTTCGGTAATGACCGCATCGAACGCCTTCATCTCGCTGAAAAAGGCTGGCTTCAGCTTGCCGATCTTGCTGCTGTCGGCGAGAAGAATATTCTTCCGTGCGCGGGACATCGCCTTTTTCTTGATCTCCGCTTCGTGGAAATGCGCGCATGTCGCGCCACGCCGGGCATCGATACCGGCTGCAGAAAGGAACGCCACGTTGATCACCAGCGAATCGAGCATTTCCAGCCCCGAGGCACCGGAAAAGCTTGCCGATGCGGGGTGATAGAGACCGCCGAGCATAACAAGGCGAACGTTGGGTTTTCGCGTCAGACGATCGGCGACGTTCAGCGCGTAACAGATCGCCGTTATATGAATCTTGTCTGGGAGAAGATCGACCAGATAGGGCAAGGTGGTGCCGCAATCGAAAAAAACGGTATCGTCATCGTGAATGTAATCAATGGCTTGTGTGCAGATCTGTCGTTTTGCCGCGGCATGGCTGTCGGCTGCCCTGGAAATTTCATAGGCATCGTTCTCCGCTTCGACAGCCGGAACGATATGGCCGCCCAGGAACGCGAACTGGCCTGCATTGGCGCTGACATCACGCCGAACCGTCATTTCCGAGACGCCCAGGATCTCGGCAGCATTCTTGATGTGCAGAATGCGATGTTGTGAAAGGGCCTCGGATAAGACTGCGATGCGCCGGCCCCTGCGACTATCCATATCGCGCGTCTCCCTTATCGTTTACACTGGAATAGTGTTCTGACGAAAATTTAACAAGGACTGCCATTCTCGAGTCTCGTTCGGCCGTGGATCTGCGATTCGGCATTTGCGCCGAGACACAGTTTCTGCACCAGCCGGTTGCGCCCGACATGGCATATCGCTTCAATTTTATAGGGAACCTCCTCAATTTGAAATGAGAATTTGTGATTGATCTTCCATATTTTGATGGAATAGTCACAAAACTGTATAAATGGCGCCGACTTGGCCGCGGGAGCGGGTCCCGGCCGGCAGGGCGGGCCTCCGGTCGGGCGGACGCCCGACCGGAGGCATCATCCTCGCGACTGCTTAGGAACATTTCCTGGCTGCGCGCTACTTGCCGGCTTGTCTTGCCGCCTTTTCGATCGCATCGGCGACCTTTTCCGCTTGGGAGGCGAAGACGGCGTGGCTGGCCTTGATTTCGGTCACTTCGCTGCCGGCGCGTTTTGCCATGTCACGCTCCAGATCGGGGTTGATGGAGCGATCCTCGGTGGCGACGATCGACCAGCTTTTTTTTGTTCGCCATGCCGGCTGGGTGATCTTGGCCGAGAAAGCCTGCTTCGAGGCGAAGACCTGCGACCTTGCCATGAAATCGGTTTCGGCTTGCGGAAGGTCTGCTGCGAAAGCCGCAGCGAAGGCGCCGGGATCGAGATAGAGATATTTGCCGTCCTTCGTTTCCTTGATATCCATGCTGCCGGCGGGCTTCGAGCTGGCGAGGCTGAGCAGGCTTTCGCCCTTGTCGGGCTGGAAGGCGGCGACATAGACGAGCCCGGCGACATTGGGATCATTGCCCGCTTCGGTGATAACCATGCCGCCATAGCTGTGGCCGATGAGTAGGCTTGGTCCTTGCTGCAAGTCGAGAACGCGCTTGGTCGCCGCCACATCGTCCTCGAGCGAGGTGATGGGCTGCTGGACGATGGTGACGTTGAAGCCGCGTTTTTCGAGAATGTCGGTCGCCCTACGCCATCCCGAGCCGTCGGCCAGCGCGCCGTGGACGATCACGATGTTTTTCACCTCGGCAGCCTCTGCCGCGAATGCGATGACGGTGGTGGCAAATGCAAGCGCTGCGGTGAACATAAGACGTCTATTCATGACTATTACTCCTGTGGGTCAATGTTAAGGGTCGGGATATTGATGCGTCCCGGGTTCAGCCGAATGTGAAAGCGTAGGCTTGCACCCCGGGATCGAGGAAGCTGATTTCGAAATTGCGGGCGACGACCGGGCCGGACTGGCGGACAAGCTGGTAAAGCCTGGTCGCGGTCACCGTGCCGTTGCCGTCGGCATCGATGTCTGCACCGTGGTCAGGCCCCGGCGCCTTGCCGTCGATCTTCACCTGGAAGCGGATCGGCTTGCCACCGGCGCCAGGCCCGAGAACGAGATGCAGATCGCGGGCGCTGAAGCGATAAGTGATGCCGCCGCCCGGCTGATCAAGGGTCACCTGACCCGGGCCGACGATCCAGGCTCCGGAGAGGCCCCATTCGTTGAGGCCCGGTTCGCCGATCGTATAATTTTGCGCCAGGTCGGCCTGCAGCCCTTCCGGAGAGGCGAAGTTCGCCGCCTGTTCGTAGCCGAGATAGGTCTCGCCGGAGCGGATATTGCGGAGATCAGGGCTTGCTTCCACGCCCTTGGCATCCGGCGCGACCGGCGCGCTTGCCGTCGTCTGGCCGCCAGCCTCACGCAACAAGTCCTGAATGGCCTTTTCGGTCCTGTCGTAATTGCCTTCGCCGAAATGGTGGTAACGGATCTGGCCCTTGGCATCGATCAGATAGGCGGCAGGCCAGTAGCTGTTCTGGAAGGCGCGCCAGATTTTGTAATCATTGTCGATCGCAACGGGATAGCCGATCTTGAAATCGTCGATTGCGCTTTTGACGTTGTCGATCTTCTTCTCGAAGGCAAATTCCGGGGCGTGGACGCCGATCACCACGAGGCCCTGGTCCGCATATTTTTCCGCCCAGGCCCTGACATAGGGGATGGTGCGAATGCAGTTGATGCAGGAATAGGTCCAGAAGTCGACGAGAACCACTTTGCCCCGCAACTGCTCTGATGTCAGCGGCTTCGAGTTCAGCCATTCGACCGCGCCGTCGAGCGAAGGCGCGTCACCTTCGACGGGCAGATCGCTGCGGAAGGGCTTCTTCGTGTCGGCGGCGGCGATCACCATGTCTTTGCTCGCCAGCTCGGAGGATGCGCCACTCAGCGGCCTTGCATGCAGCCTGTTGAGCACGGCTTGTTCCAGCGATGCGGTGCTGGCGTAGGAGAGCCGGGCGAGCAGGCTGGTATCGAGGCCGAGCGCGATGACGGCGACACCCGCCAGCACGGCAGCGCCGAGCCCTTGACGAATCCGGTCGCCGAGGCCGAGAGAGCGCTTCATGGCGGTGAATATCCTGCCGCCGACCAGCAGGGCGACGGCAAGGGACGTCGCAGCACCGGCGGCATAGGCGATCAGCAGGAATGTCGTCTGCAGATTGGCGCCCTGCAAGGCCGCCCCCGTCAGAACGAGGCCGAGGATCGGTCCGGCGCAGGGGGCCCAGAGCAGACCGGTGGCGATGCCGAGAATGAGCGCGCTCTTTGCCGTCGGGGCGGCGCGTCCGCCGCCGCTGGCATTTAGCAGGTTGTTTCCAAGGTCGACGACCGGCCGGGCAAGCGTGCTTGCGAAGCGTGGTGAAAGCAGGCTCAGGCCAAAGAGCCCAAGCAGGACGATGGCGGCAAGGCGGCCATATTCATTGGCGCGAATGGCCCAGCTGCCGCCGACTGCGGCAAGCGTGGCGACCAGCGCGAAAGTGGCGGCCATGCCCGCCAGCATGGGCAGTGTGCTCCTGACGAAGGGCTGTCCCGCACGGGCAAAGACGAAGGGGAGGATGGGGAGGATGCAGGGGCTGAGGATCGTCAGCGCGCCTCCGAGATAGGCTATGATCAGAAGTGTCATCATCGTTTCCTTTGAAACCGATTGATCGGGCTCTGGACGGCGATGGGGCCCGAACCAGCAACGGCGGGGATATGGCCGGGCGGACGTATCCTCGATGTGTCCGGTTTCGCGGGGAAATGTACCGAACTATTGCGGTCGCGGCGGGCGATACAAAGCGATACAAACTGCCGCCCAGCGGTGGGCTGTGACGAAAGCGCCGGGGCCGGCGCGAGGCTTTGCTCGGTCGGCGCGATTGTATCAGAATGTATCCCGGCGGCCGAAATCTACATCCGCATGCAAAACCGACGGCTTGCGACATATGAGGGATACAAGCGCAACCTCATTTCAGCACCGTGATCCATTCGACAGGAGAGACCGATGTCAGAGCAAATCAATCATCACCGCCGCCGCTTCTTCGGCATGACGGCCGTCGCCCTTGCGGCGGTCGAGTTCGGCGTGGCCGGCAAGGCCGCCGCTCAATCAGCGCCCGCCGCATCCGTGCCTGACGTCAAGGTGGGAACCCACACGTCCTTCGAAGCGCTGAAGCAGGTGAAAGCCGGCGTGCTCGATATCGGTTATGCCGAGGCGGGGAAGGCGGACGGTCCTGTCGTGCTTCTGCTGCATGGCTGGCCCTATGACATCTATAGTTTCGTCGATGTCGCACCGCTGCTTGCCTCGGCAGGCTACAGGGTGATCGTGCCCTATCTGCGCGGTTACGGCACGACCCGCTTCCTGGACGACCAGACGCCGCGCAACGGCCAGCCGTCAGCACTCGCCGCCGATATGATCGCGCTACTCGATACGCTCGATATCGAGAAGGCGGTCATTGCCGGCTATGACTGGGGCGGGCGGACCGCCAACATCATGGCGGCGCTCTGGCCGGAGCGTTGCAAGGCGATGGTCTCGGTGAGCGGCTACCTGATCGGCAGCCAGGAGGCCAACAAGAAGCCGCTGCCGCCGAAGGCCGAACTTGCCTGGTGGTATCAGTTCTATTTCGCCACCGAACGCGGCCGTCTGGGTTACGAGAGCAACACCCATGATTTCGCAAAGCTTATCTGGCAGACGGCTTCGCCGAAGTGGAACTTCGACGATGCGACATTCGGCAGATCGGCCGCCGCCTTCGACAACCCCGACCACGTCGCCATCGTCATTCACAATTATCGCTGGCGCCTGGGGCTTGTCGAAGGCGAGGCCAAGTACGATGCCTATGAACAGACGCTTGCGGGAGCGCCTGTCATTTCGGTGCCGACGATCACCATGGAGGGCGATGCAAACGGTGCACCGCATCCGGAGCCTTCCGCCTATGCCGGAAAGTTCTCCGGCAGATACGAGCATCGCACGATCGGCGGCGGCATCGGCCATAACCTGCCTCAGGAGGCGCCGCAGGCCTTCGCGCAGGCGGTCATAGACGTCGATCGCTTCTAAGCCGACGGTGTCGTGCCGCAGGGCCTCGTTGCTCCGGCCGGCGGAATATGCGTAGGTCGCGTCAACCGCTTCGATATCTAGGCGGCGGGCGCGGCCGCCTTTACGGGTGAGGAACCGGGAAATATGGATCATGTCGATCACATCCTGATTGTCGATGACGATCGCGAAATCCGCGAGCTGGTCTCGGGCTATCTGCAGAAGAACGGTCTCAGGACGAGCGTTGCCGCCGACGGGCGCCAGATGCGCAGTTTTATCGAGGCCAATGCCGTCGACCTGATCGTGCTCGATGTTATGATGCCGGGCGACGATGGGCTGGTGCTGTGCCGCGAACTGCGTGCCGGCCGGCACAAGGCGATCCCGATCCTGATGCTGACGGCCCGCACCGACGAGATGGACCGGATCCTCGGCCTGGAGATGGGCGCCGACGACTATCTTGCCAAACCGTTTGCAGCGCGCGAGCTGCTCGCCCGCATCAAGGCGGTGCTGCGGCGGACGCGCATGCTGCCGCCCAATCTGCAGATCAGCGAGGCCGGACAGTTGCTGACCTTCGGCGACTGGCGGCTCGATACGGTCGCCCGGCATCTTCTCGACAAGGAGGGGACCGCGATTGCGCTCAGCGGCGCCGAATACCGTCTGCTTCGCGTCTTCATCGACCATCCGCAGCGGGTGCTCAATCGCGACCAGCTTCTGAGTCTGACACAGGGCCGCGACGCCGATCTTTTCGATCGCTCGATCGATCTCCTGGTCAGCCGACTGCGTCAGCGGCTGGGCGACGACGCACGCGAGCCGACCTATATCAAGACGGTGCGCAGCGAAGGTTATGTGTTTTCAGTTCCGGTCGAAATCTCGGAGCTGCGCCAATGAAGTCGGTGGTCCCTTTGCGCCCGGGTTTGGCCTGGCCGAGCACGTTGCGCTCGCGGATATTTCTGATCCTGCTGATTGGCTTGGCTGTGGCCTACGGGCTGTCCTTCAGCGTTCTTTATATGGAGCGCTATATGTCGGCAAAGGCCGTGATGCTCGGCACGCTGGAAAACGACGTTGCAACGTCGATTGCCGTTCTCGACCGACTTCCGCCAGGCGAACGTGGCGATCTGCTGGACCGGCTGAGCCGTGGCAACTACCGTTTCGTGTTGGGACCCGGCCTTGCCGGCGTGCCTGACACGTCAAGCAAGGGCGCCGAGATATCAGGCAAGATCGAGGAGGCGATCGGGCACCGCTTTCCAATCCGTATCGAACGGATTCCTGGCGATGTGAACCGGTTGCAGGCGCATCTGACGCTCAGCGACGGAAGCCCGTTGACGATCGACGTCACGCCGAAGGGGGTCATGCCGATCGCCGCGTGGCTGCCCTATGTCTTCGTCATCCAGATGGCACTGCTCATTCTTTGTACCTGGTTTGCGGTTCGTCAGGCGATCCGGCCGCTCGGCGCGCTTGCCGCCGCCGCCGATGCCCTCGACCCGAACAGGGATGGTCCGGCCTTGAGCGAGGCGGGGCCGAGCGAGGTCGCGCATGCGGCAAGGGCGTTCAACGCGATGCGGGAGAGGATTGCCCATTACCTCGAAGAGCGCGTCCAGATCCTGGCGGCAATCTCGCATGACCTGCAGACGCCGATCACCCGCATGCGGCTGCGCGCCGACATGGCGGAGGATTCGCCGGAGAAAGACAAGCTGGTGCATGATCTCGGCGAGATCCAGCGTCTCGTCCAGGACGGGATTGCCTATGCGCGCAGCGCGCATGGCGACGGCGAGAAGAACGCCCGCATCGATCTCGCCTCGTTCATCGACAGCATAGCCTATGATTACCAGGATACCGGAAAGGCCGTCACCGTCGTCGGGCTGGTTCACGGCGCCGCCTTCACCAAGCCGCATGCGCTTCGCCGAATCCTGTCGAACTTCATCGACAATGCGCTGAAGTTCGCCGGCGCTGCCGAGATCAGCGTCGAGCGCAGCGCCGAGAACGATATCGTCATCACAGTCATGGATCGCGGGCCGGGAATTCCGGACGATCTGCTGGAAGCCGCCATGCAGCCTTTCTTCCGGTTGGAACAATCCCGCAACCGGGAGACCGGCGGCACCGGTCTCGGACTTGCGATCGCCCAGCAGCTGACGGCCAAGATCGGCGGGTCGCTCCGGCTCTACAATCGCGCCGACGGCGGACTGTCGGCGGAAGTCACCATCCATTGACATCGGCAGCCGCCGCAAAATTTCGCGATGTTTGTATGGAAAGATGTCCTCGATATCGGATGCTACGTTTTGTGACATTTCAGGCGATTTCGGAAACATGGCGGATATATCCGTCGGTCAAAACACACTCCGTCAACCCGGCCGCGCAGCGCGGCCAGTCGCCTGAAGCGACGCAACACAAGGAGTGTTCCATGACAAAGATCGACAAGGTTCTCTATACCGGCAAGACCCATACGACGGGCGGGCGCGACGGCGCTTCGCACAGCGACGACGGCCAGCTGGATATCAAGCTTTCGCCTCCGGGCAGCAACCGGGCCGGCACCAATCCCGAACAGCTTTTCGCCGCCGGCTGGTCTGCCTGCTTCATCGGCGCGATCGGCTTTGCCGCGGCCAATCAAAAGGTCAGGCTCCCCGCCGATCTCGCCGTCGACACCGAGGTCGATTTGGGAACGGCCGATGGCGGCTATTTCCTGCAGGCCCGTCTCAAGGTCAGCCTGCCGGGGATCGAAGCGGATGTGGCAAGAGCGCTCATTGAAGAAGCGCACCAGACCTGCCCTTACTCGAAGGCCACGCGCGGCAATATCCATGTCGAATTGAGCGTTGCCTGACGAATGCATTGCCCGCCGAAGGCCATTGGCCGCGGCGGGCAAAGGACAGCAGCCGAAAGCTAACAGGACGAGGCCGACCGGGCCTCGTCGTTGGAGGATCTGATGAGATTGATGATCATCTGCATTCTGGGAGCGGCGGTCTTCGTCGCGCCCTGCATCTACGACGTAAGCTCGCAGGAGCCTTCGCCGCTTGCGGGCCTCGTGACGGCAGCATCCGCAGCGTCGTCTTCCGGGGCGCCGCGGCCGTTCCAACCCCTCTTTTAGGTCACTAGGGAGAAGACCCGTGAAGCTCTATCAGAATGAAATTTCCTCGGCGACGTCGAGAGTCCGTATCGCGCTCGCCCTCAAGGGATTGACGGCGGAAACACTGCCGGTGACCATCCTCGGCGAAAATGCCGAGAGCCGGCAGGCCGGATATCGCAGCGTCAATCCGCAAGGGCTGGTCCCGGCCTTGCTGACGGATGGCGGCGTCCTCATCACCCAGTCGCTGGCGATCGTCGAATATCTCGACGAGATTCAGCCCGAACCGGCGCTGCTGCCTGGAACGGCGGAGGACAGGGCGCTGGCGCGGTCGATCGCGCTTGCGATCGCCGCCGAGATCCATGCGCTGCTGCCGCCGCGGATCGGCCTGCATCTCGGCAAGACCTTCCAGGCGGATGCCGATGCCGTTGCCGCCTGGAATCGTCATTGGGTCGGCGAGGGAATGGCCGCGATCGAGACGATGATCGCCGGCCGCAGGCAGGGGGCTTTCGCCGTTGGGGATCAGCCGTGTGTTGCCGATATCTTCCTTTTTCCTCAGGCGATCAGCGCCCGGCGTATGGGCTTCGATCTCGCCCAATGGCCAAATATCGCGGAGATTGTCGCTCGGCTGGAAGCGATACCGGCCTTCCAGGAGAACGCGCCGGCACCGAGACGATGATGCGATCGACGAAGAAGCGGCCGCAAATGACTGCGGTCGCTCCTTTTCCATTGTTGGCGGCCCTCAGCGATTGACCCTTGCCTGCAGATGCGCGGGATAACGATCGCCTTCCACCTTGATGGTGGCGAGCGCGTTTTCGATGCTGCCAAGATCCTCGGCCGTCAGTTCGATCTCGGCGGCCTGAATGTTCTCCTCGAGGCGATGCAGCTTGGTGGTGCCGGGGATCGGCACGATCCAGGGTTTTTGTGCCAGCAACCATGCCAGGGCGACCTGGGCGGCGGTTGCCTTCTTGTGGGCGGCGATGTCCGCGAGCAGATCGACGAGTGCCTGGTTGGCCTTGCGCGCTTCCTGGGAAAAGCGCGGCACGATGTTGCGGAAGTCCTTGCTGTCGAAGGTCGTCGTTTCGCTGATCGCGCCGGTGAGGAAGCCCTTGCCGAGCGGGCTGAAGGGCACGAAACCGATGCCGAGCTCTTCGAGCACCGGCAGGATTTCCTGCTCGGGTTCGCGCCACCACAGCGAATATTCACTCTGCAGTGCCGCCACCGGCTGGATCGCATGGGCGCGACGGATCGTCTGGGCGCCTGCTTCCGAGAGGCCGAAATGCCTGACCTTGCCCTCGGCGATCAGCGCCTTGACCGTGCCGGCCACATCTTCGATCGGGACATCGGGGTCGACACGATGCTGATAGAAGAGGTCGATGACATCGGTCTTCAAACGCTTCAGCGCCTGGTCAGCAACCGCGCGGATCTGTTCCGGCCGGCTGTTCATGCCGCTCTGGCCGCCATTGGCATCGAAGTTGAAACCGAATTTCGTGGCGATCACCACTTCGCTGCGGAAAGGCGCCAGGGCCTCTCCCAGAAGCTCTTCGTTCTTATAGGGGCCATAGGCCTCGGCCGTGTCGAAGAAGGTCACGCCGCGTTCGAACGCGCGGCGGATCAGCGCGATCGCCTCCGGAATTGCTGTCGCCGGGCCATACCCATAACTCAGCCCCATGCAGCCGAGACCGATGGCCGAGACTTGAAGCCCGCTCTTTCCGAGTTCACGTTTCTGCATTGCCGTTTCCTTTTCTAACCCTGGTACTGCGTGTCGGTGACATGCTCCATCCAGTCGACGACCTTGCCGTCGAGCTGTTCCTGGATGGCGATATGGGTCATCGCCGTGGTCGGCGATGCGCCGTGCCAATGACGTTCACCCGGGGCGAAGCTGACGACGTCGCCGGCGCGGATCTCCTCGATGGGGCCACCTTCGCGCTGCACACGACCGCAGCCCGATGTGATGATCAGCGTCTGGCCGAGCGGATGGGTGTGCCAAGCGGTGTGGGCGCCGGGCTCGAAGGTGACGCTGGCGCCAGCCGCGCGTGCCGGGCTGGTCACGGCAAACAGCGGGTCGACACGCACATTGCCGGTGAACCAGTCGGCCGGTCCCTTGGCCGAAGGCTGCGAACCGCTTCGCTTTATATCCATCCTTGTCTTCCTTTCGATGTCGGGCTTTCGATGTCGGGTGGACGTGTCCACTCGCGTAACAAGGTATTTAGGGCGTGCGCCTGGTTGCGATTAGATGGTATAAACGGCAAGAACCCATGAGGATTTTTCATAAATGTCACGCCCTGCCGTCAACGATCTCATCGCTTTCCTCGCCGTTGCGCGTGCACAGAGCTTCACCAAGGCGGCGGGCAAGCTGGGTGTGTCGCAGTCGGCGCTCAGCCACACCATCCGCGGGCTTGAGGAGCGGCTTGGATTGCGATTGCTGACACGTACGACACGCAGCGTCTCACCGACGGAGGCTGGTGAACGGCTGCTCGTCTCCATCGGACCGCGGCTCGATGAGATCGAGAGCGAACTGGCTGCCTTGAGCGCGTTCCGGGAGAAGCCGGCGGGCACCATCCGCATCAATGCCGGCGAGCACGCGGCCGATGCCGTCCTTTGGCCCGCCCTGGAAAAGCTGCTGCCCGATTATCCCGATATCAATGTGGAAATCATCGTCGACTACGGCCTCACCGACATCGTCGCGGAGCGTTACGATGCCGGGGTGCGGCTCGGAGAGCAGGTGGCGAAGGACATGATCGCGGTGCGCATCGGCCCAGACATGCGCATGGCCGTGGTCGGCACTCCCGCCTATTTCACCACCAGGCCGAAGCCGCTGACGCCGCAGGATCTTACGGATCACAATTGCATCAATCTGCGTCTGCCGACCTATGGCGGCGTCTATGCATGGGAGTTCGAGAAGGACGGGCGCGAGCTCAGGGTTCGCGTCGAGGGCCAGCTGGTTTTCAACAATATAGCCCTGCGGCTGAGCGCCGTGCTGGCCGGTCTCGGGCTGGCCTACATGCCGGAGAACCTGGTCGAGGGGCATCTTGCCGATGGACGGCTGGTGCGGGTCCTCGAGGACTGGTGCCTGCCGTTTTCCGGCTACCATCTCTACTACCCAAGCCGTCGGCACACGTCACCGGCATTCGCCCTCGTCGTCGATGCGCTTCGCTATCGAGGATAGAGGCCCATCATTCGAGCTGCGCGAACCGGCAGATATCCGAGCCATGGAGACGTTCAATCGATCGGCTCTTGCCCGAAGCGAAGTCATGCCTTCAGCGATTTGACATTCCATCACTCGCCACTAATTCACACTTGATATCGAAGGAAACAGTGAATGAATACTGCGGCACCTGCCACGAAAGCCCGGACCGGTGTGTCCGGTTTGGACACAGTTCTGGCGGGCGGCCTTTCCACGGGCCACGTGTTTCTCCTGGAGGGAAATCCAGGGGCGGGCAAAACGACCATCGCGCTGCAGTTTCTGATCGAAGGTGCGCGGCTCGGCGAGCAGGGGCTCTACATCACCCTTTCAGAAACCGAGAGCGAACTCCGGGCCGGCGCCGCATCGCATGGCATGGTGATCGACGGCAATATCGAGGTCTTCGAGGTCGTGCCTCCGGAAAGCCTGTTGGATGCCGACCAGCAGCAGAGCCTGCTTTATTCATCGGACCTAGAACTTGGAGAGACGACAAAGGAAATCTTTGCCGCTTTCGAGAAGATCAAGCCACGTCGCGTGGTTCTCGACAGCCTGTCGGAGATAAGGCTGCTCGCGCAAAGCTCGCTGCGCTACCGCCGGCAGATCCTCGCGCTCAAACACTATTTTGCCCGACAGGGGGCGACAGTCCTTCTGCTCGACGATCTGACGTCCGACGTGCTCGACAAGACGGTGCACAGCGTCGTGCACGGTGTCATCCATCTTGAGGAACTGGCGCCGAACTATGGCTCCGAACGCCGACGTCTGAGGGTCATGAAATACCGCGGGCAGGCCTTCCGCGGCGGCTATCATGATTTCATCATCCAGACCGGTGGCGTGATCGTGTTTCCGCGTCTCGTCGCTGCCGAACACAGGTCCAGCTATGTCCGCGATCAGATTTCCTGTGATATTGCGGAGCTGGATCTTCTTCTCGGCGGCGGCCTCGAGCGGGGTTCCAGTACCCTGATCCTCGGTCCTGCCGGCACAGGCAAGAGCACCTTCTCGTTTCAATTCCTGATGGCGGCGGTGGCGCGCGGCGAGAAAGTGGCGGCCTTCATTTTCGACGAAGAGCTAGGCCTGCTCTTCACGCGGCTGAAAGCGCTCGGAATGGATCTCGAAGCCATGAGGGATGCGGGTCTTATCCACATCGAACAGCTCGATGCCGCCGAACTGTCGCCCGGCGAATTTGCTGATCGCGTGCGCAAGTGCGTCGACAAGTCGGATGCGAAAACCGTCATCATCGACAGTATCAACGGTTATCAGGCTTCGATGCCGGATGAGAATTCGCTGATCCTTCATATGCATGAGCTGCTGCAATATCTGAACAGGCAAGGCGCCAATACCTTCCTGACCGTTGCGCAGCACGGGCTGGTTGGCGACATGAAGGCTCCCGTCGACGTCACCTATCTCGCCGATACCGTCATTCTGCTGCGCTATTTCGAGGCTGCGGGTAAGGTGCGTCGGGCGGTCTCCGTGATCAAGAAGAGGACCGGCTTTCACGAGGATACCATCCGTGAGTACCGCATCGACGCTTCCGGCTTGAGATTCGGCGATCCTCTCACCGGGTTCCAGGGCGTGCTTCGCGGCGTTCCCGAATTTATCGCGCCCTTGGCGCCGCTCCTGTCGACCAATGGCGGGGATAGCGGCAATTCCTAATTCCAGCAAACCGAAAGCATTGATCTACGCCCCCGCCGGTCGCGATGCCTGGGTGGCGAGATCGCTGGTCGATGAGGCCGGATTGACATCGATTGCCGCCGCCGACCTGTCTATGTTCGCGTCATCGCTCAGCGATGACATCGCGCTTGGCGTGCTGACGGAAGAGGCCGTTCGCTCGAGCGATCTCAAGCCGATCGCCGCCTGGGTCTCGGCCCAGCCGAGCTGGTCAGACCTGCCGTTCATCGTACTCACCATACGTGGCGGCGGGCCTGAACGAAATCCGGCCGCTGCCAGGCTTTCCGAGGTTCTGGGCAACGTCACCTTCCTGGAAAGGCCGTTCCATGCGACCTCCTTCATCAGCGTTGCCCGGACCGCGTTGAAGGGGCGCCTGCGCCAATATGAAGCGCGCGCCCGGCTTGAGGCTCTCAGCGAAGGAGAACGACGGTTGCAGACGGCGCTCGCCGCCGGTCGTCTCGGGGCCTGGGAGCTGGAGCTGTCCTCGATGGCCTTGTTCGCCTCGGCGACCTGCAAAGCGGTCTTCGGTCGAGCGCCGGATGATGAGGTTACGCGTGACGATCTGATTGCGAGCATCCACCCCGACGACCGGGACATTGTGCTGGCACGCCTGCGCCGTACGATTGATACCGGACTCGACTATTCGATCGAGCACAGAACGATCTGGCCGGATGGATCACTGCATTGGACCGAGGTCCATGCGCAGCTCTACACCGACAGATATGGTTCCGCCAGAAAGCTCGTCGGGGTCTGCTCCGATACCACCGCCCGCAAGACCATCGAGGAAAATCTGCGACGGCTCAATGAAAACCTCGAGGAGCGCGTGAGGGAACGGACCAGGGAGGTCAACGCCGCCCACCAAACCCTGCTCGAGGAAGTCGCCCAGCGTGAAAGAGCCGAGGAGCAGCTTCGCCAGTCGCAGAAGATGGAAGCGATCGGTCAGCTGACCGGCGGCGTCGCCCACGACTTCAACAACCTGCTGATGGTCGTTCTCGGAAATCTGGAGCTGCTCGGCAAGCACGCGGCCGGAGATGCCAAAGCGACGCGTCTGATCGACGGGGCGCTTCAGGGTGCGCGGCGCGGGGCGGCGCTGACACAGCGGCTGCTGGCTTTTGCCAGGCAGCAGGATCTGCAGGTCAAGCCCGTCGATCTGGCCGAGCTGGTCTCCGGCATGAAAGACCTGTTGCGGCGCTCGGTCGGATCCTCGATCAGCATCGAAACCATGCTGCCGACGACCCTGCCGCCGGCGCTGGTCGATGCGAACCAGCTCGAATTGGCGCTGCTCAACCTTGCGGTCAACGCCCGTGATGCGATGCCGGATGGGGGGACGCTGTCTATTTCGCTGCGCCAGGAACAGGTTGGCGGCAATAACGGCGATCTCGGCGAGGGGACCTATCTGGTGTTGGCGGTGGCCGACAGCGGCACCGGCATGGACACGGAGACGCTGAAGAAGGCGGTCGATCCGTTTTTCTCGACCAAGGAGATCGGAAAGGGCACGGGCCTCGGCTTATCAATGATCCACGGGCTTGCGGTCCAGCTCAATGGCGCACTTCTTCTGACAAGCGAGCTTGGGGTGGGAACAACAGCCGAATTGTGGCTCCCGGCCACCGAACGACGCCCCGAGCGGCCGGCCGAGGCCGAGCTGCCCGTGGCGCAAGCCGCATCCAGACTGAAGATCCTTCTGGTCGATGACGATGCCTTGATTGCGATGAGTTCGGTCGACATGCTTGAAGATCTCGGCCATGAGGTCATCGAAGCAAATTCAGGCTTGCAGGCGCTGGAGTTGATCAGCAGCGGTCAGCATTTCGACTTGATCATCACCGACTATTCGATGCCTGGTATGACCGGCGCACAGCTCGCTCAGGCCGCGCGGGACATTCATCCGGCGGTGCCGATCGTCCTGGCGACAGGTTACGCCGATCTTCCCGCGGGCACCGATATCGATCTTCCGAGATTGGGAAAGCCCTACAATCAGGCTCAACTTGCCAAGGAAATCGCCAAGGCGATGGCAGGCGAAACGGCTCCGACGCTCAGATCCGGCAGTGACGCAGCTGTCTTAGAGCCTCGCCTGTCCAAGGCCGACGATGTCAGCGATGAAATCGGCGATGGCGCCTGTGTCGTCTAGATCGAAGACCGGCAGGTTCGCATCCGTGACGGCGTGATCGGCGGCGATGGCGCAGATATGGGGATCGCTCGGCGCCAGCGGTTCACGATTGGCGGCCTCCAGGCGGCGGGCCTCGATCTTCGGGATCGGCTCGCGCTTGTAGCCTTCGATCAGCACCAGATCGCAGGGCGCGAGGCGGGCGAGGATTTCCTCGAACTCGGGTTCGGGGGCGCCGCGCAGCTCGTGCATGATGGCGTAGCGGGTGCCGGAGACGATGGTGACTTCATGGGCGCCGGCCTGGCGATGGCGATAACTGTCGGCTCCGACCTTGTCGATGTCGAAATCGTGATGGGCGTGCTTGATCGTCGAGATCCTGTAGCCGCGGCGGGTGAACTCCATCACCAGCCGGACCGCGAGCCCCGTCTTGCCTGAATTCTTCCAGCCGGCGATGCCGAAGATTTTCGGTGCGGTCATGCGTGAAGGGCCTCCAGCCAGCGTTCCGCCTCGACGAGATCGTCAGGCGTATTGATGTTGAAGAAGGGATCGAGCAGGCTGGCGCGGGTCGGATGCAGCGGGAACGCCACTTCCGTAACGTCATGCCGCAACAGGAAGTCGCGCACGCGGCGCTTCTCGTCGGTGGCGATCCAGGCTTCGAGATCAGCGGCCAGCGTCACCGGCCAGAGGCCGAAGACGGGATGGCTGCGGCCCTCGGAGGCGGCAATGGCGATCTGCGACGGGCGTTCGATCGCTGCCGCCAGCCGGGCGACGAGATCGGCCGGGAAGAACGGGCAATCCACCGAGACGGTGACGACATGGCTGATCGAGGGAAGGCCGGCGGCATAGACCATGGCCGCATGGATGCCGGCCATCGGCCCGGCCTTGCCGGGAAAACGGTCGGAAACGACAGGCACATCCTCGGCGGCGGCATCGGCGTTGACGGCAACGAGCAAGGTCTGTTGCGAGAGGCGGGTCAGCGCATGGCGGAGCAGGCTCTCGGTCCCGAGCATCACGCCCGCCTTGTCGCGGCCCATGCGCTGCGAGCGGCCGCCGGCCAGCACGACGCCTGCTATGTCGGATCTGTCCAGCGAGAATTCAGCCATCATCCTTCCTCAGCCATCATTTGTCTCAGCCATCATTTGTCTCAGACTGGCGCGCGCGGGGCGGATTCCTGCGCGATCGGCGATACGCGGCGCTTGGCCTCACGATAGAACGTATAGAGGCCGGAGGCGATGACGATCGCAGCGCCGATAAGCGTCCAGCTATCAGGCACTTCGGCGAAGAAGAAGACGCCGAGCAGGGAGGAGAAGATCAGGCTGGTATAGCGGAACGGCGCCACGAAGGAGATTTCGCCGGTGCGCATGGCAAGGATGACCGACTGGTAGCCGACGAGCACCAGCACCGAGGCGAGCGCCAGATGCCCGAGCGCGGTGGCGCTGACCGGTTGCCAGCCGCCGAGCACCGGGATCAGCAGCGCGCCGAAGAAGGAGGCAGACATGGCGGTGATGACGGTTATCATCAGCGAGGGAATTTCCGGGCTGATGCTCCGGGTGGCGAGATCGCGGCCGGCCGTCGTCAGCACCGCAGCGACGCAGAGGACGGCGGCGGGGGTGAATCCATCGGGGCCGGGACGGATGATGATCATCACGCCAATGAGGCCGACGAGGATCGCCGACCAGCGCCGCCAGCCGACCGGCTCGCCGAAGAAGAGCGCCGCACCGAAGGTGACGACCAAAGGCAGCGACTGCAGGATCGCCGAGGCATTGGCGATCGGCATCATGCCGAGCGCGGTGATATAGGTCACGGCGGAGAGCGTCTCGCAGATGATCCTGAAGATGATCATCGGCTGCAGCATGATGCGCCAGGAGCGCAGCGCGCCCATTTTCCAGGCAATCAGATAGACGAGCAGGCTGGTGAAGAGGCCGCGCAGAAACATGATCTCGCCGGCGTTCATATAGGCGATCACCGATTTGGACAGAGCGTCGCTTGCAGAAAAGCCGGCCATCGCCATGGTCATATAGATGGCGCCCTCAGTATTGCGTGACCGCGGCATGAAGAGATTCCCGTTACCTGTGCGCCCCTTTTAGTCGCGAAGATGCATCAAGGGAATCGGATGAATGTCACACCAGGCATAAATCGATGATGCGGTGCACAATGGCGCTGATGTCAACGCAGGCGTGTGGGCGGAAGTCCCGGCAAATCCGCGTTTTTTAAGTTGAATTCCGATATTTCCGACGCCGCAATCAAGGCGTCGATGGGGAATGCCATCGCGCCTGCCGGTTCGCCTCATTGGCGTTTTTCTCTTCCTGCGCGGGAAACGGGTGGCTGTATCGCCTGATGTTTGAGCATCTCGGTTATCGCAACAATCCAGGAGAAACCGATATGACACTTCTCAACGACAAGATCGCCATCATCACCGGCGCAAGCTCCGGCATCGGCCGCGCGGCGGCGAAACTCTTTGCGCGGGAAGGCGCCAAGCTCGTGGTCACCGGCCGCCGACAGGACGCGCTTGATGCCGTCATCACCGAAATCGAGGCGAAGGGCGGACAGGCGGTCGCCATATCGGGCGATGTCAGGGACGAGGCGCTGCAGGCACGGCTCGTCGAGACGGCAGTCTCGCGTTTCGGCCGGCTCGACATCGCCTTCAACAATGCCGGCATCCTCGGCGAGATGGGACCGGTCGCCGGGCTATCGCTGGAGGGCTGGCGCGAGACGATCGAGACCAATCTGACGGCAGCCTTCCTCGGCGCCAAGCACCAGTCGGCGGCGATGGGAAAAAGCGGCGGATCGCTGATCTTCACCTCGACTTTCGTCGGCCACACCGTCGGCATGCCCGGCATGGCCGCTTATGCGGCGAGCAAGGCGGGACTGATCGGCTTCGTGCAGGTGCTCGCCGCCGAACTCGGCAGGCAGAAGATCCGCGTCAACGCCCTGCTGCCCGGCGGCACTGACACACCCGCCAGCATCACCAACGCACCGGACGCGACACCCGAGGTGCTCGCCTTCGTGGAGGGGCTGCATGCGCTGAAACGCATGGCGCAGCCCGAAGAGATCGCCAAAGCCGCGCTGTTCCTCGCCTCCGACATGTCGAGCTTCGTGACCGGCACGGCGATGCTAGCGGATGGCGGGGTGTCGATCAGCCGGACATAGGTGGGGCGAGGGGCGGGGATCGGCAGTGTATGAGGTCGAGCCACCCGCCCTCGAAGGACGGGGCTGGCCGCCATGGCACCGTCGCCTCCGAGAGGGCTCAGGACATGATCAAACCACCGTCGACATTGATCGTCTGGCCGGTGATGTAGGCGGCGTCGTCGCTGGCGAGGAAGGTGACCAGGCCGGCGACGTCTTCTCCGGAGCCGGCCCGCTTCATCGGGATGCCCTCGACCCATTCCTTCATCAGCTCGCCGGGGGCGTAGTTGCCGAGCAGCTTACCCCAGGCCTGGTCGTTATAGGCCCACATATCGGTTTCGATGATGCCGGGGCAGAAGGCGTTGACGGTGATCTTCTCGGGCGCGACTTCCTTGGCCAGGCTCTGGGTGATGCCGACGACGCCCATTTTCGAGGCTGCATAATGCGGGGTATAGATGAAGCCGTCGCGGGCCTGGCCGGAGGCGGTGTTGATGATGCGGCCGCCGCGCTTGTGCTTGCGCATTCTTGATATCGCCTCCTGGGCGCAGAGGAAGACGCCCTTGGTGTTGACCGCCATCACCTTGTCCCACTCGTTTTCGGTCAGATCCTCGACGCGGGCAATGGTGATGACGCCGGCATTTTGAATTGAAATGTCGACCGTATCGAAGGCGTGTTCGGCGGCGTCATAGAGAGCCTTCACGCTCGCCTTGTCCGTGACATCGCCCACGAAAGAGATCGCCTTGCCGCCTTCGGCTATGATCTGCTCGGCGACTCCATGCACCGAATCTTCGTTTGCGGAGATGACGAGGTTGGCGCCTTCTTTCGCAAACCGCTTGGCGATCGCCGCTCCGATGCCGCGGCTACCCCCGGTAATGACGACAGTCTTTTGCTCAAAGCGTTTCATGCTCTTTCCTTCCCGGTATCCTGACATAAACAGCAAATCTGGGCGCGTTCTACCCTGCGATCATTATTGAAACTCAAGCGGCCGCCCCAGAGAATTTCGGCGAATTCAGGTGGTCTTGAGCGGCGATGGCGACGCCCAAGCCCTCCGCCCGTGCAATCGGCGTGAAGGGCGGGCAGACGACGATATTGCACGCCGTCATGCCCGTTGGTCCCCTCAGCGCCTCGATCTCAGCCAGGGAGGAAGCGAGACCGTTCATTTTCCAGCGGCGGCATTGCGCTTCTCATCGCATCACCAGCAGCAGAAACCGCCGTCGACGAGAAGATCGACGCCGGTCACGTAGCTGGCTGCATTCGACAGCAGGAACACCGCCGGACCCACCATCTCGTCGACCGTGGCCATACGCTGCATCGGCGTCTGCTCTTCAAAGAGCTTGGTCTGATGAACCATCTCGGGACGGGTATTCATGGGCGTTGCCGTGTATCCGGGGGAGATGGTGTTGACGCGGATGCCGCGGTCGACCCATTCCATCGCCATAGACTTCGACATATGGATCACGCCCGCCTTGGAGGCGTTATAATGCGCTTGGCTCAGCCCCCGGTTTACGATCACACCGGACATGGAAGCGATGTTGACGATGGAGCCGCGTCCATTCTTCAGCATGGCGCGGGCCTCCGCCTGGCAGGAAAGGAATACGCCTTTCAGGTTGATATCCATCAACGTCTGATACTGGTCCTCCTCCATCTCTTCCGCCGCGTTGGCGTTAGCAATGCCCGCAGCGTTGACTGCAAGCGTCAATGCGCCGAGATCTGCTTCGGTATGTGCGACTGCCTCTCCAAGGGACGATTTGCTCGTGACGTCAGCCGCGATCTGGATCGAACGGCGGCCGGCGGCGCGAATATATTCGGCCGTCCTGGCCAGTCCATCGTCGGTTCGACGGTCGAGCAGCGCCACGTCGGCGCCGCATTGCGCAAGGCCGATGGCAATGCGCTGCCCAATGCCGCTCCCGGCTCCGGTAACGATGGCAACCTGGCCGCTGAGATCGAAAAGCTTCGGGGCGTTCAGAGTGATGTCGGACACCGCTCTTCCTTTCTCTGTCTGTTTTGTTTTCACGCAATTCCTGACGCAAAACCGCTGCACACTTTTGCTAGAATTGCTTTAGATGGTGGCTAGCTCCATGACCGAAACGTCATTCGCCTCGTCACGATTGAGAATGCCTGCCTGTTTGCCTTGGGCAAGCACGAGAATGCGATTGGACACTCCGAGAACCTCCTCGAGGTCCGAGCTTACGACGATGACCGCCACGCCCCGTTTGGCAAGATTGACGATGATGTCGTAGATGCCCGCTCGGGCGCCGACGTCGATGCCTCTCGTCGGTTCGTCGAGTACGACGACCTTCGGATCGCGCATCAGCCATTTCGCGATGACGACCTTCTGCTGGTTGCCGCCGGACAGGTCCGAGGCATATTGCTCAGCACGGCCTTTTACGCCGAACTTGGTGACTGCCTTCTCCGCAAACGAGCGCTTGACGTGCGGCGTAATCCAACGCCCGCCCAGCTTGTCGAGATTGGCGTAGATAATGTTCTCGCTGATCCGGTGCCCTACAACGAGACCTTGCTCCTTGCGGTCTTCCGGGACCATCACGATGCCCTTGGCGATCGCGTCCGCCGGATCGCGCAGCCTGAGTTCTTCGCCTTCCAGCTTGATCGAACCCGCACTGATTGGGTCCGCGCCCGAAATGGCACGGACAAGTTCCGTGCGGCCGGCGCCGACCAATCCGGCGATCCCGAGAATTTCCCCGGCCCGCACTTCGAAGGTAACGTCACGGAACGAATTATCAGGCGAGCTCAGCCCGGACACCTGGAGTACCGGACGGTCTGTCGGAACCGGCAGGGTAGGGAACAAGCGGTCAAGCGGGCGTCCGACCATGCTCTCGACAATCGTTCGCACCGGGGTCGCGCTATCGGAGAATTCCTGCACGCGCTCGCCATCGCGAAGGACGACGATCCGGTCGGTTATTTTTTTGATCTCTTCCATGCGGTGGGAAATGTAGACAATGCCGACGCCCTCTGACCGAAGCTTTCTAACCTGTTCGAAGAGAGCCTCCGTCTCCGCGCCACCAAGGGCCGCGGTCGGTTCGTCCAGGATCAGGAGCTTTGCATTGAGAGCCAAGGCCTTGGCGATTTCGATGAGTTGTTGATTTGCAGTGGAAAGGCCGGCGACCTTCCGCGTTGCGGGTATGTGAAGGTTCAGGCGGGCGAGCTGCTCCTGGGCGCGGCGAACCATTTGGCCGCGGTCGACGACGCCGTTCTTCATCGGCCAGCGTCCGATGAAGACGTTTTCCGCGATCGACAGCTGCGGCAGCAGCTGCAGCTCCTGATGGATCAGGACAACGCCCTTGTCGATCGCTTCCCTCGGGGAGGCTGGGGCATAAGGCTGCCCCAGCCATGTCATTGATCCTTCGGACGGTGTGCGGGACCCGGCGATGATGCCGGATAGTGTCGACTTGCCCGCTCCGTTTTCACCGAGAAGTGCAACCACTTCACCGGGATAGACGTCCAAACTGACATTCTTCAGAACCTGCAGCGGCCCATACCACTTGGATATGCCCCTCAGGGAAAGAACTGGATCAGTCATGGCACACCTCCTCAAGACCTCGACTTCATTACGGATGGTTGGCAATGAAGCCGGCGACGTTTTCCTTGGTCGTCAGCGTGGCATCCAGGAGCTGGACCGGCGGCACCTTCTCTCCGGCGACAAGCTTGGCGGCGTTTTCAACCGCATCGCGGCCCATCTTCTGCGTCTGCTGGGTCGCAGTGACGTTGAAGACGCCCTTGCTGAGGGCTTCGAGAACTGCAGTGTCGCCATCAAAGCCGCCAACCACGATCTTCTGGGACGGATTGGCGACCTTGATCGCCTGCGCGGCGCCAAGGGCGAGACCGTCGGCCTGGGCGAACACGATCGAAACGTCCGGATTGGCCTGCAGCATGTTCTGCATGATCTGGAAGCCTTCGTCCTGGCTCCAGATGTTCGAGAACTGCTCGGCGACAACCTTGACATCGGGGTATGCCTTGAGAGATTCAGCGCAGCCCTTCGAACGATCGACTTCCGGCGTCGTGCCCTTCTGGCCGTGGATGATGACCATCTTGCCCTTGCCGCCGGCTTCCTTCAGGATGTAGTCGCAGACCGCCTTGGCAGACGCGACGGAATCCGTTGCAAGGAAGGTGTCGCCGGGTGCTCCCTCGGCGTTGCGGTCAACGTTCACGACCGGAATGCCAGCGCTTTTCGCGAGTTTGACCGGAACGGTCGCAGCGGCCGCACCTGCCGGAATGTAGATCAGCGCGTCGATTTTCTGGGTCAGGAGATCCTGGATCTGATTGACCTGCGTCGGCCCGTCGCCCTTTGCGTCGACGGTGATGACTTCGATGCCGCGCTTCTTGGCTTCGGCTTCGACCGATTGCTTGATCTGGTTGAAGAAGTTTGCCTGAAGGTTGGCAACGGCCAGGCCGAGCTTCTTCAGTTCCGCCGCGTGTACGGGGCCGAGCGTGAGGCCGAGCAGTGCAGCAGACGCGAGCATGGTGCGCGCAATTTTCATTGTATTTCCTCCGTTGTTTGATGGAACCCTCGGGTATGTCCTCCCCCTCGGGGTATTGATCCGCCCCAAACTCTTGGAACGGAATTCCGGGCCGCCGACGCGGCGGACCCCGTTCGTCAGGCGCGACGCCGACGAATGGTCTCCGCGCCGACCGCGAGCACGATGACGATGCCGATGATCACCTGCTGCAGGAACGGCGAAACGTTGAGAAGATTGAGCCCGTTGCGAAGGACGCCGATGATCAGAACACCGATAAGCGTTCCCCCGATACCGCCTGCGCCGCCCGAGAGCGAGGTCCCGCCGATGACGACCGCAGCGATGGTGTCCAACTCATAGCCCAGACCGCTGGACGGCTGGACGGAATCCAGCCTGGCCGCAAGTACGATGCCTGCGAGCCCCGCAAGGACTGAACTTACGACGTAGACGCCAATCGTCACGAGCGGGACGTTGATGCCCGCCAGCCGAGCGACTTCCGGATTTCCGCCCACCGCGTAGAGCATGCGGCCTTCGGACCGGAAGTGCAGGAAAAGCCAGGCCGCAAGAACAACCGCAAGCATGAGAAACACGGTGGCTGTCAACACGCCGAAATGGCGATCTATCGCCAGCATCATGAACCAGTCGGGGAAGCCTACGATCTGCTGGCCGTCCGTGATCATATTTGCGACGCCGCGAGCCGCCGACATCATCGCAAGAGTGGCAATAAACGCTGGAACCCTGAACTGCGTCACCAGAAGTCCGACGATCAGCCCCGAAATTCCCGAAGCGACCAGAGCAAAAACGATCCCGACCGGCAGCGGCAGGCCGGCGACATTCGCGGTCCAGCCCATGACCATCATCGCCAGAGCGAGTGCCGAGCCGACGGAGAGGTCTATGCCGCCGATCAGAATGACGAATGTCATTCCGACGGCCATGATGCCGAGAACAGTGATCTGATCGAGGATGTTGAGGCCATTCCGAACCGAAAGAAACGTGTCGGTGCTGAAGCTCAGAAAGATGCAAAGCGCCAGCAGCCCCACGAGCGGCCCGGTGGCTCCCTTGAGCTTGCTCAACCAGGCGCCGGACGAAAGCCCGTTTTCATTGATATCGAGCGCCACCATTGTTCCTCCCTATGCCTAGGCTACCAGCTAGTTCATTCCAAGAATAAATATTCACTCATGCTGGAAAATTCATTAACAAGTTGCTTTCCTGCTGTCAACAGGGTTTATGGACTTCGGGCGGCCGGTGTGCCGCTTAAAGGGCTTGACTAATCGGCTTCTTGTGCAAGAATATTGATAAATGAATATTTATGCACATGAGGAATCCATGAATACGATAGAACTCGAGCGGGTCGCTCGCGAGATTCGATTGCGCGATCTCCAGGCGGTCTTTGAAGCGGGCGCCGGCCATATTGGCGGGGAAATGTCGGTCATCGACATTTTGACAGCCCTCTATTTTCGTGTGCTGAATGTTTGGCCCGATCAGCCGAAGCACCCCGACCGCGACAGGTTCGTTCTTTCGAAGGGGCATACTGCATGCGCTCTGTATGTGACGCTCGCAAAACGCGGCTTCATTCCGGAGGACGAGATATCCACCTTTCTGCAGCCGCATTCGAGGCTGAACGGACATCCAAATTGCAACAAGGTTCCTGGCGTCGAAACGAATACCGGGCCGCTCGGCCACGGTCTTCCTGTCGCAATAGGAATGGCGAAAGCTGCCAAGCTCTCGGGCGCGAAATATCACACCTACGTCGTCACCGGCGACGGTGAGATGCAGGAGGGCTCCAACTGGGAAGCGATCATGGCGGCCGCGCAGTTCAAGCTCGATAACTTGACGCTGGTCATCGACCACAACAGGTTCCAGCAGGGCGCAGCCCTAGCTGAAACCAACGATCTCGCGCCGCTTCGTCCGAAGCTTGAAGCTTTCGATTGGGAGGTCACCGAGATCGACGGCAACAATATGAGCGAAGTCGTTTCGGCCCTCGAACACCGGGGATCGAGACCGCATTGCATCGTGGCCCATACCAACAAGGGGCATGGAATCTCGTTCATGCAGGACCGGGTCGACTGGCACCACAAGGTGCCGAACAAGGAACAATACGAAATCGCATTGGCAGAATTGTCGGAGGCATTGTAATGAACGCGCCAATACACGCACCCAAGCTCTACGATTGCCGCGACGCATTCGCCTCTACGCTTGAGCGGCTGGCAGCCGAAAACGAAACGATCGTCGCCGTCTGCAACGACTCCGTCGGTTCCTCCAAGCTCGGCGGCTTCAAGGCGAAGTTTGGGGAGCGCCTCGTCAATGTCGGTATCGCCGAGCAGAACATGGTCGGAGTTGGAGCAGGCCTCGCCAACGGCGGACGCCTTCCGTTCGTCTGCGCCGCCGCTCCATTTCTAACGGGACGGTCGCTGGAGCAAATCAAGGCCGATATTTCGTATTCGAACGCCAACGTCAAACTGGTCGGCATTTCTTCCGGGATGGCTTATGGCGAACTCGGCCCGACCCATCACTCGATCGAAGACTTCGCCTGGACGCGGGTTCTGCCTAATCTTCCGGTCATTGCGCCTTGTGACCGCATCGAAACAGCTGCTGCGGTGGAGTGGGCCGCGGCCTACAACGGCCCCTGTTTCCTGCGCCTGTCTCGCGTGGGTGTGCCGGATCTGCTCCCGGAGGGTCACAAGTTCGAACTTGGCAAGGCAAACCTCCTTCGCCAGGGTTCTGACGTCACCCTTATCGCAAACGGTACTTTGACTCATCGAATTCTGAAGGCTGCCGAGATCCTCGCAGAACGCGGCATCAACGCCAGGGTGCTCAACCTTGCAACGGTTCGTCCGATCGACGAGGACGCCATCATCGCTGCGGCGAAGGAAACCGGAGCGATCGTCACAGCCGAAGAGCATTCGATTTTTGGCGGTCTCGGGTCCGCGGTAGCAGAAGTGGTGGTCGACAATGCTCCGGTTCCGATGAAACGTCTCGGCGTTCCCGGCGTCTACGCTCCAACCGGTTCGGCGGAGTTTCTGCTCGACGAATTCGGGATGGCGCCGTCCGCGATCGCCGACGCCGCGCAGTCGCTGATCAGGCGCAAGTAACTGGGATCACGTGATCGGCCGGGACGCTTATTTGTCGTCCCGGCTGCCGTCTGATCCGAGGAGGATAGAATGCGGGCAATTCTGGCAATCGACCAGGGCACCACCAATTCGAAGGCAGTTGTCGTTTCCGAAAAGGGAGAAATTGTCGGCAGAGGTTCGGCTCCAGTCGGCATCGCCTATCCGAAGCCGGGCTGGGTCGAACAAGACCCACGCCGGCTCTACGCATCCGTCTGCGAGGCGATCGACGCCTGCCTGAAGGCCGCTCCCGACGTGGTTATCGAGGCCGTGGCGATTTCCAATCAGCGCGAGTCGGTCACGGCCTGGGACGCCGAAACGGGCGAACCACTTGGACCGGTGGTGAGCTGGCAGTGCCGTCGAACGGCACAGGATTGCGAACGTCTCATTGCCGAAGGCCACCTTGATCGCGTGCAGGCGCTCACAGGCCTGCCACTGGATCCGATGTTCCCGGGTTCGAAATTCCGATGGCTGCTCGACCGTATGCCGGCCGGGCGATCGGTGCGGCTGGGAACGATCGACAGTTGGCTCGTCCACTGCCTGACGGGTGGTCGCCGGCATGTCTGCGATGCTTCCAATGCCGCCAGGAGTCAGTTGTTCGATCTCCAGGAGCAGAGATGGAGCGAGGAACTGGGCGAGATTTTCGGCGTCGATATCGCACTCCTGCCCGAGGTGCTCGACAGTTCCGCCGAATTCGGCAGGACGCAAGGATTGCCAGGCGTGCCGGATGGAACGCCCATAATGGCCGCGATCGGAGACAGCCATGCTGCGCTGTTCGGTCATGGCGCATTCAAGCCGGGTGATGGCAAGGTAACCTTTGGAACCGGCTCTTCGGTGATGACGACGCTTGCGCGATTTATTCCCCCACGCAACGGCGTCACAACGACCGTGGCATGGCGTATCAAGGGAAAGCCGACGTTCGCTTTCGAAGGCAATATTCTCGTTTGCGCTGCCAGTCTCCCCTGGATGGCAGGCATTCTCGGCCTTTCGGACGTGGCGGCCCTTGTCGAACTTGCGGCAAGCGCCGAACCGGGCGGACCGGGCTTCGTGCCAGCATTCGTGGGATTGGGCGCGCCCTATTGGAACTCCGACGCCCGTGCCCTGTTCTCCCAGATCAATTTCAATACGACACGTGCGCAAATGGCGCGGTCGGTAACCGATTCGATCGCCTTCCAGGTGCACGACGTGATCGCAGCCATGCGAGCGCAAAGCGGCGGCGAGCTCGGGGCCCTCTATGTCGATGGCGGACCGAGCCAGAACCGATTCCTAATGCAGTGTGTCTCGAACCTCATCGAACATCCCGTGATCCAATGCGAAGCACCCGAGGCGTCGGCTTTGGGAGCTGCATATCTTGCGGGTCTCTCACTTGGCTTGTGGAGAGATCTCCCTGTTATCGCAGAGCTGCCCCGCAGCTCACAGATCATTGACCCGGAACCCGTGGATCGAGCGGTGCTTCTGGATAGCTGGAATGATGCACTTGCCCGCTCGACGTCACGCATTACAACGGCTAATGATGAATAAAAATTCACTCCAGGATTAGCGATGACTCGCCTCAACGAACTCCGCCTCATCTCAAGGGTCGCCCAGATGTACCACTTGGAGGGACGGCGACAGGCGGAGATCGCACAGCACCTTCGCCTGTCGCAGGCGACGGTGTCGCGCATGCTCAAGCGCGCCGAGGCTGAAGATATTGTGCGAACCAGCGTGACACCCCCCGCTGGCACCTACAGTGAGCTCGAGGGCGCTCTTCGCGAGAAATATGATTTGCCGGAGGCGATCGTCGTCGAGTGCACGGAAGATCGGGACGGAGCCATCATGGCCCGTATCGGAGAGGCAGCGGCTCATCTCCTGGAGGTGACGCTTGCGCCAGGGGAGATCATCGGCGTTTCGAGTTGGAGCCAGACCATCTCCAAGATGGTCGAGAACATTCATCCCCTGAAGAGCGCTCAGGCGAAGTACGTCGTCCAGACCCTTGGAGGCATGGGCGATCCTTCAGTGCAGACGCATGCGACGCAGCTTACCACGCGGCTTGCGCGGCTGACTGGCGCCGAACCGAAACTGCTCCCTGTGCAGGGCGTTACGACGTCCAGAGAGGCAAAGCTTCTTATGCAGGCCGACCCGTTCGTCCGCGAGACGATGGATCTGTTCGGCAGCATAACGCTTGCGATCGTCGGAATCGGGGCAGTCGAACCTTCCGAACTTCTCGCACGGTCCGGCAACATCTTTTCGTCTCGCGAACTGTCCGATCTCGCGGAAGCGGGAGCCGTCGGCGACATCTCGCTTCGCTTCTTCGATAGAAACGGCAAGCCGGTCAAGACACCCCTTGATGATCGGGTCATAGGGCTTCCACTTGAGGATCTCGAACGGGTGGACCGGGTCATTGCACTTGCCGGCGGGACCAAAAAGACGGACGCTATCGCCGGTGCGCTCCGCGTAGGCGTCATCGACATGCTTGTTACGGACAAGTTTACCGCGCAGCGATTGATCGACTGACAGGGCGGAGAGAAGCGCAGCGCCTGGTCGAGGTCGTGGATGGCGACCAGCATGATCATACCTTTGGTGCGGGCCAGACGGTGCCCGGATATCAACCCTTCCTCCCTCATTCCTGTGCTCGTCACAGGAATCCAGCCACAGCGCGTCGGCGCCGTGAATGACTCCCTACAGCAAGTGCGTTTTCCGCGCCCAGGGACTTGGGCGTACTGGATTCCTGTGACGAGCACAGGAATGCGGGCGGGTGGGGTGCGTACTACCCCTATTTTTCACCCACCGGTGACACTCATATGCCGGGCCACGGCCGGGCGGTTATGCGTGCGGTCGATGATGAAGTCGTGGCCTTTGGGTTTGCGGGTGATGGCCTCGTCGATGGCGGCGTGGAGGAGGGCGTCGTCTTCGGTGGCGCGCAGGGCTGCGCGCAGATCGGCGGCGTCGTTCTGGCCGAGGCACATATAGAGCGTACCGGTGCAGGTGAGGCGCACACGGTTGCAGCTCTCGCAGAAATTATGGGTCATCGGCGTGATGAAGCCGAGGCGGCCGCCGGTTTCTTCGACCCGGACATAACGCGCCGGGCCGCCGGTCTGGTAGTCGATGTCGGCAAGGGTGAACTGCTCCTCGAGATCGGCGCGCAGTTTCGAGAGCGGCAGGTACTGGTCGGTGCGGTCTTCTTCGATCTCGCCCATCGGCATGGTTTCGATGACGGTCAAATCCATGCCGCGGCCGTGGGCGAAGCGCAGAAGCTCCGGCATCTCGGCATCGTTGAAATCCTTCAGCGCCACGGCGTTGAGTTTGATCTTCAGCCCTGCCTTTTGAGCTGCGTCGATGCCTTCCATGACTTTGGCGAAATCGCCCCAGCGGGTGATCTTGCGGAACTTGTCGGGATCGAGCGTATCGAGCGAGACGTTGATGCGGCGCACGCCGCAATCATAAAGCTCCTCGGCGTGGCGGGAAAGCTGCGAGCCGTTGGTCGTCAGCGTCAACTCGTCGAGGCCGGAGCCGATCTTCTGGCCGAGCTGGCGCACCAGATACATGATGTTCTTGCGCACCAGGGGCTCGCCGCCGGTCAGCCTGATCTTGCTGACACCCTTGGCGATGAAGGCGGAACAGAGCCGGTCGAGCTCTTCCAGCGTCAGGAGATCCTTCTTCGGCAGGAAGGTCATATTCTCAGCCATGCAATAGGTGCAGCGGAAATCGCAGCGGTCGGTGACGGAGACGCGGAGATAGGTGACCGCCCGCCCGAAGGGGTCGATCATAGGGTGCGCACCTGCCACCAGCGGCGATGCATTGCCTATCGTTCCAACTCTAGTGTTCACCTGTATCTCCGTACTCCAGTCAATGTGGGCATATGCTATTGTCACGTCAAGGGAAACAGGTCGCGTGCGCATGCCAATTTCAGCTTGCGCTGAAAAAGATCAGCGCCTACTCCTCGCATGAGAAGAGGACAAAATGATGAGCGATATCTGGCCAACGGAACTCCGCGTCTCGAAAGACCGGCAGCGGCTGGTGGTGACCTTCAACGACGGTCAGAGTTTCGACCTGTCGGCCGAGCTCCTGCGCGTGCTGTCGCCCTCGGCCGAGGTTCAGGGCCACGGGCCGGGGCAGAAGGTGACGGTATCAGGCAAACGCAATGTCGCGATCATCTCGATGATGCCGACCGGCAATTACGCAGTCCGCATCGGCTTCGACGACATGCACGATACCGGCATCTACACCTGGACCTATCTGCGCGAACTCGGCGAACGGGGCGCTGAGCTGTTTTCGGCCTACGAGGACGAGCTGAAGGAAAAGGGCATGAACCGCGACACGGCCGAAAAGCCGCGCTGACCGGCGCCGTTATCACTCTCAATCCACGCATAATTCCAGCCATCGGGGGGCCATATGGCGAAGACGAACGGAAAGAACTGGCTGCGCGCCAAAGGGAGTGCTGCCGGCAGCAAGGTGACCTTCCTCGAACTGTTCTTCGACCTGGTCTTCGTCTTTTCGATCTCGCAGCTTTCGCATGCGCTCGCCGCCCACTACACGCCGCTCGGCGCCGCCGAGGCAGCGCTGATGACCTTCGCCGTCTGGTGGGTGTGGATCTTCACCGCCTGGGTGACGAACTGGCTCGATCCGGACAAGATGCCGGTGCGCGGCATGCTGGTGGCGCTGATGATGCTCGGTCTGCTGCTGTCTGCCTCGATTCCCGAGGCCTTCGGCGACAAGGGGCTGTTGTTTGCCGGCGCCTATGTGGCCATGCAGGTCGGGCGCTCGCTGTTTACGACCTATGCGATGACGCGCGTCGATCGCGCCAACACATTGAATTTCGTCCGCATCACCACCTGGCTGGTGGTTGCCGGGGTCTTCTGGATCGCCGGCGGGCTGCTCGAGCACGAGGCCCGGCTGATCGCCTGGGTGATCGCGCTTACGATCGAATATATCGGGCCGGCCGCGGGCTTTGCCGTGCCGGGGCTCGGCCGCTCGACGGCGCGGGATTGGGACGTTTCGGGTGCGCATATGGCCGAGCGCTGCGCGCTCTTCGTCATCATCTGCCTCGGCGAAGCGATTCTCGTTTCCGGACGCACCTTTTCGGAGCTGCCGTTTTCGGGGCTGACCAGCATTGTCTTCGTCATCGCCTTCATCGGCACGGTCGCCATGTGGTGGCTGTATTTCCGCTTCGGCCACGGCCGTGCTGCCCACCGCATCGAACATGAAGAGACGCCGGGCAGCTTGGCGCGGCAGGCCTTCACCTATGGGCATATTCCGATCCTTGCCGGCATCATCGTCCATGCGGTGGCCGTCGAGTTCATGTTCTCGCATCCGCATGAGACCGGCGATCTCGGCATCGCCGCGGCGGTGCTTGGCGGCTCCGGCCTGTTCCTGATCGGCAATCTCTGGTTCAAGGGCGCGACCAGCGGGCAGTTGCCGTTGTCGCATCTGGCCGGGCTGGTGCTTGTGATCCTGCTTGCCTTCGCAGCCCCCTTCATCGAGGTCTATTTGCTGGGCATTCTGGCGACGCTGGTGCTGATCATCGTTGCTGCCTGGGAGTACCGCTCGCTGGCCGGCACGACGGCAGCACCGACGCTGCATTGATCATCAAGCGCTCGCATCGAACTTGGTTCATGCGAGGCGCTTTAGGTCTTGGTTTTATGCATGTCGTCTTCCCAAAACCGCTGCACACTTTTGGGCGACATGCATTCGTCTAATCGTCGTCGCGCAACTCCTTGAGCAGCATGGCGATGATACGCTCCATCGAGGTGGCGGTCGCCATGCATTGCTCGATCGGCTCTTCCGAGAGCGTGCGCTCGATGAGATCGGTCTGGATCGCCATCGCTGCCTCAGTCAGCTTCCGGCCCTCCGGCGTCAAATGAAGGCGCAGCACGCGCTTGTCGCGCTCGTCGCCGCGTCGTTCGATCAGCCGGCGGTGTTCCATCTGCGGCAGCAGCATGCTCATGTTCGAGCGGCCGACCAGCAGCTTGCGCGCCAGCTCCTGCTGCGAGATTCCTTCGAAACGATAGATGTTGACCAGGATATCGAGGTGCGGCGGCTTGATGTCGAGATCGGCAAGCGAGCGGGACAGCGTTTGCTGCATCAGCTGACAGGCACGCGCCACCGCGATCCAGCTGCGAAAACGCGGATGATCCCAGGGAAGGGATTGATTTTTGTTCATCGTTGTACTTTATTGTTCAGTGTTGAACAGTCTTTTGGAATCTCACTATGGCAAACTTTGCGCTTGACGTCACCCGCCTCGCGTTTTCGGCCCTTCAGGCAGTTTCGGCTGACCTGGCAGGCAGAGCGGCATTCCAGCTGTTCTGCCGGACGCCATCGCCAATCCCGAAGGGAGCCAAGGCGAAGATGGCGCATGCAGCGGGAGCGGCTAGGCTTGCCGGCGCCGAACACTTCACCCTCAAGCTTGCAGGCGGGCGAGGGGCGCATGCCTATCGGCTGAACGGCGGGGCGAGGGGCAAGCGCAAACGCTATCTGGTGACGCATGGCTGGGGATCGAGCGCCGCCTATATGGCAGAGCTCGTCTCGATGCTTGCGGCATCAGGCGCCGAGGTCGTGGCGCTCGATTTTCCCGGCCACGGCCGTTCGGGCGGACGGTTCCTGCATATGGGGCTGGCGGTCGAGACGATCGCGGCGGCGGAGGCGCGTTTCGGCGCCTTCGATGCGGCAATCGGTCATTCCTTCGGCGGTGCGGCGCTGATGGTGTCGGCGGCAGGCTTGCTGCCTGGCGTGGCGCCTCTAACCGGCGAGCGCCTGGCGCTGATCGGCGCGCCCAGCGAAATGGGCTGGTTGTTTACCGATTTCGGCGGGATGATCGACCTTCGCCCGGCGGCGCAGGCGGCGCTGGGGAATGAGGTTTACCGTGTCACCGGACGGAGACTGGAGGATTTCGACGCCGGGGAGGCGGCCGGCGCGATCGGCCGGCCGGTGCTCGTCATCCATGCCGAGGATGACAAGGAGGTGTCGTCGCTCCATGCCAGGCGCTATGGCGCGGCCGGAAAGAGCGTCCGGCTTTACTGGGCGAACGGCTTCGGTCACCGGCGCATCATCGGCGCCGCGCCGGTTCTTGCGGCGATCGCGGCGTTTCTCGATGGCGATCGGGACGTGGGTGATGCGGCGGACGAAAGCATCAAAAAAGATGCAGAGATCATTCCGTTTTTTGAGCTTCCGGCAAGGCGCGCGGCATTGTAGCGTCCGTCCTGATATCAAGCCGCGGCGGGACGCCTCATGAAAATCATCAGCAGCATCGAAGAGCTCAACACGATCTATGGCGCCGGGCTTTCGCCGGCCTCGGTCAGCAAGGTGACGAAGCAATTGACCCCGCTTTATCGGGAGATGATCGAGATCTCACCTTTCGCGGCGCTTGCGACAGTCGGCCCCGAGGGTCTCGACTGTTCGCCGCGCGGCGATCTCGGTGGCGTCGTGCGCGTCGTCGACGACGAGACGCTGCATTTGCCGGACTGGCGCGGCAACAACCGCGTCGATTCACTTTCCAACATCGTGCGCGATCCACGTCTGGCGTTGATGTTCCTGATTCCCGGCTCCAATACGACGATGCGCATCAACGGCCGCGGTGTCGTCTCCGACGATGGGACGCTGCTTTCGAGCTTCGAAATGGACGGCAAACACCCGCGCACCGTCGTGGTGATTTCGATTGATGAGGTCTATTTCCAATGCGCGCGCGCCGTGATGCGGGCCGAGCTCTGGAATGGAGAGCACTTCGCCGATCCGGCGAAGCTGCCGACGCCCGGGCAGATGCTGAAGGCGGCGGTCGGCGATTTCGATCAGGAAACCTACGACCGGGAATGGCCGGGGCGGGCGGCGAAGACGATGTGGTAAAGCCGCCGTCACCTTATGGTGACAGCGTGCACACGGTGCGGAATTCCCGTCAGGTCTTGTAGATCAGCCAGCTCTTGGTGAAATCCTTCTGCATGCCGTCCTGATAGAGGATGGTGCAGTTGCGGCCGGCATTCTTGGCGCCGTAAAGCGCGATGTCGGTCTTGCTGTAGAGTTCGCCGGCATCGTCGGCGCTTGAGGCCATGCAGATGCCGATCGAGACGGTGACCGGACCGTAATTCACCCGCGTGCGGGAATTCTTGAAGGGCGTCGTCTCCAGGGTGCGGCGAATGCGCTCGGCGATTGCGATGACTTCCTCGGGCGTGTTGCCGTCGATGATGAGGGCGAATTCCTCGCCGCCGGTGCGGGCGACGAAGATGTCGCGGCGGACATTACTGCGGATGACGGAGGCGACGGTGGCGAGCACCTTGTCACCGACCGGATGGCCGTAGGTGTCATTGATCTTCTTGAAATTGTCGATGTCGCAAAGCAACAGCGCCGTCACCGGCCGCATGCCCGGATTGTCGAAGACGGCGGCGAGGCGGTCGTCGAAGGCGCGGCGGTTGGAAAGGCGCGTCAGCGAGTCGGTGTTGGCGATGCGCTTGTATTCGTCGAGTTCCTTGCGGACCTGGTCCATTTCCTGCGAGCGCTGGACGACATCCTCAACGGTGCGTTCGCCATGCGCCATGGTGTCGCCGGTCGCCTGGCTGAGGAGATCGATGGCGTTTTCGATCAGTTCGACGCTGGCATTGCTCTTGGACGTGATGCGCTTGTGGGTCTCGCCGAGCAGCCTGGTATAGCTTTCGAGCGAGTTCTGCTCCTGCCTGAGGATGCGCAACAGGCCGTCGAGTTCGCCAGCAAGACGCGTATGAGCGTCGTCGAAGATGCGGGCGGGACTGTGGGTGAAATGCTGCGCACCGAGCGCATCGAGCTCGGCCTGGGTCACCTGGCTGCCGAGCGCAGCAAGTTCGCGGGTGAGCGCCGGGTTGGACCCGATATAGGCCTCATAGAAGAGTTCGTAATTGCGCGGTATCGGCGCAACGCCCATGGAGCGCATGGCATAGGTGATCTGACCCGCAACATCGGGAACCGGCACCTTGGGCGCGACAGCCGTATTCATCCGGCGAACTCCTCATATATTCAAAGGCAATATTCTGTTTGTTAGCTTAAATTTCTTGGGAAAAGATTAAAGCGATATATACCAAAGATTACATACGACAAATGCCCGATGGGTCAATACTTCGATCAGGCCTATGATTCTCCACGGAAAAACGTATCTTCGGCGGGACAATGCATACCCGCTTTGCGGGAGCGGTGTCTAAAAAACTTACAGTTCTTCTTTGCGTGGAATCGTATTCATCTTGTCGACAGTTGGTTTTGGCCGTTTCGTATTTTGGTCCCGGCATTTCGGGGCGACATTTTCTGGCAGTGGACGCGATCGCAACGCGCAGACCGGGACGTGAGATCATGGAAACGCGCCCTCATGTTTCTTTCGCAATTCTGACCTTCACCGCCGTCGCGGCTGGCGCCCTGCTGCTGGAGCACACCGGCTTCTTCGCCGGTGCTTTCCGCAGGGAGATTTGGCAAGGGTCGATGCCGGGATGTGGTCAGTATCAGCGAGGCGGTGACGGCGCCGAACATCAGGGCATCGAATAAGGCGTCGGCACGATAAAGCAGGCTGCAACGCAGCCCGCCCGGTCAGCCCAAATTCAGTTCCTGGAAAAAGTCATTGCCCTTGTCGTCGATGACGATGAAGGCGGGGAAGTCTTCGACTTCGATCTTCCAGACCGCTTCCATGCCGAGTTCGGGATATTCGAAGACTTCGACCTTGCGGATACAGTCCTGGGCAAGACGGGCGGCGGGGCCGCCGATCGAACCCAGGTAGAATCCGCCGTGTTTCTTGCAGGCCTCGCGCACGGCGCGCGACCGGTTGCCCTTGGCGAGCATCACCATCGAGCCGCCGAAGGACTGGAACTGGTCGACGTAACTGTCCATCCGGCCGGCCGTCGTCGGGCCGAAGGAGCCGGAGGCGTAGCCGGCAGGCGTCTTGGCCGGGCCGGCATAATAGACGGGGTGGTTCTTCAGGTAATCGGGCATGCCTTCGCCCTTTTCCAGCCGTTCGCGGATCTTGGCATGGGCAAGATCGCGGGCAACGATGATGGTGCCGGTCAAGGACAGGCGCGTCTTGACGGGATGCCGGGAGAGTTCGGCAAGCACCTCGGCCATCGGCCGGTTGAGATCGATGCGCACCGTCGATTCCGACAGTTTCGCCTCGTCGATCTCGGGCATGTATTTCGACGGATCGCTTTCCAGCTGCTCGATGAAGATGCCGTCGCGGGTGATGCGACCCTTGGCCTGGCGGTCGGCGGAACAGGAGACACCGAGCCCGATCGGCAGCGACGCGCCGTGGCGGGGCAGGCGGATGACACGCACGTCGTGACAGAAATACTTGCCGCCGAACTGGGCGCCGACGCCCATCTGCTGCGTCAGCTTATGGATTTCCTTCTCCATCTCGATGTCGCGGAAGGCATGGCCGCTCTCGGAACCTTCGGTTGGCAGCGCGTCGAGATAGCGTGTAGAGGCGAGCTTGACGGTTTTCAGGTTCATCTCGGCCGACGTGCCGCCGATGACGATCGCCAGATGGTAGGGGGGACAGGCTGCCGTCCCTAACGTCAGGATCTTCTCCTTAAGGAAGTCGATCATCCGGTCATGCGTCAGCAGCGAGGGCGTGCCTTGGTAGAGAAAGGTCTTGTTGGCCGAGCCGCCGCCCTTGGCGACAAAGAGGAATTCATAGGCGTCGGTGCCTTCCTCATAAATGTCGATCTGGGCCGGGAGGTTATTCCTGGTATTCTTCTCCTCGAACATCTTGATGGGCGCGAGCTGCGAATATCGCAGGTTCTTCTTCTCGTAGGCATCCATGACACCGCGGGCCAACGCTGCACTATCCTCGCCCTCGGTCCAGACCCTGCGGCCCTTCTTGCCCATAATGATCGCCGTGCCGGTATCCTGGCACATAGGCAGCACGCCGCCGGCGGCGATATTGGCGTTCTTCAGCAGATCGTAGGCGACGAAACGATCATTGTCCGTCGCTTCCGGGTCATCGAGAATCGCGGCGAGCTGCTTCAGGTGGCCGGGGCGCAGCAGGTGGTTGATATCTGCAAAGGCGGTTTCGGCCAGCAGGCGGATGCCTTCCGGCTCGACGGTCAGAATCTCCTGGCCCTTGAACGTATCGACCGAGACATGGTCGCCGCTGATCTTGCGGTAGGGGGTGGCATCCTTGCCGAGCGGGAAGAGATCGTCAGCCATCGAAGTGACCTTTCTGGTAGGGCGTCGCTAAATTGGAACCGGTCTAAATCCGCTGCAGCGCAAATGCAATCGGGATACGGTCGCAGTCCCGCCGGTCGAGGCCATGGTCGCATATGTTTTCGCTGCCGGCGCGTAACGAGGTGAAATAGCGAAAAAGGCACGAGCTTCCGTTAAAGACGACTCAAAGTTGCCTTCGGTTCGCAGCCAGTCCATATTCCCGGCCGCGTTAACTTGCTGGAGCTTCCGATGACGAATGCAAAGCCAACTGCTAACGACGACCTCCGCATTTTCTTCGAGCACGACTGGATCCGAGGTGACTTGCTCCCCAATGACAGCGATCCCGAGGGATCGACGCTTTATCTTCGCTTTTTCGACGGTGTGCGCGTCGACGCGAAACATGGGCTCGCCCAGGAAACCATCATAAGAGGGGACTATGGAACCTTCACCGTGCGGCCGGACGGCCATTTCGAGTACGAGCTGGATTTTACGCTCGACGTGGTGAAGAACCTGCGGGCGCACGAACAACTGATCGAAGAAATCCGCTACAAGATCTCCGATGGCGCAGGCGGCACGGATGTCGGGGTTCTGACGCTCGCGATCGACGGCGTCAATGAAGAGGACAAATATCACGAAGTCCTCGATTTCGACGATATGGGCGTCACATCAAGGGCAGATAATTTCTTCCTCCCTGACTATCGGGGCTTTGCGCTCTCTGTGAACGGCAGTCATGAACTGACGCTTCTGAACGGTTATGTCTATGATACCATCCCGGGCGTCGACGCCATCACCGAGGATGGTTTCAGCGACACCGTTCTAGCCCCGGGTTCGGCGCCCGTCGTCTTGAAAATGCTCGATGGCGGTGAGTTCACCTTTCAGAGCGTTTCCATCGCCGAATTGTCGGCATCGCCCTTTCACCTGACGCTCACCGCGCTGAACGACGGCTTGATCGTCTATCAGCAGGAACTTGAGGTCACCGGCCCCAATCTCGAGGTCAATCTCGAAGACATCGAAGAAATCCGGTTCGACTTCATGGGCAATTCTGTCGTGATGGACAATTTTTCGCTGTTGGTTTGACGTTTCCCAGGTTTGCCGTGAGTTGCTCCCCCGGCAGGGCAGGCATGCGAAAGTGGGGTTTTCATCCGCTTTGGCAGGAGATTTCGGAGGGCGCTCCACTCATCCTCACTCAATTCTTGTGACATCGCTCGGGCAAAGCCCGAGGAAGGGAATGAGTGAGGGGAGCGGACAGGCCTTCTCAACCGTCCTACTTCGGCCCAATCATCGTTTCCGGCCGCACGATCGCGTCATACTCCTCCGATGTCACCAAGCCGCTCGCAAGTGCCTCTTCCTTCAGCGTCGTGCCGTTCTTGTGCGCCGTCTTGGCGATCTTGGCCGCCGCGTCGTAGCCGATCTTCGGGGCGAGTGCGGTCACCAGCATCAGCGAGCGTTCGAGGCCGGCCTTGATATTGTCCTCGCGCGCCTCGATGCCGACGACACAATTGTCGGTGAAGGAGACGGCGGCGTCGGCGAGCAATTGCACCGACTGCAGGAAATTATAGGCCATCATCGGATTGTAGACGTTGAGCTCGAAATGGCCCTGGCTGTCGGCGAAGGTCAGCGCCGCGTTGTTGCCGAAGATATGAATGCAGACCTGGGTCAGCGCCTCGCACTGGGTCGGATTGACCTTGCCGGGCATGATCGAGGAACCGGGCTCGTTTTCCGGCAGTGCCAGCTCGCCAAGGCCGGCGCGCGGGCCGGAACCGAGCAGGCGGATGTCGTTGGCGATCTTGAAGAGAGCGGCAGCCGCCGCATTGATGGCGCCATGGGAAAAGACCATGCTGTCATGCGAGGCGAGCGCCTCGAATTTGTTCGGCGCGGTGACGAAGGGCATGCCTGTGATGGCGGCGATCTCTTCGGCGACCTTTTCGGCAAAACCCACCGGCGCGTTGAGGCCGGTACCAACGGCAGTACCGCCCTGGGCCAGTTCGCAGAGGCCGGGCAGGGTCATTTCGATGCGCTTGATGGCGGAGCCGACCTGGGCGGCGTAACCCGAAAACTCCTGGCCGAGCGTCAGCGGCGTCGCGTCCTGGGTGTGGGTGCGTCCGATCTTGATGATGTGGCTGAATTCGGTGACCTTCATGTCGAGGGCGGCATGAAGGTGCTTGAGGGAGGGTAGCAGCTGGTGCGCAATCCGTTCGGCGCAGGCAATGTGCATCGCCGTCGGATAGGTGTCGTTCGACGACTGGCTCATATTGACGTGATCGTTCGGATGCACCGGCTTCTTGGAACCCATGACGCCGCCAAGCATTTCTATTGCGCGATTGGAGATCACTTCATTGGCATTCATATTGGACTGCGTGCCCGAACCGGTCTGCCAGACCACCAGCGGAAAATGCTCGTCGAGCTTGCCGTCGATCACTTCCTGGGCGGCATCGACAATGGCTTGGCCGAGGGCAGGATCGAGCTGGCCGAGCGACATGTTGGCGCGGGCGGCCGCCTGCTTGACGATGCCGAGTGCCCGCACGATCGACAGCGGCTGCTTTTCCCAGCCGATCTTGAAATTGCCGAGCGAACGCTCGGCCTGGGCGCCCCAATATCGGTCGGCGGCGACCTCGATCGGGCCAAAAGTATCGGTTTCGGTGCGGGTTGCGGTCATCGGCCTTGCCTTCCCTTTACATGCTGTTTTCGGGCATCTTCGAAAGATGAGGTCTTATAGGTTGGAAAGTCCGACAAGAAAACCGGATGCCGTGCGAAATATTGAAGATGACAGTCATGTTTGCGCGGGCTTTTCGGCGTGCCTTTTAGGCCACTTCGGAAATTTTATGCGTCCGGGCGTTTTTGCCCCACTGGTCTGTGGCCGAAAATTCGGTAAAAAATTAACTAATAATTTCATAATTTTGTGTGAACTGCTGCACGGCGCCGTGCAGGACCTCCGTCACACAAAATTGAGTCCGCCGGCGCTGGCGGCGCAGGCCGGTTTCTGATCAATGAGGCCCTACGCTGCTTGAGTTTCGCGGGATTTGATCTGAGAACAGCATGACCGGGACTGGAAGATATATGACGTTCGTTTTGAAAAGCGCGGCATCCGCATTGGCAATTTCCTGCGGCATAGCAGTGATGAGTGCCGCACCCGCGCATGCTTACACACTGATGGACATGCTGCGCGGCGACAGGCAGCGGAGCCAGAGCACCATCTTCATGGATCAGGCGCCCGGCCGACCGGTGCCGCGCGGCGCCGTCGGGGGCTCGCTCGGCGGGCTCGACCCGGAAGCGCCGCTGCCGAAGGTGAGCGGTCCGCGTTATTATACTTATAAAACCGAGACGCTGCAGCTCGTCGATACCGGCAAGTTCGCCGATCCCGTCGTCACCGGCGCGGTCGCCGATGTTTCGGCAAGCGGCGATGCCGGCGCCGAACCTGCGGTGCAGCGGCGTTTCCTGGCGCAGGCCAAGGTGCGCGCCAATGCCGACGTCGCAAAAGCGCTCGAAGCCTATTATGGCGACAGCCGCAATCCGCTCGTCTGGGTCGAAGGCAACCAGATCAACGACCGCGCGAAGGCGGCGATGACGGCACTTGCCGATGCGGCCTCCGTCGGTCTCGACCCTGCCGACTACGCCGTCCAGACGCCGGCGATCGACCCGGCCAATCCCGATCCCGCCTTCCGCGACCGGGCGCTGACGCAGTTCGAGCTAGAACTCTCCGCCAAGGTCCTTGCCTTCGTGCAGGACACGGAGCGCGGCCGCATCGATCCGAACAAGATCTCCGGCTATCACGACTTCCAGCGCAAGGTCGTTAACCTGACGCCGGTGCTGAAGCTTGCCCGCATGAGCCCCGATGTCGGTGCCTATATCGGCAACCGCTCTCCCGACAGTCCGCAGTTCCAGGCGTTGAAGACGGAGCTTGCAAAGCTTCGCGCCGCTGACGGCGGCAACGAGGAACAGATCGTCGTTTCGCTCGACAAGCTGCTGAGACCCGGCGACAGCTCGCCCGAGATCGCCAATATCGTCAAGGCGATCGGCAAGCACGGTTCCGAGACGCTCAGGACGGATCACGCGGCAACGCTTGCTGCTTACGCAGGCGGCATCGACTATTCGCCTGACATCGTTGCGCTGGTCGAGGATTTCCAGAAGGAGCGCGGCTTGAAGGCCGATGGCGTCATCGGCCAGGCGACGGTGCGCGCCATGACCGGCGGCGACACCAATGCCTCGAAGATCGACAAGCTGGTCGTCGCCATGGAGCAGGCGCGCTGGCTGCCGGAGGATCTCGGTTCCCGCTACGTCATGATCAACCAGCCGGCCTACATGGCCTACTACCACAATGACGGCAAGGAACAGCTGTCGATGCGCGTGGTGGTCGGCGGCAAGAACAACCAGACCTATTTCTTCGATGACGAGATCGAGACGGTGGAGTTCAACCCGTTCTGGGGCGTGCCGCAATCGATCATCATCAATGAGATGCTGCCGAAGCTGCGCTCGGACCCGAACTATCTCGACCAGCTCGGCTACGAGGTCGAGGTGAACGGCCATGCCGTCGCCTCATCCAGCGTCGACTGGTACGGCTCGACCGACAACGTCTCGGTGCGCCAGCCGCCGAGCAGCGACAATGCGCTCGGCGAACTGAAGATCCTGTTCCCGAACAGCCACGCGATCTACATGCACGACACGCCGTCGAAGAGCTTCTTCAAGCGCGATATGCGGGCTCTCAGCCACGGTTGCGTGCGCCTTGCCAATCCGCGTGCGATGGCGGCCGCCGTGCTCGGCACGACGGTTGACGACGTCGCCAAGCAGATCGCCAGTGGGCAGAACCATGCTGTGCGCGTGCCGCAGAGGATCCCGGTCTACGTCTCCTACTTCACCGCCTGGCCGAACAAGGACGGTGTGGTGGAATATTTTGACGACGTCTACGGCCGCGACGCCTATGTCGACAAGGCCTTCGACGCGACGACCAAGGCGCGTGGGGCGCAGATTTGACCTAGGTTTCTATAGGTATTTTGGCGGGCGGTCTTCGGGCCGCCCGTTTTGTTTTGGCGGTGAGCACGGAAACAAAGTCAAAGTAGAGAGGGCGTGCCGTGTTGCACTCCCCTCTGGAGGAATGGCGGAGGCGAGCGATCGCCTCAGACCGCAACCTTCGCCGCGAAATCGCGGATCAGCATCTCGACCAGTTCCGTCGTCAGCTCATCGAAATGGGTGATGATGTGGTCCGGTCCCAGCGTGTTCACCGGCACGTCGGAATAACCGAACGGCACGGCAATCGACGGAACGCCAGCGTTTCCGGCGACGGCGATGTCGTTGACGCTATCGCCGATCATCACGGCGCGGGCGATGTCGCCGCCGGCGCGGTCGATGGTGCCGGTGAGGTGGCGGGCGTCGGGTTTACGGTATTCGAAGGTGTCGCCGCCGGTGATGGCGTCGAAATATCGGGTGAGCTCAAGCTTGTCGAGCAGACCGAGCGCCAGGCTTTCCATCTTGTTGGTGCAGACGGCGAGTCGGTAACCCTGTGATTTGAGCCGGTCCATGGCGGCGACCAGGCCGGGATAGGGCTGGGTACGGCCGGGCATGTTGCCGGCATAATGGGCGACGAAGCGCTCGACCAGCGGCGGCAGAACATCGCTTTCAAGCGGATGGCCGCGCAGCCGGCAGGCGCGCTCGATCATCACGCGCGCGCCCTGACCGACGAGGTGGGTGAGATCGTCATAGCTGACGGGTTCGAGGTCGAGGGCTGCGATCGTATGGTTCAGACTCTCGACCAGATCCACATGGGTGTCGAGAAGTGTGCCGTCGAGATCGAAGACGACAAGCGCCGGGCGAGTGGGGGCAGGGGTCAAGGGCATGTCTCTTTGAGGGATGGATCGTCCTGAGATACAAAGGATCGTCCCGGGGAGCGACGGGGTCGCCCCGGGAACGACAGCTCGTTCCTGGGGTAGGCGATCGCGCGGCGGAAAGCAACGTCCAGCAATGGTCGGGAGGGCCGCAGGCATCTGTTTCGGCTTTTCATTTTCCGTGATGATTTTGACTTTCGTTTGCCAGGCGAGCCGTGTAAACAGCACATCCAACGCAATAATCGGAGCTGGCGGCGCATGGATGCCCGCGAAATGAAGATCAAGGCCGCCGAGGCCGCACTCGCTCATGTCGAAAGCGGGATGCGTCTCGGGATCGGCACCGGCAGCACGGCGGAGGAATTCGTTCGGCTGCTGGCAGAGAAGGTCGCTGGCGGCTTCAAAGTCGAAGGCGTTCCGACGTCGGAAAGGACCGCGCGGCTTTGCGTCGAACTCGGCGTACCGCTGAAGTCGCTTGACGAACTGCCGGCACTCGACCTGACGATCGATGGCGCCGACGAGGTCGATGCGGGGCTGAGACTGATCAAGGGCGGCGGCGGCGCGCTGCTGCGTGAAAAGATCGTCGCGGCCGCCTCCGAGCGAATGATCGTCATTGCCGACGAGAGCAAGCTGGTCGAGACGCTCGGCGCCTTCGCGCTGCCGATCGAGGTCAATCCGTTTGGGCTCGTCTCGACGCGGATCGCAATTGAGAAGGTCGCGGCCCGGCTTGGTCTTTCTGGTGAACTTAATCTGCGCCAGTCCGGTGACGGAGAGTTTACCACCGATGGCGGCCATCACATCATCGATGCATCTTTTGGCCGCATTCCTGATGCAGAGGCGCTTTCGAGCGAGCTGAATTCCATACCCGGCGTCGTTGAACACGGGCTCTTTATCAATATGGCGGCACTTGCGATCATTGCCGGTCCTGCGGGTGTGCGCACACTGCAGGCAAACAGATAACAGGAGCATATACTCATGATGAACATTGCAGGTCTTGGCCGTTTCGCCGCTGCGACCGTCGTTCTTTCCGGGCTTGCCTTCGGCTCTGCCGTCAAGGCGCAGGAGGTCTCCGAGGAGCAGCTGAAGGCGTCTCGCGCCGCGATCGACGCCATCGGCGCCACTGCCCAGTTCGACAACATCCTGCCTGGTCTCGCCGAGCGCCTGAAGGCCGGGCTGATCCAGGATTCGCCGAACTACCAGGACGTTATTTCCTCGACGGTCGACGCGCAGGCGCTAAAGCTGGCGCCGCGCCGTGGCGATCTGGAGAAGGAAGCAGCACTCACCTATGCCAAGACCTTTACCGTCGACGAGCTGAAGGCGATCGCCGATTTCTATAATTCCGACGTCGGCAAGAAGCTGCTGCGCGACGGCCCTGTCGCCTCGCGCGAGACGGCGAAGGCTGCCGACATCTGGGCGCAGGGCATTTCCCGCGATCTGGAAAAGCAGAGCAACGCCGAGCTTTCCAAGGTCATCAAGGCGCCGCCGCCGGCAACCGACAGCCCGGCCGCTCCGGCTCCCGCACCGGCAGCCCAGCAGTAAAGCCTGTCCCACCAAACTTGCGAAAGCCCGGCATCGTCCGGGCTTTTTTGCTATGATGCGGCAAATGCCGCCGGCGAGGTTTCAGGTGACTGCAGATGTCCGATCATGACAAGGCTGTCCGAGTGCGGATATCCGGCAAGGTCCAGGGTGTCGGTTTTCGCATGTGGACGCGCGATGAGGCGGTGCTCCTCGGTCTGACCGGCTGGGTACGCAATGAACAGGACGGGACCGTCGTCGCGTTGATCGCGGGACCGGATATCGCCATCGCGACAATGATCGAACGTCTCAGGCGGGGACCCGCGGGAGCGTCGGTTTCAGGCGTCGAAACGGAAGCAGCTAAACTCGAGACGACGCTGGCGGATTTCCGGATCACCCGCTGACAACGGCGATATCTGAAGAATACTCCCTGGCCGCTCAGCCCCAAGCATCCGAGTTCTTTGCCAGTTGCCACACACCCGTTTCATCCGGTTCCACGCGCTTGTTGCCGCGATAGAAGATCGGCAGCCCTGTTTTCTTGTCCATCGCGAACCGGCTTGGCGTAAATTTCTCATTCTCGTGGCCCTGGGTGGCGAGCCCGAGCGCTTCCTTGAATTTGCCGGCCTTGCACAGGTTGGCGAAGAGAGTCTGATCCATCTTTTGCTCCGGCATGCTTTCTATATCCCGTGGATTGCCTGCCAGCCCGAGGCGGCCGGGTCAACCGTAAACCGTGGCCGGGTCAACCGCAAACGGTGACGGGATCAACCGTAACGGTGACCGGATTGACCATTTGCCGCGAAGATTCGGCGATGGGAACGGGATGACGCAGGAGCGGGCTTTTGTTTTCGTGACGATCGCCCCTATATCAGGAACATCCTTCCTGCGATTCCCTCCCGGAGCTCCTCATGTCTTCCTACGACTACGACCTTTTCGTCATCGGCGGCGGTTCCGGAGGCGTGCGCGGCGCGCGTGTCGCTGCCTCGCTCGGCAAGAAAGTGGCGATCGCCGAGGAATACCGCTATGGCGGCACCTGCGTCATCCGCGGCTGCGTGCCGAAGAAGCTTTTCGTCTATGCCTCGCAGTTCCACGAGCATTTCGAGGATGCGGCGGGCTTCGGCTGGACGGTCGGCGAGAGCAGCTTCGACTGGAAGAAGCTGGTGGCGGCCAAGGATGTCGAAATCGCCCGGTTGGAAGGTCTCTACAAGAAGGGGCTCGCCGGCGCCAATGCCGAGATCCTGGAAACGCGCGCCGAACTCGTCGATGCCCATACGGTGCGGCTGCTGAAGACTGGACAGACGGTGACCGCAAAGACGATTGTGGTTGCCACCGGCGGACGGCCGAACCCGCATGCGGCCCTTCCCGGTCACGAGCTCTGCATCTCCTCCAACGAGGCCTTTCATCTCGAAGAACTGCCGAAATCGATCGTGATCGCTGGCGGCGGCTATATCGCCGTCGAATTCGCCAATATCTTCCATGGGCTTGGCGTCGAGACGACGCTGATCTATCGCGGTGCCGAGATCCTGTCACGCTTCGACGAGGATCTGAGACGCGGGCTGCACGAGGCAATGGTCGCCAAGGGCATCCGTATCCTCTGCCACGACATGCTGCAGAAGGTTTCGAAGGGTGAGGACGGCGGCCTCATTCTGGAGACACTGAACAGTGGCACGCTGCAGGCCGGCGTCGTCATGTTGGCGCTCGGGCGCGATCCGAATACGGAAGGCCTCGGTCTGGAGGCGGCCGGTGTCGCCGTCGACGAACGCGGCGCCGTTATCGTCGATGAATATTCCCGCACCAATGTCGAAAACATCTATGCGCTCGGTGATGTCACCAATCGGGTACAGCTGACGCCGGTGGCGATCCACGAGGCGATGTGCTTCATCGAAACCGAATACAAGAACAATCCGACCCGGCCGGACTACGAGCTGATCCCGACCGCCGTCTTCTCACAGCCGGAGATCGGTACCGTCGGTCTTTCGGAAGAGGAGGCGGGCAAACGTTATGGCGAACTCGAAGTCTATCGCGCGCAGTTCCGGCCGCTGAAGGCCACACTGTCCGGCCGGGCCGAGCGGATGATCATGAAGCTGATCGTCGATGCGGCGAGCCGCAAGGTCGTCGGCGCCCATATCCTCGGCCACGATGCCGGCGAAATGGCGCAGTTGCTCGGCATCACGCTGAAGGCTGGCTGCACCAAGGACGATTTCGACCGGACGATGGCTCTGCATCCGACGGCCGCCGAAGAGCTCGTCACCATGTATGCGCCGAGCTATCGGATCCACGACGGCAAGCGGCTTTAGGCCGCGAGGGGCTTTAGCCCTGCATGTCGTCGACCCGGAGCCGCGGCTCACTTCCGGGCGGCATGGATTAGCTGGTGATGCGGGGAGCGCGGATGACCTTGAGGAAGAGCGCTTTCATCGCGTCGGCGATACCTTGGGTCGGCGTCACCTCGAAATAGAGGCCGGGCGAGGCACATGCCTGCATCTTCGTCGGAATCTCGCTCTGGAAGGGACTGATCCATTTGTTGTACCAGTCGTTGGTCGGCAGCGGCAAATAGGTGGTGTAGAGCACGGCGATCTTGACGCCGCGATCCTTCAGCGGTTTGCAGAAGGAGGTGTCGATCGGTTCCTGACAGCGGCCGCCGGTGGTCTTCTTGGTGCATGTCGACGGCTTGTAGCTGTCGCCGACGCCATCGGAAACGAAGAAGAGGATCTTTTCAGGGCTGATATTCGACGTGCCGTCACCGGCCGGATCGATGATGGTATTCATCTGCGTCAGGGCGCTGTCGAAGCTGGTGAGCTGGTCCTGGTTGTAGTTCTGGTAAGGAATGGTCATCAGGTCGACGGCGTCGGTGTAATTCTTCACCTTCGTCAGATCGGAGGTTGGGCTGGAGATCGTCGTCAGCTTGGCGTCCTCAGCCTTGGTGCCGAATGTATAGACGCCCATGCGGAATTGGTCGCTGCTGACGCGTTCGGTCTTGGCCGTATCGGTCAGCGCCTGGGTTGCCTGGCGCACGACGTCGATGCGCATGGCGACGCCGAGGCTCTTGGCGATGGTGTAGTTGTTGGTGCTCTGGTCCATCTGATGGCAGGCGAAGGCGCAGCCTGTTTTAGCCTGCAGCTTGGAAACATCGGTCGCGGTGGCGCCGACGCCCATGGACGGCGTGTTGTCGAGCAGGATGTAGAAATCCATGAAAGCGGCGGTTTGATATTCCGCCGTCGCGGCGCCCGAGATCGTGATCGAGTCCCGACCGAGGATGCGCATGAAGGTGGTGGGCACGGTCGCGCTGAAGGAAACCTTCGAATTCAGCTTGTTGGCGGTCTTGGTGACGTCGATGCCGAGATCGACGTGAACGTCGGTCAGCTCCCCGGACATCTGGGACATGAAGATGTTGCGGGCATCGTCCTTGCCGAGCGAGATCGTGCCGTTGCCGCTCATCGTCATGGCGGCGGCGACCGCGCCGGATTTTTCGGCGATCGAACCGACGGCGGCGGCGTCGGCGGCGGCGAAAAGCTGTGTCCTCAGGCTGAGCGCGTGGGCGAAATCAACCGCCATGCCGGCAGCACCGAAGAGCGGCACCGCCAGCAGCGCCGTCATGATGCCGAAATTGCCCGAGCGGTCCGATATGAAACCGGACGGAAGGATCGCCATGCCATTACCCCGATGTTGAAACTCTCACCGGTTCTACATGGAAAGTCTAAAATATGGGGAAATCGACATGGTATATGCTGGTTTAACTGGAGAATGGCGGGCGGCGGCGGCGAGGCGACAACTGTCGGCGAATGGTCTTTGCAAGACTGACCTAAAGGTCTATAAGCCGCCGCATATTGAGGGCATCCTAAGGTATGGATGTGAGTGAGGTGAGTGAGATGGCAGAGAATTGGACCCCGAGCAGCTGGCGGCAGAAACCGATCCTGCAGGTTCCCGAATATCCCGACGCAGCCGCTTTGGCGGCAACGGAGGCCCAGCTCGCCAGCTATCCGCCGCTCGTCTTTGCCGGCGAGGCGCGCCGCCTGAAGAAGCATCTCGCCAATGTCGCCGAAGGCAACGGCTTCCTGCTGCAGGGAGGCGACTGTGCCGAGAGCTTCGCCGAACACGGCGCCGACAATATCCGCGACTTCTTCCGCGCCTTTCTGCAGATGGCTGTCGTGCTGACCTTCGGCGCGCAGCTGCCGGTGGTCAAGGTCGGCCGCATCGCCGGCCAGTTCGCCAAGCCGCGTTCCTCGAATTTCGAGAAGCAGGGCGACGTAACCTTGCCGGCCTATCGCGGTGACATCATCAACGGCATCGAGTTCACCGAGGAGTCGCGCATTCCGAACCCGGAGCGCCAGGCCATGGCCTACCGGCAGTCGGCTGCGACGCTGAACCTTCTGCGCGCCTTCGCGATGGGCGGCTACGCCAATCTCGAAAACGTGCATCAGTGGATGCTCGGCTTCGTCAAGGACAGCCCGCAGGGCGAGCGCTACCGCAAGCTTGCCGACCGCATCAGCGAAACCATGGATTTCATGAAGGCGATCGGCATCACCTCGGAAAACCATCCGAGCCTGCGCGAGACCGATTTCTTCACCAGCCATGAGGCGCTGCTGCTCGGTTACGAGGAGGCGCTGACCCGCGTCGATTCCACGTCGGGCGACTGGTATGCAACGTCAGGCCACATGATCTGGATCGGCGACCGTACGCGCCAGGCCGACCATGCGCATGTCGAATATTGCCGCGGCATCAAGAACCCGATCGGCCTGAAATGCGGCCCGTCGCTGCAGGCCGACGATCTGCTGCAACTGATCGATATCCTGAATCCTGCCAACGAGGCCGGGCGCCTGACGCTGATTTGCCGCTTCGGCCACGAAAAGGTTGCCGAGAGCCTGCCGAAGCTTATCCGCGCCGTCGAGCGCGAAGGCCGCAAGGTCGTCTGGTCCTGCGACCCGATGCACGGCAATACGATCACGCTCAACAACTACAAGACCCGGCCCTTCGAGCGGATCCTGTCGGAAGTCGAAAGCTTCTTCCAGATCCACCGCGCCGAAGGCTCGCATCCCGGCGGCATCCATGTCGAGATGACCGGGAAGGACGTGACCGAGTGCACCGGCGGCGCCCGCGCCGTCACGGCCGATGATCTGCAGGATCGCTACCACACTCATTGCGACCCGCGTCTCAACTCCGACCAGGCGCTCGAGCTCGCCTTCCTGCTTGCCGAGCGCATGAAGGGCGGCCGCGACGAGAAGCGCCTGGTTGCCAACGGCTGATATCAGCCCGAAACGGATGAAGAAAAGCCCGGCCGATGCCGGGCTTTTTTATTGCTGTGCTTAGGGATGGCGGCTCAGATGCTGGCCTGGATACTGTGCAGGCCGGCATAGACGCCGCCTTGCGCCATCAAGTCGTCATGGGTGCCCTGTTCGACGATGCCGTCAGCCGTCAGGACCAGGATGCGGTCGGCATGGCGGACGGTTGAAAGACGATGGGCGATGACCAGGGTGGTTCGACCATTTGCCAGGCTGAGCAGCGCCTGCTGCACCGCCCGTTCGCTGTCGTTGTCGAGCGCGCTGGTCGCCTCGTCGAAGATCAGGATCTCCGGATCTTTGAGGAAGGCGCGGGCGATGGTGATGCGCTGGCGCTGGCCGCCCGAGAGCTTGACGCCGCGTTGGCCGATATCGGTGTCGTAGCCTTGGGGCAGGGCCATGATGAAGTCGTGCGCATTGGCGGCGCGCGCCGCCGCCTCTAGTTCGGCGTCGGTGGCGTCGGGCCGGCCGTAACGCAGGTTTTCCGCCACGGTACCGGCAAAGAGGTAGACATCCTGCTGCACCACGCCGACATGGCGGCGGAGCGAGGCCAGCGTCACCTCGCGGATATCGGTGCCGTCGATGCGGATCGCCCCGGCCTCGACATCGTAGAAGCGTGGTATGAGCGCACAAAGCGTGCTCTTGCCGACCCCCGAGGGGCCGACCAGGGCAACGAACTCTCCGGGCGCGATGGTCAGCGACAGCCTTTCGAGGACGCGCGGACCATCGGACTCGTAGCCGAAGGCAACATCGGAAAAGCTGATCTCGCCATTTGGCGCCGCCATTGGACGGGCGGCCGGCTGATCCGTGATATCGGGGGCGATCTCCAGGATCTCCATGGCCCTGATGAAGCCGGTGTAACCCTCCTGCCAGAGGCGTACGAAATTGGCGAGCCGCTGCACCGGATCGACCAGTACAGCGACGCAGAGCAGGAAGGTCAGCATATCGGGAACGGTCAGCTCCGCCGCCAAAATGCGCAGGCCGCCGACGATGATCACCAATATGGTGATGAGCTGGGCGAAGGTTTCGGTGCCGACCGAGAACCAGGCCTCGCTGCGGTAGCCTTCGGCGCGGCTTTGCAGGAAGCGCCGGTTCTGCTCGGCGAAGCGTTCGCGCTCCAGCGCCTCGTTGGCGAAGGACTGGACAACGCGGATGCCGGCGAGGGCATCCTCGACGCGCTCGTTGACGGCGGCGATCTGCCGTTTGCTGGCCTCGAGCGCGCGGTTCATGCGCCGGTTGAAATAGAGCGCATAGGCCACCGCCACCGGAGTGAGCAGCAGGATGATGCCTGCCAATGGCGGATCGATGAAGAACAACACCAGCATGGCCCCGCCATATTTGAGCACGGCGATGGAAAGATCCTCAGGACCATGGTGAAAGAGTTCGCCCAGCCACAGGCTATCATTGGTGATGCGGCTCATCAGCTGACCGGTGCGCTGGCGGTCGTAAAAGCTGAACGAGAGCTTCTGGCAATGCTCGAACAGTTCCTGCCGCACCGTGGCCTCGATGCGGGCGCCCATGACGTGGCCGCGATAGTCGACGAAGAAGATCGCAGCGATCTGGACCGCCAGAACCGCCAGCATGATGCCGCCCATCGCCAGGATCTGTGCGAAGGCCTGCGGTGCCTCGGGCAGAGCCAGAAGCCTGCTGGTGACGATGTTGGCGCAGAGCGGCAAGGCGACAGCGGTGCCGGCGACGAGGATGGCGCAAAGCAGATCCGCGAGCAGCAAAGGCAGATGCGGACGGTAGTAAGAGAGGAATTTGCGCATGCGCGACCAACGCCGGCCGCGGTCGGCGGCACTGGAATCGTCACGGAAAAGGTTCAGGAAGGAGTTATGGCGTCGCGAGCTTTTCCTCGCGCGAGAGAACGAAATATTCATGAAGCTGAATGTCCTTGTGGGGGATTTTTCCTTTCTGTTTGGACAGGGTCGCTCTCATGTCAGTCTCCCGGGGGTCGAGTGAATTGGACCTTAAGTATCGCCGACAACAGCCGGCGATTCAATGCCGGGATGAGATGAGGTTGGCGGCTGTTGTCGTCGAGCAACAGGTGCTCGAGCCGACCAAGCATGCATAAGGCCAGCGATTTTCAAGATTTCTGATGATTTCGTTGAACGGAATGGATTTGACGCCGGGGGCGATCGGCGGCAACGTTCCGTCATAAACGGGAGAGCGATCATGACCGGACGGCATACAGGCGGCTGCCTCTGCGGCGCCGTGCGATTTTCAACGATGGCGACGCCAGGACCAGTCGTTGGCTGCCATTGCTCGCAGTGCCGCCGGCAGACGGGATTTTATTACGCCGCGGTCAATGTGGCCCGCGCGGCTCTTTCGGTCGATGGCACTGAGGCGGTCCGTTGGTACCGGTCGAGTGACGAGGCGCAGCGCGGCTTCTGCTCGAATTGCGGCTCCGCGCTGTTCTGGCAGGCGGACGGATCGGCGGAGATTTCGGTGATGGCCGGCGCCTTCGACGCGCCGAGCGGCCTGACCTTCGGCCATCATATCTACTGTGCCGACAAGGGCGATTTCTACGAGATATCGGACGGCCTGCCGCAATACGCCGTGAATCCCCCATCGTCATCCTCGCCGGCCCGTGATTGACAAAGGTTGATCGCCGAGGCTAGGTTTACCGTGCTGCGTAGGGCGCTTCGTCGAATGTCGAAAGGGCAATGCCCGCCTACAATGTATCAACAGTTGCGCCCATGCCGAATCTCGAAAACCTCAAAAAGCAGGCCAAGCAGTATTTGCGATGGCACAGCGAAAGATACTATCCTGTTGCAGCCGAGATCAGAGCTGCGTTGCCGCGCTTCCGTCATCTCGATGACAGCCAGGTGCTGGAGGCGCGCTTCAAGCTTAGCGACGCGCAGGACCTGATCGCACGTCAAATGGGTTTCGAGGGATGGCAGGCGCTCAAGACAGGAGCCGCAGCCATGACAGATCCGAAAGAACAGCCAGCACCACAAGCCATCCTGAGTTCGCTATCCGCGCAGTTGTTCGTCACCGATATCAAAGCGTCGTGCGAATTCTTCACCGGCAAACTCGGCTTCAGGGTCGACTTCGTCTATGGCGACCCGCCGTTTTACGGACAGGTCATCCGCGACAATGCTCAACTCGCTCTGAGGCTGGTATGCGAGCCCGTGTTCGTCGGCGATATCAGGCAACGGGAGCATCTGCTTTCAGCCTCGATCACCGTCGGTACATCAGACGAGATCAAGCGCCTGTTCCTGGATTTCCAGGCCGCAGGCGTATCCTTCCATCAGCCCCTCAGGAAGGAGCCGTGGGGCGCCAGAAACTTCATCGTGCTGGATCCGGACGGAAATCTCATCCTGTTTGCCGGTCCGGGCGGCTGATCATTGCGCAATAAGCGCTGCCTCAGCTTCTGGCGGAAAGTTCGGCGCTGAGGCGGGCCACATCCTCGCGCAGCGCCGTCAGCTCGGTCAGCACGCTCATATCGATCTTCTGGTGCAGGGAGAGCACTTCGAGCTCGGCCTTGAGATTGACCTCATAATCCTTGGCGGCCTCGAAGCGGTCGCGCTCGGCCTGCCGGTTCTGCGACATCATGATGATCGGCGCCTGGATGGCGGCGATCATCGACAGGATCAGATTCAGAAAAATGAAGGGGTATGGGTCGAAGGGATTCGCCACCAGACCGATGGTGTTCAACAGTGTCCAGACGGCGAGAAAGGCGAGGAAGGCGAGTATGAAGGACCACGAGCCGCCGACGCGGGCAATGCCATCGGCGATACGCTCGCCGAAGGATGACTCGGCGGATAGAGCGGCATTGACGTCGGTCGAGATGATCTTGCGCGCGTGCGTTTTCGCCAGCACGCGCTTTTCGATATCGCCGAGTTCATCGGCCGGTTTGTCGAAATGATGGTGCACGAAATTCGAAAGATTAGACATTGCCTGTTTCCGATGCCGGTTATCGATGCGGTCGCTTTCGGCGCCAGTATTCCGCTCCGGAGGCAAATTGCAATGCGTATCGGTGCCGCGCGGAGCCACGCGTGATCCGTTCATAAAAATTTCGTCGTCGCGAGGTGCCGCTTTCGGCCCGAACGTGTTGCGGTCGTGAAAGGTGCAGGCTAAATAAATGACATGACACAGGAAAACGCTCTTTCTGATATCTTCCGCATCGCCATCGGCCAGCTCAATCCAACGGTCGGCGACGTCGCAGCCAATCTCGCCAAAGCGCGTGAGGCGCGCGCCGATGCGGGCAGGGAGGGTGCGCATCTGCTCGTCCTGACCGAGCTTTTCATCTCCGGCTACCCGCCTGAAGATTTGGTGCTGAAGCCCGCCTTCATCCGCGCCTGCTGGAAAGCGGTCGAGAGCCTGGCGGCCGATACCGCCGATGGCGGGCCGGGCGTCCTCATCGGCTTTCCCCGGCAGGACGAGACCGGGCGTTACAATTCAGTCGCCGTGCTCGACGGCGGCAAGGTGATTGCGGTGCGCGACAAGATCGACCTGCCGAATTACGGCGAGTTCGACGAGAAACGCGTGTTCGACCAGGGCGCCATGCCGGGTCCGGTGAATTTCCGCGGCGTGCGCATCGGCATTCCAATCTGCGAGGATATCTGGGGCGATCTCGGCGTCTGCGAGACGCTGGCCGAAAGCGGGGCAGAGATCCTGCTGTCGCCGAACGGTTCGCCCTATTATCGCGGCAAGGTGGATATCCGCCATCAGGTGGTGCTGAAGCAGGTGATCGAGACCGGCCTGCCGCTGATCTATGCCGCCCAGCTCGGCGGCCAGGACGAACTCGTCTTCGACGGTGCGAGTTTCGGCTTCAATGCCGACAAGTCGCTCGCCTTCCAGATGAGCCAGTTCGAAACCGCGCTGGCGGTGACGACATGGAAGCGTGGCGATGGCGGCTGGCATTGCGCCGAAGGGCCAATGGCGCACATTCCCGAGCGCGAGGAGGCCGATTACCGCGCCTGCCTGCTCGGGTTTCGCGACTACGTCAACAAGAACGGCTTTAAAACTGTGGTGCTCGGCCTTTCCGGCGGCATCGATTCGGCGATCTGTGCGGCGATTGCCGTCGATGCGCTCGGCGAGGAGCGGGTGCGCACCGTCATGCTGCCCTACCGCTACACCTCCGAGGATTCGTTGAAGGATGCGGCCGACTGCGCCAGGGCGCTCGGGTGCCGCTACGATATCGTGCCGATCGAACAGCCGGTGACGGGTTTCAGCAGCGCGCTCGCCAGCCTTTTCGAAGGCACGGATAGCGGCATCACCGAAGAGAACCTGCAGAGCCGGGCGCGCGGCGTCATCCTGATGGCGATCTCCAACAAATTCGGCTCGATGGTGGTGACGACTGGTAATAAGTCGGAAATGTCGGTCGGCTATGCGACACTCTACGGTGACATGAACGGCGGCTTCAACCCGATCAAGGACCTCTACAAGATGCAGGTCTATGCGCTTTCCCGCTGGCGCAACGAAAACGTGCCGCCTGGTGCGCTGGGGCCGTCGGGCGAGGTGATCCCGCAGAATATCATCGACAAGGCGCCGTCGGCCGAACTGCGTCCCGACCAGAAAGACCAGGATTCGCTGCCTCCCTATCCCGTGCTCGACGATATTCTCGAATGCCTAGTGGAGAAGGAGATGGCGGTCGAAGAGATCGTCGCGCGCGGCCATGACGTGGCGACCGTTCATCGGGTCGAGCACTTGCTCTATCTCGCCGAATACAAGCGCCGGCAGTCGGCGCCGGGCGTCAAGATCACCAAGAAGAATTTCGGCCGCGACCGGCGCTATCCCATCACCAATCGTTTCAGGGACCGCTGACGCAATCGGGATCGCTGGCGCAATCGAGATTGCTGACGTCATCACGTTTTTCGGGAGGAAACATGCGCAGCTCGGTTGAGATCTACAATGTCAGGACCGGCAGGGCCCGTGAGGTCTGGCAGACGGACAGACTGGTGGAGGCGCCGAACTTCTCGCCCGACGGTTCCTACCTGCTGCTGAACGGCGACGGACTGCTTTACCGGCTGCCGCTCGATGGCGGCGAAGTCACCAAGGTCGATACCGGCTTTGCCGTCAACTGCAACAATGATCATGGCATTTCGCCCGGCGGCACTGAGATCGTCATCTCCGACAAGACCGAATTCGGCAAATCGGCGATCTACATCCTGCCGATCGAAGGCGGCACGCCGCGGCTCGTCACGCAAAATCTGCCATCCTACTGGCACGGCTGGTCGCCGGATGGTCGTCAGCTTGCCTATTGCGGCATCCGCGACGACGTCTTCGATATCTACACGATTTCCGTCGACGGTGGCGCCGAGACGCGGTTGACGCATGGCGAGGGCCGCAACGACGGACCGGACTATTCGGCCGATGGGCAATGGATCTATTTCAATTCCAGCCGTACCGGGCTGATGCAGATCTGGCGCATCCATCCCGATGGCACGGGTCTCCACCAGGTGACATCGGACAATCAGGGTAACTGGTTCGCCCATCCGTCGCCTAAGAACGACAAGGTGCTGATCCTGTCCTACGACCCTTCGGTGTTCGACCATCCGCACGATCTCGATGTGCGGCTGCGGCTGATGGACATGGATGGCGGCAATCTGAAGACGTTGTTCGAGCTTTTCGGCGGGCAGGGCACGATCAACGTGCCCTGCTGGTCTCCTGATGGCGAGGAATTCGCCTATGTCCGGTACTTTCCGGCGGGTTAGGCCGCCGCTGCCTTGCGACGATCGCGTGCCGATTTCGCCAGGTCTTCGAGCACCGCGACCGACATATCCCAATCGATGCAGCCATCGGTGATCGACTGACCGTAGACCAGCGGCTTGCCGGGCACGAGATCCTGGCGGCCTGCGACGAGGTTGCTTTCGATCATCATGCCCTTGATGTGGCGGTTTCCGGCAGCGATCTGTGCGGCGACGGATTTGACGACGCGCGGCTGGTTCATCGGATCCTTGCTGCTGTTGGCATGGCTGGCATCGATGAGGATGCGCGGGGCCACGCCGAGCTTGACGGCTTCGGCGGTGACAGCTTCGACGTCGGCCGCCTCATAGTTGGGCCGCTTGCCGCCGCGCAGGATGATGTGGCAGTCCTCATTGCCCGTCGTAGAAGCGATCGCTGCCTGTCCGTCCTTCGTCACGGCCGGGAAGTGGTGCGGTTGCGAGGCGGCGAGGATCGCGTCGAGCGCCACGCGCGCTCCGCCGTCGGTGCCGTTCTTGAAGCCGATCGGGCAGGAGAGGCCGGAGGCAAGCTGCCGGTGGATCTGGCTTTCGGTCGTGCGCGCGCCGATCGCGCCCCAGCTGACGAGGTCGGCGATGTATTGCGGCGTAATCGTGTCGAGGAATTCGACGCCGGCCGGAAGACCCATGGCATTGATATCGAGCAGCAGGCGTCGCGCAATCCTCAACCCTTCCTCGATGCGGTAGCTGCCGTCGAGGTGCGGGTCGTTTATCAGACCCTTCCAGCCGACGGTCGTACGGGGCTTTTCGAAATAGACGCGCATGACGATCTCGAGATCACCGGCAAAGCGCCGCCGCTGTTCCTCCAGCCGCGCGGCGTACTCCCTGGCGGCAACCGGGTCATGGATGGAGCAGGGGCCGATGACGGCGATCAGGCGATCATCCTCGCCCCGGAGAATCTTGTGGATGGCATCACGGTTGCTGGTCACGGTGTCGGTGACGGCAGCATCGCGGTGAATTTCCGCGAGGATATCGGCGGGTTTGGTGAGGGGCGTGATCTCGAGGATACGAAGATCATCAATGGCATCAGACACGGTATGGCTCCTGTTTGGTCATACCGTGCGGAACAAAAAAGCCGCCAGGTAGACTAGCGGCTGTTCGGGTTGTCGTCGCGTCGAATTCAGTTACGCATAGACCCGCATCCGCTGTGAGTAGCGGTACCAATAAAATCGCGAGGCGTTGATTGACGTGATCGACATGCGGCGTGTTTAGCGCCAAGGCCGCGCGTTGTCACGTAGATTTTTCTGCCTAAAACCTGCGTTCCTTGGGAGAGCAACTGGTCTTGCGGGAGCGACACGCACGGGAGGCAGGCAGCACGCCGCACTCGATCTCACTCGTGCGGCGTGCTGGGTCTTTGAGATTAGAGGGCGTCGACGTTCACGCCGACGGTGATGGCGCCGATCGGTGTTCCCTTGTCGTCTGAAATCGTCACGCTTGCCTGCGACTGCAGCGTCTGGGTCGATTCATCCTTTTCGATCTCATCGACGAAGACGGCATCCTTGCCGGCGCCGAAGGACTTCTGGAACTTGCCTTCGTCGCCCTGCCAGTAATCTGACGTGACGTCGCTCTGGCCGACATTCAGGCCCTTTGCATCCATGACGAAGATCTCGGTGATCTTGCCGCCGGAGGCCTCCTTCTTCGCCTGAAGGAATTTCGACAGCGCATTGTTGAGCACGCCGTCGATCATCGAGTGGTCGGAACCATCGACTTCGGCGCGCCACTTCTTGTCGAGGGCGTCGATATCGGCTGCACTCAGGTTGGCGTTGGCGGCGTCCTGCGCCTTGACAGCCTCGATGATCGCGGGGTCGTTCAGCCAGGGCGTTACGTCGCTCTTCACGTAGTCGAAGATCGGGGCAAGCTTCGCATCCTCAGCCATGGATACGTCCATGGGCACGGCAAATGCGGTGCAGGCCAAAAGAAATGCGGGCACGAGTTTCTTCATAACTGTTTCCTTCCTGATTATAGGTTGCTGAGAACTAAGGCTTATCGGACGAAGGCGGCGTCAGAACTCTTCCCAGGCACCGGGAGCGGCGGCAACGGCGGCATTGCCTGCATGACGCTGCACGTAGGCTCGGGGTTCGGGACGAGATTGGCGGGCGGGTTGAACGGGTTTGGTCTGGCTGGCCGCGGCCGCGCCGACGACGAATCTGCCGGCCGAGTCCTGCAGTTGGCGTCCCTGCGACAGCAGTTCCTGGCAGGCCGCATTGGTTTCCTCGACCATTGCTGCGTTTTGTTGCGTCGCCTGATCCATCTGGTTGATCGCGCCATTGATTTCCTGCAGACCGGTCGCCTGTTCGCGATAGGACTGGACGATGGAGGCGATACTGTCGCTGATGCGGTTGATCTGCTCCTCGATCTTCAGGAGAGCGTCGCCGGTTTCGTTCACCAGCCCGACGCCTGCGGCAACCTCTTGGCCGGACACATTGATCAGGTTCTTGATTTCTTTGGCGGCATTTGCCGACCGCTGGGCGAGTTCACGCACCTCCTGCGCGACAACCGCAAAACCCTTGCCGGCTTCGCCCGCACGCGCCGCCTCGACGCCGGCGTTCAGCGCCAGCAGGTTCGTCTGGAAGGCGATTTCGTCGATGACGCCGATAATGCGGCCGATCTGGCTCGACGAGGTCTGAATACGGTCCATCGCGCCGATGGCATCACGCACCACCGTCGCCGAGACGTGAGCGCTGCGCTTCGTCTCCTCGACCAGCTTCCCGGTATTTTCGGCGCGCTGCGACGATGTTCGGACGGTGGTGGTCATCTCATCCAATGCGGCAGCGGTCTGTTCCAATGATGCCGCCTGTTGCTCGGTCCGCTTGGCGAGTTGATCTGCGGAGGAGGCAAGCTCGCTCGAGCCGCCTTCAACCGCCACGGAGGCGGCCTTGATCTCCGTCAGTGCGGCGGCGACGGCCTCGACCATGTTGTTGAAATCCTGCCGCAACTTATCGAATTCCGGACCGAGATCGGCCAGGTGTACGGAGAAGTCGCCTGCGGCGAGCTTTTCCAATGCATTTGCGAGAGCGGTCATGACCAGCCGCTGCGTGTTGCTGGCCTCTTCCGTGAACAATGCGTTGCGCGCCCGTTCGGCATCGAGCGAAGCGCTCTGCTCGGCAGCGGCCTGCTCCCTTTCGACCTTCGCAATCGCCTCGTGGCGGAAAACTTCCAACGCACGCGCCAGGAAGCCGATCTCGTCGCCATTTTCCTTGTAGGTGACGGGAGAGGCCAGGTCGCCTTTCTGCAAGGCGCTGATCCGTTCGCTGATGATCCGGATGGGCCGGCCAACGAGGCTGCGCATGGCAAGAAGGAAGGCGATGACGGCCAAGGCGGTGATCGCGGACTGCGTGAGCAGCGAAACGAGAACCTTCTGCTTGACTTCAGAAGCGATTTTTTCGACGGACCAGTTGGTGACGATATAACCGGTGACCTTGCCTGACTTATCCAGCGGGAGGGGTGCGGTGATCGTCACCACGCCGGCAGATAACCCGCCGTCATTGATGGTCGTCTTTTCCGGCTTTGCACTCAGGCCCTTCGCCAGATCGGCCGCTGCGGGCAGACCGTTGATGCCGTCGCGTGTCCAGGTGTCGACGGCGACAGCCTCCGCATTGAATGCGGCAAACTGCACGAGATCGAGCGAGGGATCGTCGCGGTAGAGCGAATAAGCCTCTCGAACGGCATTCGCCTTGCCCCATTTCACGCCGCCCGCCGCCAGAGAGGCAAACTGCTCCGCATCCTTGGACCAGTTCGCCTTGGCGCCGTCGATCAGCGCTCGGGTTTCGTACATCCATGTGTAGGTAGCAAAGGCGGAAATGCCGCACAGATTGACGGCCACGATAATCGCCGCCAGCTTGGCTGTCAGAGGCATCGTTTTCAAAAATTGGAACATTCCGCGGGGGCCTAGAATTGCGACTCAGTCGGACATGTTCCCGACCGGCGTATCAATACGGGCATCCACGCTGACGGTCACATCACGAGCGCTCATGCCCATGTCCTGATAGCGACCCAAAACGCGCAAACGCAGTGTGTATTTGATGTGTGAATAAATCATAAAGTAGAAAGGGATGCCGGAGCACACGCGTGTGATTTCGCTATCACGCCCGCTGGTGATCTGCCGCGATCAGCTGTTTTCCGCGATCGCCTCTTCAGGCTCCGTCTGCCGGTGTTTGCGGCGGCGCGTCGTCAGTTCCGCGCCGGCATCGCGCGGCAGGCGCAGGAAGGTGATGCAGGCGAGCGCCGAAATCGCCGAGACGCTGAAGAAGGCGACGTGGAAATCCGAGACCAGCAGCCGGCCGCTATGGAAGCTGCTCGAAATTTCGAGGATGCCGCCGGCGATCGCCACACCCATTGCCATGGAGATACGCTGGGCAACGGCATTGATCGCGGTTGCCTGGCTGCTGTCGGCGGCGTCGACATCGCCGAAGGCCATGGCGTTGACGCCCGAGAAAGCCATGGAGCGGAACAGGCCGCCGATCAGCAGGCAGGCCATGATCAGGAACAGCGGGGTTTCGGCGGTGAACAGGCCGTTGATGCCGAGGAAGATCGCCGCCAGCAAGGTGGTGATTGATATGACGGTGCGGAAGCCGAAGGCATTGAAGGTGCGCGAGGCGGCGAATTTCGAGCCCATGGAGCCGAGTGCGCTGACGAAGGTGACCGAGCCCGACTGCAACGGCGTCAGGCCGAAGCCGAGCTGCAGCATCAGCGGCATCAGGAAGGGCAGCGCGCCGAGCCCCATGCGGAAATTCGAGGCGCCGAGGATCGCCGCCCGGAACATCGGGTAGCGGAACATCTTCGGATCGAGAAGCGGATAGGGCGCGCGGCGGGCATGCAGGAGGTAGAGGAGACCGGAAAGGATGCCGATCGCAACCGTGACATAACCGTAGATGACGGGCACGGCCGGCAGGCTGATCACCGAGACGCCGAAGACGAAGCCGGAGAAACCGAGGCCGCAGAGGAAGAAGCCCGGGAAATCCATCGGCCGCGGGCTGCGCGGCTCGACCGCCGGCAGGAAACGGGTGACGAGGATGATGCCGAGCACGCCGATCGGGACGTTGATCCAGAAGATCCAGTGCCAGGTGAGATAGGTGGTGAGGAAACCGCCGATCGGCGGCCCCAAGATCGGGCCGATCAAGGCGGGAATGGTGAGCCAGGCCATGGCGTCGACGAGTTCGTGGCGTGGCGTTCCCCGGACCAAAAGCAGGCGGCTGACCGGCGTCATCATCGAGCCGCCGGCGCCTTGGACCAGCCGTGAGATGACGAAGGCCGTGATCGAGTTGGAGAAAGCGCAGGCGACCGAGCCGATCATGAAGACGAAGATCGCCATGCGGAAGATGTTGCGCGCACCGAACCGATCGGACATCCAGCCGCTGATCGGGATGAAGATCGCCAGTGCCACGAGATAGCTGGTGACGGCGAGCTTCAGCGCGATCGGCGAGGTGCCGATATCGGCTGCGATCGCCGGCAGGCTGGTGGCGATCACGGTCGAATCCATCTGTTCCATGAACAGGGCGACCGCAAGGATCATGGGCGTGAGGCGGGGCACGGGCAACCGGGATGCTGCGAGGGACTGTATCGTCCATACGCCTTCGGTGGTGATAAGGCCATAGAAACTATGGATGAAGGAGCTTGTCGAGCCGCTTCAAACCGACGCGGGAGGGTGCGTGGCTCAACGTGGTTCCCGACTGCGACCTCGGGCCGGCTTGCCGTCGCCGCGCTTTCCTGAAATAGATGCGCCGTCAGGTGCCCGCCATCAACGCGGGAGAATCGGGAATCCGGTGCAAGGCCGGAACGTGCCCAACGCTGTAAGGCCGACGCTTGCCGCTTCATCTCGCCACTGGCTTCTCGCCGGGAAGGCTGCGGCAGACGGATGACGCCGAGTCAGAAGACCGGCCTGGCAAGATTGACCGATCCGCGCGGACGGCGGGCGGTTGCGTTGTTGGGGATTTGACGATGCGACCCTTTGATGAGGATGCCCTTTCGGCGGCGTCCGGTTTTTCCTTGGCCGAGCGCGAGGCCGTCTATCACGCGATCAAGACGCGGCGCGACGTTCGCAGCCAGTTCCTGCCCGATCCCTTGCCTGACGATGTCGTGGAGCGGCTGCTGACGGCCGCCCATCATGCGCCCTCCGTCGGCTTCATGCAGCCGTGGAATTTCATTCTGGTGAAAAGTGCCGCGGTCCGGGCGCGCGTCCAGGACGCCTTTGTGAAGGCCAATGAGGAGGCGGCGCTGATGTTTACCGGCGAGCGGCGGCAGGCATACCGCTCCCTCAAGCTCGAAGGCATCACCGAGGCACCGCTCGGCATAGGCGTGACCTGCGACCCCACCCGCAGCGGCAGCGTGGTGCTGGGGCGCACCCACAATCCCAGGATGGATAGCTATTCCACAGTCTGCGCCATCCAGAATCTCTGGCTTGCGGCGCGGGCGGAAGGGGTCGGCATCGGCTGGGTCAGCATTTTTCGCGAAGGCGATCTGAAAAGCATTCTCGGCATACCCGAGCATATCGAGGTGGTCGCTTGGCTCTGTGCCGGTTTCGTCGATCGGCTTTATGACGAGCCGGAACTGTCCGTCAAAGGCTGGCGGCAGCGTCTGCCGCTCCAAGAGCTCGTCTTCCATGACGGGTGGGGACGCAACGACCCGTAGCAATCACTGCTGTTGAGGCTGCGGCCCCGGCGTTGCCGGATTGGCGAGGTCTATCGAGCCTTGATCACCGGCAAGGAATTGCGGGCCGACCTGGCGGACCTTGTTCTGCACGGGATCGTAGGGGCGCTCCGGGACGGATGGTTGCGGTGGGGCTGCGGCAGCATCCTTCGCCGTGGGATTGGTGCGGATGGTGGTGATCGAACCTTGTTGCGGCGGTTCGCTTGACGGCTGCTTGCCGCGCATCTCATCGTAGTAGGCGGTGAGATTGCAGGCGCAGGAGGACTTTTCCCCCGGCGTGCGGTTCTTGTAGGCAAAGGCGTTTTTCATGGCGCTGTAGGGCGTGCCCGTTGCGACCGAGATCATGTTCGAGGCTTCGGTGCTCGTCACGTCACGATAGAACAGCTCGGTCTCGATACCCGGGCACATCTTGGCGCACGTCTGGGCGTCGCGGCCGAAATCGACCGAAGTGGCGTTCGAGCTGATCGGGAAGAAGCCGCCGTCGCAGGTGCGCACGCACATGGTGCTGACCGGCGAGAGCATTTCGGCCCGCGGCAGGCCGTAGCGCGGATCGACCTCTTCACCGCCGCCGAGCGGAATGAAGGTATCGGTGCGCATCGCCTGCTCCTCGATGCTCGGGGCGGGGTCGGCGGCGTTGCGATCGCTCGGGGCATAGAAGTTTTCGCTGTTGCAGCCATTGAGATCGAGCGCGGCGATCAGTTCACGGCGTGTCCCATCATCGCCGCTCTGGCCGGCCAGCTCGTTACGGCGGTCCTGGAGATATTGGATATTGTCGATCATGCGGGCTTCGGACTGCGAGAGTTCACCGCAATAATCGGCATTCTCGCCGCCGATCACGACCATGCTGCCCGAGGTGCAGCCATTGTTGCGCAGCTCGTTGCGAACCTTGCGCAGCTCGAGGTTCTGCTCGGCCATGGCGCTGGCATATTGGCGCGCCTCCCGGCCGTTGCTATTGCCGATCGATCGCGGCAGATCGGCGAGACGGCCACGCAGGTCCTCGCAGACAGCGCTCGTCTGCGCGGCGGCGGGCGCTGCGAAGGCGAGGAGGAGGGCAAGAGACAATTTTCGGGGTTTCACGGCGTCGTCCGGGGTGAGCAAAAAGTCGATCGGTCGATTGCGGCCTCGATCGCCGCGCATTGTCTCTTAAGGCGTTTCTCTTAATGAGCTTGGAGAAAATCCTAGCGCATTTTCGCGATCTTATCCAGCAGACGCGGGTAATCTTCCGTAAGGGGAGGTCGGGGCAGATTCATTGTCCATGATCCACATTGCCCTACAGTTCTCGGTCGGGGCTGGCGCTGTTGCCGCCACCATCGTCAATGGTTGACACAACGCAGAGGTACAGTTCGAATGTCCGCTTCGGGGCGAGCAGGCAGTCGCAAATTGCGCTGGCGCAGCGAAGGCAAAAAGCGGAGAAAATGACGAGCATTTCCAACAAGCTTCACTTCCCTGCAACAACAGTCGGAATATCGGAAGGCCAACATGGCCTCCACCTCTTCGTTGACGGTTGCTACGAACCCGGCTCCGGGCATGGGGGCTGGGCTTTTGTCGCTTATCGCGATGCCGTGGAGATCGCCTCCGGCTTCGGCGGCGTCGAAGATTCCGCCAATAATTCGATGGAATTGGCCGCCGTCCTCAACGCGGCAATATGGATCAATAGCCAAACGACAGGCGAACCTGCGACCATCTGGTCGGATTCCGTCTACGTCGTCAAAGGCTGCAACAGCCGGCGGCATATCTGGAAGAACAATGGCTGGAAGAAAAGCAGCCCGAATGGCAATGGCCGAAGCCGAACGATCGCCAATGCGGAACTCTGGAAAGCGGTTGACCTTCAGCTGTCCCAGAACGGTCTGGTGGCAATTGCCTGGTGCAAAGGCCATTTCGGCATCGCCGGCAACGAACGCGCGGATGCGCTTGCGGATAGAGGGCGCCTTTCGTTACAAGGCGCCCGATAGCTGTTTCATATCAACCGGTTGCAGATGCCCAGGACAAGCCTGAGCATGACGAAATGAGGAGCCGGCTTAGGCCGGCTGCGATGCTTCGACGACGGCGAGTGCCGCCATGTTGACGACGCCGCGGGAGGTGACCGAAGGGGCAAGGATGTGTGCGGGCAGGGCCGTGCCGAGCAGGATCGGTCCGACATGCAGGCCGTCGGTCATCGACTTGACGACACCAAGCGTGATGTTGGCGGCATCGAGGTTCGGGAAGACCAGGAGGTTCGCTTCGTCGTGCAAGGTCGTGTCCGGCATGACGCGCTTGCGCAACGCTTCGGTGATGGCGCTTTCGCCATGCATCTCGCCGTCGACTTCGAGATCGGGAGCGGCGTCGCGCACGAGCTGCAGAGCGCTGCGCATCTTCGTGGCGCTTTCGGATTCGCGCGAGCCGAAGTTGGAGTGCGAGACGAGGGCGGCGCGCGGGGTGATGCCGAAACGGCGGATTTCCTCGGCCGCCAGCACCGTCGCCTCGGCAACCTCCTCGGCGGTCGGATTGAAGGTGACATAGGTGTCGGTGAAGAAGGTGGCGCCGCGCTGCGAGATCATCAGACTGAGTGCGGAGAAATCACGGACATCCTTGCGCTTGCCGATGATCAGGCGGACGTCGCGCAGATGCTTCTCGTAACGGCCTTCGAGGCCGCAGATCAGCGCATCGGCCTCACCGCGCCGCAGCGCCAGCGCGCCGATGACGGTGGTGTTGGTGCGCACGATGGTGCGGGCGGCTTCGGGAATGACACCGCGACGGCCGACGAGCGAGAAATAGAGATCGACATATTCACGGAAGCGCGGATCGTCTTCCGGATTGATCACCTCGAAATCCTGCAGCGGGCGGATGCGCAGGCCATAGCGTTTGAGGCGCGTCTCGATGACCTGCGGGCGGCCGATCAGGATCGGTTCGGCGAGGCCTTCCTCGAGCAGCACCTGGGCGGCGCGCAGCACGCGTTCGTCCTCGCCTTCGGAGAAGATGACGCGCTTGCGCTCTGCAGCCTTGGCGGCGGTGAAGATCGGCTTCATGACGAAGCCGGAGCGGAAGACGAAGCGGTTCAGCTGGTCGAGATAGGCGTCGAAATCCTGGATCGGGCGACGCGCCACGCCGCTCTGTTCTGCTGCCTTGGCGACCGCAGGCGCGATGCGCAGGATGAGGCGCGGATCGAAGGGCGAGGGGATGAGGTAATCCGGACCGAAGACCGGGGTCTCACCGGAATAAGCACGGGCGGCGACGTCGGACGGCTCTTCCCGGGCAAGCGCGGCGATGGCGCGCACCGCCGCCATCTTCATTTCCTCATTGATCGTCTCGGCGCCGCAATCGAGCGCGCCGCGGAAGATATAGGGGAAGCAGAGGACGTTGTTGACCTGGTTGGCGAAATCCGAGCGGCCGGTGCAGATCATCGCATCGGGGCGGGCGGCGCGGGCGAGATCCGGCATGATCTCCGGCGTTGGGTTGGCGAGCGCCATGATCAGCGGCTTGTCGGCCATCTGCGCCAGCAGCTCCGGCTTCAGGACGCCGGCGGCGGACAGGCCGAGGAAGACGTCGGCGCCGCCGATATTTTCGGCCAGCGTGCGCGTGTCGCTCTTCTGGGCATAGACGGATTTCCATTCGTCCATCAGCTCGGTGCGGCCCTCGTAGACGAGGCCTTCGAGATCGTGGACCCAGATGTTTTCGCGCTTCGCCCCGAGAATGACAAGCAGGTTGAGGCAGGCAAGGGCGGCAGCACCCGCGCCGGAGGCGACGATTTTGATGTCGGCGATGTTCTTGCCGGCGAGTTCCAGCCCGTTCAGAATCGCGGCGGCGACGATGATCGCCGTGCCGTGCTGATCGTCGTGGAAGACTGGGATCTTCATCTTCTCGCGCAGGCGCCGCTCGACCTCGAAACATTCCGGTGCCTTGATATCTTCGAGGTTGATGCCGCCGAAGGTCGGTTCCAGCGAGGAGACGGTCGAGACCATCTGCTCGACGCTTGCTGCGTCGATCTCGATGTCGAAGACGTCGATGCCGGCGAATTTCTTGAAGAGTACGGCCTTGCCCTCCATAACCGGCTTGGAGGCGAGCGGGCCGATATTGCCGAGGCCGAGCACGGCGGTGCCGTTGGAGATGACGGCGACGAGATTGGCGCGCGAGGTGTATTCGGCCGCCATTTCGGGATTGTCGCGGATGGCGAGGCAGGGCGCGGCAACACCCGGCGAATAGGCGAGCGCCAGGTCGCGCTGGTTGCCGAGTGGCTTGGTCGCCTGGATCTCCAACTTGCCCGGACGGGGATAGCGGTGGAAGAAAAGCGCCTGTTCGTCGAGATCGCCGCTCGTCAGGTTCTTTTCCGTCTTGGATTTATCCGGGTGATCCATTGCCGCCTCCGTGCACGTCTTTTTGGGAGTTCCCTCCATACATCAATCGGATACGGGCGACAGTATGGAAATGGGGGATGGGAAAAGTTTTCGTGATGAGCGTGCCGTGGGGCCAAGCGGCGGCCCTGGTTAGCTAATCCTTTTGGAAAACTTGTTTGACGACCTCAACAGGCGCAGGATGCCGGCCGCGACGGTGCGGGGCGCCGGTCGCATGGAGGAAATCATGGACAATTTGAACCTGACGACTCTGCAAAGGGGTCAGACGATGGTCAATGACGTAGCCATCGATGCCTTTGCCGCCGGATTTCGCGGCAGTCTGCTGACCAGCAAGGATATGGATTACAACGATGCGCGGGCGATCTGGAATGCGATGATCGATCGCCGGCCCGGGCTTATCGCGCGTTGCGCCGGTGCAGCCGATGTCGTGCGGGCTGTGCGGTTTGCACGCGACAATAATCTGCTCGTTTCAGTGCGTGGCGGCGGGCACGGCATTGCCGGCAACGCCGTCTGCGAGGGCGGTATCGTCATCGACCTGTCGGCGATGAAGTCGGTGCGGGTCGATCCTGAGACCAAGCGCGCCAGGATCGAGCCGGGGGCGACGCTTGCCGATGTCGACAAGGAAACGCTGGCCTTCGGGCTGGTACTGCCGACCGGGATCAATTCCACCACCGGCATCGCCGGCCTGACGCTCGGCGGCGGCTTCGGCTGGCTGACCCGCAAATTCGGGCTAACGCTCGACAATCTGCTTTCGGTCGATGTGGTGACGGCCGACGGTGAGCTGGTCAAGGCGAGCGAGACTGAGAAACCTGACCTGTTCTGGGCGCTGCGCGGCGGCGGCGGCAATTTCGGCGTCGTCACCTCCTTCGAGTTCAAGCTCAACCCGCTCAACACAGAGGTGCTGGCCGGCCTCGTCGTGCATCCCTTCGCCGATGCGGAAAAGGTGCTTAAGGAGTACCGGCAGGCACTGGAAGAAGCACCCGACGAATTGACCTGCTGGGTGGTGATGCGCCAGGCGCCGCCGCTGCCGTTCATTCCCACCGAATGGCACGGCAAGGAGATCGTGGTGCTCGCCATGTGCTATTGCGGAGACATTGCGGCGGGAGAGAAGGCTGCGGCGAGATTGCGCGCGATCGGAAAGCCGATTGCCGACGTCGTCAGCCCGGTGCCGTTCACCGGCTGGCAGCAGGCATTCGACCCGCTGCTGACGCCCGGTGCGCGCAATTACTGGAAGAGCCAGGATTTCGCCGCCCTATCGGATGCGGCAATCGACGTGCTGCTCAAGGCCGTGCGCAAGCTGCCCGGACCGGAATGCGAGATCTTCATCGGCCATGTCGGCGGTGCTGCCGGCCGCGTGCCCACAGAGGCCACCGCATTTCCGCAGCGCAGCTCGCATTTCGTCATGAATGTGCATGCCCGCTGGCGGGAAACGGGAATGGACGGAAATTGCGTCGGTTGGGCGCGGGAACTCTTCGAGGCAACCAAGCCGCATTCGGTTGGCACCGCCTATGTCAACTTCATGCCGGAGGACGAGACCGATCGGGTCGAAAGCGCTTACGGTGCCAATTACAGCCGCCTTGCCGAAATCAAGCGGCGTTACGATCCGAACAATCTGTTCCGGATGAACCAGAACGTCAAACCCACGGCGGCCGTACGGGCTGCCTGACGGGAATGGCGCGACATCAAGGCATTGAGCCTGCGCCGCGCGTTCGCTTTACGCGCGGCGGCAAAATGATCCGAATGCTCGACGACTGATGTCCTCGGCCGGTGACAATCTGTTCTTTGTCAGCCTTTGGTGAGTTCGATCAATTCCTGCAACAGCGCCGTGTCGTCGGGAGCCGCCTGGTTGTCAGGCCTCAGAACATGGGCAAGCCATGCTCCGTCCGCCGCCAGGCGAACGATTTCGAGCCGCATTCCAGCGTCGGTTTCGGCGTGTTTGATGAGCCGGTCATTCATCCATTTATGCCAGAGCGACTTGGAGTAGGGGTCGGCAAGCACGGTCATGGTCTGCGCCGACCAAGGGCTTTGGTTAAGGGCGCGGTCGGCAAATAGCGTGCGGACATAGGCGCGGGTGAATGTGCCGTGGCCGCCCTTATCCCTTTCCAGTTCCTGATCGATCTCGCGGTCGAGATTTTCCATCATGCCGTCGAATACGGCTTCTATGAGCGCCTGCTTATTGGGGAAGTGGTGAAACAGACCTCCCTTGGTCACGCCGGCTGCGCTGGCGACTGCCTGCAGGCTGACGGCGGCGAGACCATGTTCGAGCGCCAGCTTCGTGGCGCAATCGAGAAGAGCCTGCCGCACGACATCCGGCTGTTTCTTTCTGTTGCGGGGGCTATCTACCAATGCATGACCTGTGTTCGGGATAAGCTTCGCGTCGAGACGGTTCGAGAGGATCAGTATCACTCCCGGGATCGCCGGACCATGGGAACTTCAAGTATGAGAGTACTATCATACCGACCGGTAGGTATCTTGCAATGCGAAAAAAGATCGACTATCTGTCGGTTCACGAGGCCCGCCGAACGTCATGTCGGCGGGCTGTGCTTTTTTGGACCCCAGCGGACCATCAGGAAGGCTTATGAATATGCTTTTTCGTCCGAAATCATTAGGTTACGCGCTGACGTTGGCGCTGTTGCTCGGCGCCGGCCTGCCGGCTCACGCACAGGAAGGCGGCGCGATGCCGCCTGCAGCCGTCAGCGTCCTGACGCTCAAGGCGCGTCCGGTTCCCGTTGTCAGCGAATTGCCCGGCCGCATTGCCGCAACGCGCGTTTCGGAAGTGCGGGCTAGGGTTTCCGGCATCCTGCAGGAACGGGTGTTCGAACAGGGCAGTCTCGTTCACCAGGGTGACGTGCTCTACCGCATCGATCCGGCGCTCTTCCGGGTCCGCGTGGCGAGTGCCGAGGCAAGCCTCGAGCGCGCCAAGGCGACGCAGTTGAATGCCCGCCAGCAGTTGGAGCGCCAGAAGTCGCTGCGCGACCGCGATGTCGCAAGCGGTATCGAATATGATGCGGCCGCCGTCGCCCTTGCCCAGGCCGATGCCGATGTCGCGCTGGCGCAGGCAGCGCTCGACGAGGCGAAGATCAATCTCGGCTATACCGAAGTCCGGGCGCCGATCACTGGCATCATCGGCGGCGCGCTGGTGACGGAAGGCGCGCTGGTGACGGCCGACGCCGGGGATGCACTGGCGATGATCCAGCAGATCGACCCGGTCTATGCCGACTTCACGCAATCCTCCGGAGACCTGCTGGCGCTGAAGCGGGCGGTCGAGAACGGCAGCCTGGCATCGACGGAAGCCGGGAAGGCCGATATCAAGCTCGTCTTCGACGACGGCACGGTCTATGGCGAAGCCGGAAAGCTGCTCTTCAGCAGCGCCAGCGTCGATGCGACGACGGGTCAGGTCACGCTCCGCGGTGAATTCCCCAATCCGAAGGGCGACCTGCTGCCGGGGCTTTATGTCCGTGTTCGCATCGAGCAGGCCGTCCGTGTGAAGGCAATCCTCATTCCGCAGCGCGCCGTCATCCGCACGGCCGATGGCAAGGCGCAGGTCTATGTCGTCCAGGAGGGAGACGTGGCGCAACCGCGCGATATCGAGCTCGGTCAATCCTCCGGCAATGAATGGGTCGTCGAAAGCGGCCTGTCGTCGGGCGAACGCCTCGTCGTCGACGGTGTCCAGAAGCTGCAGCCGGGCGCAAAGGTCGCGCCGGAAGAATGGCGGGATGGCCAGCTCGCGTCCGGTGACGCCAAGAAGCCGGAGTAAGCTCGATGGCACGTTTCTTTATCGATCGCCCGATCCTTGCCTGGGTCTTTGCGATCTTCATCTCCATCGCCGGCCTGATCGCGCTGCCCTTCCTGCCGGTCGCCCAATATCCGAAGGTCGCGCCGCCGCAACTCAGCATCACCACCAGCTATCCCGGCGCGTCGCCGCAAGATATCTATCAGGGCGTCACCCGCCAGATCGAGGAAGAGCTGAACGGGGTCGAGCACCTTTCCTATTTCGAGTCGACCTCCGATACATCGGGCGCGATGACGATCACTGCGACTTTTGCGGCAGGCACCGATATCGATCAGGCCTCAGTTGACGTTCAGAACGCCATCCGCCGTGTCGAGCCGCGGTTGCCGCAGTCGGTCAAGGATCAGGGCATCACGGTCGAGGAGGCGTCGTCCGGCTTCCTGATGTTCATCTCGCTGACCTCGACAGACGGCAAGACCGATGAGGTGGCGCTCGGCGACTATCTCAACCGGAACGTCATCGGCGAGCTGCGCCGTCTCGAAGGCGTCGGTCGCGCGCAGTTGTTTGCCTCGCAGCGGGCGATGCGTATCTGGATCGATCCCGACAAGATGGTCGGCCTCAACCTCACCGCCTCCGACATCAGCGCGGCGATTTCGGCGCAGAATGCCCAGGTGGCGGCGGGCCAGATCGGCGCCGCACCCAATCCGATCTCGCAGGACCTGACGGCGACGGTGCTGGTCAAGGGACAGTTGACCGACACCAAGGAGTTCGGAGACATCGTGCTGCGCGCCAATGCCGACGGATCGAACGTCAGGCTGCGCGATGTCGCGCGCATCGAAGAGGGCAGCGAGAGCTACAGCTTTTCCACCCGCTTGAACGGACAGCCGAGTGCGGCGATCGCCATCCAGCTGTCGTCGACAGGCAATGCCGTCAATACCTCCAATCTGGTCAAGGCGAAGATGGAGGAGCTATCGCGCTTCTTCCCGGCGGGCGTCGAATATGCGGTTCCCTACGACACCAGCCCGTTCGTCTCGGCATCGATCGAGAAGGTGGCGCATACGCTCGCAGAAGCCGTCGCACTCGTCTTCGTCGTCATGCTCATCTTCCTGCAGAGCTTCCGCTACACCATCATTCCAACGCTCGTCGTGCCGGTCGCGCTGCTTGGGACGCTTGCTGTCATGTATGCCGCCGGCTTCTCGATCAACGTGCTGACGATGTTTGCGATGGTGCTGGCCATCGGCATTCTCGTCGACGACGCCATCGTGGTGGTGGAAAACGTCGAGCGGCTGATGGCGGTGGAAGGGCTGTCGCCAAAGGAGGCGACCAAGAAGGCGATGCGACAGATCACCGGCGCGATCCTCGGCATCACGCTGGTTCTTTCCTGCGTCTTCGTGCCTATGGCGTTCTTCCCGGGCTCGACCGGCATCATCTACCGCCAGTTCAGCCTGACCATGGTTGTCTCCATCCTGTTTTCGGCCTTCCTGGCGCTGTCGCTGACACCGGCGCTCTGCGCCACCTTCCTGAAACCGATCAAGGGCCATCATGAAAAGAAGGGCATCGCCGGCTGGTTCAACCGCAATTTCGACCGGCTGACCGGCCGCTACGCCCGCACCGTCGGGGGATTGGCCAAGCGCTCCTGGCGGGCCATGGCCGTCTATCTCGCGCTGGTCGTGGGCCTCGGCTATCTCTTCGTCAACCTGCCGAGCAGCTTCGTGCCGGATGAGGACCAGGGATTCCTGATCGTTGACGTGCAGGGACCGCCGGAGGCGAGCCGCAACCGCACCGTGGCTTCGCTCGAAAGCATCGAGGCGATCTTCAGGAAGGAACCGGCCGTTGCCAACGTCGTCGCGATCCAGGGCTTCAGCTTCTCCGGGCAGGGACCGAACGCCGCCCTGGTGTTTGTCACGCTCAAGGACTGGGCCGAACGCGGCGCCGGCAATTCGGTGCAGGAGATCTCCAACCGCGCCAATATGCAGCTGTTTGGGCTGAAGGATGCCACGTCCTTCGCGCTGTCGCCGCCGCCGATCGAAGGTTTCGGCACGACCAATGGCTTCACCTTCCGCCTTCAGGATCGTGGGGCGAAGGGCCAGGCGACACTGACCGAGGCGGCGGGCATTCTGATCGGCAAGGCATCTGAGAATCCCATCATCGCCGGTATCCGCCCGGAAGGCATGCCCGACTCGGCCCAACTCGTGCTGGTCATCGACCGCGAAAAGGCAAATACCTTCGGCGTCGCCTTCGCCGACATCAACAGCACGATCACCGCCAATCTCGGTTCGAGCTATGTCAACGACTTCCCGAATTCGGGCCGCATGCAGCGCGTCATCGTGCAGGCGCAGGACAAGAGCAGACTTCAGGCCGAAGACCTGATGAAGCTCAATGTCCGCAATGCGAGCGGCGGCATGGTGCCGCTGTCGTCCTTCGCCATCGCCGAATGGCAGAAGGGACCGGCGCAGATCGTCGGCTATAACGGCTACCCCGCCGTGCGCATTTCCGGCGCTCCGGCGCCGGGATATTCATCGGGCGCGGCGATTGCCGAAATGGAGCGGCTGGCAGCCGAACTTCCCGACGGCTTCGGCTTCGAATGGACCGGCCAGTCGCTGGAGGAGCTCAGATCTGGATCGCAGGCGCCGTTCCTGTTCGGCCTCAGCATTCTTTTCGTCTTCCTGCTGCTGTCGGGGCTTTACGAAAGCTGGTCGATCCCGCTGTCGGTGATGCTGGTCGTGCCGCTCGGCGTCATCGGCTGCGTGCTCGCGGTGATGAGCCGCGACATGTCCAACGACATCTACTTCAAGGTCGGCCTGATCGCGATCATCGGATTGTCGGCGAAGAACGCCATCTTGATCGTCGAATTCGCCAAGGACGGCTTTGCCGAAGGGAAATCGCTGATGGAGGCTGCGATCGAAGGCGCTCGTCTGCGCTTCCGGCCGATCATCATGACTTCGCTCGCCTTCACCTTGGGCGTGGTGCCGCTGGCGATCGCCACCGGGCCAAGCGCGGCCAGCCAGAATGCCATCGGCACCGGCGTGCTTGGCGGCATGATCTCGGCGACGGTGCTGGCGATCTTCTTCGTTCCCGTCTTCTTCGTCTTCGTGCTGCGTCTCCTGAGGACGAAACGGCCGGAGGCGATGAACGAGGAAGCCTCGACCGCGCAGGAGCCGGCAACCATGACGTCACCGAGCTGACGCGACGTCACCGCCTGAACCGACGAGTTGGCGGGTTGCCTTGCGCAAACCGCCACACACCTTCGCACCGGGCCGTTCATTTCTTGGCTGTGTTGCTAGCCGCCGAGCTTCGGCGTGATCGTCACGTCGGCGCCATAGGCATCGCGCAGTTCGCCTTCCTGTCCCGGCTGCCGATCGACCGCCTGATGCAGCAGGATCGACTCGTATCCTTGCGAGCGCGTCCCCTCGATCAAGGTGATATCGGCATTTCCGGGATTGTCGGAGCGCTCGAACCACTCGACGGGGCGGTGCAGGAAGTTCATTTCCACCGCCCGGTTGGTGACGCCATGGCCGACGATCACGACGTTGTGGTCGCTATTTTCGGCGTCGTGCATGACGGTCTGCAGGAACAGGCGCACCCGCTGGGCCACATCCGCCCGGCTCTCGCCATCCGGCGGCCGCGCGTAGAATTTGCCGCTGTTGCTGCGCAGCCTTGCCCATTTTTCGAACTCATCGGGAAACTTCTGCTTCTGTTCGGCATGATCATAGATCTCGGTGAAGAGACCGAAATCTTGCTCGCGCAGCAGATAATCCTCCTTGATGTCACCGACGACGCTTTCCGGCAGGGCTGCAAGCAGCGCATCCTTGCTCTGCCGCGTCCTGAGAAAGGGCGAGTACCAGATGTGCAGCTTGCCGAAACCGGCGCTCGGCAACGCCGTGACATAGGAGGCGATCACGCTGCCTGCCTCCAGCGCCTGCCGATAGCCCCACTGCGTCAGCGGCACGTTATGATCGCCGAATTGGCGATAGGCCTGTTCATTGATGTTGCCGAGGGATTCGCCGTGGCGAACGAGAAAGATACGCATCAGCCATCCCGCATTGTCGGATATGAATCGCTGTCATCATGAACGCCCTGAATGCGCAGGGCAACATGGCTGGCGGGCCGCGCGGCGACGGACACTCTGCCAGCGCAGCGACGGACATTCTGCCAGCGCGGCGGCGGACAATCTGCCCGCGCGGCGACGGGCATTCTGCCCGCGGGGGATGAGCGGTTTGCAGCGCTTTTCCACATCTTGTCATCATCCTGAAACACGAGTCTGGTTTTGGAAGGTTAGATGAAAGATGGGGACATGAGCGGCAGCTCGTGAAAGACATGATGGAACCCAGACATTTCCGCACGCTCTTCATTTCCGATGTCCACCTCGGCTCGAAGGCCGCGAAGGCCGACTTCCTCTTGGATTTCCTGCGCCACCACGAAGCCGATACGATCGTGCTCGTCGGCGACATCGTCGACGGCTGGCGTCTGAAGCGCAGCTGGTATTGGCCACAGGTCTGCAATGACGTCGTTCAGAAACTGCTGCGCAAGGCGCGCAAGGGCACCCGCGTCGTCTATATTCCCGGCAATCACGACGAATTCCTGCGAGACTTCCCGGGCATGCATTTCGGTGGCATCGAGGTCGTCGAGCGCATGATGCATGACGGCGCCGACGGCAAGAAATACCTGATCCTGCACGGCGACGAATTCGACGTCGTCGTCCGCAACGCCCGGCTGCTCGCCTATCTCGGCGACTGGGCTTACGATACGGCGATCCGCATCAACATTCTCCTGGCGGCGGTGCGCCGCCGGCTCGGCATGCCCTACTGGTCGTTCTCGGCCTGGGCCAAGCTGCAGGTCAAGCATGCCGTCAACTTCATCGGTGAATTCGAGCGCGTCGTGGCTGAAGAAGCCCGCAAAAACGGCGCCGACGGCGTGATCTGCGGACATATCCATCATGCCATCATTCAGGACATGGACGGCATCCGCTACATCAACACCGGCGATTGGGTGGAAAGCTGCACGGCGGTCGCCGAGCACGAGGACGGTACGTTCGAACTGATCACCTGGCGGGCGCTCGCCAGCAGCGTGCCGGCGCTTGCCGCCATCGAAATGCATGACGAGGGCGAACTCGCCCCCCAAGCTGCCTGATTTTGGCGGCCTGATTTTTGTGCTGGCACATCCGTGCCCGCGCTCCCAAGAATTTAGCCGTTACCGTCAGGTGACAGGCCCTATTTATTTTCTAAAACGTTTCAGAACGGCTATTTCTCGCAATAGTCGCCTCCAGGGTGGCGTGTTAGGACAACGTCCAGTTTCCTTCAGGTCCGCCCATGATTCCCGCTCAACATTCCCCGACGGGTGAGGGAGCGCCGCCGCGCTTCCGGCTGCTCAGCGCGCTTTCCTATTGTGCGCCGCTGCTCGTCAACGGCATCGTTCTGCCGTTCTTTCCCGTCTGGCTCGCAACCCACAGCTTCAGCGATCACGAGATCGGCATCATCCTTGCCATACCGATGGTGGTTCGCGTGTTGGTGGCGCCTGTCGTCGCCATGATCGCCGATCGCTTGAAGGAACGCGCCGACGTCTTGCTCTGGTCTGGCTGCCTGTCGCTGCTGACGGCGATTGCGCTCTTCTGGACGACGACCTTCTGGCCTGTGACGATCGTCTATGCGCTGCAGGGCGCCACTTTCGCGCCCTATGTACCCGTCGTCGAATCGATCGTCATCTCGGGCGTGCGCCGTTGGGGGCTCGATTACGGATCGATGCGCGTGTGGGGCTCTATCGCCTTCATCGTCTCGACGTTGGTCGGTGGCCAGTTGATCAGCCGGTGGGGCGGCGAGATGGTGCTTGATATCATGGTGTTCGGCTTCATCATGACCGTCGTCATGGCGATCTTCTGTCCGCGCATCGGGCCGACGCGGCGGCGCGGCCAGCCGATCAACATTCCGGCCGCCACCGGCAGCGGGTTGCGCGAGCCGCATCTGCTGCTGCTTCTGATCGGCGTCGCCATCCAGCAGTCGAGCCACGCTGTGCTCAACGCTTTTTCCTCGATCTACTGGCATCAACTCGGCTTCTCCGGCACGCAAGTCGGCCTACTCTGGAGCGCCGGCGTCGCTTCGGAGGTAACGGTGTTTTTCCTGTCGAAACGTCTCAACCGGCGCTTCAACGCCTGGACGCTGATCCGCTTCGGCTGCGCCGTCAGCGTCTGCCGCTGGATCCTGTTTCCGATGAATACGGGCTTTGTCGGTTTCTTTCTGCTGCAGTGTTTCCACGGCTTCACCTATGCCTTCGTGCATACCGGTGTGCAGCGGCGGATCATGGCGACGGTGCAGGAAACACAGGAATCATCGGCGCAGGGCGCCTATTTCTTCTATGTCGGCATGGCGATGGCGCTGATGACGTTGACGTCGGGTTATCTCTATTCCTGGCTCGGTGTCGTCAGCTATTACGTCATGGCGCTGGTCGCGCTCTCCGGCCTCGGCCTCGTCATCTCAGCCTATTATCTTCAGCCCCAGAGGGTGCTTTCCGGCGGAAAGACCAGGGAAGCGGCGTAGCGCAGGCCGGGCTCGCGGTCGCGTGCAAGCAGCAACGGACCATCGAGATCGACGAAATCGGCAGTCTGGGCGAGCAGCACGGCCGGCGCCATGGCAAGCGAGGTGCCGACCATGCAGCCGATCATGATGCCGAATCCAAGCCGTTCGGCCTCGGCCTTCATTGCCAGGGCCTCCGTCAGGCCGCCGGTCTTGTCGAGCTTGATGTTGATCGCGTCATAGCGGTCGGCGAGGCTTGCGAGATCGCCGGTGTGGTGGACGCTCTCGTCGGCGCAGACGAGGAGCGGGCGGCGGATTTCGGCAAGCATCCCATCGCGGCCAGCCGGCAGCGGCTGTTCGACGAGCGCCACCCCCGCTTGCGCCGCGATATTGAGGTGGCGTTCGAGCACCGCTTCCGGCCAGCCCTCATTGGCGTCAAGGATGATTTTGGAATCGGGTGCGGCCGCGCGGACGGCGCGGATGCGGCTTTCATCATCGCCGGTTCCGACCTTGACCTTGAGCAGTGCGCGGCCGGCATGTTCGCGCGCCTGGGCGGCCATCACCTCCGGCTCACCGAGCGAGATGGTGTAGGCGGTGGTGAGCGGCTTCAGATCGGCAAGGCCGAGACGGACGGCGACGCTTTCACCCGTTCGTTTCGCTTCCAGGTCCCAGAGGGCGCAATCGACGGCGTTGCGCGCAGCGCCCGGCGGCATCGCCGACAGCAGGTCGCTGCGCGAAATGCCTGCCTCGACCAGCGGACGCGCGGCCTCGATCTGGGCGAAAACGCTCTCCATGGTCTCGCCATAGCGGCGATAGGGCACGCATTCGCCAAGCCCCCGGGCACCGTCTTCGGCGAGTGTACAGGTGATGACATCGGCCTCGGTCTTGGCGCCGCGCGAGATGGTGAAAGTCCCGGCAATCGGAAAGGAATTCATCTGGATATCGAGGGTGCGCGGCATTATTGCTGTCCTGCGAGCATGGAAATTGCACGTTGCTTCTGTATATTGACGCGCCGGTCGTCGAACGGTCCGTTCGCGATTCGCGGCAAGTTGCTGTAAGCCTTGAAAGACATAAGTATCTTGAACGCCGAGAATCGCAACGCTGCCTCGCTTGACGTGGACGACCAGGCCGATGGTTCGGGGCAGCATGTGCGTCTCAGAGGCAATTGGCGCAGCGCCTATATTCATTTCGTGCTGCGCGACTTCGAAAAGCTCCTTCATCAGAAGGCCGGCGACCTGACTGTCGACCTCTCGCATATTTCGGATATCGATACCGCCGGAATCTGGCTGCTGTGCCGGCTGAAGAAGGAAGAGGAGGCGGCTGGACGGACGGTTCGCTTCGAAGGCACCAATCAGCATATCGACGAAATGCTGGCGATGTTTTCCGAGGAGCCGGCCAAACCCGAGCCGGAGCAGCAGGAGAAGGTCTCGCTCGTCGCGCGCATCTTCGCGCCCGTGGGCAAGATGACCTACGAGGTCTGGGACAATTTCGCCGCCGCCATGTATATCCTCGGCTCGGCGGTGCGTGGTGCGCAGATGAAATTCGGGCGCGGCAGCGGCGTTTCGCCGGCCTCGATCGTCAACCAGATCGACCATATGGGCGTTCGCGCCGTTCCGATCATCCTCCTGATGTCGTTTCTGATCGGGGCGATCATCGCCCAGCAGGGCGCCTTCCAGCTGCGCTACTTCGGCGCCGAGGTTTTCGTCGTCGATCTCGTCGGCATTCTGCAATTGCGCGAAATCGGCGTGCTTCTCACCTCGATCATGATCGCCGGCCGTTCGGGCAGCGCGATCACCGCCGAAATCGGCTCGATGAAGATGCGCGAAGAGATCGACGCGCTGAAGGTGATGGGGCTGAACCCGATCGGTGTGCTGATCTTCCCGCGTCTGGTGGCGCTGACCATCGCGCTGCCGCTTCTGACGGTGCTGGCGAATTTCGCGTCGCTCGCCGGTGCGGCTGCGGTCGCCTGGGGTTATTCCGGCATCACCTTCGCCAATTTCCTGGCGCGTCTGCACGAGGCGGTGACGCTGTCGACGGTGCTCTCAGGCATGATCAAGGCGCCGTTCATGGCACTCGTCATCGGCATTGTCGCCGCCGTCGAAGGGCTGAAGGTCGGCGGCAGCGCGGAATCGCTCGGCCAGCACGTAACGGCCGCGGTGGTGAAGGCGATTTTCGTCGTCATCCTGATGGACGGGTTATTTGCGATGTTCTATGCAGCGATCAACTTCTAGCATGGCGAGCCCCGTGAACGAGCAACCGATCGAAAGCGAAGGACAGGGCAGGGATGTCGTGCTCTCGGCGCGCGACGTCACCGTCGGCTTCGGCTCCAAAGTGGTGCTCGACAATCTGAACCTCGATATCTATCGCGGCGAGATTCTCGGATTCGTCGGCGCGTCGGGCACCGGCAAATCCGTGCTGATGCGCACCGTGCTCCGGCTGCTGCCGCGCCGCTCCGGCACAATCAAGATCCTTGGCCAGGATTTCGACGAACTCGACGAACCCCAGCGCAACGCGCTCGATATGCGGCTTGGCGTACTATTCCAGCAGGGTGCGCTGTTTTCGTCGCTGACGGTCAAGGAAAATATCCAGGTGCCGATGCGCGAATATCTCGATCTGCCGCGCTCGCTGATGGACGAATTGGCGCATCTGAAGATCCGTATGGTCGGGCTTGCCGCTGACGCCGCCGACAAATACCCGTCCGAACTCTCCGGCGGCATGATTAAGCGCGCCGCCCTTGCCCGCGCGCTGGCGCTCGATCCGGAACTCGTCTTCCTGGACGAACCGACCTCCGGTCTCGACCCGATCGGCGCTGCCGAATTCGATGAACTGATCGCCAACCTGCGCGATAGTCTGGGACTGACCGTATATATGGTAACGCATGACCTCGACAGCCTGTTTTCGGTCTGCGACCGTATTGCCGTGCTCGGAAAGAAGCGGGTAATGGTGGAAGGCACGATCGACGACATGCTGGCCTATGACGATCCGTGGGTGCAGGCCTATTTCAAGGGTAAGCGGGCGCGGTCGATCGTGCCGCAGGACAATGGCGTGCGGCACGGCAGCAGCGGGAAGTGACCGGATAAGATGGAAACCAAAGCCAATTACACGATTGTCGGTTTTTTCACGGTGCTGGTGATCGCGGCTGCCTTCGGCTTCGTCTACTGGATGGCGGAGTATGGCCGTGGCGGCCCGATGACGGAACTGATCGTTCGGATTCCAGGATCGGCGAACGGCCTTAGTGTCGGCTCGCCGGTGCGCTTCAACGGCATCCAGATCGGCTCAGTGCAGACACTGTCGATCGATGCCGACGATCCGCAATATTCGCTGGCCTTCACCCAGGTGCGTACCGATGCGCCGATCTACCCGTCCACCAAGGCCGCCCTTGAAATCCAGGGCTTGACCGGGGCCGCCTATATCGAACTCTCAGGCGGCCGCAAGGGCGAGGAAAGCATCCTCCAGCATGCGATCGACAATAACAAACGCGCCGTCATCGTCGCCGACCAGTCAAGCGTCACCAATCTTCTGGCGACCGCAGACAAGATCCTCGATCGCGCCAACGACGCGGTCGGCGAACTTCAGGGTTTCATCGAGGATTCGCGCGGGCCGCTGACCGAGACTTTTAAGAATGCCGAGACTTTCTCGGACGCGCTTGCCAAGAATTCCGGCAATATCGACTCCTTCCTGCAGAGCGTCGGCCAGCTTTCGGAGACGGTGAAGGCGGTTTCCGGCCGCGTCGACTCGACGCTCAAGGCCGTCGAAGAGCTGGTCAAGGCGGTCGATGCGCAGAAGATCGACAACATCGTTTCCAATGCCGAGAAGCTCACCGCCAATGTTGCCGATGCCTCGGGCGACCTCAAGGGTGCGATCCAGAAGTTCGACCAGACTGCCACCACCTTCAACGATTTCGGCAAGCAGGCGCAGGCCACACTCGACCGCGTCGATACGCTCGTCGCCCAGATCGACCCGGCAAAGGTGAAGGGTTCCGTCGACGACATCGCGCAAGCGACCAAGGATGCGCGCACCGCCGTCGCCTCGATTCGCGATGTCGCCAACACGGTTTCATCGCGGCAGAAGGATATCGACCAGACGATCCAGGACGTCTCGCAGCTCGCCAATAAGCTGAATTCGGCCTCGACCCGCATCGACGGCATTCTCATCAAAGTCGATGCCCTGCTTGGAACCGACAATACGCAATCGCTGTTCACTGAAGCGCGCGATACGCTGGAATCCTTCAAGAAGGTGGCCGACAACCTGAATTCGCGCATCGGCCCGATCGCCGACAATCTGCAGAAATTTTCGAGTGGCGGCTTGCGCGACGTGCAGACTCTCGTCAACGACATGCGCGGAACCGTGAACAATCTGAACGATACGATCACCAACTTCGACCGCAATCCGCAGCGCCTGATCTTCGGCGGGGACACGGTCAAGCAATATGACGGCCGGACGCGGCGTTAACTGGGAAGTCAGGGGTAGCCTAATATGGTCGCATCGCATCTGTTGTCGCGCCGTTCGTGGATCAAGGGAACGGTGATCGCGCTGCCGCTGACGGCGCTGATCCTTTCGGGGTGCGGCACCGCGGCCAAGAACGATACCTATGACCTGTCCGCCGCCGTCGACGGCGACGGGCCTGCGGCCAAATCCCGCCAGGTCCTGATCGCCAGCCCGACGGCGCTGCGGGCGCTCGACAGCGAGCAGATCGTCATCCGTGTTTCGTCTTCGGAAATTCAGTATCTCTCGCGGGCGCAGTGGGGCGACAAGCTGCCGCGCATTGTACAGTCGAAGCTGGTGGAAGCTTTCGAGAACTCCGGCAAGCTCGGCGGCGTTGGCATGCCGGGGCAGGGGCTGGCGATCGACTACCAGGTCGTCACCGATATCCGCTCCTTCGAGATCGATGCGTCGAGCGGCAATCAGGCTGTGGTCGAAATCTCGGCCAAGATCCTCAACGACCGCAACGGCTCGGTGCGCGCCCAGAAGGTGTTCCGCGCCACGGCACCGGCCGGCGGCGACAATGTCGGCTTCGTCAAGGGTCTCGACCGCGCCTTCTCCACGGTTGTCTCCGAGATCGTCAGCTGGACGCTGCGCTCAATCTGAGATGGCGTGTCGCGACCGCTGCGTCGACATCAAGGGTTGCTGATTCTGAAGAATATTTGGCCTCATGAGTTTGGGGCCGCCATCGTATTCAATTTCTTCATGAATTTGTGGAACGCATCATGTTATCGCTATCAGGAGGCATGCTGCATGGTGGTCGCACGCGTATTCGGAAAGTCGTCGTCGGAAGCGATTCAGCGCGAAAATGCTCGGTTGGCTGCGCTGCAGCAGCTCGACCTTCTCGATACGCCGAGGGACGAAGGCTTCGAGCGGATCGTACGCCTGATAAAGCAGATATTTTCCATCGAGATCGGCATCGTATCCCTGATCGATGCGCATCGGCAGTGGTACAAGGCATGCTCCGGCCTTTCGGCCGACGAGGTATCGCTCGAAGACACGTTTTGCCGCTGCGTTGTGGACTGTGACGAGCCTGTTATCGTGCAGGATGCCACGAAGGATGCCCGCTTTTCGAAGCATCCTGCAGTGACAGGCGAAGACCATATCCGCTTTTATGCCGGCGTGCCGCTGAGAACAAAAGCCGGGCACATGATCGGGACGGTATGCGCCATCGACCGTCGGCCAAGATCGTTCGGCAACACAGACCTTAGCATCCTCCAGGAGCTGGCGGGGGCGGCTATGGACCGCATCGAGCTCATGCAATCGGCCGCCACCGACAGCCTCACTGAGACGATGACACGGCGTGCCTTCAAGCAGGAGGCCGATCAGCTGATTTCGCTCGCTCTGCGGCATAAGCATGACCTCTCGTGCATCGTCTTCGATATCGATCATTTCAAGCAGGTGAACGATACGCATGGGCATGCCGCAGGCGACGAGGTTCTCAAGGCGGTGGCAGCGGTCTGCAGGACGGCACTCCGAGCCGGTGATCTTTTCGGCCGTCTTGGAGGCGAGGAGTTTGGCGTTATCCTGCCGCATGTCGACCGGGAAGGTGCACTCGCCGTCGCCGAGAAACTCAGAGCCGCCATCGCCTCTGAGATCATTCGCGGCGATCACGGCGCCCTGACCGTTACGGCCAGCTTCGGAACGTCGGCGCTCTCGATCGTCAGCAAGGAAATCGAGACCCTGCTGGCCCAAGCCGATGCCGCGATGTATCAAGCCAAGCACAGCGGACGGAATCGTTGCGTGTCGTGGAGTTCCATCCACGCCGATCACGCCATCGGCGCGCGACGGCGGGTGCTGAAGGCGGGTTCGATCCTGTTCAACGATCGACGCTCGACCATCGACTGCACCGTCAAGTCCATCGGTTCGGAGAGCGCCGGCATTTCGGTCTCCAATACGTCAGGCATTCCGCCGGAATTCATCCTTGCCATCAAAGGCGAAGGCTTCGAAACGAATTGCAGGGTGATCGCCCAAGACCGGCAACACCTGGAGGTGGCTTTCAGATAAGCCGTCAGCAAAAACCTGCCGGAGCTACTTCGTCGGTTGCGAATCCGTCATCGTCGCTCCCGGCTGGCTGCCGGGTGTCGTGGAAGCTGTGGTGGTCGATGACGCCGGCAGGGTGCTGTCCAGCAGGCTTGCCATCTTGTCGTCGCGCAGGCTCGCGGTCTTTTCGCCCATGACGACGCCGACCACGCGGCGGCCATCCTTCTGCGCCGACGTCACGACGTTATAGCCCGAAGCGTCGGTATAGCCGGTCTTGATGCCGTCGACGCCGTCATAGCGATACATGAGGTTGTTATGGCCGCGCAGCTTCATGCCGCGGAACTGGAAGCCGCGCATGGAGAAGAGCTTGAACTCCTCGGGGAAGTCCCGCATCAGCGAAATTCCGAGTGTGGCCATGTCACGCGCCGTGGTGACCTGCTCCGGATCGGGAAGACCCGACGGATTCTTGAAGACCGTGTCCTGCATGCCAAGCTGGCGTGCCTTGCCGGTCATCGCCTCGGCGAAAGCCTGTTCGGAGCCGCCAAGCTGCTCGGCGATCGCCACCGCCGCATCATTGGCCGACAGCACGACGATTCCCTCGACCGCTTCGCGCAGCGTCACCTTGCGGCCGGCGCCGACGGCGAGCTTGAAAGGCTCCTTGCTCTCGGCATTTTCCGACATGGTGAGCTTCTGGTCCCAGTTGAGGCGCCCGTCATGCAGGGCCTCGAAGGCAAGATAGAGCGTCATCATCTTGGTCAGCGACGCCGGATAGTTCAGGTCGTCCTGATTGGAGCTTTCGAGGACCTGACCGGACTGCGCATCGACGACGAAGCTTGCCTGGCCCGCCTCAGCCAGAGTGAAAGCGCCCGTCAGGAAAAGGGAAGAGAGCGCCGTGGCAAGGAGCCGGGATGTCGTCTTGGTCATCAATGTGCTGTCTCTGTCGTTTCGATGATCGAGTGGGCCGTTGGCCTGAATGCAGCGGATTATAAAAGTTTGTGACGGAATGAAGGACGAGGGGCAATAAAAAAGGGTCATCCACAGCTGGTTCCTTTTGTCTCACCGTTTTCGGTTTTGACAAGGATGCGCCCGGCACGTAGAAAACTCGCCATGAGCATGAAGCCCGCGCTTTTCTCCCGTCATATCAGCACCTGCCTGCAGGTCGTGACGGTGCGCGCTTTTGGCGGACGAGGTCTTCGCGTCCTGCTGTGACGTCGGAGCGCTGCGGGCGTCCGGCGCGCTGCTGGACGTAAAGCCCCTCACCACGCCAATCAAGGTTGCCAGGGAGACAGGCACCGTGCTCAATCTTAATCATGTCAATTCGCTCGTCCATTGGGAGGAGCGTGAGATCCATCTGCGCGATCATATGATCGCCTTCTTCTCGCAAGAGGTCCGCAGTTTTCTCAGGTCGGTCAATCCGGCCTGGGATGTCAGGAGGGTCGAGGCGCCGGCGCTGATGCCGCAGGCGCTGGTGTCGAGCGCCTATTCGAACGCCGATATCTGGGTTCAGGAACAGCTCTCCGCCAGCGATGCCGCGCTGGTCCTGCGACCGGAAACCACGCCATCGACCTACATCTACATGCAGCACATTCTCGGCAATCATTCGAAGACGCGACTGCCGCTCTGCGTTTGGCAGGCCGGCAGATCCTATCGCCGCGAGCAGGAACAGCCGACGAAACACATGCGACTGAAGGAATTCTGGCAGCTCGAATTCCAATGCGCCTTCACGGCCGACAGTGGCAACGACTATCACGCCGCCTGCCTAGAACCGGTCCGCCGCATGATCGCATCGCTGATCCATCTGCCGACGCGGATGGTGCCCTCCGACCGGCTGCCGGCCTATTCCGAGGTGACGATGGATATCGAGGTCGACAATGGCGACAAGTGGATGGAAGATCTGCTCGATCTCGCGGCGCACGGATTTTCCGCAGCGCGACCGGTCTGAGCCCAAGAAGGGAGCGGCGGTCGACCATGACGTTCTCGTGCTCGAGATCGCCATCGGCCTCGACCGTTGTATCCATAACTGGGACATAGCGGCCGATCGGTGAGGGCATTGTAAAACGAAAGCCGCCTGACACATGTTCAAGCGGCTTTCCTGTATCCGATTCAGATCAGCAAGTTCAGGTGAGCCTGCCTGCAGCGTGGGCGAGCATGGTGTAGACCTTGCCGGTGTCCGAGGTGAGGTAAGACTGCGTCACCGTGCGGTTCGGGTCGGTGCGGGCGACGTCGGCGAGCAGCTTTTCGAAATCGCCGATGTAGCGGTCGACGGCGGTGCGGAATTCCGGTTCGCGGTCGTATTTGCGTTTGATCTCGTCGAAGGTCTGCTGGCCCTTCAGCGTGTAGAGGCGACGGGTGAAGACATCGCGCTCACCGCGCTGATAACGGCGCCAGAGATCGACCGAGGCGTCGTGATCGATGGCGCGGGCGATATCGACCGAGAGCGAGTTCAAGGATTCGACGACGTGGCGCGGATTGCGGCTGTCGTTGCTACGCGCGGCCGGCGCGGCAGTTTCCGCCGGGCGGGCAGGGGCGCGGGCAGACGCCTCGTCGGCGGCCTCCTCACGCGATGCGCCGCGCAGGAGATCGCTGATCCAGCCGCCACTTTCCGGACGGGCCGGTTCCTGGCGCACCGGTTCCTGGCGTCCTGTTTCCTGGCGCCCTGATTCGGGGCGACTGGGGGCAGGCTGCGGGGCGGCGCGCTGAGGCGCGGCCGCCGGCGCAGACGGCGCGATCGTTCCACGCAGGCCCGTCGCTTCGATCGACGGGGGCGCTACCGGCTGCGGCGGCTGGGCTGCGACCGGCTGGGCAGGACGCGGAGCCGGCTGCGTCTGGGCTAGCGTGCGGGCGACGGGCTGGGAGATCTCGAGCTGCTGGCTGGAGCGGCCGACGAGCTGGGAGATATCCTGCAGAGCCTTGATCTGCTCAGCCACGGCCCGGCGCATGGCCGAGGCGCTTTCCTTGGCTTCCTCGGGAAGATCGAAGGCGCCGCGCTTCAGTTCGGCGCGGGTGGCGTCGAGCTCATTACGGATGTCGGCGGCGGAGCGGCGGATATCTTCGGTGGCGCCGGAGAAACGGCCGACGGCATCATCGATCGCCTCGCGCAGTGCTTCCCGCATGTTCTGGGCGGCGCCGTCTGAGGCGCGGCCGGCTTCGCCGAGCATGCGCTCGACTTCCGACAGCGAGGCGGTGAGACCGCCGCGAATGCGATTGGAGAGATCGCCGGAACGCCGTTCGACATTGGCGAAGGTGCCGTCGATCGTCGTATTGGCCTCGTCGCCGGCGCGGGTGATCGCCTCGCGCATCGTCTCTGCCGCTTCCTGGGCGCGCTTCTCGGTTTCGCTAAGAATGCGGCCGATATCGGCGAAGGAAGACTGCACGCCCTGGCGCAGATTGCCGGTGACCTGGTTGGAGCGTTGCTCTGCCCGCTCAAACACGGTCTCGATCATGCTGCCGAGGCCCTGCATCGTCTTTTCGATCTCGGCGGAGCGCTGGACGAGGCCGACCGAGAGGGTCTGCAGAGCGCTCTCGCGCTCCTCGAGCGTCGAGGCGAGATTGGACTGGGCAGCGCCGAGCAGCTGCGAGGCCTGGGTCAGGACCTTGGAGTGTTCGTCGAAGCGGCCGATGATGCCGCCGACCTGTGACAGCGTCTGGCCCGAAATGTCGGAGAGGCGGTCGACCTTGCCTTCAAGAAGCCTGGTCGAGGCGGAGACCATTTCAGCGGCCTTGGTGGCGGAGTCGGCAAAGCGCGCGGTGGTGTCACCGAGACGGCCGTCGACGTTGGCCAGTTGCTCGGCGGCGCGGTTCATCATCATCGCCATTGCCGCACTGCTTTCCGACATGCGCTGGACGAGGCCGTTGACGTTACCGACCAGGCTGTTCTCGATGGCGCTGACGGCGTTGGCGACATTCTCGGTGCGGGCGGCAACGGCGCTGGCGAGCGCTTCGTTTTCGGCGCGCAGACGCTCGGCGCTGAGGTTGGCCGCAGCGGTGATGCGGGCGGCAGCCTGCTCGCCGGCATCGGTGTAGCGGTCGATGATCGGGCGAGCCGTTTCGTCGAGGATGCGCGTCAATTCGACAGAGCGGCCCGCCAGCATCGAGTTGAGATCGCGGGTGCGCTCGTCGAGCGTCGAGCGGATCGAGTTGCCGCGCGCTTCGAGCGCCTTGTCAATGTCGGAGAAGGTCGTATCGATCTCGCGGGTACGTTCCTCGAGATTGGTGCGGATGGCATTGCTGCGGGCTTCCAGCGCCCGGTCGACATCCGCCATGGTGGCGGATATCTCGCTGCCGGCCCCCGACAGCGTCGAGCGGATGGCATTGCCGCGCGTCTCCAGAGACTGGCCGGCATCCGACAACACCTTGGAGATGGCATTGACCTGCGTGCCGACGATGGTCTCGGCCTCGGAGACCTTGTTGACGATGGCGTTGCCGGCTTCCGAGAAGGTCTGGGCCACGGCAGCGGCCTGGCTCGCCAGCCGGTTCTGAGCTTCGGCGACCCGGGTGACGATTTGCGACGAACGCTCATCCATGGTGCGGGTGAATTCGTCGCTTTTCGCATTGAGATCCTCGGCGAATTGCTGGCCGGTCTTGCCGAGCAGTTCGGTGGTTCTCGTCGCTTCGCCTTCCATTCCCTGAGCCGCGTCGGCAACCGCGCTGCGCAGTGTCGAGGCGAGACCGGCGGCCTTGCCTTCGATGGTGCGATTGACGGCTTCAAGGCCGACGGTCAGCGCGCGGTCCATGGTGGAGAGGCGTTCCTCGATGCGTTCATTGCCGCGGTCGAGGGTTTCGCCAAGGCTTGCGGTGCGGCCGTCGATAGCGCCCGTCAGGCTTGTGGTGCGGCTGTCCAGCGTCTCGGCCAGATTGGCGGTGCGGCTGTCGATCGCCTGGGTGAGGTTTGCGGCACTGCCTTCGAGCGTCGCGGAAATGCGCCGAGTGGCGTCGTCGCTGAGCGCACCGAGACGGGAGACGCCGTCGGCGAGCACGCCGGACAGCTGGCCGCTGGCGGCTTCGACCTTTTCGGCAACGCCGCCGACGCCGTCGCGGATGCGGGTCTCGATCGCCGCAAGACCGGCTTCCACGCGCGATCCGGTTTCTTCAAAACGGCCGGTCAGGCTTTCGACCGACCGATCGAGATGGGCGGAGAAATCCTGGGTGGAGTTCGAAATGGCGTTCGCCGCCTCCTGGAAGCGGCCGGCGATCTGGCCGGCGCCGGCATGCATGCGATCTTCCAATGTCTGGGCGCCGGCATCGATCGCCTGGCGAATCGCGGCTTCACGGTCCTCCAGCGACATTTCGAGCATGCTGACGCTCGTCGCCACCGAGGTGCCGATGCTGGTCGCCTGTTCGGTCAGCGTATCGCTGATCAGCGCATGGGCCTGGCTCAGCGACAGGTCGATGGCATTGGCGCGGTCTTCGAGCGTCGTGCGGATGCGTTCATGGGCGGAGGCGAGCCCGCCCTCGATGCGCGCTGCGGCCTCGTCGGCGAGGCCTCCGAGCCGTGTATGGGCATCGGTCAGGCGACTTTCGATGCGGCCGGTCAAGCCGCCGACGAGATCCTCGAAGCGGGCGCCGCCGGCATCGAGAGCGCCAGAGAGGGCGGCGCTATGTTCGGAAAGCGCATTTTCGAGCCGCTGCTGATTGTCGGTATAGGCGGTGCGGATCGCATCGGTCTTGTCGGCGAAGGCGCCGGCGACGCGAGCCTCGGCACCGGAGACCGCTTCCATGATGGCATTGCTGCGGGCTTCGAGCGCACTGTCGAAGCGGCTCTGGTTATCGTCGAGCGAAATGGCGAGCGCCATCGTCTTTTCGTCGAGCGTATCGGTGAGCCGGTCGTGGGTTGCGGTTACAGCGCCGATGATTGCGGCGGTGCGGTGCCCCAAGGCTTCCTCGAGGCGGGCCTGGCCTTCGGTCAGCGAGGCGGCAATGGCGGCGGCCTTTTGGTCGAGCACACCGTTCAGGCCTTGATGCGTGCCGGAGACCGCATTGGTGATCGCATCGGCGCCTGTTGTCAGCGTCTCCTCGAGACGGCTCTGGCTCTCGTTCAGCGAGATGGCAAGCGCCATCGCCCGATCGTCGAGTGTTTCCGACAGACGATCATGGGTGGCGGAGACCGCATTGAGGAAGGATTCCGAACGGCTCTCCAGCGTGTCCTGCAGGCGGCTCTGACCTTCGTTCAGGGAGGCAGCGAGCGCCGCAGACTTTTCGTCGAGCGTTTCCGAGAGACGGTCGTGCGTGCCGGACACAGCCTGGAGGAAGGCTTCGGAGCGCGCTTCCAGCGTGTCTTCGATCCGCGACTGGCTCTCATTGAGCGAGATGGCGAGCGTCATCGCCTTCTCATCCAGCGTTTCGGACAGGCGGTCATGGGTGCCGGAGACGGCGTTCAGCAAAGCTGCGGAGCGGGTTTCGAGCGTATTTTCGATACGGGCCTGGCTCTCGCTCAAGGATCTGGCGAGCGCCATCGCCTTTTCGTCGAGCGTCTCGGCAAGACGGTCGCGGGTGCCGGATACGGTGTTCAGCAGCGCTTCGGCGCGCGTTCCAAGCGCATCCTCGATGCGGGCATGGCGCTCATCGAGCGAGGTCGTCAGGGCGGCAGCCTTGCTGTCCAGCGTTTCAGAAAGCCGGTCATGGGTGCCGGACACGGCGTTCAGCAGGGCCGCCGAACGGGTTTCGAGCGTATCCTCGATGCGGGCCTGGTTTTCATTGAGCGAAATGGCGAGCGCCATCGCCTTTTCGTCGAGCGTCTCGGAGAGGCGGTCATGCGTGCCTGATACCGCTTTCACCAGCGCTTCGGAGCGGGTTTCGAGCGTATCTTCGATGCGGGCCTGGCTCTCATTCAGGGAGATGGCGAGTGCCATCGCCTTTTCGTCGAGCGTCTCGGCAAGACGGTCATGGGTGCCGGAGACGGCATTGAGGATGGCGTCGGAACGGGTTGCCAGCGCTTCCTCGAAGCGGCCGTGGTGGGTGGTCAGCGCCTCCACAAGTGCGTCGCCGCGCTCTGCCATGACGCTGTCGATGCGGCCATGGGCCGTGCCGAGCGCCTCGGTGATCTCAGCCGCACGCGCCGCAAGCACGCCGCTCAGCTCCTCGGCGCGACCGCCGAAGGCAGCCGTCACCTGTTCGGTGCCGGCGGCAACGGCGCTCGTCAGCTCAGTGGTGGTGGTGCGCAGCGTGTCGCGCAGTTCGGCCGAGCGTGTCTGAAGATTGTTCTGCAGTTCGGAGGTGCCGGATGCAAGCGCCAGCGCGATTTCGGAAGTCGCGTTCTGCAGAGACGAGGTCAGTTCGCCGGTGCGGCTGCTGAGTGCGGTGGTGATTTCCTCCGCCCGGCTGCCGAGCGTGCTTTCCAGCATCTCATGGCCGGTGGCGAGCGCGGTGGCGAGCGCCAGCGACTGGTCTGTTATCGACGAACCAAGCCGGTCGATACCGGAACTCAGGATGCCGTCGATTGAATCCGAGCCGCCGGTCAGCGTCTCGTTGATACGGGCGAGGCTTTCCATCAGCTTGGTGTCGAGCGAGCCGGTGCGTTTGTCGAAGGCGCTGGTGAATTCTGCGACGCGCTCGTCGAAGGCGGTGGACAACTGGGCAACGGTCGTCTGCAGCCGTTCCTCGAAGAAACCGGAGCGTACGTCGAGATCCATGACGGCGTCGTCGGCGGTGGTCTGCAGGCTCTGGCGGAAGCTTGCGCCCTTTTCGTCGAGGGCGCTGTTCAGCTTCGACAGAACGTCATCGAGCGTGCCGCCAATGGTGCGTTCGCCCGATGTCAGGCTCTCGTTGATCTCGCGGGTGCGGGCGATCAGGATCTCGTTGAGCTGGTGCGTGCGTTCGTTCAGCGCCGCATTCAGCTTCTCGGTGCTGCTGTCCATGGTCGAGGCGCGCGTCTCGAACTGGCTGAGCAGCCTTTCGCCATGGTCATTGAGATTGACGGAGAGCGCTTCGAGGCGATTGTCGAATTCGGTGGCGAGCGCAAAACCCGATGCGTTCAGTGTCTGCAGCAGGGTATCGGTCTTGGCGGCAAGCAGGCTGCCCATCGACTGCAGGGCGCTGTCCGACTTTTCCAGGATCGTCGCGGCGCGCGTATCGATCAGCGAAGCGAAGGCTTCGCCCGATGTGGCAAGCCGCACCGCGATCTCTTCGGTCGCAAGCGACAGCTCTTCCTTCAACTGGTCGTGGACGCTGCCAATCGAGGTACGGATGCGATCGGCATGATTGACGATCGCCTCGCGCTCGGAGCCGAGTTCGTGGACGAGGCCACGGACGCGCAACTCGTTGTCGGCATAGGAGCGTTCAAGGGCATTGACTTCGGAATGGACGAGCGTTTCCAGTTCGGACGCACGTGCGATCGTGCGCTCGATGCCTTCATTCATGGCCGAGACTTCACGGCGCACGGCCTGGCCGACGGTCATGATGCGCTCGGAGGCAATGGTTTCCGGCTCGGCCAGGCGCAATGCCACCTCTGCCATGGAGCGGGCGGCGTTGCGCATGTCCTGGGCGCGCGCGATCATGATGGCGAAGGCATAGAACATCATTACGGGAATGATGATGCCGACGAGGCCGGCGATGACGCCGGGCAGGGCGACGAGATCGGCGATAGAACGGATCTGCCAGATCTGCGGAGCATAAAGCAGCGACATCAGGCCGAGGCCGGCCATGACCCAAAGCACGGAGAACAGCGTGGCGGTGCGCACCGCCGAGCGGCTGGAGGCGCCGTCGAAGGATTTCAGGATCGAGGCAGGCGTGTTGCGGCTGGCATCGTTGGCGGGCGCGAAGGCCGGCCCCCTGGAAGCCTGCTCGCCGGCGGCACCGCGGCGGCTGCGCCGCTGCGCCTCTTCCTGGGCCTGCTGGTTACGCGCATTTACTGGATCAGACACATTAGCCTCCGGGGCCTGGGGCGCGTCGCCGCGGCGAGACGGTACGTTATCCTTGCTGAAGTCGATCTGGAGGGCCTCGTCCAATGCCTTGAACGCCTTGTCCTCAATCGACTCGTTATATTTGTTGTTCGCCATTCGGGTATGCCTCGTTACTGTCAGCCGGCCCAACCGCGCATCCCGGGCTTCCGCCTCACCCGGGGACAACTTTGCCGTTCCAGCCTTCCATCCCAACGACGGACGGATAAGCATGTCATTTCAGAGTAGATAGCCGCTTTTTCAAACGGAAGGTATCAAAACACTACCATTATCCACTCGCTCGGCAAAGGCGCGTACCATAAACCCGCTCCACCAGTATCGTAGTGACACATCTGGGCTCTTCACACAATTAATGAAGGCTTGAGATTTGCGGTTCGTTAACCCGTTGTTAACATCTTTGAATCCTGGGCAGCGCTTAAAAACCAATAATTTAGGGATATTTAACGGACGTTAACCATATGGCGAGATTTCCGCCCTGAATGTGCCGGAATTTAACGGGATGGCCACCCTCCTGACGCAGAACTGTTGCAACTGCGGACGACAGGGACGGGAGAATTGGCAATGGCAGCCCAGATGGCGGCATTGAACATCGTATTCGAGGCGCCGGATAATGCAAAGGGACCCTGTCCCTCGAAGGTCCGGCCGATCGACCTGGTCCATCTCGCAAAGCAGACGATGGGCGACAAGGCGCTGGAAATCGAAGTCCTTCAAATGTTTGCGCGCCAGGCCCGCGCATGCCTCCAGGATATTGCGAGCGGCGAAACCATCCGTATCGGCGCAGCCGCGCACCGGCTGAAGGGCGCGGCAAGCTCGGTCGGCGCATTCCGGGTGTCGCAGACGGCCGAAGCCGTCGAGGAAACCGGCGGCGATGCCGGCGCGACCGCAGCGCTCGGGGCCGCCGTCATCGATGCGGAGAATTTCATCCTGAAGCTCTGCCGCGGCTGATCTCCAAGTCGTTGGTTGATGCATATCATTGTCCCAAAACCGCCGCACAGTTTTGGGCGACATGCATTGAATCCCCTCCGAACGAAGACCCGTTGTTCCATTGCGGAACCGCGGGTCTTTTTGCGACGTCCCGAATGACGCTTTGAAGACGGCGGGCGAAGGCACGATCTGCGAGGCTATGGCGGATTTCCCCAATGTTGACTGTCGCGTCGAATTGTCGGAAGAAAAATCCGCCCACCCACCTGAAGACCGGAAATAGTCCCGATGCCAAAACTTACCATCGTCGCCTTCGACGGCACGCGCTTCGACCTCGACGTCGACCAAGGCTCCACCGTCATGGAGAACGCCGTGCGCAATTCGGTGCCCGGCATCGAGGCCGAATGCGGCGGCGCCTGCGCCTGCGCGACCTGTCATGTCTATGTCGATGAGGAGTGGACGGAGAAGGTCGGTCAGCCGGAAGCGATGGAAGAGGATATGCTCGACTTCGCCTTCGACGTGCGCCCGACTTCGCGGCTGTCCTGTCAGATCCGAATGAAGGCCATCTATGACGGGCTCGTGGTGCACGTGCCGGAACGCCAGGCCTGAAGCACATCCGCTTCAAACGTCGCCGAAACATCCGATATCAAAAAAGACGCCTCGCGCGCTGGAGCGAGCGAGGCGAGGCGGGCGCATTACCTTCGGATGAGGGAGGAACATCCGAGGCTTCGGAACGCGCCAGGAGAACCCAGCGATGAAAGTGCAGGTGCCGTACTTGATGTCGTACCTGGACTTTCGAATGTGTTCATATTAACGCGTTCCGGTTGAGTCTGCCAGGATGAAAAATGACCATTCAATCGCTGGGGAGAGCGCAAGTTTCGCACAAGTTTCGTTGTGCAGCTAAGGTTTCCTGCTCGCAAGCTGATTGAAAAAGCCCTATTTTGCGCCGGTTCGACCGTTGATTCGATTATTCAGCAATCTCAGCATGCGCTTCTGGAAGTTGACCGCTTCGACCCTGTCGAATCGCGCCTGCTGCCGATCGTGCTCCTCTATACCGCGTGCTGATTCGTCGGAGACGAGTTCCTGCATAGCTTCGCAGCTGCGCTGCTGCGGCAGCGCGCGAATGGCGCGCTCCATGGCGCGGGCCTGATCGCGGGCGATCTCGGCATGGCGCTCCTCATGGCGTTTGATATCGCTCGACAGGGCGTCCCAGATCATCGACAGCTCCTTGCTGGCACCCTTGCGGCTGCTCCAGCGCGGCAGGATGATCTGGGTGTGGACCGTGACCTTGACGTTGCCGACGCGGCAGCGCCCGTTATCCTGGATATAGGTTGCCTCGCCGCCGAAGCGGATCTTCGTGGCGCCGGGATGGCGCGCCGAGGAGCCGCTCGCCGTCGGGCCGCGCCGGCTGAGTTCGCGGTCGAGCTCATCCGCGGTTTTGCCGCGAATGTCGAAATAGGAATAGCTTTTCGATGCGATCACTTCGGCTGCCACGGGGCTGCAGAGGGAAAGAGCAATGGAAAAGGCGATAGGGAAGACCATATAACGCACTGCAAGCGGCATTCTGAACGCAACCCGTGTTGAAATCGACCGGAGCTTGGGGCATAGCCACCACAAGCGCAATATCGGATGGCGCTTTTTTCGTCATCAATGGGATAAGTCTGGTGACAGGGCTCGAAGGCAGCATATGGCGTGTCGGCCATGGCCGGGAGATCGAACTTGGCCGTCGTTCGACGATCATGGCGATCATCAACGTGACGCCGGACTCCTTTTCCGACGGCGGACGTTTTGAAACCGTCGATGCCGCGGTCGAACAGGCGCTGCGGGCGGTGAGCGAGGGTGCCGGCATTGTCGACATCGGCGGCGAATCGACCCGGCCGAACGCAGCAGCCGTCAGTCCTTCCGAGGAGCAGGCGCGCGTATTGCCCGTCATCGAGGCATTGCGCGGGCGCACCCAGGCGCTGATCTCCATCGACACCTATCGCGCCGAGACGGCGCGGCTTGCCATCAGCGCCGGCGCCCATATCGTCAATGACGTCTTCGGGCTGCAGAAGGAGCCCGATATCGCCAATATTGCCGCAGTGACCGGAGCCGGGCTGTGCATCATGCATACCGGCCGCGACAGGGTAAAACTGACCGACGTGATTGCCGATCAGGTGCATTTCCTCGAACGCTCGCTTGCGATCGCCGCTGCATCCGGCGTCAACGGCGACCGGATCGTGCTCGATCCGGGCTTCGGCTTCGCCAAGGAGACGGCGGAGGAAAACCTGGAGCTGATGGCGCGGTTTTCCGAACTTTCCCGCTTCGGCCTGCCGCTGCTCGCCGGCACGTCGCGCAAACGCTTCCTCGGTGCGGTGACGGGGCGTGAGGCGGCAGACAGGGATGTGGCGACGGCTGCATCGAGCGCGCTGCTCAGGCTTCAAGGGGCTGCGGTTTTCCGCGTGCACAATGTCGCAATCAACAGGGATGCGCTTGATATCGCCGATGCTATGCTGAATGCACGCCAGGAATTCGAGAGGAAGCGGCCGACATGACCACCTACACGATCACGCTGCAGAACTGCGCCTTCTTTGCGCGCCACGGCGTGCATGACGAGGAGGAATTCCTCGGCCAACGTTTCTTCGTCGATGCCGAGCTCGATGTCGTCGCCGGCGAGGCGCTGGAAAGCGATTCGATCAACGATACCGTCAATTACGGCATTGCCTTCACCGTGATCGAGCAGATCGTCACCGGCAAGCGGCGCTACCTCATCGAGGCGCTGGCGCTCGATATCGCCAAGGGGCTCTGCGAGACATTCCCGCAAATCCGGCGGGCGAAAATCACGGTGCGCAAGCCGAACGCGCCGGTGCCGGGCGTACTCGATTTCGTGCAGGTGAGCGTTGAGCATTTTGCCTGAGGCCGCATTGCAATCCGCCACACTCGGTCTCGGCGGCAATATCGGCGATCCGGTGAAGGCGATGGCGGGCGCGCTGCAAAGGCTGGACGGACGCGACGACTGCCAGGTGACGGCGGTCTCGCGGCTCTATCGCACGCCGCCCTGGGGCAAGACGGATCAATCCTTCTTCTTCAATGCCTGCGCCGCAGTTGAGACCCGGCTGGAGCCCGAGGCTTTGCTCGATGTCTGCCTGTCGATCGAACGGGAGATGAAACGCGAGCGCATCGAGCGCTGGGGGCCGCGCACGCTCGATATCGACGTGCTGACCTATGGCGACGTCATCCAGGACGCACGGCGGCTGGAACTGCCGCATCCGCGCATGACCGATCGCGGTTTCGTGCTGATGCCGCTCGCCGATATCGCGCCGGGCCTTCTCGTCAGGGGCAGGGCGGTCAGTGACTGGCTTGATGATGCCGAGGTGACGGGCATCGAGATTGCGGACGAGAGCCGCGACTGGTGGCGGAGCGCCTGAAGCAGAGACGCTGAAACGGAAAACGGCGGGAAACCCCGCCGCTTCAGGAAAATCCGCTGCGCGGTTTCTCTACTGGATCGAGCCGACGGCCATCTCGTCGACCTGGCGGGTCAGCGTCAGGCCGATCACCGGGATCATCTGGCTTTCGACCTTGACCGAAACGGTGACGTTCATCGTCTTGTCGTCACGCACGCGGGCGATCATCGCACCGTTCAGCTTGGCGCGGTTGATGCCGACGACGACGGTATCCTCGGAGACGGCGCCGGAGACGACGTCAAGGCCCTTGCCGGCGGCGCCGTCCAGGAACTTGCCCTTGTAGGTCGAGCCCGACTGCGAGATGACGGCAGTCATCGGCTGTTTGAAGACGCCAACGCGGCAGGTGCCGTCGAGCTTGATGCCGGCGCTGCTGTCGCCTGTGGGTTCGCCGATCAGGTTGCAGGTGAATTTCGTGCCCTTGTACTTGCCGGCGACGATTTCGCCGGGGCCTTTCCAGGAGCCGGCGACCGAATCGAAGAAGGCCTTGTCACGGGTTGCAGCAGTGGCTGCCGGAGCGACATCTGCGACGGGAGACAATGCCGCGGCGGCCAGGCCGCATACGATGAGAAACTTGCGCGAATACATGGATTTTCCTTGGCAAACACCACTCACGAACTGGGTGCAAGTTTTGCCGAAGAATGGTTAATCCTTCCTTTCAATTGTGCCGAAATGCGCGGAAAGACAGGAATTTCAGGCGCCGGAGATTTTAAAATACTGTCGCTAGAGCTCTGAATTCACTGAAATTTCTTCAACGTTACGCAAGGGGAGGCGAAAGACGCGGAATCGCTGTGTCGCTCAAGGATTGTTGCCGCGCGGCGACATGGACGGGGTGAGATCGCCGATGAAATCACCGATTCCCGGCCGCTTCAGGGCCCGGAAGGCAAGCGGACGGCAGAGATCCATGGCCGCGATTCCGATGCGGGCGGTCATCAGGCCGTTGATCACACCCTCTCCCAGTCGGGCCGAGAGCCTGGAGGCCAGCCCGTGACCGAGCACCTGCTGGACGAGGCTGTCGCCGACGGCGATCGAGCCGGTGACGGCCAGATGCGCCAGCACGTCGCGCAGCAGGCGGAACATGCCCAGCGTGCCGGGCCGGCCGCCGTAAAGTTCGGCCATGGCGCGAATGAGGCGCACGGCCTCATAGAGCACGTAGAGCAGGTCGACCACGGCACGCGGGCTGACGGCGGTGACGATCGAGACGCGCTTGGAGGCATTGACGATCAGCGCGCGGGCCTTGCGGTCGAGGGGAGCAAGCAGTTCGCGTTCGGCGAGCGCAATCAGATGCGGGGGGTCGATGACCTCGCCCTCGGTCGCTTTCAGCGTTGCGCGGCCCTTCGATGTCTCGGGATTGGCGGAAAGCAGGGTGGTGAGGCGCGCCACGACGGCGCGCGCCTTCGCCGGCCGGGTTTCGAGAATCGCGGCGTCTGCTTCGGCCTTGATCGCCTGGACGGCAGCAAGACGCATCATGCCCACAGTTTCGCGGACGACCAGGGCAAGCACGGCGAGGATGCCGACGGCGAGCACGGCAAGGGCTGCATAACCCAGCCAGTCGGCGCGAGTGAAGAGATCGCGGATCAGGCTGTCGGTCCAGAGGCCAATGGCGAGAGACAGCAGGATGCCGAAGGCGCCGGCGGCAATCTTGCCGAAGGAGGTTCGACGTTTCCGCGGCGTGGCAACCGGAACTGCGCTCAGATCCTTGTCGGGATTGAGGAAGGGATCGTCCTCATCGGGCGTCACGATGATATGTTCGGAGAAACTTTCCGGCTTGCGCCGTTGCTCTGCCTGCCTGCCGTTGTCTCGCGGCTGGGTGACCTCGTCCTCATAGGTGAAGGCGGCGGGTGCGCGGCGCGGCGGATCGGACGGGGGCTTGCTCATGCGAGACGGTCTCCGAACAGGAACTGCATGGCGCGGTCGAGGCGGATATGCGGCACCGACAGCTTGATGCCGCCGCCGGTTTCCTCAAGCTGCGGCGGGCGGAACCTGACGACGTTGACATCGTGCAGCTGCAGGCCTGTTACACCCGAGGCAATGCGGTCGAACAGGCTTTCCGGATCCTCCGGCAGGTCGCCGGGGAAGATCGCGGTCTTTCTCTGGCCGTCGAAGCGTTCGCCGGCAAGGGTTTCGCCGTCCATCGGCGTGCCGACGATGACAGGCAGCTCGTGGCCATCGCGCTTGACGGTCGCCTCGCGAGTGGCGCGGACGGAGGCAAGCGCCATGACGTCGATGCCGGCCCCCGCCATGCCGATGCGGTCGATGGCGCGATCCACCAGGCGGCGGGTCAGCGCATCAAGCCGGTCATGGCTTTCATGGTGGAGGTGATCGGCCTTGGTGGCGGCGACCAGCACGCGGTCGATGCGGCGTCCAAGCAGGGAGGAGAGCAGCGAATTGGTGCCGGGGCGGAAACAGGCGAGCACATCGGTCAGCGCGCGTTCCAGATCCTGTACGGCTTCGGGGCCGCGGTTCATCGCCTGCAGCGCATCGACCAGCACGATCTGGCGGTCGAGGCGGGCGAAATGCTCACGGAAGAAGGGTTTGACGACGACCGATTTGTAGGCCTCGTAGCGCCGCTCCATCATCGTCCACAGCGAGCCGCGCCCAGGACGTCCGTCCGACGGCAGCGCCAACGGCGCGAAGGTCAATGCTGGCGACCCATCCAGATCGCCGGGCAAGAGCAGGCGGCCGGGCGGCAGGGTGGAGAGCGAGCGTTCATCGGCCTTGCAGGCCTTGAGATAATCGGCGAAGGCGGTGGCGAGGTCGCGGGCGATCATCTCGTCGGCGCCGGCGTGGATATCGGCGGCGCGCGTCAGAGCCAGCCACTCACGCGACAGCTCCGAGCGGACGCCGGTTTCGGCGAGCGCGATGGTTTCCTCGCTGAAGGTGCGGTAATCCTTGCCGAGCAGCGGCAGGTCGAGCAGCCATTCGCCGGGATAATCGACGATATCGATCGACAGGCGGCCGGGGGAAAACAGCCGGTTCCAGCCGCTGGCGCTCTGGTAATCCAGCGTGATGCGCAGTTCCGATATGGCGCGGGTCGAATCCGGCCAGATGCGGTCCTTCACCAGCGCACGGATATGGTCCTCGTACTGGAAGCGCGGCACGGCATCGTCGGGCTGCGGCTCCAGCCGCACCGCCGAGACCCGGCCGGATTGCACCGGCTCGAACAGCGGCAGGCGGCCGCCATGCAGGAGATTGTGGACCAGCGAGGAGATGAAGACCGTCTTACCGGAGCGGGAGAGGCCGGTGACGCCGAGCCGCACGGTCGGATTGACGAGGCCGCTCGCCCGGTCGGCGAGATTGTCGAAGGCGATGCGGGCGTCATCGGCAAAGGATGTCAGGCGTGGCGGCAAGGCGCGATTCCGGTTGGTGACTGCCCCGCAATATAGGGAGGGCGCGCCGCCCGCAAAAGAAGAGCGGCGTGAAAGACTTCAGACGACCACGAAATCGGTGAGGCGCCAGACAGAGGCCGAAGCGTCAAAATCGACGACGGCAAGGCCTGCGGTTGGGAAGCCGCCGGGAAGGGCGCTTACCATCGCGTCATGGCCGATCAACGTCTCCAGCGCCTGCTCCATGGTCGGATTGTGGCCGACCAGCATGACGGCCGCCTCATCCTGTGCATCGACGATCTCGAGATAGGTATCGACCGTGGCGTTGTAGAGCGCATCGACATAACGCACCTCGAGCGCGACGCCCATCGCCCGGTGGACGGCGCCTGACGTGTCACGGCAACGCAGCGCTGTCGAACTGATCAGGAGATCGGGACGATAACCCTTGTCGGCGGCCTTGTCGGCGATGATCTCGGCATCGCCAAAGCCCTTTTCGCTCAGCGGCCGGTCGAAATCGCGCTGTCCGGGTTCGGCCCAGCTGGCCTCGGCATGACGCAGGAGATAGATGCGGTTGGGCGGAGGCAGCGGTACGGTCATGGGCAAATCCAGGATCGGGCGGGGTCTTTTCAGTAGCGGTTGCGATTGGCCGCCGTCAATCGCCAGCCATGTCGCAACTGCCCGAAACGTGGCCGATAACACGGCGTTTTGAAGGCGAAGCAAAAAACGGCAATCGGAATAACCATGACAAAATAGATCGTTAGCCGAAAATTGTAACAGATTTAAAAATCTGTTTACCTGTCGTATTTGGCTTGAATCGCGACTAGCGCTTGGGATATACACCCGGCCAGATGAGATGTTCTTCAGGAGAATCGCGTTGAGTGAGAAGATCGATCTTAGCAATTACGTTCCCTCGGAAGAGGAAGAGTTCATGAACGTAAACCAGCGTGCCTACTTCAGGGCCAAGCTGGTTGCATGGAGAAACGATATCCTTAGAGAAGCGCGCGAGACGCTCGACCATCTGGCCGAGGAAAGCGCAAACCATCCCGACCTCGCCGACCGGGCGTCGTCGGAAACGGACCGGGCGATCGAACTTCGCGCCCGTGACAGACAGAGAAAGCTGATTTCGAAGATCGACGCGGCACTGCAGCGCATCGAAGACGGTACCTACGGCTATTGCGAGGAAACCGGCGAACCGATCGGCCTGAAACGTCTCGACGCCCGCCCGATCGCGACACTGTCGATCGAGGCGCAGGAGCGTCACGAACGTCGCGAAAAAGTCTATCGCGACGAATAAGAGTTTTCATGCAGGCATGAGAGCAGAACAGGCGCCGCGATCCCGATCGCGGCGCCTTTTTCGATAGTCACGAAGGCCCGAGATCGAGCCTCCGCGACGGAGTTCCACTATTATAGCGGATCTCCTGCTGCCAGAGCTTTCCAAGATTGCTCTCGGTCGGCCTCCATGGCGAGGTCAATCACGACAAGGGTGCCATTCCTGATCCGCCGCCGCATGACGCCTGCTCGGTCAGGATCTGTCCGAACCATGCCTTGATCATGCAGAGCCTGCAGCCGCGAGCGTGACACTTTCAGTTCGGAGCCCAGCAGACGGTCGAGGCGTGTGCTCGTTGGAAACGGGACCATCAGTTCGATTGCCAATCTCGTCCAATTCGCCGTGTCGCTCTGCATCTCTTTTTTGATGTCAAATTCGGCAAACTCGTCCACACGCCGTGACTTCTGCCGGAGAGCATCGAGGTTGAAGGTTTCTGCCCGGATCCAGCCGGGATCGTTGGATTGCAACGCGTCAAGGACTTGAGGATCGATGTCGCGAACATTGCGGCGCTCGAGGATTGGCCGGTTCCATGTTCTTTCACAGGTCAGGCATTTGTAGATAAGCTAGGCGTCGAGCTTGCGACCGTTGGCGTTGAGCCGGATCTTGCCGCTGGGTTGGAAAGCTCTGAGGCCCCCGCATCCGCCGCAGGCCAACCAGGGCTGGGGAGCTGTCTTGGGAATAATGGTCCATCGGACCCGAAGCGTATTGCACATACCGTCTTGGTCTTCCGTTCGGAAGTCCACCAAGATGGTGCATGAGAAAACCCTTGCGGGCGCGGTGTGGCGATGTTGTGGGCGGCTGAAGAGCTGAGACAGCGGAGCTGCACATGGCACATTGTAACAATGCCAAACCGGTCTCTCGCCACCACCCGATGAACATGTTCGTATGCCGCCAGCGTGTCGCTTTGCGGCAGTACGGGTGAAACTGGAGTGAGACCGGTATTTACTTAGGCAAAGTGTTACCTCGAATGCACCAAAGCTCTTCGACTTCAGAGATAACAAATGATCGGCATCAAGGGGAGCCCCCGAGCCGTACGCGAACTGAAAGCCGCAGCATTGCGGCTTTTATGCAACTTGGTGATGAAGGCCGGCGTGTCTGCCCTCATTTGTCGCGATTGACGCTCATCTCGCCGAAGATGCGGGCGACTTCCTTCTGCAGTTCCGTATCGGCTCCGGTGATGGGAGCTAGCTCGGGATCGCGGCGCGGCAGGTTGCCCGGCTGCGGCGCGGCTTGGCGGGGTTCCTGGTTTGCCGGCGCCGGCACGATGCGCTCGGCCGTCAGATTGCTCGACATCTCCTCTTCCAGCACGCGCTGGAAATCATGACGGATCGCCGCTGCCGACTGCGCAGCCGCATCGTCCTCGGCCGTAACAGGCGCGGCGCGTGCTGCCGCCGGCACGTGCTGGACAGGCGGGGCGGAGACCTCCGGTTCGATGCGCTGCTGCGGCAGCACGCGCTGGCGGGCGGCATCGAGAATCTCGGCTGCACTCGCGGTATCATGGAACTGTGCGGGCTGCGCGGCTGGGGGAACGGCGGGACGCTCCGGCGGGCGCGACTGGGGCGGAGCGGCGCGCAGAGGATTGTCGCGTTCGGCCGACAGTGGAGCTGTCACCGGCTCTGCCGGAAGCGGGCTCGTGACCACCGGCGGCGCAACGGCCGGCGGGGCCGATGTTTGAGCCGATGATTCCGGGCGCGAGCGCGGCTCTGGCGGGACCGGCGAGGAGAAAGAGGGCTCGGCGGCCGGCTCGACACGGGCAGCGACCGGCGGGCGCGGCGGAGCGACCGGCGGCGTTTCCGGCCGCGCGACGGGTATCGGGCGCTGCTCGATGGGCTGCGGGCGGTTGACGCTTTCCGGTTGTTCGGTTGCCGCGGCGGGCAGGATGCGGCTTTCGATGACGATATCGCTCGGGCCGCCGATCATGATCAGGTGCTCGACGTCGTCGCGGCGCACCAGCACCAGCCGGCGGCGGGCATCGACGGCAGCGGCATCCAGCACCTGCAGGCGGGGCTGGCGGTTGCGGCCGCCGCGCACGAAAGGCGAGGGCGCCCGGCTGCGGATCACCCAGAGCACGAGGATGAGCAGGAGAAGCGCCAGACCGACGCCACCGGCTGCAAGCAGGAAACGACTGCCATAAGCTCCGACAACATCATCCAACATAGTCACTTACTCCATTTCGCATTTCGGCACATATTGACGACTTTTCCGTTCCTTAGGCAAGGGCCGCCCATGCTGTCCAGTCACGGGAGAACGCGATTTCGTGTTCAGCTGCCTGGCGCCCAGCGACCTTGCGCAGGGGCGGCCGCTTTGGGCTTCAGGGGCAGATGGCGCTGTTGCCTGTGAATTCAAGCAGTCTTGCCGGTTGCCGGTGTTTTTGCCGACGCGGCAAATTGCTAAGAAGGAAAGAGTGCCTGATTCCCGCTTTGTGTTCGTGCTACGAAGCGGGAGGGGCTTATGTGAGGAATACATGACGAAACCGCGTCAGGCCGACGATTATAACGCACCGCTTGTGGATCGTGGGGGGCGTTCTGGCACGGTTTTGCGCATTCTGCTGCTGGCGCTCGTGCTGATTGCTGCCGCCGGGGGCTTCGTCTTCTTCAAAAAGTCGCTCGACAACGAGATCGTGCTCGGCGGTCTCGGCGTGCTCGCCATGGTCGGCATCTTCTTCCTGGTGTCTTCGGTCATCGGCTTCATCGAGGTGATGCCGCAGCGCCAGTCCGACAGCCTGGCGCGCGCCTTCCTCAACAGCCATCCCGACGGGACGCTGATCACCGACGAAAAGGGCCGGATCATCTATGCCAATGCCGCCTATGGCGCGCTGACCGGCGCGCGCAAGGCGACCGAGGTGCAGACGCTGGAAACGCTGCTGTCGCGTCACCGCGAATCCAATGAAGCGCTCTACAGGCTGGTCAACGGGCTGCGCGAGGGCAAGGAAGGCCGGGAGGAATTTCGGCTGCTGCGCGCCGTCGGGCCAGGCAGCAACAGCTCCGGCGCGCATTGGTACCGGCTGAAGGCACGGCTGCTGCAGCCGGAGGAGAATAGCGGCAGGCCGCTGCAGATCTGGCAGATCACCGACATCACCACCGAGCGCGACGACCAGGAGCGCTTCTTCAAGGAATTGCAGAACGCGATCGATTATCTCGACCATGCGCCGGCCGGCTTCTTTTCCGCCGGCAGGAAGGGCGAGATCTTCTATCTGAATGCGACGCTTGCCGAGTGGCTGAGCCTCGACCTCACCAAGTTCGTGCCGGGCTCGATGACGATCGGCGACGTCGTGGCGGGCGAGGGGCTGGCGCTGATCCAGTCGGTGCAGGCCGAACCGGGTCTGAAGAAGACCGTGACGCTCGACCTCGACCTGCGCAAGACCAACGGCCAGAGCCTGCCGGTGCAGATCATCCACAGCGTCACCTCGATGCGCGATGGCGCACCCGGCGAAAGCCGGACGATTGTGCTGGCGCGTGAAAAGAGCGAGGCCGGCGGCCAGTCGGCTTCTGCCGCCGCCATGCGCTTCACCCGTTTCTTCAACAACACGCCGATGGCGATCGCCTCGGTCGACGGCGACGGGCGCATTCTGCGGACCAACGCACCGTTCCTGAAACTGTTCTCCGGCGTCGTCTCGCGCGACGATCTCGAAAAGGCGCCGCATCTCGAAACCATCGTGCAGGAGAGCGACCGGCCGCAGCTTGCCGAGGCGCTGGCGGCGGCCAAGGATCGGCAGGGCGATATCGCGCCCATCGATACCCGGACGCCGACCGACGAGGCGCGCTATTTCCGCTTCTATGTCAACGCGGTCATCGACCAGAGCGACGAGGCGCCCGAGGAGGCGGCGATCGTCTATGCCGTCGAGGTGACCGAGCAGAAGGCGCTGGAAGCGCAGATGGCGCAGACGCAGAAGATGAATGCTGTGGGCACACTCGCCGGCGGCATCGCGCATGATTTCAACAACGTGCTGACGGCGATCCTGCTGTCCTCCGACCATCTGCTGCTGCAGGCGCGGCCGGCCGATGCCAGCTTCGCCGACCTGATGGAGATCAAGCGCAACGCCAACCGCGCCGCCGTGCTGGTGCGCCAGCTGCTCGCCTTCTCGCGCAAGCAGACGATGCGGCCCTCGGTACTGAACCTCACCGATGTCGTCGGCGACCTGCGCATGCTGGTCGACCGGCTGCTCTCCGGCACCAACGTCAAGCTCGACGTGCAATATGGCCGCGACCTCTGGCCTGTCAAAACAGACCTTTCGCAGTTCGAGCAGGTGCTGATCAATCTCTGCGTCAATGCACGCGATGCGATGCCCGAGGGCGGCACGCTGACGCTGCGCACCAAAAACCTGACCGCCGCCGAGGTCTCCGCCTTCAACTATTCCTACATGCCGGCCGAGGACATGGTGCTGATCGAGGTGGCCGATAACGGCACCGGTATCGCGCCTGAGATCATGGACAAGATCTTCGAGCCCTTCTTCACCACCAAGGATGTCGGCAAAGGCACCGGCCTTGGCCTCGCCATGGTCTACGGCATCGTCAAGCAGTCGGGCGGTTATATCCAGCCGGAATCCGAAGTCGGCAAGGGCACGACCTTCCGGGTGTTCCTGCCGCGCCACATCCCTGAGCCGGCGGTCGCCGCCGAAGCAGGTTCCATCGACAGCGCCATCGCCGAGATCGGCGTGCGGCCCGAGGCGCCGGCGACACAGCAGCCGGAGGATCTGACGGGATCGGCGGTCATCCTGCTCGTCGAGGACGAGGAGGCGGTGCGCCGCGGCGGCAAGCGCATGCTGGAAACGCGCGGCTACACCGTACACGAGGCGGGCTCGGGCGTCGAGGCGCTCAGCATCATGGAAGAACTCGACGGCAAGGTCGATATCGTCGTCTCCGACGTCGTCATGCCCGAAATGGATGGGCCGACGCTGCTGCGTGAGCTGCGCAAGACCTATCCCGACATGAAATTCATCTTCGTCTCCGGCTATGCCGAAGATGCCTTTGCCCGCAACCTGCCGCCGGATGCGAAATTCGGCTTCCTGCCGAAGCCCTTCTCGCTCAAGCAGCTCGCTGTTGTGGTGAAGGAAACGTTGGACGGGTGAGTGGGGTGCGCCCGAGAGAGGGCGTGCCACACATCGCCTCTGGCACGGTTGTGCCGTGCCAGCCCCTCTGCCCGGCAGGCAGAGGGGCTTTTTCGGCACCATCTATCTGTCACGGCCATACCGACCTACCCGTCAATCCTCATTCCGCAGCGCCACCGCAATCTCGGCGGCAAGCCGCGCATTGTTCTCCACCAACGCAATATTGGTTTTCAGGCTCTGGCCGTCCGTCAGGTCGAAGATGGTCGAGAGCAGATAGGGCGTCACAGCCTTGCCGGTGATTTCGTCGCGCTCGGCGCTATCCAGCGCCCGCTCGATATAGATTTCCATCTCCTCGCGTGGGATTTCGTCGACTTCCGGCACTGGGTTGGCGACGAGCATGCCGCCGTCGACACCGAGCTGTTCGCGCACCGTCTGGAAATTGGCGATGGCGGCCGGGCTGTTCAGCGACAGCGGGCTTGATATGCCCGAGGAGCGTGACCAGAAGGCGGGGAATTCCTCGCTCTCATAGGTGACGACAGGCACGCCGCGGGTTTCCAGCACTTCCAGCGTCTTCGGAATGTCGAGAATCGCCTTGGCGCCGGCGCAGACGACGATGACGCCGGTTCGGGCGAGCTCCTCGAGGTCGGCTGATATATCGAAGCTTTCCTCGGCGCCGCGATGTACGCCGCCGATGCCGCCTGTGGCAAAGACGCGGATGCCGGCGCGCGCTGCCGCAATCATCGTCGCCGCGACCGTGGTGGCGCCGGTGCGGCGCTCGGCGATCGCGAAGGCGAGATCGGCGCGCGACACCTTCATCACCTCGGTCGCCTTGGCGAGCTGTTCCAATTCCGCGGCTTCAAGACCGATATGCAACGTGCCATGAATGACGGCGATCGTTGCCGGCACCGCTCCCTGTTCACGGATGATCGTCTCGACGCTGCGGGCCATCTCAATATTGCCGGGATAGGGCATGCCGTGGGTGATGATCGTCGATTCCAGCGCCACCAGCGGCGCGCCGCGCTGCTTGGCGCTGGCAACCTCCTTCGAATAGGCGATCGGCAGAAGAGGGGAGATGGGCTTGGTCATGGTCTTGTCCTATGATCGACAGAACATAATGCCGAAAAGTGTGGGCGGTTTTCGGACGGCATCATGCTCAACTCTTTAATTAGTCGCTTCAATGCAGAATTCTGATCTTGGGAACAAGGGCAAGCGCCTCATTCAAAAGATCCGGCGTCAGATTTTCGTTGACGGCGTGCCGCGACTGCACGGTCAGCGTGGCGGCCGCGGTGCCGTGGCGGACGGCTTCCTCGAGCGGCAGGCCGAGCATCAAGGCGGCGAGCGTGCCGGCCGCAAGAGAATCGCCGGCACCCGTGACATCGGCGACGGTGTCGGCGATCGGCGGCTGCAGCGTCACGGCGCGGTGCCCGCAAAGCGCGACGAGTTCGCGCCGGCCGCGAGTGACGACGGCATTCCTGATGCCGATCTCGTTCAGCAATGGTGGCCAGCCGGCGGCGTCTTCCGGCTGCTCACCGGTCAGGGCGGCGGCCTCGGCCTCGTTCAGGAACAGGTAGTCGATATCTCCGATGCAGGGTTTCAGCCTGACGACCTTGGCCGGCGAGATGGCGATCGCCGCGACGGGCTTGGCCAGGGAATGCGCCTTGGCGACGATCGCGGCGATCGTCTCTTCCGGCAGGTTGGCATCGAAGAGGATGAAATCATGGGCGTCGAAAGCTTCCCGCACCCAGCGGATGGATAGACGCCGCGGCACGAAGAAGCGGTAGAGATCCATGTCGGCCAGGGCGATCACCAGATTGCCGTCCTTCTCGATGATCGCCGTGTAGCTCGGCGTCTTGCGGTCGAGGAAGACGAAAGGCCGGTCGTCGATGCCGGCGAAATCGGCGGCTTCGCCGACCAGTTCGCCGTTGGGATCGCCGCCGCGCGGCGAGATCATCGTCACCTGAAAACCGAGCCTTGCGAGATTGCGCGCCGCATTGAAGCCGCCGCCGCCGGGCTCCTCGAACCAGGTGCCGGGATTGCTGGCGCCAGGCGCTGTCTCGCCGGAGATGCGGCCGCGCCGATCGATATGGGCACCGCCGAGAACGAGAATCTTTCTTTTCATTTCAGGCACTCTCCAGATGCCCGACGTGCGAATCGATGGGATGGGTTTTTGTGCGCGGGTGCCGGCACTTTACATCTAAGTCGTTGCTTTTCATCGATAAAACAAATACAGAACACGGGCCGTTTTACCTTTTTCTTTCAATTGTTTGATCGCCTATTGCGAGAGTGGAACAAATAGGGTACAAACTCGACATTGCTTGGGCGGCTTCAATAACCTAAAGGTGGATCGGATGTCTCAGAATTCATTGCGGCTGGTAGAGGACAAATCGGTGGACAAAAGCAAGGCGCTTGAAGCGGCACTCTCACAGATAGAGCGGTCGTTCGGCAAGGGCTCGATTATGAAACTCGGCTCCAACGAGAACGTTGTCGAGATCGAGACGATCTCGACCGGCTCGCTTGGCCTCGATATCGCACTTGGCGTCGGCGGCCTGCCGAGGGGCCGCATCATCGAAATTTACGGGCCGGAAAGCTCCGGTAAAACGACGCTTGCGCTGCAGACCATTGCCGAAGCGCAGAAAAAGGGCGGTATCTGCGCCTTCGTCGATGCCGAGCATGCGCTCGATCCTGTCTATGCCCGCAAGCTTGGCGTCGATCTGCAGAACCTTCTGATCTCGCAGCCCGATACCGGCGAGCAGGCGCTTGAAATCACCGATACGCTGGTGCGCTCCGGCGCCGTCGACGTCCTCGTCGTCGACTCGGTCGCCGCACTGACACCACGCGCCGAAATCGAAGGCGAGATGGGCGACAGCCTTCCCGGCCTGCAGGCGCGCCTGATGAGCCAGGCGCTGCGCAAGCTAACCGCTTCGATCTCGAAGTCGAACACCATGGTGATCTTCATCAACCAGATCCGCATGAAGATCGGCGTCATGTTCGGTTCGCCGGAAACGACGACGGGCGGCAATGCGTTGAAATTTTATGCCTCCGTGCGCCTCGACATCCGCCGCATCGGCGCGGTCAAGGAGCGCGAAGAGGTGATCGGCAACCAGACACGCGTCAAGGTCGTCAAGAACAAGATGGCGCCACCCTTCAAGCAGGTCGAGTTCGACATCATGTATGGCGAGGGTGTTTCCAAGACCGGCGAGTTGGTTGATCTCGGCGTCAAGGCCGGCATCGTCGAGAAATCGGGCGCCTGGTTCTCCTATAACAGCCAGCGTCTCGGCCAGGGTCGTGAAAACGCCAAGACCTTCCTGCGCGACAATCCGGATCTCGCCCGCGAGATCGAGTTGTCGCTGCGCCAGAATGCCGGCCTGATCGCCGACCGCTTCCTGCAGAACGGCGGACCGGATCCCGATGACGGCGATGGCGATGCCACTGCGGAAATGTAATTTTCGCGCTTGAACTCATCAGTCAGTTCCAGCCGGCCGCATTCCTGATGAGAATGCGGCCGGTTTTGTTTGTCTGCTGGACAGTGGCGGAGGCGAACGTTAAAAGCCGATGGATTTGTATTTACCTGCCTCCGGCAGCATTGAAGGGCATAGCATGAGCGGCGTGAACGATATCCGGTCGACCTTCCTCGACTATTTCAAGAAGAACGGCCATGAGATTGTTCCGTCGAGCCCGCTCGTCCCGCGCAACGACCCGACGTTGATGTTCACCAATGCCGGCATGGTGCAGTTCAAGAATGTCTTCACCGGCCTGGAAAAGCGTCCTTATTCGACGGCGACGACCTCGCAGAAGTGCGTGCGCGCCGGCGGCAAGCACAACGACCTCGACAATGTCGGCTATACCGCGCGTCACCTGACCTTCTTCGAAATGCTCGGCAACTTCTCCTTCGGCGACTATTTCAAGGAGAATGCGATCGAGCTTGCCTGGAAGCTCGTGACCGAAGGTTTTGATCTGCCGAAGCATCGCCTGCTGGTAACCGTCTATTCCGAAGACGAAGAGGCAGCGACGCTGTGGAAGAAGATCGCCGGTTTCTCCGACGACAAGATCATCCGCATTCCGACCTCCGACAATTTCTGGCAGATGGGCGATACCGGCCCCTGCGGTCCGTGCTCGGAAATCTTCATCGACCAGGGCGAGAACGTCTGGGGCGGACCTCCGGGCTCGCCGGAGGAAGATGGCGACCGGTTCCTGGAATTCTGGAACCTGGTCTTCATGCAGTTCGAACAGACGGAGCCCGGCGTTCGCAACCCGCTGCCGCGTCCGTCGATCGACACCGGCATGGGTCTGGAGCGCATGGCCTGCATTCTGCAGGGCGTTCAGAGCGTGTTCGACACCGATCTCTTCCGGACACTGATCGGCGCCATCGAGGATACGATGGGCGTCAAGGCGGAAGGCAGCGCCAGCCACCGCGTCATCGCCGACCACCTGCGCTCCTCGGCCTTCCTGATCGCCGACGGTGTGTTGCCGTCGAATGAGGGCCGCGGTTATGTCCTGCGCCGCATCATGCGCCGCGCCATGCGCCATGCGCAGTTGCTCGGCGCCAAGGAGCCGCTGATGTACAAGCTGCTGCCGACGCTGGTGCAGCAGATGGGCCGCGCCTATCCGGAGCTGGTGCGCGCCGAGGCGCTGATCTCGGAAACGCTGAAGCTCGAGGAAAACCGCTTCCGCAAGACGCTCGAACGTGGCCTGTCGCTTCTGTCGGACGCAACGACGGATCTTTCCAAGGGCGATATGCTGGATGGCGAGACCGCCTTCAAGCTCTACGACACCTACGGCTTCCCGCTCGATCTGACGCAGGATGCATTGCGTGCCCGAGAGATCGGCGTCGACATCTCCGGCTTCACCGATGCGATGCAGCGCCAGAAGGCCGAAGCCCGCTCGCACTGGGCCGGTTCCGGCGAAAAGGCGACCGAAACCGTGTGGTTCGAGCTCAAGGAAAAACACGGCGCGACCGAATTCCTGGGCTACGACACCGAAACGGCTGAAGGCGTCGTGCAGGCGATCGTCAAGGATGGCGCGGTTTCGACCGAGGCCAGGGCCGGCGACAAGGTGCAGATCGTCGTCAGCCAGACGCCGTTCTACGGCGAATCCGGCGGCCAGATGGGCGATACCGGGGTGATCTCGTCCGACCACGGCAAGATCGAGATTTCAGATACGCAGAAGAGGGGCGAAGGCCTGTTCGTGCATCTGGGTACTGTCATCGAAGGCGTGGTCAAGGATGGCGATGCTGTCGCGTTGACGGTCGATCATGCCCGCCGTTCGCGCCTGCGCGCCAATCACTCGGCAACCCACCTGTTGCATGAGGCGCTGCGCGAAGTGCTGGGCACTCATGTGGCACAGAAGGGTTCGCTGGTAGCACCCGAGCGCCTGCGTTTCGATGTTTCGCATCCGAAGCCGATGTCGGCCGAAGAGCTGAAAATCGTCGAGGATATGGCAAATGAGATCGTGCTGCAGAATTCGCCGGTCACCACGAGGCTGATGAGCGTCGACGATGCGATCGCCGAAGGTGCGATGGCGCTGTTCGGTGAGAAATACGGCGATGAAGTCCGCGTCGTGGCGATGGGCGAGGGTGTGCGCGGCGCCAAGGCCGGCAAGCCCTATTCGATCGAACTCTGCGGCGGCACGCATGTCGGAGCCACCGGCCAGATCGGCCTGATCCGCGTTCTCGGCGAAAGCGCCGTCGGCGCCGGCGTTCGCCGCATCGAGGCCGTCACCGGCGAATCGGCGCGCGAATATCTGGCCGAACAGGACGAGCGCGTGAAGACGCTTGCCGCCTCGCTGAAGGTTCAACCGTCAGACGTTCTCTCGCGCGTCGAAGCGCTGATCGACGAGCGCCGCAAGCTCGAAAAGGAACTGGCCGACGCCAAGCGCAAGCTCGCCATGGGCGGCGGGCAGGGCGGCTCGGCCGATTCCGTGCGCGAAGTCGCCGGCGTCAAGTTCCTCGGCAAGTCGATATCGGGCGTCGATCCCAAAGATCTGAAGGGGCTCGCCGATGACGGGAAGACCAGCATCGGCTCGGGCGTCGTGACGCTCATCGGCGTTTCCGAGGATGGCAAGGCAAGCGCGGTCGTTGCCGTGACGCCCGACCTCGTTGATCGCTTCAGCGCCGTTGATCTGGTGCGCGTCGCTTCTGCCGCGCTTGGCGGCAAGGGCGGCGGCGGCCGTCCGGACATGGCGCAAGCTGGCGGCCCTGATGGCGCCAAGGCCGACGAAGCCCTTGAGGCAGTTGCGTCGGCACTTGCAGGCTGACCATCAGCCTGACGGCGTTTGACATGTGGACCGGCTGCGAGATCTGGATTTCGCAGCCGGTTTTATTTTGCGCAGAAGCCTGCGGCGGTCAGTTTCGCGCTTGCAAAGCGAGGCGGCAGGCGAGCCCGGTAAAAACAGTCGCCAGCATATATTGCGGCATCTTCGGAAAGCGGCTGAGCGAGGCCAGCCGCGTGCGAATTTGGCTTCCGAGAATAATGACGGCTCCATTGACGACGAGGCCGATGCCGTTCAGCACGGTCGCAAGCACCAGCATCTGCATCGTGATCGAGCCGCTTTGCGCAGTCACGAATTGCGGAAAGAGGGCCATGACGAAGAGGGCCATTTTCGGATTCAGCAGATTGGTGGCGAGACCTGCAAAGAAGATGCGTCTGCCCGAAAGCCGTCTCAATGTCGATGCTGGCGCAAAGGCGGTGACTTCCGAGCGGATTGTCTTATAGGCCAAATAGAGAAGATAGCAGCAGCCGGCCCAGCGCACTGCTTCATAGATAGCGGGCACCGTCACGAAGAGCTGAGAGAGCCCGAAAGCGGCGGCAAGGGCGTGGCAATAGGTGCCGAGCGCGATGCCGGCATAGGTCAGAAATCCGGCGGCGCGTCCCTGGCTGACACTGCGCGAGGCGATCAGCAGCATGTCGGGACCGGGCGTGGCTGTCAGCACCAGCGCTGCGGCGGCAAAAATCATCAATGTTGAAAAATCCGGCATCAGTCATTCCTTTTGGGTTCGAGCCGGACTTCCGCCCTATGCCGGATTCGTCGAAAGCGCAAGTCAGCAGGATTTGTCAAATCGGGTTATGTTCTTCTTTGGCCGATCGATTTGCACGAGGTTTGACATGAACGGCGAAACGGCATGGGCACTTTATGAAAACCGTCTGCGACGGGTTTCGGCCTATATTCACGACCATTTGGACGAGGAGCTGGATATGGAGCGCCTTGCCGAAATCGCCTGCATGTCGAGCTATCACTGGCACAGGATCTACCGGGCGATTTACGGCGAGACGCTGGCGGCAACCGTCAAGCGGCTCAGGCTGCATCATGCGGCAGGCGAGATCGTCCGCACGGAACTTGCCGTCAGTGAAATAGCGAAGCGATCAGGCTATCCCAATCTCCAATCCTTCAATCGCATCTTCAAGTCGGTCTACGGCATGCCGCCGGCCCGCTACCGGAAAGAGGGAAGCCACACAGCCTATGAGCCCTCACCCAACGGAAAGACCAAAGCGATGTTAGACGTTACCATACGCGAGATCGGGCCGATCGAGCTGATCGGCGTTGCCCATACCGGTTCCTACATGCAGATCGACAAGGCCTTCGAGACGCTGTTCGGCACGCTTTATGCCCGCGGCCTCGCCAAGCCCGAGATGCGCATGATCGGCGTCTATCTCGATGATCCCGATATCGTGCCGTTGGAAAAGCTGCGTTCGATCGCCTGCGTCACCGGCGCTGCCGACGTGCCGGCCGATGCGCCGTTCGAGCGGCGCACGATCGACGGCGGCGATTATGCCGTGCTGCGCCACAAGGGCCCCTATGCCAATATGCCCAAGTCCTATCAATGGCTCTTTGCCGAATGGCTGCCGAAGTCCGGCCGGCAACTGAAGGACAGGCTCATGTTCGAGGAATATCTCAACAATCCGCGCGAGGTGCCGCCGACCGAGCTTCTGACGGACATTCACATGCCGCTTGTCTGACGGCGGATATCTCCGGAGCGGCGGTCGGGCCGCCGCTCCAGGTTTTACAGATTAAGCCGCCTGCATCGTCTTGCCGGCTTCGTCGTCCAGCGCATTCGCGCGCTTGTAGGCCTCACGCCCGCTGATGCGGCCGAAATAATCGACGAAGGCCTGGCGCTTCTCGATACTGCCGAAACCGAGGCCCCAGCCGATATGCGAGCCGACATAGACGTCGGCGGCGGTGAAGCGTTCGCCGGCGACGTAGGTCGAGCCGGAGACCGCCATTTCGAGCGTATTCATGACGTCGCCGAAACCGCCGCAGCCGGCCATACGTAGGCGATCCTTCGGAATTTCGAAGCCGAGCCCCTTCATCGTTACCGCCGATTCGAGCGGACCGGCGGCAAAGAACATCCAGCGGTAATAGCGGGCGCGCTCCTCCGGCGTCGGCGCCAGCGCCTTTTCGGGGAAGGTGTCGGCGAGATAGGCGCAGATCGCCGCGCATTCGGTGACGATGGTATCGCCGTGACGGATCGCCGGCACCTTGCCCATCGGATTGACCGCGAGATATTCGGGCGCCTTCATGGTTTCGCCGAAGGTCAGCAGTTCGGTGCGATAGGGCTGGCCGATCTCCTCCAGCATCCAGCGCGCGATGCGGCCGCGCGACATCGGGTTCGTGTAGAATACCAGTTCTTCCGTCATGAGATCCTCCTCGTGCTGCCGTAATTCTGCGGTCTTGCCGTTCCCCGGAATCAATAGTGCGGCGAGGCCTTTGTGCAACCCCAGCCGCTTAAAGCGCCTTTCGGTACTGGATGAAACCCGAGCGCTCGGCGATCCTGTCATAGAGCCGCCGCGCCGTTGCATTGGTTTCATGCGTCATCCAATAAAGCCGGCCTGCGCCGTTTTTGCGGGCGAGGTCGGCGACGGCGTCGATCAGTGCGGCGCCGGTGCCGAGCCCGCGTTGGGTGTTTTCGACATAGAGATCCTGCAGATAGCAGGTCCATTGCGGCAGCCAGCAGGAGCGGTGAAAGATGGCATGGACGATGCCGACGAGACGGCCATCTTCATCAAAGGCGCCGAGCGCGTGCATCGGTTCGTCAGGATCGTGGAAGCGAGCCCAGGTGAGATCGGTGGTTTCGGGCGGAATGACCACCTCATAGAAGCGCTGATAGGCTTCCCATAAGGGTTCCCATGCGGCGCGGCCGGCGGGTTCAAGCGGTCGCAGGATGGCCGTCATCGGTTCATTCCCCAATTGAAAACGGCGGGGAAATCCCCGCCGTTTCGATCTTATCTCGGAAAGGCCGGCTTACGCCATGGCCTTCTGGAGGTTCTGGTCGATCTTGTCGAGGAAGGCGGTGGTGGACAGCCACGGCTGGTCGGGGCCGATCAAGAGCGCCAGATCCTTGGTCATGAAACCGGATTCGACGGTATCGACGCAGACCTTTTCGAGCGTTGCGGCAAAGCGGGCAAGCTCGGCATTGTCGTCGAGCTTGGCGCGATGCGCCAGGCCACGGGTCCAGGCAAAGATCGAGGCGATCGAGTTCGTCGAGGTTTCCTGGCCCTTCTGGTGCTGGCGATAGTGGCGGGTGACGGTGCCGTGAGCGGCTTCGGCTTCGACCGTCTTGCCATCGGGGGTCAGCAGCACCGAGGTCATCAGGCCGAGCGAACCGAAGCCCTGGGCGACGGTGTCGGACTGGACGTCGCCGTCATAGTTCTTGCAGGCCCAGACGTAGCCACCGGACCACTTCAGCGCCGAGGCGACCATGTCGTCGATCAGGCGGTGTTCGTAGGTGATGCCGGCTTCCTTGAACTGATCCTTGAACTCGGTCTCGAAGACTTCCTCGAAGATGTCCTTGAAGCGGCCGTCATAGGCCTTGAGAATGGTGTTCTTGGTGGAGAGATAGACCGGCCACTTGCGCATCAGCCCGTACATCATCGAGGCGCGGGCGAATTCGCGGATCGATTCGTCGAGATTGTACATGGCCATGGCGACGCCGGCGCCCGGTGCGTTGAACACTTCCTTCTCGATGACGGTGCCGTCCTCGCCGACGAACTTGATCGTCAGCTTGCCCTTGCCGGGGAATTTGAAGTCGGTGGCGCGGTACTGGTCGCCGAAAGCGTGGCGGCCGACGACGATCGGCTGCGTCCAGCCGGGAACCAGGCGCGGCACGTTGCGGCAAATGATCGGCTCGCGGAAGATGACGCCGCCGAGGATGTTGCGGATCGTGCCGTTCGGGCTCTTCCACATTTCCTTGAGGTTGAATTCCTTGACGCGGGCTTCATCCGGCGTGATCGTCGCGCACTTGATGCCGACGCCGTACTTCTTGATGGCATTGGCGGCATCGACGGTCACCTGGTCATTGGTGGCGTCGCGGTTTTCGACGGACAGGTCGAAATAGTCGATGTCGAGATCGAGATACGGATGGATCAGCTTGTCCTTGATGAGCTGCCAGATGATGCGCGTCATTTCATCGCCGTCGAGATCGGCGACGGGATTGGCGACCTTGATCTTGTTCATGTATCTGCCTCGTTCGAGCTTGAAGGGGGACGGGGTCCCGGGTGGGTGACGTGATGAGGAGCGCTATAGCATTGTGAACCGGGAACGCAAAGCTGCAACGGGTTCTGCAATGCGTTTTTGCTGCATTGCCAAGTGCCGGAATTCGGCTAGTGTCCGCCTTGATTTGCCGCCCCTCGGATATTCGACCATGAAGACAATCGCCGTTGTTATCGCAAGCCTTATCGCCTTTTCCGGCATCGGCCATGCCGCCGATGTCACCGCCCCCGTGAAGGAGATCATGGACGCGACCAAGAGCAACTGGGCGGACAATAACAGCGACTGGACCGACATCTTCGACGCAAGCCGGCTCGACCATCTTTACAGCCGCGATTTCGTCGCGAGATACCAGGCGGCGGCGCAATTTCCCGCGGTCGACGACGACGGCATATCGCCGTTCGACTACGACGTCATCGTCAACGGCCAGGATGCCTGCCCGCTGCAGGATCTGACGATGGCGGCAGCACCTGTGGTCAACGGGACGGCCGAGGTGACTGTGCGCTTCCAGAAATCCGCCTGCTCCGATGCGCCCGATGCCAAGGACTATACGACCGTTCGTTTCGAAGTGGTCGAAGAAGACGGCAAGCCAGTGATCGACGATATCGTCACCGAGAATATCGAAACGCAGGCCCGTGATTCCCTGAAGGCGACGATGGCGCTGATTGCCAAGGGCCAATAGACGCGCCACATTCGATCGATGCCGAAGGATTCGAGCCCGGCGAATGTTCCGATCGTTGCCGTGGTTTGATTTCCGCTCTTGCGGCGGTATCTGTCGATCCTTCTGCGGCATGAGGGGCTTTGCATTTGTTTTCCGGTTTTCAGTTCCGCGACTGGCTGCTTGCCAATGATCCGGCGCTTTCGCGCCTGCGCATGGCCTCGCGGGTAACGCTGACGATCATCTTCTCATTTTTAATCCTTCTCGCCATCCATATGTTCATCCTGCCGTTGCCGACGGCGGCTTTCGGCCTCGGCATCGTGCTGTCGATCGAGGGTGGGGTGGCCGTTCGCGACAAGGGCAATACGCGCCAGCTGGTGACGCGGCTCTTCGGTTGCGTCGCAAGCCTTGGCGTCGTCGCCATCGCGGCGGGCCTCGAGGATCGCCGTTTATTCTCCGACCTCGTCTTCCTGGTGGTGATCGCGCTCGCATCGGCCGGGCGGGTGTTCGGGCCGCGCGGTTTTGCGATCGGCATGTTCGCCTTCACCTCCTATTTCATGGGCGCCTATTTCCGGCCTCCGCTGGCCGAGCTGCCTGATGTGGCGATCGGCCCCGTCGTCTCCGTGCTCGTCGGCCATCTGGTGAGAGCCGTATTGTTGCCGGACGACTGGCGGCGCGACCTGCTCCGCTCGCTCGAAAGTGTGCGCGGCCGGATCAACCAGATCCTCTTCAAGCTCGCCGCCCTCGCCGTCGGCGCCGAGATCGGTGAAGCCGACCGGCAGGAACTGCGCCAGCTGGAAGACCGGCTGAAGGAAGTGGTGCTGATGGCCGAAACCTTCATCCCGCGCCCGTCCGGCGGCGTTTTCGATGCCACCGCCGATCCGGCCGCAGAATTGGCGATCCGGCTCTTCGATGCGCATCTGGCCGCCGAGAGCGCAATCGTGCTGAGTTTCCAGAGCCCGCCGCCTTTTGCGCTCATCCATGCCGTAATCGAGGCCGATAGCACGGAACTTGCAAGATTTGCGGAGATGGCCGAAGCCATCAAGGACCAGCCGCAAGGCGAAACCGTGCGGGCGCTGCTCTGGCTCGGCGAGGCGCGGCAGCAGTTGACACAGGCGATCGGCGAGGGGCAGACCTCGGGATGCTCCGGCATCGACGCCGTCAAGGATACTGTGCTGCCTGAGAAGATCGACTTTTCCTTTGCCAATCCCCTGCTTCGCTCGGCGCTGCAGATCACGCTCGCCTCAGCGCTTGCCATGGCTTTTGGCCTGGCTCTCTCGCGCGAGCGCTGGTTCTGGGCGGTGCTTGCCGCCTTCCTCGTTTTCACCAACACCAATTCGCGCGGCGATACGGCGATGAAAGCGCTGTCGCGTTCGCTCGGCACCGTGTTCGGGATCGCCATCGGGCTTGTGCTGGCGACGCTGATTTCGGGCGAGCCTGATATCGCCATTCCGATCGCCGCCGTCTGCATCTTTCTCGCCTTCTATTTCCTGCAGGTTTCCTATGCGACGATGACCTTCTTCATCTCGATCGTGCTCTGCCTGGTCTACGGCATGACCGGCGTGCTGACGCTCGATCTGTTGAAGCTGCGCATCGGCGAAACCATGATCGGGGCGGCGGCCGGAACGGCGGTCGCCTTCATCGTCTTCCCCACGCGCACGCGCGGGGCGCTCGATGCCGCACTTGCCCGCTGGTTTCAGGCGTTGCGCGAGCTGCTTGGCGCGATCGGCGAGGGCAAGAGCGGTTTCGACCTGATCCGGTTGTCGCAGAAGATCGATGGCTGCTACCGCGACGTGACGGTGGCGGCGCGGCCGCTCGGCTCGTCCTGGTCGGTGGTGACGCGGCCGGGCCAGATCCGCCAGACGCTGGCGATCTTCCTCTCCTGCACCTATTGGGCGCGTATCCTGGCGAAGAGTTATGACGCGCCGGCCGCTGACGACAATCTGAAGACGCTGATTGCGGCGGATCTGGCGCTGATCGACAATGCGGCCCGGCGCGGCTCGAGCTGTTTCCTCATCAAGCGCAAGGCGTCGCGGACAACTGGCCGGCACCTGCCGCTGTCGCGCGAGGGCGCGAAACTTGGGCTCGAAATGATCGGTTCGGCGCTGGAAAGGCTCTATCCCGCTGCAGACGTCTTGCCGTTTGCAGCGGGCGAGGCTATTGCGCGCTCGAAACAGGGATAGGACCATGGCAGGTACGAACAGCGAGCGTCAACTTCTGGCCGAAGGCCCGGCCATCATTCTGGTCGAGCCGCAGATGGGCGAGAATATCGGCATGGTGGCGCGCGCCATGGCGAATTTCGGCCTTGCCGAACTGCGCCTGGTCAATCCACGCGATGGCTGGCCGAACGAAAAGGCGCTGGCGACCGCTTCCAAAGCCGATCACGTGATCGAGGCGACCAAGGTCTACGACACGCTGGAGCAGGCGGTTGCCGATCTTAATTTTGTCTATGCGACGACGGCGCGCGAGCGCGACGGCTACAAGCCGGTGCGCTCGCCCGTCATCGCCGCCGAGACACTGCGGGCGAGGTTCCGCGCCGGCGAGGGCACCGGCATCCTCTTCGGGCGCGAGCGCTGGGGGCTGACCAACGAGGAGGTGGCGCTTGCCGACGAAATCGTCACCTTTCCCGTCAATCCCGCCTTTGCCTCGCTGAACATTGCCCAGGCCGTGCTGCTGATGTCCTATGAATGGATGAAATCCGGCATGGAGGATCTCGGCGCCGTGCCGTTCCAGGCGATGGGGCAGACGCCTTCGACCAAGGAACAGCTTTTCGGCCTGTTCGACCAGTTGGAAGAGGCGCTCGATGCCCGCGGTTATTTCCATCCTGCCGGGAAAAAGCCGAAAATGGTCGACAATCTGCGCGCTGTCTTATCCCGCCGGGCTTTCACGGAGCAGGAAATCAGCGTGTTGCGCGGCGTCATCTCCTCCCTCGACCGCTTCTCGCGCAAGAGCCCGCGCGGAGGTCGGTTCCCGCCAGCGGCCAAGGAAACACCGCCCGATGACAGCGACGACGCGTGAGCTGAAACCTATTCTTCTCTTCGATTCCGGCATCGGCGGGCTGACCGTCTTGCGCGAGGCGCGCGTGCTGATGCCGGAACGCGGCTTCATCTATGTCGCCGACGATGCCGGCTTTCCCTATGGCGGCTGGGAGGAGCAGGCGCTGAAGGAGCGGATCATCGGACTTTTCGGCAAACTGTTGGCGGATCACGATCCCGAAGTCTGCATCATCGCCTGCAACACAGCCTTCACGCTTGTTGGTGCCGATCTGCGCGCCGCCTTTCCGCAGATGACCTTCGTCGGCACCGTGCCGGCAATCAAGCCGGCGGCGGAGCGCACGCGGTCGGGCCTGGTCTCGGTGCTCGCCACTCCCGGCACCGTGAAGCGAGCCTATACGCGCGACCTCATCCAGTCCTTCGCCCAGCAATGCCACGTCCGCCTCGTCGGCTCGGAGAACCTTGCGCGCATGGCGGAGGCTTATATTCGTGGTGACGCCGTCTCCGACGAGGCCGTGCTTGGCGAAATCGACCAATGCTTCGTCGAGAAGGACGGTCGGAAAACCGATATCGTCGTGCTCGCCTGCACACATTATCCTTTCATGGCCAATCTCTTCCGCCGGCTTGCGCCCTGGCCGGTCGACTGGCTCGACCCCGCCGAGGCGATCGCGCGCCGCGCCCGCACGCTGGTGCCGCTGGTCGCCGATGCCGTACACCCGGACAATTTCGACTTCGCGGTCTTCACCTCCGGCCAACAGGATTTCGCCACGCGGCGGCTGATGCAGGGCTTCGGCTTGCGGGCGTAGCGTGGCGACGGAATGTAGGATCGCGGCGATGGATCCTCTTCTCGGGTGAGCCGGGAATTGTCCTGTGGGTTGGCGAAATCCGGCCCTGAAAGATAGCGCATTCTTTGATAGACGGGGCGATGCCGTTTCGGAAGAATGGCGCTTCGTTCATGTGAGTCTCTTCGCCGCGAGGATCAGCATTGCAGGTTGGCATCGATATGGGATTGGCGTCCGGCAGCCCGGCGACGCTCGATATCGAGGAGCTGCTGGCGACCCGTCTGCTCGTGCAGGGCAATTCCGGATCGGGCAAGTCGCATCTGCTGCGCCGCCTGCTCGAGCAATCGGCGCAATGGGTGCAGCAGGTCATCATCGATCCTGAAGGTGATTTCGTCACGCTCAGCGACAGGTTCGGCCATGTCGTCGTCGACGGTGAACGGACCGAGGCGGAATTGGCGGGCATTGCCAACCGTATCCGTCAGCATCGCGTTTCCTGTGTGCTGACGCTCGAAGGCCTCGATATCGAGCAGCAGATGCGCGCTGCCGCCGCTTTCCTCAATGGCATGTTCGATGCCGATCGCGAATATTGGTATCCGGTTCTCGTCGTCGTCGATGAGGCGCAGATGTTTGCGCCGTCGGTCGGCGGCGATGTCTCGGAAGATGCGCGCAAGATGTCACTTGGCGCGATGACTAACCTGATGTGCCGCGGACGCAAGCGTGGTCTTGCCGGCGTGATCGCGACGCAGCGGCTGGCCAAGCTCGCCAAGAACGTCGCCGCCGAGGCCTCGAACTTCCTGATGGGCCGCACCTTCCTCGATATCGACATGGCGCGCGCCGCCGACCTGCTCGGGATGGATCGGCGCCAGGCCGAGATGTTCCGCGACCTGAAGCGTGGCAATTTCGTCGCTCTCGGACCGGCGCTGTCGCGCCGGCCGCTGCCGATCCAGATCGGAGCGGTGGAGACTTCGGCGCGCTCGTCCAGCCCGAAGCTGATGCCGCTGCCGGATGCGCCTCAGGATGTCGAGGACCTGATCTTCACGCCCGATCCGGAAGAATTCCAGCGCCCGCCCATGCGCCGCGCTGCGCCGGCGCCGCGGCCGACGACCGACATTCTCGCCGAACTCTCGCGCTCGACGCCGGCAGCCTCGGCCGCACCTGCCGAGGCGAGGGCGAGCCAGGTGGAGGTCTCGGCCGAGGAGCGGGAGGAGCGCCTTGCCGGAGTGCTTGCCGAAATCCTCGACGATCCCACCTCCGGTTTCCGCACCGATTCGGTGCTTTACCAGGATTTTCTCGTGCGGCTGCGCATGCGCCGTGTGCCGGGACCACCGATCGCCCTGCCGGATTTCCGCCGGCGCGTGGCGATCTCGCGCTCGGGCGTTGATGCGGAAACGGCCGCGAGCGATGCCTGGGCAACGGCGCTGTCGCTGTCGTCAGGCGTCACCGACGATCTGCAGGGTGTCTTCCTGATGCTCGCCAAGGCCGCCGTCTGCGGCGAACCGTGCCCGTCGGACGCCCGGATCGCCCGCGCCTACGGCACCCATTCCGCCCGCCGCGCCCGCCGCCTGCTTGGCTATTTCGAGGAGCAGGGTATTGTCGTCGTGCACACGGATTTCTCTGGCAAGCGCATCGTCGCTTTTCCCGATATGAACTGCCAGACCGCACCTGGCGACGCCAACGCGCCTGATACAGGCGGCGACCAGCCGTTGGCGGCAGAATAGTGGCGCGTTCAGGCTGTGCCGCTGTTGACATTTTCATGACGGCCCTCTAAAGACCGCCACAAGCACCGGGCAGCAATGCCCGGTGTTTCATTTGACATGTCCCGTGGATCGTTTCTGTTCGCTAACCGAAACATCCTGTCAGATCTCGGCAGAGATCAGAGGAGGGCGTGTTTCCTTCGTGCGGTTTGGTAACAAATCGTCATAAACCTTTGAAAGGAAATACGATGAGCAAGCGCGAATCGTCCAAGTACAAAATTGACCGCCGTATGGGCGAAAATATCTGGGGCCGTCCGAAGTCCCCGGTGAACCGCCGCGAATACGGCCCGGGCCAGCACGGCCAGCGCCGCAAGGGCAAGCTTTCGGACTTCGGTGTGCAGCTGCGCGCCAAGCAGAAGCTCAAGGGCTACTACGGCGACCTGCGCGAAAAGCAGTTCCGCGCGATCTTCGCCGAAGCTGATCGCCGCAAGGGCGACACCTCTGAAAACCTGATCGGCCTGTTGGAATCGCGTCTGGACGCCATCGTCTATCGCGCCAAGTTCGTCCCGACGGTCTTTGCTGCCCGTCAGTTCGTCAACCATGGCCACGTCACCGTCAACGGCGTTCGCGTCAACATCGGTTCCTACCGTTGCAAGGCCGGCGACGTCATCGAAGTTCGCGAAAAGTCGAAGCAGCTGGTGACCGTTCTGGAAGCCGTCAGCCTCGCAGAGCGCGACGTTCCCGACTATATCGAAGTCGATCACAACAAGATGGTCGCAACCTTCGGCCGCGTTCCGACGCTCAGCGACGTTCCGTTCCCGGTCGTCATGGAACCGCATCTGGTCGTCGAATTCTATTCGCGTTAATGCCTTCGTCTCGCAGTCGAAACCGATTGCGAGACAACAGCATGCGCCGATATATGGAAAGCCGCTCTTTCGAGCGGCTTTTTTGCGATCTGGAGAGAAGCGATGGCAGATTTGCAGGCGACCCTCGATAGCATCTACGCCGATATCCAGCCGCGGATCGGCGAGGGCAAGGTCGCGGACTATATTCCCGAGCTCGCCAAGGTCGATCCGAAGCAGTTCGGCATGGCGATCGTCACCGTCGACGGCAAGGTTTACCGTGTCGGCGATGCCGATACTGCCTTTTCGATCCAGAGCATATCGAAGGTGTTCATGCTGACGCTGGCGCTCGGCAAGGTCGGCGAGGGACTGTGGAAGCGGGTCGGGCGCGAGCCCTCGGGATCGGCTTTCAACTCGATCGTCCAGCTCGAGCACGAGAGCGGCATCCCGCGCAATCCCTTCATCAATGCCGGCGCGATCGCCGTCAGCGACGTCGTCATGGCCGGCCATGCGCCGCGCGAGGCAATCGGCGAGCTGCTGCGCTTCGTGCGTTATCTCGCCGATGACGAGTCGATCACCATCGACGACAAGGTGGCGCGTTCGGAGACGCAGACGGGCTATCGCAATTTCGCGCTCGCCAACTTCATGCGCGCCTATCGCAATCTCGACCATCCCGTCGATCATGTGCTCGGCGTTTATTTCCATCAATGCGCGCTGTCGATGACTTGTGAGCAGCTCGCCCGCGCCGGGCTGTTCCTGGCGGCGCGCGGCAGCAATCCGACGACCGGCCATTCGGTGGTCTCGCCGAAGCGGGCGCGGCGCATCAATGCGCTGATGTTGACCTGCGGCCATTACGATGGCTCGGGTGACTTCGCCTATCATGTCGGCCTGCCCGGCAAGAGCGGTGTCGGCGGCGGCATCTTCGCTGTGGCGCCCGGCATTGCTTCGATCGCGGTGTGGTCGCCGGGGCTGAACAAGGTCGGTAATTCGCAACTCGGCGCCGCGGCGCTGGAAATGCTCGCGGCCCGCACCGGCTGGTCGGTTTTCGGCGATTGACGCTGTGTTGCCAGACGGGTTTCTGCTAGAGCAAGTGTGGAATTTCTGTAGGACGAAGCAATGAATATCGCAGCCAATATCGCCGATGAGTTGGAGAGTGGCGAGGCCGACACCGGCGGCCATGCGCTGTGTGCCGATGCGCCGCGTTCCGTCTCCTTCAACAAGCTGCGCAAGCGCTTGCTGCGGCAGGTGCGCCAGGCCTTCGACGATTTCGACATGCTGAAGGGCCAGAAGCGCTGGCTGGTCGGCCTTTCCGGCGGCAAGGATTCCTACGGGCTGCTGGCCTTGCTGCTCGATCTCAAATGGCGCGGCTTGCTGCCGGTGGAGCTCATCGCCTGCAATCTCGATCAGGGACAGCCGAATTTCCCGAAGCACGTGCTGCCGGATTATCTGAAAAAGATCGGCGTTCGGCATCGGATCGAGTATCGCGATACCTATTCGATCGTGAAGGAGAAGGTGCCGGAAGGCGCCACCTACTGCTCACTCTGTTCGCGGCTGCGGCGCGGCAATCTCTACCGCGTCGCGCGGGAAGAGGGCTGCGATGCGCTGGTGCTCGGTCACCACCGCGAAGACATTCTCGAAACCTTCTTCATGAATTTCTTCCATGGCGGGCGGCTCGCCTCGATGCCGGCCAAGCTTCTGAACGACGAGGGCGACCTGATGGTGCTCCGGCCGCTTGCCTATGCCGCTGAGGAAGACCTCGCGAAATTCGCTGTCGCGATGCAGTTTCCGATCATCCCCTGCGATCTGTGCGGCTCGCAGGACGGGCTGCAGCGCAATGCGATGAAGGATATGCTCTCCGATATCGAACGGCGCATGCCGGGACGCAAGGACACGATGCTGCGGGCGCTTTCGCATGTGAACCCTTCACATCTGCTCGATCCGAAACTCTTCGACTTTTCCACCCTTGCTGTCACCGACCCGTCATGAATGACCGGCTAAGCAGGCGGCTCATGTATGACGGACAGGATTTCGCATGACTATTTCTGACAAGGACATTCTCTTTCTCGGTGATTGCATCCGGGAGGCGGCGCGTGCCGATATCATGCCGCGTTTCCGCAATCTCGGCGATGCCGATGTTTCGGAAAAGACTTCGGCAATCGATCTGGTGACACAGGCGGATCTACTTGCCGAACACAGGATCACCGCGGCGCTAAGGGAGCGCTTTCCTCAAGCCCTCATCGTTGGCGAAGAGGCTTATGATGCCGATCGATCCGTCGTGCCGGCCCTTGCCGATGCCGAGCTTGCCTTCGTCATCGACCCTGTCGACGGGACGTTCAATTTTGCCGCCGGGCTTCCCGTCTTCGGGACGATGCTGGCGGTGACGGTCAGGGGCGAAACGGTCGCCGGCATCATTCACGATCCCGTTCTCGGCGACACCGTGACGGCGATCAAGGGTGCCGGCACGTTGCTGACGCGCCGGGACGGGCAGTCGACAAAGCTGAAGGTGGCCGAGCCTGCTAGCCTGAACCAGATGGTCGGCGGCCTCTCATGGGGCCACATGGACGACCCGGATCGCGCGCGCATCTGCGCCAACATGGCGAAGATCCGGATGACCTTCTCCTTCAATTGCTCGGCCTACGAATATTGGATGGTCGCTTCCGGCAAAATGCACTTCATCGGCCATGCGAAGCTGATGCCCTGGGACCACCTGGCCGGCGTGCTCGCGCATCAGGAGGCCGGCGGCCATACGGCGAAATTCGACGGCACACCCTATCGCCCCGGCGAGACGACGGGCGGCATCATCTCCGCACCCGATCGGGAAAGCTGGCAGCTGATCCGACGTGAGATCGTCGGCATTTGATGTGGGACCCTTCCCGAAAGGCCGGACCGAAAGGATTTGACATGACTTCGACCGTTGACGTGACCGTTCTTGCCGATCTGCTGCGCCGCGCGGCGAAGGCGGAGATCCTGCCGCGCTTCCGCCGGCTCGGCCAGGGCGACGTGCGCGCGAAGAGCGAGGCGACCGATCTCGTCACCGAGGCGGATGAACAGGCCGAGCGGATGATCAAGGCGGAAGCTCAGCGGCTCTGGCCGAGTGCGCTGTTCCTCGGCGAGGAATCGGTCGCGGCCGCGCCTGATTTGCTCTACGGGCTCGAAGATGCCGGTCTCGCGATCGTCGTCGATCCGGTCGACGGTACGTTCAACTTCGCCTCCGGTATTCCGGCTTTCGGCGTCATGGCCTCTGTCGTCTCGGCCGGCGAGACGGTTGCCGGTATCATCTACGATCCGATGGGCGACGACTGGGTGATGGCGGAAAAGGGCGGCGGCGCCTGGCTGCGCCGGCCGGACGGCGAAGCGCAGCGGCTCGCGGTTGCAGAGCCGGTTGCGCTCGACCAGATGGTCGGCATGGCCTCGACCGGCTACCTGCCGCAGGAGAAGCGGGCGGAGATTCTCGGCAATCTGGCCAAGGTGCGTTTCCTCACCAATTACCGCTGCGCGGCCCAAGAATACCGCACCTTTGCCGGCGGCCATGTGCATTACCTGATGTACAACAAGCTGATGCCCTGGGATCATCTTGCCGGCACGCTGATCTCGCAGGAGGCCGGTGCCTATGCGGCGCGCTTCGACGGCTCGCCCTACCAGCCGCATCACCTCGACGGCGGTCTGCTGATTGCGCCCGACAAGGCCTCGTGGAACGTGCTACGGCGTGAGGTTTTCACGGTCTGAAAAGCGGTCCGACTGCCGCCTGTTATCCGTAGAACTTTTCCATGAGAAAGTTTTCCAGGCTTTGCCCACGTTTCTCGACGATTTGCTTCGTTATGACGCGGAAGCCTTTTCGCGCAAAAAACGGCCGGGCAGTTCGGCTGGCTTCGGTATAAATTCGGCTGAACCCCAGTTTCAGAGCTTCGTCCTCGATCCTACTCAACAGCCGGCTTGCTATTCCAAGCCCTTGAAATTCGGGATGCACAAACATCATGTCCAGGCACCCGTCGCCGGTCAGGTCGGAAAACCCAACAGGCTGTCCGTCAAATTCTGCGATCCAGGCAGGCCTGCTTATCCTTCGCTCTGCCCATAGTCCGCGATCTTCCACCTTTGCCCAAGCCTGGATCTGTGCGGGTGAGTAGTCTTTCGACGAGACCTCTCGAATCGCACGCAGAAAAATTTCAATCGTCGCGTCCACGTCGCCGGGCGCGTAAGACCTGATCAGAATTCGGTCGTCCATAGAGGATGCCCTTCGCGCACTGCCGCGCCAATCCGATGGCTTGAACCATCAATCAAATGACTACTGCTATCCCGTTATAGGGCAGCGAGAATGTACTCCCACGCCAGTCGTCCCAATTTGGCGTCGGCTGTCTCACTTCCACCGTGAGCACGCAGCGATGATCGGGGAGTCGTTTCACCCGGCAGCAAAATGCGATGGCCCGCATCTTCTCCCAACACAAGCTGGGTGAGTAGGCCCGAAGATGCGCGCCGGCGAACAATTGCTGCGGCAAATTCGTCTGACGGCCAAAGCGCATCATCGCCTCCTGCCACAAGCAGAATTTCGGCAGTTGTTTTCTCCAAAGGGATAGTTGCTAGTTCGATCTCAGACTCGTGCACTTGAAGACATCGTTCGAACAGGCCCCGGTAGGCAACGAGCCCGTCTCGGTATTCCTGCACCCATTCAGGGTCGGACGATACAAAGGGAAGCGGTGTCCCTCGCAACGTCCAGGATGAGCGTTCCGGCCAGCTGATGCCGTCAAGCCCCGGACCAATATTTCCCCATACGACCGAAGAAGGGCTCATTGCGATGACGGCGCTGATGCGTGGATCATGTACCGCCGTGAGCAGCGCGGCTTCGGCGCCTTTCGATGTCCCCACCAAGACGATACGTCTGCAGCCGAGCTCCATCAAATAATCGGTGGCGGCGAAGAAGATTTCCAGCGGCACCTCGCAAATACCTGGCACCTGGCCTTCGCCGCCGAACCACCGAAGCGCGATTACCGTTGCCCCTTGGCTGGCAAACAACCTGGCACGGGCCACATCGACCCGACCACTGGAGCCGCCGAGTACCACAACGCCAGTGGCGGTATTTGTTTTGGCTTGAAATATCCCACCCTGCAATGGCGGGGGGAGATGTTGATATTCTACATCCAAAACTGAGCTCCTTGTTCCAAGGGCATCCAGATTTAGGAACGTGCCGAGTTTGTTATTTAAATGCAATGCCGCCGGGACCGAACCACCCAGCAGCTCGCACTTCAAAAGTGGGCCGCACCCGGATCGAGCTGCGGGCTGTCGCCGGGGTGGGTGAAGAGCTTGCCGTTCTCCGCCCAAAGGGTGGCTGCGATCGTCACCGCGCCGAAGAGCGCGAAGCCGCCGAAGAGCGGCTGCACCGTGCCGTTGAACATCTGACCGACCAGGCCGCCGAGGATGGCGCCGAAGGTCGTCGAGACGAAACCGGTGATGGCGGTGGCCGTGCCCGCGAGATTGCCCATCGGCTCGAGGCTGATGGCGGTGAAATTAGTGGCGATCAGGGCAAACATCATCAGCACGATGGTGAAGATGCCGTAGGCGATGGCGAAATCCGGCTTGCCGGCCAGCGAATAGAAGAAGCCGACAGCCGACAGTGCCGTGAAAATCAGCAGGGCGGCGTGCGAGATGCGGCGCATGCCGAATTTGCGCACGAAGAAGCCGTTGGCGAAATTGGCGACGGCGATGCCGCCTGCGGTGGCCGCAAAGGCGATCGGCAACCAGTCGCCAAGGCCATAGACTTCACCGAAGACCTGCTGCACCGAGATCACATAGGCGCTGATGACGCCGGTGAACATGGTGAGGCCGATCATGTAGCCGCAGGTGATACGGTTCGTGAGCACGGTCTTGAAGCCATCCCCGACAGAGGCAACCGACAGCGGCAGCCGCTCTTCCGGCGGCAGCGATTCCTTCAACCGCAGAAGAGCCCAGACGAACAGGATGGCGGCGATGATGCCGAGCAGGATGAAGATCCAGTGCCAGTTGGCATAGAGGATGATGAGCTGGCCGACGGAAGGCGCAACGATCGGCACGATCATGAAGACGATCATGACATAAGACATGACGCGCGCCATTTCGCGGCCGCCGAAGCAGTCGCGGACGATGGCCATGGTGGTGATGCGCACGGCCGCACCGCCGATGCCCTGGACGAAACGCATGACGAGCAGCATTTCGAAACTGCCGGTCGCTGCGGCGGCAAACATTCCGACAATATAGCAGGCCAGGCCGCCGAGCAGGATGTTGCGGCGGCCGAACGTATCCGAAAGGCTGCCGAAGAATATCTGTGAGACGCCGAAGCCTAAGAAGAACACGCCGATGATCAGCTGCGCGTCGTTGGTATTGGTGACGCCGAGGGAATGGCCGATATTGGGCAATGCCGGCAGCATGCTGTCGATCGCCATGGCGACGCTGGCGGTCATGATGGCGATGGTGACGACGAATTCGCCAAAGCCCATGCCGATGCGGCGAGAGCCTTGGTTTTCCTGGTGCGGTTTATGCGGCGGCGTCATGTGGTGAAATCCCGGATGCGAATGAGGCCGGCCGTTCAGACGGCTGGGTTCTGCGATTGGAAGAGGCGGCCCTTCTCGGCGATCAGCACGAAGACCAGGCCGACGATCGACACGGCGAAATAACCGGCGACCATCGGCAGTGCCGTGCCGTCGAAGGCCTGGCCGATGCCGGCGCCGATGATGGCGCCGCCGACCGTGCTCATGAAGCCGAGGACGGAGGAGGCGGTGCCGGCGACGTGGCCGAGCGGTTCCATGGCGAGCGAATTGAAGTTCGAGCCGATCCAGCCAAACTGGAACATGGCAAGGCCGAAGAAGGAGATGAACAGGGCAAACGGCATCGGCTCGGTGCTGGCCATCTGGACGATCAGCCAGATGGTGTTGATGGCAATGAAGCCGAGCAGCGAGCCGTGCGACAGGCGGCGCATGCCGAGCTTGCCGACGAAGCGGGAATTGAAGAAGGACGACAAAGACATGAAGATCGCCACGCCGGCGAAGGCGAAGGGAAAATAGACGCCGAGATCGTAGATGCCGACATAGACCTGCTGGGCGGAATTGATGAAGCCGAACAGGGCGCCGAAGATGAAGGTGCTGGCGATGGTGTAGCACAGCGCCACGCGATTGGTCAGCACCAGCTTGAAGGCTCCGAAGATCGAGCGGGCGGTAAAGGGGCGGACATTGCCGGGATGCAGGGTTTCCGGCAGACGGAGATAGGCCCAGACGGCGATAGCAGTCGCCATCGCGGCGATGAACAGGAAGATCAGGTGCCAGTTACCGAAGAACATGACGATCTGACCGGTGCCGGGCGCAATCACTGGCACGATCATGAAAACCATCATGATCAGCGACATGACTTCGGCCATCTGCCGGCCGCCATAGATATCGCGAACGACGGAGACGGTGATGACGCGGGTTGCGGCGGAGCCGACGCCCTGGATGAAACGCAGGGCGAGCAAGCCAGCAAAGGACGGAACGAAGACGATACTGATGGCGGACAGGATATAGATGACGAGGCCGATCAGAAGCGGCGTGCGGCGGCCGAAACGGTCGGAGAGCGGACCGTAAAACAACTGGGCGCAGCCGAAGCCGAGCAGGTAGGTGGAGACGACGAACTGACGATGATTTTCGCTCTCGACGCCGAGGCTCGCGCCGATCTGCTGCAAGGCCGGCAGCATGATATCGATCGCCAGCGAATTGACGGCCATCAGGAAGGCAGCAAGCGCGATGAATTCTCGCTTGCCCATGGGCAGGCGGCCCGCGGACACGGCTTGTGATGAATCTGTCACAATGAAATTCCCATAAACAGGTCAAGGCGCTGCTAGCCGCAGCGCCTCGAACTCAAGAAACAGATTTGGAAACCGGGCGGACGTCCGGTGACCGGTCAGGCGGCGCCGCGCACGGTGATGCCGTTTTCCTGGAGGTGCTGCTGCAGCTCACCAGCCTGGAACATTTCCCGGACGATGTCACAGCCGCCGACGAATTCGCCCTTTATGTAAAGCTGCGGGATTGTCGGCCAGTTGGAGTATTCCTTGATGCCCTGGCGGATTTCCGAATCGGCAAGCACGTTGACGCCCTTGTAGTCGACGCCGATGTAATCGAGAATCTGCACGACCTGCCCGGAGAAACCGCACTGCGGAAACTGCGGCGTGCCCTTCATGAAGAGGACGACGTCGTTGCTCTTGATTTCGTTGTCGATGAATTCGTGAATGCCGCTCATAGGACCTGATCCTTTCAACAGGCGGGTTAAAGGCCCGCCGTTTCAATCGTTGCCTTTAGATAGCATGCGACGGCAGGAATTCCAGCCGCCCGAACCAAAAAAAGACCAATTCGCGCAGGCCGTTGCCGGGTTGTTGCCGTCGCGTTACGGTCGATTGGCGAGATAGGTCTGAATCTGTTCGATTTCGACATCGGTGAAATGGCTGAAATCCCATTGGGAAACCTGTGTCATCACGCCGAGATCGCGGTTGCCGACACCCTTGCCGGTGCGCAGCAGCGTCCTGAAATCGGCAGCCGAATAGGATTGCGCCAGGGGCTTAAGCGCCGGCGCCAGGAAGGCTTCCGACTGCTTTGCCGTATCGAGATTATGACAGTGGCTGCAATCGGTCCTGAAGGCGTATTCGCCGATATCGGCCGGACGCGTCGCGGCAGGGGTGCCCACGGCAGGCACCAGATCGGCCTCGAAGGGGATCTTGTCGAGCGCCAGGCCGATTCGCCCGAGCGGTCCCCATTGAGTCGTTCCGGCCACCGCATCGGGAAGGTACTTCAAACTGCGCATCCACGCAATGATCGCCGCCATATCGTCATCGGTGATATTGGCGAAGTTGCTTGCCGGCATGATGAAGGCGCCGGTACCGTCCTTCTTGACGCCATGGCGGATGAGGCGCACGAGTTCAGCATCGCTGTACATGGGCACGAAGCGGGTCAGGTTCGGCGCGACGATGCGGCCGACGCCCGGTTCGTCGATGAGCACGTTGCCGGCATCGTGATGACAGCCGCCACACATCAGCGTGCGCGCGCGGCGTTCGGCTTCCTCGGCAGGCGGCGTCGTCTTGACGGTGAAATCGGCAACCGCGACGTCGTAGGTCCTGGAAAGGCGCATCTCCGACAGGGCGTAGACGCCGGCAGCCGCGATGAGACAGATCGCGACGACGGCCGCAAGAATGATTTTCAACATGCGCATCATCGGTTTATGCCCTCAAGAGCGCCGCTATTCGTCCGAAGCCGCTCACATTTGATCGTGCCTTAGCTGCGTCGCTGGCGGCTGCGGCCAGCGGCGGTGCGGCGCTTGCTGACCTGTTTGCGGGCGGGCTTAGCCTTGGCCGAGGTCGTCTTGCGCGCAACCTTCGTCGTCGCGGCGGGTCGTGTCTTACGCCTCCTGCGCTTCGTCGCGACGCGGCCGGTGGTCTTTTTCAGGATCTCCTTCAGCACGCTGTCGACGACGCCTGATATCAATTCTTTGACTAGGTCGGCCACAAAACCCCTCCGTTCGTGATGGAAACGACATGGACGCTATTGAATTCCGGAAGAGTTCGGTTAGCAAGACGGCTTCGAGACCATAGCTGCTTTTTTGTCCCTATCAGCGGCGCAGCAGCCGGATCGCAGCAACATGCCGGCCATTCGCCGGCCGGAAGAGTGGAATGAAACTGATCGAGAAGCGGGTCGTCCTGCATTTCACGGGCTTCGAGCCGCTCGACGGCGTTGCCCATAGGGCACGCTACGAGCGTTCGGCCAGGCAGAGTGCCGCCGTTTGGGGCTATTCGCTTGAAACGGGTGCGCCGGAGGCGGGAAGTGATCCCCTCAGTTTCGTGGTCACGACGGGCGGACGGGATGCCGACAAAGCGGCGGCCGGGGAAGGGACCGGTTTCCCCAGCTGGCAGACGAAGAGCCGGATCCACATGGTCGATCACGATACGCTGGTAACCAGGCTGCGCGGGGGCAACACGCTGAGCCAGATTATGGCAGGTTTCCGAAGCTGCGCCGAGATCATGCTCGAAGGCGGGATGCGGGGATATTTTCGCCACGCCTGGCGCTTCGGTCTGTTCTTCCTCTTCCCGTTCCTGCTGACCGCGCTGGCGATCGCGCTGACGGCGCAAATCGCCATCATGCCCTATGGTTTCGGCTTTTCGCCGTGGCACATGCTCTGGAGCGGACCGCTGGCGCTTTGTTTCTTCATCTTCGCCTTCCTGCCGTTTTCCGAACGCTTCCATACGCTGCATCTCTTCGCCGATTGGGTAATGGCCGTGGCGCTCGGCCGCATGGACCGGACAGATTTCAACGACTGGCTGGAAGACCGGGCCGCTGCCGTGCGCGCAGCACTTGACGACGAGGCGGACGAATATGTGATTTCTTCGCACAGCATGGGATCGAGTGTTGCCGCCCATGTCATCGGCATATTGCTGGAACGGGAGCCGGAGATCTTCAAAGGCAAGCGGGTGGTGTTTGCCACACTCGGCAGCGCCATCCTGCAATGTGCGCTGCTATCGTCGGCGACGCAGCTGCGCGCCCGCGTCGGGTTGATCGCGCGCTGTCCTGAGATTTCCTGGCTCGACGTGCAGTGCCTGACGGATTCGATCAATTTCTACAAGGTGCCGGTCGTCGCCGTTTCCGGCCATGCGGATGCACCTCCGGCGAAGATGATCCTGATCCGCGTCAAGCAGATGCTGACGCCCGAGCACTATCGCAAGATCCGCAAGGACCAGCTGCGCGTCCACCGGCAATATGTGCTGGGGCCTGATCTGCAGGCATCCTTCGATTTCACGCTTTTGACATCGGGGCCAATGCCGGCCTCGGTCTTTGCCGATCCCGACGAAAAGAGAATGCCCGGCTGAGGGCCGGGCACCGTTTATCCGGATCGCGTCGGGCTCTATTCCGGTGCGGAGGTCTGCAGCGCCAACGCGTGCAGTATGCCGCCCATATTGCCCTTCAGCGCCTCGTAGACCATCTGGTGCTGCTGCACGCGGCTCTTGCCGCGAAAGGCTTCGGCGACGACTTCGGCGGCGTAATGATCGCCGTCTCCCGCCAGATCGCGGATCGTCACCTTGGCACCGGGAATCCCAGCCTTGATCATGTCTTCGATATCGCCGGGTTTCATGGCCATGATCGTTACTCCTTGCGCATCATTCCGCAGCCAGTTCGCCGCGGCCTTCCATGAAATCAGGGAACCACGATTCATGGGCATCGCGCAATTGCTGAATCGGCAGCGAGATGAGATCGCCGACGAGGAGCGCCGTTCCTCCGACCGTGCCGAGACGGCGGAAGGGGACGCCGGCGCCTTCGGCATTGGCGCAAACGAAATTTGCGACGTCCGCAGGCACCGTCAGCACGTAGCGCGCTTGATCCTCGCCGAAGAGCAGCGCATGCGGCGCGCCCTTGGCTTCGCCGAGATCGATGACGAGACCCTTGCCTGAGGCCATCGCCATTTCGGCGAGCGCCACGGCAAGACCGCCCGAAGAAATGTCGTGGCAGGCGGTCGCCTGGCCGTTGCGGATGACGGAGCGGACGAAATCGCCATTGCGGCGCTCGGCGAACAGATCCACCTCGGGTGCGGGACCTTCGCGGCTGGCAAGCACGTCTCTGACATAGACGGACTGGCCGAGATGGCTGCCGTCGACGCCGATCATGATCACCTTGTCGCCGTCGTTGGCGGTGCCGATGCGGGCCATCTGGCTCCAATCCGGCAACAGGCCGACGCCTGCGATCGTCGGGGTGGGCAGGATGGCGACGCCGTTGGTCTCGTTGTAGAGCGAGACGTTGCCGGAGACGATCGGGAAATCGAGTGCGCGGCAGGCTTCGCCGATGCCCTTCACTGCCTCGACGAACTGGCCCATGATCTCGGGCTTTTCAGGATTGCCGAAATTGAGATTGTCGGTGGCGGCGAGCGGCTCGGCGCCTGTCGCGGTGATGTTGCGCCAGCATTCGGCGACCGCCTGCTTGCCGCCTTCGAAGGGATCGGCTTCGACATAACGCGGGGTGACGTCGGAGGAGAAGGCGAGCGCCTTGCTCGGATGGCCGTCGACGCGCACGACGCCGGCATCGCCGCCCGGAAGCTGCAGCGAATTGCCCTGGATGAGCGTGTCATATTGTTCATACACCCAGCGGCGGCTCGACTGGTTGGCGGAACCGACGAGCTGCAGCAGCGCCTGGCCGTAATCCTGAGGTGCCGCGACGAGATTGGCGGGCAGGGGAGCCTGCTTGCCGGATTCGCGCCAGGGGCGATCATATTCCGGCGCCTGGTCGCCGAGATCCTTGATCGGCAGGTTGGCGACTTCCTCACCCTGGTGCATGACGCGGAAGCGCAGGTCGTCGGTTGTCTTGCCGACGATGGCGAAATCGAGGCCCCACTTGACGAAGATCGCCTTGGCTTCGTCTTCCTTCTCCGGCTGCAGCACCATGAGCATGCGCTCCTGGCTTTCCGACAGCATCATTTCGTAGGCCGTCATCCTCTCTTCGCGAACCGGCACCTTGTCGAGCTCGAGCAGGATGCCGAGATCGCCCTTGGCGCCCATTTCGACGGCCGAGCAGGTGAGGCCGGCCGCACCCATGTCCTGGATGGCGATGACGGCGCCGGTCTTCATCAATTCCAGGCAGGCTTCCAGCAGGCACTTTTCGGTGAAGGGGTCGCCGACCTGAACGGTCGGGCGCTTCTCCTCGATCGATTCGTCGAATTCGGCCGAGGCCATCGTCGCGCCGCCGACGCCGTCGCGGCCGGTCTTGGCGCCGAGATAGACGACAGGCAAGCCGACGCCCTTGGCTTCAGACAGGAAGATGGCGTTGGATTTCGCAATGCCGGCGGCAAAGGCGTTGACGAGGATGTTGCCGTTGTAGCGGGCGTCGAACTCAACTTCACCGCCAACCGTCGGCACGCCGAAGGAATTGCCGTAGCCGCCGACGCCGGAGACGACGCCGGAGACGAGATGACGGGTCTTGGGATGATCCGGCTCGCCGAAGCGCAGCGCGTTCATCGCGGCGATCGGGCGTGCCCCCATGGTGAAGACATCACGCAGGATGCCGCCGACGCCGGTCGCCGCACCTTGATAAGGCTCGATATAGGAGGGGTGGTTGTGGCTCTCCATCTTGAAGACGACGCAATCGCCGTCATCGATGTCGACGACGCCGGCGTTTTCGCCCGGACCCTGGATGACGCGCGGCCCCTTGGTCGGCAGCGTGCGCAGCCATTTCTTCGAGGATTTGTAGGAGCAGTGCTCGTTCCACATGGCCGAGAAGATGCCGAGCTCGGTGAAGGTCGGTTCGCGGCCGATCAGATCTAGAATACGCTGGTACTCGTCCGGCTTCAGGCCATGGCCTGCAATGAGTTCCGGCGTGATCGGGATGGTGTTTGGAATGGTCATGAGCGGAAAGTCCCTGGCGCGTTTTGCGCTGTCTTTAGCTTATGTAGCGGCGGCGCGCGACAGAAAAAAAGCCCGCCGTCAACAGAGGGCGGGCAGGCTTTCTTCACAAAGGCGGCAACCACTCAGAACTTATAGCCGATCTGCAGGCCGGCGCGGGTCATGCCGTCGTTCGGGCCGTCGCAGAGATTGGCATGCGAGGAGTGGGCAATCTGGGCCATCACGTTCCAATTGCGGGTGAAACGGTAGCCGGCGCCCAGATATTCGTGGAAGAGGACGCGACAGCCGAGTTCCGGACCGTCACTGTCGCCCTCGAGATCGCCGGTATGGATGACGCCGCCGAATCCGGCTTCGGTAAAGAGCTTTTCGTTGAAATCGACCGTCCAGGTGAAGCCGGTGAAGAATTGGGTGGCCTCGCCTGACGTGCCGATCGACGTGCCGAGATGGATACGGGGATGCAGCAGCTGCTGCCAGCCGACCGCCGCGTCGTAGCCGAAGGGATCGAAGAGAGCGGTAATCTCGGGAAAGACGCCGTCTTCCCTGGAATGGCCCGATTGTACCGAGGTCGAGACGCCGAAGCGCAATTCATCGAATATCTGCTCGCCGGCCGTTGCCGAACCCGCGGCTGTCGCTGCCACGGATGCCATGCCCAAAAAACGCAACGCGATCCTTCCGTAATCGAGCCTCATTTGCTGTCCTTTGATTCGCGTCAGACGGGAACAACAAAGGCGTAACATGGACGTCGAGTCGCTAAAGCACCTCGAAGAAGCTTCGGCGTTTTTTCCGATTTATGGCGTCGATTTGCAACACGTCATATTTCACCGTCATAGGCGGAGCCGCCATTTTCCAGCAGGCGGCGCAGGATCATCAGGCCCGAAATGAGTTCCTGCCCTGTCTTCGGCGAGGAAAAACCGATGCGGACGCGGTGATAGGTTTTCTCGCCGCGGGCTGCCTTGAACTCATCCTCGTCGTCGACGAGCACGCCGTCGCGATAGGCGGCGTTCTTGAAGGTGCCGGACATCCAGGGTTCGGGCAGTTTCAGCCAGAGGAACGGCGCATGCGGGTGCGATTCGAAATCGAAGCCCTGCAACTGCTCGCGGACGAGCCGGACACGCCGGGAGAGTTCCTCGACGCTTGCCTTGCGGATTTCGTGCGCCGTGCCGCTTTCGACGAGACGTGCGCAGGTCTCTGCCAGGATGAAGGGCAGGCCGCCGGTGATCATCCTGTGCGTCACCTTGATGCGCTGGGCAAAATGCGGCGGGCAGGCGACCCAGCCGCCGCGCACACCGGCGGCGACCGATTTCGACAGGCCGTTGACAAGAAAGGTGCGATCGGGCGCAATCGAGGCGAGCAGCGGCGTGTCGTCATCGGCCATGCCGCCGTAGAGATCGTCCTCGATCAGCCAGACGCCGTGCTTCCGAGCGATTGCAGCGATTGCCACCCGTCGCTCATAGGGCATGATCGCCAGCGTCGGATTGTGGACGGTCGGCATCAGGAAGGCGATCTTCGGATGCTGCTGCTGACAGAGCCGCTCGAAATCCTCGGGAATCACGCCGAGCTCATCGGAATCGACCGTCAGCGTGCGCCTGCCGAGCAGGCGAGCACTGCGGCTGACCTGCGTGTAGGTGAGGTCCTCGAAGACGATCTTGTCGCCCGGCGCCGAGACGGCCGAGATCACTGATATCGCCGCCGCATGGGCGCCGAGCGTCGGCACGACGTTCTCGACCTCCGGCGTCCAGCCGCTGCGGGCAAGCCAGAGGCGGCCGGCCTCGAACCAGTTGCGCGGGAAACTCCGGGAATAGGAGGAAATTTCGGACAGATGCTGTTCGCCGATCTCGGCGAGGATGCCCGCTATGACCTTGCCCTGACCGAGATCGGGCGCGGCCGTCGTGTCAAAACGGATCTTGTTGGCAGGTGCATCCTGGACGCGGGTGCCGCCGAGCGAGACGGTCAGCGGATCGATCTGCTCGCCGGGCGGCGTTTCGGAGCGGTTCAGCACATAGGTGCCGCGCCCCACTTCGCCGGCGACCAGGCCCCGCTCATGCACCAGCGCATAGGCGCGGCCGATCGTGCCGATTGTCACGCCGATATCATAGGCAAGATTGCGCTGCGGCGGCAGCTTGCTGCCGGCGGGCAGGGCGCCGCTTGATATTGCGGATTCAATGCTGTCGGCGAGCCGGAGATAGACCGGCCCGGAACCGCGGGAAATATCGGGAAGCCAATTTGTCATGGTGACAATTGTATATATTGGCACATTGTATCGGTCAAGCGTATGAGTCAATTCCAACGACAAGCCGTGAGGATTCCTGGAATGTCTGCCTTACCCGAGATCAAAATGCCGATTGTACCGATTGTCTCCTATGAGGACAGGAGACAGATCATTCTCCCCGACGTGCCCGCTGAGGCGACGACGCGGCTCGGCCGGATCTGGGCGGCCACTCTTCTCTGGCATCAGAAGCGGGAAGGCCGGCGTGCGCTGAGAAACCTGACGGCGAACGAGCTCAAGGATATCGGCGTGTCGCAGTCCGATGCGGCGCGCGAAGTCAGCAAGTCGTTCTTCTGGGACTGAAGATGCTTTCCGAACGGATCATGCTTTCGGAACTGAACGGGGCGATTAGAGCCTTTCCGGGTTAGATTGCAGCATTCTGCCGGAGCAGGTTTTCGTCAGGGCAAAGGCGATTGGCGAAGGGCATACCTCTTGGTACGTCCGAGCCGATCGCCTTTGCCCTGGCGGAAAGATGCCTGGCCCACCGGCCGCACCGCTTCGCTATGCGAAGCGATAAGTGCGTCCGGCGATTCTAAAGTCTTGCAGATTTGCCTGGCAAATCTGCGGGAGGGTTGGCTGAAACGGGCCGGCTGATCGACCGGCCGGCTTGGCCGTAGAGCCGGGCTACGACGCGCGCCGGCCGGTCGACCATCCGACTCCGTTTGAGCCAACAGAATGCTGCAAGCTAACCCGGAAAGGCTCTAGCTGCAGGCCTTGTTGCCTGCCGACCAGCGATTGACGTCGGCGGCGATGCGGCCGGCTACCGGCTCCTGCATCATCGGCCCGAAGGCCTGGAGACGCGAGGGGCTTCCCTCAGCCTGCACGACGAGCAGCGGCCGGCTTTCCGGGCTGCCCTTGTGGACGACCAGGATGCGCGGCCGGCCGGAAAAGGAATTGAGTTCCGGTGCGAGCTTATAGGCGGCAAAAGCCGGATCGCCCGACTTGAACCAGCAGGCATTGGCGCCGAGCGCCACGCGTTCCATCGTCGGCAGCGCGCCACGGTTCGGGCCTGTCGTCGGTGCCGGCGTCTGGCAGGCTGCGACCATGGCTGCGAGAGCGGTCAACAGGGCGGCGTTTGCGAGGCGAGGGCGCATCAATCTTGCTCCAGATCCGGACGGAAGGATTTTCGGGTGCATGCAGTTGCCCAAAACCGCTACGCGCGGGGCAACGTGCAGGTCTCAGGCGGCGATGACGTCGAGCGCCGAAGCAAAGAGGCCGCGGCCGTCCGAACCGCCATGGGCGGCTTCGATCAGGTTCTCTGGATGCGGCATCATGCCGAGCACGTTGCCCTTTTCGTTCATCACTGCGGCGATATCGTTGATCGAGCCGTTCGGATTGGTGCCCTCGGCATAACGGAATACCACCTGGCCATTGCCTTCGATCGCAGCCAGCGTCGCTTCGTCGGCGAAATAATTGCCGTCATGATGGGCGACCGGGCAGCGGATGACTTGGCCCTGCGCATAAGCGCGGGTGAAATCCGTCTCGGCATTGACGACTTCGAGCTTGATTTCGCGGCAGACGAATTTCAGCGAGGAATTGCGCATCAGCGCGCCGGGCAGCAGGCCGGCCTCGACGAGGATCTGGAAGCCGTTGCAGACGCCGAGCACCTTCACGCCCTTCGCAGCCTTGTCGATGATTGCCTGCATGACCGGCATGCGGGCAGCGATCGCGCCGCAGCGCAGGTAATCGCCATAAGAAAAGCCGCCGGGGATGACGATCAGGTCGACATCGGGGATCTCGGTTTCCGTCTGCCAGATCGTCACCGGCTGCTGGCCGGAGATTTTGGCCAAGGCTGCGATCATGTCGCGGTCGCGGTTGAGGCCCGGAAGTTGAACGACAGCTGATTTCATGGGGTCCCTGCGTCTGGCGAAAGATATTGAACTGGAACGCTTTCGGCGAGCCATACTCCATTGTCGGAGACAAAGAAAGAATGACCCTCTGAAAACATGCGGGCCGCGTCGACACGCAGGATGATGTATTCACCCTTGCGACGCCTTGCGACGATTTTAGCCGTGTCGACATCCGCTGAGAGATGAACGTGGTGTCGCTGCATCTTCTTCAAGCCTTCGCGCTCGATCGACTGCCAGTTCGTCAGAGACGTGCCGTGAAATAGAGCGGCAGGCGGTTCAACCGGGTTCAATGCGAGATCGACGTCGACGCTATGACCCTGGTTTGCGCGAATTCTATTATCGGCGAGGGCGAAGCGCTTCTTCGGATTGTTTTCGACAATCTCGATAATATCGGCGCGGGAAACGTCGGATTTCGACGCCAACGCTTTTTCGAGCGCATCGAACGACACCCAACCCTCGCCATCAAGCGTCAAACCCGCGGCATCAGGCGCATGACGCAAAACATAGCTCATATATTTCGAGACTTCCGTCTCCAGCTTTGCTTTCATCATGACGCCAAATCCTCAAGGTCCGCCGGAAGACGGGTCTGTGATCGTCAGTCGATCGCGATTGCGTAGTTCTCGATCACCGTATTGGCGAGCAGCTTTTCGCACATTGCCTTGAGGTCGGCCTCGGCCTTGCCCTTGTCGGCGCCTTCCAGTTCCAGGTCGAAGACCTTGCCCTGTCTTACATGGCCGACGCCCGAGAAGCCGAGGGCGCCAAGCGCACCCTCGATAGCCTTGCCCTGCGGATCGAGAACGCCGTTTTTCAGCGTGACGGTGACACGAGCCTTGATCACTTTGTCTTTCCTGCCTTACTTGACGAGAACCGGGCCGGTGCCGCGCACAGGCTCGTTTTCATTGATGATGCCGAGACGGCGCGCAACTTCGGAATAGGCTTCGAGCAATCCGCCGAGGTCGCGGCGGAAACGATCCTTGTCCATCTTCTCGTGGGTCTCGATATCCCAGAGCCGGCAGCTGTCCGGCGAGATCTCGTCGGCGAGAATGATGCGCATCAGATCGCCTTCGAAGAGGCGGCCGCATTCGATCTTGAAGTCGACGAGCTGGATGCCGACGCCGAGGAACAGGCCGGTCATGAAGTCGTTGACCCGGATGGCAAGCGCCATGATGTCGTCGAGCTCGGCAGGATTGGCCCAGCCGAAGGCAGTGATGTGCTCTTCGGAGACCATCGGATCGTCGAGCGCGTCGGACTTGTAATAGAATTCGATGATCGAGCGCGGCAGCACGACGCCTTCGTCGATGCCGAGGCGCTTGGCGAGAGAACCGGCGGCGACGTTGCGCACGACGATCTCCAGCGGGATCATCTCCACTTCCTTGATCAGCTGCTCGCGCATGTTGAGCCGGCGGATGAAATGGGTGGGGATGCCGATCTTGTTTAGATGGCTGAAGATATATTCGGAAATGCGGTTGTTGAGGACGCCTTTGCCATCGATGACTTCGTGTTTCTTCTTGTTGAAGGCAGTGGCATCGTCTTTGAAGAACTGGATCAAAGTGCCCGGTTCCGGGCCTTCATACAGAATCTTTGCCTTGCCCTCGTAGATACGGCGGCGACGGTTCATCGTGGTCATTCTCTGTTGTTGGCGCTCTTGGGATAGCGCGAGTGGATCGATCTCGTGGCGTCCCCTTAAAGGAAAAGAGAGGGTTTCACAATCCGCCTGTCGCTCCTTCCATGGTTTCCGAATTTCCTGGCCCCGGTTTCCGATTTTACGGAATACCGCCAAGAGAATCGAATGAATTCGCAAGACGAGTCTAGCGCCTTTTCCTCTACGGTGGAATGAAGGCGAAATGGCGGGCCGCTTATGCAGGTGTTTATTTGGCGGCTCTGCTGCGCAGCGCGCGGCGAAGCTCAGTCTGCAAGGCGCGAGCGGCGATTTGCCCGTGGCGCCAGCTTCCGGCGCGGATGAAGGAGGGGATCTGCATGGCCGGCATCGGCCGGGCGAGCGCGTAGCCCTGCAGCGTGTCGCAGTCGAGTTCCTCGAGGATGCGGATGTGATCCGCCGTCTCGACGCCCTCGGCGATGACCAGGATATCAAGCGAGCGGCCGATATCGATGATCGAGCCGACGAGTTTGCGCTGCTCGGCCGATTGCGGCAGCATGCGGATCAGTTCGCGGTCGATCTTCAGCGTCTTGGGGCTTAGGCGCAACAGGCTGACGATCGAGGCATGGCCGGTGCCGAAATCGTCGATCTGGATGTCGATGCCGAGCTTGCGCAGCTTTTTCAGGTTGGCGGCTACCCCCTCGTCGCAATCGTCGAGCGAGATCGATTCCAGCAGTTCGAAGGAGATGGTGCCGGGCTCGATCTTCAGAGCGCGGAGCTTTTTGCCGAGATCGGGATCGGCGAGCCGCCTTGCGGAGACGTTGACCGATATCTTCGGAATCGACAACCCGTCCTTGATCCAGGCGCTGCGATCGGCCAGCGCGCGTTCCAGGATCAGCGCGTCGATGGTCGAGACGACGTCGAGATCCTCGGCGATATCGAGGAAGCGGTCGGGCGTCAGCAGCCCGTGCACCGGGTGCTGCCAGCGCGCTAGTGTTTCGACGCCGGTGACATCGAGCGTGCGGGCATCGAACTGCAGCTGATAGAAGGGCACGAATTCATTGCGTTCGAGGCCGATCAGTATCTCGTCGGCGAGGTGCTTGGCGGAGATGGTGTCGCGGCGGTCAGACGCCGAGAAGAATTCGAAACGGTTGCGGCCCAGGCCCTTGGCCCGATAGAGCGCGATATCGGCGTCGAGCAGCATCTGCTTGGCGTCGAGCGTCGGCCCGCTGTCGACGGTGATGCCGATGCTGGCGCCGAAACGGCAGTCGTGCCCTTCATATCTGACGGGTTTGCGCAATTCGCGGATGACACGTTCGGCAAGGCCGGCGATCTTCTTCGATGCTGGATCGACGGCGCAGAGGATGACAAACTCGTCGCCGCCGATGCGGGCGACGAAATCGGCGGTTCGGACGGAATTCCTCAGCACGTTTGCGGCATGCTGCAGCATGGCGTCGCCGGCCCGGTGGCCGAGCGTGTCGTTGATCTGCTTGAAGCGGTCGAGATCGATATGCAGGATCGCCAGTGCAAGGTCCTTGGCCCGGCATTCGGCCGAGCGCTCGCCCAGCATCTTGTCGAGGTAGCGGCGGTTCGGCAGGCCTGTAAGGTAATCGTGCAGCGCCAGATGCTCGATGCTCTCCTTGGCGGCTTCGAGCTCGCGGTTGCGCGCTTCCGCCAGATCCTTGGCGCGCTGCAGCTCGTTGCGGAGCGCGGCCTCTTCGGTAACATCCCAGTTGGCGCCGATCAGTTTGCGGTTGCCATTGCCGTCGATGAAGAAGGCCGAGCGGGCGCGGATGACGCGTTCGGCGCCGTCGCCGCGGATGATGCGGTATTCCTGCTGGAAATCACTTCCGCTTTCGACGCTGCGGTCGGACAAGCCAAGCACGCGTTCCCGGTCGTCGGGATGCAGGCTTTTCGCCCAGGCGTCGCCGCCGATCTGACGCGGGGCGCCCTGCAGACCGTAAATGGCAATGAGGCGCTCGTCCCATTCGACGGTATCATGTTCGATATCGGCTTCGAAGACGCCGATGCGGGAAACCTCCAGCGCCAGATCGAGCCGGCGCGACAAACGCGCCAGCGTCTCCTCGGCCTGCTTGCGGGCGGTGATATCGGTATCCGTGCCGACGATGCGCGTCGGCACGCCGCTCTCGTCCCATTCCACGCAGGCACCGCGGCACTCGATCCAGATCCAGTGGCCGTCCCTGTGGCGCTCGCGATATTCGAAGATCTGGTAGTTGGGATCGCCGGCGTTCTGCCGGTCGATGGCATGGATGACGAAATCGCGATCGTCGGGATGAACGAGCTGCAGCCAGGCGTCGTAATCGCCGGCGGCTTCCTCGTCGGGCGCCATGCCGCGCATGGTTTTCCACGTCTGCGAGTAATATTTCCGATCGAGACGGTAGTTATGATCCCATACGCCAAGGCCCGAGCCGACGAGTGCGTGGTTCCAGCGGCTTTCCCGCTCCGCCAGGTCGGAATCGTCGGCCGCCCCATTGCCTATGCCTGCCTCAGCCGCTGCGGCTTCGCCATGCGGATCATCAGCCTCTGGAAGGGCTTTCTTCACGGGCATTCTCGCTTATTTCACCTCGGTGCAGTCTGCTGTCATTCCATTAAGAAAGACTTAGAAAGCACTTGCTCAACAAGCGAGAAGGCGGGTTTTCCTCACTCAGCGGAGAGCCGGCTGAGGAACTGGGCAAAGACCATGGTGCCTTCGGGCCAGGGACCGTGACCGGAATCGGCATTGATGTGACCGGACTCGCCGGCATCGACGAGGAAGGAGCCCCAGCTGCTGGCGATATCGTCGGCATGGTCGTAACTGCCGAACGGGTCGTTGCGGCTGGCGACCGTGATCGACGGGAAGGGCAGCGGATCGCGCGGATAGGGGCCGAAGGTCATCAGATGCTTCGGGCGGATGTCGGGATTGGCGACATCGGGCGGAGCAACGAGGAACGCGCCCGCCACCCGGTTGCGGAAATGCGGGATGGCGTGGATCACCGAGGGCACGCCCAGCGAATGGGCGACGAGAATGACCGGGCGGGTCGAGGCGTTCACCTCCTCGGCGATGCGGGCGATCCAGTCCTCGCGGACCGGCTTCGTCCATTCGACCTGTTCGACACGGCGCGCCGTGCTGAGCTTTGCCTCCCAGCGGCTCTGCCAGTGGCTCGGGCCCGAGTTGGTGTAGCCGGGGATGATGAGGATATCTGCGTCTGAGGCTTTCATGGTGCCGCCGATGTGAGAAAGCTTGGCCGAGATGTCAAGAGGGGATGCCAAGGGAGAGAGCGACAGGGCGGCTGAAACTTGTTATATTGCTCGAGTGCCGGTTGCGGATTTCGTGTCGGCTTGCCCGCCGATGCTGTCCGCCGCCGATCAGGTCTCGGCTGAGGAGGAGAAAGCCATGGCGGCATTTCATGTCATGACGGGTTCAAGTGAAAACTTTGTGCGCCCCGTCGTCAATCGCATCAGTATCGCCGACGTCTTCGACGCGCTGAAGCGCGGGTACAATGATTTCATGGAGAAACCGTCCCACTATGTGTTCCTATGCCTGATGTACCCGATCGCCGGCGTCTTCCTGACGCTGTGGACCTCGGGCGCCAACCTTTTGCCGATGGTCTTCCCTCTGATGGCGGGTTTCGCGCTGATCGGCCCGATCGCGGCGATCGGCCTCTACGAAATCAGCCGCCGGCGCGAGGCCGGCCTTGACACGTCCTGGACGCACGCGCTCGAAGTGCGCCATTCGCCGGCTCTGCCATCGATCGTGGCGGTCGGACTGATGCTCTGCGCTTTCTTTGTCGTCTGGCTGGTGACGGCGCAGACGCTCTACAGCAATCTGCTCGGCGAAGTGTTCCCGCGCAGCATGGCGGATTTCTTCAGCCAGGTCTTCGGCACGCCCCAGGGCATGCAGCTGATCATCTGGGGCAATCTCATCGGCTTCGTCTTCGCGCTCGTCGTGCTGGCGATGACCGTCATCACTTTTCCGTTGCTGCTCGACCGCGATGTCGGGGCGGTGGCCGCCGTCACGGCGTCGATCCGCGCGATGGTTCTCAATCCGGTGCCGGTGCTGCTCTGGGGCCTGATCGTCGCCGCACTGCTCGTGATCGGCACGATCCCGGTCTTTGCCGGGCTTGCGCTGGTTATCCCGATCCTCGGCCATGCGACCTGGCATCTCTATCGCAAGCTGATTGCGCGGGAAGCCGCCGCGTAACCAAGCCTCGCCCCCAGGGAATTCTCGAATCCCTGGGGAACCTCAAACCTGCCTCGGAGTTTTTTGCCAGAGCATGATGTCGTCGAGACCATGCTCTGGAGACGTCGAGGGAGGATTTCAGAGGTGGCGATAAAGCATCTGTTTGCCCGCTTCGCAACCAAGACATCAGAATGGGCGGGCAAGCCCGTTATCTTCATCCTGGCGCTCATCGCCGTTATCATCTGGGCCTGCCTAGGCCCGTTCTTCGATTATTCGGAAACCTGGCAGCTGGTGATCAATACCGGCACGACAATCATCACCTTCCTGATGGTCTTCGTATTGCAGAACGCCCAGACGCGCGACACGCGGGCGATCCAGGCCAAACTCAACGAAATCATCCTGACGAGCCACGCCGAGAACCGTTTCATCGGTATCGAGAACCTCGACGAGGAGGAGCTGAAGCGCCTCGACGAGTTGGTCGCCAAGGCCGCCAAGGGCAGGGGTGAGACGGAGGCTTGCAGGACAGAGGAGGCGGCGAAAGCGGCGCCTTTGAAAAAGGCCGCGGCACGCAAGCGCCCTGTTGCCGCCAAAGGAAACAAGCAGAAACAACGGCCGCTTGAGAAAAACTGAACCATCATCCGCTCTGCAATTGCAGAGAGCCAAAGGCAGAAATAAAACGGCGCCGGCGAGGGCGCCGCCATATCGTTGATTGCAGATCGCTCAGGCGTTGCCGAACACCCGCCGGAAAATCGTATCCACATGCTTGGTATGATATCCGAGATCGAATTTCTCCCGAATATCCTCCTCGGATAGCGCAGCCCGCACCTCGGCATCAGCCAGCAGCTCTTCGAGAAAATCCTTGCCCTGTTCCCAGACCTTCATGGCGTTGCGCTGCACCAGGCGGTAGGCATCCTCGCGGGAGGTGCCGGCCTGGGTCAGCGCCAGCAGGACGCGCTGGGAGTGGACGAGGCCGCGGAACTTGTTGAGGTTCTTTTCCATATTCTCCGGATAGACCAGCAGCTTTTCGATGACGCCGGCGAGGCGTGAGAGGGCGAAATCGAGCGTCACGGTCGCATCCGGACCAATCATGCGTTCGACCGAGGAATGGGAGATGTCGCGCTCGTGCCAGAGGGCGACGTTTTCCATCGCCGGCATGGCATAGGAGCGGACCATGCGGGCAAGGCCGGTCAGGTTTTCGGTCAGCACCGGATTGCGCTTGTGCGGCATGGCCGAAGAGCCCTTCTGGCCGGGCGAGAAATATTCCTCCGCCTCCAGCACTTCGGTGCGCTGCAGGTGGCGGATCTCGGTCGCCAGCCGCTCGATCGACGAGGCGACGACGCCAAGGGTGGCGAAATACATGGCGTGGCGGTCACGCGGGATGACCTGCGTCGAGACCGGTTCGGCCTTCAGGCCGAGCGCCTCGGCGACATGTTCCTCGACGCGCGGATCGATATTGGCGAAGGTGCCGACGGCGCCCGAGATGGCGCAGGTCGCGACTTCCTCGCGGGCGGCGACTAGGCGCTGGCGGCAGCGCTCGAATTCGGCATAGGCGAGCGCCAGCTTGACGCCGAAGGTGGTGGGCTCGGCATGAATGCCGTGAGAACGGCCGATGGTGACGGTGTCCTTGTGTTCGAAGGCGCGGGTTTTTAGCGCTTCGAGCAGGCGATCGAGATCGGCGATGAGGATGTCGGTGGCGCGGACCAGCTGGACGTTGAAGCAGGTATCGAGCACGTCGGACGAGGTCATACCCTGGTGGACGAAACGCGCATCCGGGCCGACGATTTCGGCAAGATGGGTGAGGAAGGCGATGACGTCATGCTTGGTGACGGCCTCGATCTCGTCGATGCGGGCAACGTCGAAGGTGGCGGCGCCACCTTTTTCCCAGATTGTCTTAGCCGCGGATTTCGGGATGACGCCCAGTTCGGCCAGCGCGTCGCAAGCATGCGCCTCGATCTCGAACCAGATGCGGAACTTGGTTTCGGGAGACCAGATGGCGACCATTTCGGGCCGGGAATAACGCGGGATCATGGGCTGCTGCCTTCACTTCAAGAGATTTGTTCAAGGTTGAAGCCCCTGTAGCAAAGACGGGCGGCAATCTCAACGCATGCGTTTGGCAAGATGATAGCTGCTGACGACAAGGCAGACGAGACCAAGCGGCAGGAAAAGACGCAGGCCGATCACCAGGAACTGGTAGACGGCGCTGATACTGGTGAAGACGAACTGGAAAGCCCAGATGATGCTGCCGAAGGGGGCGTGCCAGCGCGAATAGAAGATCCGGTATTCCATGGCGAAGAGGAAGGCGGTCATCGCAATCGTCGCTGCTGTCAGCGTCACGAAAAAAGCGGCAAAACGTGCTTCCGGCGGCCTGTCATAGGCAAGGAAGCGGGCGACCGGCAGGGCGAAGGGCCAGGCGAGCAGGCCGCCGAGGAAATAGAGTGTGGCGACCTCGGCTAGACGGCTCGTCTCCAGGCCGTTGCGCAGGTAAAGGCCGAGCATGGCGGCGGCGAGCATCTGCATGCCCCAAAGCAGCGCGCCGGCAATCAGATCAGGGTAGGGCGGCCGCGCAGCTCTTAGACGATCCATCCTCGGGCGATCCGTCCTGGGGCGATCCATGCTCAGGGATGAACCGGAACGGCGATCCAGCGTCCGTTCCTCTCGGCATCGAAGGCGAGGATGAGGGCGATGTGAACCTGATTTCCGGTTTCCGGCTGATAGACCATCGCGCCGCCGATCCGGTATTCGACCGAACATACCCGTTCGGCCGGAACGGCGGTGGCCTGGCGTGCCGCCTGGCGGTTCGGAGCGCCCTCCTTCTCGATCATCTGCAGGCTGAAGCCAAGCACCCGCTTGTCGATCGAAGCGCACTCCTTCGGCGTCGGCACCGGCATCTCGCCGAGCGAGAGCGTATAGGGTGATTTTGGTGGACCGTCGGTCGCAAGCGTCGTGTAACGGATCGTCTTCGAAGGAGAACCGAGTTCGGTCGGCGGATTGAAGGCGGCGATCAGGCCGGGATTGGTCAGGAGATCGTATTTGTCCATCTCGCCGCGTGCCGCCGTCAGGTTCTGCCGCCGCGCCTTGGAAAGATTGGCGTCCTTATCGGTCAGTTCGGTGCGAAACGGCGTGCCCTCGAGATACTGGCCGCTGCCGGTATTGACGAAATAGGTGTTGGAGTAGGGGACGCGGCCCTCCTCCTTGATGCCGAATTCCTGAAATCCGAAGACCTTGCCGTCGGCGGAAAAGCCGATCGGCTGGATATTGGCAATGTCTCCGGCAAGTGACATGCCGGGCAGGCCGGCAAGTGCGGCGGCAAGCACGCCGCCAATGATGAGACGCTTCTTCATGTTCGTGCCCCTTCGGCTGCCTGACGCAGATCGGCGATGGTCCGACGGTAAGCCTCGACCGTATCGCCCTTGAAAATTGCCGAGCCGGCGACGAGGACGTTGCCGCCCGCCCGGGCAATTGCCGGCGCCGTTTCCACAGTCACGCCGCCGTCGACCTCGAGTTCGATCGGCCGATCACCGATCAGTGACTTCGCCGCCGCGATCTTGGCCGCCATCGCCGGAATGAACTTCTGTCCGCCGAAGCCGGGATTGACCGACATGATCAGGATGAGGTCGACATCGTCGAGCACGTTCTCGATGGCGCTGAGCGGTGTCGCCGGATTGATCGTCACGCCGACCTTCTTGCCGAGATTGCGGATGGTCTGCAGCGAGCGGTGCAGATGCGGTCCGGCTTCGGCATGGACAGTGATCCGATCGCAGCCGGCCTTGGCGAAGGCTTCGAGATAATCGTCGACCGGCGAGATCATCAGGTGGCAGTCGAAGGTGGCTGATGTGTAGGAGCGCAGCGACTTGATGACATCAGGGCCGAAGGAGATGTTCGGCACGAAATGCCCGTCCATCACGTCGAGATGGATCCAGTCGGCGCCGGCGGCCGTTACGTCGCGCACCTCCTCGCCGAGCCTGGCGAAATCCGCCGCGAGGATCGAGGGGGCGATGCGAATGGGCAGCGTCATCAAATCTTACTCCATATGGGTCGCCATTTGACTGCGGCGCCCTGATTCAAGGCTGGCGCGCGCCGCTCATTGCGTTGGCGCGGCGGGTGGAAAAAAGCCGTTGCCCCGCCATTCGAGCAGGCGGTAGGGGTTTTGCGAAAGCTCATGCGCGCCGGTGAAGGCCATAGTGCCGATCGGCGTCTGGAATGTCGTGCCGAGAAGCATCTCCTGGAGGGGTTTGCTCGCTGCAGCGGCGGCTTCCGCAGCCTGGCCGGCAATGAGTGCCGCGGCCAGCGACGGCAGGACATAACCTTCCGGCTCGATGCCTTTGGCGCGCAAAGCGTCGGCTGCAGCTGCGCTTTCCGGCCGAACGGTATATTCGGGCAGGGCAACGGCGCGCACGCCTGTAATCAGCGGCAGCGGCTGGTCGGCGGCGCGCATGGCATCGCCGCCGAGGATGGACAGCGGGATGTTCTCCGCCTTGGCGTCGCGGGCGATGACGGCAACGTCGTTGCGGTCGCCGCCGATGAAGACCCTGGTGGCGCCGGCCCGTTTCAGGCGGCGCACGAGGGCAATCTGCTGTTCCTGTCCCGGCCGATAGGTGTCGGTAAAGACCGGCTTCAGGCCGTTCTGCTCCAGCGCGTTGCGCACTGCTTCCGTCAGTTCTCGGCCATGGATGGTGCCGTCTTCGATCAGGGCGATCGGATCGGCGGCCCAGTCCTTCAGGATGATTTCGATGATCTTTGCCGCCTCGGCGCCGTCGGCGGGCGCTGCCCGGAAGAGCGGCCAGCCGTTCTTCAGCGCATCCTCCATCAGGATGCGGGAGCGCACGGAGACGGTGATCGCGGGAATGTTGGCGTCCTTCAGCTTCGGCAGTGCGCCTTCCAGCGTCTCGCTGCAGAGAAAGCCGATCGCGACCTGCACCTTGGCATTGATCAGCGCGTCGGCAATTGCTGCGCCGCTATTCTCTTCGCAGGTCTCGTTGATGGCGACCAGAGTATTGCCTGATTGTTGAATCTCGAAACCGGCGCCGGCGGCAATCTGGGCGCCGAGGAGGGCGAGCGTGCCGTTCTGAGGGGCGACGACGCCGATCGTCACGCCTGCCGCATGGCTCGGCACGGCCGCTCCCAGCAGCGTCAGAAAGGCTGCTATGCCACGCAGGTTGATCATGAAAGGCGAAGATCCCTAGCCGTCGTCCATGCCCTTTTATCCGCAAGGCCGCGATCGTCAAAGAAAAACAAGCGCAACGCAGCGCTTTTCACCGGTCCTATTGTAGAAAAGGTAACCGATGCTCGCCATATTGGCGCGATAACAAGTCGATCAATGCAAAAGCGCGCACGGGAGAAGCAGGTGTTGAACAGGCAGCATATCGACCCTGGCCTTTATCGCGATGCCATGAGCCGTTATGCCGGCCATGTGCAGCTCGTGACGACGGCGATGGGCGAGTTGCGCCGCGGCGTCACCATCACCGCCGCCTGCTCGGTCTCGGATAATCCGGCCTCGGTGCTGATCTGCCTCAACAACACCAACCCGAAGAACGACATCTTTTTCAGGAGCGGCATCTTCGCCCTGAATACGCTCGGCGCCCATCATCAGGGCGTCGCCGATGCCTTTTCCGGACGCACGGCGCTTGCCGATGACGACCGTTTCGCCAGCGCCCGTTTTGAGATGCTCGTCACCGGCGCGCCCGTCCTGGCCGACGCGCTTGCCGCCTTCGATTGCCGGGTGACCGACATCAAGGAAATGCCGACGCACAATGTCATCTTCGGCGAAGTTGCGGCCGTCCGCTTCAGCGAAAAACACCCAGCGCTCATCTATATGGACCGGGATTATCACGCGCTGTGATGAGAGCGCCGTGGCCGAGATTTCGAGGGAATAGAGAATGGACAATGCCGGGATCGAGGAAATGTTTCAGGGGCTCGGCCCGGTCACGGTCAAGCGCATGTTCGGCGGCAAGGGCATCTATCATCTTGGGCGCATCATCGCGCTCGAAGTGCGGGACGAGATGCTGCTGAAGGCCGATGAGAAGAGTGCCCCGGAATTTGCGGCTGCCGGCGCCACGCAGTGGAGCTATGAAGGCAAGAAGGGCAAGCCGGTGAAGATGCCCTACTGGTCGATCCCCGACGAGGCCTATGACGATCCCGATCTGATGGCGAAATGGGTGCGGCTAGCCTATGAGGCGTCGCTTCGCGCCGAATGACTAGCTGCGTTCGGCAGTCGGCAAAGCCGCTATCGCCGCCTTGGTGAAGGCCGACAGCGGCTCGGGCAAGTCCGTCAGCGGAAACCAGCCGAAATCCGAAAGCTTGTCCGGTTCGGTCAATTGTGGTTCGCCTTCGATGTCACGGGCGAGATAGAGAACTGAAATCCAGTGCTGGCGATCGGCATCGATGATCTGCTCGGTCATGCCGATTCGTTCGATGCGCCCGATCGTCAGGCCGGTTTCTTCTTCGGCCTCGCGGCGCGCGGCTTCCTCGGCCGGCTCCATGTGATCGACCTTGCCGCCGACAATGTTCCAATAGCCGGCTTCAGGTGGGCGCATACGTTTGTAGAGAAGGATCCTGGCGTCGCGCAGAATCACCAGCCCGACGCCGAGACCCGGAAAATCGATACCGGGTCTGGCCATGGCAATGCTCAGACCTTGGCGCTGCCGGCGATCAGCATGAAAGCGGGGATATCGTCGCCGAAACCGATCGGGGTCGGGCCGTCGTCGTGGTCGCGATGGCGGCGGCGGTCGCGGCTGTCATCATTTGCCGGATAAGGCCGATTGTTGCGCGCGTTGTTCTGCGGCTTCTGCTCTGCTTTGCGCTCGTTCTTCACGATGTCGGCCTTTACTGGTGCTGCCTGGATCACTTGGACGTCATTATCCTGTATGTCGTTGTCAGATTTATGACTCGCGGCGCCACGACTGCCGCGGCCGCGGCCGCGATCCTTCTCGCCTCGATCGTCCCGACCGCCACGCTCGCGGCTGTTGCGGCGCGGGCGTTCGCTGTCCTTGCCTTCTTCTGCCGGCGGTAGGGAATTCAGGTCACCGTTCTGCCATTCGACCTTTTCGCCGATCAGCTTCTCGATGGCGTCGACGAATTTGGTGTCGCGCTTGGTGACCAGGGTGAAGGCGGCACCCGAGCGGCCGGCACGGCCGGTGCGGCCGATGCGGTGGACGTAATCCTCGGAGTGAATCGGGACATCGAAATTGAAGACGTGGCTGACATCGGGAATGTCGAGGCCGCGGGCTGCAACGTCGGAGGCGACCAGCAGCTGGAGATTGCCGTCACGGAAGCTCTGCAGCATCATCGTGCGGGAGCGCTGGTCCATATCGCCATGCAGGGCGCCGACGGAGAAACCGTGGCGCTCGAGCGACCGGAAGAGATCGGCGACATCCTTCTTGCGGTTGCAGAAGATGATGGCGTTCTTCAGCTCGGTCTGGGCACGGACGAGTTCGCGCAGAACCGCACGCTTTTCGTAGTCCTTGCTGTGCGAGGCGACGAAGCGCTGCGTCACGGTCTTTGCGGCGGAAGCCGGCTTTGCGACCTCGATGCGCTCGGGATTCTGCAGGAACCGGTCGGCGAGCTTCTGGATTTCCGGCGGCATGGTCGCCGAGAAGAACAGCGTCTGACGGGTGAACGGGATCATCTTGGCGATGCGCTCGATATCCGGGATGAAACCCATGTCGAGCATGCGGTCGGCCTCGTCGATGACGAGGATCTCGACGCCGCTCATCAGGAGCTTGCCGCGCTCGAAATGGTCGAGCAGGCGGCCGGGCGTGCAGATCAGCACGTCGGCGCCGCGCTCGAGCTTGCGGTCCTGGTCCTCGAAAGAAACGCCGCCGATCAGCAGGGCGACGTTGAGGCGGTGGTTTTTGCCGTATTTCTCGAAATTCTCGGCGACCTGGGCGGCGAGTTCGCGCGTCGGCTCGAGGATCAGCGTGCGGGGCATGCGGGCGCGGGCGCGGCCCTTCTCCAGAAGCGACAGCATCGGCAGAACGAAGGACGCCGTCTTGCCGGTGCCTGTCTGCGCGATGCCGCAAATATCGCGGCGCTCGAGCGCAAAGGGAATAGCTCCCGCCTGAATGGGCGTGGGGATCGTGTAGCCCGCGTCGGCAACAGCGGATAGCACTTTTTGGCTCAAGCCAAGGTCAGCAAATGTCGTCAAAGGGAAAACTGTTTCCGTTCCGGTTCGGCCGAGCTCTGAACGAGTCGGCGGGATTGCATGCCGCAATGCAGCGCGACATAGCCCCGAATGGCCGGCAAGTCAAGAATTAGAGAGGCCGCACCCCGTGCAGAGTGAAGCGATGGTTACCGGCCGGGTATTACTTGATATAGGTGGCGAGTTTAAGGCCGGCATTCATGAAATATACTGGATCGACCGCGTGACCGTCCTGGCGCACTTCATAATGCAGGTGCGTGCCTGTCGAGCGGCCGGTGCTGCCGGCAAGGCCGATGACGTCGTTGCGGTCGACCGTGTCGCCGACCTTGACCAGCACCTCCGACATATGCCCGTAGCGCGTCGAAATGCCGTTGCCGTGATCGACCTCGACCATGTTGCCGTAGCCGCCGGTCCAGCCGGCCGAAATCACCCTGCCAGGCGCCGTCGGGCGGATCCTTTCGCCCGGCGAAAAGCGAAAGTCGATGCCGGAATGAAGCGCGAGGCGGCCAAGGAAGGGGTCGCGGCGATTGCCGAAGGGGCTGGTCACTTCCTTGCCGACGGCGGGATTGCGGAAGGGCAGGGATTCGGCGGTGCTGCGCACGGCCTCGAGCCGGGTCAGCGCGCCGTCGAGGGCGACCAGCGAATTGTTGAAGTCGTCGTTGCTTTCAGGCTCGACATAGGGGCCGCCGACGGCATCGTCATCGTCTTTCCTGGCCGCGGTCTCGGGCATCGGGATCTTGAAGCGGGTCAGCACGGTCTCGATAGCGTTGGCGGCACTGCCGGCATCGCTCGTCAGCTGTTCGACCCGGCTGCGCTGGTCCTGTTCGACATCCTTCAGCGACAGCGTCACCTTGGAGAAGATCCGGTCGGCGCGGTCGCCGACGGTCTCCGCGGTCGGCACATAGGCAAGCGTCGAATTGTCGGGCGTCGCATCGGCGGGGGCGCCGCTTGCCAGCTGTTTCTCGATCGCCTGGATACCGCCGCCGTCAAGCGAAGCGCGCTTGTCTTTGATCTCGGGGGCATAAGACTGAACGGGGGAAGACGGCGCGGGCGGGGCGCCATCCTTCTCTGTCAGGCCGGAACTTTCGGCCCGATCGAGCAGATTGTCGAGCTTGCCATGGCGCGAGGTCAGCGCCATCTGCTGCTCCATCAGCTTGTCGACCTTGTCCTCGACCACCTGCTGGTCGAGAAGCTGGCGGGAGGTGATGCGGTCGACCTGAGCGCGAAGGGCGGCGATCCGGTCTTCATAGTCGTGCTGCATGCGGGCCTGGCGCGCCATGGTGGCGCCGATCAGGTCGTCGCGCAGCACGAGATAGGAGGTGGCGAGAAGATAGCCGATCGAGAACACGCCGATGAAGCAGAAGGCAAGGGCTGCCATCCACGGCCGGACCGTCATGTGGCGGACATTGTCGCCGCTTGCCAGGATGAGGATATGTTCCTGCGCCCGCCTGCCGAATACCCGGTGCTGATGTCCGCTGTTCACGCAGGCTCTCCCGATTGATGCTCTACGCCTCTTTCGGAAAATTAGACACGTTTATGGTTAATGAATGCTTTCATTGCCGTCGTACCCGGCAGAAATACTAGGCATTTCAAGCGTGGCTGATCGATGCCAGCGCGCGGTAGAAGGACGGCGTCAGCCCCGCCTCGGCACGGGCGAGATCATTGAAGGGCGGCTTCAGCGGTCCGCGGAAATTGGCGCGTACCAGTTCCTGGAAGGCTTTTGCCGGGTCGCGCTTCTCCCGCGCGCAGAGGAAGCGGAACCATTTGGCGCCGATGGCGACGTGGCCTTTCTCGTCGTTGTAGATGACGTCGAGCACCGCCGCACTTTCGAGATCGCCGGTTTCGCGCATCTTCGCCTGCAGCGACGGCGTGACGTCGAGGCCGCGGGCTTCAAGAATCAGCGGCACGACGGCGAGCCTTGCCGTCAGATCGTTGCGCGTCGAATGGGCAGCCTGCCAGAGCCCGTCATGGGCGGGGAGATCGCCGTAATCGGCGCCGAGATCGTTGAGTCTGGCGCGCACCATGCGAAAATGCTTCGCCTCCTCGAAAGCGACTTGCATCCAGCCGTCGAAGAAGGAATTCGGCACCTGCTCTGTCGCGAATCGCGCGACGATATCGAGCGCCAGATCGACGGCGTTGAGTTCGATATGGGCGATGGCATGCAGCAGGGCGATCCGCCCTTTGAGCGTATGCAGCGAGCGCTTCTTCACCTGGGTCGGCGGCGTCAGCTCCGGCCTGTCGGGACGGCCGGGCCTGTCCGGCAGGGCGGCATCGAGCGGCGAGCGCAGCGACACCCGGCGGGCGAACCAGCGGGTGGCGCTTTCCTGCGCAAGAGCCGTCTTGCGGTCGAGATCGGCGGAAGAGATCGCATCGATGGCGCCACCGCGCAGCGAGGTTATGGCCAGATGCCCCGTCACGCGGCGAGATTCCGCACGGCCTCGAGCACGGTTTCGGCATGCCCCTGCACCCTTACCTTCTGCCAGATGGTGGCGATGATGCCGTCCTTGCGGATGAGAAAGGTGGTGCGTTCGACGCCCATGAAATTGCGGCCATACATGCTCTTTTCTTTCCAGACGCCATAGGCCTGCAGCGTCGTCTTTTCCTCGTCCGAGGCGAGCGCAACCGAAAGACGGTGCTTCTTGACGAACTTGTCATGGCAGGCGGCCGAATCGGGAGACATGCCGATGACGGCGGCGCCCGCCGCATCAAACTCGGCTGCTAAGGCCGTGAAAGCCAATGATTCGGCGGTGCAGCCGGTCGTATCGTCCTTGGGATAGAAGAACAGCACGAGCGGCCTGCCGTGGAATTCGGCCAGCGAGACGCGGCCGCCGCCGTCGCGGGGAAGGTTGAAATCGGGGGCCGTGGCGCCGATGCCGGGAACCGCCATTGGGAAAACCTTTCTTTTGCCGGGTTTGTGGATGACACTTTCTCTCCCCGAATTATATAGTGGATGGAAACCCGTCCAGCATGGCCGGGTTCAATTCTTCACTAAAGGGAGAGCCCGAGGGCGCATGTCAGCCATCCGCGGCGAAAAGGTCACGTTTCGCAAGAAGGATATCGTTGCGCTGGACCGCCTGCCGTCCGCCCAGGCCGAGGATCCGATCATCGTCCATTGCCCGCCGCCGCGTTCGCCGATGCGCCGCACGGCGAAGCTGACCTGCGGATTTGTGGGACTGATCCTTGTTATTCTGGCCGGCATCGTTTTCACCGTCGAGAGCGGCATGTTCGACAAACCGCTGTCGCAGCAGGCGCAGGCGGCGCTGAACGGCGTGGCCGGACCGCGCTACCGCGCCGAGGTCGGCTCCACCGTCATCCGCTTCACCTCGGGCTTACGTCTGGCGCTGGAAGCGCGCAACGTCAACATGATCGACCAGGGGAGTGGCCAGCATCTGTCGACGACGGGTTCGGTGCGTCTGGGGCTGGATCCGCTGCAGCTCTTCCGCGGCCGCATCGCCGTCACGGACATCGAGGCTGACGATATCGCGCTCGATACCGCGCTTCTGCCTTCCGGCAATCCCGTCAAGCTCGACGATCTGCGCATCGACGCCATGCCGGCGGCGATGGAGAGGATCTTCTCGCAGTTCGACATGTTCGACAGTATTGCCACACGCGGCTCGACGAATTCGGTGCGCATTTCCGGCATCGACATCAAGCTTGCCGATACCGCTAACGGTCCGCTGTCGCTCGTCGTCGACAATCTCGTCTTTGCCCATGCCGGCCCGTCCTCGCTGCAATTGACCGGCGAGGTGGCGCTCAACGGCGAGGTGGCGGAACTCGACGTGCTGGCCGAGAAGGAAGACGGTCACGTTTCGAAGGTGGTGGCGACGCTGAAGCATGCCGACCTCACGCCGTTCGCGCTGAAACGCAACGATCAGGGTGTGATACGGCAGGGGCTTAGCGCCTTTGTCGACATGACGGTGTCGGCCACCAGGGCGCGCGATGGCGCGCAGCCGGCGCTTGCGGCAACGGTCGATATCGATCCCGGCCTGATCTATGCGGACGGTGATCCGCAGGAGCTGTCGGGCGGGCAAATCAACCTCGTTTATGATTTCGCCAAGCAGACGATCGAGATTGCCCGGTCCAACGCCCGGTTCGGCGCGACCACGCTGCCGATCAACGGCGCGCTGATCGATCTCGACAAGCTCGACCCGCAGGCCGGCAAGGGCTTCGGCATCGACCTGCTGGTCAGCGGCGGCACGGCGGCCCCCGGCGGTTCCGGCGAGCCGCCTGTTGCCTTCGATATCCAGGCGACCGGGCGCTACATGGTCGCCGGCCGGGAATTCCGGTTTCCCAACATGACCGTTTCCAGCCCGCTCGGCGCGCTCTACGGATCGCTTGATATCAAGCTCGGCGACAAATCGCCGGAGATCAGCTTCGCCGGCCAGTCGTCGCAGCTGCAGACGACGGCGATCAAGCAGCTCTGGCCGTTCTGGATGGCGCCCAAGGTGCGCAACTGGGTGCACGGCAATCTCTTCGGCGGCACCGTCACCGACGCTTCCATTTCCGTTTTCATTCCCTTCGGCCGGCTGGACGAGGCAGCCGGCGGCAAGGGATTGAAGCTCGACGCCAACCAGATCCGCATCGGTTTCGACATCGCGGGGGCTCGGATGAACGTCGCCGGCGACATTCCGCCCATCCGCGACACGTCGGCACATTTCGACCTGACCGGCCCCGTTGCGACGATCGCGATCAAAAGCGGCACGTCCTATTTCCCCTCCGGCCGGTCCGTCGGTCTCGGGCAGGGGACATTCGTCATACCATCCGCCTATGACAAGCCGCTGATGGCCGATATCGATCTCGCGGTGTCCGGCGCGGCGGACGCGGTCGGCGAGCTTCTAACCTACAGGCCGATCCGGGTGCTGCAGCGCGCCGGCTTTACGCCCGACGATTTCAAGGGCCGGATCGAGGCGAATGTGAAGGCGCATTTCGGCCTGCTCTCCTCGCAGAACCCGCCGCCGGCCGAATGGGCGGCGGCCATGAAGCTCAGCGATATTGATCTCGCCAAGCCATTTTCCGGCCGTACCATCACCAATCTCGACGGCACGCTGAACGGCAATCCGAAACAGATCACGCTCGATGCCAAGGCCCAGATCGACGGCGTTCCGGCCGATATCGATCTTACCGAACCGGTTGAGGCATCCGACAGTGCGTTGCGGCAGCGGGTGATCACCGCGACGCTTTCCGAGGACCAGCGCAACAAGCTGATACCCGGCCTTTCGGGCATCATCGGCGGCAGCGTGAAGATGGTGCTGACGCGGATCGACAACGACCGGCAGGACGTCCAGCTCGACCTCACCAAATCGCTGCTCGAATTGCCTTGGATCGGCTGGTCGAAGGGCAGCGGCATTGCCGCCACAGCCGAATTTGAAACCTCCGGCCCGGCCGACAACACTCAGATCAAGAACTTCCGGCTGAAAGGCGACGGTTTCGGCGCCAACGGATCGCTCAATATCGGCAAGGGTGGGCTGACCTCGGCCGATTTCGACAGTGTCAAGCTTTCCTCGCTCGACGATTTCGCTCTCTCGGTGAAGCGCAGCAAAGGCAATTTCGACGTCTCGGTCTCCGGCGACAGCGCCGATGCGCGGCCTGTTATCGCGCGGTTGAAATCGGGCTCGGACGGCGATGGCGACGGGGATGGCGGCGACACCAGCGTATCGGTGCGCGCCCGGCTGAAAAACGTCATCGGCTTCAACGACGAGAAGGTCGGCAATTTCCAGGCGCAGATATCACTGCGCGGCGACAAGCTGCAGACGCTCAACTTTTCCGCCGTCACGGACAGCGGCGAGGCCGTGGTCAGCCAGATGAAGGACGGCGGCGTCATCAACATCACCAGCGGCGATGCCGGCGCGGTATCGCGTTTCGCCGATCTCTACCAGCACATGCAGGGAGGGTTGCTCAATCTGGCGATCCGGCTGGGGGCAGAGGGCGGCTGGGACGGCTCGCTCGATGTGCGCCGCTTCTCGATCGTCAACGAACAACGCTTGCGCTCGATCGTCTCGACGCCTGTCGGAAGTGAACAGCGCAGCCTCAACGAGGCGGTCAAGCGCGACATCGATACCTCGTCGCAGCGCTTCCAGCGTGGCTTTGCCCGCGTCGTTTCACGCAATGGCATGGTCGGAATCGAGAACGGCGTGCTGCGCGGCGACCAGATCGGCGCGACCTTCCAGGGCGTCGTGCGCGACCGCAAGGGCAATATGGACATGACCGGCACCTTCATGCCGGCCTACGGCCTCAACCGCCTCTTTGCCGAGCTGCCGCTGATCGGCGTCATCCTCGGAAATGGCAGCGACCGCGGCCTGATCGGCATCACCTTCAAACTGACGGGCAAGTTCGACCAACCGAACCTGCAGATCAATCCGCTGTCGATTATCGCGCCTGGCGTCTTCCGGCAGATCTTCGAGTTCCAGTGAGGCTGTGAAGGCCGGACGGCAGAGGTCGTGGCGAGAACGCCTAAATTCCTTTCCGCCTGAGTAGGATCAGCAAAACGCGCAAGCATCGACCCGATCAGAATCGATCCGAAGCCCGGTGTCGAAACGAGCGAACGACGCTTGGCCTGCTATTTTAGGGAAATTTGATGTAAGCTGCGTCTCCGGCCTTGGCAACGGCCGTTGCGATGTCGGAGGATGCCATGCAGTGCGCTCGGACAGTCTCTTTCGTATCGGTCGCGGTGATCGCCGCTGCGGTCGGCGGCCATGCTGCATATCCCGCCGAAAAGAGCGAGCGACTGAAGCCGCCGGAGCTCATCCGGTCGGCCCATGTGCTGACGGTTCCTCTCGACGCGATGATGACGCCGCCTGTCTTCTCGATCAGCTGGTGGTCGCGCGTCAAACCTGCTTCAGACGTCAATCCGCCAAGCTATGTGTTTCGAGAGGCTGAACGGACGGATGCGCCATCCCGGCCGGGAGTCGAGTGACCGTATGCGGTAGTGCCGCGAAACTCTCGGTACGCGCGGCTGTATCGTCAACTTCGCAAATGCCTCGACACCGCCGTCAGCGAAATCGAAAAAGCCGGCGCGGAGGCCGGCTTTCATATCTGTTCGGAATTGAGGCCGCTTACGCCGCGCGGCGGATCAGGATGTGCTTCTTCTTGCCGAGCGAGAGCTTGATGACGCCGTCGGTGGTGATTTCGCCGCTGTCGATCAGACGGCGTTCGTCGCTGACCGCCTCGTCGTTGATGCGGACAGCGCCGCCCTGGACGTGGCGGCGGGCTTCGCCGTTCGAGCCGGCGAGGCCGGCGCGGACCATCAGCGACAGCAGGCCGATGCCGCTATCGAGTTCGCCGGCCGGGATATCGACCGAAGGCAGGTTTTCCGAAAGACCGCCTTCCTCGAAGGTCTTGCGCGCCGTTTCGGCTGCCTGTTCGGCGGCTTCGCGGCCGTGCAGGATCGCCGTGACCTCGGTCGCAAGGATCTTCTTGACCTCGTTGATCTCCGAACCGCCGAGTGCCGAGAGGCGGGCGATTTCATCCATCGGCAGCGTCGTGTAGAGCTTCAGGAAGCGCGAGACGTCGGCGTCCTCGGTGTTGCGCCAGTACTGCCAGAAATCATAGGCCGAGAGCATGTCGGCGTTCAGCCAGACAGCGCCCGTCGCCGACTTGCCCATCTTGGCGCCCGACGATGTCGTCAGCAGCGGCGAGGTCAGCGCATAGAGCTGCGGTGTCCCCATACGGTGACCGAGGTCGATGCCGTTGACGATATTGCCCCATTGGTCGGAACCACCCATTTGCAGGCGGCAATCGTAGCGCTTGGCGAGCTCGACGAAGTCGTAGGCCTGGAGGATCATGTAGTTGAATTCCAGGAAGGACAGGGACTGTTCGCGGTCGAGACGCGTCTTCACGCTGTCGAAGGACAGCATGCGGTTGACCGAGAAGTGCTTGCCGACATCACGCAGGAATTCGAGGTAGTTCAGCGAGCGCAGCCATTCGGCATTGTTGATCATCAGCGCGTCCTTCGGACCGTCGCCGTAGTTCAGGTAATTGGAGAAGACGCGCTTGATCGAGGCGATGTTGCCTTCGATCGTGTCCACGGTCATGAGCTGGCGCGCCTCTTCCTTGAAGGAGGGATCGCCGACCATGCCTGTGCCGCCGCCCATCAGCGAGATGGCGCGATGACCGGTCTTCTGCATCCAGTGCAGCATCATGATCTGGATCAGCGAGCCGGCGTGCAGGCTGGGCGCCGTCGGATCGAAGCCGATATAAGCCGTCACGGTTTCCTTGGCGAACATGTCGTCGAGGCCGCGCTCATCAGAGATCTGATGAATGAAGCCGCGCTCTTTCAGCGTGCGGAGGAAATCGGACTTGAACTCGGACATGGCCTTCGTCTCTTGATATCTGCGCTCGCCCATGCGGGTCTCGCGCAAGTTCGTTGTTGTTGATCTGTCGCGGCGCGTTTAGCACTGTTTTTATCAAAGTGCATCCGGGAATCGCATGGGAGGCAAGCCTCATGGATGTCATCAGGACTGCGATCGGTCTGATGAGCGGCACGTCGATGGACGGAATCGATGTCGCGCTGCTCAGGACCGACGGCCGCGGCTTCATCGAGCACGGGCCGTTCATGGGCGTGCCCTATGACGCCGATTTTCGCGGCCGGCTGAAACGGGCGCTGGAACTGGCGCGTCCGCTCAGCGACAGGAGCGAACGGCCCGCTGAGCTTCGCGACATCGAGCTGGAACTGACCTTACGGCATGCAATTGCCGTTACGGCATTCCTGGAGCGTTTCGGGCTTTCTGCCGATGCCGTCGATGTTCTCGGCTTTCATGGCCAGACAGTACTGCATCGCCCTGACGAAGGATTGACGATCCAGATCGGTGACGGTCCGGAACTGGTGCGCCGAACCGGCATTCCGGTGGTGTACGACATGCGCGCCAACGACATGGTTCATGGCGGGCAGGGCGCGCCGCTGGTGCCTGCCTATCACGCCGCACTTGCGGGAAAATTCCAGCAGGCTGGACAGGCGGTGTGCTTCGTCAATATCGGCGGCATCTCCAATTTGACCTTTATCGGCACGGATGGCCGGATATCGGCCTTCGACAGTGGGCCGGGCAATACGCTGATCGACCAGTGGGTGGAGATGCAGACCGGCAGAACCTATGATCCCGGCGGCGAAATCGGTGGGCGCGGCAAGGTCGTGGCCGCTCTCGCGGAACGTTATCTGCAAAGCCCGTTCTTCCGCGGCAATCTTCGCCGTTCGCTCGACCGCGGCGATTTCGCGCCGCTTCGGCCCGAGGAAGCGAGCCTTGAAGACGGCGCCCGCACGCTCGCCCATGTCGCCGCCGCCTCGATCATCAAATCTGCCGGCTTTCTGCCCGAGAGCCCATCGATCTATATCGTCTGCGGCGGCGGGCGGCTGAACGCCACCGTGATGGCGGAGTTTTCCGCCATGGCCGGAAGGCTGGGCGCGAGGGTGTTGAGCGCCGAGGAGGCAGGCTTCGACGGCGATGCGATGGAAGCCGAGGCCTGGGCCTATCTCGCCGTCCGCTCGCTGGACGGGCTGCCGTTGACGTTTCCCGGCACGACGGGCGTCGGCGCCCCCGTCAGCGGCGGGGTGCTGGCGACGCCATGAGAGAGCAGAGCGTCATATTGAGCACGCCGCGGCTCAGCTTCGTCATGTGGGACGAAGGCGATGCGCCCCTCGTGCAGCAACTGCATTCGACGATGGCGACGACCCGATATCTGTCCGGCAACGGGCCATGGAGTCTCGAAAAGGCTGAGGAGCGGCTGCGGGGCTGGTTCGAGGAGCAGGCGCGCCACGGCACGACGAAATACAAGATCCTCGACGAGGACGGCCGGTTTATCGGTCGCGCGGGGATTTCGAAGTTCAGGAACGAGCAATTCGAACTTGGCTATTCCCTGCGCGAGGAGGTGTGGGGCAAGGGCCTGGCGACCGAGGCGGCAGGTGCGGTGGTCGACTGGTTCTTCGAAAGGCAGCTTGCGCAGCGCCTCATCGCCTTCACGCATCCCGATAACATCGCCTCGCAGCGTGTGCTGAGGAAAATCGGCATGCGTGAACGCGTGCCGATCCTGATCGATGGAGTGCTTGACCCAGCTTTTGAACTCACCGCCGATATGCGGCCGGCAAAGTCCTAATTTAACTCTTTACGGCAACCGGCGGCCGGACGTGGGATTCGCGCCCAGCCTGATTGCCATCCTCGACGCCCCTGACCTGGGCGATGAACGAGAACTTCTTGCGAAGGCCAAGGATCGGCTTCTCGATGAAATGCCAGGACAGCACCGCCACGGCGAGGGCCGAGGGCAGGCCGACGAGATAGAGCGCCAGCGCACCATATTTCGGATAGAGAAATACGGACGGAAACGAGCTGATCCAGATCTGCAAAAACGGGTCATGATAGAGATAGACGCCGTAGGAATAGTCGCCCTTCCTGAAAAAGGCCGGAATGGGTACCTCCGACAGGCCGATAAAGACGGTGATATAAACGAGAGAGGTGATGACCAGGGGCCGGTTCATCACCGACTCCGTCGCTTGGCTGTCCAGGGTGAGAATGGCGACGAGGCAAACCAGGCCGGCGGCGGCGAACAGCCAGCGGGAATGCGGAATGACCGCTTTGAACTGAAAGACGACGATGCCCATCATGAAGGCCGTTATCAGCTGGGAGCCTCGGCTCATGAACAGGAAGCGAGCGATCGGCTTGACCGAGCCTGGCAGCAGATAGGGCATCTTCTGCACGACAAGGCCGATGACGATATAGGCGATCGTCACCGCAAGCAGCTTGTAGCGCGTCTTGACGATGGCAGTGATCATCAGGAACGACATGATGATGTAGCAGAAGATCTCCCAGGGAACCGTCCAGAGCGCGCCGTTGACACGTTGGCTCGGATTGTCCTGGAAAACGCCCGGCAGCTCGTAATGGATCCAACCGACGATATTCAGAAAGTATTTGAAAAACCGCGGATCGGTAAAATATTCGGCGTGATAGACGATCGTGACGAGCGGGCCGATGATCAGCGAACAAACGACGATATCGACGGCAAGCGCCGGGACGATACGCAAGCTTCGGTTGATCAGGAAATTTCTGAGGCTCAGGCGTTGGGCGCTGCCGGCGATCAGAAATCCGCTCAGCGCGAAGAACATCGGAACAAGAGCGTATTCCGTGAACCAGAATACCGACCCCCTGATGAAGTCATTGTTCCTGGTTAACAAAAAGGAATGGGTCAATACGATGGAAAAGGCGAGCCCTATTCGAAGAAAATCGAACCCCGGACCGATTCCCCTATACTTATCCAGGACTTCCCCGAACGACTTGGTCATTGCGGACCTCGCTTTTGTTAGGATCGCGAGGACCCTACCGCACTGCAACATACATTGCAACACGATAGGTGATCTGTTCTGACACGTTCGGTCCGGTGAGGTTCCGGACCGTCACGGCATCGATGGGGCCGAGATTTTGTGGTGTCAGCGAATCCGCTTGGCGGCCGGTTCCGGCACCAGTTCGCCGTTGAGGCGGCGGTCGAGATAGTCTTCGCATTCGCCCATCAGGGTTTCCACCTGGCCGTTGAAGAAGTGGTTGGCGTTGGCAACGGTGCGGTGGGTGATGAGGATGCCCTTCTGGGTCTTCAGCTTCTCCACAAGGCCATTGACATCCTTTTCCGGCGCTACCTTGTCGGCCTCGCCATTGATGATCAGGCCGGAAGAGGGGCAGGGCGCCAGGAAGGAGAAGTCGTAGGTGTTCGGCTGCGGCGCGATCGACATGAAGCCTTCGATCTCCGGCCGGCGCATCAGCAGCTGCATGCCGATCCAGGAGCCGAAGGAATAACCGGCGACCCAACAGGTCTTGGAATCGGGATGCAGGCTCTGCACCCAGTCGAGCGCCGAGGCGGCATCCGAAAGTTCGCCGGCGCCGTGGTCGAATTCGCCCTGGCTGCGGCCGATGCCCCGGAAATTGAAGCGCAGCGTCGTGAACCCGCGCTTCTGGAACATGTAGAAGAGCTGATAGACGATCTGATTGTTCATCGTGCCGCCGAACTGCGGATGCGGATGCAGAATCAGGGCGATGGGCGCGCTTTTTTCCTTGGAGGGCTGGTAGCGGCCTTCAAGACGGCCGGCTGGGCCGTTGAAAATTACTTCGGGCATTGGTACTCCGGGTTTTATTTCGCGTTCGCGCTGCGTTGGACGACAACATTGACTTGACTAGTGTTGTCAGCTTTTCTAAAACGCAGTTTAGAACAATTCGAAACTTGCATGGCGATCCACGCATCGTGGAATGTGTCATAAGGCAAGCCCGGCGGAAATTTCAAGAAAAATGAACCGCGGCCGCTGAAGCAAGCTCGTCAAGCGCAGGACTGAAGATCATGGCGCCGCCACGCCTTTATCTCGACTGGAATGCCACAGCGCCGCTACACCCCGCAGCACGCGAGGCGATCATGCGCGCCATCGACATTTTCGGCAATCCAAATTCCGTTCACGGCGAAGGCCGCGCCGCCCGCGCTGCGATTGAAGGTGCGCGGCGCAAAGTGGCGGCACTTGCCGGCACCGATGCCGGAAATGTGGTTTTTACCAGCGGCGCGACCGAGGCCGCCAACCTGGTGTTGACGCCGGATTTCCGCATGGGCCGCACGCCGCTCCGGCTCGGCCAGCTTTATTTTTCGGCGATCGAGCATCCGGCAGTGCGCGAGGGTGGCCGCTTCGCCAGAGAGACGATGACGGAGATCCCGGTGACGGAAGCCGGCATCGTCGATCTCGATGCGCTCGGCACCCTGCTCGATGCTCATGACAAGGCTGCCGGCCTGCCGATGGTCGCCATCATGCTCGTCAACAACGAGACGGGCATCGTCCAGCCTGTGGAGGCAGCGGCAAAGATCGTGCATGCCCATGGTGGGCTCCTGGTCGTCGACGCCGTTCAGGCCGCCGGTCGCCTCGCGCTCGATATCAATCGGATCGGCGCCGATTTCATGATCGTCTCCTCGCATAAGATCGGCGGACCGAAGGGTGCCGGCGCGCTCATTGCGCGCGGCGAGGCGTTGATGCCGCGGCCGCTGATCCAGGGTGGCGGCCAGGAGCGGGGTCACCGCTCGGGGACACAGAATTCACTGGCGCTGATCGGCTTCGGCGCGGCGGCGGAAGCCGCGGCCGAGGAGCTCGATGCGCGCAATGCGGCGATCGGCGCGTTGCGCGAGCGGCTGGAAGCCGGCATGCGTCGGGCGGCAGCCGATGTAATGATCCACGGCGAGGGCGGCGAACGTGTCGCCAACACGATCTTCTTCACCCTGCCGGGGCTGAAGGCCGAGACCGGGCAGATCGCCTTCGATCTCGAAGGCGTTGCCCTTTCCGCAGGCTCGGCCTGCTCATCCGGTCGGCTTGGCGAAAGCCATGTGCTGACGGCGATGGGACGTGACGCCAAGCTCGGGGCATTGCGCATCTCGCTCGGCTTTTCGACAACGGAAGACGATGTCGACAGGGTGATTGCGGCTTTCGCGAAGATTGCCTGCCGGCGAAGGTCGGCGGGTGAGGCGGCATAAGCCGCATCATAAACTTGCGGAAACGCAAATTTCCGCTTGCCAATCGGGCTGAAAAGTCCCTTTTGGCCTCTTACATCAGGGTAAGGCATTTGCCCGACATCAGGGCAGGACAATTGCCCGAACGCTACAAGCTGCCGGACCTTGTATCCGGCGAGATTGGAGAATGAAATGGCTGCGGTGCAGGAAACAATCGACCAGGTCCGCCTGATCGATGTGGACCAGTACAAATACGGTTTCGAGACCGTCATCGAGATGGACAAAGCGCCGAAAGGCCTGTCCGAGGACATCATTCGCTTCATTTCGGCCAAGAAGCAGGAGCCGGAGTGGATGCTGGAATGGCGCCTCGAAGCCTATCGGCGCTGGCTGACGCTGGAAGAGCCGACCTGGGCGCGCGTCAATTATCCGAAGATCGATTTCAACGACATCTATTACTACGCCGCGCCGAAGAGCACGCCGGGTCCGAAGTCGCTCGACGAGGTCGATCCGGAGCTGTTGAAGGTCTACGAGAAGCTCGGCATCCCGCTGCGCGAGCAGGAGATCCTTGCCGGTGTCGAGAAGCCGAAGATCGCCGTCGACGCCGTTTTCGACAGCGTTTCGGTCGTCACCACCTTCAAGGCGGAGCTGAAGAAGGCCGGCGTGATCTTCATGTCGATCTCGGAAGCCATCCGCGAGCATCCGGAACTGGTGCAGAAATACCTCGGCTCCGTGGTGCCGACGAGCGATAACTATTATGCGACGCTGAATTCGGCTGTTTTCACCGACGGCTCCTTCGTGTTCATTCCGAAGGGCGTTCGCTGCCCGATGGAGCTTTCCACCTATTTCCGCATCAACGAGAAGGGCACCGGCCAGTTCGAGCGCACCCTGATCATCGCGGAAGAAGGCGCCTACGTCTCCTATCTGGAAGGCTGCACGGCGCCGCAGCGCGACGAAAATCAGTTGCATGCTGCCGTGGTCGAGCTGGTTGCGCTCGACGATGCCGAGATCAAGTATTCCACCGTCCAGAACTGGTATCCCGGTGACAAGGAAGGCAAGGGCGGCATCTACAACTTCGTCACCAAGCGCGGCGATTGCCGTGGCGACCGCTCGAAGATTTCCTGGACGCAGGTCGAAACCGGCTCGGCGATCACCTGGAAATATCCGTCCTGCATCCTGCGCGGCGACGACAGCCGCGGCGAGTTCTACTCGATCGCCGTGTCCAACGGCCATCAGCAGATCGACAGCGGCACCAAGATGATCCATCTCGGCAAGAACACGTCGAGCCGCATCGTCTCCAAGGGCATCGCCGCCGGCGTGTCCAACAACACCTATCGCGGCCAGGTCTCGGCTCACCGCAAGGCGTCGAACGCACGCAACTTCACCCAGTGCGATTCGCTGCTGATCGGCGACAAGTGCGGCGCTCATACCGTGCCCTACATCGAGGCGAAGAATTCGACGGCGCAGTTCGAACATGAAGCCACGACCTCGAAGATCTCCGAGGACCAACTGTTCTACTGCCTGCAGCGCGGTATCCCGACAGAAGCGGCGATCGCACTGATCGTCAACGGCTTCGTCAAGGAAGTCCTGCAGGAACTGCCGATGGAATTCGCCGTCGAGGCGCAGAAGCTGATCAGCATCTCGCTCGAGGGCTCGGTGGGCTAAACAGGTCTCCGTCATCCTCGGGCTTGTCCCGAGGATCTGCGCACCTATGCGGAAGGTCGCGCCGGAACATTAGGACGATTACAATTTAAAGCTTAGATCCTCGGGACAAGCCCTAGGATGACGATTGAGGCCGATGAGAACGGTCAATTGGGCGGCACTTGAACCCGCTTTATGGACAGGAAAAACGAAATGCTTGAAATCAGAAACCTCCATGCCCGTATCGCCGAAGACGGCACCGAGATCATCCGTGGCCTGAACCTGACGGTGAAGGCCGGCGAAGTTGCCGCGATCATGGGGCCGAACGGCTCCGGCAAGTCGACACTCTCCTATGTTCTGTCCGGCCGCAGCGACTACGAAGTGACTGAGGGCGACATTCTCTATAATGGCGAGAGCATCCTCGAGCTCGATCCCGCCGAGCGCGCCGCCAAGGGCATCTTCCTTGCCTTTCAGTATCCGGTCGAAATCCCCGGTGTCGCCACCATGCAGTTCCTGAAGGTGGCGATGAACGAGCAGCGCAAGGCGCGCGGCGAGGACGAGCTGACGACGCCGGATTTCATGCGCCGCGTCAAGGATGCCGCCGGCAAGCTGCAGATCAATACCGAGATGCTGAAGCGGCCGCTGAATGTCGGCTTTTCCGGCGGCGAGAAGAAGCGCGCCGAGATCCTGCAGATGGCGCTGCTCGAACCGAAGCTCTGCGTGCTCGACGAAACCGATTCCGGCCTCGATATCGACGCGCTGAAGATTGTCGCCGACGGCGTCAACGCGCTGCGTTCGCCGGATCGCGCCGTCGTGGTGATCACCCATTACCAGCGCCTGCTCGACTATATCGTGCCCGATACCGTCCACGTGCTCTATAAGGGCCAGGTGATCAAGTCGGGCGACAAGACGCTGGCGCATGAGCTGGAAGCCAATGGCTATGCCGACATCATCGGCACGGCGGCCTGAGTTCGGGTGGAAAGGACGACGTCCATGAACATGCAGACGACGAGCCGCCTGACAGCGGCCGAAGCGGCACTGATCGAGGCCTTCAACCAGCAGATCGGTGAGCTGCCCGGCAATGGCGCGGTGACGGCGCTGCGCGACCGGCTTCTCGACGACCTGAAGAAGGCCGGCCTGCCGACGCGCCGCATCGAGGCCTGGCATTATACCGACCTCAAGAATCTTCTGCGCACCGTTCCGCCACAGGCGGGTGATGCGGGCTCCGAAGCTTTGGAGCCGCTCGTTGTCGATGCCACGGTGCTGGCGGTGATCCAGGGCCATTCCAACCAGAAGGCTGCCGCCGACGGTCTTGGCATTTCGACCTATTCCGGCCATCTGCTCGATGGCTCCGCCGCAAACGGGCTCGATGCGCTCGGCAACGACGACGCCGTCGGCCGCATCAATGGCAGCTTCGTGCGCGACGGCTATGTCGTCGACGTGCCTGCCGGCACCGAGCTTGAAGCTCCGCTCGAAATCCAGTTCATCCATGCCGGCGGGCAAGCGCATACGCGCCTTCCCGTGGCCTTCGGCGCCGGCGTCAAGGCGACCGTCATCGAGCGTCACCTTGCGGCGACAAATGATGCGGCGCTGGTCTCCCATGTCAGCGACATTACGGTCGGCGAGGGAACGGAGCTGACCTGGATCATCCTGCAGCAGCAGGGAGCCGACGATACGCATCTTGGGCAGATCCGCATCGATCTCGGCGCTGACGCCAAGCTTCGGCTGTTCGTCATCAATGCCGGCGGCAAGCTGGTGCGCCAGGAGCTGCATATCAAGGTGACGGGCGAGGGCGCCGATCTGACGCTGCGCGGCATCAACCTGCTGGGCGCTGACAGCCATACAGACGTGACGATGGTGCTCGGCCACGACGTGCCGAACACCGGTTCGACCGAGGTGATCCGCAACGTCGTCTTCGACCGCGCCAAGGGCGTGTTCCAGGGCATGATCCGGGTGGCGCCCGATGCGCAGAAGACCGATGCCAAGATGGCCTGCAACACGCTGCTGATGTCCGACGATGCCGAATTCTCGGTCAAGCCCGAGCTTGAGATCTTTGCCGACGACGTGCAGTGCGGCCATGGCGCGACGGTGACCGATATCGACGCCAATCATCTCTATTACCTGATGGCGCGTGGTATTCCGGAGAAGATGGCGCGGGCGATGCTGGTCAACGCCTTCGTCGCCGAAATCGTCGAGGAACTGGAAGACGAGGCCCTGGTCGAGGCGCTGGAAAGCGTGATTTCGACCTGGCTCGAAAAGCACGCCTGATCGGATATATCGATGGACAAGATAGTGCCGGCCACTGAGTACGACGTCGAAGCCATCCGCCGGGATTTTCCGATCCTGGCGGAGAAGGTGCACGGCAAGCCGCTGGTCTATCTCGATAACGGCGCGTCGGCACAGAAGCCGCAGGTGGTGATCGACGCCATCTCGCATGCCTATTCGCATGAATATGCCAATGTGCATCGCGGCCTACACTATCTCTCGAATGCCGCGACGGACGCCTATGAGGCCGCGCGCGAAAAAGTCCGCCGCTTCCTCAATGCGCCTTCGGTTGATGACATCGTCTTCACCAAGAATTCGACGGAAGCGATCAACACCGTCGCCTATGGCTGGGGCATGCCCAAGATTGGCGAAGGCGACGAGATTGTCCTCACGATCATGGAGCACCATTCCAACATCGTGCCCTGGCACTTCATTCGCGAGCGGCAGGGCGCCAAACTCGTCTGGGTGCCCGTCGACGACGAGGGCGCCTTCCATATCGAGGATTTCGAAAAGAGCCTGACGGAGCGCACCAAGCTCGTCGCCATCACCCACATGTCGAATGCGCTCGGCACGATCGTTCCCGTCAAGGAAGTCTGCCGGATCGCGCATGAGCGCGGCATCCCGGTGCTGATCGATGGCAGCCAGGGCGCCGTGCATCTGCCGGTCGACGTGCAGGATATCGATTGCGACTGGTACGTCATGACCGGCCACAAGCTCTACGGCCCATCCGGCATCGGCGTGCTTTACGGCAAGAAGGAACGGCTGCAGGAGATGCGTCCGTTCCAGGGTGGCGGCGAGATGATCTTCGAAGTCGCCGAGGACGTCGTTACCTATAACGATCCGCCGCATCGCTTCGAGGCCGGCACACCGCCGATCGTGCAGGCGATCGGGCTCGGTTACGCGCTCGACTATATGGAGAAGGTCGGCCGCGAGGCGATCGCCCGGCACGAGGCCGATCTTGCGGCCTATGCTGTCGAGCGGCTGAAATCGGTCAATTCCCTGCGGGTCTTCGGGACGGCGCCGGATAAGGGGAGTATCTTTTCTTTCGAGCTTGCCGGAATCCATGCCCATGACGTCTCGATGGTGATCGACCGGCAGGGTGTTGCGGTCAGGGCCGGCACGCATTGCGCCATGCCGCTCTTGAAACGCTTCGGCGTCACATCCACATGCCGTGCATCCTTCGGCATGTATAATACCCGCGCCGAGGTCGATACCCTGGCCGATGCGCTGGAATATGCGCGCAAGTTCTTTGCTTGAGGAGTGTCCGTGATGAGCCTGGACGAAAGCGAACAGAAGATCGACGTGCGCGAAGGCATCGTGCATTCCAGCATTCCGGCCGATGAACTGGCGCGGCTGAGTGACGACGTCATCAGCGCCCTGAAGACCGTCTACGATCCCGAAATTCCGGCCGACATCTTCGAACTCGGTCTGATCTACAAGATCGATATCGAAGACGACCGGATGGTGAAGATCATGATGACGCTGACAGCGCCCGGCTGCCCGGTGGCCGGCGAGATGCCAGGCTGGGTCGAGAACGCCGTCGGCGCCGTCGAGGGCGTATCGGGCGTCGAGGTCGAAATGACCTTCGATCCGCCGTGGACGCCGGACCGCATGTCCGAAGAGGCGCAGGTCGCCGTCGGCTGGTACTGATACGGTGCCGTGGTATTGATCCGTTTACCTCGGACGACTACATTCGAGTCACGATGCGCCGGATCTTGACCCCGGTTGCGGAAGGAGAATGAGCCGATGGGCTTTGCAATCATGAGCATGACGGACGGGGCTGCGGCCCGTGTCAAGTCGATCGTCGAGAACTCGGGACCGGACGCTAAAGGCATTCGCGTCGGCATCAAGAAGGGCGGCTGTGCCGGGATGGAATATACCATCGACCTGGTGACCGAGCCCAATGCCAAGGACGACCTGATCGAGCGCGATGGTGCAAAAGTCTGGGTCGAGCCGTCGGCGGCTCTTTATTTGCTCGGCACCGAAATGGGCTTCGAAACGACGACGCTGCGCTCGGGCTTCACCTTCACCAATCCGAACCAGACGTCGGCCTGTGGCTGCGGCGAATCCGTCGAGCTGAAGCCTGCCGATCTCGCGGCCCTTGCCGCCCAGCGCCAGGCCGAGCCGGCGCATTCCTGATGGCCTTCAGGCCGACGGAAAATTCTCCGCCAGCAACTCCATGAAATCGGGCGTGCTCAGTCGCGCTTGATGCTCATCAGCATTTCCCACATATCGGCGCCGGTCTCGAAGACCACGGCGTTTGCCTTGTAGCTCTGCTCGGCTTCAACAAGGCCGGTCAATTCGGTGGCGGGATCGACATCCGACGCCGTCGGGCTGACGACGGCCTGGACACCGCCTGCTTCAACGGAGGTGAGGCTGGTGTTCAGCCTGGCATAGTCCGGCGTGCTGCTGTTTGCGATGTTGTTGGCAATCGCGCCGACCCGCGTCGTCTGCGCCCGCATTCCCGAAAGAGCAGTGCTCGTCATGCCCGATATGCTCATCAGCCGTTTCCCCAGAACTGGATGAAATTCTTGTACACGCGAGGATTTAGAGAATGCTGAAGGCGTTGCGTTAGCAAAGACCTACAGCTGAGTGCGTCTTGCCATTCATCTGTTCCGGATTGGCACGGAACGATGTTGGAAAGGCGCGGAAATCATGGACAGCTTGGCTATCGCGACGCCACCCAGTCGTGCCAGTCGCTTTCATTGCCGTTGAAGACGTTCAGGTCGATCTTGCCGTCGACGCCATCCGAAAGGCCGGAGCCGGAATACTGCCAGAAGAGCCACTTGCGGCCCGGATAGACCTTGGAGGGGTGAGCGGCCACCGAGCGCAGCCAGAAGGGATAGTCGAGCATTTGGCCCTTCAGGTTATCCCGGTAGAAGTCCGGCGCGGTGTAGATGATTGGACGCTGGCCGTAATGGCGCTCCAGCTTGTCCATGAAGACCTGCATCTTTTCCCGGACACGTTCAGGCGAGATGCGCCTCTTGCAGCTCGATTCGCCGTTCCATTCGACGTCGATCACAGGCGGAAGAGCGTTGGCTTCCTTCGGTACGTTGCGGATGAACCAGTCGGCCTGCTCGCCGGCTGTCCGGCACCAATAGAAGAAGTGATAGGCGCCGTGTTTCAGCCCGGCTTCCTTGGCCCGGCGCCAGTTCTTCTTGAACATCGGATCGAGGTGATCGCCACCGTCTGTCGCCTTGATGTAGACGAAGTTCGCGCCTTGCCTGCGCAGCGTCTCCCAATCGATCTCGCCCTGCCAGCGCGACACGTCGACGCCGTGCACGGCAAGCTTTCTCGGCGAGGTGGAACCGAAGTTGATCGGTTTGGCATCACGGAACCGGTGGCCGTAAATTTGGCCGCGTGAGGGCGGCCTCGCGCCGAGATCGGGCATCGCATTGCCCGCGGGATTGCTCGGCATCAGCATGGCGACCGGTTTTTCCGTCGGCATCGGCATGCCGACCGGCCTGTCTGCGGGGACGAGCGCCTGCGGCTCCGGAACCTGCCCCGTCCAGCTCAATGCCTCCTGCGGCGGGCTTGCCTGCGGAGCAGGATCGCCCACGGCTGCAGCCGGTATCGGGCCGCTCGGCTGGGTAATGGCATTGGTCGTTTCGCGCGACGGTACAGGGGTGAGCACATCTTCGGCGCCAGAACTTGCGGAGCATCCCGAGAGAATCAGGGCGGCGAGGAGGATTGCTGGCACAGCCGATGGACGCATAAGAACCTGCACGCAAAACAAGGGATCGACGATGATCCATGTTGATGGAAGCCGCCTTTATGAATTGCTAACAGAGACTTGCTAAGAAAGGTTAAATTTGATCCTTGTGCATCAGAAGCATCCAGCCGCTCCCAACCTATGGGAGGGGCCTTTAGCCACTGCGACTTGGCTCCCTCTCAGCGACTGGCTCTCATCCCCGCAATCAGAATATCGATGAGTTGTCTTGCCGCCTCCCGCCAGGCGGGGCCGCAGCTGATGCTTGCGCCGCCCGCCAGCGCGCGCAGGATATCGAGCGGGTCCATCGCCAGGCGGATTTCGCCGGTGGCGACTGCGCGATCCACCAGCAGATTGACGGCGCCTATGATCAAGTCGGCCGAATCGGCATAGAGCTCGGAGGTGCCGCCGACCAAAGAATCCAGCACCTCCGACATGCCGTGTTTCGTTACGACATAATCGACGAACTGCACCAGCCACAGACGAAGCGCTTCGACAGGCGGATGTGTCTCGGCAAGGCTTTTGGCGGCGGCGGCAAGCTGCGTCGTCTCGTTGCGGTAGATGGCGGCAACCAATGCATCGCGCGTCGGGAAATGGCGATAAAGTGTGCCGATGCCGACGCCGGCGATGCGGGCAATTTCTTCCAGGCTGGCGCTGGAACCCTTGTCGGCAAAGACGGTCTTTGCCGTTTCCATCAGCAGAAGGCGGTTGCGTTCGGCATCCGCACGCGGCTTTCGGACGGTGGGTCCGTCACTTTTTTCAGCCATTTCCAAGAAGTCCCCTTGATAAACGGAGGCGCCCTCCATATTTATCTGGAGGCATCCTCCTTTTATTTCATTTGAGGCCGGCGGACAATGGTCCTCCAGCCCGGAGCGGTGCGCCATGATCAAGGAGATAATCATGAGTGGACTTTTTGGCGCGACATCGACCACCGATGAGGTGCTCGCCGGCGTCGATCTCAAGGGCAAGCGTGTTCTGGTGACGGGTGTTTCGGCCGGTCTCGGCGTGGAAACCGCACGTGTCCTGGCAGCCCATGGAGCGCAGGTGGTGGGTACGGCCCGTGACCTTGCAAAGGCAAGGGCGGCAACGGAAGTCGTGCGCGCCGGTGAAGCCAATGGCGGCAGTCTTGACATCGTCGAGCTCGATCTTGCTTCTCTGGCAAGCGTGCGGGCCTGCGCCGATGCGCTCATCGCGGATGGCCGCCCCTTCGACGTCGTCATTGCCAATGCCGGCGTGATGGCTGCTCCCTTCGGCCGCACCGCCGATGGTTTCGAAACGCAGTTCGGCACCAATCATCTCGGTCATTTTGTGCTGGTCAATCGCATCGCATCGCTCGTCAAATCGGGCGGCCGTGTGGTGATCGTCGCGTCCTCGGCCCATCGCATGGCTCCTTTCAGCCTCGACGACCTCAATTTCGAGAGCAAGACCTATGAGCCCTGGGCGGCCTATGCCCAGTCGAAAACCGCAAATATCCTGTTCGCGGTGGAGCTCGACCGGCGCCTCGAGAAGCGTGGTATCCGTGCGACGGCACTGCATCCCGGCGGCATTCAGACCGAGCTCGACCGTCATGTCGGCGCCGGCGCGATCGAAGGCATGATGGCTGAGATCAACGCAGCACTTGCCGCCGAGGGCAAACCGCCCTTCCAGCGGAAGACGATCCCGCAAGGTGCCGCGACCTCAGTCTGGGCAGGTTTCGTCGCTCCGGCAGACGCGGTCGGCGGCAGATATTGCGAAAATTGCCACGTCTCCGAAGTAACGGATGCGGAAATCAGCCCGATTTCCGAAGGCGTGCGCAGCTACGCGCTCGATCCCGCGACGGCCAAGGCATTGTGGGCCAAGAGCGAGGACATGGTCGGCGAGCGCTTCTAAGCGGCAAACCGCACATTTTGGTACTGACGGAGAGCAGGGGAACCGGGAACGGGTGCCCCTGCCGAGGTATTGAAGCTGGATCGGCTGCAAACCGGTCCGCTTCTCTTACGTTGAACCTACGCGGGGCGTCGTGTCTCCGCCGTTCAGGTCTTGATATCGAGGCCAGCTTCGACCGCGGCGGCGATGAATGCTTTGCGTGCGTCCTCGCCGGTGCGCTTGCCCTTGATGACGTCGGCGCAGATCAGCAGCGCCTGGTCGAGTGCGGCACCGTCCTCGGTCGGCCAATCCTCGATCATCGCCCAGGAGGCGGCCTGGGTGGTATCGATGCTCGTGTATTTGCCGGACTCTTCGAGGGCGACGAGCACAGGTTTCGACCATGGCGCCTGCATTCTTGCTTCGCTTTGATCCTGGGGCATGGAATGACCTTCCTTCGCACATTTCTATCAGAATGAGGAAAGCCCCTCCCATGATGGAAGGGGCTTGGATTGCTCGGCTTTCGCTACGGCGTCAGGTGTGAGCGTTATTCGGCTGCCTCTGCGTAGCTTTCCACCGGCGGGCAGGTGCAGATCAGGTTGCGGTCGCCATAGACGTTGTCGACGCGGTTGACTGGGGACCAATATTTGTCGACGCGGAAGGCGCCGGGCGGGAAGCAGGCCTGTTCCCGGCTGTAGGGACGGTCCCATTCGCCGACGAGGTCTTCGACCGTGTGCGGGGCGTTCTTCAGCGGGTTGTTGGTCTTGTCCATGCGGCCATCCTCGATGGCGCGGGCTTCCTCGCGGATCGCCAGCATCGCCTCGCAGAAACGGTCGAGCTCGGCCTTGGTCTCGCTTTCCGTCGGCTCGATCATCAGCGTGCCGGCGACCGGCCAGCTCATGGTCGGCGCGTGGAAGCCGCAGTCGATCAGGCGCTTGGCGACATCGTCGACGGTGACGCCTGAGCTATCGACCAGCGGGCGTGTGTCGATGATGCATTCATGCGCGACCCGGCCGGTCTTCGACTTGTAGAGCACGTCATAGGCGCCCTTCAGCCGGGTGGCGATATAGTTGGCGTTGAGGATCGCCACCTTGGTCGCCTGGGTCAGGCCTTCGCCGCCCATCATCAGGCAATAGCTCCAGGAGATCGGCAGGATCGAGGCGGAGCCGAAGGCGGCGGCCGAGACCGCGCCCGAGCGGCCGTCGGTTTCGGGATGGCCGGGCAGGTAGGGGGCCAGATGCGCCTTGACTCCGATCGGGCCCATGCCGGGTCCGCCGCCGCCATGCGGAATGCAGAAGGTCTTGTGCAGGTTCAGGTGGCTGACGTCGGAGCCGATGTCACCGGGGCGGGACAGGCCGACCATGGCGTTCATGTTGGCGCCGTCGAGATAGACCTGGCCGCCATGCTCATGCACCAGATCGCAGATTTCCCTGACGGTTTCCTCGAAGACGCCGTGCGTCGAGGGATAGGTGATCATGCAGCAGGAGAGATTTGCCGCATGCTGCTCAGCCTTGGCGCGGAAATCGTCGAGATCGATATCGCCATTCTCGCGCACCTTGACGACGACCACCTTCATGCCGACCATCTGGGCCGAGGCCGGGTTGGTGCCATGCGCCGAGGTCGGGATCAGGCAGACGTCACGATGGCCGTCGCCATTGGCGATATGATAGTTGCGGATCGTCAGCAGGCCGGCATATTCGCCCTGCGCGCCGGAATTCGGCTGCATCGAGAAGGCGTCGTAGCCGGTGACGGCGCAGAGCTTTTCGATCAGGTCGTCGATCATCTCGCGGTAACCGAGCGCCTGGTCGGCCGGCACAAAAGGATGGATATCGGAAAATTCCGGCCAGGTGATCGGCAGCATTTCCGCCGTCGCATTGAGCTTCATCGTGCAGGAGCCGAGCGGGATCATCGAGCGGTCGAGCGCCAGATCCCGGTCGGAGAGCCGGCGGATGTAACGCGTCATCTCGCTTTCGGCGCGGTTCATGTGGAAGATCGGATGGGTGAGGTAGTCGCTGGTCCGAAGCAGGCCCTTCGGCAAGCGGTAGGAAGGCTCGAAATCGGCGATAGTGAAATTGCCGCCGAAGGCGCGCCACACGGCTTCGAGCGTGGCAGGGCGGGTGCGCTCGTCGAGGCTCATGCCGATCCGGGTTTCGCCGACCTTGCGCAGATTGACGCCTTCGGCAACGGCGGCGCGCAGGATGAGGCCCTGCATATGGCCGACGTCGACGGTGATCGTGTCGAAGAAGGTGTCGGGTTCCACCTTATAGCCGAGCTTTTCCAGGCCCTTGGCCATCAGCACGGCTTTCTGGTGCACCTGCTGGGCGATCGCCTTGATGCCCTTCGGGCCGTGGAAGACGGCATACATCGAGGCCATGACGGCGAGCAGCACCTGGGCGGTGCAGATATTCGACGTCGCCTTCTCGCGGCGGATATGCTGCTCGCGGGTCTGCAGCGACAGGCGATAGGCACGATTGCCGCGGGCATCGACGGAGACGCCGACGAGACGGCCGGGCATGGAGCGCTTGATGGCATCCTTGACCGACATATAGGCTGCATGCGGGCCGCCGTAGCCGACCGGGACGCCGAAGCGCTGCGAGGAACCGATGGCGATATCGGCGCCCATTTCGCCGGGCGACTTCAGCAGCGTCAGCGCCAGGATATCGGCGGCGACGATAGCGATGGCGCCGGTCTGGTGCAGGCGGGCGATCAGGCCGGTAAAATCATGCACGTGACCATGCGTGCCGGGATACTGGAAGATCGCCCCGAAGACATCGACGGGGTCGAGATCGGTGAAGGGATTGCCGACGATGACGCTCCAGCCGAGCGGCTCGGCGCGGGTGCGGATGAGGGCGATGGTCTGCGGATGGCAGTCTGCATCGACGAAGAAGGCTTTTGCCTTCGACTTGGCGACGCGCTCGGCGATCGCCATGCCTTCGGCGGCGGCGGTCGCCTCGTCGAGCAGCGAGGCGTTGGCGACGTCGAGGCCGGTCAAGTCGCAGATCATCGTCTGGTAGTTGAGCAGCGCTTCCAGGCGGCCCTGGCTGATCTCCGGCTGGTAAGGCGTATAGGCCGTATACCAGGCCGGGTTTTCCAGGATGTTGCGCTGGATGACGGGCGGCGTGATCGTGCCGTAGTAACCCTGGCCGATCAGCGAGACCAGCACCTTGTTCTTGTTGGCGGTCTCGCGCAGCTTGTCGAGCGCCTCACGCTCGGTCATCGGCGCGCCCCAGACGAGCGGCGCCTTCTGGCGGATCGAGGGCGGCAGCGTCGCGTCGATCAGGCCGTCGAGGCTGTCATAGCCGATCACCTTCAGCATGTCGGTCATCTCAGCCGGCGAGGGGCCGATATGGCGGCGATTGGCGAAATCGTAGGGCTGGTAGTCGGTAAACTGGAATTCCGTCGGCGTCGTCATTACGCAGTGAGCTCCTTGTAGGCCGCCTCATCGAGCAGGCCATCGGCGTCAGCAGGATTTGCAAGCTTCAGCTTGAAGAACCAGCCGGCGCCCTGAGGATCGGAATTGACCAATGACGGATCGGCAACGATGGCCGGATTGACCTCGGTGATCTCGCCATCAAGCGGACAATAGACGTCGGAAGCAGCCTTGACGGATTCAACGGTCGCGGCATTGCCGTTCTTGGAGAAGGTCGCGCCGACTTCCGGCAGTTCGACGAAAACCAGGTCGCCGAGCTGATCGACGGCATAGTTGGTGATGCCGACCGTCGCAACGCCGCCTTCGATCTTCAGCCATTCGTGTTCTTCGGTAAATTTCAGCATTGTTCGTCCTCTCTGGAAAAGGTTTAGCGTTTGTAGGTCGGTGTGACGAAGGGCAGGGCGCTGACGGTGATCGGCAGATATTTGCCGCGCACCTCGGCGTAAACGAGTGTGCCCGCCGCAGCATGAGAGATCGGCACGTAGCCCATGGCGACGGGGCCTTCGACGCTGGGGCCGAAGCCGCCCGAGGTGACTTCGCCGATTTCGACCTTGCCCTCGGCATCGGCGTAGAGCTTGGCATGGCCGCGTACCGGGGCCTTGCCTTCCGGCTTCAGGCCGACGCGGCGGCGCGCGGCGCCGTTTTCGAGTTCGGAAAGGATGCGGCCGGAGCCGGGGAAGCCGCCGGCGCGTGCACCACCGCCGCGCCTTGCCTTCTGCATGGCCCATTCAAGTGCTGCCTCGACCGGTGAGGTGGTCGTGTCGATATCATTGCCGTAGAGGCAGAGGCCGGCTTCCAGGCGCAGCGAATCGCGGGCGCCGAGCCCGATTGCCTGGACGTCGGGATGTTCGAGCAACCGCATGGTGACATCCTCGGCCTTGTCGACGGGGATCGAAATCTCGAAGCCGTCCTCGCCGCTATAGCCGGAGCGCGAGACCAGACAGGAAACGTCGTGCAGGCGGCAGTGGCGCACATCCATGAATTTCATCGCCGCGACGTCGGCCCAGAGCTCTGCGAGAACCTCGACGGCACGCGGTCCTTGCAGCGCGATCAGAGCACGATTGAGAAGGGTGATATCGCATTGGTCGCCGATATGGGTCTGCAGATGGGCGAGGTCGGCTTCCTTGCACGACGCGTTGACGACGACGAAAAGATGATCGTCGAGATGGGTGATCATCAGGTCGTCGAGAATGCAGCCGGTGTCGTCGGTGAAGAAGCCATAGCGCTGACGGCCTTCGGCAAGGCCCAGTATGTCAACCGGCACCAGGCTTTCGAGCGCCAGCGCGGCATCTTCGTAGCTGCCCGATTTCGCCTTCACGATCACCTGGCCCATATGGGAGACGTCGAAGAGGCCGGCTTCGGTGCGGGTATGAAGATGTTCCTTCATGACACCTGCAGGATATTGCACCGGCATGTCATAACCCGCGAACGGCACCATGCGGGCGCCGAGCGACAGATGCAGGGCATGCAGCGGGGTTTTCTTCAGGGCAGCAGTATCGTCCAAAAGACGCCTCCGGGGTTTGCGCCTTCTCAGGAAGGCGCGGGCTCAAATCTGAAGGCGCGGTTGCGCACTTCTCTCCTGAGCCCCCTCTGTCCTGAGTGCCTGAGATTGTTATCCCTTCGGCGAGCGTTTCGAGAACGCTTCTCTCCAGAGTTCCGTCTGCCCCTTGCTGGTCCTTTTGCCTGAGAGTTTCCGGGGCGGTTGCTCCTTCGGCACCGGTGGCGAAAGCACCGGATTCTCCCAACAAGGTTGGCGCAATTATCCGGCGGGTGCAGCGCTTGGCAAGGGGCAAATGTCGTGACCGGGCAAATTTTTGTCGTCTTATTCCAACCAAGCCCTAATCTGCGGCAAATCTGCTTTTGCATTCGGCGGGGAAACCGGCTATCGCGACATGCTGTTGAAGGGGATCTCATGCGGCAGACCGGACTGAAAGCGACGCTCTTCCTGCGCATGCTTTGCGCATTGAGCTTGGTTTTGCTCGGCCTTGCCCATCAGGCGCCGCAGGCTGCCGCCGCCGAGGGCTACGATGCCGCGGCCTATGTGCTGCCCGACGGCACCTTCGCCTCGCTCTGCGTCACCATAGAGGACGCCGACGGCAAGACCCTTACCTTCAAACCGAATTGTGAAGCTTGCCGGCTGTCGGCCTCGGTCATCCTGCCGACGCCGGATGCGGGCTCCTGGCTCGAGCGCAAGCTCGGCTCGCTGATCAACGCGCCGGTCGAAATCTCTGTCGTTGTCGGCGCAGGCGCCGTCAGCCGGGCGAATTCCCGCGCGCCCCCCATCCTCGCCTGATCTGTTATCGCAACCATGATCAGTAATGCCGGTCCACTTGAGAGAAGTCCGCGGCCGGCGAGGAGATATCCGATGAAAACTATCGAAAAATTTGGCAAGACATTTGCGTTTGCCGCCGTTCTTTCCGCCACCGCTTTTGCCGGCGCCGAGGCGCATGTAACCTTCCTCGACAAGCAGGCAAAGCAGGACAGCACCATTCTCGCCACATTGCAGCTGCCGCATGGCTGCGACGGCAAGGCGACCACGGAAGTGCGAGTCAAGCTGCCGGAAGGTTTCGTCTTCGCCAAGCCGCAGCCGAAAGCCGGCTGGGAGCTCGAGGTGATCAAGGGCGATTACCAGAAGACCTACGACAATCACGGCGACAAGGTGAAATCAGGCGCGATCGAGATCCGCTGGAAGAACGGCAATCTCTCCGACGATTTCTACGACACCTTCGTGATCCAGGGTAAGGTTTCGGGCGTCGAAGCCGGCACCTCGCTTGCCTTTCCGGTGACGCAGATGTGTGGCGATACCGTCGAGGCCTGGGATCAGGTGGCGAAGGAGGGCGACGACGCGCATGGCCTGAAAAGCCCGGCGCCGCTCCTGAAGGTCGTGGCGGGCGAAGGTCACGGCCACGATCATGACGACATGGCCGGCATGGACATGACCGGCATGGGCGCTGCGGCGCTGGCCGGCGAAACGGTCAAGGCCGGCGATCTCGAAATCTCCGGCGGCTTCGCCAAGGCGATGCTGCCCGGCCAGCCGGTCGGCGGCGGTTTCTTCACGGTGAAGAACAACGGCCAGACGGATGATCGGCTGGTGTCCGTGAGCTCGCCTGCATCAGGCGAGGTTCAGATCCACGAGATGGAGACCAAGGACAATGTCATGCGGATGCGCCAGCTGAAGGACGGCATCGCCATCGCTGCCGGCGAGACGGTCAAGCTCGAGCCCGGCAACCTGCATCTGATGTTCCAGAAGGTGAAGACGCCGTTCAAGCAGGGCGACACGGTGCCGGTGACGCTGACCTTCGAAAAGGCCGGCAAGGTCGATCTGGTGCTGCAGGTATTGTCGGCCCAGGGCAAGTAAGGACCACGATTGTGAAGACAGAAAAGCCCGCGGTTGCGATTGCAGCCGCGGGCTTTTCGTTCGGGGAAGGCGGATGCCTCAGAAATCTTCGTAGGATCGCAGCGCCTGTTTCAGGCCTGCCTGCGGTTGGCGATTGCCTTTGGCCATCAGGTCGAGCGCCACCTCCGTCGACTGGATGATGCTGGAAGGCTCGTCGACCTCGTCGGTGCTATCAGCCTTCAACTGCCGGTCGGCAAGGCGCCGTGCATCGCGCGCCGCCGTGCTCGTCGCGACACGCTGCGGGATGCGCAGCGATTCGAAGGCAACGGCGGCGGTGTTGGCCGATATCGACAGCAACTGGGTCATGCCATCACCGTATCGGCATGATCTTGGCGCCATCATAAGAAAATCATTGGCATTTTACAAAATGGTAAGAATTCATAGGGGTTCGGTTAGAATCACTTTCGCAACGCGGTAAATCCGGCTCATGATCCAGGCTCTTCTCGTCGCCGTCGGCGGCGCCATCGGTTCCCTCCTCAGATATTATGTCGGCCAGTGGGCGCTGAGACTCATGGGGCCAGGCTTTCCCTGGGGCACGCTCGCCGTCAATGTCGTCGGCTGCTTCGTCATCGGCGTCTTCGCCGAGCTGATCGCGCGGAAGTTCAACGCCTCGGTGGAACTGCGCCTGCTGCTGATCACCGGCTTCCTTGGCGGCTTCACCACCTTCTCCGCTTTCTCGCTGGATGCGATCTCATTGTTCGAGCGTGGCGAGGCGGTGGCCGGCGGCATCTATATCGTTGCGAGCGTCGGGCTTTCGATGGCAGCCGTCATCGCGGGTCTTGCCGTCATGCGCGCTTTGGCCTGATTTCTTTTCCGGTTTCCGTTTTGCGTGAAAATGCTCTAAAGGCTGCGGCAAGAACGCCGGCTCGGCCCGCGCAGCAATTTCCGAAAGATTTTTCATGGCTGGCATAGAACATATCAAGGTTGAACCCGACGAAGCCGGCATGCGGCTCGATCGCTGGTTCAAGGTGCACTTTCCAGGGCTCGGCTTTGGCCCGCTGCAGAAGCTCCTGCGCTCCGGCCAGGTGCGCGTCGATGGCGGGCGTGTCAAATCGGATGCACGCGTGCAGCCCGGCCAGACGGTGCGCGTGCCGCCGCTCGATGTCGATGCGAAGCTGAAATCCGGACCGATCGCCGGCAAGGATCTCAAGCATTCGACCGATTTCGAACTGCTGTCGCGCATGGTGCTGCACGAGGACGACAAGGTGATCGTGCTCAACAAGCCGCCCGGTCTTGCTGTGCAGGGCGGCTCCGGCGTTGCCAGGCACATCGACCAGATGCTCGAAGCCTGGACCAGCCCAAAGGGCGAGAAGCCGCGGCTCGTTCATCGCCTCGACCGCGACACGTCAGGGGTTCTCGTCATCGCCCGTACGCGTGGCGCCGCGCAGAAGCTGACGGCCGCCTTCCGCGAGCGCGACACCAAGAAGACCTATTGGTCGCTGGTCAAGGGCGTGCCGCGCAAGCATGAGGACAAGATCTCGACCTGGCTGGTCAAGGAGCCGACTGCCGACGGCGACCGCATGCGGATCGCCAAACACGGCGAAGACGGGGCGGACCATGCCGTCTCCTTCTACCGTGTGCTCGAAACCGCCGCCCAGAACCTCGCCTGGCTGGAGATGGAGCCCTATACCGGCCGGACCCATCAGTTGCGCGTCCATGCCCTGCATATCGGCCACCCGATCATCGGCGATCCGAAATATTTCGATGACGATCCGAATTGGGATTTTCCGGGCGGCGTCCAGAAGAAGCTGCATCTGCACGCGCGTCACATCGACATTCCGCACCCGTCCGGCGGGCGGCTGCGCGTCAGCGCGCCGCTGCCGCCGCACATGGTCCAGACCTGGAACCTTCTCGGCTTCGATCTCTCCAGTGCCGAAAGGGACGACGAATGAAACTGGCGCTTTTCGATTGTGATGGCACGCTGGTCGATAGCGCCGGTCTGATCCACGAAACCATGCGCCGGACCTTCGATAAGTTCGGCAAACCGGAACCGCGATTTGACGACACCAAGGCGATCATTGGCCTGTCCCTCGATATTGCGATCGCCCGTATGCAGGGCAGGCCGCATGTGGAACAGGAAGACATCGACATGACGGCGCATTACAAATCGCTGTTTTCGATCGTGCGTCAGGATCTTGATTACAAGGAGCCGCTGTTTCCTGGCATTCGCGAGATGATCGATGCGATCAGCGGCCGCGAGGACCTGCTGATCGGCGCGGTGACGGGCAAATCCAGGCGCGGGCTGAAGCTGGTGATGGAGACGCATGGCTTCGACGAGCATTTCATCGTCGCACGGACCGCTGACGATTGCCCCTCCAAGCCGCATCCGGCCATGGTGACGGAATGCTGCGATGAAACCGGCATGAATGCTGCCGACACCATTGTCATCGGCGATGCGGTTTACGATATGCAGATGGCAAAGGCTGCCGGCGCCAAGGCGATCGGCGTTGCCTGGGGCTATGCCAGTGTGGATGAGCTGATCGCCAACGGCGCTGATGCGATCGCCTACCATCCGAACGAGATATTGCGTCATTTTTCCTGAGGTGAGCCCATGCGCGATCTGCTGAACGACCTTTCCGAAGGCCTGAGCCATCCCGATCCCATCCGCCGCGCGCAGATCCAGATGAAGAAGCCGCTGCCGAAGCGTTTCTATACCGACGTCTCCGTTGCCGAGCACGAGGGCGGTTTTGCGATCACGCTCGACGGCAAGATGGTGCGCACGCCGGCGCGGCAGGTTCTGGCCGTTCCGACAGAGGTGCTGGCGCGGCTTGTCGCGGCCGAATGGCAGGCGCAGGGCGAGGAAATCAATCCGGTGAGCATGCCGGTGACACGGCTCGTCAACACCGCGCTCGACGGCATTACCGCCAATGCGCAGGCGATTTTCGAGGATATCCTGCGTTTTTCCTCCAGCGACCTGCTCTGCTATCGCGCCGATGGGCCGGAATTGCTGGTCAAACGGCAGGCGGAACGCTGGGACCCCGTCATCGACTGGGCGGCAAACGATCTCGGCGCTCGCTTCATCCTTGTCGAAGGGGTAATGCCGCAGGAGCAGCCGCGCGAGGCGACTGCCGCCTTCGCCGTGACGCTCGCCAGATATGACAGCCCGATGGCGCTTGCAGCACTCCACACGGTCACCACGCTCACAGGTTCGGCGATCCTGGCGCTCGCCTTCGCCGAGGGCCGGGTGACGATGGAGGAGGCCTGGTCGCTTGCCCATCTTGACGAGGACTGGACGATCGAGCATTGGGGCGGCGACGAGGAAGCTGAGGAGCGGCGGGCCAAGCGCTTTGCCGAGTTCAAGGCGGCGACGGATGTTTTTTTCGCCCTAAGCGCCTGAAACATATTGCCTTCCCAGGCATTATGGCGAAATCTGCGACTCCAACGGGGTGGTGCGGGATTTTGCAATGAATTGGCTGAGGTCGTGTTTTTGCCGGGCCGCACTCGTCTGTATCGCGCTCACGGCCTGCGTCAGTCTCTCGGCCACGAAGCCGGAGACGCCGGTCTATGATGTGCGCAGCGCCGTCGTTCTCTCCGGCCCGAACATGCCGGCCGAGCTGCTTTCCGGCATCAACGACCGCGTCAACGCCGCGATCAACGCCACGGTGCGCGACACGGTGCTGCCGCGGGTGGTGCTGACGATCCGGGTGGTGTCCGTCGAAAAGGGCCTCGGCTTTCAGAAGGACCGCAACGTCGCCAAGATCAGCATCGACGCCGCCTCGGTCGAGGACGGCTCGGTCATCGCCGTCAGCGCCTTCGACGTGACCAGCATCGCTGCCGATCCCAAGCTTGCCGACGAGATCCTGGCCGAGGACGTTGCAGCAAGGATACGCTCGGTTTTCTCGCTCAGTGGCCGCAGCCGCTAGGACAAATCTACCGCCGGATTGCCGCCCGCAGCGGCGAGGGAGATCGCATGAAGGAAATTCTCGAAGAGCTGGAACGGCGCCGCGACATCGCCCGTCTCGGCGGTGGCAAAGCCCGCATCGACGCCCAGCACAAGCGTGGCAAACTGACGGCGCGCGAGCGCATCGACCTTTTCCTCGACGAGGGCTCCTTCGAGGAGTTCGACATGTTCGTCGAACATCGCTCCACCGATTTCGGCATGGACAAGAGCCGTGTTGCCGGCGACGGCGTCGTCACCGGCTGGGGGACGGTCAACGGCCGCACGGTGTTCGTCTTCGCCAAGGACTTCACCGTCTTCGGCGGTTCGCTGTCGGAAGCGCATGCCGAGAAGATCATGAAGGTACAGGACATGGCGCTGAAGAACCGCGCGCCGATCGTCGGCATCTATGATGCGGGCGGCGCCCGTATCCAGGAGGGCGTGGCGGCCCTCGGCGGTTATGCCGAGGTGTTCCAGCGCAATGTGCTGGCTTCCGGCGTCATCCCGCAGATCTCCGTCATCATGGGGCCTTGCGCCGGCGGCGACGTCTATTCGCCTGCGATGACCGATTTCATCTTCATGGTGCGCGATACCTCCTACATGTTCGTCACCGGTCCGGATGTGGTGAAAACCGTGACCAACGAGACAGTGACAGCCGAAGAACTCGGCGGCGCCGTCGTCCATACGGTGCGCTCGTCGATTGCCGACGGCGCCTATGACAATGATGTCGAAACGCTGTTGCAGGTGCGCCGGCTGATCGATTTCCTGCCGCTGTCGAATACCGCGCCGCTGCCGGAGATCGAATGTTACCAGTCGGTGACAGAAGTCGACGCCTCTCTCGACACGCTGGTGCCGGCGAGCGCCAACAAGCCTTACGATATCAAGGAACTGATTCGGAAGGTGGCGGACGAGGGGGATTTCTTCGAGATCCAGGCGAGTTTTGCCGGCAACATCGTCTGCGGTTTCGGCCGCGTCGAAGGCTCCACCGTCGGCTTCGTCGCCAACCAGCCGATGGTGCTGGCCGGGGTGCTCGACAGCGACGCCTCGCGCAAGGCGGCCCGTTTCGTGCGCTTCTGCGACTGCTTCAATATTCCGATCGTCACGTTTGTCGACGTGCCGGGATTCCTGCCGGGCACGGCGCAGGAATATGGCGGCCTCATCAAGCACGGCGCCAAGCTGCTCTTCGCTTACGCCGAGGCAACGGTGCCGAAGCTCACCGTCATCACCCGCAAAGCCTTCGGGGGTGCCTATGACGTGATGGCGTCGAAGCATCTGCGCGGCGACCTGAACTATGCCTGGCCAACGGCGCAGATCGCCGTGATGGGCGCCAAGGGCGCGGTCGAGATCATTTTCCGCAAGGATATCGCCGATCCCGAGAAGATCGCCGCACATACGAAAATGTACGAGGATCGGTTCCTCTCGCCCTTCGTCGCCGCCGAGCGCGGTTATGTCGACGAGGTGATCATGCCGCATTCGACCCGCAGGCGGCTGGCGCGCGGCCTGAAGATGCTGCGCAACAAGGATCTCGCCAATCCGTGGAAGAAACACGACAACATTCCGCTTTAACGTTTCCGCCGAATAAAGCTGCGCGATCGGGTGTTTACCCGCTGTCGAAAATGTGAACGGCCGTCAGTGATCCGTGTGTTCAATCGCTGACGAGGACGGGCTAACGCTCGGCTGTAATTGTTTTAATGGAGAGGTTTAATGTCAAGTTTCGAGCGTCTTTCTGCCTATCGCCCCTACGGGCTGGCCGCTCTCAGAATCATCACCGCACTGCTGTTCATCGAACACGGCACGATGAAGCTTTTCGGCTTCCCGGCGTCGCAGATGTCCGGCTCGCTGCCGCCGCTGATGCTTTTCGCGGCTCTTCTCGAGCTTATCGGCGGTATCCTCATTCTCATTGGCCTGCTGACGCGCCCTGTCGCTTTCCTGCTCGCCGGCGAAATGGCGGTCGCCTATTTCATGGCGCATGCGCCGAGCAGCTTCTTCCCGGCCGTCAATCAGGGCGACGCCGCGATCCTGTTCTGCTTCGTCTTCCTCCACCTGTTCTTCTCCGGTCCCGGCGCTCTTGCCGTCGACAACCGCAAGACAGTCTGAACCATAGCTGAGGGACGTCGCCGACGCCCCTCAGCCTCAATTTCAGGCAGTGAGCTTGAGGCCGGCGATACCGCCGACGATCAGCATGATGCAGGCAAGACGGGAGACACTTGCCTCATCGCCAAGCAGCCAGATGCCAAGCAGTACGGTGCCAACCGTGCCGATGCCGGTCCAGACCGCGTAGGCGGTGCCGATCGGCAGGTGCTTTACCGCCAGGCCGAGCAGCACGATGCTGATCACCATGGATATGACGGTCAGCGTCGTCGGCAGCGGCCGCGTGAAACCCTCGGTATATTTAAGACCGATCGCCCAGCCACATTCGAAAAGGCCGGCGAGAAAAAGCAGAAACCAAGCCATACGACTCTCCTTGTTCAAGAGCGAGGCCGTCCCCGCGACGGTTGCATCCTGAGGGATGCCGCAGTCGTCTGCGATAGGGCGTATATGCGTGAGGAGACGGCTTACTTCAAGGTAGGAATCGGCATGGCTGCCTTGCCACCCGTTTCTTGCTGACTTGTTTTGCTGGTTTGGGATGCGATCAGCCTTGGCCGCCGGCTTGCGCGGAAAGGCTCTTGGCGCGGCGGCAGAGGCGGTCGAAGGTTTCGAGGAAGCGTGACCGGTCTTTCGGGCTGAAGGCGGCGTTATAGCCCTTGCTCTCGCCGGTTTCACGCAAATGCGCGCCGAGATCGCGCATGGCGCTTGCCATACCGATATTGGTTTCGTCGAAGACGCGCCCGGTCGGGCCGCTGACGAAGGCGCCGGTCGCGACACAGCGCACGGCGAGCGGTACATCGGCAGTGACGACGACATCGCCCGCACCGGCGCGTTCGGCGATCCAGTTGTCGGCGGCGTCGAAGGCATTGGAGACGATGACGTTGTGGATCATCGGATCGCGCGAAGGGCGCAGGCCGGAATTGGCGACGAAGGTCACTTCGAGGCCGTGACGTTCGGCGACCTTGAGGATTTCCGGTTTCACCGGGCAGGCATCGGCGTCGACATAGATCATGGCTATATCCTCATGCCGGCTGAATGGCCGGCTGTCTGATCATATCGATATGGGGAATGCCGTCTTCCAGATATTCCTGCGATATCCCGACAAAGCCGAAGGATTCGTAGAAACGGCGCAGATGGGCCTGCGCCGACAAGGCGATCGGATTTGCCGGATAAAGCCGCTCACAGGCGGTGATCGCTTCGCGCATCAATGCATGGCCCAGCCGCTTGCCGCGATGGGCAGGCGAGACGACGACGCGGCCGATCTTTGATGGATCCCGCGGCTCATACGGTTTCAGGATTCGCGCCGCGCCCAGGAGCTCAGCGTCCTCCAGAAGGCGCAAATGCAGAGCATCGATATCCTTGCCGTCGAGTTCCGGATACGGGCAGTTCTGCTCGACGACAAAAACATCGACGCGCATTCTCATGAGGTCGAAGAGCTCCCGCGCGGGGAGCTCTTCGAGCTTCTTGAGATCGACCCTGTAATTGGCTGCAGTCATCAGTACACGACCACGCCGCGGATGGACTTGCCCGCATGCATCAGCTCGAAGCCCTTGTTGATGTCTTCGAGCGGCATGGTGTGGGTGATCATCGGATCGATCTGGATCTTGCCCTGCATGTACCAGTCGACGATCTTCGGCACGTCGGTGCGCCCGCGGGCGCCGCCGAAGGCGGTGCCCATCCAGTTGCGGCCGGTGACCAGCTGGAACGGCCGGGTGGAGATCTCCTGGCCGGCGCCGGCCACGCCGATGATGATGGACTTGCCCCAGCCGCGATGGCTGGCTTCCAGCGCCTGGCGCATCACCTTGGTGTTGCCGGTGCAGTCGAAAGTGTAGTCGGCGCCGCCGATCAGGTCGCCGTTGCGTTTGGTCAGGTTGACCAGATAGGGCACGATGTCGTCACCGACCTCCTTCGGATTGACGAAGTGGGTCATGCCGAACTTTTCGCCCCATTCCTTGCGATCACTGTTGATATCGACACCGATGATCATGTCGGCGCCGGCAAGCTTCAGGCCCTGCAGCACGTTGAGACCGATGCCGCCGAGACCGAAGACGATCGCCGTCGAACCGATCTCCACCTTGGCGGTGTTGATGACCGCGCCGATGCCGGTGGTGACGCCGCAGCCGATGTAGCAGATCTTGTCGAAGGGGGCGTCGGGATTGACCTTGGCAAGGGCGATCTCCGGCAACACGGTGAAGTTCGAAAAGGTCGAGCAGCCCATATAGTGGTGGATCTTGTCCTTGCCGATCGAGAAGCGGCTGGTGCCATCCGGCATCAGCCCCTGGCCCTGGGTCGCGCGGATCGAGGTGCAGAGATTGGTCTTGCGGGACAGGCAGGAATAGCACTCGCGGCATTCCGGCGTGTAGAGCGGAATGACGTGATCGCCCTTCTTCACCGAGGTGACCCCCGGACCGACATCGACGACGATGCCGGCGCCCTCATGGCCGAGGATGGCCGGAAACAGGCCTTCCGGATCGGCGCCCGACAAAGTGAAATCATCGGTGTGGCAGATGCCTGTCGCCTTGACCTCGACCAGCACTTCGCCGGCCCGCGGCCCTTCCAGCTGCACAGTCATCACTTCGAGCGGTTTTCCGGCCTGAACGGCAACGGCGGCGCGAACGTCCATCTTCATATCTCCCTGCTGATTTTGTTGCTTCCCAGCTGATTTATCGGGCTCGAGCTTGGCATGGTCGACGAACTCGGCTCAAGCAAAAACACCCGGCCGCCCGGTCTTTCCCTTTCAGGCGAATTCCATGATCACGGCATCGACGGCCAGGCTTTCGCCGGCTGCAGCATTGATCTTGGAGACGACGAGATCGCGGTCGGCGCGCAGCACGTTTTCCATCTTCATCGCCTCGACGATCGCAAGCGTCTCACCGGCCTTGACCTCCTGACCCTCGGCAACGGCGATGGCGATGACGAGGCCGGGCATCGGGCAGAGCAGGAGCTTGGAGGTATCGGGCGGCAGCTTCACCGGCATCAGCCTGTCGAGTTCGGCATGACGTGGCGAAAACACCTTGGCCCTCACCGAAAGCCCCTGCCAGTCGATGCGCAACCCGTTGAGAACGGGACGGACCTGCGCGATGATGTCGCGACCGCTGACCTTGCCGCTCCACACAGGGTCTCCCGGTCTCCAGTCGGTGACAACACTCCGGCTCTCGTCCTCGATCGCCATGTCCATATCGAAAGGGATGGTGACGAAGCCGTCGAGCAATCTTGCGGCGACGTGGTTGTCGCCGATTTTGACCACCCAGTGCTCGCGCAGCGCGCCCGATGCGGCGCGCAGGCGATCGGCGAAACGTTCGCGGCGGTTCGCCTCGATCAGCGATGCGGACAGCGCGATGGCGGCAAGCACGGCCTCCTCCTGCGGCTCCGGTTTCATCGGCGCGAAACCATCGGGATATTCCTCGGCGATGAAGCCTGTGGAAAGCCGGCCCTCGCGCCAGCGCGGATGTTTCATCAGCGCCGCCAGGAACGGAACATTATGTTCGATGCCGTCGACGACGAAGCCGTCGAGCGCCCGGCCCATAGCTTCGATCGCCTCGAGCCGCGTCGGCGCCCAGGTGCAGAGCTTGGCGATCATCGGATCGTAATACATCGAGATCTCCGCACCCTCGAAGACGCCGGTATCGTTGCGGATGACGACATTGCCGGTCCTGCCTTCCGCCGGCGGGCGGTAGCGCGTCAGGCGGCCGATCGAGGGCAGGAAATTGCGGTAGGGATCTTCGGCATAGAGCCGGCTCTCGATCGCCCAGCCGTCGAGCCTGACATCTCCTTGAGCAAAGGGAAGGGGCTCGCCCGCTGCGACGCGGATCATCTGCTCGACGAGATCGATGCCGGTGACGAGTTCGGTCACCGGGTGCTCGACCTGCAGTCGGGTGTTCATTTCCAGGAAATAGAAATTGCGGTCGCGGTCGACGATGAACTCGACGGTGCCGGCGCTCTGGTAGTCGACGGCTTTCGCCAAGGCCACCGATTGTTCACCCATCGCCTTGCGGGTTTTTTCGTCGAGGAAAGGCGAGGGCGCCTCTTCCGCGACCTTCTGGTTGCGCCGCTGGATCGAGCATTCGCGTTCGCCGAGGTAGACGACGTTGCCATGTGCATCGGCCAGGACCTGGATCTCGATATGGCGCGGCTCAACGACGAATTTCTCGATGAAGACACGGTCGTCGCCGAATGAGCTCTTCGCCTCCGAGCGGGCGCGCTCGAAGCCGTCGCGCACCTCCGCCTCGTTCCAGGCAATACGCATGCCCTTGCCGCCGCCGCCAGCCGAAGCCTTGATCATGACGGGATAGCCGATCCCGGCTGATATCACTTCCGCATGGGCGGCATCCTCGATGATGCCGAGATGGCCGGGCACGGTGGAGACTCCGGCGGCGTTGGCGAATTTCTTCGATTCGATCTTGTCGCCCATCGCCATGATCGCCTTCGGCTTCGGGCCGATGAAGACGATTCCCTGCTTTTCCAACTCGGCGCAGAAGGAGGCGCGTTCGGAGAGGAAGCCGTAGCCCGGATGCACCGCCTCGGCGCCAGTCGCTTTGCAGGCAGCGATGATCTTTTCGGCAACCAGATAACTTTCCGACGCGGCGGCCGGGCCGATATGCACGGCCTCGTCGGCCATCTCGACATGCAGCGCGTCCCGATCCGCATCCGAATAGACCGCGACGGTTTGAATGCCCATGCGGCGCGCAGTCTTGATCACGCGGCAGGCGATTTCGCCGCGATTCGCGATCAGGATTTTCTTGAACATCGAGACTCCACCCAGAAATGCATCCCGGAGTTTTACGCACAAAACACCGGAACGCACAATCAGGCTTGCGGAGGGTCAGGCGACGGCTGCTTCCGAGACGGGTTCTTCGTCGACGATGCGCAGCCAGCGGCTGCGCCGCGGCTCGGCATATTCGCGCAGCTTGACGGCGGCCATGATCCCCGCCCAATGCGGATGATTGGCGCCGGCCAGTGTTGCCTGCTCGATCTGCTGGAGCACGCCGTATTCGACCGGCGAGACCGGGATGATGCCGCCTTCGGCGACGCTTCTGAAGATGCGCATCGCGAAATCGACGTCCTGGCGGGTAATGCCCCGGCGATCGACGGCACGCGACAGCTTGTAGCCACCGATATTGTCGGTGATCGCCAGGCGGAGCTGATCGAGGGCGAGCGCTCTCAATTCACCCGGGACATCGGCCGAGACCTCCATGACATGGAGAATGAGCTCGAGTTCCAGCGCCGAGTTGACGACACCATCGGTCGTGAACATGCGCATGATCCAGGCGACGTTGATTTCATCAAGCGAGCCTTGCGGATAGGTATAATGGACGATGAAACCGGCGAGCTGTTCGACGAAGAAAGCGTTCCACGCGGCACATTTTTCAGGGCAGGAATTATTGAGCGCCAACATCGCCACGACATCGTCGGATGTCCGAATGCCATGCGGAAAAGCATGTTTGCGCAACAGTATAATATCTTCGGCCGTCAGCCGATGCTTGCCGGCCACGACACAGGCCGGAAAAGCGAGACGAAATTCGCTCATGTTTTAACTCCAGGCTTCATCATGAAACCGGAGACTGTTTTATCGTCTGCGAATTGACGATCCCTCAAGAAGCGGAGTTAACCCGATATTCCCGGGGTCAGGAGGATTTTAACGATTGCGCCTGCAACCGCTCGCGCCAGATGATGAAGAGGCCTGATGCAACGATGATGAAGATGCCGATCCATTTGGAAAAGCTCGGGAAATCGTTGAACAGCGCATAGCCGAGAACGGTCGCCGAGATGATCTCGAAGTATTGGAACGGCGCAAGCAGCGACAGCGGCGCGAGGCGGAAAGCCCGGACCACCAGCATATGCGCATATCCGGAGATCGTGCCGAGGGCGAGCAACAGGACAAGGCCGAGACCGGAGGAGGGCAGAGAGACGGCAAAATCGGCATTGCCGGAACTGTTGCCGACGAGAAGGGCGGCGGCCATGAACACCGTTCCGCCGATTCCTGCCATCGTCTGCATGGTCAGCGGCGAATCGGCCTCGCCGATGGCGCGGTTGAGGAAGAGATAGAGCGAGAACAGAAAGGCGCAGGCGACCGGCAGCAGCGCCTTCAGGCCGAAAATCTCGTAGCTTGGCTGAATGACGATCATCGCGCCGCCGAATCCGACGACGATCGCTATCCAGCGCCGCCAGCCGACCTTCTCTCCGAGAAACAGCGCCGACAGGGCGGCCAGCATGAAAGGCTCGACGAAATAGATGGCGAAGACATCGGCAAGCGGCATGTATTTGACGGCGACGAAGAACAGCAGGCTCGCGCCCCCATGCAGCGCACCGCGCAGCAGGTTCATCCACGGCCGCCGGGCCGAAAGCGCCTTGAGCCCGAAAAGGGCGAAAAGAATCGGCAGGGTGCAGGCGATCTGGAAGAAGAATCGATAGAAGGTCACCTGACCCGGCGACATCGCCTCGAAGGTCGCCATGTATTTGGCGATCGCATCCATGGTCGGCAGGATGAGCATGGCGCCGGACATGATGGCCATGCCCTGCAGGGAATTTTGATGGGGCTCTGACATGGCTGCTGATTCTTGCGAGGATGACGCCATCAATCACGGCAAAGCCGGGCGATCAAGCCAGGCAGCCGCAAATAGCTTCGAGGTGATGTCGAAATCGTCGCTTAGAAAGCGTTCCCCTGAAGGGAAATGGTGCGGTCGAGAAGACTCGAACTTCCACGGGTTGCCCCACAGCGACCTCAACGCTGCGCGTCTACCAATTCCGCCACGACCGCATCGTGGTAGGTGCCGATTTGCGTCGGCGGGGCAGCATGTAGCAAAAGCATCTGGGGTGCACAAGGGCGATATGACAGTTTTTTTGAAAACCGCTCACAGCATTTGAATTGGCCCCGAAACGGGTCCATATAGCGGTCCTGCCGCCCCTTTTTTTGCAGGCATTTCGGGGAGAGCGGCAAGGAATGGCCATGCTTCGCACCGATCTCGAATTCTCCATGCTTCCCCAACCCGGCACCCGCCCGGTACGCTGGCGCATCGCCGATGGCCTCGTTGCCTATGAGGAGGCGGTGGCGACGATGGAGCGCGAGGTGGCGGTGATATCAGATGGCGGAGACGAGCTCGTCTGGCTCGTCGAACATCCGCCGCTCTATACTGCCGGCACCAGCGCCAATGCGAGCGATCTCGTCCAGCCGGACCGTTTTCCGGTCTTTGCGACGGGGCGTGGCGGTGAATATACCTATCATGGACCCGGCCAGCGCGTCGCCTATGTCATGCTCGACCTGAAAAGGCGGCGCCAGGACGTGCGCGCCTTCGTCGCCGCCCTTGAGGATGTCGTCATCCGCACGCTCGACATGATGAATGTTCGTGGCGAGAGACGTGAAGATCGCGTCGGCGTCTGGGTGCGTCGGCCGGAAAAGCCATTGCTGGCGGACGGGACGATGGCCGAGGACAAGATCGCCGCCCTCGGCATAAGGCTGCGCAAATGGGTGACCTTCCACGGACTGTCGCTTAACGTCGATCCGGATCTCGATCATTTCGGCGGGATCGTGCCCTGCGGGATATCAGCCTATGGCGTGACCAGTCTCGTCGATCTTGGCTTGCCCGTGATGATGGCCGATGTCGATATCCGGCTGCGCACCGCCTTCGAGTCGGTTTTCGGCGAAACGACGGGCGAGAACTGACTCAGCATGACGGCGACTTGTCCGGGGCAATTTGCATTTTTCCGCGGATCAATGCGTCGCGCGACATGGTAGACGCGCAGTTCTTGAGCGCCCATTTCCCTTCGGACGACGTCCCCTGGCGCATTTTAGGGTCAGGATCAGCAAATCAAATCGCTGCACTGCGAGATGTGGGTGAAGGTCTTAACCTATAATTAGCGGTGTCAAATATATAGGACATCACAACGCTGTGGATGTGGAAGTCTTGCGGACAATGAAAAAAAACTCAGCGGCAAGCTGGTCGATCTTCGATGTGTATTTCGTTCTCGATATTGTCGAGAAGGTCCTCATCGGGTATTTTTTCGTCGCGATCGTCATGCGTGTCCTGCCGCAGATGCAGGATAACCGGGCGATCATCGATTTCCTGCTGATCGTTTCGGAGGGCGCTGCGGCCTTCCTGATCCTGACACGCCGACCGACGAGAAATGCGTCGCTGCGCCTTTTTGACTGGACGGTCACCGCCATCGGCACGCTCTTCCCGCTGCTCGTCTCACCCTCCGCGACCACGCCTCTCGCGCCGCTCGCACTCTGCGGGACGGTGATGGCACTCGGTTTCATCCTGCAGATATCGGCAAAGCTGACATTGCGGCGAAGCTTTGGCTTGGTGCCGGCCAATCGTGGCGTCAAGATCGGTGGACCCTACAAGATTATCCGCCATCCGATGTATGCGGGCTATCTGATGACGCATATCGGCTTCTTCCTGGCCCATCCGAGCTTTTGGAATTTTGCCATCTATGCGACCGCCCTTGCCGCGCAGTGTTTCCGCCTTCTGGCGGAAGAGCGCCTGCTCAAACAGGATCCTGCTTACGAGGCCTTCATGGGCAGAACCCGTTACCGGCTCGTTCCATTCCTATTCTGAAACGACAGACAAATAGATCGAAAAAGAAAGGGCCGATTTCCGGCCCTTTCTTTTATCGGATCAATGCGTTGCCCGGCATGCTTCGGTGCGGGATGCGCCGCTGTCGGCACCCTTGGTGTGGGAGCCCTTGGGGCCAATCATGCTGTGGCACGGAGGCAGGGGGGCGATGCTCGCCGTTGCGGTTTTGTCGACGGCAGGGGTCGCCATGGCGCTCGGGGCGAAACCGTCGCTGTCATTGGTGTAGTCGCTGGAATAGGCCGGGGCCTTGCGGCTGCTGTAATGGACCGGGGCCGGCTTCGACACCGGGCTCGGTGCAAAACCGTCGCTGTCATTGGTGTAGTCGTCGGAATAGGTCGGCTGGGCGAAGGCAGCGCCTGCAAGGCTGACGGCGAACAGGGACGCGGCAAGGGCAAATTTGATGCGCATGGGTCTATCTCCTCAATCTGCTGTTGAATTCCACAACATAAACTAACCCTCGGCACGCACGAGTTCGCGCCCCAATTCAGGCAATTTTGTGAAAAGATGGCGACGTAGCCGCGACCTTTTGTCCAAATGAAATCACAGTGTTGTCAACGAAATTGACGTTCTCGTTACGCAAGCCGCCTAAGCAAAATAACAAAATACGGCACTCACAAAAATGGATCGGCCTGCAATCTTAAATTGTTAACTTTTGGTAATGTAGGCGGAGGGGTGGGGAGGCCTTGGCGCCTCCCGCTTATGATCGGTATGTTGGGTGTCAGTCCTCGTTCGGAATATGCGCGTCGACGCCGGTCAGCTGCAGTTTATTGCGGACATCATGGACGCCATCGACCGAAAGCGCGGCGAGTTCGACCTTGCGGGCGATGCCGATCGTCTCCACCGAGCCTTCCAGGGTGATGACGTGGCCGTCGGCGTGAACCTCGATGCTGTCGATGTCGACTTCAGGAATGTTTTCGAGATTGTCGTTGACCCGCGCTTCGAGGTCGTCGCTTTCATCGCGGTCGATGGTATCGGCGCGCAGCGAATCCTTCAGGCGATTCTCGTTACCGTCCTCGTCCGTGCCATCGACCCGGAAGCCCCTGTTGGGATCGCTGTCAAAATTGGCTGCGGTCTCGCCATAGGGGCGGTTGGCGGGGTCGGCGCCGGTGCCGTCGGCATAGGGCCAGCCGTCGTCGAGATTGCGTTCCTCGAGGTCGCGATAATCTTCTTCGCGGGAAAGCTCAGGCTTTTCCCGGGAGAACTGGGTCTTGTCACCGATCCTTGCCATTGCAGTCGCTCCTTGTTTTTTGCCGGGTTCCTTTGCTGGAAACGCCGGCATCAGCGAATGGTTCGGTGTGGAGGGGATTTGTCAGGCCGACGTTTTTTCCCATTTCTTCACGAGACGCTCGCGTTTCAGCCGCGAGAGGCGCTGCAGCCAGAAAATGCCGTCGAGTTGGTCGACCTCGTGCTGGATGCAGATGGCGAGGAAATCTTCGGCGGCGTCCTCGTGCATGGCGCCTTCTGCATCCTGATAGTGGAATCGGATCGCTCGCGGGCGCGTGACCTCGTCGGTCGCGCCGGGCATGGAGACGCTGCCTTCGGCATGGCTCATCGTCTCCTTCGAAAACCAGGTGATTTCCGGATTGACGTAGAGACGTACGCCGTCGGCCCTGTTGAGCTCCAGCACGGTCACGCGGCTGAAGACGCCGATATGGGCGGCGGTGATGCCGACGCCGGGCGCGGCCCGCATGGTCGCCAGCAGGTCGTCGGCAAGTGCCGTGAGTGAGGAATCGAATGCCGTCACCGGCGCGCAGACTGTCTTCAGACCCGGATGCGGATAACGCAGAATCGGACGGATGGGCATGGGGCTGGCTTCCTCTTGGACGGGCTCTGCTTGGACGGGTGAGGAAACTATCGCCGGCCGCAGGCATTGTCATCACGAAGCACGGTTTGCCGCTTTACGACGCGAATGCTTTGGGCTAGCAGGGGCCAAGAATTCCGGCTGCGGGAGCCTCGCGCGGGATTCGCTTATCCGCTTGTTGACAATGTGTTTTCGGCCGACATTTGCGAATGCGGCACGGCAGTCGTTGAAATTCGAACCAGGTGCGAGGGCGGCAGATGACGACCACCGACGGGGAAGACCGCATTCGCAGGCGTCCTGACGGCGAGGAAGCCGATATCTACGACGAGGACGGCAATGTCCGCAGCGATTTTCTGGCGCTCGTCGGCGCCGCAATCGCCGACCGCGACACGCTGTTCCTGCGCCAGAACGTTGCCCGCCTGCATGAATCCGAAATAGGCGACCTGCTGGAAGCGATCCAGCCGGATCAGCGCCTGGCGCTGGTGCGCCTGCTCGGCGACGATTTCGACATGACGGCGCTGACCGAGGTCGACGAGGTGATCCGCCGCGAGATTGTCGACCAGATGCCGAACGAGCAGATCGCCGCGGCGATCGGCGAGCTCGATTCGGACGATGCCGTCTACATTCTCGAAGATCTCGACAAGGAAGACCGGGAAGAAATCCTTGCCCAGCTGCCGTTCACCGAGCGGGTGCGGTTGCGCCGGGCGCTCGACTATCCCGAAAGCTCGGCCGGGCGCCGCATGCAGACGGAATTCGTCGCGGTGCCGCCGTTCTGGACGGTGGGACAGACGATCGATTACATGCGCGACGAGGAGGATCTGCCCTATTCCTTCTCGCAGATCTTCGTCATCGATCCGACCTTCAAGTTGCTCGGCGCCGTCGATCTCGATCAGATCCTGCGCACCAAGCGGCAGACGAAGATCGAGCAGATCATGCGCGAGACCAACCATCCGGTCCCTGCCGAGATGGACCAGGAGGAGGCTGCTCAGCTTTTCGAGCAGTACGACCTTCTCTCGGCTGCTGTCGTCGACGAGAACGGCCGACTGGTCGGCGTGCTGACCATCGATGACGTCGTCGACGTCATCCACGAGGAGGCCGACGAGGACATCAAGCGCCTCGGCGGCGTCGGCGACGAAGAGCTATCCGACAATGTGCTCTCGACGGCGCGTTCGCGCTTCCTGTGGCTTTTAATCAACCTCGGTACGGCGATGCTGTCGGCAAGCGTCATCGGTCTGTTCGACGCCTCGATCGAGAAGATGATCGCGCTCGCCGTGCTGATGCCGATCGTCGCCTCGATGGGAGGCAATGCCGGCACGCAGACGATGACGGTGACGGTGCGCGCGCTCGCCACTCGCGATCTCGACATCTACAATGCCGGCCGCATCATCCGCAGAGAGGCGGGCGTCGGCATCCTGAACGGAATCGTCTTCGCAACGATCATGGGCGCGATCGCAGGCACCTGGTTCCACGACTACCAGCTTGGCGGCGTGATTGCGGCGGCGATGATCATCAATCTGATAGCGGCAGCCCTTGCCGGCATCCTGCTGCCGCTGCTGCTCGACAAGGTGGGGGCCGACCCGGCGATCGCCTCTTCCGTCTTCGTCACGACGGTGACGGACTGTACCGGCTTCTTCGCCTTTCTCGGTATCGCCACCTGGTGGTTCGGTATCTGAGCCGCCAAAAATTGACTATTACGTAAAAGTCAATATTATCGTCTGTCCGACGACGGGGAACACATGCCGGTGAACAAGTTTTATAGCATAACGGAACTGACGCGCGAATTCGGGGTCTCGACGCGCACGCTCCGCTTCTACGAGGACGAGGGACTGATCCATCCGGAGCGGCGTGGGCGCACCCGCCTGTTCCGGCAAGCCGACCGGCGGCTCATCGCAGAAATTCTCCGCGGCCGGCGCATCGGTTTCACCATCGCCGAAATCCGCGAGATCATCCAGGTTTACAAGGAGCCGCCGGGCGAACTCGGCCAGCTGAAGCTCCTGATGAAGCGCGTCGATGAGAAGCGTGACGACCTGCGCCAGAAACGCAAGGATATCGACGACACGCTGGCGGAACTCGACGCTATCGAAGAGACCTGCCTCGGCCGCCTGGCCGAAATCGGCGTCACCACCTGATCACGCGCGGTATTGTCGGCGAATTCATTCAGCCTCGGCGCTGCATTCTGCGGCAATTGTCTGGACCCGCTCGTCGTTCTGTATATCGATCGCGCCCGCCTGAAGTGGCGTGAACAGGGCCTGCGCCTGCAATTTCTCCAGCGTGCACTCGCAGAAGCTGCGGCAGAGAGCTTCGCCCTGCTGCATGACGCAGGAGGCGTTGCATTGCCTTAGGTAAGTCGCAACCGGATCAGGCGCCTGCGGTGGGACCACGAGGGAAAGCCCATAGGCGATACCGATCAATACCGGCTGGTGGATGAGGTAAAAGGCAAGGCTGTGGCGGCCAAGCCTTGCCGGCCACCAGGAACCGGTGCCGATGGCGGCAAGCCGGTGCAGCAGTCTGGTTCTGATGGCGATCGAGGCAATAGTTAAACCAGCGAAGAAGGGCGTTGCCCAGGGAAACAGCGGCACGTAGTCGTTGGATCGTTCCGGCATCACCGCAAGGCCGATCCAGGCGAGATATCGGGGATCGAAGAAGGACGAGCGAAGCAGGCCGGGTGGACCGAAATTATCGGTGATCCAGGCGGCAAAGAGCGCGAGCGTGGCGATAAGGGTGAAGGCAAGCGGCAGTCTCAAAAAAACAACGCCGATGAGGGTGAGCACCGCGATGCAATGCAGGATGCCGAAATAGATCCACTCGTCCGGCATCGCGATGCGCGTGGCGATCGAGATTGCCGCGGCTGCCGCGGCGATCATGCCGAAGCGCTTCCAGAAGGAGGGCCAGCGAATCTCGGGCTTGCTCGAGAGCACCAGGCTGATGCCGACGATGAAGAGAAAGGTCGTGGCGATCGCCCGGGCATAGATCTTCAGCCAGCCGGTCTCGGCCGTGCCCGGCGCGAGATAGCCCATGAACTCCATATCCCAGCTGAAATGGTAGCTCGCCATGGCGATCAGCGCGACGCCGCGCGCCGTATCCAATAGACCGATGCGCGGCGGTTTTGTCACCACATCGGTTTCCGTTGCCGGCAATGTCATCAAAGTCCCTCGGGCAAATCACGTCCGCCGCTTGACGGCTTGTCGCGGCGAATAGCAGAAAGGTTGAGATTTGATGGCGGGCCGGCATCCATGATCGCCAGTCGCGCCTCCGAGAAGAACTGCCGCCGCGCCAGCACGAAGATGACGATCGCCGTGGTCAGCATGAAGACATAAGGGTTGATGAACCAGCCGAGATAGCCGATCGACAGGAAGATCGCCCGGAGGCCCTCGTTGAAATTACTGCCGGCAATGACGTTCATGCGGATGACGCGTTCGGCGGCCCGCTCGGCGGCGATGACGTCGCGCTCAGTGTCGCGCATCATTGGGATCGAGCCGAATAGGATGGTGCAGTAGTTGAACAGCCGGTAGGACCAGCCGAATTTGAAGAAGGCGTAGCCGAAAAGCGCAGCCAGCCCGCCGACCTTCATCTCGAAAACGGCGTGGCCGCCATGAAAGACGAAAGGCAGGTCGGCGAAGACGGCGTCGACCTTCTCGGTCGCGCCGAGCAAGGCAAAGCAACTGCCGATCGCGAAGATCGAGGTGGATGCGAAGAAGGCGGTGCCGTTCTGCAAGCCGGCCATGATCTGCGTGTCGATCATCTTCAGGTCGCGGCGCAGCGAATTGTAGATCCATTCGCGGCGCCGTTCGGTCATCGCATGGGTCAGGCTGGTGCGTCCGAAGAAGGTGCGGCCGTGCAGCAGCCAGGAATAGCCCATCCAGACGCAGGCAAAGAAGGCCAGAGCGATATAATCCGCCGTCGTCATCAGTGATTCAGTCTCCGCATGAACGCGGCCACTATGCCGCAAGTCGGATTGTGCCGCATGGCCGAGTTCGGCGGCTATACGCGGGCTTTTGGCCATGCGGCACTTCGGCATAATCGAGCCGTCGGGAAACGACAAGGCTTAGTGGACAACCGACCGGCATCTTCCGGAGGGAGCGCGCTGAAATCCGTGTTATCAACGAGCTTGCGTGGCAACCGGCAGACGAGAGCGCACCGTGTTAATCGCTTGTAAAGTTGTGATGGCCAATTGTTCAGGACTGAACCTGAACAGCTGATTCAAAAGTGACCCATGAGCCGGCCGGATTACATCCCGAGTCTCGATGGCCTGCGCGGTGTCGCTGCGCTTCTGGTCGTTGGAGCCCATATTGGCTTTATCTTTCCAATCACAGCTCCGCATCTCGTGTCGATGGGCGACGAAGCTGTCGGTTTGTTTTTTGCTCTTAGCGGCTTCCTGATGGCTCATCTCTACGGCTCACGGCCGGTCACGAGAGAAAACGTGTTGGATTTTCTTGTGAGCCGCTTTGCCCGCATTTACCCGGTCTATCTGGCGGCCGTCGTTCTGGTAGCGATGCTGTCGAGCGTGCAAAATCTGGATTTTGTTCAGCCGATCGCGGGCGGCGCGGATTTTGTGCGCCATGTCATTCTTCTCGGCTCCAGTGGTGTTTTCTGGTCGATACCACCTGAGATCCAATTCTATCTGCTCTTTCCCGTTCTGTGGCTTTGCTTGGCCCAGCCGCAACGCTATAGCGGCATGATTGTGGGGCTCACCGTGGTCGTCGTCGTGGACGGCCTGGTTGAATTGCCAGGCCCCGGAATAATGCTCGTCTCCAAGCTCCCTTATTTTCTTTTCGGCGCACTTGCCGGAATGATGCATTCCTACTGGGGCAGCTGGATTCCATCGACCCTCACAGGAATTTCAACGCTTTTCCTTCTGGCGGTGTTTTTCACTTACAGGCATATCTTCCCGGGCTTTTCCCCTGAATTCTGGAGCCTGCAAAGCGCGGTGGCCGCAGCCGTCATCGTCGGGCTCGTCGCTCGACAACCCCCGATCGCTGCAGATGTCCTGGCAGCTGCACCAGTACGGTTTCTCGGGAAGATCAGCTTTTCACTTTACCTTTTCCATGTCCCCATAATGTTCCTGGCGCGTCTGACTTTTGATGGCTTGATGCCCGAACCGGCGCTCATCGTGGCGACGCTTTTCGTAGCGGTAGCCGGGGCATGGTTCATCCACGAGACGATCGAGGCTCCCGGTCGTCGGCTGCTGGTCAGGCTATGGCAGAATAATCGCACGCGCATGGTTCCGCACGAAACTCCGGCTGATCAAATGGATCGCGCGATCGTCAACCTGCAAGAGATCGAAAAGCGCCTGCTGCACGGCGCTATGCCCGAAACCCAGGATGGGGCCGACGGCACGGTCATTCAGGATAGTCGCGACGAGAAGCTTCGCGCATAGTGCTCAGTTGAGCTCTTGGGCGAGTCCGATGAGAAGCCCTCCAAGCCCGCGGATGTAGCAGAGCCGATACGCGTCCTTGTACTGCACGACTTCGCCCACGAGTTGCGCGCCGCGCCTGCGGAGCCTTTCAAGCGTCTCGTCGATATCATCGACCGTGAACATGACGCGAAGGTAGCCCAGAGCGTTCACCGGGGCATTGCGGTGATCCGCGACAGTGGGTGGCGTGAGGAAGCGGGAGAGTTCGAGCCGGCTGTGACCGTCCGGCGTGCGCATCATGGCAATCTCGACGCGCTGATCGCCCAGTCCAGTGACACGTCCGGCCCATTCTCCTTCGATCGTGGTCCGCCCTTCGAGCTCGAGACCGAGCTCGCCAAAGAAATCAATCGCCTCTCCGAGGTGGTCGACGACGATTCCTACGTTGTCCATCCGTTTGAGCGCCATGCGTTCAATTTACAATGTGTCGTCTCGTCTAACAACGGACAAGTTGTGCAAACCTTCCCATTTGAAATGCTATAGTGACTGACAAGGCGGACCGCTTGGTTTGGCGCATAACCCCGAAAATCGGATTCGATTTTCGGAAAGGATTATGCGCAAACTCAAAGTGCTGGAGCGTCCCATTGGACGCGGGACGCTCTCGTGTGCACCGAATGTCGCACCGGCTCCATGCGATGTCGGTGTGCCGCGCGGATTTTAAACCGGCCCCGCTTATGCTTGCATCCTTGTATTCAGAAGGCGCACCCATGTTTCTCTCGGTATTCGATGTCTTCAAGATCGGTGTCGGGCCGTCGAGTTCGCACACGATGGGTCCGATGTCGGCGGCCAACCGGTTTCTCGACCTGATCCTGTCGAGTGAATGGCCGCGCCCGTCGTCGGGCGCACAGGTCGCAGCCATCAAGGTCAGCCTGCACGGCTCGCTCGCCCATACCGGTATCGGCCACGGCACGGGCAGGGCGGTCATTCTCGGGCTGATGGGCGAGGCGCCCGACAGCGTCGATCCTGACAAAATGGACGGCATCATCGATACTGTGGAGCGCACCGGCCGCATCACGCCGGCGGGCCATCCCGCCTATCAGTTCCAGCCGAAGACCGACCTGATCTTCGACAAGAAACAGCCGTTGCCCGGCCACGCCAACGGCATGATCTTCTCGGCCTATGACAGGGATAGCCGGCTGCTCCTCAAGCGCATCTATTATTCGGTCGGCGGCGGCTTCGTCGTCACCGACACCGAGCTCGAACAGATGCGGGCGAAGAAGAACGCGGCCGGCGGAACGCGCGTCCCCTATCCCTTCGCCACCGCCAAGCAGATGCTTGAGATGGCGGAGCGCTCCGGACTGTCGATCGCGCAGATGAAGCGGGCGAACGAAGAAAGCCAGCGTAGCCGCGAGGAGCTCGATCAGGGCCTCGACCGCATCTGGGAAGCGATGCGCTCCTGCATCGAGCGCGGCCTCAAGGTCGAGGGCATCATGCCCGGCGGCCTCAACGTCAAGCGTCGCGCCCGCCGGATTCACGACAAGCTCGAGGAGGAGTGGCGCAGCAACCGCGTCAACCCGCTGCTCGCTAACGACTGGCTCAGCGTCTATGCGATGGCCGTCAACGAGGAGAATGCAGCCGGCGGGCGCGTCGTCACGGCGCCGACCAACGGGGCGGCCGGTGTCATTCCGGCGACGATCCGCTATTACGAACATTTCCACGAGGACTGGGATCAGGACGGTATTCGCGACTACCTGCTGACGGCGGCTGCCATCGGCGGCATCATCAAGCACAATGCGTCGATTTCTGGCGCCGAGGTCGGCTGTCAGGGCGAGGTCGGGTCGGCGGCGGCGATGGCGGCCGCGGGCCTTGCCGCGGTCATGGGCGGTACGCCGGAGCAGATCGAGAATGCCGCCGAGATCGCGCTCGAACACCATCTCGGCATGACCTGCGATCCGATCGCGGGCCTGGTGCAGGTTCCCTGTATCGAGCGCAACGCGCTCGGCGCGGTCAAGGCGGTCACCGCGGCATCACTTGCCGTCAAGGGCGACGGCCAGCATTTCGTGCCGCTCGATGCCTGTATCGAGACGATGCGCCAGACCGGCCACGACATGAGCGAGAAATACAAGGAAACATCGACCGGGGGACTCGCCGTCAATGTCGTCGAATGCTGAGTTTGTGGACGCTGGAAGCTTGCTCTTGACGCTCGCTGCCAAAAGGATTTCAACGGCAGCATGGCATTGCATCTCATCAAACTCTGTGTCGGCGCCGACTCGATAGACGATCTGCGCGAATGGGTGGCGGAACGCGCGCTGCGCGCCATTGCCGCCGGCCTCGAGCCGCATTCGGTGCATACGACGCGCATGGTGCCGAAACGCATGGAGGAGCTGCTTGACGGCGGTTCGCTCTATTGGGTGATCAAGGGGCAGGTGCAGGCACGGCAGAAGCTGCTCGGCATCGAGACCTTCACGGACGGCGAGGGGATTTCGCGCTGCCGCCTGGTGCTCGGCCCGGAGGTCATCGAGACGGCGGTGCAGCCGAAGCGTCCCTTCCAGGGCTGGCGTTATTACACTGAGGACGACGTGCCGCGCGACCTGACAAGCCTTGGCGCCGGCATTGCCGAAATGCCCGCGGATCTTCGCCGCGAGCTTACGGAACTTGGCCTGCTGTAAGCCCGTAAATCAGAAACAATTTCCGAACGATTTATGCGTGTGGCAGCCGTCCGATCGGAGACGCTGCCGCTCTCCGCAGTTCAGCGCAGGCGCAACTGCACCGGCGCGCTGCCGTCCGGCGAGGTCACATGCAGGTGGATCCGGGCTTCGGGCTGGGAATAGCGCCAGGCGCGCGCGCCATGGCAAAGCAGCAGATTAATGAGATCCCGGGTCTTCGGAGATTTCGCCTTCGGCCGCTGCAGGCCGATCTCGGCCAGGCGCAAAGCCGCCTCGTGCAGCGGATGCAGAGATGAGCGCCCTTTGGTCGCCGTGCGGCGGTCTGAAGGCACTCCCGGAAAATTCTCATTGATCGCCATTGTTTTCCCCGTACGCAATACTGATCGAGTTCAAGAATTGTGGCCGGAAACGCAAACACCGATTCCGGCCGTTACCGATGCCGCCGGCCATCTTGCAGGCAGCATCGAATAGCTCATTGGGCAGCCGCCCAGCACTTGATGCCGGCCTTCTTCAAGGCCTTGCAGGCGTTGACCGCATCGCGCTGGTCGTCGAAGCCACCAAAGCGGGCACGGTAAAGCTGGTCACCTCCAGCGGCGTAGGCGACTGCGAAAGGCTTTGCCGAGGCCAGTGCCTTGCCGCCCTTGCTCTTGGCGCTTTCCAGAAGGTCCATGGCCATCTGCCGGCTCGGCGAGACGCCGACCTGCACGACCCAGCCGGTCGGGCCGTTGCTGATTGAAGCAGCACGAGTCGGGGAGGGAGTGGTCGAAGCGGTCGTGACGTTATCGACAGCGGTATCGCCCTGTTCCGGCGCCATGGAGGCGGGCGCCGGCGTCGGTACCGTGACCGAGGCCTGCTGCTTGAAGGTCATGGTCTTGACCTTGGTCGGCGCCGGCATCGGCTGTGCTACCAGCGGATTGTCGGATTTCGACTGAGCGGTCTCGGCATAAGCGACTTCGGTCTCGGCGACCTGATAGCGGGCATCCGGCATCGGCCCCTTATGCGGCAGGCTGAGATCGGCAGCGGTGGCAGAGACCGGCGGCTGCGCTGCGGTGATCGTCTTTGCGACCTGCTGTTGGGCCATTTGCGGCTGAGCTTTCTGCTGGGCCTTCTGCGGCTGGACCGGAGCAGGTGTTTCGATCATCGCCGGGGCAGGGGCTGCCTGGGCGATCAGCGCCGACGATCCACCGCGGCTCGATGCCTTCGGCAGGTAGGTGGCGATCAGATTGCGCATCTGGGCATCGCGGGCAGGCGTCGAGGCGCCGCCGAGCACAACACCGACGATCGATTTGCCGTCGACCTGCACCGAGCTCACCAGGTTGAAGCCGGCAGCGCGGGTGTAACCGGTCTTGATGCCGTCGACACCGCGCACCGAACCGACGAGGCGGTTGTGGCTGCGAATCGTGCGGCTGCCGAACTTGAAGGCGCGGGTGGAGAAATAGCCGTAATATTGCGGGAAATGCTGACGAAGGGCGATGCCGAGGCGGGCCTGATCGCGGGCTGTCGTCATCTGCGCCGTATTCGGCAGGCCGTTGGCGTTGCGATAGGTGGTGCGGGTCATGCCGAGCGCATGTGCCTTGGCGGTCATCAGTTGGGCGAAGCGATCCTCACTGCCGCCGCCTAGCATTTCGCCGAGTGCGGTTGCTGCATCATTGGCCGACAGGGTGACGAGGCCGAGAATGCCCTGCTCGACGGTGATCGTGCCGCCGGCGCGCACGCCGAGCTTGGTCGGCGCCTGGGCTGCCGCATGGGCGGAGAAGGGAACCGGTGTATCGAGACGGATGCGACCCTGCTCCAGCGCCTCGAAGGTCATGTAGAGGGTCATCATCTTGGTCAGGGAGGCAGGGTATTGCAGCCGGTCGGCATTCTCGCTGTAGAGAACGTTGCCGGTCTTGGCGTCGACGACGATGCCCGCATATTTCGGGTTCGCCGCTTCCGCGTCGGCATTCACCGAATCGACCAGGACGATCGTGACAGCCACCGAAAGGATCGCCAGCAGCTTTGCGAAAAAGCTGCCGGATCGGGACGATGATACGGAGGAGACTGACCTTGACACTATTCCACTCTTCGCTTGCATTTTCAGATATTTGGCATTTCGGATATTGGGGCAGGAACCGCACACCTCCCGCCGCACAGCTCGTCTTTCAAAATTACCGGTTGGGCGTTACCAATCCGTTTATGATGAATCGTTTATTTCGCTGTCCGGGGGGCATTTTAGGGACCTGTCGCAGAACGGTTCACAAGACGCGCGTCCACAAAGGTGCGGATAGCGGCATCAATATGTTCCCACTCGTCGAGATGGCTGCTCGAGAAACGGTAGAGAACGCTGAGATCCCTGCCGACCTTGATATCGCGCTGACAATCTCCGCTCGCCGCCTTGTCCGGGGCTGAAGGTAAAATGCAGCGCACGACGTAGTCCGGCCTGCCCTTGAGGGGCGCCGTCAGCAACACTTCGTCACCGTAACCGGCATCGGCGCGAAGACGATGCAGCGTCAGTCCGTCGCGGAAAGGCTCGGCCGGTCCTTCGAGCAGATGCGAATAGATCGGCTCCAGCCGCCCCGACATGTCGCGCGACATGGTGCTCTGTGTCATCTGCAGGAAGATCAGGCCGGAGGATTGAGCGACATCGTCGAATCGAAGGTGATTTTCCTTGCCGTAACCCTGCATTTCGGGCCAGGCGAGGTAGAGATCGACGCGCTCGGCAGCGCCCTCATGCCTTTGACTGGGGAAGCGGATGGCATTTTCCGGGAATTTGACGGTGTCGCGGCCGATGGCCAGCATGATTTCAGCCGTGCTGTCGGTGTTGCCGGCGAGCGAGATATGCCTGCCGAACCAACGGCCGCCGATGCTGATGGCAATAGTCAGGGCCGCCAGAATGGCGATCACCGCCATCGTGCGGAAGAGAAACCCCATGGAAAGAAGCGGTTGCTCGTCGGTTGCGCTGTGCGCGGCATGGCTCATGGTGGTTCTTCGCGTTTCGGTCCGCCCCAGGAAGAACATGAGCCGCCGGTACCGATGATGAATCTCATCGGTATGATCGGATCGGTATGGTTAACAATTTGCTAAGGGGCTGAAGGCAAGCCTTAAAAAAGGGGCGAGCCGTTCCCGGGACAGCGGGAACGGCTCTTGGGCGCCGGTCGGGGACGGGATGCGGGGACTGACCGGGCCGCAGACTGCAGCCGACATGGCCGGCAGGCTTGTTCCTACTTGACGCTACCGACCGCGACAGCGCGGCCGTCCTGAAGCTTCGACCAGCGGGCCGGATCGTCGGCGGACTGGCGCTTCAGATAGGTGTATTCGGTATCCGACCACAGCAGCACCTTGTTGCGCATGTTGTCGAGGATGAAGTCGCCGTGATCGGTGCGGACCGTCAGCACGGCATGGCCTTCGCCATTCGGCTGGAGCACGACTGTTATCAGCGTATCGGACGGCGAGAAGCCGTCGTCGATCAGCATCTTGCGCTTCAGCAGCGCATAGTCCTCGCAGTCGCCGACGGTGGTTGGATAGGCCCAACGCTCTTCGACACCGTAGATCTGCTCATCCGTCATCGGCTGGATCGTCGAATTGACGGCGTAGTTGACCTTGAGAATTTCCTTCCAGCGATCCTCGGTGAGGATGGCCGGTCCGGCATCGCCGCCGACTTCGACACATTCCTTTGGATTCGCCTTGCAGAATTCATAGTGTCCGATCGGCGGGCTGGCATTGCCCGCCAGGGCCATGCTGGCGGGCATCGCCTGTCCCGAACCCGCCATTGCCATGGTGATGGCACCGGCCAGAAGGCCGCCTTTCAGGATATTTGCAGTTGTCATTGCCGTCTCCCCGTAAGTTAGGGTGACAATGGCACAGACGTTTTTACCTCTCGCAAAATTACGCAATAGAATTAAAGGCTTAGTTGATTCAAATGCCGATAAAACTTGGCTAAAAACAGATTCGAATGCGCATAAAATTCGAAGCGGATTTGTCGCGAAATCGATTAAAATTGTAATTCACGCAACAAGGCTTTCACCCGCCAAGAGGTTGCGTTGCCGTCCTCATGTTAAGGGTTTTCGTTGAGCCGGATAATTTTCGGTGGCCGGCTGGCGATCTCAGGCGGGGTGCGACCGGCCGGAAAGGTCGCCGGAATGGACCGATTCGGTCGGTTCAAAAGCGGAATATCGCTCAGACCCCTGATGCCGGCGGGAAAATTATTTTTGCTGGATATCGCGAAATCGATCGGTCGCTGCGACGATCGCCGCGCTCATGTCCGGATTTGCGATGGAATGGGCAGCACGCGGAAGGACGCTGAGCTCGCTTTGCGGCCAGGCGCGGGCGAGTTCCCAGGCAGTGACGAGCGGCGCCTCGATGTCGAACCTTCCCTGCAGCAGGATACCGGGAATGCCGGCAAGCCGCGTGGCGTTCTTCAGCAGTTCGCCATCCTCCAGCCATGCGCCATAGCTGAAGTAATGAGTGATGATGCGGGCGCGCGTCAGCAGATAGGCGGGATCAGCCCAGCGGCGCGGCAGGCCTTGGGGATCAGCAAGCAGGATCGAGGCCGCTTCCCAATCATGCCAGTCGCGCGCCGCCTTGAGGCGGGTCTCCGGGTCCGGATCGTTGAGGAGACGATGATAGGCGGCAACCATGTCTTCCTCTCGACCCGGCACCCCTGGGGGAATGGCCTGACGGAAACGGTGCCATTCTTCCGGAAAGAGCGGCGCCATGCCGCGAGAGAGCCAGTCGATTTCCGAACGGCGGGTGGTGGTCACGCCTGACAGGACGATCGTTGCGACCCGCTCCGGATGGGTTTCGGCATAGGCGAGCGCCAGCGTCGAACCCCAGGAATTGCCGAAAAGCAGCCAGGTGTCGATGCCGAGACAGGCGCGCAGCCGCTCGATGTCGGCCACGAGATGCCAGGTGGTGTTAAGGGAGAGATCGGTTTCGGGATCGGCAGCACTCGGCAGGCTGCGGCCGCAATTGCGCTGATCGAACAGAATGATTCGGTAGGCACCGGGATCGAAATAGCGCCGCGCCGTGGTCGAACAGCCGGAGCCCGGTCCGCCATGCAGCACCAGCGCCGGCTGGCCCGCCGGATTGCCGCAAGCCTCCCAGTAGATCAGATTGCCGTCACCCGTATCGAGCAGACCATGATCATAGGGTTCGATTTCCGAATAGAGAGCTGACATCGGTGCCCCTGCGGTCGAAGCCGACCTTATCCATCATATCGCTGACAAAGGGAAGATGGGCGAGGGCGGGGCATTGCCGGACGCAAATTACTGCACAATCCTGGGCGACCTCATCGGGCGCCGATCGGTGTCGCCGCTTGTTCCACTCATAATATTATCTACCGACTGGATGGAACGACTTGCGACAGGAATAGGCGCTTGCCTTCCAAAGCCGGATTTGTTGCCACTTGCAAAGCTCTTGCCATGAAGTGAAGGCTTTTCAACACGACCTGACCGGGTGCGCACCGGATCCGGCAATCGCGTTCGATGGAAGCCCGTCAAGAATTGCACCCGCCACAGAACCCTCGGCAGGGCAGCCTCATTTTCAGCCATTGTTACAGGAATTCGCGCAGCGTCTCGCGGGACTGGATCGACAGGAATTCGATCGCCACGCCTTCGACGAAATGACGCACAACGCGGCCACGCATGTTGCCGAGGCGCACCGCCGTCCCGATCGAGGGACGCATCTCGACGTCGACGGCAGCACCCGACAGCGAAAGGTCCATGATGCGGCAGGAATAACGCGTGCCGTCTTCGAGCGTCAGCTCGGTCTTCGTGTCGCGCGGCGTCAGGCGGTCGTGGCGGCGATCTTCCGGCAGGCCGAGTTCATGTTTGTTGGCGAGCCAGGTGAGCTGGGCCGCGAGCTTCTCGCGCTTCCGGTCGGTGGCGTTGATCGACATGGTGAAGCCGCGGCCATCGAGCGTCTGGACATAACCTTCGACGCGTCCGAGATGATCGATATACGCGACGACGCGTTCGTTGGCGCGCGGCCGCCCGGAGCAGGTGACATACATGTCGCCGGGCGACATGTCGATCACCATGCATTCGAACTCCTCGTAGTTCGCAAGCATCAGCCGACCCTGCATGTTGATGGGCACACGCTGAAAAACGCCCTGTTCAGGGCGCGGCGCAGGTCGTTGCGTCTGAGCTGGCTGGAACGAGTGCATCAAAGGGCTTCTTCATCAAATCTGAGAGTCCGATCATTACCCGCAATCCATTAACAGAAGGTTGTTCCGTCTCGTCCCGACATAGCCGAAAACGAGTATGCCCGATGTCCCGAAACGAAACCCTCAGCGCGCCTCCGCACTCATCAGCAGCTGCGACACCATGCGGCGCATGACCTGTCCGAAACGGGCGCTTCTGCCGGCGACAATCTCGTTGATGGGGCGCAGTTCGACGGGTGCTGCCTTGCCGAACTTTCCGGGCAGCAGACGGCTGCGGTCGAGCGCCAGGAATTCGAGCGGTACGATCTCCAGCCAGCTCGCAGCCGCAGTCGGGGCAATGGCGCCGAGCAACCGATCACAGGCGCCGTTCGGTGAGCGCAGCGGCATCATGATAATCTCGAAGGAGGCCTGATGGCCGACGGTGCTGTAGCCGGTGGCATTGAACAGGGCGGGCATGGCATGGTCCATGACGCCCATCGCCGTGCGTTCGATATCGGCGTGCTGGCCATGGGCCCAGAGCGATGAAAAACGTTCGCCGCGCAGATCATGGCCAAAGAGATCGCAGATGCGGGTGCCGGCGAGCCGGAAACCAATATCTCCGCCCTCGCGCGCCTCCAGGATGAAGAGACTTTGCAGCAGATGCGGGACGGCGGAGGGTTCGACCTCTGATTTCAGCGGCGCATCGGCAGTGCCGCGGATACGGTTCCAGTAGTCAAAAATTTCGATGGTCGTTTGCACACGCATTTCACACCAACCTGTCCCATTCCGGATCATTTTCGGGCACTCATTGCCCCTACAGGCTCTACCTTGCGGATTTCATGCCAAACCGCGGCGGTTAAGGTTAAGAAAGGGTTTCGGTTGAGGTGCTGCGCCAGTCGTGCCACTGTCCCGCATCGCTTCGACTTTCGAAGTTCAGCACAACCTGCCCGGGCCGAGGTCTTTTCCTCGAACTCCCGACACGCCGTCCGGCACTTCGGACGGCTTTTTTTTTGACAGTCGCTCCTGTATGGCTGTGGCCTCAACGAGGCGATACGCAGATGAATGAGCAGACGGCCGAGCCGAACGAGGCGCCCGAACCTTCCAAGGTCCAGCCGCCGGCACGGCCAGCGCGCGAACCGGTCTTCAACCTTCCGCCGGCACTGTTCTTCAGCCTTTGCCTGCTGGCCGCCATCTACGCGGTGCAGGAGCTCTTGCTCTCCGACGATGCGCTGAACTGGCTGTTCTTCACCTTCGGCTTCGTTCCCGCCCGCTATGTGATTCCGCTGTCGCAGCAGGGGCCGGAGCTGTTCTGGACGCCAGTCACCTATTCGCTGCTGCACGGCAGCGTTCAGCATATCGTCTTCAACGCGTTCTGGCTGATGGCCTTCGGCGCGCCGGTGGTGCGCCGTATCGGGACGCTGCGTTTCGTACTCTTCTGGCTCTTTTCCTCCGTCGCATCCGCTGCCCTGCACGCGGTCCTGAACTGGGGCGACGTGTCGCTTTTGATCGGCGCGTCAGGGGTAATCTCCGGGCTGATGGGCGCTGCCTGCCGATTCGCCTTTCCAGCCGAACGACGGCCGATGCTGCCGGCACATCTCAATGCCCGGCTTTCCATCTTCGAGGCGCTGAAGAGCCGCACCGTCATCATCTTCATGCTGCTCTGGCTTGTCGGCAACGCCCTGATCGCCGTCGGAATCCCGCTCGTCGGCGACAGCGATCAGGCGATTGCCTGGGACGCGCATATTGGCGGCTTCGTCTTCGGCTTCTTCCTGTTTTCGCTGTTCGACCGGGCGCCGCGCCCGCCTGTGATGGAACCTGCGGGCACCGAGAAGGATGTGTTGCAATCCTGAGCCGGGCAGTGCACGATTGCCTTATCCGCGCTGGGGGGAGAAACCGCCGCGGATGCCTGTGACAAGTGTTTCACGGACATAGGAGGTTCGAATGACCAGTTCAGTCAAAGCAATCCTCGACCTGAAGGGCAGGGACGTCGTCACTGCCGGGCCGAACACCACCGTCGCCGAGGCGGCGGCCATCCTCAGCAAGAAGAAGATCGGCGCGATCGTCGTCGTCGGCATGGAAAACCGGATTTCGGGCATGTTCACCGAGCGCGATCTCGTGCATGCGATCGCCAAGCACGGCAAGGAAGGCCTCGATCACTCGCTCGCCCAGGTCATGACCGCAAAGGTCTACCGCTGCCATGAAGAGACGACCGTCAACGAGCTGATGGAGCTGATGACCAGCCGCCGTTTCCGTCACGTGCCGGTGGAAAGCAACGGCAAGCTTGCCGGCATCATCTCTATCGGCGACGTGGTGAAATCGCGCATCGCCGAAGTCGAGCGTGAGGCCGAGGAAATCAAGGCCTATATCGCCGGCTGAGGTTTTTGCCGGCCGTGCCTGATTGATGTCGCCGTTCCAAACGCCACACGCTTTCGGACGGCATGCATCAGGGCTGGCTAGCGTAGACTTCCTGCATGCGCTTGATCTCGGGGAGCCGGGCTCTGGCTTCCTCGTAGCCGCGTTCGATCGCCTCACCGGCCCGGTGGAATTCGGAAAGGCCGATATAGCTGAGGCGCGGCTGCAGCGAAATATCCGGCGGGTCGCCGGCGAGACGGGCGCGGGCGATCCTATCCTGGATGATGTTGAAGGCCTGCACCATGACGCCGGTCATGCCGAGGCGCGCATAGGGCGCCTCTTCCTGCTTCTGCACTTCCTGCGGCGAGAGGCTGGCATTGTGCCGGACGACGGCCGAGCGGCCGTACAGGTCGTAGTTGAGATTGACGGCGACGACGAGCGGCTGCTCGTAGGCACGGCAGACGGAGACGGGGACGGGATTGACCAGCGCCCCGTCGACCAGCGTGCGGTGATTGCTGCGCACCGGCTCGAAGATGCCGGGCAGGGCATAGGAGGCGCGCAGCGCTGTAATCAGCGACCCATTGGCAATCCAGACCTCATGGCCGGTATTGACCTCGGCCGCGACCGCGACGAAGGGCCGATCGAGATCCTCGACGTTCAGGCCTTCGAGATGTTCCTGCATGCGCTTGGTCAGCCGCATGCCGCCGAAAAGGCCGCTGCCGCCGATGGTGAGATCGAGGAGACTTGCAATCCGGCGCATGGTCAGCGAGCGCGCGAAACTTTCGAGTTCATCGAGTTTGCCGGCGAGATAGCAGCCGCCAACCAGCGCGCCGATCGAGGTGCCGGCAATCATACCGATTTCGACCTTTGCCTCGTCGAGCGCGCGCAGCACGCCGATATGGGCCCAGCCGCGGGCCGCGCCGCCGCCGAGCGCCAAGGCGATCTTGATTTTCTTGACAGGCGCGGGAGGCGGGATCGTCTCCAGCGTCGTGGACATTCCGGAACCAGGACCTTCGCCTTCAGAGCTTTGACGATGCAGACTCCAGCTCAGCATGGCGCTCTCCCCTCCCAGCAGAACACTTGGTTTCCGATAGTGTGCCCGATCAGTTTCCAAATGGTATATAGAAGCGGTTTCTGGCGCAATAAGGAGCAAATGCCGGAGAAATTCGGGCTATTTTCCGTAGACATCGTGTGGATCGAAATGAATCTCGTCGTCGACGATATCCAGCATCGGCTTTCCGTCTCGAAGCGTGATCGTGCGGTAGAAGCAGGAGCGGCGGCCGGTGTGACAGGTGGCGTCGTGGCCGGCGACCTCGACCTTCAGCCAGATGGCGTCCTGATCGCAATCGGTGCGTATTTCCTTCACCGTCTGCAGATTGCCCGAGGTCTCGCCCTTCTTCCAGATCTTGCCGCGCGAACGGCTGAAATAATGGGCCGTGCCGCTCTGGATGGTCAGAGCCAGCGCGTGGGCATTCATATGCGCCACCATCAGCAGTTCGCCGTCCCTGGCGTCGGTGACGATCGCGGTGATCAGGCCGCGGTCGTCGAAACGCGGCGTGAAATCGCCGGCGTCTTCCAACGCCGACTTGTCCCCGGATGGTTGATTGAAGATCAGTTGACTCATCGCGGCCCTCCTGAGGGAGCCGGTATCAGCGGCTCCGCACCATGGTCATGAAACGGGCCTGATCGGCCGGCTCGGTCTTGAACGTTCCCGTAAACGTGGTCGTCAACGTGGTCGAGCCCTGCTTCTGAACGCCGCGCATCGCCATGCACATATGTTCGGCCTCGATCATCACGGCAACACCGCGCGGATTCAGCGTATCGTCGATGGCCCTGGCGATCTGCGCGGTCATCGTTTCCTGCGTCTGCAGGCGGCGGCCATAGATTTCGACGACACGGGCAATCTTCGACAGACCGAGCACACGCCCGTCCGGCATATAGGCGACATGGGCCTTGCCAATGATCGGCACCATGTGGTGTTCGCAGTGCGAGAAGAAGGGAATGTCCTTGACGAGGACCATGTCATCGTAACCGGCGACCTCCTCGAAGGTACGGCCGAGCACGTCTTCCGCCGCCATGTCGTAACCGGAAAAAAGCTCGCGATACGACTTGACGACGCGGGCCGGCGTTTCGAGCAGGCCTTCGCGCGTCGGGTCGTCACCGGCCCAGCGCAGCAGAACGCGAACGGCTTCCTCGGCCTCCTGCTGGGAAGGGCGATCGGAGTCCCGGTTCGTCTGCGGAAAGTTCTTTACGATGGCGTCCATGAACAATGGTCTCCTGGCCCGCACCGCGGGCCCATCTGTCGGAATCGCCACTGGTCAATCCCATGCGGGAATTCATGCACCTTTGGCAGGCTCCGGGGCTTTCGGGGCAGATTCAACGCCCGTCCGGCACGGTTTCCCAATCAAACTTACAAGAGGCCATTGCATTTTCATGGCCTTCGAACGACATACATATAGGAAGACGGCCATTATATGTAAGTATCCTCGGACGACACGGTGTGTTTTTTGTTTCAATAACAATAACACCCGCAAAGAGGCCGATCCGCAGCGATTTTGGAGCGGAAATCCAGCATGGATGACATCTACAACAGCAAGATTCTCGAATTCGCAGGCAATATTCCGTTGACCGGCACGTTGGCGGATGCCGATGCGACCGCCCAGGCCCATTCCAAGCTCTGCGGCTCGAAGGTGCGGATCTGGCTGAAGATGGATGGCGATACCGTGAGCGGTTTTGCCCATGACGTAAAGGCCTGCGCACTCGGCCAGGCCTCGTCCTCGATCATGGCCCGCCACGTGGTCGGCGCGACATCGGGCGAACTGCGCCAGGCACGCCTGGACATGCTTGCCATGCTGAAGGCCGATGGAGCGGGGCCGCAGGGACGGTTCGAAGACATGCGTTATCTTCTGCCGGTGCGTGACTACAAGGCTCGCCATGCTTCGACGATGCTGACCTTCGATGCCGTTGTCGATGCGATCGGGCAGATCGAGGCGAAACGGGCGGAAGTTGTCGAGGCGTAGCTGACATGTGCGAGTTCTGCGTCCGGCAGGCTGATGATGAGGACGACGGCGGTGCCGCCGGATCAGGCAAGTCGCGTGAAAAGGCCGCAGGCTCCTCCCGCAACTATACCGGCCCGTTCCGCAAGACCCCCGACCGCTTGCTCGGCATGGGGCTTATCCGCCTCTATCAGCTGACGCTTTCCGGCTTTTTCGGCAATTCCTGTCGCCACATCCCGACCTGCTCCGAATATGGCTATGAGTCGATCGCCCGCCATGGCCTGTGGGCTGGCGGCTGGATGACGCTGTTTCGCGTCGGCCGCTGCGGCCCGGGCGGCACCAGCGGCCTAGACCAGGTGCCGGAGAGGCTCGGCGACCGCTTCCGCTGGTGGACCCCCTGGCGTTATCTCGCTCTCGGACGCAAGAGAGGGTGAGCGCCATGACGATGCCCGGTGAATACAGGCGTGCATCGGAGGATTTCGACAGCTATCTCGATGATGTGAGAGCCGATGCGCTGATCGACAGCCGCAATGTGGTCTACACGATGACCCAAGGGGTCTTTCAGACATTCCGCTGCCGCCTCGATGTCGCAGACGCACTGCGGTTCGCCGATGTGCTGCCGCCGGTGCTGCGCGCAATCTTCGTCTCCGACTGGAACCCGCATGACGCCAAACGGTCCTTTGATGATCGTGCCGCGATGACGCGCGAGGCGCAGTCACTGCGCGGTGACCATAATTTTGCCCCCGACACTGCCATCCGAGACGTGGCAATGGCTGTGCGAAAACATGTCGAAGTCGCCGCATTCGACAGAGTGCTGAAGACATTGCCCGACGGCGCAGAGGAGTTCTGGCGGCCATGAGCACCTTCATCGCCCTCCTGCACAGCATTGTCCTGACGCCAGATCGCCGCGTTATCATGCAGGATTTGCGCGCACTTGCCGAAGAGCTCGGCTATCGCGAGCCGCGCACGCTGGTTTCCACTGGCAATCTCGTCTTCGAGGCCGACGATATGCGGCCGCACGAACTTGAAGTCGCCCTCGAAGAGGGTTTTGAAGAAAAGTTCGGCAAGCATGTTGATATCATCGTGCGCAGCGACTGCACCTGGATGGCGCTTTGCAGCACCAATCCTTTCAAAGACGGTAATGGTGACCAGGTCATCGTTCGGGTAATGCGCCTGCCGGTCGACCCGAAGAAGGTGGAAGCGCTGAAACCGCTGCTGACCGAGGGACAACGCATCGCCGTCGTCGGCGGCGATCTCTGGATCGATTTCGCCGGCAAGCCGAGCCAATCCAAGCTGCTTTCGGCGCTGACGACCAAGCGGCTCGGCGTCGGTACGATGCGCAACTGGAACACGGTGTGCGGCCTGACTGAAATGATCATCTAGGCCGGCTTCTTCTTTACTCACGTAGGAAATCTGAGTATCAGGCGGCAGCGTATCCGAGGACGGAGGCGCTGCCGTTGCAACCACCCGCATTCGTTGGCGGGACTGGACAAGGAGAATTTCGATGTCCCAAGCTATTTCCCTGACATTTCCCGATGGTTCCGTGCGCAGCTTCGATGCTGGCGCAACCGGCCGGGATGTCGCTGAATCCATTTCCAAATCGCTCGCCAAGAAGGCGGTCGCCATCGCAATCGACGGTACCGTGCGCGACCTTTCCGATTCCGTCACGACGGGCAGGATCGAGATCATCACCCGCAACGACGACCGCGCGCTGGAGCTCATCCGCCACGACGCGGCGCACGTCATGGCCGAAGCGGTGCAGGAGCTCTGGCCCGGCACCCAGGTGACGATCGGCCCGGTCATCGAAAACGGCTTCTATTACGACTTCGCCAAGAACGAGCCCTTCACGCCCGACGATCTGCCGAAGATCGAAAAGAAGATGAAGGAGATCATCGCCCGCAACGCCGCCTTCACCAAGCAGGTCTGGTCGCGCGAGAAGGCCAAACAGGTCTTCGCCGACAAGGGCGAGCAGTACAAGGTCGAGCTCGTCGACGCGATTCCGGCAGGACAGGATCTCAAGATCTATTACCAGGGCGACTGGTTCGACCTCTGCCGTGGCCCGCATATGGCCTCGACCGGCCAGATTGGCAACGCCTTCAAGCTCTTGAAGGTGGCCGGCGCCTATTGGCGCGGCGACAGCAACAATCCGATGCTGAGCCGCATCTACGGCACGGCTTTCGCCGAGCAGTCGGAACTCGACAACTACCTGCATATGCTTGCCGAAGCCGAAAAGCGCGACCACCGCAAGCTCGGCCGGGAAATGGACCTGTTCCATTTCCAGGAGGAAGGCCCGGGTGTCGTATTCTGGCACGGCAAGGGCTGGCGCATTTTCCAGTCGCTGGTCTCCTATATGCGTCGCCGGCTTGCCGTCGATTATGAAGAAGTCAACGCACCACAGGTGCTCGACACAGCGCTCTGGGAAACCTCGGGGCACTGGGGCTGGTATCAGGAAAACATGTTCGCTGTGAAATCGGCGCATGCAATGACGCATCCCGAAGACAAGGAGGCGGATAACCGCGTCTTTGCGCTAAAGCCGATGAACTGCCCCGGCCATGTGCAGATCTTCAAGCATGGCTTGAAGTCCTATCGCGAATTGCCGATCCGTCTCGCCGAATTCGGCCTGGTGCACCGCTACGAGCCTTCGGGCGCGCTGCATGGGCTGATGCGCGTGCGTGGCTTTACGCAGGACGACGCGCACATCTTCTGCACCGACGAGCAGATGGCTGCCGAATGCCTTAAGATCAACGACCTGATCCTGTCGGTCTATGAAGACTTCGGTTTCAAGGAAATTGTCGTCAAGCTTTCTACCCGTCCGGAAAAGCGTGTCGGCTCCGACGCGCTCTGGGATCGTGCGGAAGCCGTCATGACCGATGTGCTGAAGACGATCGAGGCTCAGTCCGAAGGTCGCATCAAGACCGGCATCCTGCCGGGCGAGGGCGCTTTCTATGGGCCGAAGTTCGAATATACGCTGAAGGACGCGATTGGCCGTGAATGGCAGTGCGGCACGACACAGGTCGATTTCAACCTGCCGGAACGCTTCGGGGCCTTCTACATCGACAGCAATTCCGAAAAGACGCAGCCGGTGATGATCCATCGCGCCATCTGCGGCTCGATGGAACGCTTCCTCGGCATCCTGATCGAGAACTTCGCCGGCCATCTGCCGCTCTGGGTATCGCCGCTGCAGGTGGTGGTGGCAACGATCACTTCGGAAGCCGATGCCTATGGCCTCGAAGTGGCCGAGGCGTTGCGCGATGCCGGTCTCAACGTCGAGACCGATTTCCGCAACGAGAAGATCAATTACAAGATCCGCGAGCATTCGGTCACCAAGGTCCCTGTCATCATCGTCTGCGGCAGGAAGGAGGCCGAGGAGCGCACGGTCAACATCCGCCGCCTCGGCAGCCAGGATCAGGTTTCGATGGGGCTCGATGCCGCTGTCGAGAGCCTTACTCTTGAGGCAACGCCGCCCGACATTCGTCGCAAGGCCGAAGCACGGAAAGCCAAGGCGGCCTGAAAATAGCGAGTTACGACAGCGCCGGGCCCTGGCCCGGCGCTGTCGGAAATCTGATATAAAGCCGCACTCTGTCGATGACGCTGCCCGCCGAAGCGCGGCCTTGCCCAAAGGTCTCGGTTGGGCCAAGCCGATCGAGGTTAAATCAATCGAGGCTGGTGTCGTCGCCGCCTTGTGGCGCGAGTTGCTCGTAGGAGGGCAGCGGAGCGACCGGAGCCGGCTGGACGCCCGGCGGTGGCGGTGTGCCAACCGGCACCTGTTGCACTGTGCGAGCCGCGCTCGCCGGCGGCTGCGGCTGCTGGTCCTTCATCAGAACCTCGACATCGGTATTCCTGCCGGCGACGACGGTGAAATCGCGCTGGTAGATCTTGTCCTTGTTGCGGGCGACGGCGGAATAGCCACCTTCGGCGAGAACCATGGTCGGGAAGGCGCTGACGCTTTCGCCGACGCTGTCGCCGGCGGCCGTCAGGATCGACCAGGCCGTATCGGCGATTGCCTCACCGCCGGCATCGGAGACAAGCTTGAAGGTGACCTGCGCGGCGCGATGCTGGATCGTCGCCTCGGTCAGCTTGCCGGCCTCCACCTGGATGTCGGCGCGGATCACGGCGTTGACGTTGCCGTACTCGGAAACGATGTGATAAGTGCCGGCATTGAGGCGGACGATGGTATTCGGCGAGACATCGGCAACGACGAGGCCACGCTCGCCATCGTCGCGCACTTCCGAGGAATAGATCGAGAAGCTCAACTGGTCGGGGCGGATGCGGGCATCGGTGCCGGAGACGGCATTGAGCAGCAGGCCGCCGGCATCGAGCACCATCACCTGCTTGTCGACATCGCCTTCAGCCGGAACGGTCAGCTTCTTGGTGACGCCGGCGCGGCCAAAGGAAACGTTGACGAAATAATCGCCGGGGGCGAGCTGAAAGGCGGCGGGTCCGCCCTTGGCGCTGGCGATCAGCGGCAGTTTGCCGTCGGCTCCGGCGATCGGGCTGAAGACGTACCAGGAGAGGCCTTCCTCCACCGGCGTGCCGTCCGCCGTCAGCTTGGCCTCCATCGGGACGTCACGCAGTTTGACCCCTTCAGGCGCATTGCCAGGCGCGATGAAAGCATCGAGCTTCGGCATCTTCGGCGTCGATTCAAGCTGTTTGAATTCCTTGAAGGCATCCTGAGCGCCGGCGCCCAAGGGCGTCAGTATCATCAGGGCAATGGCAAGGCCGATGCGTGCAAAAGGCGAAATGCCAAACATCTGTTTCGTGAACCGATTGACTTCTGAAATCGCAAAGGCCACTTCAAGACCAACGCGATGGCAAATTCAAGACCCACCCTTCGCAGCAGCATTAAAATGAGAGTTTCTCCCGCATGAAATCCGATATCAAGCTGATTGATTACCTCGCCGTGCGCCGCTCCATCCCCGCTTTCCAGATGTGTGAACCAGGCCCTGAGAAGGCCGAAATCGAGGAGATCCTGCGGCTTGCCTCGCGGGTTCCCGATCATGGCAAGATCGCGCCCTGGCGCTTCATCGTCTATCTCGGAGAGCAGCGCGCCCGTCTCGGTGAGGAGCTTCTGACCTTGGCGCTCAAGGCAAAGCCCGACCTTTCCGAAGAGATGATCCAGGTCGAGCGCACCCGTTTCACCCGCGCGCCCGTGGTCGTCGCCGTCGTCAGCAAGGCGGGGCCGCATATCAAGATCCCGGAATGGGAGCAGTTGATGTCGGCCGGTGCGCTTTGCCTCAACGTCATCCTCGCCGCCAATGCCAGTGGTTATGTCGCCAATTGGCTGACGGAGTGGTTCGCCTATGACCAGCGCGCTTATCCGCTGCTCGGCGTCGGTCCGGATGAAAAGGTGGCGGGCTTCATCCATATCGGCTCGACCACATTTCCAGCCATCGAGCGGCCGCGGCCGGAGCTTGCCGATACCGTAACCTGGGTCGGTGGAGAAGACTGATGTTCTACGCCACCGACGGGAACCGGCACGGGCTCGCGCATGATCCGTTCAAGGCGATCGTGTCGCCGCGTCCGATCGGCTGGATCGGCAGCAAGGGCAGGGACGGTTCGATCAATCTCGCGCCCTATTCCTTCTTCAATGCCGTTGCCGACCGGCCGAAGCTGGTGATGTTTTCTTCCGCCGGGCGTAAACACAGCCAGCGCAATGCCGCCGAGACCGGCGTCTTCACCTGCAATTTCGTCAGCCGCGATCTTGCCGAGAAGATGAACCTCTCCTCGGCGGCACTGCCCTACGGCAACAGTGAATTCGACTTCGCCGGTCTGACGCCGAAGCAGGCCGAACTGATCGATGCGCCCTATGTCGGCGAGGCCTTCGCGGTGCTCGAATGCAGGGTTACCGAGATCATCGAGCCGAAGACGCTGTCGGGTGAACCGTCCGAAAACGTCCTCGTCTTCGGCGAAGTGGTCGGCATCCGCATCGACGAGGCGATCGTCAGGGACGGCCGCCTCGACATGTCGATCGCCCGCCCTGTCGCCCGCATGGGCTATATGGATTACAGCGAGGGCAGCGATGTTTTCGAGATGGTCCGGCCGCAATTGCCGCCGATTGGTGGCTAATCAAGGCATGTAAAGGCTTAAGAAACATGGTGAACCAATCTTAAACCTTTTGCCGCTACCGTCGCAGCATTGAATGGAGCGCGAAGGAATCGCGTTCAAGTGCTGGGGCGTCGCGTGATCGTAGAAGCTTTCCTTCGTTGGATCGAAACGGCCAAGACGGGTGACCGGGCCCGGGCCGCAAACGCGCTCGGGCGAGCCTATCTGCAGTCCGAGATGTCTGCGGATGAGCGGGCGGCGGCTGAGATGGCGATGACCTTTCTGCTCGACGATTCGTCGCCGCGCGTGCGGCTGGCGCTGGCCGAGGCGATCGCCTGGTCGCCCGATGCGCCGCGCAGCCTGATCCTTTCTCTTGCCGAGGACCAGCCCGAAGTCGCCTGCCACGCAGTGACCTGTTCGCCGCTTTTGAACGATGCCGATCTCGTCGATCTCGCCGCCCGCGGCAATGGCGCCACCCGCATGCTGATCGCCGCCAGAGCGCATGTGACGCGCCCGGTTTCCGCCGCGCTTGCCGAGGTTGGTGACGAGGAAGAACTGCTGTGCCTGCTCGAGAATGACGGCGCGGTGATCTCCAGCCTTTCGTTGAAACGCATCGCCGAACGGCTCGGCGACTGCTGCGATATCCGCAACCTGCTTCTCGACCGCAGCGATCTTCCGGCCGATGCCCGCCAACTGCTGACCCAACATGTCAGCAATGCGCTGGTCGGGCTACCGCTGGCGCAGGCGGCTATCGGCCTGCAGCGGCTCCAGCGCATCAGCCGCGAGGCGACCGAGGCTGCCATCGTTTCGATCGCCGGCGATATCGCGCCGCGCGAAATACCCGATCTCGTCCAGCATCTGCGACTCAACGGCCGGCTGACGCCATCCTTCCTGATGCATGCGCTCTGCGCCGGAAAGGTCGACTTCTTCGCCGGCGCGATCGTCGATCTCACAGGCTGCAGCGAGCGCCGGGTGCGCTCGATCCTGGCAACCGGGCGCATGCATGCGGTGCGCGCGCTCTACGAGTCCGCCGGCCTGCCGAGAGATATTAGTGTCATCTTCGTCGAGGCGACGATGCTGTGGCGCGACGCCGCCAGAAAAGCGCCGGGCAGCGTGCTCGGCAATGTCTGCGGCCGTCTTCTGGAAAAGTTCCGCCATCACGACGCGCATGGCGCGATCGGTGAGCTGCTGGACATGGTGGAAAAACTCCACGTCACCGAACAGCGACAATCCGCCCGTGTTTATGCGGCGCTCGCTGCGGCCTAAAGCGCGTCGCGATCTTCAAATTAGCTTGCCGGACTTCAGGTCTTTGTTTCCGCCCGTCTTTTGGCGCAAAACCGCTGCACAGTTTTGCGCGACATACTCTAATCGGCGAGCCGTGTCACCACCCAGGAATAGCTGGTGGAGACAAAATGCACCGGCTTGGTGAGCGTGTCCTTGACGCTCTTGCCGGAAGGCAGATGGTCGCGCACCTGCTGGGCAATATTATCGGCAAAACCAAGCAGTCCCTGCGGACGCTGTTCTGTCGCTTCAACAACAGCCGGCGGAGCGGGCGCCGGTTTCGGCGGCTCGGCGGCGGCAACGGTCTTCGGGGCCTCGCACACCGCGATTACCGAGGGATAATTGACATTCACATAGGTCTTCAGCCGGCGCTCGGCTTCGGCATCGCAGGCGGCAACAGTTTCCCAGCGTTTATCGACCGTCGCGAGATAATTGCACTGGCTGATGGAATCATCGCAGCCGAGAATGGTCATCGCGATCAGCACCGCTTGCATATTCTGCTTCCTTGACTATTGAGCATGTCATCGTCTTAGACGGCGCAATTCCAACCGAATGAAGGCAGCGGGATTAACTCTTTGTCATGTCGGCAAAAATTGTGTCCCAGTGCCAGCAGGGAGTCAGCATGTCCGTCACCATCGCCCTGGAGCCGCCGCGTCAGGCAGGTGTCATCCGGCTTCTCGATCTTTCCGATGCCTATGCGCAATCGCTCTATCCCCCTGAGAGCAACCATCTGGTCGACCTCTCGTTGCTGGAGAAACCTTCGGTGAGCTTCCTCGTCGCACGCAGCGACGATGTGATCGTCGGCTGCTGCGCGCTGGTCGAGGCCGGCGACGGCACGGCTGAGATCAAGCGCATGTTCGTCGATCCAGAGGCGAGGGGGCTGAGGATCGCCAGCGGACTGATGAATGCGCTGGAAGCGATCGCCGGGGAAATGCAGCTGAAGGCGATCCGGCTCGAAACCGGCATCTACCAGCCCGAGGCGATCAGCCTCTACCGCAAATACGGATATCGGGAGATCGAGCATTTCGGCGCTTACCTGCCGGATCCGCTCAGCCTGTTCATGGAAAAGCGGCTGGGATGATCGCCCGCTAGGGCGGGTGACGATTTAACAGTCAGGGATTCCCAGGCTGGAGCAAATCAGATTCCACACCGACTTTTGCAGGTCGGTGATGGATTGCGACGCACTTCGAGATGATCGATGGGAGCGTATCAGCGGCTTTGTGCCGGGTCGAACCAAAGGCAAGCGCGGTTCCCGAACGGACAATCGAGCATTTTTGGAGGGGGTATGAGCGATGTGTGCGGGAGCAAATTCGCGGCCGAATCTGGTCGCTCACTTGCGCAATCGGTTTGGTCGAATCTGCCACTGCAGCCCCCATTTTCATCTCGATTAGTACCAATCTTTGGGGAAAAGCTGCCCAAAATAGCTAAATTCAGAAAAAAATTTCGATTCCGCCTTCGACGGCAGGAATCCAGTCACGCCCACTAGCTTTTTCTAATGTTTTCAATGGACGCATTTCGCTATAGTTGCAGAAAGAATAATTCGCGGTACGCGAGACATATATTTTGCCACATTTTGGGCGACTCGAAATTCACCAAATATTTCAAACCGTAACTTCGGATCGATTTAGATAATGTGGCAGCAATATGGCTATACTTCTCAAGCACTTACTGTCGCGTTGCTGTTGCGCCCTCCAAAACGTCGCCCTATAACCTCCCGCCGTAACGCCTGATTAACTAAAAATAGTAACCGGCAAAGACAACGCTAAGGTTGAGGAACAAGAACATGACGACATACTACGTAGCGACGACCGGCAGCGGCGGTAACGGCAGTGCCTCGTCTCCTTTTCGCACGATCAGCGAGGCAATGGCTGCAAACCTTAAACCCGGCGACGAGGTCGTGGTGAAGCCGGGGACCTACAACGAGAGCATCAACATCGACAAGGACGGCTCGGCGGCTGGCGACATCACGCTGCGCTCGGAAGTGCCTGGCGCAGCACTGATCCGTCCGCCCTCGGGCTCGTACACCGGGATCAGCGTCAACGCCAACTACGTGACAATCGACGGCTTCGACATCAAGGGCGGCAACGGCGACGGCATCGAAGCGAACAACGTCCATCACGTCTCAATTCTCAACAACAAGGTCCACGACAGCGGGGAGTCGGGCATTCAGTTCAACTATTCTGACTTCGTCAAGATCGTAGGGAACGAGACCTACAATAACGCGTCGTCGGGCTGGTACTCGGGCATCTCGATCTACGAGAACCGGAACATCACCGGCGATACCTCGACGACCGGCTACCGGAATATCGTGCAGAACAACATCTCGCACGACAACGTCACGAAGTCGGGTGCACACACCGATGGCAACGGCATCATCATCGACGATTTCCAGAGCACGCAGGCGAGCGGTCATCCGAACTACACGTTTAAGACCCTGGTCGACAACAACCTGGTCTACGAGAACGGCGGCAAAGGCATCCAGGTTGCCTGGAGCGACTCCGTCACGGTGCAAAACAACACCGCATACCACAACAATCAGGACCCGCTGAACGACGGCACCTGGCGCGGCGAACTCAGCAACGCGCAGTCGAGCAACAACACCTGGGTCAACAACATCGCCGTAGCGGACCCATCGGTGAACAAGAACAACACTGCGGTCGATAACACGTCGTACGGCGGCTACACCAACGCCAACACCGTCTGGGCCAACAACATCACCTACAATGGGACGGCCGGCCAGTCCTCGGTCAGGACTGACGGCGGCAACGCGATGCCGAGCACGGCGAACGGCAATAAGCTCGGCGTCGACCCGAAATTCCTGGGGGCAGCGAGCGGCGACTTCCACCTCGGCTCCGGCTCGTCGGCGATCGACGGCGGAACCAACAAGTACGGGGTCGGCTCGGTCGATCTGGACGGCCACGCTCGCGTCGTTGGAACTGTCGATATGGGTGCCTACGAATCGGGCTCCAGCGCGGCACCGGGAACGCCAACCACGCCGACGAATCCGACGACGCCAACTACACCGACGAACCCGACCACGCCAACCACGCCAACTACGCCGACGACAAAGGAATTCGTCGGCACCAACGGCAACGACATCCTGCCACACACCGGTCAGTCCAACGGCGGCAACGAAACCTTCAAGGGTCTCGGCGGTAGTGACGTGTTGAAGGGCGGCGCCGGCGCGGACGTGCTCGACGGTGGTAGTGGCACCGACACGGCCAGCTATGCAGGCTCCGGCGCGGTCAACGTCAACCTGGCGACTAAGGCCGCATCGGGCGGGCAAGCCACCGGTGACAAGATCGCCAGCATCGAAAACTTGACTGGCTCCAGCTACAACGACGTGCTGACTGGCGGCAATGGCGGCAGCAACATTCTCAATGGCGGGGCTGGCGCGGACAAGCTCAGCGGCGGCGCCGGCGGGGACGTCCTCAATGGTGGTGCCGACAACGACACGGCCGGCTATGCGGGTTCTGGCGGGGTCAACGTCAACTTGGCGACTGGGGCCGCATCGGGTGGGTATGCCACCGGTGACAAGTTCGTCAGCATCGAAAACTTGACTGGCTCCAGCTACAACGACGTGCTGACCGGCAATAGCGGCAGCAACGTTCTCGATGGCGGGGCCGGCGCGGACAAGCTCAGCGGCGGCGCCGGCACGGACGTCCTCATCGGGGGTGCCGGAAAGGACATCATGACCGGCGGTATCAGCTCGGATACGTTTGTCTTCAAAACAGCGGCGGAAGCCGGGTCCGGCTCGACCCGCGACGTCATCACCGACTTCCAGCACGGCGTCGATAAGATCGATCTCCTTGCGATCGATGCGAATGGCTCTGCACAGGGCAATGGAGCCTTCCATTTCCTGGCGCAGGAGGGTGCCTCATTCGACCACAAGGCCGGCGCGCTCACTTGGCACTATGAAGACAAAGCTGATGCTACCGTTGTCCAGGGCGACCTGAACGGCGACGGTGTTCAGGACTTCCAGGTTCAGCTGCATGGCCACGTCCAGCTGGGGGCAGGCGATTTTCTCCTGTAACGATATCCGTTGTGGCGGTCGTTCGATCGCCACAACAATCGCGCTAGCGATCTGAAAATATGTCGATGGCAGAGTAATAACCAGCCACGCGACGCGCAAAAGTCGGTTACTCGGCGCGCGGATGAGTCCACCGGGAGGGCGTAGCCCGAGCGGGGTTCCCATCCGCGCGCTGCGATTTTTCGACGGGTGTCAGCCGTCCTTTCGGGCGCGGCTTTGCGCGAGGCGATAGCTGTCGCCGTTCATCTCGCGGATGTTGACTTGGTGGGTGATGCGGTCCAGCAGAGCGTCGATCAGGCGCTCAGATCCCAAGGTCTCGGTCCATTCGTCGAACGGAAGGTTGCTGGTGATCAACGTGGCAGCCGTGCGCGGTGTTGCGAGATCAGTTCGAACATTAATTCCGCACCGGGCCATATTGCGATTGCGGCGAGCTTGACGAACCTCATGAAGTTGACGAGCAGCTTGTCGTATCGGGTTGCGACGCGTCGAAGTCGTATGGGATGGAATGCTTACGCGTCGGATTGCATGGGATGACAGCTTCGGCATCCAGATTGCTGATGACTTGGCGCAATGCATTAGAATCATAGGCTTTATCGGCGAGAACGCGGCCAGCTTGGAGTCCTTCGAGCAAGGCTGAGGCCTGGGTGACATCGGCGCGCTGGCCGGGAGTGAGGATGATCCTGAGGGGCAGCCCTCTGCCATCGGTGGCCATGTGGACTTGGTGGTCAGTCCTCCTCGGGAGCGTCCCAAAGCCTGGTCCCCTTTTTGGCTGCCATCCTTTCCGGTGGCGGCGCGCACCAGCGAAGAATCGAGGGCGACATAGTCGTTGTCGGGATCCTGGACGAGATGATCGAACGCCGTCTCCCAGACGCCCGCCTTGGCCCACCGGGTGAAGCGCTTGTGGACTGTCTTGTACTTGCCGTAGCGCTCAGGCAGGTCATGCCAATGGGCTCCAGACCGCAACACTCACAAAACCGCGCTCACAAACAAAAGGTTATCGGCCCGATTCGGCTAGGATCTCTGGGCTTGCCCGGCAAAAGATCGCAGATACGACGCCATTGAGATGCCGTCGCTTGGCCATCTGAAGTCTCCAAATCAGACCTATGCATCGCACATGAAGCCTGACGTGAATCCTGAATGTCGATTGGACCTACGGCAGGTTCAGCCTTCGGCAACGCGCGGGATCGGTTTCGACGAGCCGGGGATTGCCGGCGGGGCCTGTTCGTCGATGAGGAGCTGCGGTCCCGTCTCGCTCTTGTCGGCATTGCGGGCCTCGTGGATCCATTCGCGCCAGATGGCGACGATCAGCGCCATCAGCACCGGGCCGATGAAGAGGCCGAGGAAACCCATTGTCTTGACGCCGCCGACGAGGCCGAAGAAGGTCGGCAGGAAGGGCAGCTTGATCGGACCGCCGACGAGCTTCGGCCGCAGCGTCTTGTCGACGATGAAAAGTTCGACCGTACCCCAGACGAAAAGACCGATGCCGGCGACATGCGAGCCGCTGGCCAGCAGATAGACGGAGACCAGCGTGAAGGAGAGCGGCGCGCCGCCCGGTATCAGCGCCATCACGCCCGTCAGCACGCCGAGGGTGACCGGCGACGGCACGCCGGCGATCCAATAGGCGAGCCCGAGCACGATGCCTTCGCCGATCGCGATCAGCGTCATGCCCATGACGGTGGAGCTGATCGTCGCCGGCACGACCCGAGAAATGCGTTCCCAGCGGTTCGGCAGGATGCGCTCGCCGAGCATGTCGATCTGCTTGGAAAAGGAGAAACCGTCGCGATAGACGAAGAACAGCGCGATTAGCATGAAGAGCAGCGTCAGCAGCAGATGGAAGGCGCCGCCGCCGGCCGCAAGCACGGCACGATAGATATTGCCGATATTGGCGCCGCTGACCGCCTGAATGACCTCACCCAGGGCGCCGGGACTGCCGATATATTTGGTCCAGGCTTCATCGAGATAGGCGCCGGCCAAAGGCAGCGCGACGATCCAGTCCGGTGTCGGGGCGCCGGCGCGGTTGGCGTGGATCGCCCAGGTGACCCAGGTGCGCACTTCGCCCGTTGTATAAGTGACCGCAAGCCCGATCGGGATGACCAGGAAGGTGATGATCATGATGATGGCGATGGTGGCGGCGATCGTCGTGTTGCCGCCGACGCGGGCAAGAAGCTTACGGTAGAGTGGCCAGCTGGCAAAGCCGATGACGAGGGCTGCGAGCACCGGCACGAGGAAGCCGTAGAAGAAATAAACGCCGGCGGCGACGATCAGAACCAGCAGCCAGCGCGCCGCCGAGATGGAGGGAATCAGCGGCGTGCGTGTTTGCGCCGACGATCCGAGCCATCGCGGTTCATGATTGTTTTTCTGACGGTCGAATACACCCACGCGCGCCTCTTCTTATTCTTGTACTCTGGTTATGGGCCATGATCCCGACGGTTTCAAGGTCCGCAACGTGAAAGCGTATACAAAGCGTCGCTATTCGACTCTCAGAATCGAACGTCTTACTACTGCGGACGGCGCAAGACCTTGAAGGCGTAGAATTGCGTCTTTTGGCTGGGCGAGAAATTATTGTCAGAGCCGAGAATGAGGACATCGGCGCCGTCCTTGGCCTTGCCCAGCGACATGGCCTCGATATTGTCGGGAACAAGGCCGATGGCCCTCAGATCAAGGACCTGGCTCTTGCGGGCAGGGACGACGCGCTGGTCGTTTTTGGCGAGTGACGGGATGGCTGATACGTCGGTGGCATCGGCCAGATCCATCATCATGATCTTGATGGTGTTGCCGAAGCCCTGGGCATAGCTGCGCTCGACGGCGAGCAGCCGATGATCGTCGAGGGCAAGCATCTCGGACATGCCGTTGTCATTGCCGCCTTCGGCCTTGGTGGCGGCCTGCGGGATCGGCGAGACGGGGTAGACGTACTGAGCCTTCGGCTCACCGGTGGCGCCGTCGTAACGGATGATGCGCGACAGGCTGCCCGACGTCAGTGAGGGGTTCGGGCCGTCCTGGTAGAGGGCAGCTTCGACGCCGACGAAAACATCGCCCGAGGGCGCGACTGCGAGATCCTCGAAGGCGAGGTTGTCGCGGATGCCGGTCGACTTGTCGGCGGTCGGCGCAAAGCCCTCCGGCAGCTTGAATTCGCGGACGAAGGAACCGTCCGGCGAAGCGACGCGGACGAAGGGTGCAAGCAACGTCTTGCCGTCGCCTTCGCTGCCCCAATAGATGCCGTCCTTGCCGAGGCGGATCGATTCCGGATCGACGGTCCTGGCAGCGAAGGGCTTGCCGTTCTTATCCTTCAAAGTGACTTGCTTGACCACCGAAACGCTCTTGAGACCCGATGCGTCCACATCGACGTCGAGTTCATAGAAGCGGGCAGGGCCTCTTTCCGAGCGGTCGTCGCTGATGGCGATGTAGTGGCCGGTGGCGGCATCGAAATCGAGACCTGATATGCCGCCGAATTCGACGCCGTTTTCCATATGGCCCGTGGGGATGACAAATTCGCCGAGATAGGAGAGCGATATGCCGGCGGCGCAATCGCCGAAGGGGCAGGCGGTCTCGACGGTGGCGCCGATCTCGGTGGCGCTGACGGTGCCGGTGCTGGACAGGAAAACGAAAGCGGCAGCCGCGAGAAAACGCTTGGTCATGACAAATATCCGGCAAGGGGTTTGAAAACGGTTCGAAACGGCGCCGCCGCTCCCTCAAGGGGAACGCGCGCCGACCGCTTCATGCGCCGGTTGTTTGAAGGAGTTGTTACGGTTCTTCGTCAGTTCCGTGAAATCGTCGATGCTAAAATGCGGTGCGCCGAACCGTTTTCACCCGTACCACAAGCGCATTCAGCGCTTTCGATCTAGAGTGCATTTTTATCACATTGTTTCTCCTAATGCGGGAAAAACAGAAATTACCTTGCAATTGCAAATTCAATTTGTAGTCTTCTTTTTGAGGTCATCGGCGCTGAATTACAACTTCGCAGATGGTATCTGTGATCAACGTGAGAGACCAGCGAGGCGGCAGATCAACGCTCGGGTCTCAGCAACTCTGACGTCCAAGCCGAGATTTCCGACGTAGATGGCAGAGGCTTGGCGAGGTCACGGCTGTACCCGGCATGCCGGTCGAAGCTTTCATACAGACCAAGGAGCGGACTGCTGGCCTATCTGACGAAGCCGTTCATGGATCAGGTCGCACGGGCGCTCAAGGAAGAATAAGAAAGATGCGGCGCTTTGATCAAAGACCAGGGGAAGACAGGCTCCTGACCACTGCCGACGCATTAGCCCGTTCCGTATTCCCTGCGGCTGCGCGTCCCGGTCCGAGCGATACGCAGGATCTAGGTCACGGTGCAGGTCAAGCGAAAGACCGCTTTATCTTTCTGGATGAGCTTCGAGGACTGGCTGCGCTATCAGTGGTTCTCTTGCATGCCAGCCAGCTTTTCAGCTTTCGGCTCAACTCCCACCCCTCCTTGGCCGTGGATTTCTTCTTTTGCCTGAGTGGCTTCGTTCTCGCAAATGGATACGACCAAAAGCTAAAGGCGGGTGCTCTGGGGAGCAGGGCATTCTTGCTGAAGCGCGTGGTACGGCTTTATCCCATGATGGTGGTTGGCGTCGCCTTGGGCGTCCTCGCGTCGCAATTTGCTTTGACGCCCAATATTGCTCTCGCCGAGGTCTCGATTCTTGCTGTGGGCGCATTATTCCTATTGCCCCTGGGACTCTTGGTAGGGCAGGAGGCCTTCGCGATCAACAACCCACTCTGGTCCATCTGCTTTGATATGGTCGCTAGCGTGGTTTACGGCTCAGTCGCTCACCGTCGGATACATTTTTGGCATGAGATAGCGGTCTTCGCGTTGTTGGCCGCAGCGCTTTTCCAAGTTGTCATGTTCGAGGGTGCTATCGGGCCGGTTGGTTTTGCGAACTGGCGAGCATTCTTCGAAGGATTTGTCAGGGTCGGCTTTTCGTTTCTTGCCGGCGTCTTGATCTTCCGCTGGAATATCCATCGTCGCGTCGGGGCTGTTCCACCTCAGATCCCGCTTTTCGTCCTGATCGCCGTGCTATTTTTCCCCTTTGCCGTCCCGAGTGACGTCTACGATTTCACTTGCATCGCGGTCATAATTCCGATCGTGGTCGCGCTAGCTGCAGCAGTACCGCAGGGCGCGGAGCGGCCGTTCGCTGCCTATCTCGGGCAGTTGTCCTATCCCCTGTATGTCGTCCATCTGCCTGTTATTCAGTTCGGCGATCATTTCCAAAACCTCACCGATGGCTTCATTCCATTGCCGGTCACGGTGAGCGGGACGCTCCTGGTCGCTGTCGGTGTGGCACATTTTTTACACGGTTGCTTCGATGCGCCCCTTCGCGCGTACCTGGGCCGCAAGTTTCCCTTGAGCTAGTTTAATTGCTTTCAAGCCGGCCATTGCTTTTTGGACACGGTTCGGTCCGATGAGCGCGATTATTGAAGCAAACTAGCTGGCAGGTATCGCCCTGCTCTAGATATCGAGATTCTCCGCGAAGGCCGCGCGCTCCTGGATGAAGCGGAAGCGGGCTTCCGGTTTGGTGCCCATCAGATCGTCGACGGCGCTGCGGGTGCCCTCGAAATCCACCTCGTCGATCAGCACCTTGAGCAGGGTGCGCTTGGACGGGTCCATGGTGGTTTCCTTGAGCTGGGCGGGCATCATCTCGCCGAGACCTTTGAAGCGGCTGATCTCGACCTTGGCCTTGCCCTTGAATTCCGTCTGCATCAGCTCGGCACGATGGTTGTCGTCGCGGGCATAGGCGGATTTCGAACCTTGGGTGATCTTGTAAAGGGGCGGCACGGCGAGGAAGAGGTGGCCGCCGCGCACCAGTTCCGGCATCTCCTGATAGAAGAAGGTGATGAGCAGCGAGGCGATATGGGCGCCGTCGACGTCGGCATCGGTCATGACGATGATGCGCTCGTAGCGCAGGTCTTCGTCGCGGTATTTCGAGCGTGTGCCGCAGCCGAGCGCCTGGATGAGATCGGCGAGCTGCTGGTTGGCGCCGAGTTTTTCGCGGCCGGCGCTGGCCACGTTGAGGATCTTGCCGCGCAGCGGCAGAATGGCCTGGTTGGCGCGGTTGCGCGCCTGCTTGGCCGAACCGCCTGCCGAATCGCCCTCGACGATGAAGAGTTCGGCACCCTCGGCGGTGTTCTGCGAGCAGTCGGCGAGCTTGCCGGGCAGGCGCAATTTACGCACCGCCGTCTTGCGGTTGACTTCCTTTTCCTTGCGGCGGCGCAGACGCTCCTCGGCGCGCTCGATCACCCAGTCGAGCAGCTTGGCTGACTCGTTCGGATTGTCGGCAAGGTAATGGTCGAAGGGATCGCGCAGCGCATTCTCGACGATGCGCTGGGCCTCGACGGTGGCAAGCTTGTCCTTGGTCTGGCCGACGAATTCCGGCTCGCGGATGAACACCGACAGCATGCCGACGGCCGAGATCATGACGTCATCGGTGGTGATCTGGGCGGCGCGCTTGTTCTGCGTCAGCTCGGCATAGGCTTTCAGGCCCCTGGTCAGCGCGATGCGCAGGCCGGCCTCATGCGTGCCGCCTTCGGGGGTCGGGATGGTGTTGCAGTAGGAATGCACCTGCGGATCGCCGCCATACCAGGTGATCGCCCATTCCATCGAGCCGTGGCCGCTCACCTTCTCGGTCTTGCCGGCGAAGATCTCGCGGGTGACGGTGAACTCCTTGCCCATCGTCGCCTGCAGGTAATCCTTCAGGCCGCCGGGGAAGTGGAAGACCGCCTTGTCGGGCACCTCGGAGCCTTCGGGCAGCACGCCCGGCTCGCAGCTCCAGCGGATTTCGACGCCGCCGAACAGATAGGCCTTCGAGCGCGCCATGCGAAAGACGCGGGCGGCATCGAACTTCATGTGATCCCCAAAGATCTGGGGATCGGGATGGAAGCGCACGCGGGTGCCGCGGCGATTGTGGACGTCGCCCAGCTCTTCGAGCCCACCCTGCGGCAGGCCGCGGGAGAAACGCTGGCGGTAGAGCTTGCGGTTGCGCGCCACTTCGACCTCGAGGTCGTCGGAAAGCGCGTTGACGACGGAGACGCCGACGCCGTGCAGGCCGCCCGAGGTCTCGTAGGCCTTGCCGTCGAATTTGCCACCGGCATGCAGCTTGGTCATGATGACTTCGAGAGTCGACTTGCCCGGCACCTGCGGATGGTTCTCGACCGGGATGCCGCGGCCGTTGTCGGAGACGGTGAGATAACCCTCGAGATCAAGATAGACCTCGATGAAATTGGCGTGGCCGGCGACCGCCTCGTCCATCGCATTGTCGATGACTTCGGCAAACAGGTGGTGCAGCGCCTTTTCATCGGTGCCGCCGATATACATGCCCGGGCGCATGCGCACCGGCTCGAGGCCTTCGAGGACGCGGATCGACGAGGCACCGTATTCATCCGAGTTGGAGGCGGCGGGCGCCGGACGCGCTGACGCCCCGCCAGCAGAGGGCGCTGCAGCGACGGCGGGCGCAGCCGTTACCGACGGCCGCTCGGCCAGAGCGGCAGGCTTCTGCGCCTCCTCGCGTTTTTCAGAGAGGGGCATTCCGGAAAAAAGGTCGTTGCTATCGTCCATGGAGCCGTTCAGATCTTCATCCTGTCTTAGGTCTGGCATTCCCGTCGACCCAAAATCACCGCATTTCATGCCACGTTTGCGAATCAGGCAGATTTTGCCAGAAAGCACCTCTATACGCGACACCGCCTGACTTGGCGGGTTTTTCCCAAATGATTTGCGTTGCCGGGCGCGGAATGGCAAGCGGCGGCAGGCTTCAGGAACCATCCGAATGCGAATGTCCACAAGTCATTGCACCATCATCACCGCAATTGCGGCGTTTTTCTTGTCCGTAGCCGTCCTCTCCGCCGTCGGCGCGCAGGCAGCCGATGCGCTGCCGCCCTTCAAGGACGATCTGTTTTCGAAGCAGACCGTGCTGCAGACGGGTGATGACGGCGCCTTCGAGGTCCTCGACTATGACGAGATGCGCGATATCAACGGCCGCGACCAGATCCCGCAAAAGCGGGTGCAGCAGAAATATGTGGCGCTCGGCATCCGCAAGGCCCAAGCCGACGAGACGCTGTCTCTCGATGGCGTCATGCTCGATGTCACCAGGGTGGGACCGGCCGGGAATGCCGCCTTCACGGTGATCTTCATCCATGGCCGCGACGGCGACCGGCGGCTCGGGGCCAACGACTACAGCTTCGGCGGCAATTTCAATCGGCTGAAGAACCTGGTCGCCGGCAATGGCGGCGTTTATTATTCGCCGACGGTCAGGAGTTTCGACAGTAGCGGCGTTGCCGTAATTGCCAGCCTGATCCGCTATGCCGGCGCGCAATCGCCCGGCCGGCCGATCATCCTTTCCTGCGCCTCGATGGGCAGCCAGGTCTGCTGGGGCATTGCGCGCGACGCTGACAGCGTCAAGCGGCTGAAGGGCATGCTTGTTATGAGCGGGGTCACTGACCCTGATTTCACCAGGAGCGCCTTCTACAAGGCGAAGCTGCCGCTGTGGTTTGCCCATGGCAGCCGCGATCCGGTCTACGCCGCCGCCAACCAGCAGGCGCTGTTCGAAAACCTGCACAAGGCGAAATATCCGACGCGCTTCACGCTGTTTCAGACCGGCAATCACGGGACGCCGATCCGGATGATCGACTGGCGTAACGTGTTGAACTGGATTCTTGCCAGTTAGCGGCTGGTTTTCGGCAGAAATATACGCGGGACCGCTGAGATTCCCCTTACGTCAAGGGCATGATGCTTTTCTTTGCCGCGCGCTTTTGATATTGCCCAAGGCATAAGCAGATTTTGGAAGGCTGGCATGACACCTGACGTGCGCCCGCTTGTGGCGGGAAACTGGAAAATGAATGGCATGCGTGCCTCCCTGGATCAGATCAAGGCGATCGCCGAGGGCGTTCGTTCGCCGCTGGCTGACAAGGTCGAAGCGCTGATCTGCCCGCCGACGACGCTGCTCTATGTGGCGACGGCGCTCTGCACCGACAGTCCGCTGGCGATCGGCGCTCAGGACTGCCACCAGAAGCCATCCGGCGCCCATACCGGCGACATTTCGGCCGACATGATTGCCGATTGTTTCGGCACCTATGTCATCGTCGGCCATTCCGAGCGGCGTACCGACCATGCCGAGACGGATCATCTGGTCCGCGCCAAGGCGGAAGCCGCCTTCGCCGCGGAGCTGACGGCGATCATCTGCATCGGCGAGACGGCGGATGAACGCCGGACCGGCCAGGCGCTCGATGTCATCAAACGCCAGCTCTCCGGCTCGGTTCCGGACGCCGCCACCGCCGAGAACACCGTCATCGCCTACGAGCCGATCTGGGCGATCGGCACCGGCGTGACGCCGACATCAGGCGATGTCGAGAAGGCGCACGCCTTCATGCGGGCAGAGCTTGTGGCCCGCTTCGGCGATGAAGGCCGCAAGATGCGTCTGCTCTATGGCGGCTCGGTCAAGCCGGCCAATGCCGGGGAGCTGATGGGCATCGCCAATGTCGACGGCGCGCTGATCGGCGGGGCGAGCTTGAAAGCGGCAGACTTCCTCGCCATCTACCGGGCCTATGAGGCGCTGCTCGCCTGAGGCATTGTTTATTCCTGGGTTTATTCGTTTATTCCAGGGCGTATTCCGGGCCGAAGGGCTTGGAATAGATCAAAGCCTCATGTAAAGAGCCGCCAGAATTCTTAACTTTGTCCGTCTCCAGGCGGGCAGGACTGGACCCATGCAGACAGTATTGATTGTCATCCATCTCATGATCGTGCTCGCCCTCGTCGGCGTCGTGCTCATCCAGCGCTCGGAAGGCGGCGGCCTCGGCATCGGCGGCGGTTCGGGCTTCATGTCGGCCCGCGGCACGGCTAATGCGCTGACGCGCACGACCGCGATCCTTGCGACCCTGTTCTTCCTGACTTCGCTCGGCCTCGGCATTCTGACGCGTTACGAAGGCCGCCCGAGCGACATTCTCGACCGCATTCCGGCAACAAGCGGCCAGGGCAACGGTATTCTCGATTCGCTCGGTGGCGGCGCACAGGCTCCGGCAAGTCAGCCGGCCGGCAACGGCGTTCCGAGCAGCGGGGCTGCGACGCCCGCACCGCAGGCTCCCGCCGCTCAAGCTCCCGTAACTGGCGCTCCGGTGACTCAGGCCCCGGCAGCTACCGCACCTGCAACGACTACCCCGGCAGTTCCGGCCGCGCCGGCTCAGCCCTCCGGTGTCCCGACGGGACAATAAACCGGTCTTCGACATAAACCGCCGGCAGGCCCTCGGGTCTGCCGGTTTTCTTTTGTTCAGATTCCCGCGTCACGCTCCGAAAGTTCTGGAAAAGAATTTTTGGGCTGGTGGAATCGTTTTTGAAAAGGTATCCGGTGAATCCCATGGCGCGATACGTATTCATCACTGGCGGCGTGGTTTCCTCTCTCGGAAAAGGAATCGCGGCCGCGGCTCTCGGAGCGTTGCTGCAGGCCCGTGGATATCGGGTCAGGCTTCGCAAGCTCGATCCCTATCTGAACGTGGACCCGGGCACCATGAGCCCGACCCAGCACGGCGAGGTCTTCGTCACCGACGACGGCGCGGAAACCGATCTCGATCTCGGTCACTACGAACGCTTCACGGGGCGTTCGGCGACCAAGACCGACAACATCACCACCGGCCGCATCTACAAGAACATCATCGACAAGGAACGGCGCGGCGACTATCTCGGCGCGACGGTGCAGGTCATCCCGCACGTCACCAACGAGATCAAGGATTTCGTTGTCGAGGGCAATGACGACTACGACTTCGTCATCTGCGAGATCGGCGGTACGGTCGGCGACATCGAGGCGATGCCGTTCATGGAGGCGATCCGCCAGCTCGGCAATGACCTGCCGCGCGGCACCGCTGTCTATGTCCACCTGACGCTCATGCCCTATATTCCGGCGGCCGGCGAGCTCAAGACCAAGCCGACCCAGCATTCGGTGAAGGAACTGCAGGCGCTCGGCATTCATCCCGATATCCTGCTGGTGCGCGCCGACCGCGAAATTCCGGAGGCAGAGCGCCGCAAGCTGTCGCTGTTCTGCAACGTGCGTCCGTCCGCCGTCATCCAGGCGCTCGACGTCGCCAACATCTATGACGTGCCGATGGCCTACCACCGGGAAGGTCTCGACGACGAAGTGCTCGCCGCATTCGGCATCGAGCCGGCGCCGAAGCCGCGCCTCGACCAGTGGGAAGAGGTCTGCAATCGGATCCGCACGCCGGAAGGCGAGGTAACGATCGCGATCGTCGGCAAATACACCGGCCTCAAGGATGCCTATAAGTCGCTGATCGAGGCGCTGCATCACGGTGGCATCGCCAATCGCGTCAAGGTCAAGCTCGAATGGATCGAATCCGAGGTCTTCGAAAAGGAGGATCCGGCGCCTTATCTCGAAAAGGTGCACGGCATCCTCGTGCCGGGCGGCTTCGGTGAGCGCGGTTCGGAAGGCAAGATCCATGCGGCCCGCTTTGCCCGCGAGCGCAAGGTGCCGTATTTCGGCATCTGCTTCGGCATGCAGATGGCGGTGATCGAGGCGGCGCGCAATCTTGCCGATGTGCCGGCCGCATCCTCGACGGAATTCGGCCCGACGAAAGAGCCGGTGGTCGGCCTGATGACCGAATGGATCAAGGGCAACGAGCTGCAGAAGCGGACAGCGGCCGGCGATCTCGGCGGCACGATGCGCCTTGGCGCCTACAAGGCGGCGCTGAAGAAGGGCACGAAGATCTCGGAGATTTACGGCTCAACCGATATTTCCGAGCGTCATCGCCATCGCTATGAGGTCAATATCGACTACAAGGACCGGCTGGAGAACTGCGGCCTCGTCTTCTCCGGCATGTCGCCGGACGGCGTGCTGCCGGAGACGATCGAATATCCCGATCATCCCTGGTTCATCGGCGTGCAGTATCACCCGGAACTGAAGAGCCGGCCGCTCGACCCGCATCCGCTGTTTGCCAGCTTCATCGAAGCGGCGACGGAACAGAGCCGTCTCGTCTGATGAAAGTCGCACCAGATCGCGCGGTTAGGCGCGATCTGGATTAGGTCCGGATGCTCTGCCGGATCAACCTTCAAGCCGCGGCCGGCAACGGCCCGATATAGACAGAACGCGGGCGAATCAACCGGCCGTCGAGCGCCTGTTCGCGCGCATGCGCCAGCCAGCCGACGGTGCGGCCGATCGCAAAGACCCCGGTGAAGGCTTGACGCGGAAAGCCGAGGGCTTCGAGCAGCAGCGCGGTATAGAACTCGACATTAACGTCGAGCGGCCGGTTCGGCTTGCGCGCCTTGAGGATCGACAATGCAGCAGCCTCCACCGCTTCCGCCAGCGCGCTGCGAGCCCTGTTGACCTGTCCGGTTGATATCAGCGGCTTCAGTGCGCCCTTCAGCGCATCGGCACGCGGATCGCGGACACGATAGATACGGTGGCCGAAGCCCATCAGCCGTTCGCCGCGGTCGAGCGCTTCGCCGAGCCACGGGTAAGCGTTTTCCGCCGTTCCGATTGCATCCAGCATGTCGAGCACGGGACCGGGCGCGCCGCCATGCAGTGGTCCTTTCAGTGCGCTCAGTGCTGCGAGCACGGACGAGGTGAGGCCGGCCTGTGTCGAGGCGATGACGCGCGATGCGAAGGTCGAGGCGTTGAGGCCATGGTCTGATATCGTCACCAGATAGGCGTCGAGTGCCGCCGTCTGCTCTCTGCTCGGCAATTTTCCGGTCAGCATGCGCAGGATATCGGCCGCCTGCGGCAGCGAAGCGTCGGGCGCGATCGGTTTTTTGCCGCGCTGCATGCGCAGAACCGCCGGAAGGAAGACTGCGGGCGCCGCCAGAAGGCTGAGCGCGGTATCGAAATCCTCGCCGTCGGGCAGCCGGGCGATCAGCGCTCGCATCGCATCGACCGGAGGCAGGGCGAGCAGTGCGGCATCGGCAGCCTTGATATGGTCGAACACCCCGGTTCGCGCTTTGGCGAGCCAGCCGCGCAATTCGGCTTCATCGAAGCTTCGTTCCATCAGCCCGTCGAGCAACAGGACGGCGACGCCTTCATAGGTACCGTCTGCGACCAGATGATCCAGCGATACGCCACGGATGATCAGCCGTCCCGCTTCGCCATCGACATCCGAGAGCTGCGTTTCGGCGGCGATGACATCTTCCAAGCCATTCGTCATGTTGTTTTCTCCTTTACGCCACGGATGATCCGACCTAGTCTCATTGACGTCAATCTTGATGTAAATGATCAATATGAGGTTCCGATGTCGTGGCTGACCGCCGAGGAGGCGCTACAGGCGCTGAAGACCAAGCCGCAGACGCTCTACGCCAATGTCAGCCGCGGGCGCATCCACGCCAAGCCCGATCCCTCCGATCCGCGCCGCAGCCTTTACCAGGCCAGCGACGTGCAGAGGCTTGCCGAACGCCATGCCGGCCGCCGCAAGGCCGAAACGGTTGCGGCCGAGACGATAAGGTGGGGCGATCCGGTTCTCCCCTCGGCAATCTCGACCATCACAGGCGGACGGCTTTTCTATCGCGGCCGGGATGCGGCCGATTTCGCTGACGTCGCGACGCTGGAGCAGACGGCAGCACTGCTCTGGAACGGCGCGGAAGCCTTCCTCTCCGGGAGCAGAACCGGAAATACCTCTCCGTCGCTTCAGGCGGCCTTCCGGGCGTTGGCAGGACGGGTGACATCCGATCTGCCGTCGCTCGGCCGCTCACAGGCCGCACTTCGCCGTGAAGCAGGCGGGGTTCTCTGCACCCTCGCCGATGCGCTGGCCCCGGGGCCGCCGGAGCAGCCGTTGCATCTGCGGCTTGCTGCCAGCTGGCGGCGGCCGGATGCTGCCGATTGCCTGCGCCGCGCGCTGGTGCTGATGGCCGATCATGAACTCAACGCCTCCACCTTCGCGGCGCGGGTCACGGCATCGGCGGGTCCGGCCCTTTCCGCCGCCGTGCTTTCGGGACTGGCGACGCTGACAGGACCGCTGCATGGGGCCGCCTGGCAGGGCGTCGACGCCTTGATCGAGGCAGCAGCCGCCCTTGGGGCGGAGCAGGCGATCCGCCGCACGCTTGCCCAGGGCAATCGCCTGTCGGCCTTCGGCCATCCGCTCTATCCCGATGGCGACATCAGGGCTCTGGCGCTGCTGCCGCACTTTCCCCTGCCGCCGCAGTTTGCAGCGGTTCGGGAAACCGGCGAGGAGATGGTCGGCGAGAGGGTCAATGTCGATTTCGCGCTTGCTGCGATGGCAGCCGCTTTCGATCTCCCGAGGGAGGCGCCGATCATCATTTTCTCGCTTGCCCGTTCCGCCGGCTGGCTTGCGCATGCGATGGAGCAGATCGACAGCGGCGAATTGATCCGGCCGCGGGCGCGTTATGTCGGACCGGCACCTGAAACGGACCGCAGAACTTAAGAATTCCGCCGCTTCGCTTTTTTGCCTAGGGAAATATCCGAATTCGGCTATCATGCCGCACATGGAAGAAGACGGTTGGCGGGGCGCTTTCGAAAAGCTGTCCCGCGCGGTCAAGGGGACTTTCCATGAATAGGACGCTTCGTAGCCTGCTTGCCGCCGCACTCGCTGTCGGCCTCATTCCGCATGGGGCGGCCGTTGCGCAGTCTGCCGGCTGCACGGTCTCGCGTGATGCCGGCGCCCGCCAGGTGCTCAGTTGTCCAGGTGGTGTCACGGTAACGGCGGAGGCCGGCGCGGTCTACAGCCTCGTCGACCGCAACCGGGACGGCAGCCCTGATTCGGCGGCGTTGCGCCGCAAGGCGATCCTCGTCGATGTCGACAGCACGCAGCATGCCGGCGGTTTCCAGGTCGTGACGCCGCAGGCGATCGCCGCCGTGCGCGGCACTCAATGGGCTGTCGATGTCGCGGGTGGCAAGACCTCGGTGCTGGTCGTCAGAGGCAGCGTCGCGGTCCGCCGGCCGGCCGGCGAGCCGGTGGTGCTGTCGCCGGGTGAGGGCGTCGATGTCAGCGGCGGAACCGAACCCCTCGTCGTGCGTCGCTGGCCGGCGCTGCGCGCCGCCGCCCTTCTTGCCCGCCTCGGCCAATAAATCCTATGAACCATCGCCTGCAGACTGTGATCGCGATGCTGCTCGCCGGTCTTTGGGCGGCAGCACTCGGCTATACCAATCTTAATGCCGGAAGCGGCATTCTCGACCGGATGGAGGCCTCGCTTGCCGATATCCGCAGCGTCATCGTCGGGGCGAAGACACCGCCTCCTGTTGTCTCGATCGTTGCGATCGACGACCGCACCGCCGGGGCGCATGGTTATCCCCTAAATCGGGCGACGCTTGCGCGCCTCATCGAGGCGATCACCGCGCTGAAGCCGAAAGCCGTGGCCATCGATATTCTGCTGGTCGATCCGGGGCCGGAGGAGGGCGACGCGGCACTGACCTCAGCCCTTCGCCGGGGACCGAGCGTGATTGCGGCTGCGGCCACCTTTGCACAGAGTCGGCAGCGCGTGAGCGATACCGCCGACGATCCGCTTGCCGCCATCCCTGAGGCAAACCAGCTTCTCCTGCCGCTTCCCCGTTTCGCCGAGGCAGCCGCGGTCGGCATCGTCAATGTCGCAACCGACCAGACCGGCACGCCGCGCTTCATTCCGCTGATCTCGCGTACCGCAGAGCGGCTGGATCCGGCTTTTCCGCTGCGTGTCGCTTCAGTGGCGCTCGGAGTCAATCCCACCATCGAACCCGACGCCATCATGCTCGGAAAGCTGCGCATTCCCACAGATATCGGCCAGCGGCTGCCGGTGACCTTCTACGGCGGCCACGGCAGAATCGCCACCTTCAGCGCCGCCGATGCATTGGATGGCAAGCTTTCGGCGGATGCGATCGCCGGCCGCATCGTCGTCATCGGTTCGACGGTCACCGGTGGCGGCGACGTCTTTCCGACGCCGTTCGATCCCGTCATGCCAGGTGTCGAGGTAATGTCGACGGCGATTACCCATCTCGTCACCGGCGACGGCATGGTGCGCGACCACAGGATAAGGCTGATCGATGCCGCCACCGCCATCGGTCTGACGGTCGTGCTCGTTTCGCTGGTCGCCTGGCGCCGCAGTGCGGCAGGCTATGTCATCATCGTGCTGACGCTCATCGTCTGGGCGATGCTCAATCTGTCGGCCTATGCGCATGGCTACTGGCTGAGTGCGGCGCTGCCGATCGCCGCAGCGCTGCCGCCGGCGCTGATCTTCGGCGCGGCCGAACTCTGGCGCGACCGTGGCCGCGCCCGCCATTATGCCGAACAGAGCGCGCTCCTGCAGCGCATCGAGGCGCCCGGCCTCGGCGAGTGGCTGGCGCGCGATCCGAATTTCCTCGCCACGCCGGTGCGCCAGAACGCCGCCGTCATCTTCATCGATCTCTCGGGCTTTACCGGCCTCAGCGAAACCGTCGGACCGGTGGCGGTGAGCAAGGTGCTGAGCGGCTTCTTCGAACTGATCGATGAGGAGGCGCGCGCCCATGGCGGCGCCATCACCAGCTTCATGGGCGACGGGGCGATGATCCTGTTCGGCCTGCCGGAACCCTCCGATGACGATGCCGCCCGGGCTGCTGCCTGCGCAGTGAGCCTGTGTGAGCGCACGCGGGCCTGGCTTCAAGCGCATGCGGGCTTCGCCCAAAAGAAGATCGGCTTCAAGGTCGGCGCCCATTGCGGGCCGATCGTCGCCTCGCGTCTCGGTACCGGCGACCGGCAGCAGATCACCGCGGCAGGCGACACCATCAATGTCGGCAGCCGCCTGATGGAAGTGGCCGCCCGCCATGGCGTCGAGCTGGCGTTGAGCGCCGAAATCGTCCGCGCGGCAGGCCCCGACAGCATGCTTGCGCAGTCCGGCCGGATGGAGGGACCGTTGGAAACGACGCTGCGCGGCCGGGCGAGCCACATCGACGCGTGGCTGTGGCGTAGCCGCACGCTTTGACAATCGCCGCGGGAGCGGTTAGGAACGGCGCAAATACCCCGCCGGCTGGCTCCGGCCATGGCGCAGTCACGCGCCTGACAGCTCCGAAAGATCGAACCCATGACAGAATTCAACGGCGTCGTCCCGGCGATCGCCAAGGCGTTGCAGAAGCGCGGTTACGCCGAACTCACCCCGGTGCAAAAGGCGATGCTCGATCCGGCGCTCGCCGCTTCCGATGCGCTGGTCTCGGCCCAGACCGGTTCCGGCAAGACTGTCGCCTTCGGCCTGGCGCTGGCGCCGACGCTGCTCGAAGGCCGAGAGCGCTTCGGCAATGCCGGCGCGCCGCTCGCCCTCGTCATCGCCCCGACGCGCGAGCTTGCCCTGCAGGTGAAGCGTGAGCTCGAATGGCTCTACGAAATGACCGGCGCGGTGATATCAAGCTGCGTCGGCGGCATGGACATCCGCAGCGAGCGTCGCTCGCTCGAGCGCGGCGCCCATATCGTCGTCGGCACGCCCGGCCGGCTCTGCGACCATATCCGCCGCAGGGCGCTCGATATGTCTGAGCTGAAGGCTGCCGTGCTCGACGAGGCCGACGAGATGCTCGATCTCGGCTTCCGCGAGGACCTGGAATTCATTCTCGATTCGGCGCCGGACGAACGCCGCACTTTGATGTTTTCGGCAACGGTGCCGGCGGCGATCGCCAAGCTTGCCAAGAGCTACCAGCGCGATGCCGTGCGCATCAGCACCGCGGCCGAGGAAAAGCAGCATGTCGATATCGAATATCGCGCGCTCATGGTGGCGCCCAGCGACCGCGAGAACGCGATCATCAACGTGCTGCGCTATTATGAGGCGACCAACGCCATCGTCTTCTGCTCGACGCGCGCTGCCGTCAACCATCTGACTGCGCGGTTCAACAACCGCAATTTCGCCGTGGTGGCGCTTTCCGGTGAGCTGACGCAGAACGAGCGCAGCCATGCGCTGCAGGCGATGCGCGACGGACGTGCCCGCGTCTGCATCGCGACCGACGTCGCCGCCCGCGGCATCGACCTTCCGGGTCTCGATCTCGTCATCCATGCCGACCTGCCGACCAATCCGGAAACGCTGCTGCACCGCAGTGGCCGCACCGGCCGGGCCGGGCGTAAAGGCATCAGCGCCATGATCGTGCCGCTGAACGCACGTCGCAAGGCCGAGCGCCTGCTCGAAAATGCCGGAATTTCGGCTGCCTGGGCGCGGCCGCCTTCGGCCGAGGAGGTGAGCGAGCGCGACGACGAACGTCTGCTTGCCGACCCGATCTTCAACGAAACACCGCAGGAAGAAGAACAGGGGCTGGTGCAGCAGCTTCTCGCCAGCCACGGCGCCGAAAAGCTTGCCGCCGCCTTTCTGCGTCTATACCGCACCAATCATTCGGCGCCGGAGGATCTCATTGAGGTTACCGTGCAGGACGAGCGCAACCGCAAGCGCCGCGACAATGCCGAGCCGTACGAGCCTGCGCAGAAGGGACCGCGTGAGGATTTCGGCGCCAGCGTCTGGTTCTCTATCTCGGTCGGGCGCAAGCAGAATGCCGAGCCGCGCTGGCTGATCCCGATGCTCTGCCGCAACGGCAATGTGACGAAGCGCGAGATCGGCGCGATCAAGATGCAGCCCGAGGAAACTTTCGTGGAGATCGCCGCGGCGAGCGCCGAAAGCTTCCAGGCGGCGATCGGACCGAACAAGGCACTCGAACGCGGCATCCGCGTGACCCGGCTTTCGGGCACACCGGATTTCAGCCGGGCGCCGTCGCCGAAACCCTATGCCGGCAAGCCATCCCGTGACGAGCGCCCGGACGACTCGTTCCGCAGCGAGCGCCCGAAGAACAAGTTCGGCAAGGGTCCGGGCGGCGGATATGCTGCGGCTGACAATGCCGGCGGGGAAACACGGGACAGCAAGCCCTGGAGCAAAAAGCCGGGCAAGCCTGCTTTCGATGGACCCAAATCCGACAAGCCGAAATTCGACAAACCGAAATTCGAAGGCGCCAGATCTGAGGCCCCCAGATATGAGGGCAAGGGCGGCGGACCGAAGGCCAAATTTTCAAAAAAGAAGCCCGGCTGATCTTGCTGCTACAGCGCTGGATGCTGCAGCAGTTTGAATCGCGGGACCCCTTCGCCAGTTCGGGCGAAGGGCCTTGGGTCGTATTCCTCGGGGAGCTCCTGTGATGGTGGAAACAACGATCCTCAGCGTTCCGGTTTTCAGTATGCTCTGCAATGAGGCCTTCCGGCTGCGGCGTGCCGTTTTCGTGCATGAGCAGAAGGTTCCCGAAGCCGAAGAATTCGATGCCGACGATCTCAGCGCCCACCATCTCGTCGCCCTCACGGCGGGCGAAGTCTCCGGCACGCTGCGGGTCATTTACGCCGAGGAACATGTGAAGATCGGCCGTGTCGCGGTTGCCCACCCATGGCGCGGGCGCGGCATCGCGGCTGATATGATCGGGCGGGCGATGGACCTGCATCGCAGCGCGCGCGACAACCGCTTCTATCTCACAGCGCAGGCCGGCAAGCTACCGCTCTATGAACGTTTCGGTTTCGTCGCCTATGGCACGGAATTTCTCGATGGTGGCATGCCGCATCTCGCCATGAAGAACTACTGAACCATCGGGCTCAGCCAGGCAGGAGAGACAATGAAACGCCCGGTCATCTCGCAACCCGATCCAGTCGCCTTCATCAAGGCCAATCTGCCGATATCAGCCGTTCCCTGCATTCCCGAGATCCGGCTGCATACCGCAGGCCCCGCGAGCGGGCTCTGGCGGCTTGCAGGCCCCGGAGAAGCCGATCCGGCGCCTTATTGGGCCTATCCCTGGGCCGGCGGCGCTGTGCTTGCCCGCCATCTGCTCGACCAGCCGGAGACGGTCGGGGGCCGCCGTGTCCTCGATCTCGGCGCCGGCTCCGGGCTCGTCGCCATCGCGGCGGCCAAAGCCGGCGCAGTGGCGGTGACGGCGGTCGATATCGATGCCAATGCCATTGCCGCAACCGGCCTCAACGCGGCGATCAATGATGTGAACATCGTGGCCGTCGCCGCCGATATCATCGATGAACCGCCGCCGGAGACAGACCTTCTCGTGGTTGGCGACCTGTTCTACGAACCCGCCCTTGCCTTGCGGGTGATGGCGTTCCTGTCGCGCTGTCAGGCAAGCGGCATCGAGGTGCTGATCGGCGATCCCGAGAGGGCCTATCTGCCTCAGGGAGAATTGAGTCGAATCGCGACCCATGCCGTTGCCGATTTCGGCGCCGGCACGGGCGGCGGGGCGGTGCCGGCAGGGGTCTTCACGCTCCGGCACCAGTTGAAGGCGGGGATTATGCCAGGAGGTCAGGCCGCAACAGCATGACCGGGCAGGGTGCGCCGGCCGGCAATTCACCCGCATGCGGCGGGCGGATGACGAGGCAGTCGGCCGCAGCGAAGACCTTCATCATCGAGGAATCCTGCTTGCCGAATGGTTCGGCGATCCAGCCGCCCGTGGCCGATTTCGCCAGTCTGGCGCGGAGATAATCCTGGCGATGATCGTTGGCTCGCAGCGATATGGCTGTCTCGGCTGTCGCCTCGCGCCGCACCGGCGGCAGCGATGCGAGCCGGCGGATCAGCGGCTCCAGGAACAGCAGGCTGCAGACCAGGCTGGAGACCGGATTTCCGGGCAGGCCGAGCACGTGGATCGGCCCGAGACTGCCGACCATCAGAGGCTTGCCCGGCCGCATGGCGATCTGCCAGAAATCGAGTTCCATGCCGGCAGCCGTCAGCGTCGCCCGCACTAGATCGTGGTCACCGACGGAGGCGCCGCCGATCGTCACGATCACATCGGCGCCGGCCGCCTCAGCCTTGCCGATCGCGGCGGTGATGGCTGCCTGGTCGTCAGGCGCAATGCCAAGATCGAGCACCTCGGCGCCGGCCTTGCGGGCGAGGGCGGCAATGCCGAAACCGTTCGAGGCGATGATCTGCGCCGGGCCGGGTTGGCTGCCTGGCGGCAACAGCTCGTCGCCGGTCGCAAGGATGGCGACCAGCGGCTTGCGTCGTACCTCCACCGTTGCATTGTTCATGCCGGCGGCAACCGTCAGCCGGGTGAAATCGAGTATCGTGCCTGCCGGCAGCACGGCTTCGCCCTCGACGAAATCCTGTCCGCGCGGGCGCACATGCTGGTTCTGACGCACGGGGAATGTCGTGCGGATGGTGCCGTCGTCCAGCCGTTCGGCATCCTCCTGCAACAGCACGCTATCGGCGCCCGAGGGAACCGGGGCGCCGGTGAAGATGCGAACAGTCTCGCCCTTGCCGACCTCGCCTTCGAAGGCACGGCCGGCAGCCGAGGTGCCGATCAACCTCAGCACGGCGCCGGGCTCCGGTGCATCGTCGCGGCGCAGGGCATAACCATCCATAGCGGAGGAATCGAACGGCGGCTGCGTCAGCTTTGACGTGAGATCGCGGGCTAGCACACGGCCCTCGGCCTCGGCAAGGTCGAGCGTCTCGGAGGTTTCGACAGGTTTGGCGCGCGACAGCAAGCGGTTCTGCGCCTCGGCGACGGGCAGCAGGCTCATCGACCGGCCTCCGGATGACGGAAATCGCCTGACTTGCCGCCGGATTTTTCCAGCAGCCGGATGCCACCGATTTCCATCGTCCGGTCGGCAGCCTTGGCCATGTCGTAAATGGTGAGACAAGCGACTGATACGGCCGTCAGCGCTTCCATCTCGACACCGGTCCTGCCGGTCAGCTTGGCCATGGCCGTAACGCGCAGGCCGGGAAGAGCGGCGTCCTCTGATATATCGACCGTCACCTTGGTTAGCATCAGCGGATGGCAGAGCGGGATCAGATTGGCGGTCTGCTTGGCGGCCATGATGCCGGCAAGGCGGGCGGTGGCGATGACGTCGCCCTTCTTGGCGTTGCCGTCACGGATCAGCTTCAGGGTTTGCTCGGCCATGCGCACGTGGCCCTCGGCGGTGGCGATGCGGACCGTTTCCGCCTTGTCGCCGACATCGACCATATGGGCTTCGCCGGCAGCGCCGATATGGGTCAGACGGGGCTTCTCGCTGCCCATCTCACTCGGCCGCCAGCACGGCTTCGCCAAAGAGCAGTGCGCGGGTGGCGGCCGCCACGTCGTCCTTGCGCATCAGGCTTTCGCCGACCAGGAAGGTGTTGATGCCGCTGGCGGCCAGCCTTTTGCAATCGGCATGGGTGAAGACACCGCTTTCGCCGACCAGCAGCCGGTCGTCCGGCACCATTGATGCAAGCGCCTCGCTGACGGTGAGGCTGACCTCGAAGGTGCGGAGATTGCGATTGTTGATGCCGACGAGCGGCGAAGAGAGCTTCAGCGCCCGCTCCATCTCCTCGGCGTCGTGGACCTCGACCAGAACGTCCATGCCGAGGTCGAAGGCTTCGTCCTGCAGGCGCTCGGCTTCATCATCCGACAGCGAAGCCATGATCAGCAAGATGCAGTCGGCGCCCCAGGCGCGGGCCTCGTGCACCTGATAGGTCTCGAACATGAAATCCTTGCGCAGTGCCGGCAGCGCGCAGGCCGCGCGGGCGGCCGTTAGAAATTCCGGCGCGCCCTGGAAGCTCGGCCTGTCGGTCAGGACGGACAGGCAGGCGGCACCGCCGGCCTCATAGGCGCTCGCCAGCGACGGCGGATCGAAATCCGGACGGATGAGACCCTTCGAGGGGCTCGCCTTCTTGATCTCGGCGATGAGGCCGAAATTGCCGGCATCACGCTTGGCCACGAGCGCCTTGTGAAAACCGCGCGGGGCGGATTGACCGGCCTGCATCGCCTTCAAGTCGGCGAGCGACACCGTCGCCTTTGCGGCGACAATCTCTTCACGCTTGTAGAGTTCGATCTTCTTCAGGATATCGGTCATCGGGCAATCCTAGTCGATATCGTTGGAAACGGCGATGAGTTTGTCGAGGGCGAGCGCGGTGGCGCCGCTATCCAGCGACTGCGCGGCAAGCGTCATGCCGTCGCGGATCGTCCCGGCCTTGCCCGCGATGACCAGTGAGGCGGCGGCATTGGCGAGCGAGACATCGCGATAGGCATTCTTGGCGCCGCCGAGCACCTCGCGAAGCGCTGCGGCGTTGGCAACACCGTCACCGCCCTTGATGTCGGCGAGCACGCAAGGGCTGACGCCGAAATCGGCGGGCGACAGCTCGAAGGTGCGGATCTTGCCGTCCTCGAGCGCCGCGACTTGTGTGACGCCGGTGGTGGTGATCTCGTCGAGGCCGTCGCCATGGACCACCCAGACGCATTCGGAGCCGAGATCGCGCATGACTTCGGCGAGCGGCACCAGCCATTGCGGCGAGAAGACGCCGAGCAGCTGGCGTCGGACGCCGGCCGGATTGGAGAGCGGGCCGAGCAGGTTGAAGATCGTGCGCGTGCCGAGTTCGACCCGGGAGGGGCCGACATGGCGCATGGCGGAATGATGCATCTGCGCGAACATGAAGCCGACGCCGGCCTCCGCGATGCAGCGGGAGATGATCTCGGGGCTGACATCGAGCTTGACGCCGAGTGCGGCCAAATTGTCGGCCGCGCCCGATTTCGAACTCAGCGCCCGGTTGCCGTGCTTGGCGACGGGGACACCGGCGCCGGCGACGATCAGCGCCGCCAGCGTCGAGATATTGTAGGTGCCGCTGGCATCGCCGCCGGTGCCGACGATGTCGATCGCATCGGCCGGCGCCTCGACGGCCAGCATTTTCGCGCGCATCGCGGTGACGGCGCCGACGATCTCATCGACGGTTTCGCCGCGCACGCGCAACGCCATCAGGAAGCCACCGATCTGCGAGGGCGTCGCCTGGCCCGACATCAGGATGTCGAAGGCGGCGCGAGCCTGGTCACGCGTCAGCGGCTCGCGGCTTGCGGCCTTGGCCAGGAACGGCTTCAGATCGGTCATAAGGCCTCCTAGCGGACTGTCGCCTGTTCGGCGAGCTTCTGGTTGATCTGCGCGCCGTATTGCGTCTGCAGCAGGTTGACCATCTGATCGAGGATGTCGTCGCCGGCGGCATTGGCCATGGCGGTGATCTGGGCATCGCGGTTGTTCAGGACGTCGCCGGTCGGCTCACTGTTGACCTCGGTGACCTTCATCAGGATCTGCGTCGAGGGATCGGCGCCCACGGCGCTCGCGACCGTATCGACCGGGCCGGAGAAGGCGGCGGTGACGCCGGCGCGGCCGAGCACCGGATCGTCGGTGGAGCGGGTGACACCGCTCTTGCTTTCGACGGCGATGCCGAGCGGCGTTGCGATATCGGCAAGTGCCGTGCCCTTCGCCGCCTCGGCCTTCAATGCGTCGGCCTTCTTGGCGAGCTCGGCCTTCTGCTGTTCGGCGGTCCAGTCCTCGACGGCCTTTTCGCGCACCTCGGCGATCGGGCGATCGCGGTCCGGCGTGATTTCAAGGACGTTGAACCAGACATAGCCGTCATTGCCGATCGGCAGCGGCGGCGCATCGACGCCGACCTCGGTCTTGAAGGCTTCGCCGAGCAGCTGCTGCTTGGCCGGGAGATCCTTGACCTCTTTGCCTTCCTTGTCGGCGCCGGTCATGTCGACGGCATCGACGGTGACGGCCTGGAGCTTCAGCTGACCGGCGATATCCTCGAGCGTGGAACCTCCGGCGCGCAGGTCTTCGATGCGGTCATGAACGTTGATCGCCTCCTGAGAGGCGTTGGAAAGCGCCAGCTGCTTGCGGATATCCTCCTTCACCTCGTCGAAATTCTTCACCGTTTCCGGCTTGATGTTGGTGATGCGCAGGATGACGGCCCCGAAGGAGCCGTCGACCACAGGCGTCGTGCCGCCATCGCGCGAAACCGCGAAGGCTGCATTGGCAACGGCCTGGTCGGGAACCTTGTCCTTGGTGAATTCGCCGAGCAGCACGTCGCTTGCCGTCTTGCCCTGGTCGGAGACCAACTGATCGAAGCTGGTGCCGCTCTTCAGCGCCGTTTCGGCGGCGGCGGCAAGATCCTTGCTGGCGAAGGTCAACTGTTCGATGGTGCGGCTTTCCGGTGTGCGGTAGATATCCTTGCTCTTGTCGAACGTTTCGTGGATCTGATCGTCGGTGACGGTTGCAGCGTCGGCAATATCGGCGGGCTGCAGCTTGAGATAAATGAGCTTGCGGTATTCTGGCGCCCGATAACGCTGCTTGACACCTTCGAACCACGTCGCCAGCACGTCGTCGGCGGGCGCCTTGATCGGCTCGATATTGGCGTTGGTGAGCAGCAGGTAATCGACACTGCGGCTTTCATTGCCATAAAGCTTCAAGGCGTCGACCAGCGTCTTCGGCGCGGTGAATCCGTTCGAGATGGCATCGACGACCTGGCTGCGGACGGCGACCTTGCTGCGCTCCTTGATGTAGTCGTCCTGGCGGATGTTGGCATTGCGCAGGCGCGAGACAAAGAGCTCACGGTCGAACTGGCCGTTGACGGCCTTGAAAGCCGGATCGTCGGCGATCAGCTGGGCGAGGCGATCCTCCGACAGGCCGAGGTTCATGTCTTCGGCTAGCTGATCGAGCGAGGCGCCGGCCACGAGCTGGGCAAGCACTTGCTGCTCGATGCCGAAGGCGCGGGCCTGCTCGGGGGTGAGGCGCATGCCGAACTGCTGGCTGAGGCTTGCCACCTGGCGCTGATAGGCGAGGTGGAATTCGTTGACGTCCACATGCTGATCGCCGACGGTCACGACCGTGGTGCTGTTGCCGCCCGTTAACAGCTCATGCGACACGCCCCAGACACCGAAGGAGACGACGAGCAAAAGCAGCAGGAGCTTGGCAACCCAGGTCTGAGCAGCTCTTCTCAGGATATGGAACATGGAAACGCAAACCTCGCAGTATCATTGAGCCGCGCGCCGGCGGACATTCGACGTTCCTTAAAACAAACCCGACAGGAAATGAAGGGTTTGTCGCGCGAAAAGCTGCACAAGGCGGCTGCCCGGCCGCGGCGGCTTTGCGGCGAACAAAAGATCGGTTGCGGCGGAACTTTTCGGGCCGCCATTTCGTTGAAGCGGCATCCCATGAAACAGGAGCAGACCATGGCAGAATTGAAAACCGCTTCCGCCGAATCCACCGCCGCGCGTGTCAAGGCTGATATCGCAGCAGACGATCTGTCGGCGCAGGTCGCAGCCCTTCGCAACGATCTCTCCCGGCTGACGGAAAGCGTTGTCGCGCTGGGGCAGGGCGCAAAATCGGCGGTGACGGACGAGGCTTCGGTAATGACCGAACGGCTGCGCGACAAGGTGCGCGAAGAACCGCTCATGGCACTCGCGGTTACGGCAGGCATTGCCTATGTGTTCGGCCTGCTCAGCCGCCGCTGAACGGGAATTCAGAGCTCAAGAAAAAGCCGGACGTCATCAACGCCCGGCTTTCGATATGTCTAACGCGCAGATTGAGGCCAGCGGCCGGGGTCAGCGGCGGATGAGACGGCCGATGAAAATCAGGATGCAGGCACCGATAAAACCGGTGATCAGATAGCCCAGCCAACCGGCAAGCGGCTGGATGTGTAACAGACCCAGGATCCAGTTGGCGACAATGGCGCCGACGATGCCGAGCAATATGTTCATGAGCAAGCCCATGTTGCTGCTCATGACCTTTTCCGCCAGCCATCCGGCGATACCGCCGATGATGATGGCTGCAATCCAACCCACGCCTGCGTTTTCCATGGTTATCTCCCTCCTGGCAAAACGAGTCACAGAATGCACGAAACGAGAGGAAGTTCCACTCCCAGTTACCGAGATTGCTTGCGGGTTCAGCAACTTATGTGACTCAGGGCTGCAGCACGGTGACCGGGGAGTTCAGCACGTAGGCGGCTATCTGAAACAGCAGGCCTGATATGGCGAGAATTGCGAATCCCAAAGGCATGATCAGACTTTTCGTAAACATCTTTCCTCTCCCCTATGCTTAAAGCATAAGCTGAAGCGGACGACGCGCAAGATTATTACTAATAAATAGTTAAGCGCTGCATTTGAGTAAAACTTAAGATATCAAAATGACACAACCTGTTCTTTTGCGACACGGATTAATAAATACTCGAATAGCTGGCGACGAGTCGTGCGATAGATGACTAGTGAATGTTTTTCTTGCTTTGAAAAGACTGCGGTCAAACTCGCGATGACAAACAATGCCTCCGGGGGAGTACACTTCAATATTTTACGGCGTTTTGGGATTAACCCAACCCATCGGCCGTTCGCTCCGTTGGAAATACGCAGGATTAATTCCGTGGCGGGGCGAAATTTGTTTCCAGGCGCAAATGAAGCAATTCCGGTGATGGACGGAGTTCAGAATAACTTCGCCGTCATGCCAGCCCCGACGGATTGATTTTGCCACGAAGCGCATCATTTTATCCAGAAGCCATTCGATCCGGGGGAAACACTCGATGTCAAAAGCTGCAATCGCCATCGCCTGCATCTGCCTGCTCACCCTTTCCGGCTGCGGCAATACCGCATACGGGCTGAAGAAGGATGGACAGGAAGCGAGCCACGCAATGGACAACGCGACCCATCGGGTGCTTTCGGCCGGCGCCAAGAAGTGATGCGTATTAATCGCTAAAAAAGCCCGCCAGGGGTGAGGCGGGCTTCAAATAACAGGGAGAATGGACGGATGGAAGCCGTCTCGTCTAATAAAGCATTTCCTTAAGCGTATGGCTTTACGTCATTCGACGTAGCCGCGACCGGCAACGATCCGATGCGACCATGACTCGGAATCGAATCAGAAGTTGCCCCAGTTCTGGGCGCGGGCACGGGCGCGAATAATCCGGTATTCGCGACCGCCATAGAGCGAGCCGATTGTCAGCAGAAGTGTCAGAACGTCCCAGATGATATGCATGTTATCCTCTTAGGTTGGACGGCTCTGCCGTCGATCGGTGAAGCTACAATAGCAATCTTTCGAATGTGCTTATATGACAAGAAATCGGGATAAGCGGAAAAGCGGGCAGGGCGCTCCCGCAGAGGAGAGGCGGCGTCACCGCCTTGGAGCAGCAAGGTGAACAGATTACCGGACGGCGGCCGATGACGATTTTTTCCGTCCGCCACATAACGTCCTATCGTTACGTCAGGGCGGTCGATTTCGGCGAGCATCGCCTGATGTTCCGGCCGCGCGACAGTTTCGACCAGCGGCTGATCGAAGCGTCGTTGACGACCTATCCCGAGGAAAGTCATGTCCGCTGGATCCACGATGTTTTCGGCAATTGCGTGGCGCTCATCGATATTTCGAGGCCGGCGTCCGAGCTTCGCTTCGAAACCTGGATCACCCTCGATCATACGCCCCAGGTCGCCCTGGATCTCAAGGTCGACGAGGCGGCCCTGATTTATCCATTCTCCTACGACAAGGAGGAGATTGCCGATCTGACGCCGGCAATGCAGCGCCATTATCCCGATCCGAACGACGAGGTCGGACGCTGGGCACGGCAGTTCGTGCGCCAGGGGCGTCCGACGGAAACCGGGCATCTGCTGATGACGCTCTGTTACGCCATTCGGGAAAGCTTCGTCTATCAGCGCCGGATGGAACACGGAACACAGACCCCGGTGCAGACCTTGCAGCTTCGCTCCGGCACCTGCCGGGATTTCGCGCTTTTGATGATGGAGGCCGCCCGCGTCCTTGGGCTCGCGGCGCGCTTCGTCACGGGCTATGTCTATGTTCCCGACCGGGACGGCTCCACGGTGCTCGGCGGCGGTTCCACCCATGCATGGTGCCAGATCTATCTCCCCGGCGCCGGCTGGGCGGAGTTCGATCCGACCAACGGGATCGTCGGCAACCGCGATCTCATTCGTGTCGCGGTTGCCCGCGATCCGCGCCAGGCAGTCCCGTTGAGCGGCAGCTATGATGGCGACGGGGCGGATTTCGACAGCATGACGGTGCAGGTCAACGTCACCACGAGATAATCTCGATTCTCTCCGAGGTAATCCGGATTACCTCCGAGATAATCTTCCGGGGCAATCTCGGATCACCACCAAGTCTCTGTATGGTGACAGTTGTCCCTTGCGGGAACCGGGTAGCGCGATCAACGTTCCATACTCACCTCCGCACATGCGGAGCCGCGATAGGGAAGCCACAATGAAGATACGCGCCGGGTTTCATCTGGGCTACGAATGCACGCAACCAACGCCGATGCTGCTCGTCCTCAACATCCATCCCTCTCGGCGCGCCGATCTGCTGAGTGAGCAGGTCCTGACATTCGACCGGCCGATCGAGGCCTGGGAATATACCGACGGGTTCGGCAATGCCTGCAGCCGGATCGTCGCCCCGCCGGGACTGACGACCATTTCCACGGAATTCGAGATCTACGACAGCGGGCAACCCGATATTGTTCCCGATGATGCGGTCCAGCACGCGATCAATGACCTGCCGGACGATGTGCTGGTTTTCCTGCTCGGCAGCCGCTATTGCGACACCGACAGGCTGGCAGATTTTGCCTGGGCAACCTTCTCGTCGACGTCGCTCGGCTGGACGCGCGTCCAGGCAATCTGCGATTTCGTCCACGACCATATCACCTTCGATTACCAGAAGGCCGACCTCCTGCGCACCGCCCATGGCGGCTTCACCGATAAGGCGGGCGTCTGCCGTGACTTTGCCCATCTCGCCATCGCGCTGTGCCGGTGCATGAATATCCCGGCCCGATATTGCACCGGCTATCTCGGCGATATCGGCGTACCGATCGATCCCAATCCGATGGATTTCAGCGCCTGGTTCGAAGTCTTTCTCGGCGGCCACTGGCATACGGTCGACGCCCGCCACAATACGCCGCGCATCGGCAGAATATTGATGGGAACCGGCCGCGACGCCACGGATGTCGCGATGTCGACGGCCTTCGGGCCGGCAACGCTTTCCCGTTTCGAGGTGATCACCGAGGAAGTGCCGCAGGAGGCACCCAGGAACGATTGATGGTGGGCGACGGAGCTCCTATGCCTTCTTCAAAAACTCGGTTTTCAATACGAGACCTTTGACCTGCTTGGTGCTGCATTCGATCTCACCGGGATTGTCGGTGAGGCGAATGCCCTTGACCAGCGTTCCACGCTTGAGCGTCTCTGAAGTTCCTTTGACCTTGAGGTCCTTGATCAGCGTTACGGAATCGCCGTCGTGAAGCTGGCTTCCGTTGCTGTCTTTTACGATAATGTCGTCAGCCATGATGTCCTCGCTTGTTGATGCGAGACGGGAAATCACGGCGACATGGCATAGTCAACCTCAGGCGGCCTTCAATCACGTAGCCGCGCAGACATCCCGGACACACTCGCGCAGCCAGCGATGGGCGGGATCGGCATCCATCCTGGGGTGCCAAAGCAAGGAAATCGTGATCTCACACGTCGGAACGGGCAGGGGAAAACTATGCATCCCCGCGCGCAGCGATTCCGTGTGACGCTCGGGCACGCTGGCGATCAGATCGGAGGTTCGGGCGAGCGCCAGCGCCGTCGAAAAGCCGCCGACGATCGTGGCGACCTGCCTGTCCAACCCCAGCGCATTCAGGGCTTCATCGATCGGCCCCTTGTCGAGCCCGCGCCTGGAGACAATGATGTGCCGGCCGGCCGCGTAACGGGCAGGCGTGATCTCGCCTTCGCTGAGCGGATGGCCCCTGCGCGCCACGCCGATGAAACGGTCCCGGAACAAGGCCTGCGCCCGCACCTCCGGACTGGTCGTATCGCCGACGACGCCGGTTTCGAGATCGACGGTACCGTCGCGTAGCGGGGTGCTGTCCTTATCCGGCTTCTGCATGAAGCGCAGCCGGACGCCTGGCGCTTCCCGGCTGAGGCGGGCGATGAGATCGGGACCGAAATTCTCGGCGAAGCCTTCGCTGCTGCGCAGTGTAAACGTCCGGACCAAGCTTTGGAGGTCGAGCGCCTCCAAGGGCCGCAGCACCGCCTGCGCCTCCTCGACGACCCGACCGACCCGCTCGCGCAGTTCCAGCGCCCGTGGCGTGGGAACGAGGCCGCGGCCGGCGCGCACCAGCAGCGGATCGCCGGTCGTCTCGCGCAATCGGGCCAGCGCCCGGCTCATCGCCGACGGGCTCAGCCGCAGCCTTCGGGCGGCGCGCGCAACGCTGCCTTCTGCAAGCAGGACGTCCAGGGTGACGAGCAGGTTGAGATCGGGTGTCGACATGCATCCCATATAACATGGTTTCATCATGATGTGGCGTTAGACGCATGAATGAAATGCAAATCGTGCGCCTTCCGCCACGCCACGCAGCGGACTAGCTTTTCATCGGCTCCATTCGGGCCCACGGAAAAGGAGGCCATTGTGAAACCAGTCATTGCAGAGCGAGGCGAGGCCGTCGCCGAACGCATACCCTCCGTCCGCTGGGCGCTTGCCAGTCTTTCCCTATCCATGCTGCTGCCATCGCTCGGCACCAGCATCGCCAATGTCGGTCTGCCGACTTTGGCGCAGGCATTCGACGCCACCTTCCAGGATGTCCAGTGGATCGTGCTCGCTTATCTGCTCGCCATCACCACCCTGGTCGTCAGCGTCGGACGGCTCGGCGACATCACCGGCCGCCGCCGGCTGCTGCTCATCGGCATACTGCTCTTCACGCTGGCCTCAATCCTCTGCGGCCTGGCGCCGACACTCTGGCTGATGATTGCCGCGCGTGCGGTGCAGGGCCTGGGCGCCGCCATCATGATGGCGCTGACCATCGCCTTCGTCAGCGAAACGGTGCCGAAGGCGAAGACCGGGAGCGCCATGGGGTTGCTCGGAACCATGTCGGCGATCGGCACCGCTCTTGGGCCTTCGCTTGGCGGGTTCCTGATCGCCGGGCTCGGCTGGCCGGCAATCTTCCTCGTCAACGTGCCGCTCGGCGTGCTGAGCTTCGTTCTCGTCCATCGCTATCTGCCCGCCGATCTCAGCAAGGGGAAGGCGAATCGGACCAGCTTCGATACGATGGGCACGCTGGTGCTTGCCCTGACGCTGTCAGCCTATGCGTTAGCGATGACGATCGGGCGCGGCAGTTTTGGTCCGCTGAACATTGCCCTGCTGCTCACGGCCGTCTTCGGCGCCGGTCTGTTCGTGTTCACCGAGGCGAGAACGGCATCGCCGCTGGTCCGCTTGGCGGTGTTCCGCAACCCGGTGTTCAGCGCCAGCTTGGCGATGAACCTGCTCGTTGCAACGGTGATGATGGCGACGCTGGTGGTCGCGCCGTTCTACCTCTCCCACGCGCTCGGGCTCGATCAAACTCTCGTTGGGCTCGTCATGTCGATAGGCCCTGTCATCTCCATCTTGAGCGGAATCCCGGCCGGCCGCCTGGTCGATCGTCTGGACGCATCATTCGTGGTTATCGCCGGGCTCGTCGCCATGGCGGCGGGCTCCGTCGCCGTGGCCGTGCTTCCCGGCATTACAGGCTATATCGCTGCCATCGCCATGCTGACGCCAGGCTATCAACTGTTCCAGGCGGCCAACAACACCACCGTCATGGCCGACATCAGCCCCGACCAGCGCGGCGTCATCTCCGGCGTGCTCAATCTGTCGCGCAATCTCGGACTGATCACCGGCGCTTCCGTCATGGGCGCCGTCTTCACTTTCTCTTCGGGAGCGCACGATATTGCGGCGGCGCATCCCGACGCGGTTCACTCAGGCATGCGGATCACCTTCGCCGTCGCGGCAGCGCTGATTGTCGTTGCGCTCGCCATTGCGACCGGGACTTGCCGGAGCCGCCGAGCGCTCGGGGAGAGTTAGCCCGACCCTCATCGGCCGCCGAGCGAAACTCAGACCAAGGTCCGATCTGTCCCGGACTTCATGCCGATACCAAAGCTTCGGTCGCTGCAATAGGTTTTGCGGACTTTGGTGGAGTTTGCGGAGCTATTGCTGTGACCAAGATCATTGTTGCGGGGATGATACTTATGCCAGTAATCTTCTGGGGTTCTGTTGGCGTCCTGATATACTCGCACCTCTCGTGAGGGCACTCACCAGAGCAATTCCAGGATCTGTGGCTCCTCGTAGAGGATCGGGCTGCTCGGACGCCGAGGGGCCTGATCGTGAAGGAATGTCTGATGAAAATTTTGGCGGAGAATGCCGCTCAGCTGGAAGGTTGAACCAAGCCAAACTCGCTTCAAGGCTGCAGCGAGAACGTCTTTGCGACGCCGGCTCAGAGGACGGCCACGTGATCTCGTGGCAGCGACGTGACGTCAATCTGCCGCCCGACCCCATTCTTAAGTTAATGGCAGTCGCGTCCTGCTGCAGCCTGTATATCATCTCATCGTCAACGCAAAGGATCAGTGCGACCACGGCAACGCGCAGCTGCCCGCCTAACGTATGGCGAAGTAAAGCTGCGCTTCATATTGTTCATCCGGCGTCGGCATACGGGTTTCAACCAATGGAAATTTCGCGCCGCGCCGTCGCATGACTATGCCGCCAAGGTTTCCTTTTTCTTCGGAAGGGAAAGGCGCCCATTCAGTCGAGCAACTCATCCAGGAAAGCCATGCAAAAAGCTTCAAGCGAATTATCTCCAAATGACTTTGGGCAGTTTCGCTGACTTGTTCGCAAGTGAATATCCCAGCAACGTCGAGATGATTGAAATCGCGCCAAAAGACAATCGTGATTTTTTGGGAGATTGCCCGCGAGCGTCAGGGCGAGCAGAATCATTGGGGCAACAGCAAAACGGAAGCCTGCGATACCGCGCCGATGCTACTGAGACGGCATCCTACCGTTAAGGTAAGGGCGCAATTCCCGAGCGGAAATCGGAAATTATATAACAAAATCAATATGAAATGGCGGAAGAGGTGGGATTCGAACCCACGGTACGGTTTCCCGCACGCCGGTTTTCAAGACCGGTTCCTTAAACCACTCGGACACTCTTCCATCTGATTGAAAAGGTTAAGAAATCGACATTTTGTTGATTCCAGCAACCGGTCATTGCTGCCGATTTGCGACCCAATCATTCGATGGCTGGCTTTTTAGCAGCTTTGATCGCAGCGTCAACGTGCTCTGCAGCATTTGCCGGCATCTCCGCTATGATGGGCAAATAGCTCTGGAGAGAACCGACCTTCAACCGTTCTTCAGCCTGCGCGAGCCTGTGCCAGTTCCGGCGCAAGGAAGCTGCTGGTCAACCCGGCACTGCTAAACAATTCAACCCTGTTACGGCCGTTGTTTTTGGCAATGTAGAGCGCCTGATCTGCACGTTTCTGGACGTCTTGGTCGGTCAGACCCGCTTCCCAAAGTGCCACGCCTGCGCTGACGGAAGGGGTGACCTGATTTCCTTCGAAGACAAGGCTGACGGCGCTTACCGCCTCGCGTATCCGCTCAGCGAGCGCAAAAGCGGAAGATTGCGTTTGGCCGCGCAGAAAGAGGCTGAACTCCTCGCCGCCCAGCCGGCCGAACACGCAGGAAGGGGGGACATTCTGTGCAATTGTCCGAGCAACATTTATGAGAACGACATCGCCTTTGTCGTGCCCGTACATATCGTTCACACGCTTGAAAAAGTCGATATCGATGAGGACGAAGGCGTCTCCGGGGCCGAGGCTTTTCGGAAGCGAATTGAAGAAATGCTGCCGATTGGGAATGCCGGTCAGCATATCGGTATTTGCAAGTCTGGTAAGCTTCTCTTCGGCTCTCTCCTGCACGAGCACGAGCACAAACAGCGCCACCGCGAAATGACAGATGATCAGCAAAAAGAATGCGTAGCGCGGAGGAAGGGGCGCATCGTTCGGAAAGACGAAGCCGACGACCACCAAAACGGAGAGAGACGTCGCCACCCATATGGATGCGGAAAGACCGAGCCGCGCGGTAAGGCGCTCGTGGAAGAAGTCGCGGGCGATCACGAAACCTGACAAGGCAAGCAGGACGGCGGCGCTGCCGTTGAACACCGATGCTCTCAATCCGTTGTTCAAATACCATGGCGTTTTCACCGCACTCAGCGTCAGGACGACGGGCAGGAGTAACGGCCACCAGTCTCGTAAAGAGTTTTGACGCCGGCTGAGGCCGAAAAGCCCAACCGCCATGAGCCCATAACCATTGGCGCCGAGTGAAAAACTCCAGAACGTCCTGGCATCGCCGGACATATGAAGGCTCTCATCCAAACCAGCGAGCGTTGAGGCGATCGCAAGCAAAGAGAAACTGCCGGCAAGTACGCCAAGCCCTGGCGTCGCTCCGGAGCGCCATCTCACGTAAAAGAAGCAGATTGCTCCGACGATGAAGGAAGACTTGTGTAGAAGAAGGACAGTCGCAAGATCCATTGCCGGAACCCGATATGAGATGAGAAGCGGGCTCCGAATAACGGCTAAAATCTACTTTTCAATGAACGCGGAGTGACCTTTAGACGTCAGTATTCGCGGTGCTTCCGGAGACTGGCGATAGGAAGCGTTGAGCGGCCTGTTCCTCCCGCTGGAAATGACTCGCCTTCGCCCCGGCTTGAGCGTTTACTGTGCTATTCTGGCGGAGGACACACACCATGGCCATGTATCTCACGCGCTTCAGCTACACGCCCGAGACATGGGCGCGCATGATCGAAAACCCCGAGGATCGCCGGGAGGCGGCACGCAGCTATATTGAATCCGTAGGCGGAAAGCTCCACGGGTTCTGGTACGCCTTCGGCGAGCATGATGGTTGGAATCTTTGGGAGGCGCCTGACAACGTCTCGATGGCGGCGGTCGCACTGGCTATCGGCGCAGGAGGCGCGCTCAGCGCGATGGAAACCACTGTCCTCCTCAGCGTCGAGGATACGATCGAAGCGTTGGAAAAGGCGAAGTCGGTTCGATATCGTCCACCGGCAGCGTAATAAGCAGGGGCCGAATGCCAGCGAGCCCTCCGCGGCTCTCCGCGTAAAGTCTGAGCCGGGCCGCCGATTGTTCGGTGGCCCGGCCGTTAAGCGTTACTTCGACTTGATGTTTTCCCAGCGCTTCAAGAGGTCGGCATGGGTGTCGGTCCAGCCCTTAACCGCCTCGTCCATTGTCTTGCCGTCGGCGACCGCGCCGGCGATCGCGGTGATATCTGCGAGCGGGAGATATACGCTGGCGATGACTTCGCGCGCATGCGGGTTCTCGGTGGAGAAGCCGCTCTTGGCTATCCAGTTGTAGGTCTGCGCCAGCGGGAATATCGCCTTCGGATCCTTCAGAAACTTGACCGGGTACTTCTGTATCATCCACGACGGCTCCCAGAGCGTCACAGCAATCCATTCCTTTCGGTCGATGGCCGACTTCAATTCAGCCGTCATCGCAGCCGTGCTGCCTTCGACAAGCTGTAGCTTGAGGTCGTAGGCTTTGACCGAGTTGGCGGCATCGCGCATCAGGCCTGAACCCGGTTCGATACCGACGATCTTGCCGCTGAACTTGTCGGCGTTACCGTTCAACTGCTCCATGGAGTCGATCGGCACATAATTCGGAACCGCAATAGCCTGGTACAGGCCAAACGAAACCGGCGATATCTTCTCCAGCTTCTTCTTGTTCTTGTCCCAATAATCCTGTGCGACGTAGTCGGTCAGCGAGGCGAGAATCTGGATATCGCCCTTGCTGAGAGCGGCATAGGCGATGCCCCATTCGGAGAACGACACGACCTTGACGGTGTAGCCGGAATCTTCCAGCGCCTTCTTGGTGACACCGCTGATCGCTCCCAGATCTTCCCACTGCATCGTGCCAATGGTGATGGTCTTTTCTTCCGCGTGCGCGGGCAGCATGGTCATTCCGAACATGGCCGCGGCACAAAGCATTTTCCACAACTTCATCATTTTTTGCTCCTAGTTTTCGTTCCCCTTTTCATGAAACACCAGCGGTCGGCCTGGCCTTCATGATTGCGCGGCGAGGGGTCATCCCTGCGCGCAATTCCTGCAATCAGATCACCGAGTCCCGCTCGTAGCCATCATGGCCACGACCTTGTAGACGGCGAGGCCCACATCTTTCGGGACTTCAGGCATGCCTTGACTTGCGTATGCCTTTAAGATCGATCCCTGGAGGACTGGCCGAAATCGAACTGATTGGCGGGCATTCAACCCTACGGCCTTGATCAAACCGCGGCCATGAATCGATGCGCGTCGTATATGGCCGCGTGGATGTTCCTGCTTGCGACCGCATCGCCAATCCGAAACAGCTGAAACTTGCCACCGGGATTATTGGCAACAACTTGCGGCTTGCCCGCTATGAACGCCCGGTAATCGATTTCACCTTGGTTCCGGGAGAGCGGCTTGAGCGAGAAATAGAGTTCGTCCATCGGCTTCGTCCCGCTTTCGACGACAACCTGGTCCACCTCTTTTTCGACGCAGACCTTGGAATACTCGTCGAAAAGTATGACTGCGATCCTGTTGCCGCGACGTTCGAGGCGCTCAATGTGCAGGTTCAGGGTGATCTTTGCGCCGGCTTTGTTGAGGGCACGGAAATAGGCGGGGTAGCTCGTTGCCCCGATGTCCGGCGCAAGGGTTCGTGCAGGCGTGACAACTTCAAGATTCGAGCCCGCGTCGGCCAGAAACTCAGCGATCGTCATGGCGGGGTGCGAACCGTTGTCGTCGTAGACCAGCACATTTTTCGCGGGCTGAACGCTTCCGCCGAGGATGTCCCAACTGGTCGTCGCAAGCTCCTGTCCTTCCTCAAGACAGTCAACATTAGGCAGTCCGCCCGTAGCAACGACGACGACGTCGGGTTCTTCCGCCACAACGTCACTCTCATCGACGAAGCGATTGTAGTGGAATTCGACGCCGAGGCGCTCGCATTCAGACAAGCGCCAGTCCACGATCCCAAGGATTTCGCGACGGCGTTTCAGTGCCGCGGTTATTAGAATTTGTCCGCCTGCTTTGGATCCAGCCTCAAAAACCGTGACCTTGTGGCCCCGCTCGGCCGCGACCCGTGCAGCCTCAAGACCGCCCGGTCCCGCTCCGACGACCACAATCTTATGCATTGGCCCGTTGGTCTTCCTGATCACATGCGCGAGGCTGCCCTCCCGACCAGTCGCCGCATTGTGCACGCAGGTGGCGTTGCCAGCGGGGTAAATGGAATCGATGCAGAACCCCATGCCGACACAGGGGCGAATTTGATCCTCCTTCCCTTCGATCACCTTGCGGATGATGTGAGGATCGGCAAGGTGCGCGCGTGTCATGGCGACCATATCAAGCTTGCCGCTCGCAATCGCGTGTCGCGCGGTAGCCACATCCTGAATTCTTGCCGCATGAAAGGTCGGTATCTTCACATTCTGACGAACCTCTCCGGCGAAATCGAGATGGGGAGCAGATGCGGTTCCCATGTTCGGAATCACATGACTCAAGGCCTCGTCTTCTGAGACGTGGCCGCGAATGACGTTGACGAAATCGATCAAACCGCCGGCCTTCAATCGACGGGCAATCTCCACCCCTTCGTCTCGCGAGAGCCCTTTATCCCAAACCTCATCGCAGACCATGCGGACGCCGACAATGAATTCGTGACCGATGCGCTTACGGATGGCGGTGAGAATATCGTTCACCAGGCGCATCCGGTTCTCGAGCGAGCCGCCGTATTCATCCTCCCGCTTATTTGTTGCCGGAGACCAAAAATGCGCGATGAGATGCGAGGCGCATTCGAGCTCGATCCCGTCAAGCCCTGCCGCTTTGACCCGCTCCGCACTGTCGGCATAGGCTGTGATCACGCGCTCGAAGTCCCAATCCTCCATCGCCTTGGGATAGGCGCGATGCGCGGGCTCCTGGATGTGGGACGCATCGATTATCGGGAGCCAATCGCCTTTGTTCCAGTTGGTTCGGCTTCCCAGGTGAGTGATTTGAATCATCACGGCAGCGCCGTGGTCGTGAACGTCGTCGGCAAGCTCTCGAAGCCACTTCACGGACTCGTCTTTGTGGAGCTGGATATTGCCGAACGCCTGGGGACTGTCGATGTCGACGACGGACGAACCGCCGATCATCGTCATTGCTATCCCGCCTTTGGCTTTTTCCGAATGGTAGAGACGATAGCGCTCCTTCGGGAGTCCGTCCTCAGTATATCCCGGCTCGTGCGCCGTCGACATCATCCTGTTTCGGAGTGTCAAATGCTTGAGTTGGAAAGGCTGGAGCAATGGATCGTTTGACATCTCAATTGTTCCCGTGACGGCCTATTGTCGTAGTCGCCTGTTCTCCCGACGTCGGGTTCTGGCGGGTGAACGACAATGTCCGGCGAGGGCGTGAGGCCGTAAAGGGCAAATAAATTCATGGAAGTATGAGGCAGGATGGATAAAGACCGGATCGGCCGGCAGGTGAGTGGGTGATCGTCCTCCAGGCTTGTTGACCACGCGAACGATAAGGTGTTTCGCTTCTTGCCGGTGCGCAGTCTTGCACCGTGTGACGGAGATTCCGTGCGCTGCAATTTTCGAACGGCGAAGAACTCGAAACCATGAGTCATGACAGTCAGTCGTTACGACGGACAATTCCCTCCCTCCACAGCCTGATCCTGTTCGAGGCTGCGGCGAGATATCTGAATTTTTCGAAAGCCGCCGCGGAATTGTCCATCACTCAGCCTGCGGTCAGCCACGGGATCCGACAACTCGAGTCGTCTCTCGGCCACGCGCTTTTCGTCCGGGAAAGGCGGGCGCTAAGCCTGACAACGCAAGGCCAACGCCTCTATTCGGCGGTATCGGGGGGATTTGCGTCGATCGCCGAAACGCTTGACGATATCGCCGGCATGCCTCGCCGAGACACCCTCGTCATCAGCGCCTCGACGGTCATGGCGACAGAGTGGCTGATGCCGCTGTTGCCGGAATTTCGCCAAGTCCATCCTGATTTGATGATTGACCTGCGATGCTTGGACCGCGATCCAGCGATGACGACGAGCAACATCGATGTTCACATTCGGCTCGGCGATGGAAACTGGCCGGATTGTGATGCCATTCCGCTGTGGGACGAGGAAATATTGCCTGTTTGCAGCCCAGCTTATCAGGCGAAGAGCAAGCCTCTGTCACTCACCAGTGATATATTGCGCCATCGGCTTATACACTACGTTGACCCGTATCGCTTCAGGATCGGTTGGGCCGAGTGGTTGCGGGCCACAGGTGTCGGCGCTCCACCGACTTTGCCGACATCGCTGCAGGTCAACGATTCCCTTGTCGCGATGAAAGCTGCGGAAAATGGCGAAGGCATCGCGCTCGGTTGGCGACCTCTCATCGATCGGCCCCTTCGAGAAAATCGCCTCGTCATTGCTATTGACCGCACCCTGAAGACAGGGAGGCGTTTCTACGTGGTAACGCCAAGTGCCCCAAATCGCAGAAAGGTCGCCCTGATTTTCAGGGACTGGCTGGCGAGCCGTTTTGAAGGTCTTTGAGGCGCGCGTGTCGTTCCCGCCTTTGGCGTGATTTTGGAGGGGATGCTGCGCATAAACGCAATTCCAACGGCTTTGGGAGGTCGCAGCTAGCTCCCATCGGATCCAAGGCCCTTCGGACCGTTGAGCTGGTTCATATCCTCGCAAAGAGAACGAACCGCCTCCATCGTCACGGCGAGTGCCGACATCAGGATCGAGATGTCGTTGTCTTTATCTGGCTGGGAAAGCGCGCGAGATCGAGCGTGCAACTGTTGGCTGACCGTGTCGAGCTGCAGAATGGTTTCATTATTCATCGTGATCCTCCAAAGGTCTAAACCTTCAAAGTTCCCGGCGGGCATTTCGTTCCATACAGCCCGAAGCGTCAAATACGCAATCCGCCATATGGCAATTGGTGACGTGACTAGCCGTTCGGTTTGCGCAAGGGCGGAAGCCGCATGTAGTAGGAGTTCAGGGGGGCGTAGGATCCCTTCGGTTCACCCTTGCCGGGCTTGACCAGATTGGGCGCCAGTTTTCCCTCCGGCCCGAAAATATAGTCGATGCCGGCGCAGAGATGGGCGAGGGAGCGGTAGTTGAAGTGTTTGAACCAGTCGTTCGCGAGGAAGGCGGCTTCGTCCCAGGCCTTTCCGCGGAGGCGATCGTATCCGGCCTGCTGCAGAAAGGCCTCGCCTGTCCTCGTATTGATGCTGGCGCCGAGACATAAGTTGCCGGCGATCAGCGACAGCCTGAGCACTCTGATGGTTTCGGCATCCTTGTTCGATAAGGGTTTCAGGGTCTGAGCCAGATAGAAATTCGTCGATGGATCATTGGTCATCGTCTTGCGCCAATAGGCGGGGAGATCCTCCGCGCCGGCGCCGACGGCCGGTGAGACGGTCATTATGACCAGCAAAATCAAGCTTTTGACAATTCCGCCCATGGCAATCCCCCAACCCTGCGCATAGAATGCATAGCGTTATTTCGCCTGATGAGGCAAGGTGACGCCGCGCCGCGCGGGAAGCACGCGCCGCCTGTGCCAATTTGGGCTATTCGGGCATTCGGAAGCGAGTTCAGATTTACCATATGCGCCGCATCGGCATGAGGATTTCGGGCCTTATTGCGGCGGCGGAAGGGCAGGGCGGAGAGGTTCGCGTTAGTGATTTATAAACCATAATCATTAGAATTGTCGCTATCGCTGCGAAATCGTTCGTAAATTTGCCACGAACTTCGCATGATTAAAGTCTCGTTAGGCGGGTGGGGATAAGGCGTATTGGCCCGGATTGGGGCAAGGTTCCTTAACCATAACGATCTTTGAGCGGCGTGGGACATATGAAACTGGAATACGGGGCGGCGTCTTTCGCAACGACAGCACGGTGGCTGGCGATCTCGGCGATGTGTGCGACGGTTGCGGCGTGCGGCACGACACAGGCGGTGCCGAAGAAGAAATCCCACGGCAAAGAATATTTCTCCGAATCCGAATATGGCGTGAAGGCAAGCCCGCGCGTCGCTACCGGCAACAACATCCCCAAGGGCGGCGGCCGCTACATCGTCGGCAATCCTTACGAGGTGAAGGGCAGGTGGTATTATCCGAAGGAAGACTTCTCCTATAACAAAGTCGGCGTCGCCTCCTGGTATGGCTCGGCCTTTCATGGGCGGCTGACGGCGAACGGCGAAGTCTACGACCAGATGCATCTTTCCGCCGCGCATCCGACCTTCCCGCTGCCGAGCTATGCGCGCGTCACCAATCTCGAAAGCGGTTCCTCCGTCATCGTGCGCGTCAACGATCGCGGCCCCTATCACGAAGGGCGCATCATCGACCTTTCCAACAAGACGGCCGATATGCTGGATCTGCAGCACAGCGGCACCGGCAAGGTGCGGGTGCAATATGTCGGCCGCGCCCGCATGGACGGCCACGACATGCCCTATCTGATGGCGTCCTACGTGCCGAAGGGCAGCCGCATTCCCGGCGTCAATCCGGAAGGCCAGATCGCAACCGGCGTGATGGTCGCCTCCAACAGCCGCAAGATCACCCGCGATCAGCTGCAGAGTTCGGAAGATTATGAGACGCCGGCCAACGTGCCGGTGCCGATGTCGGCCACTTCCTATGCCGGGTCGACGCCGAGCGCACGCTACAATGCGGCCCCCGTCGCAGCACCCGCTTTGGCAGCGCCCGCCCATGTTCTGGTAGCGCCATCAGCACCATCCGCCACCAATGCCGCTCCGTCCTTCGACCAGATGGTCGTGTTGCCGGAGATCGGCCCCATGCCCTACGAACGGCCGCTGGGGTCTCTCGCGCTCGGCTACCAGAACGAGGATGTGAAGACCGTGACGGTCGATCTCGCCTTCGACGCTGTGATGGTGCGCAATGACGGGCTGACGCAGGAGTCGATCCTTGCTGCGACGAAGCGTCATCAGGCAAAATCCGCCGCGCGCTGAGCGCGGCAATTGCATCGAATTTCCTCTCGCTCTAACCTCCTGAAATACGCCCCCTGATCGATGGGAATTCTTGATGCTGAAGCCTTTGCTTCGTCTGCTTGTATGCATCATGCCGCTCTCCACCGGCGCATTTGCAGCCGATAGCGGTACCGCCGGTTTCGCCACCAAGGCGGCGCAGGCCTATATGATCGAGGCCGCCACCGGCACGGTGCTTCTCGCCAAGAACGAGGACCAGGGCTTTTCGCCGGCTTCGCTCGCCAAGCTGATGACGATGGATCTCGCCTTCGAGGCGGTGACGAAGGGGCAGATCACGCTCGATACCGAATATCCCGTTTCCGAATATGCCTGGCGAACCGGCGGCGCGCCATCGAGGACGGCAACGATGTTTGCCAGCCTGAAATCGCGCGTGCGCGTCGAGGACCTGATCAAGGGCGTCGCCATCCAGGGCGCCAACGACAGCTGCATCATCCTGGCCGAAGGCATGGCCGGCAGCGAGCAGCAATTTGCCGTGTCGATGACACGCCGCGCCCGTGAACTCGGCATGGAGAAGGCTGAGTTCGGCAATTCCACCGGGCTCCCCGACGGGAAGAGCAAGGTGACGGCGCGCGAGATGGTGACGCTTGCGGCCGCCCTGCAGCAGTCTTATCCCAATCTCTATCCCTATTTCGCCCAGCCGGATTTCGAGTGGAACAAGATTTTCCAGCGCAACCGCAATCCGCTGCTCGGGCTCGATCTCGGCGCCGACGGGCTTGCCACCGGCTTTACCGAGGGCGAGGGTTATTCGATCGTCGCCTCAGTCCAGCGCGATGGCAGGCGGCTGTTTCTGGCGCTTGCCGGCATCGCTTCCGACAAGGAGCGGACGGAGGAGGCCAAGCGAGTGCTCGAATGGGGACTGACGGCCTTTGAGGACCGGCAGATCTTCGGTGAGAAGGAAGTGATCGGCGCCGCCAGCGTCTATGGCGGTACGGCGCGTACCGTCGATCTCGTCGCCAAGGCGCCGGTCAGCGTCTATATTCCGATCAGCAATCCCGATCGGCTGTCGGCGCGCATCATCTATCACTGGCCGCTGACGGCGCCGGTCGAGCCGGATACCCAGGCAGGGGTGCTGAGGATTTTCGCAGGCAGCCGGCTGCTCCGAGAAGTGCCGCTTTATACGGTGCAGGCGGTCGGCGAGGGCTCGCTCAGCAGCCGGGCGGTCGACGCCATGCTGGAACTCGGCGAATCGCTGTTCTTCTCCTGGCTCTGGGACAAGTCGGCACCCGGCTGAGCGGCCACTTACTGGTGCAATTTGCCGGGAAAGGTGAATATGTCGCCGCGACGAAAGGTTTTCCTCCCTGACATCTTCGGATAGATAGATGGAGCACGGCGCGTGCGGCGCCTGGAATGCGGGAAGTTGTCATTGTCATCCGGTACGGGATTGTTCGTTACGTTTGAAGGCGGGGAAGGCGCGGGGAAATCCACGCAGATCCGCCGCCTCGCCGAAGCGTTGAAGGGCGAAGGTCACGACGTGCTGATGACGCGCGAACCAGGCGGATCGCCGGGCGCGGAGGCCGTGCGCCACGTGCTTTTGTCAGGGGCTGCCGAAGCCTTCGGCACGCGGATGGAGGCGATCCTCTTTGCCGCGGCGCGCAACGACCATGTCGAAGAGGTGATCCGGCCGGCGCTGGCCGCCGGCAAGATCGTGCTCTGCGACCGTTTCATGGATTCATCCCGCGTCTATCAGGGCATAACCGGCAATCTCGAGCCGGATTTCATCGAGACGCTGCAGCGCATCGCCATCAACGGCGTCATGCCGGATTGCACCGTGATCCTCGACATCCCCGCCAAGATCGGGCTGGAGCGGGCGCAGAAGCGCGCTCCAGCCGACGGTCCCGACCGCTTCGAGAAGGAGCGGCTCGAAACGCATGAGAAACGGCGCGAGGCCTTTCTCGACATCGCCGCCCGCGAGCCGGAGCGCTGCCACGTGGTCAACGCCATGCAGAGCGAAGAGGCGATCGCTGCCGAGATCCTGGCGATCGTCCAACAACTCAAGTCGCCCGCCGACCGTTTGCGAATGCCGGAAGCCGCCCATCATGAGTGAAGCCCATCATGAGTGAGGAAAGGCCCGGACTGCTCGACGGCGCCATCTGGCCGGGAGAAAATACCAGGCTGTTCGGCCATGAGGAGGCGGAAGCCTTCCTTGCGCAATCTTACCGCTCCGGCAAGGGCCACCACGCCATCCTGATCGAGGGCCCGGAGGGCATCGGCAAGGCGACGCTCGCTTTCCGCTTTGCCAATCACGTGCTATCGCATCCCGATCCCGAGCGAGCGCCGGAAATGATCGGCGATCCGGACCCTGCCTCTCCCGTCAGCCGGCAGATCGCCTCCGGCGCCTCGCACAATCTGCTGCATCTTGCCCGGCCGGTGGACGAAAAGACCGGCAAGGTGAAATCGGCGATCACCGTCGACGAGGTGCGCCGCGCCGGCAAGTTCTTCTCGCAGACCTCGGGCACCGGCAACTGGCGGATCGTCATCATCGATCCGGCCGACGACATGAACCGCAATGCCGCCAACGCCATCCTGAAGATCCTGGAAGAGCCGCCGAAGCGGGCGCTGTTCCTGGTGCTTTCGCATGCGCCGGGACGGCTGCTGCCGACGATCCGCTCTCGTTGCCTGCCGCTGAAACTGGCGCCGCTTGCCGACGCCGCGCTGGTCGCGGCCCTTGACCATCTCGGCATATCAGGCGAGGGCGGGGCGGTACTTTCGGCCGCCAAGGGCAGCGTCGGCGAGGCGTTGAAACTCCTGAACTACGGTGGCGGCGAGATCATTGCCGCCTATGATGAGATGCTTTCCGCCCAAGGACCGACGGCGCGCAAGGCGATGCATCGGCTGGCCGACGCGCTTTCGGGCAGGGAAAGCGACACGATCTTCGATTTCTTCGTCAGCCATGTCGGCGACGATATCATGAACCGCGCGCGGGCGGCAGCAAGCGAGGGGCAGATCACAGCTGCGGAGCGGCTGGCTCGGCTCTATTCGGACATTACCGAGCGGCTGACCATTTCCGACGCCTATAATCTCGACCGCAAGCAGACGATCATCAGCATTCTCGCCGATATCAAACAGCCGGGCCTCTAGAGCGGTTCAGCGTTTAACGGAAGCGCAGAACCGCTCTATCCTTTTGTTTTGACGCAATTCCCGGCAAAACCGCTTCGCGCTTTGCCTGGGAAAACCGCTTCGCACTTTTCCTGGAATTGCTCTAGGTCAGCAGCTTGCCTGCGACCACTGCTAGCGTGGCGGCGAGCACGATGCGGATGGTGCGCTCGTGCAGCTTCGGCGCCAGAAGGCTGCCGATAATGATGCCGGGGATAGAGCCGATGAGCAGGGCAGACAGCATTGGCCAGTCGATCTCGCCGATCAGCCAATAGCCGGTGCCGCCGATCAAGGTCAGCGGCACCGCATGGACGATATCGGAACCGACGATCTCGCGCACATCGAGCCTGGGATAGAGGATCAGCAGGATCGTCACCCCCAGCGCACCGGCGCCGACCGAGGTCAGGGTGACGAGGACGCCGAGCAAGAATCCGAGAATGACGGTAAGGGCGAGGATGGTTGCCGGCCGCGGCGGCGTGCGGTCGCCGATGGCGCGGCGCGCAAGCTGGAGTATCGGACCTCGGAAGACCAGCATGATGGCGGTCATGACGAGAAGCCAGCCCAGCGCGGTGGTGATCGTATTGGTGACGCCGATGCTTTTGCGGTCGACGCCCGCCAACAGCCAGAGCATCAGCAGGGCGGCCGGCACGCTGCCGACGGCCAGACTGCCGACGATCTTCCAGTTGACCCGCCCATGCATGCCGTGAACGGCAGTCCCCGCCGTCTTGGTGATCGCCGCATAGAGAAGATCTGTGCCGACCGCGGTGGCCGGATGGACGCCGAAGAGCAACACCAGCAGCGGCGTCATCAGCGAACCGCCGCCAACGCCGGTGATGCCGACGAGGGCGCCCACACACAGGCCGGAAAGCGAATAGAGCGGCTCGAATGTCAAACAGGCGCCCCTGTCAGCGCGCAGCCACGACAATTCCGATAGATGAAAACTGCCACTTCGTTTTGTCCCGCCCTCTTTTCCATGACGGGTAGATGGCGGCAGAAGCGGAGTCAAGTTCACCACGCCAGCGTCCGGGAAATCATCGACAGCTGGAAAGTTGAGGTTTCGCTCGACGGTGACATGCGCTAAGAGCGGCTGACCATTTTTATAGAGTTAGCCGGACATTGGCCTCCATGATAGACAAGACACCCTTCTACATCACCACCGCGATTTCCTATCCCAACGGCAAGCCGCATATCGGCCATGCCTATGAGCTGATCGCGACGGATGCGATGGCGCGCTACCAGCGTTTAGACGGCAAGGATGTGTTCTTCCTGACCGGCACCGACGAACATGGCCAGAAGATGCAGCAGACGGCGCGCGGCGAGGGGATTACCGCGCAGGCGCTTGCCGACCGCAACTCCGGCGAATTCCAGGCGATGGCAACGCTGCTCAACGCCTCGAACGATGATTTCATCCGCACTACGCAGGAGCGTCATCACGAGACGTCGCGCAACATCTGGAACCTGATGGCCGACAATGGCGACATCTACAAGGACAGCTATGCCGGCTGGTATTCGGTGCGCGACGAGGCCTATTACCAGGAAAACGAGACGGAGCTGCGCGCCGACGGTGTGCGCTACGGGCCGCAGGGCACGCCCGTCGAATGGGTGGAAGAGGCAAGCTATTTCTTCAAGCTCTCCGAATACCAGGAGAAGCTGCTTGCCCATTACGAGGCGAATCCCGACTTCATCGGTCCGGCCGAACGCCGCAACGAGGTGATCTCGTTCGTCAAATCGGGGCTCAAGGACCTCTCGGTCTCGCGCACGACCTTCGACTGGGGCATCAAGGTGCCGAACGATCCTGCCCACGTCATGTATGTCTGGGTCGACGCGCTGACCAACTACATTACAGCGACCGGCTATATAGAAGACAGGAACGGCCCGCGGGCGAAATACTGGCCGGCCGACGTGCACATCATCGGCAAGGACATTATCCGCTTCCACGCCGTCTACTGGCCGGCCTTCCTGATGTCGGCGAAGCTGCCGCTGCCGAAGCGCGTCTTCGCCCACGGCTTCTTGCTCAACAAGGGCGAGAAGATGTCGAAGTCGCTCGGCAACGTCGTCGATCCCGTCAATCTGGTGAACCATTTCGGCCTCGACCAGGTGCGTTACTTCTTCCTGCGTGAAGTCTCCTTCGGCCAAGACGGCAGCTACAGCGAAGAGGCGATCGGCACGCGCATCAACTCCGACCTCGCCAACGGCATCGGTAATCTCGCCAGCCGCTCGCTGTCGATGATCGTCAAGAACTGCGACGGCAAGATCCCGGAATGCGGGACGCTCAGCGACGAGGACAAGGCGATGCTGGCCCAAGTGGACGCGCTGCATGCATCGACGCGCGAGGACATGGGCAAGCAGCAGATACACCGGGCGCTCGCCTCGATCATAGCAGTCGTCTCCGAGACCGACCGTTATTTCGCCGGCCAGGCGCCCTGGGCGCTGAAGAAGACCGATCCGGAGCGTATGGGCACGGTGCTCTATGTGACGGCCGAAGTCGTTCGCCAGATCGCCATCCTGCTGCAGCCCTTCATGCCGGAATCATCGGGCAAGCTGCTCGACCTGGTTGCCGCACCCGCTGACAAGCGCGACTTCGCCGCCCTCGGCGAGGCAGGCCGTCTCGTTGCCGGAACGGCTCTCGAAGCGCCGACCCCGGTCTTCCCGCGCTACGTGGCTCCGGAGGCTTGAAGCCGTGCTGATCGACACGCATTGCCATCTTGATTTCGCCGACTTCGAGGCGGAGCGGGACGAGATCGTCGCGCGCGCCCATTCGGCCGGTGTTTCGCAGATGGTGACGATCTCGACACGGGTGCGCAAACTCGGCGCGCTGCTTGCCATCACGGAGAAGTATCCCTCGGTGTTCTGCTCGGTCGGCACCCATCCGAACAATGCCGACGAAGAGCTTGATATCCAGACGGAAGAGCTGGTGCGTCTCGCCAATGCCCATGAGAAGGTGGTGGCGATCGGCGAAGCCGGTCTCGACTATTTCTACGACACGCAGAAGCCGGAGGACCAGCAGACCGGTTTTCGCCGCCATATCGCGGCGGCGCGCGAGACCCGGCTGCCGCTCGTCATCCACAGCCGCAGCGCCGACGAGGACATGGCGGCGATCCTGACCGAGGAAACCGGGAAGGGGGCCTTCCCCTTCATCCTCCACTGCTTCTCCGCAGGCCCGGAGCTTGCCACGACCGGCGTCGCGCTCGGCGGCTATATCTCCTTCTCGGGCATCCTGACCTTTCCGAAGTCGGAGGAGCTGCGCGAGATCGCTAAGACGATCCCGCATGACAGACTGCTTGTTGAAACGGACGCGCCGTATCTGGCGCCGAAGCGCTGGCGCGGCAAGCGCAACGAGCCGTCCTATGTCGTCAACACGGCCGAGGTGCTCGCCGATACGATCGGCCTTTCCTACGAAGAGGTGGCGCGGATCACGACCGAGAACGCTTTCCGTCTGTTCTCGAAGATGCCGAGGGTCTAGCGGCGTGCTCTACCGGCGGCGTTTCACCATTCTCGGCTGTTCGTCGTCACCGGGCGTGCCGCGCATTACCGGCGATTGGGGCGCCTGCAATCCCGACAATCCGAAAAACCGGCGCACGCGCGCCGCCTTCATGGTGCAGCAATTCGCGCCGGATGGCGGTGTCACCACGGTCGTTATCGACACCGGGCCGGATTTTCGCGAGCAAATGATCAGGGCAGGGGCCGACCATGTCGATGCCGTGCTCTACAGCCATCCGCACGCAGATCATATTCATGGCATCGACGATCTGCGCGGCTATTTTCACAATACCCGCCGACGGGTGCCGATTTTTGCCGACCAATTCACGATGGACAGGCTGCGGGAAGCCTTCGGCTATTGTCTGGAAACGCCGCCGGGCAGCAATTATCCACCGATCGTACTGCCCGTTGTGATCGAAAACCTGGATGAACCCGTCGAAATTCGCGGCCCGGGCGGCGCGATCGCCTTCCATCCGCATCTCCAGCAGCACGGGGATATCCACTCGCTCGGCTTCCGGATCGGCGATGTAGCTTATTGCAGCGATATCAGCGATTTCCCGCCGCAGACCGTCGAAAAGCTTCAGAACCTCGACGTGCTGATCATCGACGCGCTACAATATACCTATCACCCGAGCCATCTGTCGCTGGAACAGTCGCTTGACTGGATCGGCCGGTTGAAGCCGAAACAGGCGATCCTCACGCATATGCACACGCCGCTTGATTACGACGCTGTCATGGCAGAGACGCCGGACCATGTGGCGCCGGCGTATGACCAGATGAGCTTCGAGACCGAGGTCAGGATTTAGTCTAAAGCTTGAGCCCGCTCGCCTGCACGTAGGGCCACACTTCGACGCCGCCGCGATGGATCATGTCGAGCGAGACGTAGAGAATGATCAGCAGACCGACATAGGCGATCCAGCGATGGTTGTTGAGCAACCGGGCGATCAGGTTAGCGGCGATGCCCATCAGCGCAATCGACAGGGCAAGACCGATCACCAACACGCTCGGATGTTCGCGCGCCGCACCGGCAACAGCGAGCACGTTGTCGAGCGACATCGAGACGTCGGCGATGACGATCTGGGTCGCCGCCTGGAAGAAGGTCTTCTTCGGCGCGCGTTCGGCGCCCGTAGCTTCGTGGTTCTCGCCATGGCCGGCGCGAAGCTCGCGCCACATCTTCCAGCAGACCCACAGGAGCAGCAGGCCGCCGGCCAGTAGCAAGCCGACGATCGCCAACAGATAGACCGCGACGCTGGCAAAGAGAATACGCAGAACAGTTGCGGCGACGATGCCGACGATGATCGCCTTACGGCGTTGCGTCGCCTCGAGGCCGGCAGCAGCAAGACCGATAACTACGGCGTTGTCGCCGGCGAGAACGAGGTCGATAGCAATGACCTGCAGCAAAGCCGTCAGACCGGCTGCCGTAAAGATGTCCATATGAATTATCCCCAATGCGTCAAAACCGTGCTAGCGTCTCGAAGGTTTAACGTCAACCGCTGACGGATTTCGCAGGCGGCACAATTCGCGACTCTGTGCATCAGACATGCAAGGCGGAAACACGGCGGGGCATCGCTATTCCCATCGCCATTGCCTTGGAACATTCACGTCAGCCACCGGTTCTTCAAGTCAGGAAAGCTGCCATCGATCGATGGCAGGATCGAGACATCGAGAGGAGAACCCCGTGAGCAGCATTTACAACGATACCAACCCGGCTTTCTCAGGCCCGACAGGCGGCAGCAGCCTTGCCGCATTTTTCGACAGCCGGTCAGAAGCCGAATCCGCCGTCTCCCGTCTTGAGGACGCAGGCGTGCCGGTTTCAAGAATAAGGTTGATGCCCGGATATGAGGCGGATGGAAAAAATCCCGGGGCCATGAGCGACGACCGCAGCGGCTTCTTCGACGCGCTGGCGGACTTCTTCTTCCCTGACGAAGATCGGGCGGTCTACGCAGAAGGGTTGCGGCGAGGCGGCTTCCTCGTCCAGGTCAATGATATCGATGACGCGCTCTACGAGACCGTCCACGATATTCTGGACGACGAGGGCAGCATCGACATGGATGAACGGGCGGACCTCTGGTCGTTGGAGGACAGGCAACAAGGCGCATCAAATACCGGCTTTGCCGGCCAATCCTCTGGCGGCAAGGCGTCGGAAGACCTCGCCGTGTCCGAAAGCGCATTCGACGATGCGCGCCCGCTGGCAATGCGGGACACCACGCATGGAAGCGCCAAAGTGCGCGCCTATACCTTGCCCGGCAGCAGTTCCGAACCATCGGACGATGCCGATGGGAAATCCCAAGGCCACTCTCAGACCCAGTCGCAATCCCAGGGCGGATCTCACCAGAGCCAGGGCTTCCGACGCGATCACTGATAGCGCCTGACGTGGATCAAGGCCCGGCGGCGATGCCGGGCCTTGATCTCATCCCGCTTGTTTATTCGAGGATATGTCCATGCAATCATCCATCAATCGCGACGGCCGCCTTCCAGACCCCGACGAACTGATCGCAGAAGGTGAGCCGCCTTTTGCCGATGCCGCAGTGGAGACTGCGCGTGAAAAAGCCGACCAGGATCTCAACGCCCTGCAGCAGGAGCTAAGGCTGCTGAAGGCCCATATCGGCGCGCTGCGCGAGGACGCCGAGGCGGCGCTGAAAGCCAAGGCCACATCGGTCGATGCAAGCGCCCATGTCCAGCTCGGCGACTATCCCTGGCTGAAGCTCGCCGCGGCTATCTGCGCAACCTTCATTGCAGCCAGACTGGTTCGGCGCCTTCCACTCGGGGTCATGCTTGCCGGATTTGCCGGTCATCTCACGGACGCGAGAACACCTGGCATCCGAAGCCGCATGAGCGCGCTACGATCGGTCTAGAGCGGTTCAGCTTTTCACGGAAGCGCAGCACCGCACGCAATCCCGGACGGAAAACCGTTTCACACACTTTTCCTGGAATTGCTCTGGCCGCTGCGCACCGAATGTTCCGCTTCCGTCTGCGATGCCGATGCCAGTTCCATGGCGATGTCGACAAAGCGCTGACCGAGCGAATTGAGTTGCCGGCCTGCAATTTTCTGCAGGGCGAACTGGCGTGAGGCGATGTGTTCCTGCAGCGGAATCGCTGTCAGCACGCCCCGGCGGATCTCCTCGCGCAGGAACTCATCGGACAATATGCTAACGCCATCCGAGCGTTCCACGATTGCCTTCAGCACGCTGAAGGGAGCTGCCTCGACAAGGTGTACCGGGAAGGGGACGCCATTTGTCGTGAACAGGGCTTCAATCTGTTTGCGGAAAGCGCCGCCGCGCGGGGGCATCACCCATGTCGAGCAGGCGAGTTCCGCGAGAGAGACGTCTTGCCGCCCCTCCAATGGATGCCCCGCCCGAACCACGATCACCGATCGGGCCGTGAAGAGCGGAATGACTTCCACTCTCTCCGGTGCCGGTCTCTGTCCGACATTGGAAATGACGAGATCGAGCTTGTGGGTCAGGAGCCGCTCCATCAACTGCTCGTCCGTGCCCTCAACTACCTCGATGGCAGCATTGCCATTTTCCTCGAGAATGCGGCCGACGACCAGCGGCACGAAACTGCCGGTCGCGAGCGGCGTTCCGCCGATGTGGAGCGGGCCTTCAACACCGCGGCCACGCGCTTCCAATTCCCGTCCGGCTATCTCCAGAATGGCTTCAATGCTTTCGGCATGGCGCACCAGTATCTTGCCAGCCTCCGTCATGATCGCACCATGTCGACCGCGGTCGACAAGCTGCATCTGCGTTACGTCCTCCAGACGCGCGACGCTGACAGAAAGTGCCGGCTGGGAAATATGAAGCGCTTCCGCCGCCTTGAGGAAGGAGCCGGCGCGGTCGATGGCGAGAAGGTAGCGAAGCAGTCGGGGATCCAAGTCCATTTGTCACCAGACCTTCGGCGTGGGTGTGTTCAGAATTCCGTCGAATAGCACGTCCGCAATGGATGCCCTACAGCGCCGCCCAACGCCACGCATTTCCATCGGCAACTTTTCATGAGGCTGCCGTCTTCATGTCTTCATGTCTTCATGTGCTTTCTTAAAACGTTGATGAATGCTGCGACCTTGGGTTTGCGGAAGGCCGATGGCAACTGGACTGTCTGGATCGCGATCATTCTCGATGGAAAACCGGCCAGCAGCTGAACGAGCCGGCCTTGGGCAAGGTCGTCAGCCAGAAAAACGTCGGGGCAGATGAAGATACCTTTTCCCGCGCGCGCAGGTATCAGGCAGGCGGGAGGGCTATTGGAGAGGAAGGGGCCGGTGACCGACACTTGGATCTGCTTCCCTTCAATCAGGAAGGGCCAACGGTTCGGGTCAGGATTGTTGGCGTCGCGAATGCAAATGTGGCTGGACAATTCGTCCGGATGGGCCGGTGCGCCATGGCGTTCGATGTAGGATGGGGCGGCGACGACCAGAAGCCTTGCCTCTCCGAGCTTTCGTGCCACGAGGCTCGAGTCCTTCAAAGTGCCGATGCGCACGGCCAGATCGAAACCGTCTTCAGCGAGATCGACGTATTCATCGGACAATTCCAGCTCAACCGTAACCTCCGGATGGAGATCCATGAACTCGAGAATTGCGGTTGCGACGACCGTTTCGCCAAAGGTCAGAGGTGCTGCCACACGCAGCGTGCCTTTCAAGCCACTTGATGCCTCGAGGGACATGTCCAGCAGATCGAGTTCGTTCAGAACACGTCGGCATCCCTCGAGATAGATCCGACCGTCATGCGTCAACGACATGGATCGGGTGGTGCGATGAAGCAGATTCATTCTCAAGTCAGCTTCAAGCGTCGCGATGTATTTGCTGACGAGCTTACCGGAAATGCCCAGCCGCTCGCTTGCGGCGGCAAACGATCCCGCCTCGACCGCGGCGACAAAAGTTCGCATGCCGTCAATCTTATCCATACCGATTGTCTCCATTTTGGCGAAACTGAGACGCTATAATCGCCATTTTGGCGATTAATTGCCAGTGCTAAATCGGAACCCGGCAGATCCAGGAAACATAGATGGTTGCTTCCGAACTGCCGCTCTCGATCGCACGCGGCGTTCCGGCGGTGAGCAATCGGCGTGCCGTATCGCGTTCGACGAAGATACCGTCAACCCGGTCCCGCCCGGTCGTCGGGCGCGAAATTCACAAGTTCTGCAGCGCAGTTCCGCGCTGCCTCATGCAAACCAGGTAAAAGGGATTTTAAAAATGAGCCCAAAGGAAATCGTGCTGAGCGCTGTCGTCGCGCTGTTCACCAATTTTGATCCGGAAGCGGCAAGCCAGCTCCTGAAGGAAAACTACATTCAGCACAATCCCGCCGTACCCACGGGCGCCGCTCCTATCCTCGGCTTTCTGCCTGCGCTCAAGCAAAGCGGCCTGACGGCGACAACTCATCGCGTCCTGGCAGAGGGGGATCTGGTGGTCCTGCATTCGACCTATGAAAATGCCCAGGCCTTTGGCGGCCAGACGATGGTCGCATTCGACGTGTTCCGTGTCGAAGACGGCAAGGTTGCCGAACATTGGGACAATCTACAGGCTGCCGTCCCCGCGTCGAAAACAGCCAGTGGCAATTCGATGACGGACGGCGCGACCGAAATCAAGGATCTCGCCAAAACCGCCGAAAACCGTACGCTGGTCGAGAACTTCGTGCATGACGTATTGCTCGGCACGGCACCGCAGAAGATCACCGACTATATTTCGACGGAAACCTATATCCAGCACAACCCGATGGTGGGCAACGGATTGGACGGCCTGGGCGCCGCGCTGAAGGCGATGGCCGAAGCCGGCCAGCCGATGGCCTACACCAAGACACATTTGATCGTTGCCGAGGGCAACTTCGTCTTCACGGCCTCGGAAGGGAAGCTCGGCGAAACACCAACTGCCTTCTTCGACCTCTTCCGCGTGGAGAGCGGCAAGATTGTCGAGCATTGGGATACGATTTCCACCATCCCGGCTCAAATGGCCCACGACAACGGAAAGTTCTGAGGAAGGCGCGAAATGAAATTCGTCCTGTCAGTCATTCTGGCGTTTCTCGTTTCCATGTCCGGTACAGCGATGGGCCAAGAGAAGCATGTCGTCGAAATCGTGACGATGAACTTGAAGGATGGCGTATCAGCCGAAGCCTTCGCAAAGGTCGACAAGGCCCTCGAAGATCAGCACGTCAGCAAGCAGCCCGGTTTCGTTTCGCGTGAGACTGCCATAAACGGCCGCCAATGGCTTGTTATCGTGCATTGGAAATCGGCTGCCGCCGCGCAGGCTTCGATGGACAGTTTTGCCGATGCACCGGCAGCATCAGAGTTCATGAGCATGATCGACGCCTCAACGATGACGATGACGCGTTACGACCTCGTTATCCGCTGAGCGGCTGCACCCGTGTGGGCTCACGCTGTTGGGTGAGCCCACACATCGATATTGCCGGCGGATGGATGTTTTGGTCGCCGACGCGGGTCGTATCGTTGGGCCATCGTATGCGCTATCTCGCGTGTACATCACGCTGATGGGGGCTGAATGAAGGGCGCCGCTCGGATTAAGACGTTCCGTTTCTCGAAATGTGGGGCTGAAATTGAACCGCCGGCATGCAACGATCCCAATCCGTCAATTGTCGCTCAAAGGCTCTAACATTGATGAGCTTGCGGCCGCTCTTTCCAGCCTCTGCCTGCGAACCGAAGCCGTTCTGGAGAGCAGAGAAGCCGTCTCTTACAATATCCATTCCATCACGGCCGGACCAATCTCTCTCATCGCCGGCGTTTATGAAGGTGATCTGACGGTCCGGCATCGGAGTCCGACGGAGACCGATGTGATTATCCTTCCTCTCTCCGGACGCTCCGTCGTTACCATGAACGGTCAAGAGATGTTATCGGAGGGAACTCGTGGCGTCTTCGTGAACAGTTTGGCCGCAAGCGCAACGCGTTTCATCGGATCAAGAAAACACCTCGGCCTCAGGATCCCTCGCGACGAACTGATACGGCGCCTGGCGCTGCGCCTCAACATGTCAATACGCGGCCATCTCGATTTCGCGCCGGACATCGACTTGTCGACGGCCTCAGGATCCCTGTTGATGCGGCTGTCGGCCCTTATGTACACCGGTTTGGCAGATGGAAGCCTGGTTCAATCGCCGATAGCGCTGAGCAACCTCACCGAGACAACGATCGAACTCTTGATGGAAGCCGCTCGGCATCGCTATTCGAGCGACCTGCTCTACCGCACTGGCGAGCCGCCCCTGCCGAGGAGCGTCAAGCGGGCGATCGACTATATGCGCGCGCATATCTCGGAGCCGATAACCGTGAACGACATCGCAGCCGCAAGCGGCGTCAGCCCGCGGACGTTGCAGCAGGGATTTCGCGACTTTCGTGATACGACTCCCTTTGCCTTTCTCCAGCGCCTGCGGCTGGAGGCGGCTCATCGCGAATTGATGACAGGTGGATCGGACCTGTCGGTCAAGCAAGTCGCGCTCAAGTGGGGTTTCGTCCACCGCGGTCGATTTTCCGCCGACTACAGAAAGCGCTACGGCGTGCTTCCGTCAGAAACATTGCGGAGCTCGGGGTCGAGTTCGGCCGACTGAATAGCCGCGTCCCTCGCCAGCGCCGGGGGTATCGAGGATGCCGGCGTGAGCCACATATCGCGGGAAAGGTCCGATATCCGAGACGGAATCGTACGGCCTCTCGCGGTTTAAGTTTCTGGTAAGCGCGCGCCATTCACTTATCGCTCGGAAGTGCATGCTTTGCCGATATCCGCAGACCAATTTCGCCGCGGTGAAATCCATCTTGTGTCGGCAAGCAGCGTATTTGAGCTGATGAGGTTGGAATGTCGAGATTGCCGCTAACGTTGCTACTTATGTTATTGACTATATTTCCACTGCTGGCCTTCGCGCTTATGGGTGCGTCGACCGCATTGGAATACTACCATGGGTATTCTTCTTTCGAGCAGGCGGACGTCACGCAACGCCTTGGAAGGGCTGGCGGCGTTCTGGCACAGGTCATCCCGGCAGAAGCGTTTTCTTCTGCTGACGACCGTCAGGCGCGCCGGGCCGCATCGGATGCTGCTCTTGCGGAAGTTCAGTCTGCCTACGACGCCTGGAAAGCGTCCGGTCTTGCCGATCCCGCGATCGAGCATGCCGTACAGATCATTGGCGAGAAGCGCGACAATCTTGCGAATTTCCGCAGCCGTGTCGATGCCGGAACCGCCGGCGAGACTGAAGGAGGTGTTGCCCTGCGTCCCGCTGCGGCCGCCGGTCTGGATCTGATCCGCCGCACCGGCGCGACGATCGACGATCTCGAACTGGCGCGTTTCATCAACGGCTTCCACGCCCTAATGCAATTCAGGGAGGCGGGGTTCATGGAAATCAGGCCGGGCAGGGCTTATATCAAGAATTCGACAATGGCGGTCGATCTCTTTTCGTCGCTTCTGTATTCCAAGAGCCTGCGACAGCTTTATTTCGCGCCGATGCATGAGTTTCTGCCAGCGGACCTGGTAAAACCCTACGACGATTTCGAGGCTGGCGCCGAGGGCAGGTTCATAGCGAGCGTGCGCGATCAGGTTTACGCGAACCTGCCAAACGTCTCCTTTCCCGTCGATACAGCTGATCGCTGGAATGCCGCAACTGGGCGGAGAGCCGAACTGCTGGGCCAGCTTGTCACACGCGCCAGCGCACGGCTCGACCAGACGGCCGCCAAACGCTACTCCGAACTTCGGAAATCCTTCCTGGGCTATTCCGGCTTGACACTCGCGATCATGACGATTGTCCTTTTGCTCTGCGTAACGGTCATTCGCAGGATTTCCCGCTACATTCGGTCGCTGACCGGACGCATGACGGGACTGGCGGAGGGCGATACCGCAACGGAAGTGCCGTTGACGAGCCGACGCGATGAAATCGGTGAGATGGCGCGAAGCCTGGAATTCTTCCGTGAGGCAGCGATTCAGAAGAAGAACCTCGAAGCGTCGGCAGAATCCGAGCGGGATCGCTCGGAAAAAGAAAAACTCGACATCCAGGAAAGCGCCGAGCGCGAGGCGGAAGACCGGCTTACGCGGGCGACCACGGCGCTCGCGACAGGTTTGAAGCGATTGGCGCATGGCGACCTGGTCTGTGAGCTAGAGGAGCCGTTCGCTCCGCAATTCGAAAGCCTGCGCGAGGATTTCAACGCCTCTATACGGCAACTGCGGGACGCGCTCCAGACGGTCGGGCGCTCTGTTGAAAGCGTGACCAGCGGCAGCGCCGACGTGTCCGCCGCCTCCGAAGATCTCTCGAAACGCACGGAGCAGCAGGCCGCCTCGCTTGAAGAGACTGCGGCAGCGTTGGAGGAAATCACCGCCAATGTGATGTCCACCACCAAAAGGACTTCGGAAGCCCGCGGCGCCGTTCAACGCATGCGAGATCATGCCGAGATATCCGGTCGTGTGGTGCGTGACGCGATCGGCGCCATGAACCGTATCCAGGGCTCTTCCCAACAGATCAGCCAGATCATCGGGGTCATCGACGAGATTGCCTTCCAAACCAACCTCTTGGCGCTCAATGCAGGTGTCGAGGCGGCGCGAGCGGGCGAAGCCGGGAAGGGTTTTGCGGTCGTCGCCCAGGAAGTCCGTGAACTCGCTCAACGCTCTGCCAACGCGGCGAAGGAAATCAAGAAGCTCATCGACACTTCGGCTTCGGCTGTCGGGGAGGGGGTAAAACTCGTCAGTGAAACCGGTTCGGGGCTGAGGACGATCGAGGAGCTCGTGCTTGATGTCAACGTTCACATGGACGCGATAGCGATAGCGTCCCAAGAACAGTCCTCCGGACTTCACGAGATCAATACAGCCGTCAATCACATGGATCAGACAACGCAGCAAAATGTCAGCATGGTCGCGGAGATGAGTGCAGCCGGTGCGAGTCTTGCACAGGAGAGCCGGAGTTTGGCGACGCTGTTGAAGCATTTCCGCTTCGAGACCGGGCGGAAGGACATTCGCATACAAAGAGCTGCCACAGAACTCAGAAGCGTTCGACGCCCCTTGCCTCAAACGAGCCGTGGCAATCTAGCACTCGCATCCTCAAATGAAGATTGGCAAGAGTTCTGACTCCGGCAAACTGCCATCGAATATATCAACCATGAAGACAACGGCAGGGTCGTTCCCGGCCGTTTCCTCGACGCTGTTTCACCGCGCGGAACTGCTTGGGTTCAGGATTTGTCTGATCCATCCTCACGCGCCTTGCTTGCCAAGATAACGTGCCTGCCACTTGCCCGTCCTGACGTTTTCCTCGGTTGATTTGTGCAGCATTTCAGTGAAGCGTATCGCTGCAAGCGTGCGCTCCGTATTTTGAAGCGAGGCGATCAGCCAAGTGACGTTGAGGTTGTCGATCGGCGACCAGGCGAACTGGGTCAGCGGTGAGTTGACCATCCCGCAATAGGGCATGATGGCAAAGCCGACCTTGCGCCGAATGAGGTCGTCCATAGGCGCATATTCGGTTTCTACGGCAACTTTTGCCCGGCGGCCGATACGGGCGAATTCTGCTTCGACCAGTGTTCTCAGGCCGTCGGGACGCGGCGTCAGGATCAGCGGTCGGTCCGCCACCGCATCGAGGCTGACCGGCCGATCGGGCGACAGACCGCTGTCGACAGGCCCGACCAGGTAAAGCTGCTCCTGAAGCAATGGCACGGTGTGCAGATCGGGCTCCGTCAACGGTGCAGCCAGAATGCCGATGTCGATGTCCCGGAAAAAGATCGCCTCGCGAAGCTGGACCGAATGTGCACCGCGGACGCGAAGGCGCACATGCGGGTAGGTCTCCACGAAGCTTGCCACAAGTTCGCCGGTCAATACGCGTCCCATGAAGGGCGGCGCGCCGAAGGCAAGCCGGCCTGATGGCGTGTTGGCGGCGTGCATGACTTCCTCCGGAATCCTGGCGATCTCTTCCAGAACCGCTTCCGCGCGCGTCCGGAACACTTCGCCGGCCGGCGTCAGTGTCAAGCCTCGACCCGTGCGATGAAACAGTGGCGCGCCGATCTCCTGTTCCAAGGCTGTGATCTGCCGGCTGAGCGCCGGCTGCGAGATGTCGAGCTTTTCGGCCACGCGCGACAGATTGCCGAACTCGGCGGCCTTCAGAAAATATTCCCATTTTCGAAGGTTCACAGCCTCGCCTCCGTTCGTGCCGCGATATGCATTTAAGGTTATAGCTGAACTGCCGTTCTGTCTATTGATGAAAGGCGCCGCGCTTGGAATAGTCGCAATGGGTTGAGGAGCCCGTGTTCGAGGAGATCTTTATGTTCAAGCGCGCAATTCTGACCGCAACTGTCGTCATCGCCGGCGGGACCCAGTCCTGGGCCGAAACCCGGATCGCCATCGGCACGCCTCCCATTGCCGAAGTGGAAGCCGCCTTCGTGGCCAAGGATGAGGGCCTGTTTGAAAAGAATGGCCTCAACGTCGAGTTCCTGCCGACCGGCTCCAACCAGACGCTGGTGGCATCGCTGGTCGCCGGCTCGCACCAGATCGTCGCCGTTTCGCCCACCGTGCTGTTGCAGGCGGTCGACAGCGGGATCGACCTCGTGGTCGTTGCCAATTGCGGCGTGACCGCAGCGCGCACGGCCAGGAATGTCGGTCTTGCGGTACGCGAGGGTGTCGAGATCGCCAAGCCGGAGGACCTGGTGGGCAAGAAGATCGGTACGCCAAGCATCGGCGGCACCCTGGATATCCTGTTCCGCCAATGGCTCAAGCAGAAGAACGTGTCGGAGAAGAACATCACCTTCATCGAGGTGCCGATCCCGAACACCGCTGACGTCCTCAAGGGCGGCACCATCGATGCAATCATCGCCGGACAGCCTTCACTCGGTCGCGCCGTCAGCCAGTCGAATGGCAAGGTGGCGTTCAATTTCATGGCGGACCTTCCCGAAAGCCTGCCTTATACGACCTTCGTGGCGACCCGCGATTGGGCCAAGGACAATGCCGAGACCATCAAGTCGTTCCGCGCCGCCTTCGCTCAGGCGACAGACCTGGTGGCCGCCAATCAGACCAGAACCCGCGAGATCGTCTCGAAATACACCAAGCTGCCCATTGAGGTTCTGAACAAGATCGAACTGCCGGAATGCAAGACCGTGCCGACCACGGCCGCGCTCGACTATTTCGACAAGGCGATGCGGGAAGGCGGCATGCTGACCGGCGAGATCGATACCGCTGGCCTGATCGCTCCCTGAGCCCCCTTCGTCAATATCCACAGGTGACATCATGGCCCAGATGACCGGCGCGGAAGCGCTAACCCTTTTGCTTGTTCGGGAAGCGGTTCCCTTTGTCTTCGGCGTCGCCGGCGGCAAGCTGAACCCGCTGTTGCATGCAATTTCGCGCGAACCGTCGATCCGTTATCTCGGTGTGCGCCATGAGGCATCTGGCCCCCTGATGGGGGCGGCGATTGCCGCAGCGAGCGGACGGATCTGCGTGGCGCTCGGTGAAATGGGACCGGGCTCGTCCAATCTGGTCGGCGGCCTCGGCACCGCCTTCAACAACAACTTGCCACTCGTGCTCGTCACCTCAAACAATCACCATGCGTGCGCCTATCCCCACCGCGGCATGTTCATGGATCTCGACACGCATGCGCTCCTGAAGCCGCTGACCAAATGGAGCGCGGTTGTGCATGACGGGCGACGGCTGCCCGATCTCGTCCGCGACGCCTTCCGCCAAGCGCTGACCGGGCGGCGCGGCCCGGTTCATCTCGATGTGCCGCAGGACGTATTTACGACCAAGTTCGATTTCGACGACGCGGCGCTTTCGCTGCCGCCATCGGCCTATCGCACCGTCGAAGGCCCGAGAGCCTCCGCTGCCCAGATCGCCCGCGCCGCCGACATGCTGGCGCAGGCGGAGCGCCCGGTGCTGGTTGCCGGCGGCGGCGTCGTGTCCGCGGAAGGGGGCGCGCTGTTCCGCAATCTTCTGGAGGTTCTGAAGGCCCCGGCGCTCGCCACGCAGATGGGCATCGGCACGGTTCCTTCGGATTCGCCGTTCTTCATCGGCCATGGCGGCATCATTGGCGGCGACGCGGTTTCTTCGGCCCTTGCCGGAGCTGATGTCATACTAGCTGTCGGATGCCGGTTTTCCTCCTGGCTCTGGAACGAAACCGGTGCCCTTGCAGGCGGCGGTGCCGACCTCATCAACATCAACATCGATCCGATGAGCCTTGGCGCGAATGCCCGCCATGCCCTCGGCATATGGGCGGATGCCGCCAGCGCGCTTGCCGATCTGCTTGATGCCCTGAGGAGCCGGCAGATACCGGATCGGTCGCGGTGGCTGGCGCGCATGCGCGATATCTACGCCAGCTATCGCGGCAAGCTCGAACGCATGAACGAGGACAATGGCCCGGTCATGCATCCCGCCCGTCTCGGCACCGCGCTCGGCAAGCTTCTGCCCGCCGATGCGCTGATCGCCTACGACGGTGGCCACACCTCCTTCTGGAGCAATGATCTCACCCCGGCAACCATCGAACGCACCCGTTTCCACGAGCCCGGCATGTGCCAGCTCGGCTTCGGCACGCCCTATGCGGTGGCGCTCAAGCTACTTCATCCAGACAGGCCGGTCTTCAACATCTGCGGCGACGGCGCCTTCGGCTTCACGCTTTCCGAGCTCGACACCGCCCGGCGCTACGGTCTGCCGATCATCAACATCATCCACAACAATGCCTCCTGGGGCGTCATCAAGATGGGCCAGAGAAAGACCTACGACTTCTCGTTCGGTACGGATCTTGACGGTGTGGACTATGCCGACGTCGCACGCGGTTTCGGTTGCCATGGAGAGCGGGTGACAACGGTGGAAGAGATCGGGCCGGCTCTCGAGCGGGCTATCGCCTCCGGCCTCCCGGCGGTGATAGATTGCCACGTCCGTTTCGAGGCGCATCCCAGCATGCCTTACTTCGCGAAGATGAATGCCTATGGATTCCCGCAGGGGGCAGGCGGCCCGCATGCCGCTCTTGTGAAGGGAGTTTGATGTGGTTGTGACGCAATTTTCCACCCGCCGACCCTATGGTGAAAGCAATGCGCCGGCCTCCGGCGAGACGCGGATTCGCATCCGCGACGTGACGCTCTCCTATGGCCCGCTCCAGATCATCGGCGGCATCAGCCTCGATGTCGCGGCCGGTGAGACCGTCTGCGTCATCGGCCCATCCGGCTGCGGCAAGACCACGCTGCTGCGCATGCTGGCCGGTCTGGCAAAACCGACCTCCGGCAGCGTCGAACTCGATGGCGCGGGGCTTGGCGGACCGAACCGCTCCGTGGCGATCGTCTTTCAGGACTACGGAAAGGCTCTGCTGCCCTGGCGGACGGCAGCAGGCAACGTATCGCTGGCGCTGGAAGCACGCGGCTGCCGCCCCGCCGACCGGCCTGGGATCATCCGAGATCTCCTCGAGAAGATCGGCCTTGGCGCTCACGCCGACAAATATCCGGGTGAAATGTCCGGGGGCATGCAGCAGCGCCTGCAGATCGCCCGCTGTCTGGCGCAGGAGCCGAAGGTGCTCCTGATGGACGAGCCCTTCGGCGCCCTTGATGCCATGACGCGGCAGGCGCTTCAGGACGAGGTTCTCGGACTGGTTGCCGCAACCGGGGCCACCATGGTTTTCGTCACGCATGATCTCGAGGAAGCGATCTATCTTGGCGACCGGATCGTCTGCCTGCAGCCGAATCCCGGCCGCGTCGGGCGGATCGTCGACGTGTCGCTGTCGCGGCCACGCGACCAGCTTCTGACCCGTGAGGATCCGGAATTTCTGCGTCTGCGCCGTGAACTCTACGATCTCATCAAGGATGATCACCAATGACCGCGCAGCGCCTGCTGAGCACTGGCTGGCGCGCGGCTCTGCTGCCGGTCGCCCTCATCGGCCTGGCGCAGCTTGCCGCGACCGCGACTGCGCTGGAAAGCGACAGCCTGGCGAGCCCGTTCGATATTGCCAAGGCCTTCTTCTCCGTCGTCGCAGACGGTTCGCTGCTGCGGGCGACGGCGGATACGCTGAAAGCGGCTGCCGCCGGGTGCCTTCTCGGTGTCGGGGCAGGATCGCTTCTCGGCATCGTGCTCGGCCTTTCCCGCATTGCAGACGATGCACTCGATCTGACGATCGAGCTGCTGCGGCCGATCCCCGTGGTGGCGCTTATCCCGGTCGTGATGATGTTGCTCGGCTTCGGGGCGGAAATGGAGATCGTCATCATCGCGCTCGGCATGCTGTGGCCCTCGGTCGTGCTGGCACGCGCCGCCGTCAAGGAGGTGGAGCCGCGCCTGATAGAGGTATCCAGCGTACTTCAACTCGGCTTTGCCGCCCGTCTCGGCAAGATCGTTCTGCCGGCCATCCTGCCACAGCTCTTCATGTCGCTGAAACTTGCCGCCGGCTATGCGCTTGTGGTCGCAGTGACGGTGGAGATCACGGCCAATCCGCTCGGCCTCGGCTATGGTATCATGATGGCGCAGCAGGCCCTGAGGCCGGCTGAAATGTTTGCCTATCTGATCTGGATCGGCGCGATCGGCTGGCTCATCAGCCTGCTTCTCAACGCGGCGCAACGGGCCTTCTTTCCGGCCTTCGTCAAGGGAGAGGGGCGATGAGGCATTTTTCCCTGCGACGGCTTTTGCTCGGCACTGGGGCGCTGGTACTCTTCGTTCTTGCGTGGAAGCTGGTGACCGATGCCAAAATTGTCTCGCCGATCTTCTTCCCCGGCCCGGAGCGAACCTATGCCGCGCTGGTGAAGGGGCTCTTCGGCGGCGCCCTTCTCACGCAGACGCTGGAGACGATCCAGCGCATGCTGCTCGGCTGGCTGCTTGCTTCGTTCGTCGGCGTCTTTCTCGGCGCGCTTATCGGCGTGTCGAAACAGGCTCGCGCATTCATCGCTCCGACGCTCGAACTGCTTCGGCCGCTTCCCGCTTCGGCCATGATTCCGATCGCAATCGCCTTTCTCGGTTTCTCCGATCACATGGTCCTCGTCGTCATCGCCTTCGGTGCTCTCTGGCCGATGCTGCTCGCCACGATGCACGGCTTCGCCGCCATGGAGCCGCGGCTCTATGAGGTCAGTCAGGTGCTTGGCCTCAGTCGTTCAGAGGTGATCTGGAAGTTGGCACTGCCGAGCGCCATGCCGATGATCCTCGCCAGCCTGCGGCTCGGCCTGACCATCTCACTCATTCTGGCCGTCGTCGGCGAAATGCTTGCAAGCCGCGAAGGGCTCGGCCAGAGCATTCTGGCGGCCAGCCGAAGTTTCCGTTCCCCCGATCTTTTCGCCGGCATCGTCATTCTGGGGGCAATTGGCCTCGCCGGAAGCCGGTTGCTATCGGTTGCGGAAAAACGCCTCCTGCGCTGGCAGGCCGCCAGCCGCTGATTTTTGTCTTTTGAATAGATGGATCTTGTCATGTTCAAACTTTCCGATGCCTCAACCATCATCGACACCGCCCTTGCGGAAGGACGGACCCGTGGTCTCGCGCCTCTGGCTGTCGCCGTCCTCGACGCCGGTGGCCATCTGGTCGCGTATAAACGCGAGGACGGGGCCGGCATCGTTCGTTTCGACATCGCCTTCGGAAAAGCCTGGGGCTCGCTCGGCATGGGATTCGGGTCGCGCGAATTGACGGAACGCGCCGGCAAGAACCCAACATTCGTCACGGTTCTATCGGCCGTCAGTGGTGGGCGCATGGTGCCTTCTCCGGGCGGTGTCTTGATCGCCAATGGACAAGGGCACATCATCGGCGCGGTCGGAATTTCCGGCGATCTCGGAGACAATGACGAGCTTTGCGCCATTGCCGGCATCGAGAAGGCCGGGTTCCGGCCTATCGCAAAACTTGCAGATTGATTTCTGGAAGAATTCGCCTGTTCATTTAAAGGGAAGCCTCCTGCAGACCGCAAGCTGCATCGACGGGGCTTTGTCCTGCGAACGGAATTTCACCGATTAGAGCCTTCACCAGCGCCTGCTGCACCGGCGGCACGGCGGCATAGCCGTTCACGAAGGTTCTGCATTCCGGCATGTGATACAGCAGGAACGGCGTGCCGAGCGAGATGTAGACTGTGGGAAGATAGTCCCACAGTCTTTGCATCGAAAGCGGGAACAAGCCGTGCAGGTCCTCCCAGCGCGGCCCCAGGTTTTCCTTGGCGGACACACCTTCCTCGGCCATCAGATACATGCCGATATCGTGGGCGGCCGGATCGATAGCATCGCCCCGGCGATAGAGCGTGACGTCAAAACCCCGTTCGCGCAGCATATCGGCCACGCGCAGTTGCGGCAGTGGGCCGGAAGGGCTCATCCGGCTTTCCAGTTGCGCCAGCAGGATACGTTTGTGCCGGCTCGGATCAAGCGGCAGCAGAGCCTGCTGGTCCTTGACCAGCGTGATCCCGGCCTCCGCGGCCGATTTCGACCATGCGGCATGCTCGGCGCCGCCGAGCAGCCGCGGGCGATCTTCCGCCTCCGGGGGATGGCCGCCGGTCTCGTGGAGCTTCATCGATGCTTTGAGCGCAAGCACACGCAAGACCGCTTCATCGACACGCTCCTGCTTGAGAAGACCGTTCTGAAGGCCTTCCCTGATATAGCCGAGATCCTTGTCGAGATCAGCCGGGAACAGCAGGATATCGCAGCCCGAGGCGATGCAGAGCGGCACGAGTTCCCGCCGCGCGCCGCGCGCATTGAAGCCGACCATGCCGGAGGCATCGGAAACGACCAGGCCATTGAAACCCAGCTCTTCTCTGAGAAGGGTGGTGGTGAGGTCGAAGTTGAGCGACGCAGGCATATGGGCGGGGCTCAGGGCCGACGATCCCAGCTCGGCCGTGTAGGCGGGAAGGGTGATGTGGCCTGCCATGACGACCTGCACCCCCTTCGCAAAGGCGTCGGCATAGATTTTGCCAAACGTCCGGCGCCACTCTTCCATCGGCATCGTATTGTGGGTGGTGGCGAAATGCTGGTCCCTGTCGTCGATGCCGTCACCCGGCCAATGCTTGATCGAGCTTGCGAAACCCGCCGAGCGGGCGCCTTGCTGATAGGCCGTCGTCATTGCCATGACTGTCGAGACATCCGCGCCGAATGACCGGGTGTTGACCACGTTCGAACGGAAATTGACCGCAAGATCGGCAACCGGCGTCCAGGAGATATTGAAGCCGAGAAAACCGCCCTCGCGCGCCGCAACGACACCCATGCGCCGCGCATGCTCGGCGTCTCCCGTCGCAGCGATGGCCATCTGGTTGAGGTAGGGCGTTCCGGCCGCAACGCTGCTCTTCTCCGAGAACTCGATGTCGCAGCTCATCAGGAGCGGTATCGCCGTCTGCGACTGAAGGAATTGCGCGCTGTCGCGCAATTCCTGCTCGGAACGGGAGGGCATGCGATGAATGCCGCCGACATGGCGCTGCAGCGGGGCCGAGAGATTTTCCGGCGAGAGGTCGCGGCAAAGAGGCAGCATGATCTGCCCGAGCTTTTGGTCCAGCGACAGGCTGTCGAAAGTGGATCTCACCCACGCAAGAGCCGTGTCATCGAGATGGAAGGGATGTCCTGCAAGCTTTTCAAGGATGGTCTCGGTCATCAAACCCGCTTTCCGCTGTCTGCGTCAAATATGTGAAGGCGATCCTCGGACAGGCCGAGCCACGCCTTGTCGCCGGGTTTTATGCTGACGGAGGCTGATGTCTTGGCGCAGATGCCAATGCTGCCGCGTTTGCACCAGACGAGCTTTTCGGCTCCCATCGGCTCGACGACGTCGACCTCGACCGCCACGCCCGATGCGGCCTCTTCTGCATGGAGCACGACGTCTTCGGGGCGGATGCCGACGATCACCTTTCGGCCGTTGGCCAGCGGCGCTTGCAGCGCGGACGTGATGCGCACCGCCTTGCCGTCGATGATCACATCGCCGCCTTCAACGGCGGCGTCGAGGAAATTCATGGCGGGCGAGCCGACGAAACGGGCGACGAAGGTGTTCGCCGGCTTGTTGTAGATCTCGTCTGGCGTGCCCTGCTGCTGGATGATCCGGTCCTTCATGACGACGATGCGGTCGGCAAGCGTCATCGCCTCGATCTGGTCGTGGGTCACATAGATCATCGTCGACTTGAGCCGCTGATGAAGACGCTTGATCTCGACGCGTAGGTCTGAGCGCAATTGGGCGTCGAGGTTGGAGAGCGGTTCGTCGAAGAGAAACACGCCCGCGTCGCGCACGACGGCGCGGCCGATCGCCACGCGCTGCCGCTGGCCGCCGGAAAGTTCCGACGGTTTGCGGTCCAGCAAGGGTTCGATCTGCAGCATCCTTGCCGCATTGGCGACGCGCTTTTCGATTTCCGGCTTGGCGGTCCCGGCGACTTTCAGGCCGAAACTCAGATTTCCCCGCACGCTCATCCGAGGATAGAGCGCGTAAGACTGGAAAACCATCGCGATCCCGCGGTTCTTCGGCTCGACATTGGTCATGTCGTGACTGCCGATCAGGATCTGCCCTTCGGCAACGTCCTGGAGCCCGGCGATCGCATTCAGAAGCGTGGACTTGCCGCAGCCGGAAGGCCCGAGCAGGACGATGAATTCCGACGGCGGAATGTCGAGATCTATGCCTTTGAGGACCTCGACCTGCCCGTAGCGGATGCCGAGATTTCGCAGTTGAACGCCTGTCATGATTAGCCTTTCACGGCACCGGAGGCCACGCCGCGGACAAACCAACGGCCCGAGGTGAAGTAAACGAGAAGCGGGATGATCGAGGTGAGCAGCGTTGCCGCCATCTCCACATTGTATTCCCGCTCGCCATAGGTGGAGTGCACGATATTGTTGAGCTGGACGGTCATCGGCGCATAGTTGATGCCGCCGAAGACGAGGCCGACGATGTAGTCGTTCCAGATGAAGGTGACCTGCAGGATGCCGGCGACGGCGATCATCGGAACCGACATCGGCAACAGGATGGAGAAGAAGAAGCGCCAGTAGCCGGCACCGTCGACACGAGCGGCCTTAAAGAGATCGATCGGGATCGTTGCGAAATAATTGCGGAACAGCAGCGTCACGACGGGCAGAGCGAATACGACATGCACCGCGATCACGCCGGCCAGTGAATTGAACAGGCCGATGGTGGAAGTGATGTGCACGAGCGGATAGATCAGCACCTGATAGGGAAAGAAGCCGCCGATCAGCAGCACGGTGAAAAGCACGTTGGCAAAGCGCACCCGCCAGAAGCTCAGCGCATAACCGGTGACCGCGCCGGCTGCGATGGCAAGGGCGACGCTCGGAATGGTGATCAGCACGGAATTCACGAAGCCGACTTTGAGACCCTCGCAACGCAGTCCCGTACAGGCAGAATTCCAGGCCTTGGACCAATATTCGAAGGTCAGCGCATGGGGCAGGGACAGCAGCGTGCCCGTCCGGATCTCCTCCATCGACTTGAAGGCCGTCACGATCATCACGTAGAGCGGGATCAGCACCACGATCGCGATTGCGATCAGCAAAACGTAGGTCAATGCGCGCGACAGCGGGGCGGCATAGGCATTGCGGTGTACGGGAGCGCGGCCGTTTTCAGTGGTCATTCGACAGCTCCCTTGCGACGGTTCTTGAGATAGAGAAGCGGCACGGAGACCAGCAGGACGAGAAGCAGCAGCGTGGTGGCCGCGGCGGATGCAAGGCCCACCTGCTGGCGTTCGAACATGTGATCGATGATGAACTTGGCCGGCACATCGGTTGCAATGCCCGGTCCGCCGCCGGTCATGGCAACCACGACGTCGAAGAGGCGCACGACCGTCAGACACATCAGGACCAGCGCAGTCGTGATGCTCGCGCCGATACTCGGGACGATGATATAGAGATGCGCCTTCCAGGCGGGGATGCCCTCGATGCGGATCGCCTTCCACAGATCGTCGTCGACGCCGCGTAGCCCGGCGAGGAGAACGACCATGACCAGGCCGGACGAGTGCCAGACGGCTGCGAAGATGATCGTAAAGATCGCCGTATCCGCATTGACGATCCAGTCGAAGGAGGCATTCTCGAAGCCGAGCTTGCGAGCAACGTCGGCAATGCCGTAATTCGGATCGAATAGCCAGCGCCATACCAAGCCGGTGACGATGAAGGACATGGCGAAGGGATAGAGGTAGATCGTCCGCAGCGCGTTCTCACCGCGGACGCCGCGGTTGATCATGGCGGCGAGCGAATAGCCGATGAACAGCGTGACCGGGATGAAAATCACAGCGAACAGGGCCATATTGGTAAGCGAGACATGCCACCGGGCGTTGGAGAACAGGTTTATGTACTGGGTGAAACCGGCAAACCTGTAATTGGGCAGCATGGAGGACCGGGTGAAGGATATGCCCGCCGCCCATAGAACGCCTCCGACATAGACCGACAAAACGACGAATGCGACGGGAACAAGTGTCAGGGTCGCTTGAAGGCGACTGTTTGAAGGCGACGTTGCGAACACGGCTGGGGACTCCGAATATCTCAGTCGTTCGGGGGAGGCGACGGAATACGCTCCCCCCGAAGCGGTTGCGTCAGCTCGCGGAGAGCCCGTTCGCATAGGCCTCGATGAACTGGTCGGCAGTCAGGCCGCCCTTGCTCCAGAAGCGGGTGATCGCATCCTCAACGGCACCGACAACGGCCGGCGGGAACATCATCTGGTCGCCCGCCGTTGCGAGCTTGGCGTCGCTGAAATAATGCGACGCTTGCGCAATACAGCTGTTGAGCTTGGACGTATCGGCGCCCTTCAGGATAGGGATCGTACCGTTGGCAACCGCAAAGGCGGTCTGTGTCGGAATATCCGTGAAGGTCTTGAGGAGCAGATCCTGCGCCTTGGCCATCGCATCATCCGCGGGTTCGGGGAACAGGAACACGTCACCCGAGATGATCATGCCCTGATCGGCGCCGATGATTGCACATTCATAGTCGCTGCCGGCCGATTTCCCGGCAGCAGCAAAGGCTCCGTTCAACCATGTGCCGCCCTGGGTCATAAGCGCCTTGCCTGAGATGACGAGGTTGGTCGAATCCGGCCAGGAGCGCCCCGGCGAGCCGGCATCGGCATAGTCCTTGAGCTTTTCGAACACTTTGACGGCGGCCTTGAACTTGTCGCCCCGCACCGCTGCCGCATCCCTCTTGTAGATAACCGCATCATAGGTTTCGCGCCCTGCAACGCCGAGCACGACGGCATTGAACATCAGCCGCTCCCAGCGCGGCTCCCCGGAGGGCGCGAAAGGAATGAGGCCAGCCGCCTTGGCCTTGTCGAGCGCAGCAAATACCTCGTCCCAGGTCTTGGGCGTCGACACGCCTATTTTGTCGAGGATCGGCTTGTTGAACCAGAACCAGTTGGCGCCGTTGCCGGAGATCGGAAGCGCCCAGATCTTGCCGTCGACCGTGCCCGAATTCAGCAGGGCTTGCGGCATTTTTTCCTGCCAGTTGTCGGCCGTGGCGGTCTCCGTCAGATCACGAAGCAGTTCGTTTTCCTGGAGTTCGATAAACTGGGCACCGGTATTGAACAGCATGGCGGCGGGTGGGTTGCCGCCGACCACCCGGTTGACGGCCGTCGCGCGGGCGTTCGGTCCGCCTGATATGGCATTGTCGACCCAGCTTCCCCCAAGCTCGGTGAACTTCTGGGCCAGAACCTTGACGCCGGCCGACTCGGCGGCGGAGGTCCACTGATGAATTACCTCAGCCTTGATCTCATCTGCATTCGCAGAGGCTGCGAAGCAAAGCGCGACTGCAGTGGTCGCAGTAAAAAGCAATTTGAAAATCACTGTCTTCTCCTCCTGAATTCCGCGGCGGATTATTCAGGAGCGCATTATCATTCGTCCAATAATGGATTTAGCAAATACCATAATCAGAAATTATAGATCTTTTCGACACTCAGACAGCGTTCATAGTTTCTCAAGCTCAACCGTCAGGTGGGCGACGCAGCGTCCGGGGGGTCGCTTTCGAGGTCGGCCCTGATGAAATCGGCGGTCTGTTCGTAGTGCTGCTGCAGCAAGCGTACAGCCTCGTCGCTATTGCGATCGAGCACGGCTTTCAGAATATCCGCATGCTCCTGCGCTACGTTGCGCACGCGAAACGCCTTGCGGCTGGACAGTGAGCGATAGCGATGAAGCCGGTCGGCGAGCTGTTCGCAGAAGCCGATCAACGGTCGCGAGCCGCAGCCGCCGATGAGCTGCGCGTGGAAGGCGCGATGCAGCCGCTCCCATTCCGGATTGCTCTCGAACCGCTCCGGGTTCAATGAGCGAGGTGCGCGCTCCAGCCTGTGGTGCGCAACGAGAAGGGCTTCCTCCCATGCCGGTGTGCTGTTTGCGAGCGACTCCCGCAAAGCCAGACCTTCCACCCAGCAGCGGGTTTTGGTCAGCTCCCCCAATTCCCCCAAGCTGATCGGTTTCACGAAGAAGCCACGCTGCTCCTTGCCGATGACCAGATCCTCGGTGGTTAGGCGGTTCAACGCCTCCCGCAAGGGCGTTTGCCCCGCTTCGTATTGCTCCATCAGGAAGCGCAGTTGCAGCTTGCGTCCGGGTTCCAAGCGCGCGGACAGGATGTCGGCCTTCAGCCGTTCGTAAATGCTGGTTGCCAGTGTTGCGGGGCTCTCCGGCCCCCTGTTCAGCGCATCTGCGTCCATATCGAGTCCATTGTTCAAATCTGTTTTCATATACACGACCACATGCAATTCGTAAAATTTATAAATTTTTACTTTACACGAGCGTTTATGGATATTATTCGAAAGCAGCACAGGAGGACAGCGTGAGCGTAGGCAAGCAAAGCGCAGGGCGGTTCGACAGCGGTTGCGGCTGCTGTGGCATCGACATTCACTGCCATGTCGTGCCGGCACGTTTTCCGCTGCCGGCTAGTGGCGCGCCGGTGCGCGGCTTTCCCTCTATGGTCGCCTCGGGCGATTGCCATGCCACCGTCGTCATCGACGAGAAGCCCTATCGCACGGTCAGCGACGCCTGCTGGGTCGCCGAACGGCGGCTCGAAGACATGGACCGTAGCGGCATAAGGCTTCAGGCACTTTCACCCATGCCGGAACTTTTCGGCTACTGGATGGAAACCAACGCGGCCAACGACCTCCTCCGTCACGTCAACGACGCGATTGCAGCACTCGTTGCGGAAGGAGAGGGGCGTTTCGTCGGGCTGGCCGGCGTCCCCCTGCAGGATATCGACCTTGCTATCGCCGAGCTGCACCGCACGGTCAGTACCCCAGGCTTTCGCGGCGTCGAGATCGGCAGCAATATAAATGGCGTTCCGGTCGGCGATCCCAGGTTCCATCCGTTCTTTGCGGAAGCAGAGAAGCTTGGAGCGGCCGTCTTCGTCCATGCGGTGCGACCGGCCGGCATGGACCGGCTCGTCGGGCCGGCGCCGCTTCAGCAGGTGCTCGGCTATCCCACCGATGTGGGGCTGGCCGCGGCCTCGGTGATCACCGGTGGGCTGCTGTTGAAATTCCCCCAACTACGGATCGCCTTCAGCCATGGCGGCGGCACGCTCGCCTCGCTTCTGCCGAGGCTGGAGCAGGGCTATGCGGCTTTCCCGGCTCTGAAGGAAACGATGGCTGAACCGCCCTCGGCACAGGCCCGCCGGCTCTACGTCGACTCTCTCGTCTTCGATACGGACACGCTGCGCCGCCTGGTTTCAGTTTTCGGAGAGGAACGCGTGTTGCTCGGCACGGACTACCCCTTCAATTTTCGCGACCAGCAGCCCGTTGCGCGCATCGAGGCCGCTTTCGCCGACACAGGACTGCGCGAACGGCTGTCCTTCAGGAACGCGCAGGCCTTCCTTGCCCTGGATGAGGTTTGATCAGATGTCCGACTTTCCCGTCACCGCCCTGCGCAGCGTCGAACTCGGCACGCCCGACCTGGCTGCATCCGTCGATTTTTATAGCCGGGTCTGGGGACTGGACGTGGTCGCCGAAGCCGGCGGCAAGGTTTTCCTCGCCGCGACCGGCGACGATTTCCATGTGCTGGAACTGAAGCCGAGCGACCGCTCGGAACTGCGCAAGATCACGTTCCGCGTCCATTCCGCCGAAGATCTGAAGTCGCTTTTTGCAAAGGCCGTTGCGGCGGGATGCGTCACGATGCGTGAGCCGGGACCTGCCGACGCACCGTCCGGCGGGGAGCGCTTCGTCGTTCGGGAGCCGCAGGGTTCGGTGCTGGAATTCGTCTATGGCGACGACAGGAAGGCGGGCACAGTCGTCGCCAACCGGCCGGAACGCCTCGCGCACGTCAATATCAACAGCGCTGACATCGAGGCCCTTTCGGATTTCTACCGCGATGTCCTGGGCTTCCGCCTGACCGACCGGTCGAAGCTGATGGCCTTCCTGCGCTGCAATGACGATCACCACGCCGTCGTGCTGGCGGAAGCGCCGGTGAACGGTTTGAACCATATCGCCTTCCTCATGCCCGATCTCGAATCGGTCATGCGCGGCTCCGGCCGGGTGGTCGATCACGGTTACCCGATCGGCTGGGGCGTCGGCCGCCACGGGCCGGGCGACAATGTCTTTGCTTACTTCGTCGATCCGCAGGGCGTCGTGGTCGAATACACCGCTGAGGTTCTGGAGGTGGACGATGATTATCGCGTGCGGGGTCCGGACGAATGGGTCTGGCCGCCGGGCCGCACCGATCATTGGGGCATCGCCGCCCCCAAGAGCGACGCCTGCAAGAAGGCACAGATTTCCATCGGATTTTCCGGCGCCTGACGCGGCCATCATCATAGCAGAGGCATTCCGTTGAATAGCGAGAACAACATTTCCCATCGTTATGACGTGCTGGTGGTCGGCTTCGGCCCGGCCGGCGCCGTGGCTGCCGGCATGCTGGGCGCGCGCGGTCATTCCACTCTTATCGTCGACCGGCTGACTGACATCTATGACAAGCCCCGCGCCATTGCCATCGACCACGAGATCCTGCGCCATTTCGACAATATGGGCATCGCCGACGACGTACTGCCCCATATCGCGCCCTTCACCGCTTCCCAGCACTTCGGCGCACAGGGGCAACTCATTCGCCGCATCGACATGGTGCCCGCGCCCTATCCGCTCGGCTACACGCCAAGCATGGTGTTCACCCAGCCTCCGGTCGAGGCCGTGCTCAGGCGGCATGCCGAAAGCTTCGATTGCGTCACGGTCGAACTCGGAACCGAGATGACCGATCTCGATCCGCAGGCCGATCAGGTCGTTGCAACGCTGAGGGACGCCTCCGGCAAGTCCCGGACGGTCGCGGCAAAATACCTGGTCGGTTGCGACGGCGCTTCGAGCCGGGTTCGCGAACTGTCCGGCATGACGCTCGAGGATCTTACCTTCGACGAGCCCTGGCTGGTGGTGGACGTGCAAGTGCATGATGCCGCACTCACCAAGCTGCCGCAGACCTCGGCGCAATTCTGCGATCCCTCGCGGCCGACCAGCTATATCATGGGGCCGAAGAACCATCGCCGTTGGGAAATCATGCTGCTGCCCGGCGAAAATCCGCGCGAAATGGAAAGATCCGAAAACGTCTGGCGGTTGCTGTCGCCCTGGCTCACGTCAGAAGAGGGCGAACTCTGGCGCGCCGCTGCCTATCGCTTCCATGCGCTGGTGGCCGATGAATGGCGCCGCGGCAGGGTGTTGATCGCCGGCGATGCCGCTCACCAGCAGCCGCCCTTTATCGGGCAGGGCATGTGCCAGGGCTTGCGCGACGTTTCCAATCTCGTCTGGCGGCTGGACCGCGTGCTGACGGGACAATCCTCGGAAGCGCTGCTCGATACCTATACGGTCGAGCGCAAGCGCCACGTGCAGACCCTGACCGGCAAGATCAAGGCGATCGGCCAGATGATCTGCGAACGCGATCCGGCGGCAGCGGCCGCGCGCGATGCTCGCATTCTCGCCGAGGGCGGCGGCAAGCCGCCGACCATTACCCGCCAGGAAATCGTTCCGCCGATCGAAGAAGGTCTGCTTGCCGCGGCGGGAACGTCGGCGCGGGGGCTGCTCTTTCCGCAGCCCGCCATCGTCGAAGGCGCTTCCACGCGCCTGCTGGATCATTTCACCGGCCCGAATTGGCGGCTCATCCTCGACGGCCGCCGGATCGGGGCCGGGGAGGGAGAAGCATTTGCCGGGGAGATCGATGGGATCGTGATCAAGACCGTCGTCCCTGAAGGTGCGGAGACAGTCGATCCCTCGGCCCTTCGCGAGAAGGATGGCGTGCTTTCCGCTTGGTTCGACCGGCATGGCGCAATCGCCGCACTGGTGCGTCCTGACCACTATGTTTTCGGCGCTGCCCAGAACGTTCAGGCGCTTCGCCAGCAGATCGCGGATCTGCATGCTCGCCTCGCCTGAAGAGCAGGGCCTGTCACACATTGAAGTTCAATCGGTTTCTGGGAGGAAGATATGACCGAACCAACCACTGTTACCTCAGGCAAATGGCGCCCCTTTGCCGTTCTTGCCCTTCTCTTTCTGTTCCAGACGCTGAACTTTTTCGACAAGCTCGTCTTCGGGCTGTCGGCGGTGCCGATGATGAAGGAGCTTGGGATTTCGCCACAGCAGTTCGGGCTGATCGGCAGCAGCTTCTTTTTGCTGTTTTCGATCTCCGGCGTCCTTGTCGGCCTTTTCGTGATCGGCCGCATGCCGGTCAAGTGGATCCTCGTCATTCTGGCGGCGATCTGGTCGATCGCCCAGATCCCGATCTATTTCACCAGTTCGGTGACGGTCCTGATCGCCTGCCGCATCCTGCTCGGCCTTGGCGAGGGACCCGGCCTGCCGACGGCATTGCATGCCTGCCATAACTGGTTCAGCCCGGAAAAGCGCAGTGTGCCGAGCGCCGTCGTGCTGCAGGGCATCAGCGTCGGCCTGCTCGCCGGCGGTCCGATCCTCACTTATATCATCGTCAGCCACGGCTGGCGTTCGGGCTTCCTGTTCTGCGGCCTCATCGGCATTGTCTGGATCGCGGCCTGGCTGCTCATCGGCGGCGAAGGGCCGCATGCGGGCACGGAGAATGAAAAAGTTCGCGCCACTGTCGGAGATTCGCCGGTTCCGGCCCGCAAGCTCTGGCTCGATCCGACCGTGATCGGCGTCATCATCATGTCCACCATGTCCTACTGGATCGTCGGCATGTCGGCCACCTGGCTGCCACCCTTCCTGCAGCAAGGCCTCGGCTATTCGCAGACTGAGACCGGTTCAGTCATCTCGGCCGTCTACATCTTCCAGTCTCCGTTGCTGCTCGTCGGTTCATGGATTGCGCAGCGGATGCTGCAGAGTGGCGTCAGCAAGCGCACGACGCTCGGCAGCACCTCTGGTTACGCACTGCTTGTCAGCGGCGTGGCGCTCATCGCCTCCGTTCATGTGAGCGGCCCGCTGCAACTGGTACTGATCGCGATCGCCTTTGCCGCGCCGAGCCTGACGACGATCTACGGCCCGATCACGCTCGGCAGCGTGGCGCCCGCCGCCCAACGCGGCCGGCTGATCGTCGTGATCTATTCGGCGAACGCCATCTCCGCACTCGCGTCAAACGCCGTCACCGGCATGATCGTGCAGGCCGCAGGACCCGACCATGTGGCTGCCGGTTATGCGAACGCCATGCTGTTCACCGCCGGCATCCTCATCATTGGTGCAATTTCCGCCTTCGCGCTGATCTTCCCGGACCGCACCATCGAGCGCTTCGGCAGGATGACGCGCTTCACCGAACAAATGCAGCGGGTCTGAACGGCGCGCAGGAAATTCTGATCACAGACAGGAGAAGAAGTCATGAGATTGTCCACCGTCAAGATCGCCGGCCGAACGACCTGGGGCGTCGTGGAAGGCGAACGCTTCCTCGATGTCGGCGCCGCGCTCTCGGCCCGCTATGCCGACCTCAAATCGGCTGTCGCTGCTGGCTTTGACGGCGTTGCCGAGGCCGCTGCTGCCGCGGCCGCCACGCCTGTCGACGCGGTCGAATGGTTGCCGGTCATTCCCAATCCCGACAAAATCCTCTGCGTCGGCCTGAACTACGAAATGCATCGCAAGGAAACCGGCCGTTCGGAGGTGGAGAACCCCACCATCTTCGCCCGCTATGCCAATAGCCAGACAGGACACCTCGCTCCGATCATACGCCCGAAGGTCTCGACCGAACTCGATTTTGAAGGCGAACTGGCCGTCATCATCGGCAAACCCGGCCGCTACATTCCGTACGCCGAAGCCATGAACCATGTCGCCGGTTATGCATGCTACAATGACGGCAGCATCCGCGACTTCCAGCGACATACGCACCAGTTCACCCCGGGCAAGAACTTTCCAGATACCGGCGCCTTCGGTCCATGGATGATGACGCCGGGCGAACTCGGCCCGCTTGGCGAGCTGCGGCTGCAGACGCGCTTGAACGGCGAGGTGGTGCAGGACGCGACCTTCAGCCAGATGATCTTCGATATTGCGCGCCAGATCGAATATTGCTCCGCCTTCACCCGGCTCGAAGCCGGCGACGTCATCGTCAGCGGTACGCCGGGTGGGGTCGGCGCCAAGCGCAATCCGCCGCTTTGGATGAAGCCGGGAGACGTGGTCGAAGTCGAGGTCGATCGGCTTGGCAGCCTGCGCAATCCAATCGTCGACGAGACGTGCTGACGAAAGTCGGCGTGCCGCGATACCTCGGCAGTGAGGAACATCTGACTCGTCCGTCGGCGTCCCGTTGGCTGCGTTACAGCCAACGGACAATTGCTGCGGCCGCATCGATGCTGTCGCCGTCGTCTGGGACGGAGGAGCCACTGCCGCAAGGGCATTGACAGGCGCCAGATTGCTTCTGGAACAGGCCTCGCGCGTTGTCCTGATTTCCGTCACCGACGACAAGCAGATTGACGAGCGCAGTCGAGACCACCTTGCGTCGGCATTCGGCAAAGCTGGTTTTGCCGTCGACGTCGTGGCCATGCAAGCGAAGGGAGACTCGCCAGCCAGCGTCATTCAATCGATGGCCCCAGAACGCAAGGCCGATTTACTCGTCGCGGGCGCATTCGGTCATTCGAGACTGCGCGAATTCGTCTCGGAGGGGTCACACGGTCGCTGTTGAGCCGCCTCGAAATGCCCGCCCTTCTTTGCCACTGATTACAATGCGCGCAAGGCATTGCCGATGACTGCAACATCGATCACTCCTGGAGAAGAGCGCCTTGCACGGGAGGTAAGCAAGGCTCGCACAAACCATAGCGATCACCGAGAGTCGGATGCGACAACGAACGCTTGGGAGGATTCAATGAATCTGCGCGAAGTCCGAAGGCATCGGCTTGGCAAGCTCTTTGAGAATTGCTTCAAGCGCATTGGCCGTCGCCTGCAGGCCGGATGACTGCGCAATTTTCAGCGCCTCACGGCAGTGAACAGACAATTGGTCCTTCTGGTGGTCTTGGTGGATGTGCTCGTTCGTCGGGAATACGATGCCCGCATATTGCGACGGGTTTCCGGCTTCATCCCTGAAGCACCGGCCGAAGGCGGCCACGGTGACCATTTGCCCGCTTCGGTCAAACACCCGGTAGTCATGGCGGTACGGATTTCCTGTGATCACCGATTCTGAAATCGCCTTGGCCACGGATGGCTTGTCGTCCGGGTGAATCCGGTCGAGATATCGCATGACCGGCAGCCCCGCGATGGTCTCTTCCGGATCAAGGCCAAAGAGATTTGCCAGCGCCGTATCCGCATAAACCGTGTCGGTCGCCAACACCCAGGTGAAGATGCCAGCCTCTTCAGAGAGAGGAAATTCGGAGGTTCCAAAAGCTCCGTCGACAAGGTTCATTCGCCATCCCCAGTCTGCTCGCCAATGCTGCCAAATAACCCGTCACCCGGCTCTTGAAAAAATACGACACGCTCGATCAAAGCGGTCGACCATTTCACCCTCGATCCTAGATCTTAGATCTTAGATCTTAGATCTTAGCCGCGTTTCCATCGGACGCAACAGCAGGGAGGTTCCAAGCGCCGACTAGCGTTTCCTTGCTTGGCAGCGATCCATGTTTGATGGGGTCAATCTGTGGCGGATGAATGGCAGGCTTGAACGCACATCGCCCGCAGCCCACGTCCGGCGGGCAGCGGAACCGGCGGAAAGAACCCCGGGGAGCGGCGATACGTGCTTGGAGCTGCCGCTGCCGCGAAGTAGTGTTTCAGAAAATCCACGTAAAGTTCGGGGGCACCATGGATTTTCTGAACGTCGCGGCGATTGTTTTCTTTCTTCTTGTCTGGGTGGCGGTCGAGCCTTTGATGGCCGTGGGGTGGCCGAGGAAGAATGATAGTCTTTCCGTCGATATGGTGCGCATTCGCGCGGCCTGGATGCGGGAGGTGCTGACGCGAGACAACAACTTTATCGGCGACGCCGCGATCCTCGGGCACACGATCAATTCGGCATCCTTCTTCGGCTCGGCCAATCTCATCGTCATCGTTGGGCTGAGCGGCGCGCTTTTCATGGAACCGAACTATGGATCGGGTGGCCTGATTGCGATGTTTGCGGCTCAGGACCCCGCCTGGTTTTTCCAGTGCAAGGTCCTCCTGATCATGGCGACGCTGCTGCGGGGCCTATCCGATTTCATATGGGCGGTCCGGCAGATCAACTACTGCCTGGCGGCGATCGGGGCGAGCCCCTCTCGCGATGAAGACAGGGACATTGTCGGCTGGACGAATGCTCTGACTTTGGTGTTGAACCCTGCGCTTCGATCGTTCAGCGTCGGCGTCCGATCCTACTACTTCACCGTCGCAGCCGCGTTCTGGTTCATCGGGCCAATACCGTTCATTGTCGCCACCATCCTCAGTGTCGGCGTGTTGATCTGGCGTCAGTCCTGGTCGGATGCGGCAAAGGGGATCATGGCCATACGCAAGCTGCTCGACTAGGCCTGCGGCTCGGCGCAAGGTGGTAATCTGGCGGGCGTGCGGTTGAGGACGTTGCGAACGTCCGACACTCGTACGACAATAAACAGAAGCGGTATCTCATGGGCGGCGGCTGATGGATCGTCTTGAAGCAATGCGCATATTGCTGGCGGTCGTCGACGCCGGGAGCATCTCAGCCGGCAGCAGGAAGCTGAACGCGCCACTGCCGAGCGTCAGCCGCAAGGTGGCCGAGCTCGAACGACATCTTGGGGCGAACCTCATCGTCCGCACCAGCCGCAATCTTCAGCTCACGGACGCCGGACGCGACTATGTCGATGCGGCTCGAAAGATCATGGCGGATCTGGAGGAGGCCGAGCGAAGGGCGTCCGGGGAATACCAGACGCCCCGAGGCGTGCTGACGATCACGACGCCGGTCGAATACGGTAGCCGATACGTCCTGCCGGTCGCGCTGAGCTTCATGGAGAAGTACCCGGAGGTGTCACTGAACCTTCTGTCGCTCGACCGCACAGTGGATCTCGTCTCCGAGCAGGTGGATATCGCGATCCGTCTCGGCGACCTCGCCGACAGCTCCCTCCATGCCGCCAAGGTCGGGGAGTTCCGGCTGCTGACCTGCGCGAGCCCCACTTATATCAAGCGGCATGGCATGCCTGAGCGTCCCGGCGATCTCATCCATCGCGACGGGATCATCTTCAACAAGCGGACATTCTTCTGGACATTCGACGTCGACGGCACGCCGATGGAGGCCGTGCCCCGCAACCGGCTGGAAGTGAATACCGCGGCGAATTGTGTTGCGGCGGCTGTCGGCGGGGCAGGGATCGCGCGGCTGTTCGACTATCAGGTTTCGGACGAACTGGCGTCCGGCGCGCTCATTCCCATCTTGCGCGACTTTGACGGCGCACCGCAGCCCATCCATATCGTCTACGCGCGCCAGGGGCTTCTCGCCTTGAAGGTACGGGCTTTCGTCGACTGGGCGCTGCCGCGGTTGCGGGTGCAGACAAACCATAAAGATAATCAAATATTATCTGAATGATGCGTGGATTTCCTCAACCGTTTGTTTCGGATTCTGAAGGTGCGGGAAATGACCGATGCCCGGCAGGGTATCGACTTTTGCACCGATCTTGGCGGCGAACTCGATGCCCATTTCGCTTCTGATGTAGATGTCCTTCTCGCCCCAGATCACCCTCACGGGCGTCTTCAGCCGGTCGAGGTTGGCCTCGAGAAAGTTCTGGTCACGTGTGAAATTCGCGTAGTAGTGGGCGAAGGCATCTGCCGCCGTCGCGCCGTCGAGGCTCCAGGAGCGAGCCATGTCTTGCTGGACGTCGACAGGTAGATCGAATTGCTCAGCGGGGGAGAGGCCGCGCCTGTGCACGTTCTGAAGGATCTCGTCGCTCGTCTTGTTCATGTAGGCGCGCGTCGGCGAGGCGGTCGGCTCGGCTTTGAGGTTCTGCAGGTTCTCCCACATGTATTGCGGCCGGTCGAACGGCGCGAAGTCTCCGACGATGATCCGCCTGGCGATCGTCGGCTCATCGAGAGCGAGCAACAGAACGGGGAGGGCGGCGATGTCAGTCGCATAGATCACGAGGTTCGACCGGTCGATGCCTGCCCGCTCGAGATAGGCTTTCAACACCTGGGCATACGCCTTCGGCGCGTAGGAAAAGAATTCAGGAACCGGGCGCGACGACTGCCCGTAGCCCGGCCAATCGAAGGCATGGACGTCGTAGTCGCGAGCAAGCATCGTCGCGATGTCCTTCCAGACCGTCAGCGTTTCCGGAAACCCATGCAGGAAAAGCACGGTGCCTTTCGGCGCCGGGGCTCGGACAATCATCCTTCTCAGCGTCAGGATCTCATCGATCTCGATGAAGTCGACGGCGTCGTGCGCGGCCTCTCGGGAAGCGATGGTTTCAGACGTGCGGGAAGTCGGAGTTGTTGCGACCGATGCAGCCGTATTTGCGGGTTTGTCCCTAGACATAGGAGGTCCTTTCCTGAACGGCGGTCAGCCAAAGCCCAGAGCCGGCTGTCTCCTGACACAATTGAGCACGGCGTCAGCGCGCGGTAGCCGGAGAAAGTGAGAGGCACCCTCTCGATGGCGGCGGCGCTGCAACGCGGCTGCCCAAGGCGGATATTCCAACGAGAGGGTGCCTCTCACTTTTCCGGGGTGCCGCCGGCAGCCGACCGCGACAATATAAGGAAGAACTGATACTCCTCGAATACGAGCACGAGGAGCGCGAACCGATTAGGTTCAACGCCCGTCAGCAAGAAGTATCGACGAGGGCAGGGCGTCCGAGGTGGCGACCTATGTGGTCATCTGGGGCTTGCCCTTGTCGAATATCTCTCCGTTGGCTCTCGATGTCATGAAAGGACACGTGTCATGGCACTGACCTCTTTGAAGCATAGCCACGCCCTGAAACATGGACATATGTCACGACGCTCACTGCTGTTAGCGGTTGCCGCGGCCGGCATGTCTGCCGCTCTCCTTCCACCCACATCGGATGCTGCCGATGTCGTCGCCGCCACACCCGGGGAGATCCAACCGTTCAAGGCCGAAGTCGCCGAGGCGGCGCTCGCAGACCTCAGGCGGCGTCTTGCCGCGACGCGCTGGCCCGACGGCGAAACCGTCATGGATCGTTCGCAGGGCGTCCAACCCGACAGGATGAAGGAACTGGTGCGTTACTGGCAGTCGTCCTACGACTGGCGGAAGGCGGAGAGCAGGCTGAACAGTTTCCCGCAGTTTCTCACCAATATCGACGGACTGGACATCCACTTCATCCATGTCCGTTCCCGTCACGAAAACGCGCTGCCACTGATCATGACCCACGGCTGGCCGGGGTCGGTCTTCGAACTGCTTGACGTTATCGGGCCGCTCACGGATCCGACGGCGCATGGAGGCGCGGCGGAAGATGCCTTTCACCTGGTGATCCCGTCGATCCCGGGATTCGGCTTCTCCGGAAAGCCTGCTGCAACCGGTTGGAACCCTCAGCGGATCGCTGCTGCCTGGGACGTGCTGATGAAGCGACTGAACTATGACCGCTATGTCTCGCAGGGCGGCGACTGGGGGGCAATCATCAGCGACGCCTTGGGTCGCCTGGCACCCGATGGGCTGCTGGCGATCCACGTCAACAGGGTCGAACGTGCCACGACCCTCCCATCAGACGCGGCCCAGGCGCTTAAAAATGGAGGGCCGGCGCCCGATAGCCTGTCTGCGGATGAGAAAGTCGTCTTCGACGAGGCTCGAGATTTCCTCAACAACGGTTTTGGCTACGCAGCGATCATGAGTACACGGCCGGAGACGATCGGTTACGGCATTGCGGATTCTCCGGTCGGCCTTGCCGCCTGGCTTTACGACAAGATCGCCGACTGGGTGTTTACCGCCGGCGACCCCGAACAGGCGCTTGGCAAGGATGCCATTCTCGACAACATAACCCTGTACTGGCTGACGAACACCGGCCCCTCCAGCGGCCGCATCTATTGGGAAAACGCCATGTCGGGCGCGAAGCTCACGCCCGTCAAAGTGCCGGTGGCGGTCACGGTGTTTCCCGGAGAGGTTTACAAGCCGCCAAGGCAGTGGCTGTCCAAGGCCTATCCGACGCTCATCTACTACAACCGCGCCTCCAAGGGCGGTCACTTCGCCGCCTGGGAGGAGCCGGAACTCTTCAGCCAGGAGACCAGGGCAGGGTTCAGAAGCTTGCGATCTTAGAGCAATTCCAGCAAAAGTGCGTAGCGGCTTTGCCTCCGGAATTGCGTGAAAACAAAGAGATAGAGCATTTCCGTGATTGGGAGAAAAACGTAAATGCTCTAGCGCCTTCTGGCCGTTGGTTCGCAGTCTGCGCCCCGAGACCGGTTCGTCGATTGACGTTGGTCGTGCAACGCTTCACAAAGTCCGAAGTTTCGACCAACCCAGCAAAAGTGACGACAACGTCGCAGGGACCACGGCCACATGCGCATCAACGACGACCGTCATCCCCGCCACAGAATGTGCGCATTCCTGACGCTGGTATTTTCAACGCTTCTGCTCGCGAGCGCAAACCTCGCATCGGCGGCTGAGCCGACCAATTCCTCGGCCCCGATCCGGGTTATTATCGAATTGCCGAATGATGATTCCGGACGAGCGCTGGTCAATCGGATCGTTCCGGGCAATCAGGAAGCGGCGCAGCCGGTAGCAGTCTCGCAAGAGGCGGCACCGACGTCGATTGCGACGTCACTACAGGATTTGCGCCAGAGGTTGCTCACACTCGTCGATGCCGTTCCAACTCTTCCCGGGCAGATCCAGTCGGCGATCCGGGTCTTCCAAACGGATGATCGTATCGAACCTGTCGGCCTGATCTTGGCGGTCATACTCTTCGTCGCCGGCGGGTTCGTTGCGCAGCGCCTGGCCTGGTGGTCAGGGCGAGGGCTGCTCCATTTTGTGCTGAACGCGCCCGCCGGCACCGTCCGGCAACGGATCAAGCTCCACGCAGCCCGGCTTTCAATGGGTCTTCTCGCGTTGGCCGGTTACCTGATCGGAAGCCTCGGCGCGTTTATCCTCTTTCCATGGCCCGCCGTGTTTCGCGATATTGCGCTCATCCTGCTATCGGCCGCGCTCATGGTGCGCCTTGGCGTGCTCGTGGGCCGTATTGTCATCGCGCCAGGCGCCCGCCTGCCGCATATGCGGCTTCTGACGCTTGTCACCTCACTTGCCTGGTTCTGGTACTACTGGCTCCTCGCAATCGTCGCAGTGCTGGCGGCTGGCTGGGCCACCATTGAAGTGATCGGGACGATCCGAGCTTCACCCATCTTGGTCGACCTCTTTACCGCAGCATGGCTTGGTGTCGTTTCAATCGCTTTGATCGTTATGATCTGGCTGCGGCACTATCGTTCTGACGGGCCACCCGTGAGCCGGCTGGTCTGTGTTGGCTTCAGCGCGAGCATCCTGCTCTCGTGGCTGTTATGGGTTTCCGGTCTCCGCGGTGCATTCTGGACAGTGGTCGTCATCGCGCTTCTGCCGCTGACCGTTTCGGTGGCTCATGATATCATTCGTCGCATTATTCAATCTGGGGAGGGGCAGGCGGTCGAGGATCCGGCCATCGTCGGATGGTCCGTCGTTATCATGCAAACGCTGCGGAACGCTCTCATCGTGGTCGCTGCGCTGCTCATTGCCCGCGCATGGAATGTCAATCTCAGTGACCTTGCCGCTGCCGAAACGGTGACCACGCGTTTGATCCGCGCCGGAATTCGCATCGTTATCGTGCTGCTAGTGACCGACGTTATCTGGAAGCTCGCTAGCACGTTGATCGACAGTCAGATGGCGATGGCGTCGCGAAGCGTGCAGGCGGGACATCAGGAGGGACCCGACGCGCGCCGGCGTCAGCGGTTGAATACCCTCCTTCCCATTCTTCGCAATGTACTCTTCCTGGCGATCGGCGCTGTCGGCTTCCTGATGATCCTGGATGCCGTAGGCATTCAGATCGGACCGCTGCTGGCGGGCGCCGGTGTCGTCGGCATAGCCGTCGGCTTCGGTGCCCAAACACTCGTCAAGGACATCATCTCCGGCGTCTTCTATCTGTTCGACGATGCCTTTCGCATCGGCGAATATATCCAGGCGGCGAAATATAAAGGGACTGTCGAAGGTTTCTCGTTGCGATCGATCCGCTTGCGACACCATCGCGGTCCGGTCACCATCGTTCCCTTCGGGGAACTCGGCGCGGTGCAAAACCTAAGCCGCGACTGGGTCATCGATATCATTACGCTCACCCTGAACTATGACAGCGACCTTGAGGAGGTCCGCAAGACCATCAAGCGCATCGGCGTTGAGCTTCTCGAAGATGCCGAACTCGGGCCCAACATCATCGAACCCCTAAAAATGCAGGGGATTGAGCAGATGGCGGATTACGGTGTGCAGATTCGGCTGAAGTTCATGACGAAGCCCGGCGAACAGTTCGGCGTTCGCCGAAAGGCGCTCGCCATGCTCAAGAAAACATTCGCGGAAAAGGGCATTCAATTTGCAACGCCGACCGTTCATGTTTCCGGCGGCCCCGCCGATGCAGCAGCAACCGCTGCCGCCTCGGAGCTGCAAAGACCATCGAAAGTCATCTCGACACTTGAGGAATAGCAACGGCGAGCGGATCAGGTGAGCTTCCGCCGAATCCCGTCGAGCAACACTCTGACCCGCACGTTGCCGCCAAGTGCGCGTCCGTCCGAGACATGGGTTTCAAAAGAGTCTATTGGCTGGGATCAGCTGTTCTATGAGTCACGTTCGCGGTGAACTCGTCGATGCGCTGGATCGTCAAGACGCAAATTCGAGCAGGCCGATTTTAAAAGAGTGGGCCTATGAGATGGATGAAGAAGGTATGCCTTTGTAATCAAACGGCATCCTTATGTTCCATAATCTATCTTATGCGACAGTTGGGTGTAGCGGCTATTTAGTAATGCGACAGTTGGGCCAGTTAGAGATGCGACAGTCTCGCCTCTCGACGTGCTGGTCAATGCCAACGTTGGGAGCAAGGATGA